>CAZRCZ010000043.1:0-1515 GCA_964598765.1 uncultured Candidatus Sumerlaeota bacterium | reverse complement strand
TTCTCCTTGTAGGCCCCAACCTTCGCCAAATCCACGAAAATCGAAATTTGACGGTTCGCGTAAGATTTCTGAAACGCCCCAAGCTCTATCGGAATCAACCGAAGATTCTGAAGGTGTTTCTCGAACACCGGCAAGGTCACCGCGAGGACGGCATTGGGATCGGCGGGCTTGGTTTCGGGAGCGGGTTTGCGGTCGCAAGCCGGAATACGCCCTTTGAGAGTGTCGCGGATCAAGGGATAAAGCATCATCTCGAATTTATTTGCGGTTGCTTCAATGGCCCAAGGCGACGCATGGTGCCCCGTATAGGATGCGGAACCCCACGGCGTCAAACGGAGGTAATCGCGGAGAAGCTGATCGGTAGGTTCCAGAACTTCAAACCCGGCATCCCGCGCCATTTTGACAAAAGGTTTAAGATTGTCCGGACTTTTGCGCAATCCTTCGCGGCGATAGGAAAGAAGTCCGGAGGTGTTCAGGAAAATGACCTTGGTGTCGTATCGCTTTGCCGCCACGGATATTCGCTCCAAGTATTGAGCGAGTTCCCCTGTCTTTACATTCAACAGATTGATGTTCCCCCAATAGCCGAAGGTCAGTTGATAAAGCTCGATCATTACCACGTCCAATCGCGCGCCGGAATTCACATAGGTTTCCAAAGCCTTGATGGATTCAGGGAGGTGAAGCCCAAACGTATTGCGATCCACAAGTTCCAGCCGGATGCCGTCGGAGCATCCGAGATCGTTTTGGAGCTTGTCTTCGAGGATTCTGCTGAAATCAACAAGATTGCCGGAAAGCATTTCCGAATAGATGAGGAGCGAAGAGCCGATGACCATGCCGACATACGGGCCTTGGCGCGGAAGGCGCTCGATTCGATCTTGTAGATGCAAGTCCGGACGAAGGTTGGCCATGACGTATTGCGCGCCGTCCACGGTCGGCGGAGCGACGGGACCGTTTCCGTTTTTCGCGCTTCCCCACAATCCATCCGCCATGCGATACAGGCGGGAGCGAAAATTTTCGATATAGAAGAGCGTCGCCGTTCGTTGGTCCAAGTCGATTGCGCCGACGTGGTAGGGGGAAACCAATCCCTTCAGGGTCAGATTCTCCATCAGCTCCACGGGAAAACGACGCGGCTTTTGCCACAAATGAATCCGATCATTCTTCCTGCTGAGAAATCGCAAGTGGACGCGCTCGGTGAGTTCCAGCGTGGGATCGTCGGGATGCTTGTAACCGGGTTGCAATTCTCCTTGAACCAAAACGCCGTCGTATTTTTCCACGTAGCGCAAGTCCATGATCGCGTCGAAATGAAAGTGGTCGAAGGTCAAGGGATAGGCAAGATCCCTCATGGAAGCCACACCCTCATTGGAAAACCACTTCCTCATTGAGGCGGAACCGATTGAAAGGCCGTTCGCCTCCTCGGCAGTCCAAATTTCGCTTTTCCCATTGGCGACAAAGAATGTGCGGCTCGGCGCGACGTCGAAGGTTCGGATGGATTCACCGACCTCGCAGTTGACCACGATCCTC
>CAZRCZ010000042.1:0-6417 GCA_964598765.1 uncultured Candidatus Sumerlaeota bacterium | reverse complement strand
CGGTGATGTGAGGGATCACCTGCACGGTCGCGCCGAGGTAGTCGCCGCGGCGCTCGCGGTTGATCACGGCCTCGTAGACCTGGCCGGTGGTGAAGTTGTGGTCGCGGGTGACGGTGCCGCTGGTGAAGCGCTCGTAGTGGCCGAGGTCGAGGTCGGTCTCGGCGCCGTCGTCGGTGACGAAGACCTCGCCGTGCTGGAACGGACTCATCGTGCCGGGGTCCACGTTGAGATAGGGGTCCAGCTTCATCATCGTGATCTTAAGCCCGCGCATTTTCAAAAGCGCGCCGATCGAGGCGGTGGCGATCCCCTTGCCGAGCGAACTGACCACGCCGCCGGTGATGAAAATGAATTTGGTCATGGGTGCCATTCTCCTTTGATTTTTGTTCTTTGCTTTTTTTGTTCAACCCTTTCAGGGTTGAAAATTCTTCCTTGTTCCTTGTTTCCGTGGGTTTCACCCACGGCTATTCAAATTCAACCCCTGTCGGGGTTGATCAAGAATGTCCTATGCTTCTGGATCACTCCGTCTGCACCCACGCACGATCAATTTTGGTTTCCAGATGCGGTTCAACACGATCTCGCGGCGGATTCCGACGACCGCGAAGCGGTCGAATTTGAATAGCCGTGGGTGAAACCCACGGTCAAATGATCCCAGAAAAATTCCGACCCCGAAGGGGTCGAACAATGAATGAACAACCCTAAGCCAGATATTTTTCATCAAATTTTACCCCCGCATCCTTCAAAAGCTTCTTCAATTCATCCTGAAACGAAACCCTTTTGTGATGATCTTCCTGCCCTTTGATATAGGCGATCAATTCATCTTTTCGGTCATACGACGCCGTAAACGCCCCATATCCGTCCTGCCAATGGTCAAAACCAAGAAACACGCCTTTTTCTTTGATCCATAAGGCCGAGCTGATCTTGATGTCTTTCACCAAATCGGCCAACGGCACGGTGGGATGGAGGCTGGTCAAGAGATGCACGTGATCCTCCACGGCGTTGATTCGATAAAGATGACATTGATTATTTTTGACGACGCCCCAAATGTAGCGAAAAAGCGGTTCGCGTTTGTCCTTGGAAAGGCGCCGTCTTCGGTTCTTGGTGGTGAAGACGACGTGGTAGAGAATTTGGGTGTAAGTGGACATTTCATGGTTTATTTTGTTCAACCCTTTCAGGGTTGATTTTTTTGTGGTCTGCTTTCCGTGGGTTTCACCCACGGCTATTCAAATTCAACCCCTTCGGGGTTGACACGTTCATCGTCGGGCGGTTGCCGTTGTTTACCTTCACCGCAGACAGGTCTACCTACGTTCATTCATTCAAATTCCTCCAGAATATTTCTGAGACGGGTCTTGGAGAAAGGACGTTGTGCCTCCCGGTTGCCTCCACGCGCATTAAGCCAAGGACAATCCCCGTACATCTCCTTCAATTCCTGTATCAGAGCGTGTTCGAGTTTTTTCCAAGTTTCCATATTTCGGCGCGGAGTGCAGGTAACAGTGTAAACGTGGAAAAACCTTACTCCGTAGCTGTCGAGAAGGTCTTCTGCCCGATCAGCGGCACTACTCGCGATCCGGCTAATTCCGTTTTGAGTCGTTCCAACATATGCGATCCGCGAACGGGCGTGAGGATACTGTATCCGTCTGTCGGCAACCAGAAGATATACCAACTTGTCACCCCAGAAGATTTCACGCTTAATTTGCATAACGTCTCTTGTAATTTGAACCAGTAATTTCGCCATATTTCTCTCCTCGTATTTTATTTCCGGTTAATCGAGATCCCTTCCAATTCCGCCAATTCCTCCGGCGTATCCACGCCGATGGAATCGTGCGCGACCTCCACGATGCGAATCCGGATGCCGTGTTCCATCAATCGCAATTGCTCCAATCGCTCCCGTTTTTCCAAAGGCGTCTGCGGCCATTGCGTGAAATCCATCAAAATCGCCTTCCGATAGGCGTAAATTCCCAGATGTTTCATTCCCCAGCAAAAATCCTCGGCGCGCAATTCTTCGGGCGTCAGACGATCGGGGGAGGGAATCGGCGAGCGGGAAAAATAAAGCGCGCGCCCCTGCGAATCGGCGACGGCCTTGACGACGTGAGGCGAATAAAAATCTTCCTTCCTCAAAATCGGGACCATCGCCGTCGAGACGCCGCAATCGGGCGAGGCCATCAATGCTTCAACCACCGCGTCAATCACCGTCGGCGAGATATACGGCTCGTCCCCTTGAATGTTGACGATGATGTCCCAATCCTTGCCTTGCTTGCGAACGACCTCGGCGATGCGGTCGCTTCCGGTTGCGCAGTTTTTCGAGGTCAACGCGACCTCGCATCCCGTCGACCGAACCGCCTCGGCGATCCGGTCGTCATCCGTGGCAACGCAAAAATGATTTAATAGAGAAGCCTCCCGGACGCGATCCACGACGTGGAGGATCAGAGGTTTGCCGTGAAGCGACACCAGCGCCTTGCCCGGAAACCGGGTCGAACCGTAACGCGCGGGGATGACGCCGACGACCTTCAATCTATCACCTTGTTGAGCGGATATTCGATGATCCCGCGTGCGCCCGCTCGACGGAGCGCCGGGATCAATCTTTTTACGACCGACTCGGAAATGATCGTTTCGACCGCGACCCAATCGGAATTCGACAAGGGCGAAATCGTGGGAGAGGTGAGCGCGGGAAGGAGGGCGATGATTTCCTTTTGCATCTTGACCGGAACGTTCATTTTCAGTCCGACGCGATCATGCGCGGCGATGGCCGCCTGCAGGAGCAACGCCATGCTTTCGATCTTTTCGCGCTTCCACGGATCACGCCACGCGGTTTTGTTGGCGACCAGCCGCGTGCTGGATTCGAGCACTGTATCCACGATCCGCAAATTATTCGCCCGCAGGGAATTTCCGGTTTCGGTCACTTCGACGATGGCGTCCACGAATTCGTGCGCCTTGATTTCCGTCGCGCCCCAAGAAAATTCGACCTCGGCCTTGACGCCGTTCTTGGCGAGATATTTTTTCGTCAGGTTGACGACTTCCGTGGCGACGCGCTTGCCCTGCAAATCCTTGACTGAGCGGATCGCGCTTTTTTCCGGAACAGCCAGCACCCATTTCACCGGCCGCATCGAAACCTTGGAATAATTCAACACGGCGACTTCATGCACGTCGGCTTCGGTCTCCAAAACCCAATCCAATCCCGTAAGACCGACGTCGAATTTTCCATGTTCGAGATAACGCGCCATTTCCTGCGGACGAATCAGCAACGCCTCGACTTCGGGATCGTCGGAATTGACCAAATACGAACGGCTGGAAACGTTGAAATCGAATCCGGCCAAACGGAATAGTTTGAAAGTGGATTCTTGCAAGCTCCCCTTGGGCAAAGCCAGACGGAGCGAACGGGTCGCGGAAGATTTTTTGCTCACGAGGCGTTCCCCTTCTGCTGAATTTTTCCTGTGATCTTGATCGGCGTGCCGACCGGAACCAGATCAAATAATTCTTCAATATCTTCTTTCAACATGCCGACGCAACCGTTGGAGGCGTAGGTTCCGATGGTTTCCGGGTGGATCGTGCCGTGGATGCCGAGATTGGCTCCCTGGAATCCGAGCCAGCGCGTTCCCAATTCATTGCCCGCATCGCCGGCGGCAAATCGCTTGCCCGTCTTGGGGTCGTTCCATTCGGGGTCTTTCTTTTTGTTGTTGACCTTGTAATCACCGGCGGGGGTCAAATAATCCACTTTGCCCGTCCGCACTTGGTAGCGTTTGAAAAACCTGCCGTGATTGAGCAACGTCATCGTGTTGGTGGATTTGTCCACGATGATTGAAAAATCGAAACTCGGAATTTTCAGGCGCTGGCCGATGGAAAGTCGGCTCGGATTGGTGATGCCGTTGACCCGCATGATGACTTCCTGCGGGGTTTTGAATTTGCGGGCGATGCCGTAGATGCTGTCGCCCTTTTGGAGTTCGTAGATTTGGTCTCCCTCATTTTGGACGGGGGAGTAAAGCAACGCCATGTTGCATTGGCCGAGGGCAAATTCGATGTCCCCTTTGATTTTGGAATCGGGGAATCGTTCAGCTAGTTTCTCCAGTTCCGTTCGCAGTTCGGGGGTCGCTCCCTCGGAAGCCATTTTAATCCGCGCCAAGCCGAGCGACGCGGAGTCCACGCCGTATTCTTCTTTGCCGGCGAGTTGGAGGATTTTCTCGAAGTGCGGTTTGGCCCCCTGCGCGTCGCCGGCGTCCAACGCGGCTTGCCCCAAAACAATGTGCGCGTCAATGACTTGGTTTCCCTTGTAGCCCCTCTTGGGATCCAGCAATGCCTCGGCGGTTGTTTTGGCTCCCGCCATGTCCCCTTTGGCTTTTTGCAACTGCAACCGCATGGCCAAGAGTTGCGGATACCACTTTTCGGTTCCCTTGCCTCGTTCGGCCAGACCGTCGATGACCTTGGCCGCGTCGTCGAATTTGGATTGATCCAGCAAACTTTGCGCGAGTCCGAGGTCGCGGTTCAGCCGACGCTCCTGAAAACTCATCACGGCAAAGGTCACGGCTCCGCCGATGACGGCGATCAACACGGCCCCGATAAAAAGCCAAATCACGGCTTTCTGCGATTTCATAAGCTTGCGCGTCCTTGGTTCGCGGCGACGGGGAAAAACTGGCTGGCGGTTGAATGACCGCGGCGAGAGGCAAAAAAAAACCGCAATCCGGGCCTCTCTTGGGAACGGATTACGGGGCTTCAATTTAGTCGCCGGAAAGGCGTTTGTCAATATCCGCGCGGCATAAATTTTTTTTCATCCAATCTTTTCTTTAACTTTGCGCGGGTCGCCGATAGAGTAGAAGGACCGCTCGCCTTGGATTTCAAAATGAGATGCTTGGGGGCGGGTCGTTCTGAAATCGCCGTGGCGCTATCGTCTAGGGGTCTAGGACGCTGGCCTCTCACGCCGGAAACACGGGTTCAAATCCCGTTAGCGCTACCAAAAGGCAAGGTAACCCATGAAACCGACCCTCAAAATGCTGTGGTCCGTCTTCCTTTGCGTGGCCGCGTTTTCCACCTGCGTCCCCGTGTCCGCGGGGGCTGAGTATGCCTCGGCAAAGAAGAAAATCGTGCTGGTCGCCGGAAGACCGAGTCATGGCAAAGGCGAACACGAATTCAACGCGGGCATCACGCTACTCAAGAAAAGGCTCGACGCAATTCCGAGCGTTGAGACAACGGCTTACTTCAACGGTTGGCCCGCCGATCCCAAAGCATTTGACGGAGCTGATTCCGTCGTCCTCTATATGGACGGGGGCGCGGGGCATCCGGTCATTCAAGCCGATCACCTTAAGGTCGTCGGCGCTTTGATGGATAAAGGTGCGGGATTGGTCTGCATTCATTACGCGGTTGAGGTTCCCAAAGAAAAGGGGGGACCGGAGTTTCTGAAATGGATCGGCGGTTATTACGAAACGGGCTATTCGATCAATCCGCATTGGGACGCCGATCTGAAACTCGCCGAAGGGCATCCGATCACACGCGGGGTCAAAGCCTTCAAAATCCGTGACGAATGGTATTACAATATGCGGTTTCCGAACGACAAGTTCGCCGGGACCGCCGTTCTGCGCGCGACGCCGCCCGACGACACGCGCAAAACCCCTGCCGCGCAGGCCGCCGCCGGACGGGAGGAAATTCTGGCTTGGGCCATCGAACGCCCCGATGGCGGACGCGGTTTCGGATTCACCGGCGCGCATTTCCACAAGAATTGGGGGGACGATAATTTTCGCAAGCTGATCCTGAACGCCATTCTTTGGTCAGCCAAGGTGGAGATTCCAAAAGAGGGAATCGCTTCGGCATCCGCGGATGCCGAGGAACTCGCCAAGAACCTCGATCCTAAAAAGTAGCTCGCTCTCAAAACATAAGAGCTTGTTCTTGTTGATCGCGAACACCAAGGTTCGATTTGGAACAAGCTGATCGTCGCCCCCGTTTCGTTACATTCCCGGTAAAATAATTGGCTTTGGTGAAGTTGCGCCAATTCTAAAAATTGAGGCTGAATCTGGCGCGACTTGTGCTTCTTATCAATCTTGGGGAGAGCAAAGTGGTTGAATCCCCCCGCAAAATTGAGATTTTGTGAAAATAGATGTGGCGCGCCTGCGACAGAGTCGGTTAATGTCAACCGTGGTCGCTTGCGTCTTGTAACTTAAAATTGACGAATGACGGTGCGCGTTATACAGAGGTAGCGTGTATGGAATTTCTCGGGGATTCCGGAGATTCGGCGTCGTAGGGAATCAAATTGAGTGTGTGCGATTTTGAAGGATCGGATCATTAAAGTTTCACGGCGAAAGGTCGGAATTTGGGCGGCAATGACTTGGCTCATGGCCCCCTTCTTTTTTCCTTCAACGAGTTGGTCCCAAGCCTTCGTCAACTGGGAGACTCCTCCGGTTCATCCGGTGGATTTATCCCCCGACGGCCAGACCTTGG
>CAZRCZ010000041.1:0-8864 GCA_964598765.1 uncultured Candidatus Sumerlaeota bacterium | reverse complement strand
CGGTACCCCTGGTTTTTTCGCCCTCTTTTCGTCAACCTATTTCAGGACGGGACAGCCTCATCCGCCAAGATATTCATGCCATTTCTCCCGTATGAGGTGTTGGTTCTCCCGGACCAAATCTTCGGCTTTGGCCAGTTCACGAACCTTCAATCCGTGGGATTCCCGAAGCTCGACGACCGTATCGAGGTTGAAGACCGCTTCGCCACCCCCATGCCGCACGTGAACATGAATTGGAGGATGCTCGTTGCTTTAGAAGAAAAACAAGTAGCCGCCCCTCTCGAAAATCCGGGGCATGCGTGAATTATAGACGCTCGTATCCTCTTGAAGCAACATTGAGATGTAGTCCGAAATCCCAACCTTCACAGGCTGGGCTATTTCACCGCGTCCGTTCGCGGGAGGCGAGGAACAGGCGACTTTTTGGACATACTCTTGGAAAACCCTCACCCTACCCTCTCCCTTGGAAGGGAGAGGGGTTTGGGGGAGGCGCGCAAAACCGTTTTCACCCACGCTTTAAGCGGCGATTTCTCAATGCGACGGACTCACCTCAAGGCTTTCCGGCGATTCCTTTTTCGTGTTGAGCAAGACCAGCAGGATCACCATCGAAAGCCTCGCGAAGAAGACCGCCACCGGATTTACTCATACAGCAAACATGACGCCCACTGCCCCGGGCGGTGTTCCTTGAATTGCGGGACCGTCGTCGCGCAGTGGGACATGGCTTTGGGGCATCGGGGATGGAAGGGGCAACCGGACGGCGGACTGATCGGGCTGGGAACATCCCCTTCCAGCACGATTTTTTTCCGTCCGGAGTCGGGGTCCATTTTCGGGACCGATTGAAGCAAGGCTTCGGTGTAGGGATGGAGCGGCGCGCCGAAGATTTTTTCGCGCGGACCGATCTCCACCATCTTGCCCAGATACATCACCGCGACGCGGTGGCTCATGTGGCCGACGACGCTCAAGTCGTGCGCGATGAAAAGGAACGTCAGACCGAATTTCGCCTGCAAATCCTGAAGCAAATTGATGATCTGCGCCTGAATCGAAACGTCGAGCGCGGAGACCGGCTCGTCGGCGATGATGACCTTCGGCTCGACCGCCAACGCGCGCGCGATGCCGACCCTCTGTCTTTGCCCGCCGCTGAACTCATGCGGATAGCGCCCGGCGGCGTCGGCGGGAAGACCGACCGCCTGCAGAAGTTCAGCAACGCGCTCGGCGCGTCGTCCGCCGGCGAGATTGTGAATCTTTAGCGGCTCCGCGACCGTCGAGCCGATCGTCATGCGCGGATTGAGCGAGGAATAAGGGTCCTGAAAAATCATCTGAAGTTTGCGGCGATAGGGAAGCATCCGGCGCGCGCTTAATTTCAACAAATCGGGGGAGTCTTCCAGATGAACCTCTCCCTCCGTCGCCGGAATGAGGCGGACGATCACCCGTCCGAGCGTCGTCTTGCCGCATCCGCTTTCGCCGACCAGACCGAGCGTTTCGCCCGGAAAAATTTCTAACGATATGCCGTCCACGGCCTTGACCGCCGGGCCTTTCCCTCCCAGCCAGCCTTTGGAAGTTTCAAAATGTTTGACGACGTTGGAAGCGCGAAGAAGTGGTGGCGAACCGGCGCGGCGGGACGATTCGGCGGAGGGAGATTCGGGAGTCGCTTGAACCTTGGAGGAGGACATGAATCAGGCAAACGCCTGAGCGGCGTCGCGGACGTCTAGTTTTTTCTCGTAAAGCGCGCGCCCTACGATCGCGCCGATGATGTTGGGACATCCGAGATCGTGCACCGCCTTGAGATCGGTCAAGTCGCGGACGCCTCCCGAGGCGATCAGCTCCATCGCGGTCGAATCGGCGAGCGTTTTCAGATGCTCCAAGTTGGGGCCGCCCATCATGCCGTCGGCGGCGATGTCGGTGGCAATGATCGTCGAGACGCCGATTTTTTGAAGTTCGCGCGCGAAATCGGCGGGGGTCGCGTCGGTGGTTTCGACCCAACCCTTGACCGCGATTTTGCCGTTTTTGGAATCCACGCCGATGATGATACGCTCGTCGTAGCGCTCGACCAATTTGCAAATCAAATCGCGGTGGCTCAACGCGCTGGTTCCGAGGACGGCGTAGTTAAACCCCATGTCGAAGATGGTTTCGACGTCTTCTTCGGTGCGAAGGCCGCCGCCGACCTCGATTTCGCCGCGGACGGCGAGCCGGATGTGGGCGAGCGCCTCCCAATTCCGGGGCCTACCCTCGAACGCGCCGTCCAGATCAACGACGTGAATCCGCTTGGCTCCGGCTTCCTCGAAACGCATGGCGACCAGAGGGGGATCGCCGGAATAAACGGTTTTCTCTCCCGCTTCGCCCCGCTTGAGCCGGATCACTTGGCCTCCCATAAGGTCAATGGCGGGTATGGGTATGAAGGGTTTGGGCATACTATCGAAATTCCGCTCGGCTCTTTTCAGCGCGGTCCGAATTCCATTCTACTCATTCTTACATGAGAATGAGAATGAGTAGGAGAAGGACTTAGCTCATCCGGGGGTTCCGCTCCGCGTAACCCCCGGCTATTCAAATTCAACCCCTTCGGGGTTGGTGATGAGATCGTTTTTAGTCCGCGATGATGACCAGATACCGTTCCGGCTCCTCCCCCCGGCTGAAAGTCTTGACGCCGTCGAACTGCGTCAAATAGTGATGCAGGTATTTTCGATCCGAAGAGGGCATCGGGTCGAGTTCAATTTCATTGCCCGTCTCGCGCGCCCGCTTGACGGCCCGCTCGACCAGCCGCTCCAAGTCGCGGTATTGGCGTTTGCGGTAATCCTCGACGTCCAAGAGAATCATCGGCGCCTCGCGCCCGACGCGAAGAACCATTCGGTTGATGAGATACTGGAGGGCTTCGAGATTTTGTCCGTCGCGCCCGATCAGGATCGAGGATGATTCGTCCGCCTCGATGTCCAGATGAACGATCCGTCCCTTGACCGACATGTGGACCTCGGCGTCAATTTTCATCAAATCGAGGAGGTCGCGGATTCGGCGCTCGGCCTGCTCGCCGATGTATTCGGGGCGAATCCACGCGCGGACTTCGATCTCCGGTTTCGCGCCCGGGAGCAATTCCCCGTCGCTCTCGGAGCGCACTTCATACTCCATGGCCTCCCGCTCGACCTGAAGCCGCTTAAGCGCCTCGGCCACGGCCTCTTCCTCGTTCTCCCCCGAAACAATGATCTCTCCCGTCATGGTTCCACCCCTTCCGCTTCCCAATGTGTTCATTCCATACCCTCGTTATCGTCCCATCGCCGTCCGTCCTTAAGCCTAAGCCGAAGGAGGGGGACGGAGAATTTTTTTGTTCACGAACCTTTGTTGTCCCATCTGCCACAAATTGGAAACCAGCCAATAGAGCACCAATCCCGAAGGGAAGGAATAGGTGATGAACAAAATCATGACGGGCATCATATACATCATTTGCTGTTGCATCGGGTTGCCCGCCGCCGCCGCCGGATTGGCCGCCATTGACAATTTGCTCACCAACATTTGCGTTCCCGCGTAAAGAATCGGCAATAGATTGAAGTGACTTTCGCCAACCAAGGGCAATTGGAATCCCAACGAAAAGAGCCGATCCGGTTGGGAAAGATCGTCAATCCACAAAAACCCCGCCCCCCGTAAATCAATGGACTGGTTGAGGATTCTATAAAGAGCGATCCAGATGGGCAACTGAATTATCATCCAAACGCAACCCTTCAACGCCCCCAATGGGTTGACGTTGTGCTCCCGATACAGTTTCATAATTTCCTGATTTTTCTTGGTCGGGTCGTCCTTGTATTTTTCGTTGATCTTGTCCACGTGGGGTTTGATCCGGGCTTGCTCCGCCATCGCCTTGGCTTGTTGTTTCAGTCCGATCTGGACGAAGGGAAGGACCAAAATCCGAATGATGATGACCAAGACGATAATCGAGAATCCCCAGCTTTTCAGGACCCCATGAATCACGCTCAGCATGGACATCAGGAACAAGCTCAGGGCGCGAATCCAATTCCACGAATCGGAGAAGAGAATTCTCTCCAAACCGGGTTGACTGGCCGCAAGAATTTTCTTTTCCTTCGGTCCCGCGAAGACGTCGTAGGCGAACTCCGCGCTTTCGCCCGGAGCCAGCGAAAAAGGGGCGCCGGAAAGCTCAAGCCGAGGGTAGTAGGTCGCGTCGTCGGCGACGGCAAGCGCGGTGTCCACGACGGCTTGATCCAATTTGGAACGCAGGGCGGTGAATCCTTTGCCGGCGGATGATTTCTCATCCGGGCGGAGGGTCATCATGAAATATCGGGTATGAAGGCCGCCCCATTCAATCGAGGCTGAGGGGTCGGCAATGACGTCAAACTGAAGCTGACTTTTTAGTATTTGGTGGACCCCGCCGCGGCTGACGTTAACATGGGGCGCGGAGATGCCTTTGGTGCTACTAAAGGTAGGCACTGTAAATGAATATCTCCGCCTTTTCCCCACAATAGCGAACCCGCTGGTTTCGTTCGGAACTGTTCCCAATCCCGGACCTAGCGCCAAGCCGAGTCCCTGACCTTCATTGTTGAAGGAAATTTTGGAAGTCCCCTTGTTGATGAGGCGCACCGTGAAGCGCGATTCAAAACCGTTTTGCGGAAACCGATAGGATTTGACCATTTGAACGCCCGATTCGGTCACGGGCGATTCAAAGCTGATCGTCTGAAATCCGGTTTCATCCGTGCTTCGTTTGACGCTGTAGGTCACCTGATTGAATTCATTGTAGAACCGGGCGTTGAGTTCCCGGAGGACCACCTCAAATGGGCGATCCAATCCGTGCGGGTCCAAACCGGGATCAATCAGGGCGATGCTTCCGGCCTCGGTTTCGTCGGACAGCGCGCGTTTGACCCCCTTTTCCTCGCGGACAATCGCAAAACGGGGATCAATGATGAACCATCCGACCGGAACGGCTCCGGAGGAGGAAAATTGGATTTGATACGTGTCGGTCTGGATCGTTTCCAGCGGAACATTTTGGGGACGGGGAACCGGTTTTTGAACGGCGGGCGCGGAAGGAGCCGCCGCTTCGCCCGAAGTTTTGTCCCCCGAAACGAGGGCAGGTTGAGACGCGGTGCCGGGGGTCGTCGAAGCGGTCTGATTGCCACCGGCCTCGCCCGAAATTCCGGCCCCTGATTTCACCGGCGCATAGGCTTGTTGCAGATATTGAACATACATGAAGCTCAATATGTAAATCGGAACCGCAATCGCGAGGAAAATGAGAAATCGTTTATCCATGTCTGATAATGTTCTTGCTCTTGCTCTTGCTCTTACTCTTGCTCTTTGCCCGATGAAAGGGTGCATTTCAGTTTGCCGACGAAATTTTTCACACCCTCACTGGGGTAGTCCGTAGAGACGCCCCGGCGGGGCGTCTCTACCCTTCCTGTAACCTGTTGTCGAATCGGAAAAGTGAAATGCACACTCGACGAACGATCCGGAACCGGATCATATCCTCCCGGATGCAAAGGGTGGCACCGGCACAAACGGCGGACGATCAACCATCCGGCGCGAGGCAAGGAATGTTTCTCCAAGGCTTCGGCGGCATAGACCGAACAACTGGGATAGAATCGGCAAAGAGGCGGAAGACAAGGAGAGATGAACCGATGCCAAAAACGGAGGGGAAAAGTTAAAACGCGCCGCCAAGGATTTCCTCCTGACGCGCATTCATCGCACGGCGCAGGCTCGAAAGCCCGCGCCACGGAATTCTTTTCACAAGTTTGGTTCATTCTGTTCCCGAAAGGACAATTCCCATCTTTCCAAGGGTTTGGGTCAAATCGTCGGTCAGTTGGCGCGGCGTCGCGGTCCGGAGACTTGGCGCGGGATTCACGACGAAATCCCAGCCGTCCGGAATCCGATGTTGGCGCATCCTGAAAAATTCGCGGACCCGCCGCCTCATTCGATTGCGCTGGACCGCGCCTCCGACTTTCCCGCTGGTCGTGATCCCCAGCCGCCAAGGTCGGGTTATGGTTTCAACATCCTGCCTCAATCCAAAAAGGGTGTGATGGCGTCCCCGGAGCCGTCTTCCCGAATGATACACGGCCTTGAATTCCGCAGGCTTTCTCAATCGTCGGCAGTCGGGCCAGCGGAGTCGGGTCGGGGGCGAAATCGGCTCGCCGGGCGCGGGGGAAATCATCCGTGCCTGCTGGCGAGAACCGTCAGGCGTTTGCGACCCTTGGCCCGGCGGCTCGCCAAAACCTTGCGTCCTCCGCGCGTCTTCATCTTGGCCCGAAAACCGTGGGTTCGGAGTCGTCGGCGTTTGCTCGGTTGGTAAGTTCGTTTCATGGCGTCCTCCTCGGTGGATCAGGATTCGAAGTTGGGGAACGAACCCGTCTCCGTGATCCCCCAAGCTCAACACAAACCTTGAGTTTGCCCGCGTGCGGGGGCGATTGTCAAGATTTTGGTCGAAAATGCAAGCGGGCGCGGCGCAATTCACCGTCACGAGAAATTGCGCAACCCCGTTTGGGGTTGCAAAGGTATGGTCTGCTACCCAAGGTAGCCTCGCTCCGCTCGGCAACCTTGGGCTGTGTTCCGGGACGCCGTTGGCGTCCCCTACCGCTTGGTGTCGCCTTCCAGCGAAAAAGTGTGACGCACCGAAACAAGCGGACTTGAAAGCCCAGTTGCAGTGGGATAGCGTAGGGCAAAATTGTCGGGATTAACATGATTCGCGGGATATTCATCTTGTAAATCTTGTCCATCCTGCCCATTTATGGCGCTGATCAAACATAAGAGGCGTTAATTCATCAATCTACTGTCCAAGACCAACCATGACTTCCACCTCGAAACCGCAACCCCGAATCCTAGTCGCCGACGCATTGAGTCCGGAGGGGCTCGAAATTCTCCGCCACGGCGGAGAATTCGAGGTCGTCAATGATCCGGAAATCACACCCGAACGCCTCGCTGAAACCATCGGCGGGTTCGACGCGCTGGCGATCCGGAGCCGGAGCCGCGTCGCCCGCGAGACGCTTCAAAATAGCGGGCGGTTGAAGGTAATCGGGCGCGCCGGAGTCGGCGTGGACAACGTGGACATCGCCGCCGCAACCGAGCGGGGCATCATCGTCATGAACACGCCGGAGGGGAACACGCTTTCCACCGCCGAGCACACCGTCTCGATGATCCTCGCCCTCACGCGCAAAATTCCGCAGGCCGATCAAGCGATGAAGGCGGGACAATGGCCGAAAAAATCCATCACCGGCCACGAACTTTACGGCAAGACGCTCGGCGTTTTGGGACTGGGCAAGATCGGGCGCGAGGTCGCCAAGAGGATGAAGGCGTTCGGCATGGAAATTCTCGGTTTCGATCCCTTCGTCAACGCTCCGGCGGCTGAAAAGCTGGGAGTCACGCTCGGCGAAGTTGATGAAATTTGCAAACGCGCCGACGTCATCACCGTTCACACGCCGCTGAACAAGGACACGCGCGGACTGATTGACGCGCGGCGGATCGGGCTGATGAAGCCGGGCGTCTTGCTCGTCAATTGCGCGCGAGGCGGGATCATTGACGAAACCGCGCTCGTGGAGGGACTTCAAGCAGGCAAGGTCGCCGGAGCCGCGCTCGACGTTTTCATCGAGGAACCGCTCCCCAAGGATCATCCCCTTCGGAAATTGGATAGCGTCGTCCTCACGCCGCATCTGGCCGCCTCGACCACCGAGGCGCAGGAAAAAGTCACCCGCGACGTGGCGGAGCAGATCGTCGAGGTTTTGCGCGGCGGGATGATCCGCAACGCGGTCAACGCGCCGTCGCTCGATCCGCACGAGTTGGAGCGGCTGGCTCCCGCGCTGAATCTCGCCGAACGCCTTGGTCGTTTCGTGTCTCAGTTTTGTCCCAATCCGGTCCGCAACTTGGAAATCCGCTATTCCGGCACTGCGACCGAATATCCGCTTCAGCCGCTGACCATCGCCGTCGTCAAGGGCTACCTCGCGCCTCACGGCAACACGATGGTCAATTTCGTCAACGCGCTTTATCTCGCCAAATCGCGCGGGATCGAAGTTGTCGAGAGCAGTTCGTCGGACTCGAAGGATTACGCCGGATTGATTACGGTCCTCGCCGAAAGCGCCAACGGCGAGCGGAATTCCCTCAGCGGCACGCTGTTTCATTCCCGTTTTCCGCGCCTCGTCGTCATCAACGACAAGCATTTCGACGTGAAACCGGAGGGGAACCTGATCGTGATTCAAAACCGCGACGTGCCGGGGATCGTCGGATCGGTCGGGACGTTGCTCGGCAAGAACAACATCAACATCGCCGACATGACTTGGGGTCGCAACTTCGCCGGCGGCGAGGCGATCACCGTGTTGAACGTGGACAACGAGGTCACGCCGGCGGTCATCGAACAACTCCGCGCCCTGCCCAATATCCTGTCGGTTCAGTTGATCGTGGTGTGAAGCGATTCGGATTGCCGGATCGGAAAAATCGAGCTACAAAGGTTGCGTTGAGATCATTGGGGGATACGGGTTCACTTAGAGTCGGCCGCAGGTCCATTTTCATTCAGCGCCAAGACGCGAAGACACCAAAGAGAAGAAGGCAGGATGCCGAATCATGCCGTCGTGTTCTTTGGGAAACTTTGTGTCTTGGTGTCTTGGTGTTCAATTTTCATTCCCCAACGGCCGCCGTCGAGGGAGAGAAGGACCTATCCCCTTCGCCTCCCGCATTTCTCGCGGACGATTCGGAGGCCGCTGATTCCCCATCCGGCCAGACGATCGGCCATGGCGACGGACTCATCCACGTCATTCCGTCGCTCTCGTCTCCGGTCGTCAAGAACGGCGACAAGGTGACGATCAGCGCGGTGGTGAAGGCTCAGGCCGGGATTGAGAAGGTCGAAGCCGTGATTGATTTAGGGAATGTGGCACAGCCGCCCTCGGCTGTGCGAAACGATCCGG
>CAZRCZ010000040.1:0-10014 GCA_964598765.1 uncultured Candidatus Sumerlaeota bacterium | reverse complement strand
ATTCAGAAAGGGTCTACTCCAGCCCTAGTTCGTCACCGAACCGGAGAAGATGGTCACAAAGGTTGACGATCCGTTCATTCTCATGTATGAGAAGAAGGTCAGTTCGATGAAGGACCTGCTTCCGGTTCTGGAGCGGGTGCTTCAGCAGGGCAAGCCGTTGCTGATCATCGCCGAGGACGTCGAAGGCGAAGCGCTGGCGACGCTCGTCGTCAACAAACTGCGCGGCACGTTGAACGTCGCGGCGGTGAAGGCCCCCGGATTCGGCGACCGTCGCAAGGCCATGCTCGAAGACATTGCCATCCTGACCGGCGGCAAGGTCATCAGCGAAGACGCCGGGTTAAAGCTGGAGAACACTCCGGTTTCCGATTTGGGACGTTGCGCGCGTCTGGTCGTCGAGAAGGAAAATTCGACGATCATCGAAGGACGCGGCTCGAAGAAGTCCATCGAAGGACGGATCGCGCAGATCAAGGCGCAGATTGAGGAGACCACCTCCGATTACGACCGCGAGAAGCTTCAAGAACGGCTGGCCAAACTGGCCGGCGGCGTGGCCGTCATCAAGGTCGGCGCTCCGACCGAAGTTGAGATGAAGGAAAAGAAGTCGCGCGTCGAGGACGCACTTCACGCCACCCGCGCGGCGGTTGAGGAGGGAATCATCGCCGGCGGCGGCGTCGCCCTGATCCGTTGCATCGAGGCGCTTGAGAAGGTCAAGTTCGGCGAGGACGAGCAGATCGGCGTCAACATCGTGCGTCGTTCCTTGGAGGCGCCGTTGCGTTTCATCGCGCAAAACGCCGGCAAGGAAGGCTCGATCGTCGTCGAGAAGGTCCGCGCCGAGAAGGGGAGCTTCGGCTACAACGCTGAGAAAGACAACTACGAGGACATGATCAAGGCCGGCATCGTGGATCCGACCAAAGTGACCCGGACCGCGCTTCAAAACGCGGCGTCGGTCGCCGGGTTGCTGATCACGACCGAGTGTCTCATCACCGAGGTCAAGGAAGAGAAGGACGGCAAGAGTGCGCCGCCCATGCCGGGAGGAGACATGTATTGATTGAGCGGGGTCGGCAAGCGAGTCGTCACGACTTGGTTCCGATCTACGACAAAGGAGTCGAATGTATGCGCCCGTAATCCTGATTGCCGTGCAGGCAAGAGCGATTACGGGCGCCACCAACTCCAAGCGTTTCATTGGGGAGCGGCATCATGGCAAAGGGAAAAGTTATCGGCATTGATCTGGGAACCACCAACTCCTGCGTGGCCATCGTCGAAGGGGGCGAACCGGTTGTCATCGCGAATTCGGAAGGCTCGCGCACGACTCCTTCGGTCGTCGCTTTGACCAAGGACGGTGACCGATTGGTTGGCCAAGTCGCCAAACGTCAGGCGGTCACCAATCCGGAAAACACCGTTTTCTCCGTGAAGCGCTTCATGGGTCGGCGTTTTGAGGAAGCAAAGGAGGAGATTCCCAAGGTTCCTTACAAGGTGGCCAAGGCCCCCAACGGCGACGCCCACATCGAACTCCGCGACAAGACTTACTCGCCGCCGGAGATCTCCGCGCGAATTCTTCAAAAGATGAAGCAAACCGCCGAGGATTACCTCGGACAGAAAGTCGAGCAGGCGGTCATCACCGTTCCGGCTTATTTCAACGACAGTCAGCGACAAGCGACCAAAGACGCGGGCAAGATCGCCGGATTGGAAGTCCTGCGCATCATCAATGAGCCGACCGCCGCCGCCTTGGCTTACGGACTGGAAAAGAAGAAAGAGGAAAAAATCGCCGTTTACGACTTGGGGGGCGGCACGTTTGACATTTCCATCCTCGAATTGGGCGACGGCGTTTTCGAAGTTAAAGCCACGAACGGCGATACGCACTTGGGGGGCGACGACTTCGATCAAGTCATCATGGATTGGATGGCCAATGAATTTAAGAAAGACCAAGGCATTGATTTGCGCTCGGATCGGATGGCGCTTCAACGCCTGAAGGAAGAAGCCGAAAAGGCCAAGATCGCCTTGTCGAGCTCGATGAACTACGGCATCAATCTTCCCTTCATCACCGCCGACGCGAGCGGTCCCAAACATCTGAGCATGGAATTGACGCGGGCGAAGCTGGAGGCGTTATGCGATCAGCTTATCAAGCGCACCATCGGACCGTGCGAGCAGGTGCTGAAGGACGCCGGCCTGTCCGCCGACGACATTGACGAAGTCATTCTGGTCGGCGGCATGACGCGGATGCCGTCCGTCCAAGAACTGGTCAAAAAACTATTCAAGAAAGAGCCGAACAAGAGCGTCAATCCGGATGAAGCGGTGGCGATTGGAGCCGCGATTCAGGGCGCGGTGCTCGCGGGGGAGGTGAGCGACGTTCTTCTGCTCGACGTGACCCCTCTGTCGCTCGGCATCGAGACCCAAGGGGGCATTTTCACCCGCTTGATCGAGCGAAACACGACCATCCCGACGCGCAAGAGCGAAATTTTCTCCACGGCGGCGGACAATCAGACCGCCGTTTCGATTCACGTTCTCCAAGGGGAGCGGGAATTGGCTCGGAACAATCGGACGTTGGGAAGGTTCGACCTCGTCGGAATTCTTCCTGCTCCGCGCGGCGTTCCTCAGGTCGAAGTGACGTTCGACATTGACGCCAACGGCATCATCCACGTCTCGGCGAAGGACTTGGGAACCGGCAAGGACCAAAAAATCAAGATCGAAGCCTCCAGCGGATTGTCGGAGGATGAAATTAAGAATATGGTTAACACCGCCGAGGAACACGCGGACGAAGACCGTCAGCAACGGGAGGAAATCGCGCTTCGCAACAGCGCCGACGCGCAAGTTTACGCCGCCGAAAAACTGATCAAGGACAAGGACTTGGCGGACAAAATTGACGAGGAAGAGCGCAAGACCATCGAGGAAAAAATCGAAAAGGTCCGCAAGGAGATGGACAAGGGTTCGACCGAGGTTCTTAAATCAGCCCTTGACGAATTGATGCAAGCCCAGCATAAATTGGCCGAGAAGCTCTATCAGAAGGCCGGAGGCAAACCCGGCGAGAAGGGAGCCCAAGAGGTGGACCGCGACGAGGTCGTGGACGCCGAATTTGAAGTGGGAGGGGAAAAAGGGGCTTGATCGCTCCGAAACATTATGGCCAAAAAGAAGAAAACCGCCGCGCCGGTCGAAGAGCTTCAAGGGGAAATGGACCTTCAAAAGATGATTGGCGCGAATGAAAACAAGTATCTCATGATTAACTTGGTGGCCAAACGCGCCTATGATTTGAAGCGGGGGGCGCGCTCGTTGGTGGACCTTTCCGAGGCCCACACTCCCGCCGAACTCGCCGTCGCCGAAGCGGTGGCGGGCTCCCTCAAGGTGCTCAAGAAGGCCAAGGAGCAAAAGGTCGTCAATTTGGTGGAAACCGAATAGCATTTGTCAGGATCACTTCGGGTTTTAAGCGGCATGGTTGTCCCGTCCGAAAATTCAAGACGGAATGACCATGCCGCTTTGCTTTTGGTGAATTTTGTGCAACCGTTGGATTGAGGGGAACGAGTTGAAGATTCTATTCATCGGCGACGTTTTCAGCAAACCCGGGCGTCATGCGATTGCGCAATGGCTTCCCCAATTCCGCATGGAATCGGAAATTGATCTGGTCATTGCCAACGCCGAAAATTCCGCCGGCGGCAAAGGGGTTTCCCAATCCACCATCCAAGAATTGATCCGCGCGGGCGTGGACGTGATGACCGGCGGGAATCATATCTTCGCGCAAAAGGAATCGCTTCCTCTCTTTGAGAAGGACGAGCGGCTTTTACGCCCGGCGAATTTGCCCCCGGGAACGCCGGGGCGCGGACTCGGATTCTACACGACTCCCAGCGCGGTTCAGGTGGCCGTGTTGAATCTCATGGGACGGGCCTTCATGAAACCGATTGATTGTCCTTTTCGCGTCGGACGGAAGTTGGCGGAAGAGGCTCTGACCTCGACGCCCATCCTCATCGTGGACATGCACGCCGAGGCCACGTCGGAAAAAGTCGCAATGGCGGTATATCTCGACGGCTTGGCCACGGCCGTCATCGGAACCCACACGCACATTCCGACCGCCGACGCACGCGTCAGCGCCGCCGGAACCGCCGCCATCACCGACGTGGGCATGACCGGACCTTATGATTCCATCATCGGCGTGCGAAGCGACATCGTGCTGGATCAATTGATTACCGGGATGCCCTCGCACCATGAGCCGGGCAAGGGAGAGGCGCGGATTTGCGCCCTGCTGATCGAAGCGGACGAAAAAACGGGACGGGCGATTCGAGCGACGCCCATTCGACATCCGGAATTCAAAACGGCAAGGCCATCGTGACCCGTGGAAGCTCAGGATTTCCAACTTGGCGAGGCGGGCTTTCCAGCCTGCTCATTGCATTTGGCGCTATCATGAGTTCTTCGGCTCAAGAGCGCCAGATTACCTTTTCCCCCAAGAACCACGAGTTGGACAACAACGACAATTTTTCCGCCGACGGAAAATTTCTTTGCTACGACACTCGCGAAACGCTCGGCCCCGGAATTGATTTTTCGCGGAGCGTTGAAAAGGTCGAATTGGCGACGGGGAAGGAAACAGTTCTGCACGCTCCACCGTTTAGCCAAACGGGTCAGGCGGCCCCGGGGGTGGGCGCGGCTTCGTTTTCTCCGATTGCCGACAAGGTGATCTTCATTCATGGTCCACTTTTGGAAGAGGTTGCGCGGCGCGGGCTTTACGCGAAAACTAACCGCACGGGAGCGGAGGTCTCCGCCGATGGGAAGGGGAGTTTGAGTTGGCTTGATCTCCGTGACGCGGAAACCGCGCGCGACACGATTCCGGGCGCGCATCGGGGCGGAACACACAGGCACGAATACAGCCTCAACGGAAAACGGATCGGATTTACTTACGACGACGCGATCCTGACCCAATACGATCGCACGATCGGCTACATGGAATCGAACTCGCGCGCGCCGAAGGGGGCAACGCATTATTTCGCCCTGCTCGTTTCCGTCGTCCCGAAGGGAACCGCCAAACCGGGTGAAATCGAGAAAGCCTACGCCGATTCTTGGGTCGGACGCGAAGGTCTCATGCGCGCATTTATCGGCAAGGTTCGCAACCCGGACGGACAAACGTATGAAGAATCACTTTTCGTCGTGGATATACCCGCCGATGCGGACATTACCACCGCAGATTCTGGTTCGACCTCTCGATTTCCTCAACCCCCCAAAGGGGTGAAGATTCGTCGTCTGACGCATGGCTTTGCTCAAGGAATCGTTCGGGGAAGCGCGGATGGGAAACGGATCGCCTATTACGGACGCGATGAGAAGGGTTTCCTCCAAGTTTTCCTGATTTCCTCTCACGGTTCCGATCAATCTTCCGATCTCGCGTTGCGTCCGGTGCAGGCCACGCATTTTGCGCAGGGGGCGGGTTCCGGATTGCGCTGGCATCCTTCGGGCAATTTCGTCGCCTGCATGAGCGATAACGGCGTCGCCGTGACGTGCGTGAAGCCGGGAGCAAAATTCGGAAAATCAGTTTTCCTCACGCCTCACGGAGATTCGCCCGCGCGCAAGGATTTGGTCTGGTCACCGGATGGAAAATTATTGGCTTTCGACAAACCAGTTCCGACGACCGACCCCAGTGGTAAATCGGTCAAAAATTATGAGGGCAAAGATTTCGGGCAGATCTTCACGGTTTCTTTTGATGAAGATCTCTTCAAATGAGGTGGCACAGGCTTTCCAGCCCGCGCTCCGAACGATGAATCGCAGAATGGTTTCGATTTAACTTTTCTCGGCAAAACTCGCCAGATATTCTCCCGCCAATTTAGCGTATTTTTCGGCCAGGTGCCGGGTCGCGGCGAGCTGTTCAGGCTTAACCTGCCGGACAATCTTTCCCGGCGTCCCCATGAGCAGACTCCCGGGGGGGATTACCGCCCCTTCGGTTACGAGCGATCCTGCGGCGATGATAGAACCCGCGCCCACGACCGCGCCGTTCAGCAACGTCGCTCCCATGCCGACAAGCACGTCGTCTTCCACCCTGCATCCGTGAAGAATCGCGCGATGTCCAACAACGCAACGCCGCCCAACAAAACATGGAAATTGATCGCCGACGTGTAGGAGTGAAAGGTCTTGGATATTCGTTTCGTCTCCGACTTGAATCGGGGCGATGTCTCCCCGCAAGACCGATCCGAACCAGATCCCGACCCGATTCCCGAGCGTGACCGATCCGATCAGCGCCGAGGTGGGAGCAAGCAAAACCCCCTGTCCAACCTGCGGCGTTGATCCTCGAAACGGAATCACCAATCCTCCGCCCCGGCCAGCGTCGGACCAGCGCGAAATGGCAAATACCTGTGATTCAAGCGATGGCTCGTTCATGCGCGAACAACATAAACCCGACCGCCGCGGGAGACAACGTGTTTTAAGGACGGAGATTCCAATGACTGATTTTCAAGCGCTGTTTCCTATTGATTCGGCCCTTCAATTTCATTCAGCAATATGTGCGCCGACTGGAATTCCGGTCGTTGCACGAGGAGGTCCTTCAGGATTTGGCGCGCCCTATCAACTTTTCCGTCGTGCAAATTCAATCGCGCCAGCGCGGTGTAGCCTTCCGGCGTCAGGGCGGGGAAGACCGCCGATTGGCGGGATTCATCTTCCGCTTCGGTCCAATCCGATGCTTCCACCAGAACCGCCAGCCGGAAGGAATGGATGGCCGGATCATTGGGATAATCGCGCACGCTCCAATCGGCGAGCGTCCGCGCGGGGATTAATTTTTTCCGTTCCAGCGCGGCGCGTAGAAATCCGCGATAATCTCCCACCCGCGCCCGCGCCGGAGAAAAGGGAGCGAGCAAAAACCAAAGCGCGACTCCCACGAGAATGGCGGGAATCAAGACGCGCCAGCGGCGATTCCGCAATGACTTTGCCCCCCAAGAAATTGCGCGGACGCCGAAGAGAATCATCGGCGCGAAAATCGGAATCCGATACCGCCCGACTGGGATGATGAGGATGATGGAAAGCGAAAAAAGGATGACGTAGAGCCAGAGGAGACTTTCTTGCTTCCAGCGAGGGAGGCTAAGAGCCATGCCGATCAATCCCAAGGCGAAGAGAAGCCGCGCGTCGAGAAAATCCCAGCGCAGAAGCGGCGAAAAGGCGCGACCCAAGTCGAGACTCGAATTGTCGGAAATTTCGGTTGCGCTCCAGAAGTAGCGGGTTTTTCGCAGGAGAGTTCGGGCGACTCGGAACGGCTGTTGTCGGAGGTCCTCGCGTAACATGGTGAGATAAATGCGCGGGTCGTCCTGAACTTGTTTTTGCGCCTCGCGGAATCGCTCGGAATAGGCCATCTCGCCCGTCGCGTCGGCGGAGTTGCCGAGATAGAGCATCGCCGAGCCGTTGGTCGTGCCGAAAATCCAATGGCCACTGACGGCGTGATTGCGCCATCCCAGTGCGGCGATGGGGAGGAGCGCGCCAAACAAATATAGAGAGACCAACACCTTGTTTGATCGGGGATTGCCACCGACTCGAATCCAAATCCAAAACGCGAAGGCGGGGATCAGAAGCAAAAAATTGCCTCGACCGATGTAGGCGAGGCCGGAGCAAATTCCGGCTGATAACATTCGACCGACAGGATGCTTCTCTTCAATCTCGGTGGAGCGCGATAAATAGAGAACCGCCAGATTGAGAGAGAGGACAAGAACCTCCAACAACAACAACTGCTCATAAAAAAGCCAAGGGGCGCAGAGGGACGCGAGTGCGCCGACAGCCAGCGATTCCCAGCGCGTCAAATAACTCCGCGCAAGCCGCCAAACCAATACGCACGACGCCGCGCCGAGGAGCGCGTGCAAGAGATGGAGAAGATCGAAATTTCCGATCCCGCCGATCTTGAACGCCGCCGCGCAAAAATAGGAATAGAGCGGACTGTAGTAGAAAACTCCCCAGCGGCGCAAAAGCCCATCGCCGCCGAGAATCTCCCGCGCCTGCTCCTGATAAGTGTGCTGATCGAACCCTTTTACCGTGTAATCGTAAAAGGGATCGTTCGCGCGGATTTGGAGGAGATAGATCAGGCGGACGGTCAGCGCGAAGCCGAAGACGAACCAGCCGTCGGGTATTTTGGCGAAGCGTTTGGAGAAGTTTGTTGGCAAAAAAACCACAGAGGCACAGAGGGGAAAAGTAAGACGCGACGTTGGAAGGTTTCACTCCTCCAGCCGAAACCAGCGGATGTTCTGAGTGTATATCCAGTAGAGAACTGCGTATGACAACAAGAGCGTGCCACAAAAAGTGTAAATCTGAGGTATCGGAACGAACTTGCCAGCAGTGGTGGAGCAGATGTCGCCAAGTACGGGAGTAAAGGTGGCAAGGTCTACAAGGGGGACGACGGCCCATCCATGTGGAATCGCGAGCCAAGCTCCATAACGTAGAGAAAAATGGAGTAAGGTCGCGGTCAAAAACGACGCCACTGTCAGAGACCAAGAATCATTGAGTCTTGGAGCCCAAATGAGAGATGTAGTGACATAGAGTATGGTGTAACCAGAGGCTAGGGCTGACCAGTTCAGACAGGCCAAAAGCCAGCATCGACGGAAATGCTCATCTACGCATTTACGGGGGATCCAACCGGACCACAGATAGCTATAAGCGAGGTCGAATCCTAATGCCGGGACAAAGAAGAGATAGACCCATCCCAAAATTCGCGCTCTTCTGACGAGCACATGACGGAAAAAGAACCAAGGCGTTCTTTCGGGGATTACGCGATGCGTGGGCTCGCGCGCGGAAGCGATTGCTCGTAGTAAAATCCTATCGAAAGACAAGCCGGAGAGAATGGCTATTGGAATAGCCGCCATGGTGAGATATTGCAAATCCCACGAAGTTATACTTGCGGCCACGTCAATCTCCGTGGGATAGAAATTATGACCCACTGTGCGATGCCATCGTTGGTTGTGATTTCATCCGATACTGCTTGGCCGCCTCGATGAATCCCCGGAACAAGGGATGCGCTTGAAGCGGGCGGGATTTGAATTCCGGATGGAATTGGCAACCGATGAACCACGGGTGACTCGGCAATTCGATCATCTCAACCAGTTTGCCGTCGAGCGAGAGGCCGGCGAGTTTCAGGCCGTGTTCCTCGAAGAGCGCGCGGTAGCGGTTGTTGACCTCGTAGCGGTGGCGGTGGCGTTCGCTGATCTGCGCGGCGCCGTAATGATGCGCGACCTTGCTTCCTTCGAGCAATTTGCAACTGTACGAGCCGAGCCGCATCGTGCCGCCGAGCGCGGTGATCGTCTTTTGCGTGGCGAGCAAATCCACGACCGGATGGGGCGTCTCATCGTCGAACTCGCGGCTGTTGGCGCGCTCCAGATTGCAAACGTGCCGTGCGAACTCGATCAACGCGCACTGCATTCCGAGGCATATGCCGAAATAGGGGAGGTTGTTTTCGCGGGCATATTTGACCGCTAAAATTTTTCCCTCGATCCCGCGATTGCCGAATCCGCCGGGGACCAAAATTCCGTCCATCGGCGAGAGCATCGCCTCGACCGTCTCCGGTGTGATCTCCTCCGAGTCAATCCGCGCGGCGTCAATTTTCACGTTGTTGGCGATCCCGCCGTGGCGGAGCGCCTCATAGACGCTCTTGTAGGCGTCCTGCAAATTGATGTATTTGCCGACGACGCCGATCTTGACGCTCTGCCGCGTCGTGTCCATTCGCCCGATCATTTCGCGCCAAGCGGTCGCATCGGTGACGCCGCGCCCCAGCCCGAGCCGCTTGACGACCGATTGCTCAACTCCCTGTTCGGCGAACATGAGCGGGATGCGGTAAATTTCATCCGCGTCGCGCGCCTCGAAAACCATGTCGGGCGTGACGTTGCAAAACATGGCGATCTTCTGGCGGACGCCGTCGTCGAGCGGAATCGCCGTCCGGCAGAGAAGCATGTCGGGCTGAATGCCGATCTCGCGCAGGGCCTTGACGCTGTGCTGGCTCGGCTTGGTTTTGATTTCGCCCGCCGTGCCGATGAACGGAACCAGCGTCAGATGAATGTAGAGGACGTTTTCCTTGCCGACTTCATAGGG
>CAZRCZ010000039.1:0-16253 GCA_964598765.1 uncultured Candidatus Sumerlaeota bacterium | reverse complement strand
CAGCCTTGTCAGGCTGGGCTATTTTCAGACTGTCCCTAGCGGGACGCAAAGCAAAGAGCACTTATTGGACACGCTTTAAGAGAACGCAAGGATCGCGGAACAGGAATTTTCCATGCGCCCTTTGCGGCTCGCATCTCACCGTTGTTTCCAAGCGCCATCAACCCAACTGATCCAAACAATTCTGAATATGCGCGAGACTTTTCTGGACGCCCGCAATGGGATTCTCCGGCTCGGCCTCGTATTCGATGGCCGCATGGCGCTGGAAATTGATGTCCAATAATGCCTTCATCATCTCCTTGACGTTCACGACGCCGGTTCCCATAACGACCGATTTTCCCTTTTCCTCCGCCGCGTCCACGTCCTTGAGATGAACATCATGGACGCGCTCGCCGAGCAACCGGATCGCGCGGTGCGGGTCCACGCCCGCCCGTTTGTAATGCCCCGTGTCCACGCACGCGCCGACGGAGGGATGATGATCCTTGATCGCGTCGAGCAAAATTTCGGGCGTCGGCCATTTGTCCTTCGGTCCGTGATTGTGAATGGCGATCTTGATGCCGTATTCCACGACGAGCAGATCGAGATCGTCGAGCGTTTCTTGGTCGGGCGAAGCGGAGATCACCGAAAACCCGACGGACTTGGCGTAATCGAAAATTTTGCGCGGATCGGGGTCTTTTGCGCTGAACCCGATTACGCCGACCCCCATGAATTGTAATCCCGCGTCGGCGACCATTTTTTTTGCCTCGGCGATTTCTTGCGGCGACGATTTCAGCGCCAGATGCTTTGGATTCAATCCGATGTATCGCAAACCGAGTTCCTGCGTGATTTTGACCGCTTGCTTCAGATTGAAGTTGCGAAGCGTATAGGTGTGCATCCCGACCTTGAGGCCGTGATAGTAGCCGCCGGAGGGACGCGGCGCGGACGAAACTTCCCCCGACGTTCCGCATGCTCCGAGCATCAATCCCGCCGTGGCGCCTCCCGAAAGCTTGAGAAATGATTTCCGCGTCAGTTTCGTTCCCTCATTCATGGCGTTGCTCCGTTTCCCCGTTTTTCAAATCTTTTTACCCGACCGGCGAAATCAATGCAAGAATGACGGCGGACGCGCGTGGGACCATTGCCCGGATCGGGATCAGCGGGATTGCCGCGCAAGCGATTTGGCGATGATCACCCGCTGGATTTGCGTGGTCCCTTCGTAAATTTGCGTCACTTTCGCGTCGCGCATCAATTTCTCGACCGGGTATTCACGCATGTAACCGTAGCCGCCGAAAATCTGCACCGCGTCGGTCGTGACTTTCATGCAGGCATCCGCGGCGAGACACTTCGCGCGCGCGGCCTGCACGCGGTTGTCCAATCCCCGGTCAATCCGCCAAGCCGCTTCGAGCGTGAGATGACGCGCCGCCGCGATCTGGATGTCCATGTCGGCCAGCATGAACCCGACGCCTTGATGCTCGATGATCGGCGCGCCCATCGTTTGGCGCTGGCCGGCGTAATCGCAGGCCAGTTCCATGGCCCGTCGCGCGATGCCGAGCGCGGTTGACGCGATGGTCGGGCGCGAGCGGTTGAAAACCTCCATGGCGAGTTTGAATCCGCCCCCTTCGCCGCCGATGATTTCCTCCGGCGAGGCCTTGACCTCCTCCAGCGAGATTGAGGCGATGTGCGAGGCGGTCTGTCCCATTTTCTTCTCGGAGGGACCGACCCGAACTCCGGCGCGATCCGCGGGAATCCAAAACGCCGTCAACCCGCGATGGCCGAGTTGCGGGTCGGTGACGGCGAAAAGCAAGAAGCGCGAGGCGACGTCGGCGCAAGTGATGAAGCACTTGGATCCCGAAATCGAAAATTCGGCGCCGATTTTTCGCGCGCGCGTTCGGATCGCCTTGACGTCGGACCCCGCGCCCGGCTCGGTCAGGGCGTAGGCGACGATTTGCCGGTCGGAGATCGCGCCTCCCAGAAATCTTTTCTTCTGCTCTTCGCTCCCCGCGAGCAAGACGCCGATCGCGGGAATGTTGCTGATCGAGAGGGTCTGGGCGATTCCCGCGCAACCCCAAGACAATTCCTCCTGCATGAGACACTCGTCGAGCAGGGGCAGTCCGCCGCCGCCGTAAGAGGTCGGGACGTTGGCAAACATCAATCCGGCGTCGAACGCCTTCCGAACGACCGGCCAAGGGAACTCGTCGCAGGAATCATAATGCTCCGCCTGCGGAGCGATTTCCCGCTCGGCAAATTGATGCGCAAGCGATTGAATCGCGCGTTGATCGTCGGTGAGGCTGAAATCCATTCGACGAAACCGAGATCCTATTTGGCCGGTTTGTCGCCGGAGCGGGCGGAGGCGTCGCTGAAAAGACGACCTGAAAATTGAACTTCAGTCCCAATCGGCGCCCAAGCGAAGTCAAGGACCGATCCGAGGAAAACAAGCGGATCGTTGGCCTTGCGGATGCCGCCCCCTCCACCGGCGCTGGCGACGTAAACTTCATAAAGGCCAACCCCTTCGCGCGGAGCTAGATAAGCCAGCTTGGTTCCATCGGGGGACCATTGGAAACGGCTGATTCCGCCGATGACTTCAATGGGTTGATTGATTTTGATCGGATCGCGCCCATCCATGGCCGAAACATAAAGCTCCGCCGAGCCTTGCGTTTGCTGATCGGCGCGATAGGCCAGACGTTTGCCATCAGGGGACCAAGCAAAATCGTCGCCGATGTTCAACGGCCAATGGGTCTCGGGCGTAATTCGAACCGCGTTCCAACCAGTGACATCGGTGACGCCGAGCCACCCCCCTCGGGACGCGGTTCCCGCGACCATCTGCTCGGCGCGGTAGGCCAGCTTTAGACCGTCCGGCGACCAAGCCAAGGTCGTGATTCGCGCGTTCTTGACGGCGAAGACCGGTTTCGGGTCCATGGCCGGACCCGTGGCGGAGATGACGTAAATGGTTGAAGCGGCGTCTCCGTCTTTGGAGCCGACGTAGGCGATCGCGCTTCCGTCGGGAGACCAAGTGAAAAATCCGGCGTCGTCGGCGAGCTTGCGCGCCGGAGCGGGAGGCGCGTCGGAAGCGGTGGAGACGTCGGCGACGAAAACTCCGCGAGGCGATTTGGCGGGATCGGTTCCCTTGGCGGCGTCCCCGGCGATGCGATAAGCGAGCGCGTTGCCGATGGGCGACCAAGCGAACTGGGCGATTTTTCCCTCCACGATCCGGTCGGCGACCGGCGACGCGCCGGAATCGGCGGAACGGGCGAGCAGGAGGCCCGCCGGGCCTTTACTCGATGAATCCAGAACGAGCGCGACGCGGTCGGATCGCGGTGAAGGAACAACGGCGAGGATGGCGCCTCCGGCCGGCCATTTTTGTTTCAACGCCGTCGGCGGGGCATTGCCTTCCAGTCCGAAGGGGGCTTCGATGACCAATGAATTAGTTGTTCCGCCGTCTTCGACGTAGGCGATCCGGTCGCCGGTCGGCATCCACGCGTAATCTCCCGCGCTGGGGGATAATTTTTTGGGGGCAACGTCCTTGCCGGCGGGCTTATTGGTTTCCGCGCAAAGCAATCCCTTCTTCTTTCCATCCGGTTCCGAGCTGACGAAGGCCAGATGCAGGGCGCGGGGGGACCATTTGAACTTTGCCGTTTCGGTTTGCTGGGGAATCGCGCCACCCAATTTCACGGCGTTGGTCTTTCCGCCCGCCGAAACGTAGAGGGTGAATTCCTGCCGCTTTTCCTGATCGGCGACATAGGCAAGGCGGCTGGAAAGATCAATGCCGAAGGGAGGCGAGAGGGGTCCCTCAACGCCGTCCACGTTGATTCCTGCCACGCGGAACCAATGCGAGCCATGGCCTCCGGCCAACGCGACGGGACATGAGGATTCGATTGCGACTTTTCGGAGCGCTCCTTGTTTTTGTTCCGGACCGAACGGAGCAGAATTCTCATAAACGACGTATTGCGTGAAGGCGGCGGCTGGGTCGGCGCCCCAGCGCAGATTGAAAAGTGGCGGAAGCGAAGACGATGATTCCAGCCGAAGCGCGCCGACCGGACCGGGAGCCGGAGGAGGCGTTCGATCCTTGCCGGATGGTCCCATCGGTCCCATCGGACCGGGCGCGCCGGAATTTCCCGCCGCTCCCGGAGGACCTTGGTCCCCTTTTTCGCCTTTATCTCCTTTGTCCCCCTTCTCCCCCTTCGCTCCCTTTTCACCCGGAGGGCCGGGACGCCCTTTGATGACGGGTTGCGGTTTGGTCAGGTCCATGAACTCGCCCGATTGCAAAATACCGGAGGAGGAATCGCCAATGGGCAAGACCGCATTGGGATATCCAACGGTGACTTCCTTGGGAGGAATTCCATCTGAAACTGAGACGGGCTGGCGGGCGCCTCCTTTCGATCCGCTTCCCGTTTCTTCCTGCGAATTTTGTGATGAAGGAGCGCTCGGCTGATAAATCTGCCCAGCCGAGGATTGGGAGTCGGCGACTTGGCGCGTGATGTGCGGACCCAGATTGATACGCGGTTTGACGACGTCTTCTGGACCGAACCCGTTGTTGTTGAAGTCAATGGAGACCTGAAGCCAGAGACGGTCGGCAATCGCCGTGAGATCGGAGGGGATCAACTTCGTCTGGCCGATCAGGGCGGTGTATCGCCCACCGGTGATGAGCACGCGTTGATCTTCGCTGTGAAGGGATCGTCCCCCCGAGGCGACGTTGAAGATTTCAAAGCGAAACGGAAAAATTCCCCCTCCGGCGGCTTGAACTTTTGGGGGGCAATCCACCGCTCCGACGTAGGGGATCACCAACGGAGTTTCGGCGGAAGACGGAACGAGGACGCCTGCGAAGGCGAGCGTTAGGAAAAAGAGGGTGAGGAACTTGGCCGGGTGCTTTGCGTTCATGGGATCATCCTCGTGAGCGCGGGAAATTGATGCCTCGACCCGCTAAGGATCATTTGACCAACCGGAGGGGTTGGAGGTTAGCCTCGCGGCGTTTCGCGGAGTCAAACCAAGCCAACTCTGCCGGATTCCCAGCACCACTCATAGCACGATGGAGCAAGCAACTCCCAAACTTTTTTTCTTGAATTTAGAACGGTCGTTTGAAACAATCGTTTGAAAGCAGGCCGTTCCCTTATGAACTCGAAGCTTCCGTCCGTCTCCCATCCTTCCAGCCAACAGACTTGCAGGCGTATGATGGAAACCGCGGGAGAGATTTTCGCCGAGCACGGATTTCACGACGCGACGGTCCGCGAGATATGCAGGCGCGCCAAGGTCAATCTCGCGGCGGTCAATTACCATTACGGAGGCAAGGCCGGGCTTTACAGCGCGGTCCTGCGTTACGCTCATCGTCGTTCGGTGGAAAAGTATCCCCCTGATTTGGGACTTACGGCGGGGGCGTCCCCCGAAGAGCGGCTTCATGCCTACATTCTTTCCTTTTTGCTCCGCATTTTCGGCGCGGGACCCTCGGCTTGGCATGGCAAGCTGATGTCGCACGAGATGATGAACCCGACCCACGCGCTTGATGGGTTGCTGAAGGAGGAGATGCGTCCGAGGGCCGAATTTCTGGAGGGAATCGTCCAAAGTTTGATCGGTCCGGAGGCTGACGAACAAACGATCCGTCTTTGCGGTTGGAGCATCGTCGGCCAATGCTTGCTTTATCGTCATTCCCTTCCGGTCTTGGAGCGGCTTTATCCCAAGCAGAAATACGGGGAAAAGGACATTGAGCGGCTGGCGGAACACATCACGCGGTTTTCGCTTGCGGCGTTGAAGGATTTCGCCGCGCAAAGAAATGAGGAAGAACAATGAAATCGGAATTCGATCCGAGCTTCAACTTTGGAGGGGACAAGGTTTGGGCGCATCTTGCTTGGGACAGGGGATTGGGCCTTGGACACCGGAGAATGAGGCTAAAAAAACATTCATTAACCCCGCGATTGATCGCGGGGGATCGAGATGCCCGGATTGTGGATTCGAACCGTTTCAACGGTTTTGCACGGATGGAAACCGTTAAAACGGTTCGGAAAGCTGCGCTCTTGGCCCGTCCCCCGCGATCAATCGCGGGGTCAATGAGAGCCAAAGTATTTCTGAGACAAGCAAGATGCGACCGCAAAATTCTTTCCGCGTTGCTCCGGATCGGACTGACCTCCCTTCTACCGCTCCTAGCCGCCTGTCCTGAACATGCCATTCCTTCGGCCAAGAGCGCGTCGCCGTCCGCAGTGCCCCCATCGGCTCCGGCGGTTCCCGTGCTGGTTGGCTCCGTGGTTCAAAAGACAGTCCCGGTCCGATTGCGGGCCATTGGAACGGCCGAAGCCTATTCCACCGTCGCGGTCAAGGCGCGGATTGACGGCGAACTGATGAACGTTCACTTCAAGGAGGGAGACGAAGTCAAGAAGGGAGACCCTCTCTTTTCGATTGATCCGCGCCCGTCGGAAACCGAAATGAAGGAAGCCAAGGCAAATCTCGCCCGCGACAACGCCCGCGCCAAGAACGCCCGCGACGAAGCCGACCGTTACGCCAACCTTATTCAGAAAGGGGTCGTCGCGCAGGAGCAATACGATCAAATCCGCGCCAACGCCAACGCGCTGACCTCGGCCATCGAGGCCGACAACGCCGCCATCGAGCGGGCCAACCTCCATCTGGATTATTGCGCGATTCAATCGCCGATTGACGGCCGAACCGGAAGCCTGATGGTCCACGCCGGAAATCTGGTCAAGGCCAACGACACGCAACCGTTGGTCATTATTCATCAAATCCGGCCGATCTACGTCACCTTTTCGGTCCCCGAACAAAATTTGGGCGCGATCAAGGACCGGATGGGAAATGATCTCCTCAAGGTTTCCGCAACGGTTCCCGGTGGCGAAAATTCCGCTATGACGGGAGACCTTTTTTTCGTGGACAACCAAGTGGACAGCGCGACGGGCATGATTCGACTGAAGGCGAAATTTGAGAATGAAGAAAAACGCCTTTGGCCGGGTCTCTTCGTGAACGTCAACCTGAATCTGGCCAGCGAAGCCGACGCCGTCGTCGTTTCCTCGCAAGCCGTTCAAGAAGGGCAGAAAGGCTCCTTTGTTTACGTGGTCAAAACCGATTCGACGGCGGAATTCCGTCCCGTCGTCGTTAGGCGGGTGATCGAAGGAGAGGCCGTGATCTCCAAGGGGGTCCAACCGGGCGAGCAAGTCGTCACCGACGGACAACTTCGGCTTGTCCCGGGCGCAAAGATGGAAATCAAATCCGCGATCGCGGAGGGAACGCCCTCCAAGCCATGAATCTCGCCGATCTTTTCATCCGCCGTCCCGTGATGACCACCCTGCTCATGTCGGGGATTTTGCTTTTCGGCGTCATGGGTTATCGAAGTTTGCCGGTGAGCGACTTGCCCAACGTGGATTATCCGACGTTGCTCGTCGGCGCGACGCTCCCGGGCGCGAGTCCCGAAACGATTGCCTCCTCCATTGCTCTGCCCTTGGAGCGTCAATTCTCCAACATCGCCGGATTGGATTCGATGAGTTCCTCCAGCATTTTGGGAAGCACGCAGATCACGCTTCAATTCAACCTGAGCCGGAACATAGACGCGGCGGCGCAGGACGTTCAGGCGGCCATTGCCAAGACCGGATCGCAACTTCCTCAAGGGATGCCAAGCCCACCCTCCTACGTCAAGGTCAATCCGGCCGATCAGCCGATCCTCTATTTGGCTTGTTGCTCGCCGACGCTTCCCCTTTCGACCGTGAACGAATACGCCGAGACGATGCTCGCGCAGAGGATTTCCATGTTGCCCGGCGTGGCGCAGGTCGGCGTTAGCGGCTCGCAGAAATACGCGGTGCGGGTCAAGTTGAACCCCGAGGCGTTGGCGTCGCGCGGCATCGGGATTGACGAGGCGGTTGCCGCGATTCAAAAGGGGAACGTCGAACTTCCGACGGGCACCCTCAACGGCCCCCATCAGGCGTTCACGCTACAGGCCAGCGGCCAGCTGACCCGCGCCGAGGCGTATCGCCCGTTGATCGTCGCCTATCGCAACGGCTCGCCGGTTCGGCTTGAGGAATTGGGCCAAGTCATGGACGGAGTGGAAAACGACAAGGTCGCCAGTTGGATGAACAACACCCGCGGCATCATTCTCTCGGTCATGCGCCAACCGGGAACGAATACGGTCGAAGTGGCCGACGCCGTTTCCAATTTGATCCCGACGTTCAAAGCCCAGCTTCCGGCCTCCATCACGCTCGACATGCTTTACGACCGCTCCCAAACGATCCGGAAATCGGTTTCGGACGTGAAATTCACGTTGTTGCTAACGGTCGGGTTGGTGGTGATGGTGATTTTTCTTTTTTTGCGCAATCTTTCGGCCACGATCATTCCAAGTCTCGCGCTTCCCATGTCCATCATCGGGACGTTTGCCGCGATGTCCTTTTTCGGATACAACCTCGATAATCTTTCCCTCATGGCGTTGACGTTGTCGGTGGGGTTTGTCGTGGACGACGCCATTGTGGTCTTGGAGAACATCGTCCGTCACATCGAGAACGGGGAGAAGCCGTTCGACGCGGCGGTCCGCGGGGCAAGGGAAATTTTTTTCACAATCCTCTCCATGACCCTTTCGCTCGCGGCGGTCTTCCTGCCGGTGCTGTTCATGGGGGGAATTCTTGGAAGATTGTTTCATGAATTTGCCGTGACGATCAGTTGCTCGATTCTGGTTTCCGGATTCGTTTCGCTCACGCTGACGCCGATGTTGTGCAGTCGGTTCCTGAGAGGGAAGAGAGTGAACAAGCTGGACAGAGCGGACAAAGGGGACAGGGTGGAGCTGAGCAGACACGGGAACTGGATGTCGAGGTTCTACGGTTGGACGCTGAGAGGGGTTTTGAGAGTTCCGAGTCTCATCCTGCTTCTTTCCATTCTTCTGCTAGCCGCGACGGTCCAGATGTTCCGAATCATTCCGAAGGGATTCATTCCGAGCGAGGACACCGATCAGGCTTTTATTGCCACCGAAGGGGTTCAGGGCATTTCGTTCGATTCGCTGGTCGAGCATCAGCAGGCGCTGGCCGCGCTGATCGCCGGCGATCCAAACGTCGTCACCTATTCCTCCAACCTTGGATCGGGGAGTTCTTCGGTTTCAAGCTACGCCAATTCCGGGCGGATCTTTTTGCATCTGAAGCCGCGCCCGGAGCGCAAAATTGACATAGACAGCTACATTCAGGAATTGCGCAAGAGGCTAGCAGTCGTGCCGGGGATGAGGGTTTTCATACAAAACCCTCCGCTCATCCGCATCGGCGGGATGATCTCCAAGGGGCAATATCAATACACGCTTCAAGGACCGGACACGCAGGAGCTATACAAGCAGGCTACTCTTCTGGAGGGAAAATTGCGCGAGCTTCCCCAGCTTCAAGACGTGACGACCGATCTGCAAATCGCCAATCCGCAAGTGGACGTTCAGATTGATCGCGACAAGGCTTCGACTCTTGGACTGACCGCCACGCAGATCGAGGAAGCCCTCTACAGCGCCTATGGCACGCGCCAAATTTCGACGATCTACGCTCCCAACAATCAGTATCGCGTCATCGTCGAATTGGATCGTCCTTATCAGACCGATCCGTCGGTTCTTTCGATGCTTTACGTTCGCTCTTCCAACGGTCGTCTCGTTCCGTTGGACTCGGTGGCGAAATTAACCCGAAGCCTAGGTCCCCTGTCGGTCAGTCACAACGGACAACTTCCGGCGGTCACGCTTTCGTTCAACCTTAAACCGGGAGTCGCGTTGGGGGACGCGGTGGAGGCCGTGCGCCGAGTCGCGCGGGCGACCCTTCCGGCCACGATCAGCACGACGTTCCAAGGGACGGCGCAAGCGTTCCAATCCTCCCTGGCCGGATTGTGGATGCTTCTCCTGTTGTCCATCCTCGTGATCTATCTCGTTTTGGGAATTCTGTATGAAAGCTTTTTCCATCCGATCACGATCCTTTCCGGTCTTCCTTCGGCGGGACTCGGAGCGTTGCTGACGCTCTACTTGTTCAAAACCGACCTCAACATTTATTCCTTCGTCGGGGTCATCATGTTGGTCGGGATCGTGAAGAAGAACGCGATCATGATGATTGATTTCGCCATCGAGGCTCAGCGCAACGAGGGTCTGAGTCCCGCCGAGGCGATTTATGAGGGTTGCCTGATTCGCTTCCGTCCGATCATGATGACGACGATGGCGGCGCTGGCGGGAACGTTGCCGATCGCGCTGGGCATCGGCGCGGGAGCCGAATCGCGCCGTCCGCTCGGCTTGGCAGTGGTCGGCGGATTGGTGGTCTCGCAGTTCTTAACGCTTTATATTACGCCCGTGATTTATCTTTATCTGGAGGCATTGCGGCAAAAGATGACCCGGCGATCCGCCGCTGAGACGTTGCGTTCGGTCCGCGCGGATCATGCGCCAAACCCCTCTTGATCCCACTGCGGATTGGGGCGAAAATCACGCTGAGGTATCAATCCATGACCCATTTTCCCGCAACTCCCGAAACCGTCCGCTCTCTCAAGGAACCGTTGCGCCGCGTCCGCAAAGGCAAGCCCGTCATTCTGGATCGCAAAAACGGCAAGCCTCTGGCCGCGCTCATCACGCCCGAAGACGCCGCGCTTTTGGAGCGGTTGATTGAGGAGGAAGAAGACCGCATTGACGTGGAGGAAGCCAATCGCGTTCGCGCCGCCATCAAGGCCGGAACCGAAAAAGTCATTCCTTGGGAAGAAGTGGAAGCCCGCCTTGATCGGTTAAAGGATTGACCTTTGGCCTACACCGTTCAGATCGCGGACCGCGCGGGGCGGGAGTTGGAAAGATTGCCCCGCGTAATCCGGGAGCGGATTCAGCTCAAGATTCGCGCCTTGGCCCGATGATCCCCGTCCGCCGGGAGTGAAGAAACTCAAGGGCAAGGCCAACGATTGGCGTGTCCGCGTCGGAGATTACCGGATCATTTATGAAATCCATGACGATCGTCTCATTGTGCTGGTCGTGGCCGTCGGTCATCGGGGCGAAGTTTATCGTTGATCCGAGAAGAACAATTGCTACGATTGGATTGAACCGCGTTCGCGCCAGTAGCTCAGTTGGATAGAGCATCGGTCTTCGGAACCGATGTTCCTCCATCGGAAACCCAAGCAAGATCAAGCGTTCGCGCTCTCCCGTTGGGGAGCCGATGCCAGAAAATTGCCAGTTTTTCGCATCCCAAGAGCCTCTTTCCAAGACTCCATCGCGCCTGAAACCGTCTTCAATTCGGCCACGTCAATCCGGCGGTAATGCTCGCCCAGCATGTCGCCCGGCGCGTGTCCCAAGTAGGCCTTCAAGAGCCGATCTTGAACGCCCAGCTTGCCCGCCAACGTCGCAAACGACCGCCGCAGTCCCTTGGCCGGAACCTCGGCCAATCGCGGATTGTCCGTTGCCCGCGCCGCCCGCCGAAGCGTTTTGGTCCAGCGGTGTCCCAAAGCCGATTGCTTCCACAATCCCCCGTCCGCGTTGAGGAACAATTCCCCCGTCGCGGGTCGAATCTTTTGGCTCGCAATCGCATGGCGCAAAGCGGTCAAGGCATCCGAGCAAAGCGGGATGGTCCGCCAACTGGTCAACGTCTTGGGTTTGTGGCGTCCGGTGTCTGTGATGGTGAGCGTTTCGTTTTCAAGGTCAACGTCTTCAACCCTGAGATTACACGCTTCCAAAACCCGCAGACCGCAAAGGGCTTGAAGTGTTCCCATAACCCAAAGGTCCGGCGCATTAAGCCGAAGCCAATCCAAGAGTGCCGCCACTTCGGGAGCCTCAAGGCATTGTATCTCCGGCTTGGGAGAACGATTCACCTTGATCCTTGGCAACGGCCTGACGTGATCGGAGTAATTCTCCGCCATGTATCGCCATGCCAGCTTGATCGGGGCGAGATTCAATCGAACCGAGCAAAACGCCAACCCTCGCCGCTCCGATGCAACTACGTAGTTTTGCACCATCGCGGGCTTGAGTTGATCCCACGTCTTCACGCTCGGATGATTCGCCCCAAGCCAAGCGACAAACGCCTTGGCGCGTTGCATCCGGTCCCGGCGCGTTGCCGGAATCGTGTTGCGCGATTCTATGGCTTGGGTCATCCCTTCCGAAACGCCGGGAACCGCCGGAGCCTCGCCGGGGAGATAACCCCCCTTGCTCAAGACTTCATGGTTGACGTGTCCCGCGACCGCATGGACCTCTTTCAATCCAAGACCCGACAGCTTGCGCCGCACGTCGCGCCCGCTGGCCGGATCGTGGTAGCGGATGATCCATGAATCGCGCCCGTCAGGTTTGACCCTGATACAGCCGATCTTGAACGATTTCATCGCGTTCATTCGATTTCCCCCCTTCCAAAGCCGGATTGCCGTGGGGGAGAACCGAACGGAGAGGTTCGCGCCTGTAGTTGTGTTTGGAATCGCCGAAAGCATCGGGAGGCTTGGCCTTTCGTTAGAGAAAGTATAGGACGCTATCGCCGGCTCGTCAACTGAAAATTGTTTCATCATCATAAATTGTCTTTAATTTTTAAGAATGATTGGCTCGTTCCTCCGCGTTGATTTTCGCTATCGCTTCATCAAACACCGCCAGCGGATCGTGCTTCGATTTTCCACCTCGACACCGACCGCCGGGTATGTCGGGAATTAAAGGCGCATCACCAAGAGCTTTTGCATCGGCCAACGCATTGAGCAAATCCTGTCCGCTCCAAAGCGTCTTGAACACCTTGCGCGGTCGCAACCGAGCGATGACAAAATCAGCGTCCAATCCTACGGGCTTGAACATCGTCAGCAGGTCCGCGCGGCTATAAAGGCAGTTGGGGCGAATTTCAATCATGCCGTTAATCGTTCAAAACTCCCGATCCTCCGGCGGTAGTGGCGAGTTCAGTAATTGTCTATCGTGAATTTCCATTGCCCGTTCTATCGCCGCTTTCAGCTTGCCAAGCTCGGACGGGCGAATTGTCACCCCTCTTTTCGTCGGCCAGAAATCGCCATTGGTTTGATTCTCAGGCCGCCAGAATAGGCGGATCGTAAGAAACCGCCTGCCTCCGTATTCGCTCCATACGACTCGGACCTCCTCACCGGCGGCGCGTTCAAACGCGGCTAGGATGGTGTCTTGTTCGGCTTTCGGGGTTGCTTTGCTCATCTTTTTTGCACCTTTCTCGCTATCGGGCGCGGGTTATCGCGCGCGGAGGGGGGATAGGGGGGAATAATAATAAGGGGATCATTATTGGGTTTCCTCAAGCGCCAACTTCTCCGCTTCCAGTCGCGGAAAATTCCCATCAAATTCCCTGATCCCGGCGCGTTCCTCGAACCGCTCGCGCTCAGGCTCCGTCCCGTTTAGGTGGCAAGGTGGCGCGACTTTGGGTAAAGTCCTTTTCGTGAGAGGTTGTAAGGAATAGTTGTGCAAAATCGAATCACATCCGCCACCCGCGCCACCTTCTTTGAGTTTCACACCGAGCCGAATACGCCTTCCCTTCGCACCCTTGTCCGATGGAAACCCAAGGTCATCAAGACGGCGGGTGAGAGCGTTATTTGAGATTTCCGACTCTCCGGCGTTCTCCGCCCAATCTTTTGCCGCCGCTCTCAAATCCTTGAACGCAACCCAAGCCGCCGTGTCGCGGACGCAACACTCTTGAAGGAACTTTCCGGCCACGTCTTCATCTTTTTCGTAGTCTTCCGTCGCGCCAACGACGGCGGGAGGTTCCATCAATTCGCCAAGCCGTTGCCACTCAAGACACCCGCGAACGGCGAGCGCGAGAATTCCACTGGCTTCGATTCTGAATTTTTGCTCAAGGCTTTTGTCTTGCTTGTCTTTCGGAAAAACGACGTTGAAGGGAATCAAGCGGACTCTATTCCAAACCGCCCCGTCTTGGGAAATTTTCGGCTTGTGGTTTGTTCCGAGCCAAAGTTTATGGGAAGGGGGAAACTTCGTTTCGTTTTCATAGAGAGCGCGAGCGTTGAGCGACTCGCCGCCCGTGAGCACCTTGATATTCCGCTCCGCCAAACGTCTTCGCTCGCTTGTCTCCGAAGCGACGGCTATGCGAACGCCGCGCAAGGCCGTCAAATGGGGAGTCGCTTCCCCCACGCGCCTTTGATTTTTCGATTCGCAAAAAAGTTCAGGATCGGCTTGATGGAAAAACTCGCCCCCGATCAATTCAAGCAGGAAGAAGAATTTTGATTTTCCCGTGTCGGTAGGACCGTAGCAGATAAAGAAGCACTTTTCCGAAACCGCTCCCGTGAGCGAATAACCGATTGCCCGGAGAACGTAGGCGATCAAATCCTTGTCTCCGGCGAATATCTCATTCAGGAATTGCTCAAATCGCGGAGCCGTTGCCGCCGGATCGTAGATGATCGAAACCAGCTTGGTGATCCGATTATCCGGCGCGTGTCGCCGCAGTTCGCCCGTCCGTAGATCAATCGTGCCATTCAGGACATTCAGCAACCACGGATCAACGTCAAATTCCTCCGCGTTGGCGCTCATGCCCGGCTCGCTTGCGGCCAGCGCGATCATTGCGGTCAACCGCTCGCGCTTCGCGCTTTTGTTCGCCCAACCCGCAATCGCGGCGCGTTTGTCGGAATCGGCGCAACGTCCGGCTTCGCCGTAGATGTTCCGAGCCGTTTGCTTCGCCAGTTCCATCGCGCGAAGTGATCCGGTGTCCCTCGCCCAACGTTTCGCATCCCAATACAGCCATTCTTTCCACTGCGGAACATAGAGCGTCCTGCCCCGATGATCTCGCGCAAAACGGCGAGCGTTTCCAATGTCATCAAGGCGTGAGTCACTTTCGATTTCATCCTTGGTTTCGGGGATTGCGCTTGGCGTCCAAGGAATCGCCCCGGCAACGAGCCGTTGGAGTTCGGCAGTCTGGACTTTCATGGGTTGCCTCTCGCTCTCAGTAGCCGCTTATCCAAGTCCATCCCCGCAAGTGGCGGGATGAATCGAACCGAGCAACCCGCCCCCCTCAACGCCGCGCCGATCATCTCGCGCCATGCCGTGCCCGCGTCATCGGGATCGGGAGCCAAGACAACCGCTCGACCAGCAAGAAGTTTTTGAAGTTCCTCGACGACGCGCTGGCCGGGTTGCGCTCCCGGCGTTGCGACAACCGCTTTCGATCCCGCGCTCAACGCCGCCGCCGCGTCCGCTTCTCCCTCGACTACCAAAACCGGATCATCGGCGGGGAACGGCCACGGCAGTATCAGGCCGTTCGCGCTTTCCTTGGCCGCCAACGCTTTGTTGTTCCCCTTGAACGGTTGACCGTCTCCGCGACGACGACGCCAACCCGTGATCTTCCCCTTGGCATCGCGCATCGGAGAATGAACTTCCGCGCCTTTGGCAACCGCCCCAAGTGAGAGTAGAGAATCGGCGGACCACCCGCGACGCCATGACAATTCCTCAACGGCATCTTTGAACTTCGGCGGAGCCGCGCCGTTGGCTTTCGGCGTTCCTTTCGGCCACTTCATCGCAGACCGAGCGATTGCGCGAACTTCTGATTGGCGCAAGCCGTCGCGCTCCGGCGCGTTCAAGAGCGCGACAAGAATTTGATCGCAGTCTTCGCCTTGAGCGCGTAGCCGTCCGGCGAGTTTGGTCAAGGTGATATTTCTGGACATGAAAAACGCTCCCGGCATCGGAAATTTTCCGACGAGAAACCCGGAAGCGTGGTGAGAAAGTGTGGTTGGAGTTGGCGTCGCTTCGGCGGTTTCTGCGCCGAATGATGCCCGAGTGAACCATGACCGCCAAAGGCTTGCCTAGTTAAGTGATCGTTCCAGATTATCGGAAATTATCTTAACGGTCATTTCACGCCCTTGAAAAGGTGGGAGAACATGTCTTCATGATGCGGCACGTCCTTGCGCCATTGATTGAGCAGGACGCGAAAGCGTGATGTAGAATCGCCTCTTTTCTCGGAGCTTGTCAGAGCATAGCATCCGAGTTGAATCAATATCTCCATCGTCCGCTTGGCATGGTCTTTTGCAAGTGGTGTAAGTAATTCATCTGCCCATACGGCCAAGGACTTAACGACATAGGGATATTGCTTTCGCGAGCGGCGGTTGATTCCGACGGGAAGTAATTCTGCTTTATCCTTATGCCAGCGAATCATTTTAACGCCATACTCGTCCTTTCCCAATTTGTGGTATTGCGGAATGTCATAGTTCATCCAAAATGCGGCTTGAGCAGAGGCCAACATTAAACTGCGCCTCGTGTCCTGAATGATCTTCTCAATTTCCGGCGTCGGATAAGGAATTCCTTCCAATACACGCAGGTTTGCTTGCGATTCAATTCGATCTCTTTCCCACATTTTGAGGTGTCCCGTCCTGAAATAGGTTGACGAAAAGAGGGCGAAAAAACCAGGGGTACC
>CAZRCZ010000038.1:0-19663 GCA_964598765.1 uncultured Candidatus Sumerlaeota bacterium | reverse complement strand
CATGCCTAATCCACGCCGCCAGCGTTCGTTCTGAGCCAGGATCAAACTCTCCATTTAGAAGAGATTGATGACCTTGAAAACGCAATCGGGCTTCGCCCGACGCGCCTTCCAAGGATTAATCCGGCTTAATTTACATTTATTTTAGGAGTTTCTTTTTGCCGCAGGGCCTTGAATTTCAAGAGCCTGCACGCACTCTACTCAGATTTCAAAGAACGGTGGGATACCCGCCAAGGTCCCCGACCCTAGTCGTCCCCGGACACATCTTTAGACATCTTCCGAGAAAGCAAAGGGATTACACCTTACCTGAACTCACAGCGTCTTGTCAAGGGGGTGATGCAAATTTATTTTTAAGAGGATGTTGCGCGGGCGCGGAGGTGTTTCTGCAAGACCGAAAGCATCAAGTCTTCGTCGGGCTGAAGACCGCTCCAGAGGGCAAGTGATTTGGCTCCTTGGCGCGCCAACATTCCCGCGCCGCCGACGCAAATCGCGCCGCGAGATTTGGCGGCTTTCAAAAGAGGAGTCTCGGGCGTCGAATACACCGTGTCGAAGACAACCTGATCCGGCGCGATGCTTTCGGCTTCGATCGGCAGAGGATCATTCGCGGTCATTCCGAGCGAGGTCGCGTTTGCGATGAGTTGGGATCGTCCGGCGGCGTTGCGCAAGCTCGACGGCGAAAGTTGCACGACCTCCCATTGGGTTTCGTGAAAAATCGGCGCGAGGTCGCCCGCGATTTTTTCCGCGCGTTCGCGCGTTCGGTTCGCAAGGATGATTTTTTTCGCGCCCTCCATCGCCGCTCCGGCGGACATGCCCCGCGCCACTCCCCCGGCTCCGATAATCAAAACCGTCGTTCCCTTGAGAATCAATTCCCCCTCGGCCATGACGGTTTGCGTGAAACCGTAGGCGTCGGTGTTGTGACCGATCAGTTTGCCGTCAGGCTTGATGTGAATGGTATTGACCGCGCCGATCGCGCGCGCTGTTTGGTCAAGTTCGTCCAGATAAGGAATGACCGATTCCTTGTGCGGAATCGTGCAATTGATTCCGATCATCCCCAACACGCGCGCCCCCTCAACGGCAACACGAAGATGAGACGGATGCACGGGCAATGCAATATAGACCCAATCTAAACCCAATGCGCGAATGGCCGCGTTCTGCATCGGCGGAGAGAGACTATGATCCACGGGCCAACCGATGACGGCGGCGACGCGGGTGTGGCCGGTGATTTCAGTCATTTGCGGGATAACCGCCAAGACGCCAAGAGCGCCAAGGAGCCACAGATTTCACGAATTGCACAGATTGATAGCGGAATTTGATTCAAGCCGGCCTCGCGGGGCGCGAGCTTGGATGTCCGCACTCGCTTGGCGGCCTTGGCGTCTTGGCGGTTGGTATTCCGAGGAATCATCGGTGAGAACTAGTGCGAATTATTGGTCGCCAGAACGCCCTCATAAACAATCCGCGCTTCCCCTTCGAGGCGAACGTTGGCGAACGATTCGCCTCGTTTGTCGAAATGGATTTTGAGCGTCGGACCACCGCTGGTCAAAATTGAAACGGGCGAATCGGCCAAATTCTTCAAGTTGGCAATTAGCGCGACAGCGACCGATCCGGTCCCGCAAGCCAGCGTTTCGGCTTCGACGCCCCGCTCGTAAGTCCGGATGGCAATTTGATTTTTCCCGATCACTTTCGCAAAGTTGACGTTGGTTCCCGCCGGGGCGAACGCCTCGTGATAACGAATTTTGCGCCCAAGTTCTTCGACCGGAGCGCCCTGGAGGTCCTCCACGAGCAGGACGACGTGCGGGACGCCGGTGTTGATGTAATCAACTTTGTCGCCCGGCACGCCAGGCAACGGCAGAGGAACGTCGCGCCGGAGCGAATGAGGATCGCTCATCGTCAGCCGAACGTCGTCGCCAATAATTACGGCGCGATACAGCCCCGCTTGGGTTTCGAACGCCAATTCCTTCGGCGCGGCTCCGATCAGATGCGCGAAGCGGGCGATGCACCGCGCGCCGTTGCCGCACGATTCGGCCTCGCCGCCATCGGCGTTGTAGTAGCGCATCCGAAAATTGGCGTTGCGGTCCGACGCCGGCTCGACGAGCAAGACGCCGTCGGCGCCGATCCCCATGCGGCGGTGACACCACGATTCAAAGACGGGCTTACGTTCCTCTTGCGCGATTTTCCCGTCGCGGTTGTCAATGACGATGAAATCGTTTCCCGCTCCCGACATTTTGGTAAAAGAAATTTTCGACGTCATTTTGCGGCCTCGACGACAAGATTTGGAATCGCCGCCTGCAAATCCTTGGCTTGATCTTCTTTCATCTCCCCTTTGGCAAACTCAATGCGCTTGAGCGATTTGATGGACTTCAGTGAATCCAAGCCCGTTTGGGTGAGCGGCGTCGCGGGTAAAATCAATGTTTGGAGAGAAAGGTTTTTAAGTTCAGCTAATCCCCTCTCCGTGATTTTTGTTCCGCGCAGATCGAGTGTTTGGAGCGCGCGAAGTTCCGCGATGGCGGGCGCTCCCGCGTCGGTGATCGCCGTGTCGCGCAAAATTAGTTCCATCAGTTCGGATTTGTCCTTCAACTGAACAAGTCCCGCGTCGGAAATTTTCGTTCCCGAAAGATGAAGCGAAAAAAGCCCTGCCAACCCCTTGAGTTTGCCGAGTCCCGCGTCGGTGATCGCCGCGCCTTCGAGATTCAGGTAGCCGAGACTCGCTAATCCCGCCAGATTCACCATACCGGCATCGGTTATCCGGGAGGAAGACTTTGGATCATCTTTGGCGGAAGTCGCCTTGGTTTCGGCCAGATTCAAATGCGCGAGTTTGGCCATCCCCTTCAGATGAGCCAATCCGGCGTCGGTGATTTTCGTGTCTTCGACGTAGAGCGTCTCGAGTTGGGTCATCCCCGCCAGATTCGCCAATCCGGCATCGGTGATCGCCGTTCCGCGAAGATTGACGATGCGCGCGCCGGTGAATTTCTTGATATGGCTGAGGCTTTCATCCGTGACGTTGGTTCGTCCAAGGTTGATGAGGTAAAGATCGTCGGGAGCCAGCGCATCCAATCCAGAAAGGTCCTTCGCGCCGGAAGCCCGCACGTCCAAACGCAAATCGTGGTTCAGGGGAACATTCACGTCCCCCCGGGCAATGGCAAGATTTTTCCAATCCTCCCACGCCGATGATCCCTTGGCACGAGCGTAGAGCTTGCCGAGCGGCTCCTTCGCGTTGCCGAAGTGAATGACGCGATGCGGCGGCAAGGGCTTGGCAGGTTCCTTCGGCTTTGCCGCCGAAGGGGTCGGCGTCGGCGCGGGGACGGAACCGGCGCGGAATCCGAACAGACCGCACGCGGCGCAAACGAACGCCGCGAAAATTCTTGCTTCTTTTCTCACGCCTTTTCCCCCGAATCATGGTAGGTGTCGAACAACCGCCCCCACGGACTGTTGGCAAGCCAGTCCTTGTATATCCGACGACCCTTGAGCGGCCACCAAATCCTGTCGTGATACGTCTCGCTCGCCCAAATGAAAATCAACACGAGCGGCGTGTGAAAGAAAAACTTTTGGAAAACGTGTAGGGGTGAATGCCAGAGAAGACGTCCGACGCCGGTGGCCAAATTGACCCCCGCCTCGTAATGCCACGTTTGATTGGCCAAATCCGGATCGCCGACAATTTCGATTTCGCGCGGATCGCCGACTCCCAAACCCGATTCATGTCCGACCCGGATGTAGCGGATGCTCAGAGGATCGAATCCCATCAGCTTGGCGCTGACGGCGTCAATGGCGACTTGATCCTCGGAGGCCAGATAGCAATTGGTTTCGTGCGGAACCATCGTTCTCGGTCCCGGACCCGACCCCGACATTGAACCGTCCATCATGGCGAAAACGCCGGTGTGGATTTCCTTCTGGATTGCCAAGAGATCAACCAATGTCTCGTGAATGTGCGTGTGCGTGTAATGGCGGTTGACCGAGAGCAACCCACCAAAAGCATTTTTCATCGCGCCGGTCGTCGTGGTGTAGCTGTGGGTCTTGACCGTCGGCAAATGAACGATGTTCTTGCCGTGGAAAAAATCGGGAATGTAAATGCCGTCGGGGAAAATTTTGTCCAGCACGATCATCTTGGACTTCGGCTTGTAGAGTTGCCAAGCCATGTCCTTGTCCTTGAAGTTGAACTTCAACGGAAGACCGTATTTTTCGATGACGGGACGGAATCGGCAGAGCTTGTCCCCTTTTTCGGCCTGCGTCACGACGGTGCGGTTCTCGACGACGACCTGCTCCTGAAACCCGAATTTCCGCAGGGCGAGAATAGTTCCCTCCAAGCCCCAAGGGGTCGTGTTGGAACTGGGCAGGGGAAGATGCCAACTGATGTTGTCCTTGATGATCGTCGTCGCCTTGGAGTCGAGCGCGGTCTTGACGCCCCCGAGTTCATACACGCGGGCGATGTCGTCGAGGACGGTTTCGGGTTTGGTTCGGACAAGGGCGACTTTGGATTTGGGCATGGGTCGGCTCCGTGCTTTTGCACCCGATCCCGGGCGCAACTATTTATTTTTGCTTATTTCGCTCCGGCTCTCAATGCAAAACCGATTCAAAGTCCGGATTTGTTCACGACCAAGACTCCAAGGCGACAGACGTATCCACCCTTCATTTTGGCGGCCATTCCATCCCTCATCTTTCCTCTTCCTTTCGCTTTGCTCTTGAACATTATCTTGGGCATGGAAAAGGATTGGTGACGGAGACTGTGGGCGCGCGACGGCGCGAACCTTGGTGCCGCGAGCGTGAACGAGCGGTGAACGGCCAAAAGATCGCGCGTCCGACGCTCCCTCACGGTCGCGGATCGGAGACCAGCGCGGCGCGGATGCGCTTGGAAAAAATCATTAGCAGACAATATAAAAAGACTCAACCCATGAACATTTTTTTGCGTCTCTTCGCTTTTCGACCTTTGTCCTTTATCCTTCGCCCTTGGTCCTTCGTTGGCCGTTCGCGCCACCGCACTCCCCTCGCCGCGGGAGTAATTCTTTTGTCACTCGTGGTTCATCCCCCTCAAATGGTCTTGGCGCTAGGTCCGCCCGATTCCCTGTTGGCAGACCTCACAAATTCGCCGGTGGCGCTTAACGAGAACTTTGGCTACTCGATTGCGACAGACGGGATGTCAGCCGTGATCGCGGCCCCCTTCACCTCTGATGGGGGAGATGTATCTATCTATGACGTAAAGACCGGGTCGCTTAAGTTTCGCCTGCATGCAGACGATTTCGGTGGAAAAACCTTCGGTCGGTCGGTTGGGATCTCCGGGAATTTGATCGTTGTCGGAGCGCCGGGCACGACCGAAGGGTTCGCTCCGGAAGTTGGCAGAGTTTACGTCTTTGATGCTAGTTATGGCACATTGCTGGCGACCATCAATAACCCCTCGGGGGAGGCGGGCGATCAGTTTGGTTGGTCCGTCTCGATTTCCGGAAACCGAATTCTGGTCGGGGCGCCGGGAAAATCCCCCGGTGGGGTGACCAACGCGGGCAAAGTTTACGTCTTCGACGCAACGACCGGCGCGCAGACGGGGACCATGGATAATCCCACGCCGGCGTCGGGCGATCAGTTCGGCTATTCGGTCGGGATTTCCGGCACCAACGCCGTGGTGGGAGCGTCCGCAAAGGACTCGACCCAAAGACTCTCCGGATTCACCGACGCGGGAAGAGCCTACATCTTCGACGCGACCACCACCAACACGCTCTTGACGACGCTGTTTGATCCGACGCCGGCGGATTATGACTATTTCGGCGCCGCGGTCGCGATTGACGGCAACGTGGCTGTCGTCGGCGCGTTCGGTGATTCTCCGGGAGGGAAATTTTTCGCGGGGACCGCCTACGTTTTCGACGTGACGACCCCGACGACCGGAACGCTTCTCTGGACGTTGAACAATCCCACTCCGGGCGCGTATGATGAATTTGGCAACGCCGTTGCGATCTCCGGAAACTTTGTGGCGGTTGGAGCTTCGGGCGATTCCCCCGGCGGGATAAGCGGCGCGGGTTCGGCCTACATCTTTGACGCGACGACCGGAGGGCTTCTTTCGACCCTAAACAATCCTGATCCGACGGCGAACGACGCCTTCGGCTATCCCGTCGCGATTTCCGGAAACATCGCCGTCGTCGGGGCGTTCATGGACGATCCCAGCGGCGTGACCGACGCGGGGGCCGCTTATGCCTTCATTGAAGGGGCGTCCGTTGCCAAGGACGCGACCTTCACTTATCACACCATTCCGCCGCAACTAGGCACGAACCAAGGAATGACGGTGGGACTTTATGTCCGCAACGACGGCAACGCGGCGTGGGCGCTTTCGACCGCCCACGCGCTACGCATCACGACCGACACTTGCAACCTTTTCGGCGGCGTCGGTCAACTGAACATTCTTGCGGGCCAAGCCGTCAACGCGGGGCAAACCTACATCTTCTCCGGCGTCATGCAGGCTCCGTCGGCTCCCAGCGCCGGATGTTCGTTGGGATTCCAGATGATTCAAAACAACGTTCCCTTCGGCTCGCCATTGAATTTGACGGTGGACGTCGTCGCCGCGACGCCGACGCCCAACGCCGCGCGGAATTGGGAGATTTACGAATAAGAACCACGAATCCACGCTAATGATCACCAATTGGAGTCGAAGCTGAGCCGCGACTCTAAGGGAGCGTCCATTGCGCGCCATGTCTGTTACTGCGCGCTCGCTCACGCTCGCGGCGCGGATACACATGAAATGAATTAACGGAGTCAAAATCAATCCATGAAAATACTTCAACCTTTGTCCTTCGTCTTTTGTTCAATATCTCGCTTCCGCCCGCTTTTCTTGACAGGGATCATTCTGACTTCGCTCGTCGTTCATCCCTTTCAATTCGCGTCCGCCGAGGGTTGCGCGGCTCGTTTGATGCAGGTCCAAGTCGAAGTGAACTACGTTGAAGTTCAAGGCGATTTCGCCAGCGCGATCGGTTGCTCGAACAATATCGCCGTGGTCGGCGCGCCGAATCAAGCCAGCGGCGGGATTCCCGGGGCGGGAAGGGCCTACCTCGACAACGCATTGACGGGCGCACAGTTGGCGACGCTCAGCGATCCGGCGCCGGTCCAAAACGGTCAATTCGGCTTTTCGGTTGGCATCTCCGGGAACTTGGCCGTGGTCGGAGCGCCGTCGAACATGCCCGGCGGGTTGCATGCCGAAGGGACGGCTTATGTTTTCAACGTGACGACGTGGACGCTTGTGGCCACACTCAATGATCCCGCGCCGGCGGAAGGCAACAACTTTGGGTCGTCCGTCGCAATATCCGGAACCAAAGCCGTGGTCGGTTCGCCCGGAGCTAATGGTGGAGCCGGAGTTGCCTTCGTGTTCGACGCGACGACTGGCAATTGGGTTGCGACGCTCGCCAATCCCGCTCCTTTGCCAATGATTCACATGGGCTTTTCGGTCGCGATCTCCAATAATCTTGCCATCGTCGGTGTGCCACAAGCTGATCCCGGCGGAATAACCGACGCCGGAATAGCCCATGTCTTCGACGCGACGACCGGAGTGCTCAACAAAACATTGAACAATCCCACCCCGACGGCCGGCGACAACTTTGGCGGTTCCGTTGCGATAGACGGAAATACCGCCGTGGTGGGCGCGCCTTTCGCAAGCCCGGGCGGAATGGCGGAGACGGGTAGTGCCTTTATCTTCGACGCGACGACCGGATCATCCATGGCGACGCTGGGTAGTCCAACTCCGGCGGCAGGCCATAACTTTGGCGAATCGGTCGCCATCTCCGGAAACACGGTGATGGTGGGGGCCCCCGGCGCTTCCTCCGGAGAGGCGACGATCCAAGCGTTGGCTTATTTCTTCGATTTGTCGATCGGTATAAACCTCGGGTCCGTGGGGGATCCCGGTCTGGTGTTGTCGGATGACTTTGCACACGCGGTCGCGCTTGACGGGAATGTGGCCGTGGTCGGAGCGCCGAAGGCCGACCCCGGCGGTGTGACTGACGCCGGAGCCGCCTATTGCTACGTTTGCCCCGGCACTTGCACGCCCGACACACCGTTGACGACGCTAAATGGTCCGTCGCTCATGACAGGGTATGAATTCAGCAGATCTCTCGGAATTTCCGGAAAGTGGGCCGTCGTCGGTGAACCCACCTCCGACGCCGGAGGACAAACCGGCGCGGGGAACGCATTCATCTACGACGATTTGGCCAATCTCGACGTATTAGACCTCAAAGGTGGACTTCTCACGACGCTGAACGATCCTGCGCCGAGGACCTACGGACAATTTGGCTCGTCGGTCGGGATCACCGTGAACACGATCCCGCCGCTGGCCGTGGTCGGAGCCTTGGAGGACGGAGACGATTACGAGGGGGCGGCCTATGTCTTCAACGCCCGGACGGGAGCTTTGGTTTCAACCCTGACCAATCCCAATCCCGATTTTTTCGATTACTTCGGCTACGCGGTCGCCATTGACGGCAACTTGGTCGTGGTCGGATCCCCGCACGACGGTCCCGGCGGCGTCAGCCAAGCGGGCACGGCTTACGTCTTCAACGCGACGACTGGAGCGCTGATCATAACGCTCAACAACCCCGCACCGGGAGCGTTCGATTGGTTCGGATATTCAGTTGCCATCGAAGGCAACGTCGCCGTGGTGGGAAGACCCCGAACTTTTGCCAGCGCGCCGGGGATCGTCTATGTCTTCAACGCGACGACGGGAACGCTGATCTCGACCCAACACAATCCCGTTCCGTCGGTGGGGGACGGCTTCGGCTACGCGGTCGCAATTTCCGGCGCCCGGGTCGCGGTCGGCTCGCCCAACGATTCCACCGGCGGCGTGGGTTACGCGGGAAAGGCGTTCGTCATGGACGCGCGATCCACGGACACACTCTTGGCGACCTTGAACAATCCCGCGCCGGTGGTCAACGACAACTTCGGCAACGCGATTGCGATTGATCAAGACCAAGTCGTGGTCGGCTCGGCTTACGATGCCCCCGGCGGCGTGGGTTACGCGGGGTCCGCCTACGTGTTCGACGCGGCGACCGGGGCGCTCACCGCGACGCTGAACAATCCCACGCCGGAGGCGAACGATGAGTTTGGATATGCAGTCGGGATTTCGGCCAACACAGTGGTCGTCGGCGCGCCCGGCGATTCCCCCGGCGGGGTGAGCGGGGCGGGAACCGGCTACGCCTTTACTTGCTCATCGCAACTTCCCAACAACAACGCGGCCTTCCCGTATCACACGATTCCGGGACAATTGAGCGCGAACCAAGGGATGACCGTCGGAATCTACGCCAACAACAACGGCAACACAACTTGGACCCCTTCTCCCACGACGTTGTCGCTCCAAACCGATTACGCGCTCCGCATCACGACCGACACCTGCAATCTTTTCGGCGGCGTCGGACAGTTGAATTTGGTTTCCGGATCAAGGGTGACCCCGGGAAACACCTACGTCTTTTCCGGCGTGATTCAGGCTCCATCGGTTCCGAGCGCGGGATGCAAGGTGGGAATGGAGATGATTCAATATGGTGTTCCGTTCGGATCGCCGCTGAATTTGAACGTGGACGTCGTCGCCGCGACCCCGACGCCCAACGCCGCGAGGGATTGGGAAATCTACGAATAAATTGCGAATTTTGCATGACCACGAAAAAACGCAAACGGCGCAAAGCAAACATCACGGGGTCTTGGCGTGAGATTCCGCTCAAAATCTCCTCAACGATCCTTGGGTTTTCGCCGATAGAACATGCAGGGGAAAGGTTGGCCCTTTCCCGTCGGAAATAAAACGCTGGGAGTTCTGGACATTGCGTCGGATTCCTTGTATAGAGTTGGCCGAAGGCGTGAAACTCACGCCTTGCCATCCCGGCGCGGTCGCCCTGAAGGAGAGAGGGATCATGAAAAAGAGTCTTTACGTTGCCATGTTGAGCGCGATGCTGTGCGCGGTTCCGTTCCGGAGCCAAGCGCACGAGTATGATACCGACGACAGCGAGCATCCGCTCCGGGTGATCGCGTATGCGCTTCATCCTGTCGGCATTGCCGCCGAATACCTGATTTTCAGGCCCATCCATTGCTTGGTCTCCTACAACGAGACGACCGCATGGCTCTTCGGCCACGAAACCGAGGGGAAATACTGCTGTGAGGAGCATTGCAAGAAAGCCGCCGCCGAGGTCGCCGCCGCCAAGACCGAAGCGGCGGGAGCCCCGGAGTCCAAAACTCCCGTCGAAAGACCGGGAAGTTCGGTCAGCGTGACCACGGCTCCTCCTGCATCCGCCGAGGCGGAGCATCCGCAGATCAAGGGGGCCGAACTCTCCAAGGAAATGATGATCGTTTATTTTGATTTCGACCGGTTCAACATCCGGGGCGACCAAGTGGCGAGGATTGACAAAGACCTTCAATACCTCAAGGACCACGCGGACCTGAAGATCATCGTCGAGGGGCATTGCGACGAGCGCGGAACCAACGAATACAACATGGCGCTAGGCGAACGCCGCGCCAAGGCGGTTTCGGAATATCTTACCAAGAACGGAATTGACCCCGGACGGATCGTGACGATCAGCAAAGGCGAGGAAGAACCCGCCGATCCGGGTCACACTGAGGAAGCTTGGGCGAAAAACCGCAGGGCGGAATTCAAGAAGCAGACGCAGTAAACTGGCTTCATCTCAAATATCGACTTGAATAAAGGGCGATCTCGGGTCGCCCTTTATTATTTCAGCGAGTCAGCAACCAACTCCGCCAAATCCCGGACCTTGACCGATTCCTCCTTGCCGAGGTCCTTGACGCCGTCGGAGATCATCGTCATGCAGAAGGGGCAACCGACGGCGACGGTTTTGGCTCCGGTCTCGACCGCCTCGCGCGAACGTTCCCGGTTTACCGGCGTGCCGAGGTGCTCTTCCATCCACCTCCGTCCGCCGCCGGCGCCGCCACCGAAGGAATTCTTTTTCCCCCGTTCCCTGTTGGACCCCTTCGCACCCGGCAAAGCTTCGATGATTTCGCGCGGCTCCTCGACGACCCCGTTCCAGCGTCCCAAGTAGCAGGGGTCGTGGAACGTAACGAGATCGCCGTCCGGGGCTTGACTCGGTTTGATTTTTCCGGCTTCGATCAGTTCTTGGATGAGTTGACTGTGGTGAACAACTTCGTATTTCCCTCCGAGATCGGGATATTCATTGCCGAGCGTGTTGAAACAATGGGGGCATTGGGTCACGATCTTCGTCACTTTGTGTCCGTTGAGCGTTTCGACGTTCGCCTTGGCGAGGGTCTGATAGAGATACTCGTTGCCGACGCGACGCGCCGGATCGCCCGTGCAGGTTTCGCGCGTTCCCAAAACGGCAAACTCGATCCCTGCCGCTTTGAGAATCTTAATCATCGCCTGCGTGACTTTTTTCGCGCGGCTATCCACCGCTCCCGCGCAACCGACCCAATAGAGTAACGGCGTCGTTTCCCCTTCGCTCAGAATTTTCACGTCCGTCCCCTTGGTCCAATCGGCGCGGCTGGCGGACGAAACGCCCCACGGATTCCCCTCATTCTCCAAGGCGGTGAAAGTTCGCTGAAGCTCTTCGGGAAAACTGCTTTGCATAAGAACCAGATTTCGCCGCATGTCAACAATATCGTCAACGTGCTCGATCAAGACCGGACAAGCGTTGACGCATCCGCCGCAAGTCGTGCAGGACCACAGCTCGTCAAGCGACGTTCGGCCTCCGATGAGGGGTTGAACTTCGGCCTCCGCCGTTGCCGTCTGGCCGTTTCCCTTCGGCTCCCCTTTCATAAAGTTTTGAAAATCCTTCGTGAGCTTCTCGAACGAGGCGTCAATTCGGTTCAGGACGTTCTGTTTTTCGGGATCGGCGCTGACGGCCAAAACTTTCGGCGCGGTGTCGAAGAGCGCCAGTTTCAAATCGTGAACGATCTTCATTGGCGAAAGGGGTTTGCCCGTCGCGTTGGCCGGACAAACCGAAGTGCATCGTCCACATTCGGTGCAGGCGGTCGTGTCGAGCAGATGCTTCCATGTGAAATGGGCCGGTTCGGACGCGCCGAAAACCTCAAGCCCCTCGGCCTCAAGATTTGGCGTCGGTAGCGCGGCGCGTCGCTCGGTCTTGGCAAAGAAAATGTTTGGTATCGCTCCCAACAAATGCAAATGCTTCGAGTAGGGAAGATAATTCAAAAATCCTAACACGATGCAGACATGCGCCCACCACGCCGCCTCGCGGATGAATTCGAGGACGCCCTTCGGCCAATCGGTGATGAAACCCGATAGCGCCATTTCGATGGGCATGGCCCACTCGACCCCTTTGCGATTCCCCAGCGCGATGTCCGATGCGCCCAGCAGGTAAATCGTCGAGACCACGCCGAGGATTAGTCCCAAAATTGTCCATGCGTCGTTGGTCAGCATCAAGTGCTTCGGCTTGATCACCGTCCGGCGATATGAAGCATAGGCGATGGCGACGAACACGCCGAAGCACATCAGGTCCTGCATGAACATAATCGCCGGATAAAAAGGACCGAGAAAAGAGTAGGAGAATTTGGAATAAAATCCGTTGGCAAAAATTTCAATCGCGCAAACCTGAATCACCAGAAACCCGTAAAAAAACAAAAGATGCGCGACGCCCGGACCCGGACGGTTCAGCAACCGCCTGTGCAAAAAAACCTGCTCGACGACGTTGAGGATACGCTTGTCCCATTTTCCCAGACGATTTTCGGGCAATCCCTGCCCGACCAATCGGATCAAGCGGTAAACATTGCGCGCGAACCACGTCACCGCCGCCAATATCAAAATCGAAAGTAGTATCGGTTTCATCTCGACGCCTTCTCCCCGGTTCCCACGGCTTCCGGACGGCCATGTTGAAGCCAAGAGCGCGGGGATTCAAGATTTTTGTGAATCGAGCTTCCCATGATATTCCAACCTTCAAGGTTCGCCATACTCTCATGTTGACTCAATTGATGAAACCTCCGTGTTCATCCGCGTCCATCCGTGTCCAAATATAATTGCGCTCCGCCCGAACACGGCATATCATTCCAAACGGATTTGACCTTCCACTCCAAGGAGCGCGGACTTTCCTGCTTTCTTTCTTGCCAAGCGTTCACAGATTTGCGTGCCAACGCATTGCAGTTGGGCTTTTGACGGTTGCGGTCCTGACTCAAGTCGCTCGAAGCGAAACCGAGGAAGAAAGGCAAGCCGACCACCCCGAAAAGGCGATGCGGTGGTATTTGGAGCAACGGACGGCGGGCGCGCCGCTGGATTTCAATCTCTACTTCAAAGCTAAGGATCAAATCCGCAGGATGCCGATGGCCATCGGCGACATCACAAGCTGGACCGCCTTAGGTCCGGGCAACATCGGCGGAAGAACGCGGGCGATCCTTATTCACCCCACCACTCCCAACATGATGTATGCCGCCGGCGTTGATGGAGGCATTTGGAAAACAACGGACGGAGGCGGAACATGGATTCCGCTGGACGATTTCATGGCGAATTTGGCCGTCTGCTCGATGGTCTTCGAGCGGCAGGGAAGCGCTTCGGTCAACACGGCCACGATCTACGCCGGAACAGGCGAGGGATTTTTCAACCTCGATTCGGTTCGCGGAGCGGGCATTTTCAAATCCACCGATTCGGGCGGGACTTGGACGCAATTGTCCGCCACGGCCACATCCGATTTTTATTACGTGACGAAACTCGCCGCCAGCCCGAACAACGCCGGAACCATTTACGCAACCACGCGCACCGGCGTTTGGAGAACGACCGACTCGGGAACCACTTGGACGCGCGTTCTGAAAAACGACGGGAGCGGGGGAACGAGCGGGACCGTCGTGGCGACTTCCGACGGATTCATGGATGTCGTGGCGCGGACCGACCTCTCGCTCGACGTCGTGATCGCTCATAATGGAAACTACTTTTCCTCCGACGGCATTTACCGCTCCACGGACGGTGGTACAACTTGGGCCAGAGTGTTGAATGTCTCCGGCATCGGACGCGCCGCGCTGGCCATCGCTCCCAGCAATCAAGCCACGATGTATGCGCTGTGCGCTGATCGCGTCAATGGGAACAGGCTTTTGAACGTTTACCAAAGCACCGACGGCGGGGGGACGTGGTCGGCGCGCGTCACCAGCCCCGCGAGCTTCGATTCGACCTCTCCGAATTGGCTTCTTTTGACCAACGTGGTTTACGCCAATTATTCGACCTGTTATGGAGGCGGCAACTACGTGTATCACCAAGGCTGGTATGACAACACGATCACCGTGGCTCCCAACAACGCAAACGTCGTTTTCGCCGGAGGGGTGGATTGCTTCCGCTCCAACGACGGCGGCGCGACGTGGGGTATCATTGATTTTGGATTCGGCGGATTCCCGCACCCCGACAATCACATCATCATCCCCGATCCCGGCTGGAACGGAACGAGCAATCAGACGCTTTTCATGGGGAACGACGGCGGAATTTACAAGACGACCAACGCATTGGCCACCGTCAACGCCACTGTTTGCTATGACGGAACGTGCCAAGTGAATTGGTCGCCCCTCAACAATAATTATCAGGTCACGCAATTTTACAACGGACTCCCCTTCCCTAACGGCACGGGTTATTTCGGCGGAACGCAGGACAACGGAACCGTCGAGGGAAACGACTTGGCGGGAATTAGCAATTGGTTTTCCGTCAACGGCGGCGATGGCGGTTATGTGGCCTTTGATCCGACCAACACCTCGACGGTGTTCATGGAATTCACGGGCAAAAGCATGGTGCGATCCACCACGGGAGCCTACGGAAATGACATCGTCAATGGCGCGGGACAAGTCACCGAATCCTCCGGCTACTTTCCCTTTATCGCCCCGTTCCGCATGGACCCCGGCAATCGGGACATCATTTGGTATGGCGGCCGCTCTCCTTGGCGGAGCAACAACGCCTCTTCGGCGGCCAACGAGGCATCGGTCACTTGGACGCAGGGAGGCGCGCAACTGATCACCAGCGGTTCCATTTCCGCGTGGGCTATCGCGCCGACCAACGGCAACATCGTTTACGCCGGAACCACCACCGGAAAAATCTACAAAACGACGACCGGTTTGACCTCCACCGGCTCAACGACTTGGAGCGACATTTCTTCCGGGCTCCCGAATCCCGGCTACATTCGCTGGATCGAAGTGGATCCCGCCGACGCCACCGGCAACACCGTTTATGCCACGCAATCTTATTTCTCGTCGGGCAACCACGTCTATCGCACCACCGACGGAGGAAGCACGGCTTGGTCCAACATCACCAACAATCTTCCCGATCTCCCGGCGCTGAGTTTTGCGATTCAGCCCAATCACCCGGCCAATCTTTACGTCGGCACGGATTTGGGGGTTTTTGTTTCCAAGGACACGGGGACCACTTGGGCGCAAATGAACACGCCGGGATTCGCCAACGTGGCGACCTATATGTTAAAGTTTCTCACCGAATACAAAATTTTCGCCTTCACACACGGACGCGGAGCCTACCGCGGGATATTGGTGGGAAATCCCACGCCGACGCCGACCCGCACAGCGACGTTAACCCCGACGCCAACGCGCACGGCGACCCCAACCCCCACCGCAACGCGTTCGTCCACGAAGACGGCCACGCGCTCGGCGACGCCGACCGTAAGCCGAACGGCGAGCAAGAGTCCGACGCGCTCCGCCACGCGAACCGCCACCCGCACGAGTTCGTTCTCCCCTACGCCAACCCGCTCGGCCACGCTGACCCCCAGCGGCACGATCACCCCTTCGCCGACGGCCACTCCTTCGCCCACTCCCTCGCCGACCCCGTTCGACAACGCGCAGATTATCTGGCACACGCTTCCGACTCAGATGACCACGAATCAAAATCTGACGACGGGGATTCAAGTTTGGAACACCGGCAACACGACTTGGGATTCGGTCGTTCCCTACTCGCTTCAAGTGACAACCGATACTTGCGGCATGATCGGCGCGGGGCAACTCGACATTATTTCGGGCGCGTCCGTCGCGCCGTTTGATACCTATATCTTCTCCGCCGTCTTGCAGGCTCCGAGCGCGCCCGGAAACTGCGATCTGCAGTTCCAAATGCAGAACAACGGAACCCCCTTCGGCACGCCGCTCGCGGCGAGCGTGAACGTTGTCACCCATACGCCGACCCCCAACTCCGCGCGGAATTGGGAGATTTACGAATAACAGCAATGGAGAAGCCAAGTCGGGAAGACAGGCCCTCGGCATGGAGTCCTGAGTTCACCCTGTCCTCGCGCGGTTGAATCCGAAACTCCCAAGCCGATCTCATCTAGAACTTGGAAAATCAAAAATTAGCCGGCGTCGGTTTCTTTAGTTGTGGAACGTCCGAAAGCGTTATATAAGGTGGCATATCGGTGTGCGATGGCCTGCGGGCGGCCATTCCGGATCGGGACCGGAGGGTTTGTCGGAATGCTAGGGCGCGGTAAAAGAATTCCTTTATTTTGCGGGTTGGTCTTGGCCTTGAGCCTCGCGGTTCCGGCGTATCCGCAGTTGGAGGGGGGACCGCTGGACGTTCCGGTTCAGGAAGCCGGGGATTGGTGGCGGTATGACCGGACGTTTGTCTTGGGCGTGCCGACCGGCGGCACTCTGGCATTCAGCCTGCAAGCCAACGAGCGATTCACGAAAGCCATTGATACGACGACGCCGATTCAGTCGGGCGCTTACAATTCGTTGGGGGGGCCGTTCAAGGTTTATCTCCGCAACCGCTCCAACACGACGGTGACGGGGACGGGCCTTATCAATACCTACCTGAGTGGCGCGGAGACGCGGGCGGCATTGACTTACACGGCATCGACGACCTCGACCGGATTCGATTGGCGGCAGGTTTCGGATTTGGCCGAGGTTCGGGAGAATTTCAACATCTCCGGAACCGTTCGAGCCAATATGACGATGACAAGCGGATGCGTCACCGTCAATCCTGTTCCCAATCCCTTCAACAGCCGGTTTCTACTGTACTACACGATGGACAATAACCGGCCTCTGGAGTATGCCGATTTTCCGTTGGACACGGCCAATCAGCCGCCGGGAGAAAATTGGCAGAGCCGTCCGCTCCGCCGGGTGTTCGGAACGATTCACATGGAAATGCCGAGTTTGGGCTGGGCCACCATCATCAACACCCCGGCGACGACGATTGATCTTCCGTTTGATTCCTCGCAGGGCTTCACGTTCACGCATGTTTTCACCAACACGGTGAGCACGGGGCGGGGACCGTGGGATAACACGCGGCGGGTGGTGAACAGCTCGGTGGTTCCGCCGGAAAACATTTATTACAACGCCACGGCGCACGAATTCATTGATCTGCAAACGGTCAACACCGCCGCCTTCGACGCAGGCGGCAACTTGGAGGCAACGTTCAATAATTGGGATACGCTCCTGACCAACAGCGTGATCGGGACCGATTACAGCCTTGCCGCCAACGCCAATATCGGCAACCTCACGATCAGTCCCTCGCGCCCACGATGGGGACAACTCTTCACGATCAACGGGTCGTCGGATTTGGGAACGCAGATGACCGCCGAGATCACCGACACGGGCACGAGCGCCACGGGCGCGATCAGCGGCGGACTTTTCAACCTTGTCCTGCGCGCCCCGTCGGCCAACGATTCCAGTCCGATGGGGTTGATTAACACCGATTGGGGATCGTATGGGATCGAGCTGACACGCAATACCGTGGGACCGACCAGTCAGCGCAAATATGCGACGGTGCGGTTAGGCCAGCCGTTGGTGGCGTTGAAGAGCAGTTCGCAGACCGTCGGAGAGGGAGCCGATCCCAACGTCGTGGTCACGATCCGGTTGATTGACATGCAGGGGAATCCCGTCACGGCGAGTTGGAACATGGATGTCACGGTGAATTACGCCTCGAGCAACGGATCGGCCGTTCAGCCCGGAGACTACACGAGCGTATCCGGCACGGCGACGATCGGAGCCTATCAACAATCAACCGATGTTCTCATTCCGATCATGGACGACGCCTTGGTGGAATCCACGGAATTTTTCCTGTTCACGATTTCATCGCCCAACGCCAACGCGATCTTGGGCAACGTCGCGCCGGTCAACGCGCCGATCACGGAGACGATTTTCATTGTGGACAACGACGGCGGTCCTCTTCCGACACGGACGGCGACGGTATCGCCTACCCGTACGATGACTGTAAGCGCCACGCCAAGCGTGTCACAGACACCCACACCCACTTCAACGCGGACGGCAACGGGCACCGGAAGCGCAACCGTCACGCCATCTCCGACCCGCACTGCCACGTTGACGCCGACCCATACCGCCACCCCATCCGCAACCCCGACGGTCACGCCTTGCGCGCTCGATACGCTGTTGCAAACCATGAACAATACCGCGCCAGCGGCGAGCGACTCCTTCGGCTCCTCGGTCGCGATCTCCGGGAACTTGGCCGTCGTGGGGGCGGAAGGAGACGACCCCGGCGGCGTGAGCGAAGCAGGGACGGCTTACATCTTCAACGCGACGACCGGCGCGCTGGTGGTGACGCTGAACAATCCCGCGCCGGCGGCGAGCGACTTATTCGGCCACTCGGTCGCGATCTCCGGGAACTTGGCCGTCGTGGGGGCGTATGGGGACTCCCCCGGCGGCGTGACCGACGCGGGGACGGCTTACGTCTTCAACGCGACGACCGGCACACTGGTGGCGACGTTGAACAATCCCACGCCGGTGGCCTTCGACTACTTTGGCTCGTCGGTTGGGATTTCCGGAGACTTGGCCGTGGTAGGAACGCCTCAGGACGCCCCCGGCGGTGTGACGAACGCGGGAACGGCTTATGTTTTCGACGCGACAACCGGCGTGCTGGTGGCGACCCTAAATCAGCCTACGCCCACTTCAGGTGTCGGCTTTGGCACTTCAGTCGCGATCTCCGGTAACTTGGTCGTGGTCGGCGCGCCTTACGACGATCCCGGTGGGGGAGTCGTTTACGTATTCAACGCGACGTCCGGTGCGCTTGTATCCACGCGGACGAATCCCTCGGCGGCGTCTGGCGACCGCTTTGGCGGCTCGGTGGGGATCTCCGGGAATTTGGTAGTGGCCGGAGCGTACCATGACGACCCCGGCGGAGTGGCCGACGCGGGAGCGGCCTACGTTTTCAATGCCACGACGGGGGTGCTGATTGCGACCTTGAGCAATCCCGCGCCGGTTACGTCGGATGAGTTCGGCCTCTCAGTCGGGATTTCGGGAAATCTGGCGGTAGTCGGAGCGATTACTGACGATCCCGGCGGGGTAGTTAATGCAGGAACGGCGTATGTCTTTAACGCGACGACCGGAGCGCTCGTGGCAACATTGAACAATCCGACGCCGGAGGCGGGCGATAATTTCGGATCAGCCGCGATCTTCGGAAACGTGGCTGTGGTCGGTGCTGGGGGGGACTCCCCCGGAGGTGTGAGCGGTGCAGGGACTGCCTATTCCTTCGCCTGCGGTGTGGCGACTCCCACGCCGACACGCACCGCCACGGTGACCGGAAGCGGAACCGCGACGCCGTCGCCGACTCGAACGGCTTCGTTGACGACAACCCGCTCTTCAACACGAACGCCGACGCGGACGGCCACGCGGACCAATACGCGGACAGCGTCGTTGACTTCGACGCCGACTCGAACCGCCACCCTTTCCCCTACCCGCACGCCCTCGATCACGCCAACGCGCACGGCGACGGTTTCCGGAAGTGGAACGATTACCCCCAGTCCGACGCGATCGGCAACCGTGACGCCGAGCGGGACCC
>CAZRCZ010000037.1:0-22839 GCA_964598765.1 uncultured Candidatus Sumerlaeota bacterium | reverse complement strand
GCGTGACGGACCGCAACGGCCACGTCTTCGAGGACCGCTCGCTCCAATTCTCCGACCCCATCGCGGGCATCAACACGCCGGGAACGACGAACTATCCGAATGGGGGGATGAGGGAAATCGGAACACTTCTATTTACGGTAGGAGAAGACGGGCTTGCGAGCGCGGTAGTTGATCCATCTTCGGGATACGCTTATTTTGGAACCTATACCTCGCCGGGAGTCGTTGTGAAGGTTGATTTGAATGGAGGGCTTCCGGTCCGCGTAGGGGCCTTGACGCTCCCGATGGGAGAAAACTTGCTCACGAGCGCGGTAATTGATCCGGCGGCCGGCTATGCCTACTTCGGAACAGAAACCGCCCCCGGCAAAGTAGTCAAGGTTGCGTTGAACGGCGACGGGGTTCCCACCCGCGTGGGAGCACTGACCCTTGACGCGGGTGAGAGCTCACTTAGTAGCGCCGTGATTGACACAGCCGCAGGCTATGCATATTTCGGCACGCGGTCAAGCCCGGGTAAAATTATAAAAATTTCTCTCAATGGCGCGGGGATTCCGACAAAGGTTGGGACTTTGACGTTAAACAGCTGCGAGAATTACCTTCTGTGCGGAGCGATTGATCCGGCGGCCGGATTCGCATATTTTGGAACTTGGTTAGGTCCGCCGCATTACGTGGTCAAAATCGCGTTAAATGGGAACGGCCTTCCAATACGCGTGGGATCCTTGGCGCTGAACAGCGGAGCATCTCAAAATCAAGGACTGAGTAGCGTAGTGATTGATCCATTGGGTGGCTACGCATATTTCGGCACGGGCTACTCTTTTTTCAGTCCCACCCAACTCAGTTCGTTGACGACCACCGCATCCATTTTCAAGATCTCCCTCAACGGCTCGGATATTCCGCTTTTGATCGGCGAATTGCCGTTGAACAGCGGAGAAGAAAACCTCTATAGCGCCGTGATAGATACATCGGGGGGTTACGCCTACTTCGGCGCGGAAACATGGCCCGGAAGAGTGGTCAAGGTGGCGCTGAATGGTTCCGGGATTCCGACGCGAGTCGGCGCGGCTTTGTTTAGCGCCCCGGGATACCGACCGCAGTGCGCGGTGATGGACTCGTCGGCGAATTATGCGTATTTTGGCAATTTTACAATTCCGGGTAATGTGGTCAAAGTGGATTTGGGGGGGAGCGGAGCACCGAGCCAGGTCGGTTCGTTAACGCTCCAGAGAGGAGAGCACGGCGTCGGGAGCGCGGTCATTGATCCGGATGCCGGTTTCGCCTATTTCGGAACGAACGACACGCCGGGAAAAGTGATCAAGGTAGCCTTTAACGGCGACGGTATTCCGATGAGAGTGGGCGAACTCGCCTGCAATAACGGCGAGGACTACCTTGACGCCGCCGTCATTGACACGGAGGCCGGTTACGCTTATTTCGGAACCAACACCGACCCCGGTTACGTCATCAAAGTGGCCTTGAACGGAGCCGGACCACCGACGCGAGTGGGGGCGTTGACGCTCAATTCCGGTGGATCAAATCTGACCTGTGCCGTCCTAGACCCATGGTCGGGATTAGCCTACTTCGGGGGATACGGGGTGTCTAAAATTAATCTGAACAGTAGCGGGGTTCCCTTTGAGGTCGGACCGTCGGCATCGATCTCTTATTATCCCTCATCGGCCGTGATTGACCCATCGGCGCAATACGCCTATTTCGGTGGATGGCAAACCGGTAGCCCGGGCGGAGTCACCAAGTTTGATCTGAACACCGTTTGGACTCCGTCCGAGGTCGGTACATTGCCATTAACCGCCTCGAGCGCGGAGGGGGGTGGCGTGATTGATGCCGTAGCTGGTTACGCTTATTTCGGCGGGTACGATTATTCGGATCTCGATGGAAGCAGATTAGCTCTCGCCAAGGTCAATCTGAACGGAGCGGCCTCTCCAACAGAAGTGGGAACTCTTTTCATTGATGCGAGCCTCTGGGACGGCATGTCGCAGATTCTTGGAGCGGCGGGAATTGATCCCGTCGCGGGGCATGCTTATTTTGGCACGTCTTACTACTCCCCGGGAATCTTCTACAAGATCGGCTTAAATGGAGTCGATACGCCCCTTCTCATGGGATCCTTGACGCTGAATCCCGGCGAGGGCGAACTTGGCCCCGCCGTCCTAGACACGGCGGGCGGTTATGCCTACATAGGAGCTAATTCGTATGATAATCCCGGGATGGTTGTCAAAGTTGGGATTTCGCAGAAGGGATTGATCAAGGGGACGAAAATTGCGATTCCGGTCCTTGCCGACGTGTCCGACGTGAATTTCTATTCACACGCGGCTCAAGGCGAAGTTCGGCTGGCTATTTTTGACGATGCGCCTCCCCGCAATTTGCTTTGGGAGAGCAATTCCATTTCCAATCCGGCGACCAACGCTTGGATCACGATCCCGGTCAGTTCGGGAAATCCTTCCTCGCTGGTTCTTTCGCCCGGAAATTATCAATTGGGCTGGCAGGTCAATACCAACGCCGACGTGTCGAGCTATACGAGCGGAACCTTGGGGGACGGGATTTCCACGTCATTTCTGTACGGTCCGTTCCCGTCCCAGCTTGACGCGACTACGCCAACCCTGACCGACGAAAAGTGGAGCATGTATCTCTCCTATAATACGGGCGTTCACTTGGCGACAACGACCCCGACGCCGACCCCCACTCGAACCGCGACTCCATCACGAACCCGAACCATGACCGGAACCCCCACCCCGTCGTCCACCCCCGTGTGTTCGCTTTCCAAAACGCTCAACAATCCCGCGGCGGCCATCGGCGATCATTTGGGTTTTGCCGTCGCAATTTCGGGGAGCTACATGGTCGTCGGCGCTCCCGATGACGACACGGGTGCGACCGATTCGGGGAGCGCCTACGTCTATGACGCTTCAACGGGCGCGCTTCTTCGAACCCTCAATAATCCGGCTCCCGCCGTCAGCGATGGCTTCGGCTTCTCAGTGGCAATTTCCGGAACCAATGTCTTGGTCGGCGCATATGCCGACGGCACGGGCGCGACCAATGCCGGAAGTGCGTATTTGTTCGACGCCACAACGGGTTCTCTTCTGCAAACCTTCAACAATCCGACACCCGCCGATTATGATGAGTTCGGGTATTCCGTCGCGATTTCGGGAAACAACGTCCTAGTTGGCGCCCCTTATGACGACACCGGAGCGAGCAACGCCGGGAGCGCGTATCTGTTTGACGCCTCGACTGGTTCTCTACTGCAAACCTTCAACAAACCCACCCCTGCCGACAACGACAACTTCGGTTGGTCGGTGGGGATTTCCGGCAACAATGTTCTCGTTGGAGCGCCCAACGACAGCACGGGCGCGATCAACACCGGGAGCGCCTATTTGTTCGACGCTTCGACGGGAAGCTTGTTGAAGACTTTCAACAATCCCGCGCCCGCCGATTATGACTACTTCGGCGCGTCGGTTGCGGTCTCGGGAAATAACGTGGTGATCGGAGCCAATGGCGACGACGCGGGAGCGACCGACGCCGGAAGCGCGTATCTGTTCGACGCCGCGAGCGGCGCGTTGCTTCAAACATTCAGCAATCCGACGCCGGTGAGCGGCGACAATTTCGGATTTTCAGTGGCCGTTTCTGGCGGCAACATCGTCGTGGGGGCGCATGGGGATGACACCGGCGCGGCGGATACCGGAAGCGCATATCTCTTCGACGCGACGACAGGTTGGCTTCTTCGAACCTACAACAATCCGACCCCGCAGGCTTCCGATTCGTTCGGCGCTTCGGTTTCGGTTTCGGGCTTCAGTGTCCTGATCGGCGCGCCCAACGACAACACCGGAAAGACCGGAGCCGGAAGTGCTTACCTTTTCTCTTGCTCCATTCCGACCGCCGGACCTACACCTACGCCCACGCACACGCCCACGCCAACTAGGACCGCCACCAATTCGCCAACCCGAAGCGCAAGTCGAACGCCAACCCGTACGGCAACGGTTTCAGGCTCCGGCTCCATTACGCCGACGCCGACGCGTTCGGCGACGAAAACCCCGACGAGAAGCTCAACCCCGACGCCCACCCGCACTGCCACGCCCACGGCAACGCGCTCTCCCACCCGGACCGCAACCGCTTCACCCACGCGAACCGCCACGGTGTCGGGCAGTGGCACCGTGACTCCCTCGCCCACGCGAACCCCGACCGACACCCCGACACCGACCCCAACGGCCACGGCGTGCCCCCCCTATGTGCTTCTGCAAACACTCCCCAATCCCGCGCCGGAGCCAACCGATTGGTTCGGCAACACGGTGGCGATTGATGGAAACTTGGCTGTCGTCGGGGCTTATTTGGACAATCCGGGAGGAGTCTCCGACGCGGGCACGGCCTATGTTTTTAACGCCACAACCGGCGCGTTGGTCTCGACGCTCAATAATCCCTCGGCGGCGGCGAGCGATTACTTCGGCCACTCGGTTGCGATTTCGGGGAACCTGGCCGTCGTCGGCGCGTATTTTGACGATCCTTCCGGCGTGACCGACGCGGGCACGGCCTATGTTTTCGACGCAACAACCGGCGCGTTGGTTTCAACGCTGAATAATCCCTCGCCGGCGTTGAGCGATTCCTTTGGCAACATGGTGGCGATTTCCGGGTCCTTGGCGGTGGTGGGGGCGTATTTTGATGACCCCGGCGGCATCACCGACGCAGGAACGGCCTATGTGTTCAATGCGACGAACGGCGTGTTGATCTCGACACTGAACAACCCAGCGCCGACGGCAAACGATAACTTTGGTTGCTGGGTGAGCATCTCCGGGAACTTGGCGTTAGTCGGGGCCTATCGGGACGACCCCGGGGGAGTGACCGACGCGGGGAGAGCCTATGTGTTCAACGCGACAACGGGAGCGCTCGTGGCGACGCTGAATAACCCCGCGCCAACGTCAGGAGACGGCTTTGGCGGCTCGGTGGCCATTTCGGGAAATCTGGCCGTCGTTGGGGCGTATGGGGATAATCCGGGAGGTGTCTCGGGGGCGGGAACCGCTTATGTATTTAATCCCACAACGGGCGTTTTGGTGGCGACACTAAGTAATCCCGCTCCCACGGCTGGCGACAATTTTGGACGCGCGGTTGGGTTGGATGGAAATCTTGCCGTAGTCGGGTCGCTCGGTGATGATCCGGGAGGCGTGCTTGACGCGGGAACGGCCTATGTGTTCAACGCCACCACCGGAGCATTGTTGGCAACCTTGAACAAACCCTCGCCTTGGACGGGAGATAACTTCGGCAATGCGGTTGCAATCTCCGGAAATGCGGCGGTGGTGGGCGCATGGCTTGACGATCCCGGCGGCGTGACCGACGCGGGATCCGCCTATGTTTTCACCTGCGAGTCGCTCCTTCCAACCCCGACGCCCACCCGCACTGCCACGCCCACGGCGACGCGAACGGCCACCCCCACTCCCTTCGACAATGCGCAAGTTGTCTGGCACACGATTCCGGCGCAGATGAGCGCGAATCAAAACCTGACGACGGGCATCGAAGTCTGGAACACGGGCAATACGGCGTGGGATTCGCTTGTCCCGTATTCGCTCAAAGTGACGACCGACGCGTGCGGGATGATCGGAACGGGACAACTGGACATCGTTTCAGGGCAATCGGTCGCGCCGTTTGACATGTACATTTTCTCGCCCGTTCTTCAGGCTCCCAGCGCTCCGGGGCCTTGTGATTTGCAGTTTCAGATGCAGAAGAACGGAACGCCGTTTGGAACGCCGTTTGCGGCGACCGTCAACGTCGTTGCTTCCACGCCGACGCCCAATTTTGTCCGCAATTGGGAGATTTACGAATAGAATCCGACATGAACGGGAAGTGGATTGCCCGTTGACCCTAACCGGCGTTTGCATCATAATGCCGCGCTCAAACTTGATTGGAGCGCGGAGCTTGGTCTCCGCCGGAACCCCACATCGGCATCGGCACATTTAGGAACCCATGGAAGACCCGGCCTTAAATCGTCGCATCGAAGAGACCCGCGAGCTTCACACCCGCTGGGGACAATTTCACGATTTCTTCAACATGGCGCTCAAGGGGCAGAAACCGACCCCCGAGGCGGAGCTAAAGTTCCTTGAGTTGAAAACCCGCATCGCCATGCTCCACGACGGCTTCATGCAAAGCCTCAAACACGACCAGAAAGTCGGCCAGCAGGTTCTAACCCTTCTGGCCACCTGCATTCTTCTGCGGCGCGTTCCCTCGATGAGCGGCGCGGAGGTCCAAAAACTGGAGCTGGAATGGAACGAAGCCTACATGCTGATGAACGAAACCATCGCCGGCCTCGAGGAGGAGCGGGAGCGGCTGGCCAACGTCAATGAACGGGCTTACAAGTTGAAGCAAGCCCGCCAGCGCCTGATTCTCAACACCCACAACCTATTCATGAGCGGGCAATTTCGCTTTCTCTTCTTCGTCATCGTGATTCCCATCTTCGTGCTGTTCGGAATTCCCTATTTCCACATCTACGATTACAACCGGATTCCCGACACGTTTCCCAAAGTGGCGCCGGTTTATTTCAAGGCGACCGGTTTGTATCGAAAGTTCATCAATCATAATTATCCCTATCGGAAACTGATCGAGGCCGGACCCGAAACCGTCACGGCGGCCGCGCATACTTCGGTGGGATCCCAATCCGGAGCAGGGGACATTCTGGTTTCCCAATTGGTCAACCTTGGCTTTCCCGCCAACGGGCCGGATCTGGCGACGGCCAAGGAGATGATCTCCCATCAATTGGAATTCAAGGCCGAGAAGCGGCAGATGAACCAGAGCAAGCGTCAGATGCAGGCTTATTACATTCTCTTCCCTGACATCGAAACAGCGAAGCAATTCGTCGAACTGCGAAGAAAGGGAATCAACGACTACGACGAGGACATAAAAATCAAGATGAAGGCGCTGGTCAACGTTTGCATGAAAAGCAACCTCGTTGCGATCTTCGTCTCCGAGGAGGACGGATTGCGTATTCAATACCCCAAGGAAAAATTCGGCTTTGACGATTCGCAAATGAACTTGTAAGTCCCCGCGGCGGGATCGGGAGATTCGCCGGTGGGGGTGTGCCACCAAACGGGAGAGACCTTTCTTGATTCCTTGGCTCAGACTGGCGATGTCCCCCGAAATCGGTCCCGCCACCGCCCAAAAACTTCTGCAAACCTTCGGTTTTCCCTCGGCCATATTCGACGCTTCGGAAGAGGATCTGCGGCAGGCCGGGTTCCTCCGTGAATCGCAAATTCAATCCCTGATTTCTTCCCGGACCCATGACCTAGCCGAAAGAGAAGCGCAAAGGGCGAAAGAAAACGCCATTCGGGTCGTTCCGCGTGATTCGCCTGAATTTCCGATCAATCTGAGTCTCCTGCCAAATCCGCCGCTTGTCTTATACGTGCGCGGAATCTTGACGCCGGAGGACCGGATCGCGGTGGCTGTCGTCGGACCGCGCAAACCGAGCGACTATGCTCGGTTGATGACCTCCACTCTTGTGCCTCCCCTTTGCGCGCGCGGGGCGGCGATCGTCAGCGGACTGGCCTACGGCATTGACGCCGAAGCGCATCTGGCGGCGATCAACTGCGGCGGAAGAACCTTGGCGGTTTTGGGGCAGGGTTTGGACACTCCGGTCTATCCCGCCGCGAACAAAAAGTTGGCCGACCGGATCGTCAACGAGAACCGGGGCGCGTTGATTTCCGTATTCCCGCTCGGAACCAAACCGGACCCCGGATTGTTCCCCGTCCGCAACGAGATCATCGCGGGATTGTCGTTGGGGACGCTGGTCGTCGAAGCGGGGGAAGAGAGCGGCGCGCTCATTACGGCGCGCCACACGCTGGAATTGAATCGGGCGGTCATGGCTTGTCCGGGAGACGCGACGCGCAAGACCGCGCGCGGGTCCAATAGGTTGATCGCCGACGGGGCGGTCCTCGTCCAGAAATCCGATGATGTTCTCCGGGCATTGGAGAGAGAGATGCGAGACGCGCTTGCCGGATTGGGCCCGGGGGATTCCGTCTCGTCGGCCGGGGATGAAAATTCGGCAGGCTCGCATGATTCCTCGATCAGACCCTCAAAACAGACCTTGCCCCGTCCGATTCCCTCCGACACTTTGGAACGACTGATTGGGGAATTGCTGACCGAAGAGCATCGGTCCATTGATTTCCTTTTGGACCATTGCGCCGAGGCGGGTCACACCAACGGCGAAGTGATTCAAAAGTTGCTCAAGTTGGAGATGGCCGGACTGATCCGTCAGCTTCCGGGGCGAATCTTTGCGTGGGTCGAATGACCCAAGAGAGAGTTCAGAGAAGAGTGTCCAAGGCCGCTAGGAGCGCCTCCAATTCGGGGCGGGTTCCGATGGAGATGCGGATGCCTTCGGGCAATACTTTTCCCCCGAAGTATCTGACAAGTATTTTTACTTCCTTTAGTCTTTCGTAAAGTATTTTTGCTTGTTTGTGCTTGGCGAAGATGAAGTTCGCCTCGCTTGGAGGAACTTCGAATCCTCGTCCTTTTAACTCGCTGGCGAGCCAATCGCGATCCCGGCAGATTTCCGACACTCTTTGGGTGTAGTAGGGCTGGGCATCGAGTGCGGCCAGTGCGGCAGTTTGGCTTATCCGATTGACGTTATACGAATCCGCGATTTTCAATACCTCATGGATGATGGATGGGTCCGCAATCATGTATCCAACGCGGAGGCCGGCCAACCCATACGACTTTGAAAATGTTCTTGTTAAGACAAATTTCACGCTCATTTTTGTAAAGTATTTATACTTTGAATCGTGGGCGAAATCCATGTAGGCTTCGTCGAGAACGATAAGTCCGATGCCGGAATTTTCAAGTGATTCTACTTGTCGTTCGGAAAAGAAGGTTCCAAGCGGCGGATTAGGCAGTGGCAATAAGAGCAAGTCCCAGCTTGAATCGAAGAGGGAATCGGGAAGCCGCTCTAGTTCGTTAAGTAAAAATACTTGATTATCTGAGCCGCTGGCCTGTATCAACGACTTGAATAGGGAGTAGCTTGGTTCCACCGTTGCGACCACCCTGCCCGGACCGCCGTAGGCTTGGATCAGAAGCCGAAGCACTTCGTCCGATCCATTGCCGACAAAGATGTTTTCGGGTTGGACCCCATGGTGGCGCGCCAGTCGTTCCCGGAGCGTGTCGCATCGGGGGGAAGGGTAAAGCCGGATGTCGTCGGTCGCCGCGCGGCGGATCGCCTCCAAAACCTCCGGCGCGGCGGGATAAGGTAATTCATTGGTGTTGAGTTTGATGAATCCCGCCTCCTGCGGCTGTTCGCCGGGAATGTAGGGATGCAAGGATTGGAGAAGCGGATTGGGTGAAAAGGGCATGGTCGGAATTCCGGCGATGTTCCCCGCGCGGAGAAAAAAAATCCAGCGGAAAAGGGAAATTCGGGGGACAGGTGCGCGGACGAGCCCCGCGAGCCATCCCCTGAATTTCTAAAATTGCGAAACGAAGCCAATTTTGAAAGGGATGGGGGGAATCAACCGGATGTCCGGAGAGTTGGGAGAGGGCAGACTGCATCATTGACCAAACGAACCCATTTTTTGACACACTTTTTGGCGAGGAATGTTGATTGAAAAGCGGTTGCGGCGTGGAAATTTGAACCGCCAAGTCGCCAAGAGCGCCAAGGACCGGTCTCATAAATGAAATTCGTGGGACAGGCACGCGGACGAACCCCCGCGAGCCGATCCCTGAATGTCCAAAGAAGGAAATCATCCGCAGATTTCGCCAATGACGCAGATTAGGTAGAGTGAAAAAGGGGCGAGGAGATTGCATGAGGAGATGATAGTCCGGAAGGAGATTGTGAGGGCACTCCCTTGGAGGCTCTTATGGGCGCGAAATGGATCGAAAAATGAGACGACTTTCAGCCGAAAAAGCCGCAAATGAGCGCAAAACGATTTCGATGTCGCAGATGGATCGGGGGGAACGGCCGGGAAATAGGTTCGAGCTTGGGCGGAAGGGACAGGAAAGGGGGGGATCGGAGGACGCGAGACTGAAGCTGATTTACTTTTGAGGTCCCCGGCCCCGATTGCCCGTCCCCGGTTGCCCAGGTTGCCGAGCCTCACACGCCACTGCGCCAGTTCCCTACTCTAGCTGGTCCCGGGGAGATGCACCCTTGTGAGCTTGTAAGAAGCATTCGCCCTTGACAAGAACAAATTAAACACTACAATTATCTAATCAGATATGGTTTAGGAGAGGATCGCCTTCTCAAATGTCCAATCGAGATATTATCATTAACGCATTTAAGCCTAACTCACATATTACAGATCCAGTCGCTTTTGTCGGTCGCAAAAAACAGATCAAACAGCTTGCGGACGCGCTCAGATCCGAAGGTTCTTGTCCGGTTATTTATGGGGATCGAGGATTAGGAAAAACAAGCCTAGGCAAGCAGTTGCACTTAATAGCTGAGGGTAACAACGCTATATTCCAGCACCTCAACCTCACTGGCTACGCGTTACCACTTAGCGATGTGTTTTGCGTCGTCTGGGTCGATTGTTCCGATAGTATTGAGAACAGCGATCAACTCTTACAGCGCATTATAAATCGACTTGAACAGATAACGCGCGATACGGATGCGTCGTACGAGATGACCTCCCACATGCAGACCGCTTCCATTGACCTAAAGGTACTAAAGTTGGAGGACAGACAGACCACTGAGCGGAAGCGACATCAAGGTTTCACAAGACTGAATCTTGAGGATCAGCTTTCAAGCGCCCTTAATTCGGCGCGAAAGCGCACGGGTCGACGCATCTTAATTATCATTGATGAACTTGATAGAATGAAGAATACGGCAGGACTTGCTGGTCTGATAAAGAATACCTCATCCACAGATGTGAAGTTTACCCTGATCGGAATTGCGCACAACATTTCAGCGCTCCTCGCGGACCATGTATCGCTTGAACGAAATGTCCGCGGAGTGCAGATAGATCCGATGCTTGATGAGGAGCTAAATGATATCATAGCGAATGCCGAAAAGGTTCTTAGGGAAAAGGGAACAACTATATCGTTTGAAAAGGAAGCGAAAACTCGGCTCGTCTCGGCCGCTGGAGGCTATCCATGGTTTATTCACGTCTTGGGTCAGGACGCCTTGGTGCGGGCTTGGGACTCCGGGAGTCCGGCTGTTTTGTTTGATCACGTAGAACACTCTATAATGGGATTGCCGGTGAATACATTCGCTCAACATTTTTCTGATATATATCGATCATCCGTCCGAGACTCATATCCACGGGAGATGGTATTACGGCTACTTGCTAAATGGAGCGATGATGATATTCCATTAAGCGAGATTTATCCGCTATGCAAGAAATTGGGCGTAAGTAATCCTTCAGAGTCAAAGCGGAATCTTTTGAAACGCGACTATGGTGAAGTTCTACTTGTACCTCCAAATCACAAAAGAGGCATAGTAAGATTTAGAAACAATATGTTCAAGAGATATGTCGATCTCAGGCCTTCAATCTATGCTAACGCTCAAAGCGAAGTAAATGAAATGTGGCGACGTAGGCACCCGTCCAGTGGAGGATAACGTAGGCCTTCTTTCGCACTATCATTGTGGTGCGGTCCTTCGGAGTTGGTTTTTCTTCCCTTTCCTTAATCCGGGAGGACTGGGGACGTTTTCTATAAAAGTAATTCGCTATGGGCTCATTTGAAGGAGATTAGTTCCGTCGCTTCTTGTTCCCTGATCAGATTTGTTTCTACCACGAAGGTTGGGGAATTACAAGGCGAGGCGAGGGGGCGGACTGATTGATTGTGGACTGTAGAATGCAGTTTGAGGAATTGGACACGGAGACACGCGGATCGGACGGATGAAGAAAGAGAATAATAGACAGGGTGAACGGGATTTACAGGATTGGACACGGATGGGCGCGGGTGGGACGGATGAAGAAAATTCCTTTCGATAATCTAGGGAATTCCGCAACCCCGTTTGGGGTTGGGGCGGTTGGCGTCTGGGACCCAAGGTAGCCTCGCTCCGCTCGGCAACCTTGGGCTTTGATGCGGGACGCCGTTGGCGTCCTCATTCCCTTCGACTTCCGCAGGCGGGACGCCCGCGCCACAAATTGCGAAGGACGCCAAGGCGATCCCGGATTTCAGCCCATGGTTGACCCAACGCGGCGACCTTGGGTTCGGGGTTTCGGATTTTCCGCAACCCCAAGGCGTGTTGCGGAATCGAGCATCGTTTTTGCGCAACCTTTTCAAGGTTGAATCGGCAGGGGCACGGACCCAAGGTAGCCTCGCTCCGCGCGGCAACCTTGGGCTTGGTTGCGGGACGCCGTTGGCGTCCTCCTTGGCGTGGACCACCCTTCTCCGGCGGAAAAGTGAAATGCACCCGTATCTCACGGCAACAAATCGGCCACGGGAATGCGGAAATTCGTGGGACAGGCACGTGGAGACACAGCCGAGGGGGCTGTGCCACATGAACCCCCGCGAGCCAGTCCCCGAATTTCCGCAAGAGGCAGTCTTGGGAAACCGAAAGAGGAAATGAAATAATCCGAGTCCCGGAGGGACGACCGAAAATAGCCCAAGATGAAATCTTGGGCACGAAAAACCGGCGATTAGAAAGATCCCAAGTCCCGTAGGTACGATTGAAAAAAACAGCGGACGCATTCAATAAATCCCATGAATCGTGCCTACGGCACTCAGGCCCGTGGAGGGAAACTCAAAACCCAGCCTTGCAGGCTGGGCTATGATCATTGCGTCCCTGACGGGACGCGAATCAAGGACCACGCCCCCTTGCCGCAACAAGCGGGATTTTGGTTGTCTGGATTTGAGATTTGCATATAAACTCTGAACCTCGAAACCGACGAAAGAACACCGGATGATCCCCGATTTTCTCGATCTGCCCATTTTTCCGCTTCCCAACGCGACGCTCTTTCCCAAATCGCTTTTGCCGCTCCATATTTTCGAGCCGCGTTACCGGAACATGATCGCCCGGTCGCTCCAAGGCGACCGCATGATCGGCATCGCGCTGTTGCGCGAGGGGTGGCAAAAGGATTATTTCGGCCGTCCGCCGATCCATAAAACCTTCGGCGTCGGCAAGATCGTGGATCACGAGCGGCTGAACGACGGGCGATACAACATCGTGCTGGAGGGGTTTTATCGCGTCCGGCTGGTGGAGGAATACGCCAGCGAGCCGTTCCGGGTCGGGCGGGTGGCCGTTTTGCGCGACGCCCCGATTGACCATCTTCGCTCCGAAATTTCGGCCATCCAGAGGGAATTGTCCGACTCATGCCGACAGTTGGGGAGATTGCTCCCCTCGTTGCGCGAGCCATTGCAGGGGGCATGGTCGGCGCATCCGCATCCGGCGGTCACGGCGGACTTGCTCGCGGCGTTGGTCGCGGTGGACGCGTATGATCGCCAGTCGCTGATCGAGGAGTTGAATCCGCTTCGGCGGCTCAAGCTCGTGCTGGTGCAGGTTCGAAGGATTTTGGCGCAACTCGAAGAAAGAAGCGAAGTCGCCGAGGAAGTTTTGGAAGAGGAGTGATACCGTGATGTGCGCCAAATTTGTCCGGCTTCCAAACAGAAGCGGCCTGTAGGGCCGCGCCATCGTAGCCGAGGGCATCGCCCTCGGAGCTTGGGCGTTCCATCCATTTTCACCCTGAAGAGGTGACCCAATTTTGGAATGCCCTTTCAGGGCGACCTCCCCTTTAAGATAACCGACCGAGGGCGTTGCCCTCGGCTACGATGGATCAGACCTTCGGTCTGTCGAATGTCCGAATGAAAAATGAAGGGCGCCAAGGTTTTTTGCCCAAAGGGGGCAATTCGAGGAGGATAAAAGAAAAATGTCGACACGGGAAAAATTAAAAAGCCGTTTGACCACCGAAGGAATCAGCCGCGCGCCCAATCGCGGCATGTTGCGCGCGGTCGGATTTCTCGACGAGGATTTCACCCGCCCGATGATCGGCGTCGCTTCGCTTTTCAGCGACATCACCCCTTGCAACGCCCATCTGGATCGCCTCGCGCGCAAGGGAATCGAGGGCATCCGCGCCGGCGGCGGCGTCCCGCAGATATTCGGCGCGCCGACCGCGTCGGACGGCATCATGATGGGGCATCAGGGAATGCGCTACAGTCTGGTCTCGCGCGAAACCATCGCCGACTGTATCGAGATCGTCTCCGGCGGCATGAACCACGACGGCGTCCTCGCCTTCGGCGGTTGCGACAAGAACATGCCCGGATGCGTCATGGCCATGGCGCGGTTGAACGTCCCCTCAATATTCGTCTATGGCGGGAGCATCATGCCGGGCTACGGCGAGAGCGGCGAGGAAATAGACATCGTTTCGATCTTCGAGGCGGTCGGCCAGCATCAGGGGGGCAAACTGAGCGAGGCGGGAGTTTTCCGCGTCGAGTGCGAGGCGTGTCCCGGTCCCGGAGCCTGCGGCGGAATGTATACCGCCAACACCATGAGTTCCGCGATTGAGGCAATGGGAATGAGCCTCCCCTATGACGCGACCAATCCCGCCGTCTCGGCGGCCAAGGAGCGCGAGGCGTTTCTCGCGGGAAAAGTTTTGCTGAAATTGATCGAGCGCAACATCCGCCCGCGCGACATCATCACGCGCAAGTCGCTCGAAAACGCCTACACGCTCGTCCTCGCGCTCGGCGGCTCGACCAACGCGATTCTTCATTTGATGGCAATCGCGCGCGAGGCCGAAGTGAAATGGACGCTCGACGATTTCCAGCGCCTCGGCGAAAAAATTCCGCATCTGGCCGATCTCAAGCCGAGTGGAAAATGGGTGATGAACGACCTGCATCGCGCCGGAGGAACGCCCCCGGTCCTAAAGGCGTTGCTCGACGCCGGACTCATCCACGGCGACTGTCTCACCTGCGCCGGCGCGACGATCGGCGAGAATCTGAAAAAAGTCCGGAGCATTTACTCGCGCAAGCAACAGGTCATCATGCCGCTCGACAAACCGATCTATCCGACGGGGCACATCGTCATTCTCAAGGGGAACCTCGCCCCCGAAGGGAGCGTCTGCAAGGTGGCCGGACTCAAGGTGCGCGCGATGACCGGACCGGCGCGCGTTTTCGACAGCGAGGAGGCGTGCTTCGAGGCGATTGAAAAACGCAAAATCAAACCGGGGGACGTCGTCGTGATTCGCGGCGAGGGACCGGTCGGCGGGCCGGGGATGCGCGAGATGCTCGCCGTCACCGCCGCGCTGGTCGGTCAGGGGCTGGGCGAAAAAGTCGGGCTGATCACCGACGGGCGATTCTCCGGCGGGACACACGGTTTGGTCGTCGGCCACGTCGCGCCCGAGGCATGGGTCGGCGGACCGATTGCGTTCGTCCGCGACGGCGACGCGGTCACGATTGACGCCGATGCGCGGAAGGTGTCCATGGATATTACCAACGCGGAACTCGCCAAACGCAAAAAGAGTTGGTCCCTCCCCGAACCGCGCGAAAAACGGGGCGTCCTCCACAAATACGCCATATGCGTCCGCTCGGCGTCGGAGGGGGCGGTGACGTCCTAAAAAGAAATACGGTGATTCAAATTGCGGATGGAGTTGCCCGCACGGGGAGGACTCGCCCAATGGCGACCCGGATGCCTCCAAGTCGCCGCGCGGAGCGCGCCTCCCCTACTGGGAATATCCACCAATTAGCCTGATCCCAAATCATGTGGCACAGCCCCCCTCGGCTGTGAAATCATCAGGCCGCCCGCATCGCCGGCGAGGGATCCGGCGCCGCGTTTTGGGACCTGTTTTTCATGTCTTGGACATTTTTCTACCTTGGCGTGTTTGTTCTTTCGCTGATGATGGGAGGCATCCTGACATGGATCGCTCGCGACGCCGCGCGGCGATGGGGAGTCTTGGATCGTCCATCCGGGCGAAAGGACCACCCCCAACCGATTCCTTTGGCCGGAGGATGGGCCGTGTTCGTCGGATTCATGCTGATTGCGGGGGGCGGCGGGCTTCTCGCCCCCGCGCTTGCTGGAAGTCTTCCCGCCTCTTGGGATCCTTTGCCTCATTATTTGGAAAATCTTCGCGGCGTTCGACGGGAACTTACGGCGATTCTGGTCGGAACATCGTGGATTTTCGCCGTTGGTTTGATTGACGATCTGCATCCGCTCGGCCCGAAAATCAAATTGATCGCGCAAATTCTGGCCGTGATGCCGCTTCTTTACGGCGGCGTGGCGATTCATATTTTCCTTCCCGCGCCGATTTTGGGATGGGGCGTGACGATTCTTTGGACTGTCGCCTTGATGAACGCCTTCAATTTCATGGACAACATGGACGGCCTCTGCGGAACGGTCGCGGCGATCATCGCGTTGACGCTGGCGTTGGCCGCCGCCATGGGGGGACAACTTCTTCTCCCCGCGCTCTTCATCTCCTTCGCGGGGATCGTCAGCGGCTTTTTGCTCCTCAATTTTCACCCCGCCTCGATTTTCTTGGGGGACGCGGGGAGCCTGACGGTCGGATATTTGCTCGCGGTTTTCTCCATCGTGACGACCTATTACGGGGCAGATCAGCTCACGGGCTTGCCGGTCCTGATTCCGCTGGCCGTGATGGGGGTTCCGCTGTTCGACGCCGCCTCGGTTCTTTTTATCCGTTGGCGCAACGGCGCGCCGTTTATGATTGGGGACCACAATCACTTTTCGCATCGGCTCCGCGCGATGGGATTTTCCGTTCGCCAAACCGCGCTGACCATCGGCCTCCTGACCGGAGCCGTCGGGGTTCTTTCGCTCGCGCTCCGATACTTGAATTGGATCGAAGCCTTGCTTCATTTGGCGGCGATCGCGATGCTTTTCGGCGTCATCGGCGCGCTCGAGTTTTTCGGGAGAAGGAAATGAATTGCAATACCTTGACACCTAGGCGAAAGGGCGTTATTTAGGACGTTAGTTCCAGTCGAATTCCGCGCGCGGGGGATTTCTGATGATTTTTTTACCACCAAGACACAAAGACGCCAAGGATTCCCGATCCTTTTTCATCCTTCATCCTTCATCCCTCATCCTTTTCTTCATCTTCGCCTTTCGCCTTTCGCCTTCTGCCTTCGCCGGCAACGGACAGACCGACATTCTCCCGGACGGCGCGACGACGTTCACGATTTCAGCGCCCGGGTCCTATGTCCTCGTGGCCAACGTCACGATGACCGTTCCCAACGTGGATTGCATCACCGTCGCCGCCGACGGTGTTTCGATTGACCTCAACGGCCACATGATCATCGGCAACGGCTCGGGAACAGGGGACGGCATCCACGGGACGGGCTGGTGGCGCGTCTTCATCTTTAATGGGAACATCGTCAATTGCGGGGGCGATGGGATCGAGGTCGGCGAGAGCGCCAACGTCCACGACGTGACCTCCAGCTACAACGGGCGTTGCGGCATTCTCACGGGTCAGCATTCGACCGTCGAGCGGTGCAATTGCACCTATAACAACGAGCAGGGAAGTCTGGCGGGAATCAGCGTCGGCGACAATTCCATCGTCCGAAATTGCGTGGCCAACCAAAATTCGGCTTTGACTTCCGGGGCTTACAGCTACGGGATTTTCACCCTTGCCTCGTGCACCGTCACGGGGAACATCAGCCAAGGAAACGTCGGGAATGGCGCTGGCGGCGGGAATGGCATCTATACCGGAAACTCTTGCACGATCTCCGGTAATACATGTTCCGGCAACACCAGTTCGGGAACGGGTTACGGCGAAGGAATCTCCTCCGGAAGCTTCAGCACTCTCAACGGCAACACGTGCTCCGGAAACACTGGCGGCGCGACGTCGGGACCCGGAATTGGGATTTCGGCTTCGAACAACTCGACGGTGAGCGGGAACACCTGCTACGGAAACTCCGGCGTGGGGACGGACTTGGGCTACGGCATTATCGCGGGAGCCTCTTGTTTGGTCTCCCAGAACACATGCAACGCCAATAACAGCGGCGTCACAGGGGGAGTCGGCTACGGCATCTATGTGACCAACGGCTACAGTCAGATTGTCGGCAACACCTGCGATTACAACCGAGGGCACGGGTCGGGGGACGGTTGCGGAATCCGCGCGGGGGCTTACTCGCTCATTCGCGAAAATTCATGCACCGACAACGACGCCTCGGGCACGGGAACCGGCTACGGCGTTCGCGTCACTTCGGATACCCGCGTCATCGGCAATAATTGCGCGACCAACGGTGGAACGCTCGGTTATGGCATTTACGTGGACTCCCTTCGCAATGTCATTTCCAACAATTCAACAAGCCAAAACACCACTTCAGGCATTTATTTCGCCGTCGCGGGCCAGAATCGCGCCGAACTCAACCGGATGGCGGAAGGGGCGATCACCGGCGGCGCGCCTTCCAGCGTGGGGACGGGGGAATTCGCCAATATCGCCTACTGACGAAAGGATGAAGGCAAAGGGCGAAAGACGAAAAATTTAGGGATTGTAAAAGACCAAGACCCGCCGCAATGTGCGGGAGCAGGGTTCACCTGATAAGGAGCAATTCGAATGATTTCTTCACCACCAAGACACGAAGACACCAAGAAGGCAATTTGCGCTATCATCCTTCATTCCTCATCCTTCATCCTTTTCTTTCTCTTCGCCTTTCGCCTTTCGCCTTACGCCTTTGCCGATGGCACGATTGACGTCAAAATCAATCCGACGACGACATTCACCATCAGTTCACCCGGGAGTTATCGCCTCGTGGACGACGTGACGATGACCGCCGATGTCGCGGCAATCACGATTTCCAGCGACAACGTCACGCTGGAACTTAACGGACACACGATCACCGGATTCTCCGGGGGCACGTCCTCCGGAATCAGCGCCCAAAACAGCGTGGTCATCACCGAGGGACGGGTGGTTGGGTTCGGCGGTTACGGAATCCTTGCGGGGGCGCGGGCGCGGATCGAACGAATCGAGGCGCGGGGCAACAACAAAGCCACGTCTAGCGCCGCCGGCATCGTGGTCGGGGCGAATTCGGCGGTCCGGCATTGCAATCTGTCGGACAACGGCTCCGTTACATCGGGCAATTCGTTTGGGATTTATCTCAATGGAGCCAACTGCATCGCCGAGGGCAATATCGTCGAGCATCATTATTCCGCGAATACCTGTAGCGGCATTTATGGGATCGGGGGCGCCTGCCAAATTCTGAACAATCAAATTCGGGACAACCAATCGGGCGGGATCGGCAACTGCTATGGGATCTATATTCAAGGAAGCGGAGTTGTTCGGGGTAATGACATCGAATTAAACACCTCGCCCAGCAATTATTACGGCATCTACGTCGTCTCGGGAAATCCCGCCATTGAATCCAACACGGTCGGGAGCAATTCGGCAAGCTCGAATGTCACGGGCATCTACACGGCCGCCGTCGGTGTTCTTCGTGGGAATTCGGTTTGCGCCAACATCAGCACGGACACCGGATCGGCTTATGGAATTTTTGTCGGCGCATCGAGTTGCGTGATCGAAGGAAACACGTGCAATTCTCAACAGGATGGTCCCAATGGCAACGGGACCGCCGCCGGCATTTATTGTAGCGGCGGCTCAGCCACGATCATCAACAACAACTGTTGCTACAACGCGGCCGCGAATTCCGGGACGTTCACCGGATTTGGCATAGGGATCGCGGGGGGCACCGCCAGTCTGGTTCAGGGCAACACGTGCATCGCAAACACGGGACGCGGCGCGAGCGATTATGGCGCCGGGATCCTTTGCACCAGCTCTTGCCGGGTTATCGGCAATCACTGTCAAGGCAACACCGGCGCCACGGGCGCCACCGGCCATGGCATTCGCCTGACGGGGGCCGGAGACTTCGTCGCTGATAACTCCACCGCCTATAGCTCTACCGCCGGGGTAATTTTTGTGTCCGCGACCAACAACCGTTCCGAACGCAATCGCTTCCGGGAGACGACCGGAGTAGACACGACCAACGGCGTCGCGCCGGCCAGCGCGGGGGCGGGGGATTTGGCGGACGTGACCTATTAAGGATAAAGGCGAAGGGCGAAAAACAGGAAGAAGAAAGGATAAATCCAAAATGATTTTTTCACCACCAAGACACAAAGACACAAAGAAACACTTTCTTCATTTCGTCATTCGTCGTTCGTCATTCGTCATTCTCTTCATTTTCGCCTTCCGCATTTCGCCTTTCGCGTTTGCCGACGGCACGATAGACGTCAACATCAACCCCGCCACAGGATATGCGATTTCCGCGTCCGGTAGTTATCGGGTGGTCAGTGACGTGACGATGAACTCGGGCGTCGAGGCCGTCGCCATTTCGGTCAATGACGTGACGATTGACCTGAACGGGCACACGCTGACCGGCGGCGGCGGAGTCTCCGCCAACGGGATATCCGGCGGAACCCGGACCAACCTGACCGTGATGGGCGGCACGATCGTCGGCTTTTCCAACAATGGAATCTACCTCGGCGGCCGCGCTCACGTTCACGACTTGACGGTCCGTGGTTGCTCCGCCGCAGGCATCTACGTCGGCGCCGATTCGATCGTCGAGCGGTGTCGGTCGCTGGACAATAACACCGGCGGAGCGAACGCGGGAATTTGGATTGGACAAGACTCGGTGGCGAAGGATTGCGTCGCTTCCTCGAACATTCCTTCCGGATCCGCCGCGACCTATGGAATCTTTGTCAATGGCACGGGTTGCCGGGCCGAAGGGAACGTCTGCGAGAACAACACGTCCCCCGGAGGGACCGCTTTCGGAATCTATTGTAGCGGAACCGACAATCACCTCGTCCACAACGTATGCCGAGGCAATCGGTCCACGTCGGGGACGGGCGATAGTATTGGCATCTACTCCAACGATTCCGCCGTCATCCGCAACAACGTATGTGCCAATAACACTTCGGCGGGCGGGAAGAGTTTCGGCATTCAAGCGGGCCTTGCAAACGTCATGGAAGACAACGTCTGCTCCAACAACACCTCAGGCGGCGTTTACGCCGCCACCGGCATTTCGACCGGCAACGGTTGCACGATTCGAAACAATACCTGTTGGGGGAACAGTAGCAACGACAGCGGTTCGGCCTATGGCATATTTACGGGGCTTAGTTGCACCATTGAGGGAAATACTTGCTACAGCAACAATGAAGGTCCCAACGCAAGCGCCTATGCCTCCGGCATCTACGCCGATTCGTTTAGCATCATTTTGCATAATACCTGTTCGTATAACAATGCCACGGGAGCCAACGGAAACGCCTACGGCATTTACGCGAAAACCGGATGTCTAATACGGGGGAATGCTTGCAACGCTCAGGCCGCCGCGGGAACCGGCATTGCCGTCGGCATTGAAGCCTATAACGAAGACAGGGTCGTCGAGAATCAATGCGGCGGCAATGGAGGCGGAACCCATGGTTGGGGAATCCAAGTCACCAGCATCGGCACTTTGATCGCCGGCAATTCCTTGAACGGGAACGGAACGGCGGGATTGGTTTTCACGACGGGAACCAACAATCGAAGCGAGAACAATCGGTTCCACCAGACGACGGCCATTGATTTGGTCAACGGCGTCGCGCCGGCCAGCTCGGGGGCGGGGGATTTGGCGGACGTGACCTATTAAGGATAAAGGCGAAGAGCGAAAGGCGAAAAACAGGAAGAAGAAAGGATAAATCCGAAATGATTTTTTCACCATCAAGACAGCAAGACACAAAGAAACACTATCTTTATTTCATCCTTCTCTTCATTTTCGCCCTTCGCCTTTCGCCCGTCGCCTTCGCCCAGTCCAACGATCTGGCCGTTTCGTTCGATTCCAACACGACGTTTTCCTCGATCTCTCCGGCGGATCGGGAGGTCGCGCTTCACAACACGAGTCCGGCATGGAGCCTGACCCTGACGGCGATGACCGCGCTCATCCCCGCCGGAGTGAATCTCGACGCCCTTTCCTACGTTAATCCTTCCTCCGTCTTTTTCTCGCTCGACACCGATTGCTTTCTGACCGTCGGCGGAACGCCCAACACGCTCGTCCACGACGAGGATATTCTTCATTGGAACGGGACCACGATTAACGCGATCGCGTGGGTCGGCGCGTCGAACGGTCTTCCCGTCAACGCCGACGGGCGATGCCTGCTCGATCTGGACGCGCTCGACGTGGTCGCGGTTTCGCCTCTGGAATTTTCCTGCTCCTTTGACGCAGATTGTTATCTGACCGTCAACGGCGTTCCCAATACGCTCGTGCACGACGAGGACGTGGTCCATTTCAAGACCGGAAGCGGATTCACCGCGATTGATTTCGTCGGCCAAGCCCACGGCATCCCGGCTTCGGCGAATCTGGACGCCTTCAACCGCCGGACCGCGACAATTTGGGAGATTTCGCTCGATTCGGCGGGACAAATCGCGGGCGGCAACGTCACCGGCGGACTTCCGCTCAATTACGACGACGCCGACCTGATCGAATACAACACCGGGACCGGGCTTTGGAGCGCGGCCCCCTACTTTACCGCCGCCAGCTATGGCGTCCCAGGCACCGTGGACCTCGACGCCGCCGAAACCAATCCCAATCATTTGAACACCGCGACGCCGACTCCGACCGCCACTCCGACCCGGACCGCGACCCGAACGGCCACTCGGACGGCAACTCCGTCCCCCACGCGCTCCGCAACGAGGACCCCCACGCGCACGGCTACGCTCACGGCGACCCCGACCCGCACCGCCACGCGCACGGCAACACGGACCGCGACTCTCTCGCCGACGCGAACCGTCACCTCTTCTCCGACAAGAAGTTCGACGCGGACGGCCACGCGCACGGCGACGGTCACCGGAACCGCGCCTTCGCCGACCCGCTCGGCCACGCGGACCTCGACTCGAACCGCGACGCGGACGGCCACGCGCACCGCGACCCCCTCTCCGACTCGAACGGCAACTCCGACCGCGACGGGAACCCCTTGCGCGCCGGCGACGTTCAACGATCGCGCCAACGCCGATGTTCCGGTCAACGGCGTCGTCACCGGCAACT
>CAZRCZ010000036.1:0-27885 GCA_964598765.1 uncultured Candidatus Sumerlaeota bacterium | reverse complement strand
GAAATGCAAAACACCGGAACGCCGTTTGGCTCGCCGCTGATCTTGGGCATCAGCGTCGTCACGCCCACGGCCACGCCCAACGCCGCGCGCGATTGGGAGATTTACGAGTAATCAACCCGGCCGATTCGGTCTGCCGCGCCTTGGTCTCCAACCCCGGCGTATGCGCCGCAAAATCTTTTTACGGTGACGCGCTTTGCGGAGCCGCAGAACCTTCTTCCTGAAAAATCTCCCGAATCTCAAGTGCCAAGGCGGATGCTCCAAGAGCGACGTTTCTTCGGCTACCAACCGGTCCGCGTAAAAGTCGGCTTTCATCTGCGCCAGATGATAACGATCCACCGTCGCAATTCGGCGAAACAAAAACCGGAACGGCCAACCTATCCACCCCGGCTTGGAGGTAATGCAAGTCGCAAAATCAATCAGATAGGGACGCGCCTGATCGTCCATTAAAAGATTCTTGCGCCGCAAATCCCCGTGCGCGATGCCGCGTTTATGCAACGCGCCGAGCAAAACGGAGGCGCGTTCGTAAAATTCAATCGGCGGCGCCTGCTCCATCTCCTTGGGAAGCCGTCGGGCCTCCAATCGCTCCATGAGAATCGCATGGGGACCGACGGTCGCAAGAAGTTGGGGCACGCCCTGAACGTCTCGCAGACGCCGGAGCGCGCGCGCTTCTCGCGCGATCACCCACCGCCCCCAGAAAAAACGAATCCACCACGGACGCGCGGAAAAATCTTTCAGCGCCGCCTCTTTGCCTGCCCACTGAAGGGCGTAGATGTTTGCTTGCGCCAGCGATCGCCCCGCGTGAAGCAAATTCGTCAGGAGAGGTTTGACATCGGCGTAGGAAATCTCTGGAATGGAGGAAGCCATGCGGAGGGCAAGCGGCGATAGGCTAACGTAGCGCGGAGAGGATCGTCAAATGAGATCGGGAATTTGGAGCAAGATTAAGATTATGATTATGAAAATGAGGATGGGAGATGGAAGAAGACAAAATCAAAACACTGGAAGTATTGATCGCCGAGGATCCACAGGATCGCGATCTTCCTTTCTTGCTCGGCAAAGCGTTGCTTGACGCGCATCGCCACGGGGAAGCGGCGGAACGATTGGCCGAAGCCGCCCGCCGCAATCCCGATCTTCCCGCCATCTGGCGATTTTGGGGCGAAGCGTTGCGAGGCGCGGGGCATATAGAAGGAGCGCGCCGCATTTGGACCGATGGGATCGCCGTTTCCGAACGCACGGGCGAACTACAGGCGGGAAAAGAGATGAAAGTCTTCCTCAAGCGCCTTCCTGATGAATAGAGCTGACGTTATGCCGATTCCTTCACCAAAAGATAGACCGTCAACCGCGCCGCCGCGAAAAGGACCGCCAGCGCTTCGGCCGGTTGAGTCGTCTTGAGTTGAAGAAAATGGGATCCGGAAAAGAGGGTGCAGTCGGCTTCGGTTAAGGCGCGGACGCTCGCGCTCCGGTTGGTCCGAGTGAAAAATCCGATTTCTCCCGTGATCGTCGGTCCCTTGATCCGCGATAAAACTTCCGGTTCCGCCGCCGGATTTTCCTTTACGATCTCCATTTCTCCCCGATGAATGAAATAGAATCCGTCCGCATCGTCTCCCTGTCGGCAAAGATATTCTCCGGGTTTCAGGCGTTTGTTCAGGCCGCAGGTTCGCCCCAAAATTTTGGGCAGATTGCGCTCGACGGCGTCAAGCGCGGCGTTGGTTTCATTCCTGATGATATCCCGCTTTCCCAGAACCGACGCGCCCGGCGTCGAGATTGTCTCCTCATTCTTTTTTCTCAATCGTTCGGCCAGAATGAAAAGAAGATTTTCCAAGAGTTTCATCGTCGCCTCCGGTCCGCTGAACTCCAGCATGACGGGAACCAAATTAGTCGGGACTTCAAAGAGGAGCGTGTTTTCCAATGCGCGGGCCGAGGCGGTTCTTCCGGCGCGGGTTAAAAGTCCCATCTCGCCGAATACTTCGGGCGCGGCCAGTTCGGCGATGCGGCGCTCCGTGCCCCCTTTTGCGCGAAAAATCTCCACCCGCCCGGTAATGATGGTGAACATGCTGTCGGCGGGTTCTCCTTCGTTGAAGATCGCCTGCCCCGCCCTAAACTCCTGATAGGTCCGGCAGTTGTGGATGATTTTGAGTTGGGTGGGATTCAGTCCGGTGAGAATGTCCATTACACTTCGCCTTTGTTCATCGTAACCGATGTTTATCGGTGATAAATGGATTCGGCCATGCTTTTATACACCCTTGGAGATAACTCATTATGAGACGAAAGGGAAGCATTTCCCTTTTTGCTAGGTTGAGCGTTTGGATATTCGGCACAGGTTGCGCGCGGGTTGCCGTTGCTCCGTCAGGCGTTGCCGCGCCTTTGACAAGGGACTCAAGGCAGGGAATCGAGTTGTTCCACCAACAGAAACTCACGCAAGCCACCGAATTTTTCTCGGCGGCATTGAAAAAGAATCCCGCCGACGCTCAAGCGGCGTTCTACACCGGAAGAATCGCCCTCGCGCGGGGCGAATTTCCGAAGGCCATCGAATGGCTCGAAAAAACCGTCGCGCTGGAGGAAAGCAATTCCGAGTATTTTGAGTGGCTTGGCCGCGCCTATGCGAAGCAGGCGCAGAGGGAAACCCGGATTCGCCAACCCGCTCTGGCGCGGCAAACCAAATCGGCGTTGGAAAAATCGGTCGCGCTCGATCCGAACAACCTTCAAGCCCGTCATGATTTGATCCGGTATTATTTGAGCACGCCCGCGGTGGTCGGCGGAGGCGAGGGAAAAGCCCGCGACCAAGCCGAGGAAATTGCGAAGCGCGACGCGGGGCAAGGCCATCTGGCTTCGGGACGAATCGCCGAATCGCGCAAGGATTTCAAAAAGGCGGAGGAGGAATATCAACTCGGCGTCGCCACCCATCCCGACGACATTGAGGGACATCGCCTGATCGGTTGCGTCTGCATTGTCACGGGAAAATCCGATCAGGCTTTCTCCGAGTTCGAGAAAGTCTTGAAGCTGGATCCGCTGGACGTTGACGCAAAATTTCAGATCGGCCGAACCGGCGCGCTCTCGGTCAAGAACCTCGACCGCGCCGAAAAATGTCTGAACGACTATCTCGCCTCTGAATGTTGCCGCTCGTTTGAGCCGGAGGAGCAAATGCACTCCGAGCTCTGGGCGCGGTTTTATCTGGGGAAAATCGCCGTCGCGCGAGGCCAAACCGACGCCGCCAAGGCGCAGTATCAGGCCGCGTTGGTGATTGATCCCTCGCGCAAGGAAATCAGAAGCGCGTTGGGAAACTTGAGGTAATCGTCATGGATTTCATCCTGTCACCCCACGCCGAGGAAGGCCTTGAGGAGAGGAAAATTTCGCGTGAAATGATAAATTCGGCTCTGCAAAACCCCGAACAGATCATTCCGGAACACAGCCGAAGAAAGGCGTATCAATCGCGGTTCAAGACCGGCGACGGAGGGCTTTTCCTTCTGAGGGTGATCGTGTAGGATGAAGTTGATCCGGCGATCGTGGTCACGGTTTACCGGACCAGCCGGATTGCAAAGTATTGGAGAAAGCCATGAAAGTCACTTATGATCCAACGGTGGACGCTCTTCGCATCCGGTTTAATGAGACTCCGATTCACGAAAGCGATGAGGAAAAACCCGGCGTGATTTTGGACTACGACCGCGACGGGCGAATCGTCGCCATTGAGATTTTGGACGCCTCTAAACAAACCTCCAGTCCCCGCACGTTGGAATACTCGGTTCTTGAAGCATAATTCTGCTTAGTCGACCTATAAAATCAGCTTCTAGACTATTTCAATCCGGGATGAATCTCCCGAAGGGGTGGCCGCAAGGAATTTATCTAGGCCGCTTCAAGAATCGCGAATATGGATCAGTGGCTGACAGATCTCGCTCGCACTTGGCCAGAAGGCAGGTTGATTGAGTTTGATCGCTCTCCAATAACAAGAGATCGCCTTAGGGGCTATGTGGTTGGAGTGAGCCGGGAACTCGTTCTGATTCACGAGCTTTCCGACGAGATGCACTTGGATGGCTACTCGACTATTAGAGTTAAGGACATCAAACGATATCGGACACTCGATGATTACGACTATTTTGCCAATCGAGCCTTGCGCCTCCGCAAGCAAACGCCACGCCCCCTCCGGAATATCTCGCTGTCAGGTTTTCCGAGCCTAATTCGGTCCTTGCGAAGCCGTTTCCCTCTATTTGTAATCCATGAAGAGGCAGTTGACGACCAAATTTGCTTCATTGGAAAAGCTTCTAAGATGACGAAAAGAAGCATAATCTTAAAGGAAATGGATCCGGGAGCCAAGTGGGAAGGTATGCGCAACCATCGGCTAAGAAACATAACGCGGATAGGTTTCGGCGGGAACTACGAGCAGGCGCTCTGGATGGTTTTCAAGGCGGAAAGACGAGGACATACCAGTGCATCAAAGCCGAACTGACACCTTCATGTGGACTGGCACCATATTTTCGCGCATGATCGTATCCTTGCCTTTGGTCGCATCTTTAATCTGTACGGTTTCTTGCTCTGTTGAGCCGCAGATCGTTTCTCCCAAGGGCATGTTGTCCTCAACAAAGCTGGAAATTGCAACTTTCTCCGCCAACGTCACGCCTCCCATCGGCCATCCCCTCTGCGGCGGGTGGATCAAACCGATGGAGGGAATTGACGATCCGGAATTGGCGAAAGGAATCATTTTACGCGACGAGAACGGAACCTACGTTCTTTGCGCCGTGGATTGGTGTCTGATCGTGAACGAGGCTTATGATTCGTTCCGTCGGAAAATTGCCGCCGCCGCCGGGACGACTCCCTCGCACGTCGCGCTCCAAACCGTTCACCAACACGACGCCCTGATCTGCGATATTGCCGCGCAACGTCAGCTTGACAAGATCGAGAAAGGTCCACCCCATTTGGATTTGGAGTGGTTCGACCGTGTGACCTCCAACGTCGCCGACGAGGTTCGGGAGGCCAAAAGTCATTTCCGCCGCGTGACCCAAATCGGGACGAGTCAGGTGAAGGTGGATCGCATCGCATCGAATCGGCGAGTCAAGGGTCCAGATGGCTCGATCCTCGTCCGATGGAGCGCGACCAAGGATGCCGCAGTCCGCGACGCCCCCGAAGGATTGATTGATCCGTGGCTCAAGACGATTTCCTTATGCGACGGCGACAAGCCGATGGTCCAACTCCACTACTACGCCACGCATCCGCAAAGCTACTATGGAGAGGGGCGCGCGACATGGGACGTGCCCGGAATCGCCCGCGAGCGGCTTGAGAGAGAGACGGGCGTATTTCAGGTTTACTTCACCGGTTGCGCGGGCAACGTCACGATGGGGAAATACAACGACGGCGCGCATGAACGTCGGCAGGAGCTGGCCGGTCGGATGTACGACGCCATGAAAAAATCCGCGTCCGAAATGAAACTTCAACCCGCCGAACCGGTTCGCTGGAAAACGCTCGACGTTCGTTTCCCACCGTTCCAAGGGGGACGATTGGACGAAAAAGCCGACCGCAAAATCATCGCCGATCCGAAGGCATCGGTCCAAGGCCGCCTGAACGCCGCGCTGGCTCTGGCTTGGCTGGAGCGGATTAAATCGGGCAGAGGAATCGAACTGAGCGCGATGTCCATCGGATCGGTTTGTATTTTGCATCTTCCGGGCGAACCGTTCATTGAGTTTCAACTCGCCGCCCAAAACCAACGCCCCGATTGCTTCGTCGCCGTCGCGGGTTACGGCGAAGGGGGAGCGGGCTACATCTGCGTCGAGTCCGCCTATGCCGAAGGGGGCTACGAGCCGACCGATTCCAACGTCGCGCCGGAAAGCGAGCAAATCCTCAAGGACGCGATGGCGGAATTGTTGAAGGAATAACGCTGGCGAGACTCTCCGCCGCTTGATGTTTCCTTGACCCTCCACGGCGGGAGCGTATGATGGTTCCTTTCCCCGGAGGGAAACCATGAGCGCCGACACCGCCGAGATCGCCGAAACGACTTATCCCCTTGGACTTCCGCGCCGAACCAACGCCGAATGGAAAACCCTCCATGACGCCTGCCTGACGCCGAATTACGGCGAGCGGCGGATTGCCATCGTACGCGGCGCGGGATCGCGCGTTTGGGACGCCGACGGGAAGGAATATCTCGATTTCCTGACCGGAATCAGCGTGGACAATCTCGGCCATTGTCATCCGAAAATCGCGCGGGCGATTCGAGAACAAGCCGAGACGCTCGTCCATTGCTCCAATCTCTACTACATTCCGATTCAGATCGAATTGGCGCGGTTGCTGACGGCGCACTGTTTCGCCGACCGAGTCTTTTTCGGGAACAGTGGGGCGGAAGCCAACGAGGCGGCGTTTAAAATCGCGCGGCGATGGTCGTTCGAGAATTGCGGCGAAAACCCGGAGCGCATCGGCATCATCAGCATGAAGCAATCGTTTCATGGCCGGACCTTCGCGACGATGGCGGCGACCGGGCAAGACAAAATCAAAAAGCATTTTTTCCCTCTCGCGCAGGGATTCGATTTCGCCGATTTCAATGATTTGGCGTCCGTTGAGCAATTGGTGAACGACAAAACGTGCGCCGTGATTTTGGAACCCGTTCAAGGAGAAGGAGGCATCCGCCCGGCGACGAAAGAATTTCTGGCGGGGGTCCGCAAACTTTGCTCGGACAAAAAAATCCTGCTGATTTTCGACGAGGTTCAATGCGGTCTGGGACGAGCCGGAAGACTTTTCGCCCATCAAAATTACGGGATTGAACCCGACGTCATGACGCTGGCCAAGAGCATGGGGGGCGGCTTGGCGATGGGAGCGATGCTGACGCGCGCCGAAATCGCCGGAGCGTTCGCCGCGGGGGCGCACGCCTCAACGATGGGGGGCAACGCGCTCACCAGCGCGGCGGGACTGGCCTACCTGAAAGAATTGATCGAGGGAAATTGGCCGGAACGCGGCGCGGAGAGCGGACAATCGTTGATTCGCAAATTCGAGCAGAAACTCGGCGCGTCCGACAAAGTGGCCGAAATCCGTGCGATCGGCATGATGATCGGCATCGAATTGAAATCGGGCGGACCGGAAACTGTTAAGGCTTGCGAGGGGTCAGGATTGCTTATCAATTGCACGGCGGGACATACGCTCCGTCTTCTCCCGCCGCTCAATGTCTCGTCCGAAGAAATTGATTCCGCAGTGGAGATTCTCGTCAAAGCCGCCCGCAACGCCGCGTAAACCGCCGATGTCTCCCATTCGTCAATCCAAGCGCGACCTTTGCCGCTCCGGTGATCTTTCCGCCGAAGACATCGAGGTTATTTTTGAGTTGGCGACCGTGTTGAAGGGCGCTCTCCAAAAGGGAGTTCCGACGCCAACGCTCGCGGGCAAATCACTGGCGATGATCTTCGAGAAGCAATCGCTCCGCACCCGCGCGACGTTCGAACTGGGGATGTTTCAACTCGGCGGCTACGCGGTCTATCTTTCCCCCGCCGAAATCGGATTGGGCAAACGCGAAACGGTCAACGACATCGCGCGGAATTTGGAGCGATGGTTCGATCTTGCCATCGCGCGGACGTTTCTTCAGAGCACCGTTGACGAGCTCGCCGCCAATTGCCGGATCCCGATGATTAACGCCCTATCCGACGAGGAGCATCCCTGTCAAGCGCTGGCCGATTACTTCACGTTACGCGAAAAATTCGGTGCGCTCGCGGGATTGAACCTCACCTACATCGGCGATGGCAACAACATCTGTCACTCGCTCATGATGATCGGCGCGAAATTGGGATTGAACATCACCGTCAGTTCGCCGCCGGGATATGAGCCGAAGAAGCAATACGTCGAAGGGATGAAAGAAGATTTGCAACGCGTCGGCGGAAGCTATGCGTTTTGCTCCGATCCCAAGGAAGCGGTTCGGAATGCCGCGCTCGTTTACACCGACGTCTGGGCCAGCATGGGACAAGAAGCCGAAGCAGAGGAACGCAGAAAAATGTTTCAGGGCTATCAGGTCAACGCCGACCTGCTCGCCCTTGCCCCCAAGGATGCGCTCGTCATGCACGATCTTCCCGCCCATCGCGGTGAGGAAATCACAGGAGAAATCCTTGACGGTCCGCAATGTATCGCGTTCGATCAGGCCGAGAACCGGCTTCATGCGCAGAAGGGAATTCTCGCGTTTCTGGATGGAGCGGGGGGATGAGGTGATGGATATTTTTAAATGAATGGATTGTCCTCGATCCCGTAGGGATCGAATGAAAGTAGCCCCCGGTGGAGCGAAGCGGAGCCCGGGGTAAACGAATCCTAACCATCCGACCCTGTAGGGTCGAATCTGCATGGCGAAGAACCGACCATTGAGAGCAAGAGTAAGAGCAAGAGCAAGAGCAAGATCTAGGTTGCGAAATGACGAAAACCAAGTCGCCGACCATCGCCGTTGACGGAAAAACCTATCTCCGCCTCCCGATCAAGACGCCCCTTGTCACGGCCAAGGACGACATCGTCGAGGTGGTTGACCAATACTCCGCTTCCGAGCGCCGCGCGGGAGACATCTGTTTCGTGAGCGAAAAAGTCGTCGCGGTCACGCAAGGCCGCGCGATTCCGGTCAAGGACATCCAAATCGGTTGGCTTGCCAAGCTCCTCTGGCCGCGCGTGCGGAAAGTTCCCTACGGAATGGGCCTCCGGTCTCCCGAAACAATGCAATGCGGGATCAATGAATGTGGCGCGCCGAGAATTTTGCTGGCCGCGGGGGTCGGCGCGGTCGGAAAATTCTTAGGTCGGCGCGGCGATTTTTACCGCGTTGCCGGGATGCAGGCGGCGACGATTGACGCGGCGGGAACTTCTCCGCTTCAAGCCGACTGCGTCATTCTCGGACCGAAGAACCCTTCCTCGGTGGCAAAGGCGATCCGTGAAAAAACGGGGATGCCCTCAGCCATTGTGGACGTCAACGACATCGGCGGTTCATGGGTTCTCGGTTCGGACGGCATCGCTGATCCCAAACTCGTCGAAAAAATTCTATCCGACAATCCCCTCGGGCAAGGGGATGAGCAAACGCCATTCGGTCTGATTCGCGTCGCGGGCAAGTAATTTCGGGATGAAGATTAAACACAAGGGCACAAAGGAGGCACAAAGAAGCACAAAGAAAATAGAAAGGACGAATTTAGGAATGTGTCTCACCGAATTTTTCTACTTTGTGATCTTCGTGCCTTCTTCGTGTCTTTGTGTTTATTCTTACGCGTAAATATCCTTTTCATCATGCTCAGATTTCTTTTTCGCCGACTCCTTCAATCCGTCATCAGTCTTTGGGTTATTTCGGCGTTGGTTTTTTTAGTCATGTTCGCCGTCGGCGATCCGGTGGCGACGCTCCTGCCGCAAACGGCAACGGCCCGCGACCGCGAAATCCTGCGACATGATTTGGGGTTGGACCGCCCCTTGATCGTCCAATACGGACTTTTTCTGAGCCGCGCGCTTCGGGGAGATTTCGGAAAATCCTACTATACCAACCGCCCCGTGCGGGATTTGCTTCTCGAACGCGCGCCGGCGACGCTGGAACTGGCGACCGTCGCCATGTTATTCGCGCTGGTGGGCGGCATTCCGTTGGGAATTCTCACGGGCGCGCGGCCCACAGGCTGGACCTCGCGCGCCGCGATGTGGAGTTCGATGTTCGGCATTTCCCTCCCCACGTTTTGGCTCGGCTTGCTTTTGATGATGACCTTCGGCGTCAAATTGAAATGGCTTCCGCCGATGGGACGCGGCGCGACGCGAACGCTTGCAGGAATCGAATGGAGCTTCCTCACCCGCGACGGATGGACTCATCTGATTCTTCCGGCGGTCACGCTCGCGCTTCATCATCTCGCCATGCTTTTGCGGCTGGTTCGCTCGGAGATGCTGGACGTGCTCAAGATGCCGTTCATCCGGACGGCGCGCTCGCACGGAATTTCGGAGCGGACCGTCATCGGACGCCATGCCTTGCGAAACACGCTGGTTCCCATCGTCACCGTTTCGGGTGTGGAGTTCGGCCAATTGATCGCCTTTTCCGTCGTCACGGAATCCATTTTCCAATGGCCCGGACTCGGCAAACTCCTGATTGACTCGATTTTCGTGGATCGTCCGCTGGTCGTCACCTACATCGTCCTGACCGGCGTGGCGTTCTTGGCGATCAATTTTGCCGTGGACCTCGCCTACGCCCTGATTGATCCGCGCATCCGTCTGTCCTCTCGCGGGACTTCCGCGTGACCATCGCCTATTACATTACGGCGCACGGTTTCGGTCATTTCGTCCGCTCGGCGGCGGTGATTAAGGCTTTGCCCGCCGAAATTCCGCTCATCGTCCGCACGAACGTTCCGGCGTGGTTTCTCGAACATGAATTGCGTGGAAGCAACTACGTTTCCCACCCGGCGGCATTCGATTGCGGCACGCTGGGGCGCGACAGCGCGAGTGTGGACGCCGCGATGACGTTCGAGCGCGCCGCTCAAATGCAAAAGGAGAATGAAACGCGATTTGAGAGTGAAGCCGTGTTTCTGCGCTCGCATGGCGTTCGGCTGGTCGTCACCGACATGGCTCCCTTTCCGCTCCGCGTTGCGTCGAAGCTAGGTATCCCCTCCATTTGCGTGACGAATTTCACTTGGGTCGAGATTTACGAAGGGTTGATTGCACAGCTTCGCTTGAAGAGAGATGAAGAGTTGGCTTCGAGGGGCGAAAAAATCGTCTCGGCATTAAAAGCCGATTACGCGCTCGGCGACTTGCTTCTCATTCCGGGCATGGCTTTGAAAATGGGAGCCTGCCGGCGGCAAATCGAAGTTCCGGTCATCGCCCGCACGGGCAAGCCGCGCCGGGAATTGCTCTGCGAACGGCTCTCGCTCGATCCCGATCTTCCAATTTACCTCCTCTATCTGGGACAGGAAGGCTACGAAGGAATGAAATGGGAGAATCTCGAAAAAATCCCGCGCGCCCAATTTTTCTCGTTCCGTCCGGTCGGAGAGAAAAAGGATTTTGTCCGCGTTCTTCCCACTGGTTTGATGGATCACTCCGACGCGACGGCGACGGCGGACGCCGTGGTGGGGAAACTCGGCTATTCGCTTTGCGCCGAATGTTCAGCGACGCGCAAGCCGTTGATTTTTCCTCCGCGTCCTGATTTCGTCGAGGCCGAGGCTCTCTCGCGAGCGATGATCGGGTTTGGCTTGGGAATTCCTCTGCTTGCCGAGGATTTTCAAAATCTCAAATGGCGGGACGCGCTCGCCCGTTCCAAAGAACTCTCCGTCCGCGCCCAGCCGATTGATTGCTCCGGCGCGCAAATCTGCGCCGAAATTATCGGTATGGCTTGGCGCGAGGGGACACTCCAAAACATACTCGCCAAAACTTAGTAGTCGCAGAGGACAGAGTGAATTTTCGCCGCTTTTTCTCTGCGATCTCTGTGTCCTCTGAGGCTTTTATTCTCAAACCGGCCAATTCGCGCCCTTCCACTTTCGGGCTCTGTGTTTCTCGACTTCCATGATCGGCAGAAGCGCCTCGGTCAGGTGACGGCGCGTTTGTTCGATTTTGATGAATTGGTCAATGTAGCCAAGTTCGGCGGCTTTCCACGGATTGACGACCTCGCTTTTGTGTTGCTCGATCAGCTCGTTTCGACGGAGATGATAGGCGTCCTCCCCCTTTTCGGCACGGAGCTTCATTAGTTCTCGGCGATGAATCAAATCCACCGCGCCCGACGCTCCCATCACCGCGAAACGCGCCGTCGGCCACGCGAATGTTCGATTGGTGTTGGCGAGTTTGTAGCTCATCACATCATACGCGCCGCCGAAAGCGCGCCGCAGGACGACGCTGAATTTCGGAACGGTCGCCAGACGATACGCCATCAAAAACGCCGCGCCGAATCCCTCGATGTCACGCGCCTCGGTCGTGTCGTCGGGAATGAATCCCGCCACGTCAACCAGCGTCACGAGCGGAATGTTGAAGCAATCGCAAAAGCGGACGAACCGCGCTCCCTTCTTGGCCGAATCGGGATCAAGATTCCCGGAAAGCGATACGCTTTGATTGGCGATGACGCCGACCGGCCAGCCGCCGAGCCGACCATATCCGGTGACAAGGTTCTTGGCGTAATTCTCCGAGACCTCGAAAAAATCCCGATCGTCCAAAATGTCCTTGATGAGGACGCGAACGTCGAACGGCGTATCCTGCTCGAGGACCTTCCGCATGACCTCGCGCGAAAGATCGGTCAGGCGATCCGGCGGATCGTTCGTCGGCGCAAAGGGAGGAAGCTCGTTGCAGGAACCGGGAAGATAATGAAGAAGCCGACGGATCTGTTGGATCACGTCCGCGTCGTCGCCGCCGACCAGATTCACCCGTCCGCTTTTTTCGCTGTGTTGGTGATAGCCGCCCAATTCTTCCTTGGTGAGATTCTTGCCCGTCGTCGTCTTCATTACCTCCGGCCCCGTGACGGCCATGAAGGCGGTCTTGGACATGAGAACGAAATCGGTAAGCGCGGGAGCGTAAACCGCGCCCCCTGCGCAGGGGCCGACAATCGCGGAAATTTGCGGAACATGGCCGGAAGCGTCAATGTGACCGTTGAAAATATGGCCGTAGCCGAAAAGGCTGGCGACTCCCTCCTGCACGCGCGCGCCGCCGGAATCGTTGATGCCGATAATGGGGCAAAATTCCTTGCGCGCCGAATCAATGATCTCGCCGATGGCGCGACCGTTGTCCGCGCTACAGGTTCCGGCGAAGTTGGTGAAATCCCATCCGTAGGAATAGGCTTTGCGCCCCTCGATCAGGCCCCATCCGGCAACGACGCCGTCGCCGCTGTTTCCCTCGCCGCGCAGGGTGAAAAGCCGCTGGAACGTCCCGCGATCAAAGAGAATTTCCATCCGTTCGATCGCGGTGAGATTCCCCTTGGCGTGTTGCCGGGCGATGGCTTCTTGCCCGCCGCCGAGCGCGCTTTTGCGCTCCCGCCGCTCGAATTCGGCTTCGAGCGCGTCCAACCGCGACGGCGCGCCATTGGTCGGCAAGGACGCCGCGCGTTTTGACTCGGTCAATTCGGTTTCCGTCGGAGAAGAATTTTTAGAGCCGGACTTTTTCTGCGTTTTCTGCATGGCCACAGTCGAATCCTTTTCCTAATACTTAAACACAAAGCCACAAAGAAGGCACAAAGATCGCAAAGAAAATTCCAACAGAGAGATGCGGCGAAACCTAAAAGTGGCGCCATCGCATTCTTCGTGCTCTTTGTGTCTCCTTCGTGTCTTCGTGTTTAATCTTCATTCCTCTCATTACCTTAGCGCGTGCGCCTTGGCTTTGCCCAACATTCCCTCTTTCATCAAAATCTCCGCGATCTGGACGGCGTTCAGCGCCGCGCCTTTGCGGAGTTGATCCGCGACGACCCAGAGATTCAATCCGTTCGGGATGGATTCGTCCTCCCGAATCCGCCCGACGTAGGTCGCGTCCTGATTCGTCGCGTGGGTCGCGAGTGGATATTGTTTGGTCGCCGGATCGTCCTCGACGATCACCCCCGGAGCTTTGCGCAAAATTTCCCGCGCCTCGTTCGCCGAAAGTTTTTTTTTCGTTTCGATGTTGATGGATTCGCTGTGGCATCGCAAAACCGGCACGCGCACGGTCGTCGCCGTGACGCCGATGCTCGGATCCTCCATGATCTTGCGCGTCTCATGGACCATCTTCATCTCTTCCTTCGTGTAACCGTTGTCCAGAAAAACGTCAATGTGGGGAATACAATTGAACGCGAGCGAATGGGCGAACTTTTGCGGTTCGGGAAGCGGATGGCCCGCCAGCGCGACCCGCGTGTGTTCGATTAACTCTTCCATCGCGGCGGCTCCGGCCCCCGAAGCGGCCTGATAGGTCGAGACGACGATCCGCTTGATTCCGACCGCCTTGTGAATCGGATTCAACGCGACGACCATCTGAATCGTCGAACAAGTCGGATTGGCGATGATCCCCTTGTGCTCGCGGATTTTTTCGGGATTCACCTCCGGCACGACCAGCGGCACGTCTTGATCCATCCGAAACGCGGAGGTGTTGTCCACGACCACGGCTCCTGCGGCCACCGCTGGCGGAACGAAATTTTTCGAGATCGAAGCCCCCGCCGACGCCAATACAAAATCCACGTCTTCGAACGAATTTTCGGTCAGTTCCTCGACGGCGATCTCTTGGCCTCGAAAGCGGAGTTTCTTGCCCGCCGACCGCCCCGACGCCAAAAGCTTGAGCGAGGAGCACGGGAAATCCCGCTGATCCAACGTTTTGATCATTTCCTGCCCGACGGCTCCCGTGGCTCCCATTACGGCGACCGAAATCATGGATGACACTTTCTTCCTTTTTCCTAGCTTGCCCGATCCTTGGCGTTCATTCGCGTCAAGATACACGAATCACCGCATCTTACCCCGATTGCTCCGGCTCCGGCAATCACAAGATTTCTTGGCGTGGCGAGGCGTTGCCGTGTCACAATGCGCATGGCTCCGCAACGCCAAGCAACCAAGACATCCCCCATGAGTCGAACCAACGTCCTCAAGGAACTCAAACCCGCCCGCGTCGTGCGCGGCATCCGCAATCGTGGCGTCAGGGGGGCCTTTTTTCACGCGCTTCGCCGCGCCGGAACGATCGCGGACAAGGCTTGGGTCGGTCCCCATCTCATCCGCATCAACCCTATGGATTACGTCTGCAATCACGTTTGCCCGATGTGCTGGTTGCAATATCTCGCTCCCGATGAACTCAAGCGTCAGAAACAAAACGACCGCCAACGGGGCATGACCGCCGCCGAATACAAAACCATGTTCGACGGAATGCCGCCGGGCGTCGGCGAGGTAAACATCGTCGGCGGCGGCGAGCCGCTCATTCATCCGGAAATCGCGCAAATCATGCGCGAAATCAAGATGCGCGGCTGGCGCGGATGGATCATCAGTAATGGGACCCTGCTGAAGGAGGAACTATCCCGCGAGATGGTGGAGATGAATTGGGACATGGCGCGGATTTCGGTTCACGCGGGAGATCGGGAAACCTATCGGCGGATTCAGGGGGTGGACCGTTTTGAAATCCTACAATCGAATTTGAAGACGTTCTCGCGTCTTCGCGCGGAAAAAGGGAACCGGTCCACATGCCGACTGGTCATCCTCAACGTTTTTCAACGCGAGAACATTCCGACCATCGAGCGTCTTTTCCAGTTCGCTGAGGAGATGGAGGCCGATTCGGTCGTCTTTGAGAAGCTGATTCCCTACGACACCGGGAAAGTCCTGAGCGAGGAGGAGTTAAAACAGGCGCAGGAGGCGTTAGTATCGTGCGCCCGCGATTCGCGCGTGCCATGCAATCTGGACGAGGCGTTGGCTCAGTTGGCCGTCGAGGAAACCTGCGCGCGCGAACAGAAACCGTTCCGCCCGGCCAAGCGTTGTTCCGTCGGTTTCGATCAGGCGTTCATCACGGCGCTGGGGGACGTCCGCCCCTGCTGTTTCAGCGACGAAAACATGGGCAACGTCCGCGAGCAACCGTTCCGCGAAATCTGGTTCGGCGAAAAATACCGGACTTTCCGAAGCCGCCTGATGAACGGAAAATTTTCAAAATACTGCATCACGAACCGATGCGCGCTCAAAGACGTGCTTCACAACTGAACGGCTGAGGGGACACGATCATGTTGAGGTCAAGCGGAATCAAGTTGCCTGTTTCCCTGCCCCGGCGTCCCGAAAATGAAAAATGCGAAACAAAGCCAATTTGAACAGGGATGGGCAGGATAAACAGGATGTCCGAAGGAAGGGTGAAGAGCCGAATGTGTTTTTTGCAAAACGAACCCATTTTTTGACACACTTTTTGGCGGGAAGCGCTGATCGGATTGGGGTTGTGACATGGGAAATTAATCGCCAAACCGCCAAGAAGAGAAATCATCCGCAGATTTCGCGGATGACGCGGATTAGGAACAGGGACGTGGGAACAGGGGCATGGCATGGGAGAGAGGATACCCCCGAACGCTTCCGCGAGGGAATTCCCTTGGAGACTCTTATTGACGCTTGGCGGTCTGAAAAGTGAGGATTGCCTAACAGCCGTGCGAAAAATCTTTTTATTGCTTCATCGCTACACCGGACTCGGTATCGCAGTGTTTGTCATCCTGATGGCTGTGACGGGGAGCGTCGTGGCCTTTCACGCGGAGCTGGACCGGCTGTTGAATCCGCGCCTGATGACCGTGCCGAAACGCGATTCGCCGATGTTGGACGCGGTCGCGTTGCGGGAGCGGGCGGTTGCGATGGAACCGCGGGCGCCGTTCGAATACTTCAATCTTACGATTACTCCGGGTGAATCGTTTCGGATCGTCGCGCGGCCCAAGACGGACCCGGCAACTGGAAAGCCCTTTGACTTGGGTTATGACGAACTTTACTTCGACCCCTACACGGGGGACAAGATCGGCGCGCGGAACTCAAGCCACGCGCTGATCCCCTTCCTCTTCACCTTTCACTACAGTCTTGCGCTCGGGGGATGGGGCGTTTGGATTCTCGGCGTCGTGTCGCTCGTCTGGACGATCAATCAATTTATCGGCGTCTATCTGACGTTTCCCCTGCGGCGCAGACGCTCCAAAGCCGAAGAAAAAGTCAAAGTGACGGCCGACGTTTCCGACGGGGTTTCGGTCGAGGACCGAGGACGATCTTGGTGGCGGCGGTGGATGCCGGCTTGGAAAATCAAACTCGGCGGCGGGCTTTATCGCACAAGCTACGACATTCATCGGGCCTTCGGGCTTTGGAGTTGGCCGTTGCTTTTCATCTTCACTTGGTCCGGAGTGGCCTTGAACCTGCCGAAAACCTATTTTCCCTTCATGCAATTCATGAAACTCAAGGTGCATGGATTTGGCGAAAAGCTCACCGCGGCGGAAAAACCGCTTGTGACCCCGGCCTTGGATTGGCGCGCGGCGCTAGAAAGGGGACGGGCGCTCATGCGCGAAACGGCATTGAAGGACGGAATCTCGATTCGTCGGGAATACTTCATGAGATTGGACCGCTATCACGCGGTTTATCAATATGACGTGATCTCGTCTCAAGCCCCTCCCGGCGCGGAGATTCAAGACGCGGGGATTTTCTTCGACGCCAATACCGGCGAACTGCGGGATCATTGGTCGCTTGCGACCGCGCCGCCGGGAACGCTCATCACGAGATGGTTGGTTGCGTTGCACATGGGGACTTTTTTCGGGATGCCGATGAAGATTCTCATTTTCCTTGCGGGGCTCGTTTCGACGGCACTGACCGTCACCGGCTTTATCATCTGGCTCAAAAAGCGCGGAAAGACCGCGCCCGGGCGAGGTCGCTCTCGGAATTATGATCCTGCGGATGCGGCGGAGATACCGTAATTCAGTCGGTGCGTGGGTCGCAAATGAATTACCTTTGTGGTGACCATTCCCGAATAACCCCGACACTGAAAACGAATTACTTTTGCAGTAAACGTCCCCCTTGGTCGGATTTTTCAGACAAAATGGTTATTTCTTCACTCGCTTCGCACGGATGGATTATTTCGCGTGGACAGGGAGAGACACCACAAGTTCGCAACTTGGCCGTCTACCTCTAAAAGTTTGAACCCCCTTTGAGGTCACTTTGGTCTCGCGCACGGAAAGTATCCTCAAAGTCTTGATCGCCCCCAGTGAGATAAGGTCGGAATCGCTTAACTGGGAGCCGTCCAAGATTAATTCCTCAAGAACCGGGCAATCTTTGAGACGCTCGATATCACGATCCTCCAAAATTGAAGCCTTAAGGTCAATACGCTTCAGGTTGGGCAATCTCGCTACTTCACTGAAATCCTCCCAGTCCAAGAAAACGGCCGGCTTCAAGTCCCGGAGATTTCGGAGATTCTTGATCAAATGTGCAAACCAGTGCGGCCACTGCGCAAAATCGCGACTTTGATCTGGAAGATCGCGAAGTTGCAGGGACTCAAGGTTCACCAGCGTACTGAGGCGCATAAGATCGCGGGAGGTTAAGTCCGTGACGGAATCAAGTTCAAGCTCGCGGAGGGATGTCAATCTGGCTATCTCGCCGACGTTTTCTTTGTCGATAGAGGAACCGAAGACACTAAGGGAGTTTATTTTGGGGAGATAGGGGAATCCAATGAATCCACTTCTTTCATATCGCACCACTTTTAGGGTAGAATGATTTTGGAGTCCGGCTAGGGTCGTTTTATCGGTGCTCGAGTACGAAAGAAATTCAAGGCGTTCAAGGGGACAATCTTTCACGGGATTCAATGGCGGAACTCTACATTTCGAGAATAGAATTACGTGCAACGTAGTCTGCGATCCCAAAGCTTTTAAGATGGATGAGATTATGTCGGGTTCATCTACGAAGTTTGACAGCGCCAAGATTTGAATCGAGTTTGGAGGTAGTTGCGCTAAATAGGAGAAATCAATCGCGGTCTCGAGTCCGTAACCGCCGTCCAATAGAACCGGAGTCCGTTGATAATGAAATTCAACCTCGACATTGGGCGGCACGCGAATCTCCCCTCGCGCTGGTAGATGGGTCAACGGCCTACTGCCAAAAGTCACCTCTAATCCTCTTTCAAAAAAGGCAATGTCTCCTCTTCCATCCTTGGGGAGAACGAGGCTACGTTCGGGAAGGCCGTCCGGGTAGCTCGCGGTAGCGAGTGAGAGCGAGGCACAGCAGACCATTAACCATCGCAATTGATTCCACAATGGCAGGTACATGTTAGGCACAACCCTTACGCTAGCGAACATTTGGGGACGAGGGGGAACGTTCACTAGAAAAGTAATTCGTTTTTCGGTCATTTGAACGTCCATGGCTCCATCGTGGTTCCATCGCCATCAGGAATCCGGGATCGTGTTATTGAACCCTCACCCTGACCCTCTCCCTTGAAAAGGGAGAGGGGTTGCGGAAGCGAGGGAAATCGGGAATGGCGCCGTTGAATCCTGCGGAGCGCGAGAGGGAGTCGCGGTTTGAGACCGTGTTTAGCCCGTCCTTTCATTCGTGCCTACCGCACTTTCTTTCCACCGAGGGCAACCGGAATCCCAGCCTTGACAGGCTGGGCTATTCTCATTGCGTCCCTGACGGGACGCGCACCGAAGCGCGTTTTTGGAGCGCGCTCTTGGGAGCCTCAATCCTTGCTACCACGAACCATGCGGAAATGCAATGCGAGGCGAGGAATGGAGGAGACGGCATCCTGCTTGCGTCGTGGTTTTGAATGCCGGGAGATAAGGAGAGGAAAACTTCCATTAACGCCGCGATTCATCGCGGGGAATTGAGAAATCCCATTGGCGCATCCGAACCGTTTCAACGGTTTTGCCTGCGCGGAAACCGTTAAAACGGTTCAGGAAATCGCGCGCCTAGCCTGCTCCCCGCGATCAATCGCGGGGTTAATGAGAGGCAAGGTATTTGTGACGCAGGCAAGATGGGTCCGCGGAGAAGACATTACGTTTCACACATCCGAGAATTCCGCAACCCCGTTTGGGGTTGGGATGGTTGGCGGCGGGGACCCAAGGTAGCCTCGCTACGCTCGGCAACCGTTGGGCATTGTTGCGGGACGCCGTTGGCGTCCTTCCATGGACGTGGTTCGGTGTTTGGATTCAAGCGTATGGGAGTCAACCGAGCCGCGAGCGTGAGCGAGCGTCCAAAGACATAGATGACGCGCGGTCGTCGCTCCCTGACGGTCGCGGCTCGGACGGAGAAAACTTGGACCGCAAAATAACGAGAAATTATTTTGCCGGTTGAGAAGGGGACGGAGGCGCGGGTTGTTTGATTGGATGGTTGGCGTCGCGGGGGATGACTTTGGCGATGCGTTGGGCGTAGTTTGCGTCGGCGAGAATCGCCATCAGAGGAGCCATGTCGAATCGGACGGTGACGGTGACTGATCCTTCCTTGTTGATCGTCTGGTCGGTGATTTTGGCGGTGCGGATGGTGTCGTAAATTTTGGCGCGGACGAAGGGATCGGCGATCATCGCCTCTTCGACGGTGACGCCATTGGAGAAAAGGTGATCCTTGGCTTGAAAGAGAATTTGATCGCGCGCGACTTTTTCGGCGAGGCGGAGGGCGAGCAGTTTGCCTTCGGTGAAGGAGGCGCCGGGTTTGATTTGGGCTTGGCCGGTCGCGGAGAAAAAGGGGCCTTCCTGAACGCCTTTGCAGGAGGCGAGGAACAACAGGACGATAAGGAAGCAGAAGTTCCGCATTTTTGTAATACGGCCAACCTCTAGGCCGGGACAGGCGCTTCGCGTCCCAAGGCCAGCGCGCCGAGCGAAGCCGGTTCGGCGAGGCGGATGGGAGTGAAGACGTCCCGCTTTCGGCGAAGTTGAAAGACGAAGGTTTCGTAGAAATTTTGATCGCCGATGAGGAGACCGCCGGCGCAGACGAGCGGGATGCGGCGTTTGGGGGCGATGCCGGCGGCATCCTCGGCCTGTGTGACGCTCTCGTCGCGGGTTTCGGTGTCAATGTCTATCAGTTCCTCGTTTTCCATGCGGAAGAGATGGGTCTCGGCGGCGAGGACGTGCTGGATCAGATGCCCGACGGCGAGCAACAGGGCCTGCTTGGCCGATTGATCTCCGGCGGCGGCGTGTTCGGCGACGAGGGGATAAAGGGACGACACAATCGCCTTGAATTCGCCGCGTGTTTTGGCGGCGGACCAAGGAATGAGTTGTTCGGGGGAGGTCACGCCGATTTTTTCGAGAATCGCTTGGAGCAGGGGAGATTTCGGTAAGCGGCCATCGGCCATTCGGCAGACGGCTTGAAGTCCGCGCAGGCCGATCCAAAATCCGCTTCCTTCATCTCCCAGTTCGCCGCCCCAGCCGCCGACGCGGGCGCGCCGTCCGTCGGTGGCGACGGCGTAGCAGATCGAGCCGGTTCCGGCGATCAGGACCAAACCGCGCAAAGTTCCCGCCCCTTGGCGCAAGGCGGGGAGGGCGTCGTTGCCGACCCAAAGTTGTTTGCAGTTGGGAAGGACGAGGCCGAGTTTCTTCTGGAGTTGCTCGATTTCGTCGGTGCGGTCCACGCCGGAGAGTCCGAATCCGGCGGAGGTGACTTGTTCGGGGGAGCATTGGGCCGAACCGAGGGCGTCCAAGATGCCTTGGCTCAAACGGCTGACGTAATCGTTCATGCCGATGAGGGTTGGGTTGGCTCCGGCGCAGTCGTAGAAGCGGGGAGGGGCTTCGCCCGATTGAACCGCGAATTTCAACGCCCTGACGCCGCCGTCCAAGCCGATGGCGATCCCGTTGTTGCCTGATTCCGAATTGCTCATGTCAGTCCCAATGCGTTCAAGTTCGTTTCAAGGTCGGATCGAACCGACTCTCCATGCGAACCGCCGATCCGTTTTTCTTGTTTCCGCGACCCCAAAAATCTCACCCTTGCCTCATAGGCGGGTGTTGTGTCACGGTCAGATGAATGATAGATTAGGAACAATTACGCCGTTTGGCAAGGAGAGATGCGCCCTTTTTTTAACGGAGGGTGGGCCATTTGGCGAGGAATCGAGATGAAAACCGAAGAGTCGAGCATTCCCCTTCCGACCCAGACCCCCGTTCCCGATGAACGGCGCGGGGAAGGAACGGACCGCCGCAGAGTCGAGCGACGGGCTTCGACGGACGATCATGCCCGCGTTGTTCTGAGCGCGTTGCTTGAGATCAGCAATTACGTCGGTTCGGTGATGGTTCTGGACGAGATTCTTGCCAAGATCGTCGAAGTGACGGCGCGGATCATGAAGGGGCAATCGTGTTCCGTTTATCTTCTTAATGAGGATCGTTCGCGTTTGGTGATGCGGTGCAACCTTGGGTTGGAGCCGGAGCTGGTCGGAAGCGCGGCGTTTGAAATCGGGCACGGGATTCCCGGCACGGTTGCCAAGGAGGGACAGATCGTCGCGCTCGCCGACGGAGCGGTGGATCCGCACTACGATCCCCTGCCCTCGATGCTGAATCACGATTTTCACGCTTATCTTTGCGCGCCGTTGCGGATTCAAAGTGAAGTGATCGGCGTGATGGTCCTGCGGAAGCGGGAGGTTTACGATTTTCTCGCCGATGAAATCACGATTTATGAAACGATTTGCAAGCAAGTCTCGATCGTAATTGAGAAGGCCAAGCTCTACACCGCGCGCATGGAGGCCGAGAAGTTGGCGGCGGTGGCGGTCTCGCTCTCGGGGGTCGCGCATTACATCAAGAATTTGCTCGTTTCAATGCGGGGAGGGGAGTATCTGGTCGAGACCGGATTGAAGCGCGAGGACATGAAAATGGCGGTCGAGGGCTGGGGAGTGCTTAAGCGGTCCAACTCCAAGATCCGCGAGTTGGTCGAGAACATGCTGAATTATTACCGCGACTCGGCGCTCCATCCGCGTCCGACCGATCTGAACGCGCTGATTTTGGAGCTTCTTCAAAATCTGGAGGACCGAGCCATTGATCACAACACGACGCTCATCCCGGACTTGGACCTTCGGTTGGAGAAGGTCGAATTGGATCACGACGCGATTCAAGACGTGATGATCAATCTCATCACGAACGCGATGGACGCAATTCCGCAGGGGCGAAGGGGAACGGTGCGCGTGCAATCGCGTCTTCTCCATGAGCGCGAGCAGGTCCGGATCGTCGTGCAGGACAACGGACACGGCATCAAGCCGGAGGACAAGCAAAAGATCTTCGGACTTTTTTATTCCACCAAGGGAAAGAAGGGAACCGGCATCGGATTGGCGGCGACGCGCCGATTGGTCGCCGATCACCACGGGACGATCGAGGTTCAATCCCAGCCCGACGACGGAACCGAGTTTGTGATACACCTTCCGCTTTCCCAGCCGAAGGTTTGAAAGAGGCGCGCCGTCGTGCTCGAAGATTTATCCGGCAAGACCATCGGGGATTACGAAATCCACCGGCTGATCGGCAAGGGAGGCATGGGAACCGTGTACGAGGCGCGGCAAGTTTCCATTCCGCGCCAAGTCGCCATCAAGTTTCCGCATCACGACAAGCTTCAGGAGGATTATCAACAGAGATTTGTCCGCGAGGGGCGCACCTCGGAAAAAGTCCGGCACGTCAACATCGTGGAGACGTATTCCATCGAGACGCATCAGGGCACGCCGTTCATCGTGATGGAATACGTTCAGGGGCGTCCCCTGACGATGATTATCGGGAAGGAAGTAAAGCTGGATTTGCCGAAGGCGCTGGATATCGGCGTTCAAGTCGCCAACGCGTTGGCCAAAATGCACGCAGTCGGCATCGTTCACCGCGACATCAAGCCGGCCAACATCATGATCAAGGAAGACGGCATGGTGAAGATCATGGATTTCGGCATTGCGCGAATTTGGCAACGGGAGACCGATCCGGCGAAGCTCAAAAACGATTGGATTGGGACGCCGTTTTACGTTTCTCCGGAGCAATGTCGCGGCGAGCGCCTTGATCACCGCTCGGACCTCTACTCCCTCGGAGTGGTGTTGTTTGAGATGTTGACGGGGAGAGTCCCCTTTTCCTCGGACAAACCGAACGAATTGATTCGTCTGATCCAGACGGCTCCGGTTCCCTCGATGCGGGCAATCAATCCGTTGGTTCCGGATTCCTTGCAAACGATCGTGGACATGGCGTTGGCGAAGAAGCCGGAGGATCGCTACAGTTCCGCCAAGGAGATGCGATTGGATTTGACGGACGTGGCGAGAGAGCTTGGGATCAAATTGCCGGATCGAACCGTCGAGATTCGCCCTTCCGTTCCACCGCCGGTCCCTCTTTCGGGAGACCATTCGAGTTCACAAACGACTGAAAAGAAGTCGGGGCTTTTGCGTGATTTGTTTCGGCGGGAATAGTCAGCGTAAAAGTTGGTTGACATAGGATGCGCTAAAGAAGCAATGTAAAAATTGGCCGAACCGTGAAGATAACTTTAATCCACACCCCCATGATGTTGAGCGATGTGAAGGGGATTCCCATGGTGAATCCTCCGCTCGGTTTGGCATACATCGCTTCCGTCCTGCGAGAGGCGGGCCACGCTGTTCGCGCGATTGATGCGTTGGGGGACGCGATCGGGCAATTCACGGAGTGCTGGGGGAACAACTATCTGATGGGAATGACGCTCGACGAGATCGTCGGCAAAATTGAACCGGATACCGAAGTTGTGGGTGTCACCATCATGTTTTCCGACTATTGGATTCTATCGCGGGAATTGATTAAGGGGATTCGCCAACGCCTCCCTCACGTCAAGATCATGGCCGGAGGGGAACACGTGACGGCGTGTCCAAGATTGGTGTTGCAGGATTCGCCCCTCGATTTCGCCGTTATGGGGGAGGGAGAAGAGACCGCCGTTGAATTGCTCGACCACTTGTCCGGCAAGCCGGAATCGCTTCCCTTGGATCAGATCGCGGGTCTGGCATACAAGCGTTCCTCGGTCGAGATCGTTGTCAATCCGAGAAGGTCAAGAAAACGAAACATTGACGACATTCCATGGCCGGCTTGGGATTTGTTCCCCGTCGAGAAATACATGACCGCGGGATTGTTCCACGCCACCGCCTTGGGCCGTCGGACGATGGCCATGCTGGGAACGCGCGGTTGCCCTTACACTTGTAAATTCTGCTCCAATGATTCGATGTGGGGAACCCGATACTTCATGCGAGATCCCAAGGATCTCGTGGATGAGATGGAAGATTACATTCGGACTTACGGCGCGAGCGATTTTCAGTTTCAAGACCTAACCTTGGTCATCAACAACAAATGGGCCAAGTCCTTCTGTCGGGAAATCATCAGCCGTCATTTGAATATTACGTGGAAATTGACGTCCGGAACCCGCACCGAGGCGATGGATTTGGAATTGCTTCAATTGATGCGCGACTCGGGGTGCAATGAGATTCTTTTGGCGCCTGAATCCGGTTCGGAGCGCATTCTGGAAATTTACCGGAAGAAAGTTGAATTGGACAAGATTCTGTGGGTGGTTCGGACCATTCGGGATTACAAGCTCGGAATCGAAACCGTCATCTCGGTGATTGTCGGTTCCCCGGAGGAGACGACGCGCGATCTCTTGCGAACTTACTCCTTGTTGTTCAAATTGGCTTGGAGCGGCGCCGACATGCTTTACTTTCAGCCTCTCGTCGTCTATCCCGGCTCGGAATATCACGAGATCGCTCTTCGGGAAGGACGCTTGAAATACGACGACGAGTATTTCCTGAGACTTGACCGGAAACTGAAGAACAGCAAATCCGCCTCATGGCATCCCCGCTGGAAAGGCAGGACATTTCAAGGGATGATTCTCGTGGGATATTTGATTTTTTTCGGCACGTATTATCTTTCCCGTCCGCTCCAGTTTTTGAAAGGGCTCGTCGCCGTGCTCCGCAACAAACCCGGAAAAGTTGTCGAGCGATATTTTTCGTATAGACTCTGGCAACCCCTGCGGAGCAATGGGGCCAAGGAAAGTCGGCAAGACACTCCGGCGATTTGACGCGCAATCGCGGAGAATTTTGCGGAAAATAAAGCGGGACATGAAGAGATTTTCGGCTCTGCGGGCATCTTTAGCGGCTTGCATCCTACTCGCATCAATCCCGTCCGTCTGTTTCTCTCAGACCCGCAAAAAACCGAAGCCTCCCGCCAAACCGGTCAATGAGCCTTGCTACACCGTCGCCGTCGCGAGCCATCGCGCTTATCTGGGCGAGGGAATGCAATTGGCGATTTTGGACGTTTCCACCACTTCGACGCCGGTTCTTCTGGGACGAATCCAACTGCCGGATGTCATTCTGGATTTGGCCACGTCCGGGACGCTTTTATTCGCGGCGGATTACGGAGGGGGGATGCAGATCGTGGACGCATCCAAGCCTGTAGCCCCGGTGATCTCGGGGCGCTACCAGCCGGCCGTTCCCTTCACGGCGTATGGAATCGCCGTCCGGGATGGCCGAGCATATGTCACGTTGGGCAAGGAGGGATTGGAAATCTTAGACGTATCGCATCCCTCCGCGCCGGTGTCATTGGGAAAAGTTGGTCTGTCCGGCAATGCCCGGGGGGTGACGGTCCAAGCAACACTGGCCTACGTCACTGCCGAAGAAGCGGGATTGCATGTCGTTGACGTTTCGAAACCCTCGGCTCCGGTTTTGCTGGGAACCTGCGATACCCCTGACACGGCACTGGGGATCACGGTTCGGGACTCGACCGCCTATGTTGCGGACGGCAAATCGGGTTTGCAGATCATTGATGCCTCAAAACCCAAATCTCCCAAAAGAATCGGCTCGTTTGACACGCCCGACTTTGCATGGGGGGTTGTGGTCGCCGGTTCACTGGCTTATGTCGCGGATTACAAGACGGGATTGGTCATCCTTGACATCTCCAAGCCGGCCAAGCCGGTCCGCGTCGGTGTCTTCGACACGCCGGGCAACGCCCAATGCGTGGCTTTGTCCGGTTCCGTCGCTTACGTCGCCGATGGCTCGGCGGGGGGGCTTCAAATTCTTAACCTGGCCAACCCCGCCAAACCCGTTCGCCTTGCCTCTTACGCGACGAGCAAGTGATGCCGGCGCCCGATCAATCGCCGGGTTGCGATCCTCAAGGCAAGGGAGGGACATACCTCAGCGCATTGTTTATTTTAATCCTTTTCGGTCTCGCAAGGACGCTCTATTTCTGTTTAGGCGTCGAGTATGACGTTTCTCACCTGCGGATCAGTTGGCATATTATTGATGAGGAATTGTTACGCAACGATTTGTTGCGCAGTATTTGGTATCTTCACTCGCAACCGCCGCTATTCAATTTTTTGTGTGGATTGTTGCTTAAGGCAATCCCGGACTCTCCCGGAACCGTCCTTCAACCCTTGTATCTCCTCCTGGGATTGGTGAACTTGCTTGCGATGAGCGCGCTGATGCAGGGGTTGGGGGTCCATTCGGCAATCCGATGGCTCATCCTCGCTCTTTGCGCATTCAATCCCTCCTTCATTCTCGTCGAAAATTGGTTTTTCTACACACAACCTTTGACTTGCATGATGACGGTAGCCGCATGGACATGGATGAAATACGTGAAGTCCAAATCCAGCCGCTTTGCGTTTTTAGCTTTTTTCATCTTGTTCACGATGGCGATGATTCGCAGTTTGCTCCATTTGATCTGGTATGCCGGATTATCCGTTCTGGCATTGGCATTTTCTGGGCGGGATTGGAAGAAGATGATCTCCATTACCGCAATTCCGGGCGCCGTCATTTTTTTCTGGTATTTTAAGAATTTCGTTTTATTCGGGACGTTTGGCGTGAGCACTTGGCTCGGCATGAGCCTAGCCAAGCAGACCACTTTTCAGTTGAGCGATAGGGAACGGCGCGCCTTGATCGCCGACGGGACGTTCTCCCCCATGGCCGACATCCGGCCGTTCAGCAAATTCTCGGCCTATTATCCCTATCTCAATCTGCGGAAGACCGGGATCCCAATTCTGGATCAGTTTTACAAGTCGAGTGGTTCCATCAATTACAACAATCTTGCGATGGTTGAAGTCTTCAGGAAATACCTCCGGGATGCCAAATGGACACTCGCGCATCGTCCCTTCAGCTGGGCCCGAAGTCAAAAGGATGCTTGGTGGATTTACTTTCAAACCGTCAGCCTTTATCAATTCCTCGCGGCCAACCGCGCGCGGATCCCCTTCATGGAGGGTCTTTATAATTCTTGTGTTTATTTCCAATTCTCATTCTCTCCTCAATTCCGAAAAGGGGTGGAATCCTATTTTTCCTTTTATACTTTGTCCGGTAGCCGTCCTCTTGGCTTCACCCCCATTCTTCTCTTTGCGGTCGCGACCCTGTGGATTCCGTATCGGGCACTGATGCTACATCGAAGAGATGGAGACGATGTCGAGCGAGGGACGCTTCTCTTCATTTGGTTCAATGTAATCTACGTCGCGGTGATGGGAAATCTTTTGGAAACGGGGGACAACAACCGGTTTCGGTTTATGACGGAGCCGATTTCATGGGTGATTTTCGCGCTATTCCTTTCCAAGACTCTAGTGGCCGTTTCCTTTATCCATCCGCGTTCTCTCGTCCTGAAAAAAGTTGACGGTTCAGAGTAGGGGTACCGCCAGGTGA
>CAZRCZ010000035.1:0-28333 GCA_964598765.1 uncultured Candidatus Sumerlaeota bacterium | reverse complement strand
ATCGCCCCGCGCGTCTTCAACTGCGCCGCGCCCGACACCGGCAACATGGAAATCCTCGCCGAATTCGGCAACGACGATCAGAAGGAACGATGGCTGAAGCCGATGCTCGCCGGCGAATTCCGCAGTTGTTTCTCCATGACCGAACCCGAAGTCGCCGGTTCCGATCCGACGCTTCTTCAAACGCGCGCCGACCGCGTTGGAGATGAATACGTGATCAACGGCCACAAGTGGTACACGTCAGGCGCGATCGGCGCCAAATTCGCCATTGTCATGGCGGTCACCAATTCCAACGGCCAGCCGCACCAACGCCAAAGCCAGATCATCGTCCCAACCGACACCCCCGGTTTCAATCTCATCCGCGCCGTCCCCTACATGGGTCACGAAGCCGGATCGAATCACTGCGAAATCCGCTATGAAAATTGCAAGGTTCCCGTTGCCAATCGCTTGGGACCTGAAAATTCCGGATTTGAAATCGCGCAGGCGCGGCTCGGTCCCGGTCGCATTCACCATTGCATGCGATGCATCGGCGGTGCGGAGCGCGCGCTGGAACTCATGTGCAAGCGCGCCAACACCCGTGTCACTCACGGGAGCACGCTCGCTGAAAAAGGAATCATCCAGACGTGGATCGCCGATTCGCGCATGGAAATTGATCAAGCGCGCTTGCTCACGTTGCTCGCCGCATGGAAAATGGATACGGCGGGCAAGGAAAAGGCGCGTCAGGAAATTTCGATGATTAAAGTCGTCGCGGCCAACGTCTTGATGGGTGTCGTGGATCGCGCCATGCAGGTCCACGGCGCGCTTGGTCTGTGCGACGACACGCCGCTGGCCCGCATGTGGCGCGACGGTCGCTCAATGCGCATGGCCGACGGTCCGGACGAAGTTCACAAGATGGTCATCGCCCGTCGCGAATTGAACCGCTGGAAATAGGAAGTTGGAGCCTCTTCGAAACGCGAGTCATCTGGAAGCGGCGCAGTCCGGACCGAATTCAAATCCCCGTCCGGAGATCGAATTTCCCTTCCCGCATCTTTGTTCTCTCGGCGCGTCCGTTTCCCTTTCCATCGGATTCGCCGACGTTGCCGTTAGTCTTCTTTCAGGTCCGACGGGGTTTGTCGATTTTCTTCAGATCCTGCCTCCTCTTGCCGCAACCGTTCTAACGGCCTTCGTTATCTTTCTGGTTTTCGCCGTGATCCTCCTAAAATGGTCGCGTCGGTTCATCGGCGTGGATCCGCTCTCCGTTCTTGCCTTTCTTGTCGTCGGATTGGGTTGCTCCTTTTTCTTTACGACTTCCTATGAAATGGCCGTCATCGCCTACGATTTGACGGGAGCCCGTCTTGCCGTCGTCCCTATGATCGTGGCGGTTCCCATTCTGTTGATATTCTCATTTGTGTGCGCCCGATTCCTTCCCAAAACATTCAACGACCGATGGATTGTCGCCATCTGGAGCGCCCTCCCTCTCGCAACGGCGCTCACGATGGTGGACTTGTGGTTGCAACTTTACAGGTGCGGCTCCGGCGCTTCGTGGATAGGCGTCGTTATTAACGCGGCCTACGCATTATCAGTCATTGGAATCATTCTTGCCGCCCGATGGAGCCGGAATTCGAATGCTTTATTTCGGGCATTGACTTGGATGTTGTTTGCCGTAGTCACGTTGCTTCCGCTCGGCTTGCTAAATCGCATCCGTGAAAAACATTCCGGAACAAAATACGCTGACGCCGATTTTCTGGATTCGAGCCGCCCGATTCGTCATGTCATTCTGATTACGGTGGACACTCTTCGAAGGGATTGCGTCCACGCTTACGGTGAAAGGGACACGCGCACTCAACAAATTGATCATCTGGCCGAGAACGGAGCGTTGTTCATGAATGCCTTTTCCGCCGGTCCTTGGACGCTTCCTTCCTTCGCTTCAATTCTCACGGGCGCCCCCCCCAATGTTCACCGCTTGACAAAATTTTCCCTGCAATTGCCCGAATCGCTTCCGACGTTGGCCGAACGCTTTCGTGAGAAGGGCTATTACACGGCGGCCATCGGGGACAATATCGTGCTGGATCCCCGGACGGGGCTTTCCCGCGGCTTCATCGAATACAACATGTATCCGCATCGTGGTTCGGAAATGGGGGGTTCCGTCGGCGCGCGGATTCTTGGATGGCTCTCGCCCGAAAGATTCCTTTCGGAGGCATCCACCGATCAAATAACGGCGATGGCCGTCCGCTGGCTTTCGATCAATCGGCATAAGGATTTTTTTTTCTGGGTTCATTACTTCACGCCGCATTTGCCTTACGCTCCCCCTCGTCGGTTGATTTCATCCGCAGGCTACATCCCAACCATCGGCTATCGCTACATGGTCGAGCCGTCGGAGTTGTCCTTTCGCGAAGGAGAATTCGCTCCCCCGCAGGAAGAGCAAAATTGGATCCGCTCCTTATATGAGGGCGCGGTCGCATATGCGGACGAAAACATCGGACGTCTTATCGAAACGTTGAAGAACCTCCAACTTTACGATGATTCGCTGATCGTGTTCCTCAGCGACCATGGCGAAGAACATTGGGATCACGGCGGATTCGAGCACGGCCACACGCTGTATAATGAACTATTGCGTGTTCCCCTCATTATCAAGCCTCCAAATTCCGGCGCGACGGGAAAACGGATCGAAACCCATGTGACCACGCAAAGTCTCACCCCGACCGTTCTTGAACTTTGCGGTCTCCCCGCGTCCGAGGATTATTTTTCCGCGGGTTCAATCGCTCCGCTCTTGAGTCCGAATCCCGCAAATTTCCGACGCGATCCGATCTATAGCGCGGGAATTTACCGAGGAGGGGGGCAGGATTCCGAGTCCATTATTTTCGATGATTTCAAGCTCATCCGGAGTCTCAAATCCCCAAAAGAGTTCTTATATGACTTAACTCGCGACCCTTTGGAGAAATCCCCCCTTCCTCTCCGATCGGAACCGGCCCAAAAAGGGGAAGTTCTCTTGGACGAAGCGGCGCAGTGGAGTAAAGTAATTCGGGAGCGCCATGATTGGATGGCTGAACGAAAGGCGGAAATCCCCAAGGAAAATCTGCAAAAACTCAAAGCCTTGGGCTATATCCGTTGAGATGAAATTATGCCGACGCTTGAGCCTGAATCTTCGTTCTCTTCCAATCAGAACCGCCCCATCTCTTTCCTCCGCCTCCTCGGCATGGGAGCAACCTTTGGCCTCTCCTTGGGTTTTTTTGATTTCGCAATCAGCCTCCTGCCTGCTCCGGGAGGGCTTTCTCTCGTCCACGAACTGCTTTTGTCGCTTGCCCTGACGGTATTCATCCCCTTTATCTTATTCCTGCTCGGGGGAATCATTGTGATTTTCGTCGGTCGTGGATTCCGCAATCCCTGCCCGCTTCCCGCCATGGTCTTTCTGGGGATGGGTTTGGGTAGCGGCCTTGTTGCTCTCACCATTTATCAGATGGTCATGTCCGCCTATGATCTGAGCGATACTCCTTGGGCTCCCTTCATCCGAGTTGCGGCTTTCGGCCCAATCCCGCTCCTTTCCTTTTTGGGCGCCCGACTCATTCCCTCCGCGCTTCAGGACCGCAAAATTCAGATTCTAATCAGCATTTCGCCTGTTCTCAGCGCTTGCACGGCGGGCGATCTCTGGCTTCAAGCCTATCTCGCCGATTCGTCCAGATTTGGCGTCAGCGCCGTTTTCACCGCAGGATTTGTTTTGGCAATCGGCATGCTGGTTTGGATCGGAATTAAATCCCGTTCCCGACCCCGTGTTTTAAAAACTGCAACTTACATATTGCTTGCGATTGTCGTTTGCCCCGCTCTTTTCCTGCTGTTCGCAAAAGAGGAAAAATCCTCCGGCGCGGCGTTCTCCGACCGCGCTTACCAAGCCTCCGAACGCAAAATTCGCCGCGTAATCCTCATCTCCGTGGACACATTGCGCGCCGATTACATTCACGCCTACGGACTCAAGGAAATCCCGACGCCTCACATTGACGCGCTGGCGCGCGATGGCTCTTTGTTCAAGAACGCCATTTCCGCCGGACCATGGACGGTTGCTTCGTTCGGCTCCCTCCTTACCGGCGTCTCTCCCAAGGTTCACAAAATGTCGGGTTATTCCTCACAATTGCCCACCACCCTGCCGACATTGGCTGAGCGAATGCGCGATGCGGGATATTTTACGGCGGCCATCGGCGACAATGCCGTCCTCTCTTCCCCCTCGGACTTCTCGCGGGGATTTATCGAATACAATATGTATCCCCACAAGGCGACGCCGGGCAACGGCGAATCCATCGGCGCCTTGGCGCTTCGCAAATTGTTCATGCAAAAGTATTTGTCCGGAGCGACCACCGACCAAATCACCGAACTCGCCGCGAGTTGGCTCAAAATCAATCGCCGGAAAGATTTCTTTCTCTGGGTTCATTACTTCACTCCCCATCTCCCCTACGAGCCTCCGAGGCGATTCATCCCGCGAAGCGGTTTTGTGCCCAAGATCGGATACCGCTTCGCCACGGAGATGGGTTTGGCCCCTCCCCCTCCGAAAGAAGATCAGGATTGGATCCGCGCCTTGTATTGGGGAGAAGTTCGATACACGGATGAAAGCGTTGGAGCCTTGCTGGATGATCTCAAGAAACTGGGGATTTACGATGATTCCCTCATTATTTTTCTTAGCGATCACGGGGAGGAACATTGGGATCACGCGGCAATGGGGCACGGCCACACGCTTTACAATGAACTTTTACGCGTTCCCTTCATCGTCAAACTTCCACATTCTGAATCGACGGGGATGGTTGTTCCCCTGCCCGTGACCACCCAAAGCCTCACGCCGACGGTGCTTGACCTTTGCGGATTGGAAGGAACGGCGGATTATTTCTCCGCTCCCCCGCTGACTCCTTTGTGGAGATCTCAAATCGGGCGCTACAAAAGCGGCCCCATTTTTAGTTCCGGAATCTATCGGTATAACGACGCGGACCTTGAGGCTGTCTCTTTTGACCACTATAAATTTATCCGTAGCGTCCGATCCGGACACCAAATGCTCTTCGATTTGAATGATGATCCTGACGAAATGCGCCCTCTTTCCCTTGTCGCGCAGGATATCGTCCGGAAAGGAAACGATTTGTTGGACGAACAAACCCGGTGGAGCGAGCAAACGCGCGCCCGACACTCGTGGACCGAGAATCAAACCATCGAGCTTCCGAAGGAAAACATCCAGAGACTCAAGGCATTGGGATACATTCGCTGAAGGAAATGTCTCTCTGAAAATTCCGTTCGGATCGGTGATGCAAGTCACCCACGAGCAGGAATGCCAAGAAGCTGATCCGCTCCCCCTCTGACTTCCCGGGAGGTCGGGAATTGGGTCGGTTGAGAATTCCCTTGGGAATCCATAATGGACCTTAAATCGGACCCGGATGAACACGGATAGCACGGATTTTCCGCGATTTGCTTCAAGACCTTCTGGCATTTTTCGGCGGTTGATGTATCTTGTGGAGCGGTGAGATGAGAAACTGCGCCGCCAAGTTCCGTCCGATGATCCGCGTTCCGCGAACATGGACACGTCAAACGCCTTGCCTTCTCTTCGCCATGGCTCTGATTTTCCTCTTTAGCGCAACGCGCGGTTGGTCCGCGCTGTCGTTCGATCCCGATTTGGGAGAGACGATGGATTGGCTCGCGGGGAAGGCGGCTTCGCCCGACGCGCCGCCGATTCAGCCCCCCGCCAACGCGCCCGATTTGACGCGCCATCCGTTGACCGCCGAAACGCCGCGCGAGCTTTTGAGCCAAATTCCCGGGCGACCCTTTCACGATCTTTCGTCGCCGCCTCGAACCGCCGCGTGGTGGAAGTATCCGATCTACGCGGTCGTCGGATTTCCGCGCGACGCGATGGATTCCGTTTTTGGTTTCGTCGGATTCTGGCCGATCTTCAACGTCGGTTTCGTCGGCGTCGGGTATGAACTTGTGCCGACGCAAGTTCTCTTGCGCGATCCGCGCGACTGGCACCATTGGCCCGGCAGACGCAACAAAAACGGTCACGGATGGATTGACAGCGACGGCTGGGGTTGGTTCCCGACGCTCCACCAAATGAAATTCACCTACGAGAGCAAGCGCAAGCTGGCGCGATACCAAGCCGAGAACGAAAAGCTGACCGCCGAACTTCAGGAATTAAATCGCCAGATTGAAATCGCCAATCACGCCTTGGCCGACCGGCAAAAAGCCGCGCGGACCTCGGCGGTCGAGGCGATTGACAAAGGAGACGGCGCGGAAGCGGTCGCGTGGGCGTTGCCGTTGCATCTGGCTTATCCCGAAAACGAAACCGCGCACGCGATTCTTCTAAATGCGCTCGCGCTCGACGGCGACGCCGGACCGGAGTGGGTTCGCCCGTGTCTTTGGGGGCATCTCTCCAAATCGGGATTGCGCGTCTTGAAGCAGGCCGAAACCTTGCTCGCCAAGACGCAAAAGGATTTTCCAAAATCGAACACGACGACCGAGGCGTTGGTTTTCATTCAGACTCGTTTGGGGGAAGTGGACAAGGCGCAGGAGACCGCGCGGACGTGGTTCCAAGCGGCGTCCACCGATCCGCGCCGCGCGCGGCTTTATTTGGAGACCGCGCTCGCGGCGCGCGACGGCAAACGGGCGGCGGATGCTTTCGGCGCGCTGGAATCCGCCGCGCCAAAAAGCGAGGATTTGGCCGCGCTGAGGTTCCGGCTCGCCCTGCTGAACGGCAAAGCGCCGGATATTCGCCCCGCATTGGTGGAGTTGCTGGCGAAAAATCCCGAAAATGCCTACTACCGTTACTACATGGGTTGCGTTGAACTCGCCGCCGTCGAAAGCGCCGATGATCCGGAGGATACGATTCATTCCGCGGTGACGGAATTGGAACGCGCCTCGCTGAACGCCGAAACCACGCCGCTCTTGGAACGCGCCGGCAAGGCGCTCGGCTACGCACGCGCATTGACCTCCAAGGAAACCGAATTGACGGCTCAGCCTAAAACCAAGGCGATGATCGAAGTTGGGCCGCAGAAGGGATTCGGTTCGGCGCCGAAGACAAAATCTCCTTCCGGTTCAAAAGGAAAAGGGAAGAAGGGGCCGTAAGCCGCGGGATATTCCGTCGCCGATCTCTTTACATTCCGGCGTGATGATGCTCTTGCGGCGCGGCGGATTGAATTCCGGGATTCAGGCGATTCTCGGCGTCAATCAAGAACGCCCCGCGGCCAACGATGCGGTCGCCGATCTCGAGACCCTTGAGGACCGGAAAATAAATCCCTGAGCGCGGGCCGAGCGTCACGGCGCGGGCGTCAAAAACGCCGGGGGAACTTTCGACGTAAACGATTTGCCGCGCGCCGGTGTCAATCACCGCCTCTTCAGGGACGGAGAGAATCCGCTCGACGCGGTATTTTTTCAGCTCCATCTTGCAGTCGCAGATTTTGCAGGAGCCGGGTTCGCTTTCCAAATGATCCGGGTGCATGGGGCAGGTGTATCCCTCGGTCCATCGGCTCGCGTCGTCCCCGACCTTTTTCTTTTCGAGAGCCATGTTGCATTTCGGGCAATCGCCCGGCTTGTCCGAAACGACCTCGGGATGCATCGGGCAGGTGTAGATTTCTTTTCCCGTCTCGACTTGGCCCTGCGGTTCTTCGGACGACCCGATTGCACCGAATTGTCCCAGCGGAGAACTGAGCGTCGCCGTGACGAACATGCCCGGTTTGAGTTTGCCTTCGCCATTGGGAACGACGACGCGCGCCCGAACCGTTCGGCTTTCGGCGTTGAGCGACGGGTAGATGAAATCAACCGTTCCATAAAACGTTTCCCCCGGAAGCGAAACCGTGGCGACTTCCGCCGGCGTTCCTTTTTTGACCGCTTGAATGTCGGACTCCGGAACCTGCGCTTGAATCCATAGCGTCGAGAGGTCCGCGACCGTGTAAAGCGCGGTTCCTTCCTCGACCATCTCGCCGAGCAGGACGCTCTTTTCAATGACCGTTCCCGCAAGAGGAGAAAAAAGTTTGACGAAATGCTCCGGCGTTTCGCTTTTGGCGATCTCGTCCAACTGCGCGTCGGTGTAGCCGGCCAGCGAAAGGCGCTGGCGGGCCAGTTTCACCAGTTCGGCGGCGAGTTGTTTGGAATCGGGCGAATTCTTGGAATCGGCTTCGGCGTGCTTTTGCGCGGTCAGGGCTTGGGCATATTCTTCCGTCGCGGCCAGATACTTCGGACTGTAAATTCGGACAAGCGCGTCCCCCTTTTTTACTTCCGATCCCGTCGCGTTGACCATGACCTCATCCACGCGGCCGGGAAACCGCGCGATGATCCTCGCCAGCCGCGTTTCATCCGGCTCGATCGTTCCGTAGAGGCGGACGGTCCGCGCCAGCGACCGATAGGCGACCGGCTCGACCTTCACGCCGTTTTGCATGATGCGTTCGGGAGAAGCCTGAACGCGGCCGATGACCCCTTCGGGAAGCTGGGCGGCCGCGCCTTTTTTTCTTGGAACGAGCGTCATGCCGCAGATGGGGCATTTGCCCGGCTGATCGCGGACGACAAAGGTGTGCATCGGACAGAAGTATTCGGTCTCGCCTTCCGCGGTTTTTTCCGCGTGATCATGCGCCGATGCTTTGATTTGGGTTTGATGCGTCCGTTGCCACCGCTCGTAGTAATTCTGGACGTGGTCCCAATAACCGACCACCAAGGCGGTGACGACGAGAACGGCGATGAACCGCAACCACACGCTGAGGAATTTCAGGAAAAGCCAGATTCTTCTGAACATAAGATTGCTCCTTTTCAAACCACTAATCTTCACTAATTGTCACTAATCCGGACATCAAGAGATTCATCATAGGATAAACCTTTTCCATTCAAGCCCTTTTTCGGAGCCAAAATTGAGCAAATAACCGACTCGCTTACCCGACGTTTTGAGGTAATTCAAGAGTTGGGCGTATTCGTTATTCGTCAGATTCTTGATGGCCTTTAGCTCAACGATGATCTCCCCATAGACCAGCAAATCCGGACGGTATTTTCTTTGGATCGGCTTCCCTTTATAAACAATGCGCAACTCCAGCTGAGCCACAAACGGGATTCTTCGAGCGTTCAATTCGATCTCAAGGCAATCTTGATAAACATCTTCAAGAAATCCGTTTCCCAATTCGTTATAGACCTCCATCGCCGCGCCAACGAGAGCATATCCTTCGTTTTCAAGAATGTGTTCCACGGTTTTTCTCCTGATTAGTGAGAATTAGTGAAGATTCGTGGTTTGTGATCTGCTTTTTCCATCTTCTTGCTTCCACGTGGTAAAAGAGGACGGGTAGAAAAATATCAATCACTTCGTCGGCGATCAGCAATCCCCCCAAAACCGGAGCGGCCATCGGCGCCATGACCTCCGCGCCGACTCCCGACGCCCAGAGCATCGGAGCCAAACCGACGATCGCCACGGCTTCGGTCAGCAATTTTGGCCTCAGCCGATGCACCGCCCCGGCGATCACGGCCTGTCTTAACACATCGAGGCTTGCGATATTGTTCAATCCGCCGCGTTCGGCGATGGCATCGCGCAGATAGACAAGCATGATGATGCCGGTCTCGGTCGCCATGCCGAAGCAAGCAATATATCCAACCCAGACTGCCACACTGAAGTTATAGCCAAACAAGGTTTGGAAAATGACCCCTCCCGCCAAGGCTCCCGGCACGGCCATCATCATGAGAAGGGCATGGCTGAAATCGTGATAGGTAATATAAAGAATAGCCAGAATCAGCAAAAGCACGGCGGGAAAGACGAGGCGAAGCGTTTTTTTCGCGCGGACCTGATGCTCAAACTGACCGGTCCACTCCAGAAACGATCCCTCGGGAAGTTTGACGATCGCGGCCACTTTTCTCTGCGCTTCCTCCACGAAACCGACGATGTCGCGGTCGCGGGCGTTCAACTGAACGTAGGAACGGAGCATCCCGTTCTCGCTTTTAATCATGACCGGGCCTTCCATCACACGCACGTCGGCGACGTCTGAAAGATAGACCTGCGCGGGAAACGAATTTTCGCTCAAGCCCTCCCCGCCCATCGTCTTACCGGAAGCCGCGCCGCGATCGGCGACTAATATATGCTTGATACTCTCCTCGTCCTCGCGGAAATCGCGCGCATAGCGCAGACGCACGGGATAACGCTCGCGTCCTTCCACCGTCGTGGTGATCGGCTTCCCGCCGAGCGCGACCTCGATGATCTGCTGAACGTCGCCGACGTTGACGCCGTAGCGGGCGGCGCGTTCGCGGTCAACCTCGATCTCGACGTATCCCTTGCCGATCCCCTGATCCGCGACGACGTCCACCGCGCCGGGGACTTGACGCAACGCGGCGGCGACGTCGTTGGAAACCTTTTGGATTTCCTCCTGCGACCTGCCGAAAACCTTCACGCCGATTTGCGTGCGGACGCCGGTGGCGAGCATGTCCACGCGGTTGATGATCGGCTGGGTCCAGATGTTCGCCCAGCCGAATTGGCGGATCACGCCGTCCATCTCGCGGACGATCTCGGCCTTGGACTTGGGCCAGAGGAACGCCTTGGAGCCGAATTCGCGGGCGAGCGCGCCGGATTTTGGAATTTTGCTTTCCACGCCCTCGTTCCAAATCCCCTGATTCCTCGCGGCGGATTGGATTTCGGAAAGCAGGGCGTCTTCGTAGAACGTCATTGCGGGATCGAAGATTTTTTGATTCGTTTCCCGTGTCCACGCGATTGTCGCCTCGGCGCGGAATTTTGCCAAAGCCTCGGTCGTTCGCTCGTGGAAATCCTTGCGTTCCACGTCGAACGATTCCCTCAACGCACCAACCAGATCGGTCCATCGCCCGGCGGCCGGAGCCAATGGATCGGCGAGGCCGTCGTCCATTCGATTTTCGCCCGAAACAATTTTAAGCGCATCCTGAACCGTCTGCTCGACGTCGAGCAACAACGCGCCGTGGAGGAACCGCTCGCGGTGATCGGCCACAAGCGCGGTTAAAAAGTCCTCACGTTCCTTATCGCTCATCGGTTTGCTCCATCCATGACGAGCACCAATCTGGTCGAGAAATCGTTCGCCGATGAACCGCGCCGAGTCGTCGGCGAGGCGCTCCTCGAATTCCATCCACCGTCGGACCAAATCCCCGCGCATTTGGCGGTCCAACTTTTCAAGCGCGGTGTCGGACGGCACGCTCAGGAAGGCGTTCCGTTCCTGATCGGTCGGGAACGGCTTGACGACTCCGGCTCCCTCGAGAATCGTCAAAACCCGCCGACCTTCGCCGAAAGCGTCCTCGCGCTTGAGTTTCCGCTTGAGCCAATGCTCGCGGGGCCGGAAGTTGACGACAGTCTCGATCATGTCGAGCGGAGCGGGATCGGTCGGCGTGTCGGCGCGCCCGACTTTGCCGACGACCTGCTCGACTTCGGGGAACTGGCGGAGCATCCCGTCGCGCGCCTTGATGTCGTCGGCCGATTGCGTGACCGACATGCGCGGGACGCTGATCGGCATGTCGAGGATGCTTCCCTCGTCCAGCGGCGGCATGAATTCACGCCCGAGGTGCCGCGCGAAATAAAACCCGACGCCGAGAAGAACGACGAACATCCAGACGACCGTTTTGGGACGGTTCATCAGAAATTGAAGGACGGGGCGATACATCTCGATCACGCTGGAGATGATCCAATTGTTTTCCTCTTTGGCGAGCTTGCCCCGAATGAAAATCGGGATCATCGCGGGAACCAACGTGACCGACATGATCGCGACGCCGAGGAGCGCGAACGACTTGGTGAAGGCGAGGGGATGGAATAGTTTTCCCTCCTGACCGCTCAGGGCAAAAACGGGGAGAAACGAAATGATCATGATGAGGACGGAAAAGAAGATGGGGCGTCCGACCTGTCGGCAGGCTCCCGCGACGACGTCGGTCGTGTCGCCTGTAATTTTTTTGTCGCCGAATTTCGCGGTCAACCGGTGCGTCGCGTTTTCCACCATGACGATCGCCTGATCCACCAAAATCCCGATGGAAATTGCGATGCCCGACAGCGACATGATGTTCGAGGAAATTCCGAACGCCCGCATGAGGATGAAGGAGGTCACGATGGAAAGGGGCAACACAATGACGACGACGATCACGCTCCGGACGTGCGTGAGAATCAGAAGGATCGCGACGGCGGCGATGATCAATTCATGCTCCAAGACATGGCTGACCGTGTGAATCGCCCCTTCGATTAAGCGGGTTCGATCATAGAAGGGAACGATGCGGACCCCGGCGGGAAGCCCCTTTTGAAGATCGCGGATTTTGCTCTTGATCCGCTTGGTCACTTCCAGCGGATTTTCTCCGTAGCGCATCATCACGACGCCGCCCGTCACTTCCCGGCCGTCTTTTTCCAAGACGCTCCGGCGAAATTCCGGGCCGATCTGAACGGTCGCCACGTCGCCGATTTTGATGGGAACGTCGCCGCGCCGCGCGACGACGATTTCACGCAAGTCGTCGAGGGTTTTGATCCATCCGACCCCGCGGACGATGTATTCGGCGTTTCCTTTTTGAACGACGCGCCCGCCGAACGCGCTGTTGCTTTTCTCGACCGCCATGAAAAGATCGCCGAGCGTCACGCCGTAGGCGCGCAATTTTTCGGGAACGACGTCAATCTGATATTCCTTGGGGAATCCGCCTACGCTGGCGACCTGCGCGACGCCCGGAACGGAATTAAGTTGGTAGCGGACGAACCAATCCTCGATGCCTCGCAGAGTTCCGGCGTCCATGTTTTCCCCTTCGACGGTATACCAAAAAATCTGGCCGAGCGCGGTCGCGTCGGGGGCAAGATAAGGGACCACGCCTTGGGGAAGGAACGTCGCGGCGAGCGCGAGCCGCTCCAAGACCCTCTGCCGCGCAAAATAAAAGTCCACCGAGTCGTCGAAGATGATGTTAATCATCGAAAAATTAAATTCCGACGAAGAACGCACCGACTTGACGCCCGCAAGTCCCTGAAGGTTGACCGACAAGGGATAGGTGATCTGATCCTCGATTTCTTTCGGACTTCGTCCCATCCAATCGGTGAAGATGATGACTTGGTTCTCCGAGAGATCCGGAATCGCGTCCACCGGCGTGCGCTTCATCACCCAGACGCCCGCGACGGCGACTCCCAACCAAAGCGCCATGACGAGGAAGCGGTTCCGACAACAGTATTCGATCAGGTTCTCGATCATGGTTTGGCCTCCGCCGGGGTTTGCGTCTGGGGCGCGAAATCGAAAAGGTCCTCGCCGAGAATTTCCTCAAGATCGGAAAGGTTGCGCAGGCGGTCCGCCTCGGCCTGTCGAACCATCTTTTGGAAATCGAGCATGAGGCGTTGCGTGTCAATCAATTCCATGAACGAGCCGCCGCCGCTTCCGTAGTAACGCAGTTGAAGATCGAGAGTTTCGCGGACCTTGGGGATGACGCGGCGGTTGTAATCGTCAAGGACGCGCTCGGCATCGCGGATGCCCAGCAACGCCATGATCAGGCGGGACTGCGCGTCGCGCGAGGCGTTTCGGAGCCGCGCTTCGGCGGCCTGACGCATCGCGAGCGCTTCCTCGATTCCGGAACGGATGCGTTGTTTGTTGATCGGAAGCGTGATTCCCGCGCTGAGGATCGGCATGAGCGGATCGTCCATTCCGCCGCCGAACATGAAGTCCGGTTTTTTGGCGAGTTCGGCGAGCGTTTGCTCCGCGCCACGGGCTTCGATTTCTTTCCGCAAAGCGGCAAGTTCAGGATTGTTCTCCACGGCTCGAGCCAAGAGTTTCGCCTCCTCGGTCTCCGGCGCACGAATCGAGGGCATTCGGATCACGCCCAGCGGCTCGTTGGGTTCGCGGTTCAGGAGTCCGTTCAATTCGGCGCGCAACGATTCCCGGGAGATGAGAAAGGCGCGCCGGTCGCTGTCGAGTTTCTCGATTTCCACCTCGATCTTGTTCAACTCCACTTTTGCCTCCCCAGTGATCGTGTGAAAGTGCAGAGTCATCACCTCGAAGGAGGTATGCAGGAGTTGAAGCGACTCGGTCGAGAGATCGAGATACGATTCGTTGAGCGCGGCCCGCGCGTAGGCTTGGACGATCCGGTTTTGCAATTTGAACTTCGCGGCGCGGAACCGCTCTCCGGCCGCCTGCGCCTCCTTCAGCGCCTTTCGCGCCTGCGCCGCGCGTTTGCCCTTGGCCGGAATTTCCTGACTCGCCATCACCCGCAGGAAATCGCCGAAGGACTTCAGGCTGTCGGGACCGAAAAGAACGCTGAAATCGAGGCGCGGATCGGCAAGCGCGCCGGCTTGGGGAACTCGCTCCAGCGCGGCGCGCCACTCCCGATACGCCGCCTCGATTTCGCCGTTGGAATTGAAGGCCGTTTCGAGAACGCGCCCGAGGTCCGCGTCGCGCTCCAGATCGGGCAATACGCGATCAGCGGGGGAGATTTTATAGGGCAAGGCCGCTTGCGCCGCTCGCTCTCGCTCTTGCGCTTCACCCGGCAACGACAAGTTGCGCTGACACGCCACAGTCAAGGCGACCGTCGCGGAGACAATCACACTCCCCATGCGCGAACCGCGCTTGAGTTTATCCGACCAAGAAAAATGATACGAAAGGGCGAAACCACGCATGGACGCCGCGTTCCTTTCCAAGCTAGATGAACGAGAACTTTTACGTCCTCTGGCGGAGGGACCGGAGCGAACCAAATTAAACGGCGACACTCGGCCTCACTGCCAAAGGCCAATGCGATCAATCAGTTGTGTGAGGAACGGTCAGCGGCGAATTTGAAGCAAACGAAGATACGTCGGGGGCGATCCGTGGTTGGGCGGTCCCCAATCGGAACGATGAAGCCGGGTGATGAATTGTTCGGAAACATCGGAATACAAATCCACATTCAAGGATTTTTGGAGAACGGGGCGCGGGGCGCTGATGTCTTCGACGGTTCGAGCGGGATTATTGTTCTTTTCGACGTGGGAAACGGAGCAACATCCGCAACCATGGGAAGCGCGGGCGGTCGGATTTTCGCCGGACGGTTTCTCATTCTTGCGGCTACAACAACCCTTTTCTTCCGAATTCGCCGACGCCTGTTCCATCTTGGCGTGGCAATTCGTCATCTGCGTGTCTGACTGATTCGTGCAACAACACGCCTTATACTGCCGTCCCGACATACTACAGGTGTAGATAACTTCGCCGGCGGGAAGACCGGACGAAATCAGAACGATCAGCGCGAGAAAAAGTGCTGTGGCCTTGGTCGTCATGGTAGAAGCTTGGCTCGCTTATACCATGACCAAGCCTCACGGCGCAAGGTTATGCGGCGGAAGGAAAGAATCGCCCGCGAAGGATGCGAAAAGCCCGAAAATCAGGCGATCAGGTTCAGTTGCTTAAAGTCGCGCCCAAGGACGACCGACGGCTTAACGTTAAACCACTGGCTTAGGACCGACGCATAGACGGAGCGAAAGTCGGTCGTAAATTTAAGGTCTCCTTGGTCCAGATCGGTCAGGCTGGGGCGTTGGCCGTGAAGTCCGCCTTTGATTTTGTCGCCGATCAAGAACATCGGCGCGGCAGTCCCGTGATCGGTTCCGCCGCTGGCGTTCTCGCTGACGCGCCGCCCGAATTCGGAGAAGGTCATCATGAGAACGTGCTTGTCGTGTTTCATCTCGGCCAGATCGCGCCAGAACGCGGTGACGCCCTGAGAATAGCGGGCGAGAAGACGATCCTGCTGACCCCGCTGGTTGGCATGGGTGTCGAATCCGCCGAGGGCGATGTAATAAATGCGCGAACCGAGCCCTCCGGCGATCATCCGGGCAATGGTTGCCAATCCCAGCGCGAAGGGGTCCTTGGGATATTTGTTGTCGTTCTTGAACTTGTTGGCGATTTGATGAACGCGGTCGGCGCTGACCATCGCTCCGTCGGTCATGTGGCGGAGAAAATCCACGGTATGGTTTTCGGCGGGCTCGTTCTTGTCATTCATCGCGCGGAAACTGCGCGTGTCGTCCCCCTTTTTCCCGGCGACGTATCCGAAATCGTCCGGATTGGAAAAGGAAACGCCCATTCCCTTGGTTCCGTAAAACGCCTGCGGAAGTTCGTTGCCGAGAAAGACGCCCGCCGTCGCTTGGGGTCGTCCGTCGCAGGCGTTGTCAAAGTAGCGTCCGATCCAGCCGTTCAAATCATTTTTGTCCGAATCCGACGCGGTGTGCCAGATTTCCATCGAGCGGAAATGGGAGCGATTGGGATTAGGATAGCCGACGCCTTCGACGATGGCGACCTTTCCGGAGTCGTAAAGACCTTTCAAACCGGAGAGACCGTTGTTGAGCGACAAGTCGTCGTTGACGCGGATGCGATTGTTTCCTTCCAGCGCAAGCTTGGGACGCGACTTGAAATAATGATCGTCGGAGTGAGGAATGACCGTGTTGAGACCGTCGTTCCCGCCGCTGAATTGAACGACGACCAGAACGTGATCGTCCTTGAATCCGGGAAGAGGAGCGCCCGAAGCGGGTTCCCATCCCTGTTCGGCGGCGACCGACTGGGCGGTCTGGACAAGAAATTGCGGGAGAGTCAATCCGGCCGTGACAAGGCCGCAGTTGCACATGAATTCACGCCGCGTTTGAAGCATCATCGGTTTCATTTTCATTACTCCTTTTCCAATTCAAAAATCAGCAAACTTGAAATTCCGTCGCGCTGAGCATGAGCCGCACCGCGCCCCGCAAACGCCCGACGTCCCACGCTTGAACATTCAACTTTTCGGCGGGGGACGATCCGCCGGTCATGGCTTCCAAGACCTCTCCCTGCTGGGTTTGCCCCATCGGGCGTCCGTAGAAATAATCCGAGAGATAGTCGGCAACTTGGGCGACGGTCAGGTTGGAGCCTTTGCCGAAAAATTTCATCGCGTCAAAGGGGGCAAAAGGGAGTTTCATTCCCTTGGGGCCCGTGCTGTCCCCGACGACGCCGACGTCCTTCATGTCCATCCTTCCGCTCATGCCCATGTCCCCTTCCATTCCCATGCCCATCTCCATCTCCTGATCCATCGCGTCCCCCTTCATCATCGCTTCTTTGGCCCGCTCAAGTTTGCTCTGTTTGGCATTGGTCGGGGACGCAATTTTGCGCTTGGAGCGTTGGAGCATCTGCTGGATGTTCATGCCGGGTCCGACGTTGGTGGCGACCCCCTGCACGAGAAAATTCGCCAAGTTGTAACGGACCATGAGCGTGTTGGTGTTGATCCACGCCTTGCCGCCGTCCCAACCCTTGACGTTGGGAGGGTAGAAGAGGTCCTGCCCCATCATCCGAAGCGAAAGGACGACGTATCGTTCGGTGATACTGTCGGCCGGAGGGTTCACGTCGAGATAGGAGAGCATCGAAACGGCCAGTTGGACTGGACTTTTGATTTGGGTTTGGACGGCCTTCTCGCTGTAAAAAGCCTTGGAAAGGAAAATTTGTTTCAAGAGGGGCTTCAATTCGTAGCCGTTTTCGCGGAAGGTCTTGGCCAAACCGTCAACGATTTCCGGTTCCGGGTCTTCGTAGGCGAAAAATTTCCAAAGTTTCTGGGGAAGGAAACGGGCCGCGGCTTTTTGCTCGAAGATGATGTCCACAATGTCATTGCCGTTGAATTTCCCCTTCTTCCCCATGAATGTTTTATCGCCGTCGTCGTGGGCTTGGGGGTTATAGACGAATTCCTCGCCGTTGGAGGTCCAGCCGGTGAATGCCCGCGCGGAATTCTTAATGTCGTCTTCGGTGTAATTGCCGACGCCCAAAGTAAAAAGCTCCATCAGCTCGCGCGCCCAATTTTCGTTGGGGTGGTTTTTGTTGTTTTGGTCGTTGTCGAGATAGCGGAGCATTGCCGGCGAGATGCCGACTTCGTAGGCGAGCATTTTGAAATTTCCGGTCGCCTTGTCGCGGAAGAGCTTATTCAACATGTAATTGTGGTAGCCCGATTTGACTTTCTCGGCGGAAACGGCGAAATGGCCGTGCCAGAAGAGGGTCATTTTTTCCTGTAAAGGACGTTGGGTTATCAAAATACGTTTAAGCCACCATGCCTTAAGTTTCTCAATGTCCTGACGTTCTTCCTGTTGGAGCGCGTTGAAGAGCTTCTTGGTTTCTTCCTCCCGTTGTTTCTTTTCCTCATCGGTCAACTCGTGTCCTTTGGAATTGAGCGCCTCCATGGCGGTGACTTGGCGGCGCAAGTCTCTTCCCGCCGTGGGAGGCTCAAGCCAATCCGGTTCGTGATTGGGTTCGGAATTTTTTTCGTAATCGAGAAGAGAGGCGACCGCACCGACCGGATCTAATTTGGCCAAATCGTCAACCGCGGCGAGGGGCACGCCAAAACCGGCGCGGCTGAGCAAATGCCGGGCTTTGTTCTTGTCCCATTGGGATGAGTCGAGTGGATCAAGCAATCCGGTGGTCATCGGTCCGTCTCCTTTTGGCGAGCTTCAATGCTCCGGAGAATTCAAAGCATAGGTTACACCAATTCTATAATTCGGCAAAGCGAAACTAGGCCCATAGGTGTAACTCAAAGGAAACCAACACAATAGGCGAGGAGACTCCATTGTTACTCTTGGTTGGAATCTGTTCCAAATCGAACTTTTCAGATAGGGTGAAAGGTGGAAATCGAACATCCCCATTATGGCCTACAAGTTATCCACAAAAGCGGAGCGAAGCAAGCACCCTCATTTGGTTGCAAAAAAATCTTGCATCGAACTCATTTTTAGGTTGTCACCCTGAAAAAGTGTCCTATACTTGGGGACTAGTATGCGGTGGATCGCTGGATACGTTTGAAAAATTTTGAGAGGCTTTTCCGGAGAAGCCAAAGATGCAGAAGTAGGATGCAACGCTCGCAATCGCAAGAGGCGAAACAACGGGGTCGGGGTGCTATTGTCGCGCTCGGCCTCTCTATTTTACTTGTTGCCCGCGTTCATTCGCAAACCACCGTCACGTTTGTTTCAACCGCTTCCGAAGATGGCTGGGTCAAGTCCCAAGACAACGGAGGCTTCACCTCCAACCCGGCAACGCTCAATTCAAGTTCCAACACAAATACCTCCCTCCGCGTGGGCGACGAAGCCACCGCGAGTCCAACTTTCGAGCGTTATTATTACAAAGGTTTTGTCTCCTTCGACACCAGCAGTCTTCCGGACAATTGCGTCGTCACGACGGCCTCGCTGAAATTGCGTTTTGGTACGGCCGTGGGCGAACCGCGAACCCCCTTCGGCCAGCCCTACATGGAAATCATCAGCGGATCGTTCAGCGGCAATTCCGCCTTGGAAACGGCCGATCTGGATGACGCGACCAACGTCTATAACGCAGGGAATCTTTCGACCCCCTTGCTTCCGACGGCGATGGTGGCCGATTCGACTTACAACAATCCCTTCACGTCAAACTTGGACAAGATCAACCTGACGGGCAAGACCCAGATGAGAATCGTTTTTTCCGGTTCGTATTCTCCCTTTCCCTACAACAACAACGACAACACTTCGACCTATTGGGGCTTTTATGCGGGCGAGGCTTCATCCAGTCCCGAGAGGCGGCCAATCCTGAGCGTTACCTACATCATTCCGACCCCGACCCCGACGCAAACGGCAACTCTCACGCCGACCCGGACCGCCACTTCAACCCCAACCGCCACCGCCACTCCTTCGCCCACGTCCTCCGCGTCTCCGTCTCCGACGCGAACGGGAACCCTTTCTCCGACGCGCACGGCAACTTTGACCCCAACCAATTCCGCATCTCCTTCGCCCACGCGGACGGCCACGCTCTCGCCGACTCGAACGGCAACATTATCTCCGACGCGCACCGCATCACTAACGTCAACCAGCACGGCCACGCTTTCCCCCACCCGAACCGCCACCCTGTCGCCCACGCGGACAGGGACGCCGTCTCCCACGCGCACGGCCACCCTCTCGCCGACACGGACGGCCTCTCTGACCCCAACCCCGACCCGAACCGCAACGTTATCTCCGACGCGCACGGCCACGCTCTCGCCGACGCGAACGGCAACTCTCTCCCCAACGCGCACGGCGACCTTGTCCCCCACGCGGAGTTCGACCCGAACACCGACGCGCACAGCCACATTGTCGCCGACCCGGACCGCAACGCTGTCGCCAACCCGGACGGCGTCGTTGACTCCAACGCCGACCCGAACCGCAACGCTATCCCCGACCCGCACCGCCACGCTCTCGCCCACGCGAACGGCCACGCTCTCACCGACCCGGACCGCGACCCTCTCGCCGACGCGGTCGGCTACGCTCTCGCCGACTCGAACGGCGACTTCATCGCCGACGCGCACGGCCACGCCGTCGCCGACCCCCTGCGTGGATCCGGCGGTTGACCGCGCCACGGCCGATTGGGGAACGGCCACAGGGACCGTCACCGGCACCTACACCAACACCATCGGAAGCGACAATACTTATCAGCAGATTCAGGAGGTCTATACCGGCGGATTCTGGCAGATTGACAAACGGTGGACCATCACCGTCTCGCCCGGAAGCGGACACACGTTCTTCGTGGAAGCGCACGTTGGCGTCAGTACGAACGGACCCGACAACTTCATCTTTGCTTACTCGACGGACGATGTGAGCTACACGAACATGGTCACCGTCCTATCAACGCAATCGGCGGACGCTGTCTTTAGTTTCACGCTTCCCGCCGCGTTGAGCGGAACAGTTTATATCCGCGCGCAGGATTCGCTTCGTAGCGGGGCCGACACGACCAACAACGTCAATCGCCGGGACAATTTGTTCGTGGACGATATGTATATTCAAAGCTCAGGCAACTGCACACCGACGCCCAGTCCCACACGCACGGCGACGCTTTCGCCCACGCGCACAGCGACGCTCTCGCCCACCCGAACAGCGACCCCTTCCCCGACTCGTTCGGCCACGCTTTCCCCCACCCGGACGGCTTCTTTGACGGCAACGCCCACCCGGACGGCGACGCTTTCGCCCACGCGAACGGCCTCCCTGACGCCGACGCCGACCCGCACGGCCACGCTCTCGCCAACCCGCACCGCAACTTTATCGCCCACGAGAAGCTCCACTCGCACGCCCACGCGGACGGCGACCTTGTCCCCCACGCGAACTGCGACACTTTCGCCCACGCGAACCGCGACGCTATCGCCCACGCGCACGGCCTCCGTGACGCCGACGCCCACTCGCACGGGAACGCTCTCTCCGACACGAACCGCGACGCTTTCGCCGACCCGAAGCGCCACGCTTTCGCCCACGCGGACCGCCACCTTGTCGCCGACTCGGACCGCCACGCTTTCGCCCACTCGGACGGCTTCGCTGACGCCGACGCCGACACGGACCGCGACGTTGTCGCCAACCCGGACGGCCACGCTTTCGCCGACGCGAAGCTCAACCCGCACTCCAACGCGGACGGCAACGCTGTCTCCGACGCGCACCGCAACGGGATCGCCCACCCGCACCGCCACGCTTTCTCCCACGCGGACGGCTTCGCTCACGCCGACCTCCACGCGCACGGCGACGGTGACTGGAACCGGGACGATCACTCCAAGCCCGACGCGCTCCTCCACGAAGACGCCAACCCGGACGGCCACCGGTTCGCCCACGCGTACGGCAACGCTCTCTCCCACCCGCACCGCGACGCCCTCGCCCACGCGTACGGCTTCTCTGACGACAACGCCGACCCGGACGGCGACGCTATCGGCAACGCGCACGGCGACCTTGACCCCGACAAGAAGCTCGACTCGCACGGCGACGCGGACAGCGACCCTTTCGCCGACGCGAACGGCAACGTTGTCACCCACGCGCACGGCAACGCTTTCCCCGACAAGGACGGCGTCCGCAACCGTGACGGCAACCCGGTCTTCGACGGCGACGGCGACTCGCACGGGGACGGCTTCTCCGACGCGTTCATCCACGCGCACGGCCACAAGAACCGCGACGCTTTCGGCAACCCGTACTGCCTCTCCGACTCCGACTTCCAGCCGCACGGCCACCCCCTCCCCGACCGTCACGCGCACGGCGACGGCTTCGCCGACCTCCTCGGCGACCCCGACGCCCAACATGGTCAGGGATTGGATGCAATACGAATAGCGAATGACGAATATCGGGCGGCGAAAAGAGAGACGCGCGGTCCCGCGCGCGAGAGAGATCAGCCGTATTCCGCCGTCTTGACGCGTCTCAAAAATTCCGTCTCGTCAATAACCTCAATTTTGAGGTCTTGGGCCTTTTTGAGTTTGGAGCCGGCGCCGGGTCCGGCGATCACGAGGTTTGTTTTCTTGCTCACGCTGGAGGTCGCTTTGCCGCCGAGACGCTCGACCAATTTCTCGGCTTCGGCGCGATCCATCTTTTCCAATTCGCCCGTGAAGACGCAGGTCAAGCCGGCGAAGGGAGAGGCTTCGCTTCTTTCCGGCGGAGCTTCCTCCGGAAGGCGCGTCATGTTCAATCCCGCCTCGCGCAATCGTCCGATCAGTTTGTGATTGGCGGGGTTGGCGAAGAAATCGGCGATGCTCTCGGCGATGATCTCGCCGATGCCCTCGATGCCGTCCAATTTTTCCTTGGGCGCGTCGGCAAGCTCTTGCAACGTCGCAAATTCGCGGACGAGCAATCGCGCGGCCTGCGCGCCGACGTGGCGAAGACCCAAACCGAAAATCAACGCCGAAAGGAACCTCTTCTTGCTCGCCTCGATTTGATCGAGAAGGTTGCGGGCGGATTTCTCCGCCATGCGCTCCAGTCCGGCCAACTGCGCTTCGGTCAGTTCATAAAGATCGGCGTAGTCGCGGATCAATTCCTTGTCCACGAGTTGATCCACGAGCTTGTCCCCCAAGCCTTCAATGTCCATCGCCGTTCGCCGCGCAAAATGTTTGATCCGCTCCTTGACCTGCGCCGGACAGGAAGCGTTGACGCAACGATGCGCGGCTTCATCTTCGACGCGGATCAACTCCGATGAACAAACCGGACATTGCTTGGGAAATTTGAAAACGTGGGCGTGACCGGACCGCAAGTGCGGGAGCGAACGGACGACCTTGGGAATCACGTCGCCTCCCTTCTCGATGATGACGCGGTCGCCGACGCGGATGTCCTTGCGTTCGATCTCGTCGGCGTTGTGAAGCGTGGCTCTGCTGATTTTCGATCCGGCGAGAAAGACGGGCTTGAGATGCGCGACGGGGGTCACGGCTCCCGTGCGGCCGACTTGGACCTCGATGCTTTCCAAAAGGGTTTCCGCCTGCTCGGCGGAGAATTTATAGGCGAGCATCCAGCGGGGGTGCTTGGCCGTCGAGCCGAGTTCCTCGCGCAGATCAAGCCGGTTGACCTTGATGACGATGCCATCAGTGTCGTAGGGCAAATCTTTCCGCTTCGATTCCCAATCGTTCAAAACCTGAATGATTTCCTCGACCGACCCGCAGACCCAGCGTTTGGGATTGATCGGCAGACCGAACGACTTCATTTGCTCCAGAAGCTCGACGTGGGTCGGCGGAGGGGGCGAATCGGAAACGCCGACGGCGTATCCGTAAAAGTCGAGCGGGCGCTGGGCGACGAGGGCCGGATCGAGTTGTTTGAGCGACCCGGCGGCGGTGTTGCGCGGGTTGGCGAAAAGGGGTTCGCCGCTTTTCTCGCGCTCTTTGTTCAGCCGCTCAAAATCCTCGCGCCGAATGAAAACTTCTCCGCGCACCTCATAACGCCCTCTCGGGGTCGGAGCGGATTTGTCCCCGATTTTGTGCGGAACATGTTTGATCGTCTTGACGTTCGCGGTCACGTCGTCGCCGCGAATGCCGTCGCCGCGCGTCGCGGCGTATTTAAGCCGCCCATCCTCGAACATGATGGACATGGCCACGCCGTCAATTTTGATTTCCAAGACGTATTCGATTTTTTCGTCGCGCCCGAGCGCGCGCTTGATGCGGTTTTCAAATTCCACGACTTCTTCGGGGGCGTAGCTGTTCTCAATGGAGAGCATCGGAAGCGCGTGCTCGACGGTCTTAAAACCTTCCGCGCGCCCCTCGCCGACGCGCTGAGTGGGGGAATCGGGAGTGATGAGTTCGGGATAACGTTCTTCGAGTTGCCCCAATTCTTCGACAAGAAGATCGTATTCTCGGTCGGTGATTTCGGGCTGGGTCTTTTGATAATAAAGCTCGTCGTGTCGGCGGATTTCGCGGCGGAGTTCCTCCACTCTGATGGCGGCGTCTTCGGTGGAAGGGTTGTGCTTGGAAGTCATGGCGGAATCCGCAATGATCGTAGCGAACGATGAGCGATTCGTCAAAAGTCCTGATCTTTCAAGAGCCGTCGGCGCGCGATTTGCCCCTGCCCGATTACGCCACCGGCGGGTCGGCGGGGATGGATTTGCGCGCGGCGGTCGTGGCTGGACAGCCGCTTGTGATCGAGCCGGGGAAACATACCTTGGTTCCGACCGGATTGCGAATCGCCTTGCCGTCCGGTTGGGAGGCGCAAGTCCGCCCGCGATCCGGCTTGGCTCTCAAGCATGGCATCGGCATCCTGAACAGCCCCGGCACAATTGACGAGGATTATCGGGGGGAGATCGGCGTTATACTTTTCAATTTCGGATCCGCCCCTTTCACCATCTCTCGCGGCGACCGGATTGCGCAGATGGTTTTTCATCGAGTCGAGCGGTTGGCTTTGGAAATTGCGGCAAAGCTTCCCGAAACCCAGCGCGGCGAAGGGGGATTCGGACATACGGGAAAATGAGGAGGTCCGCAAATGTCGGGCGCAATTCGCGAATCCGTTCGATTTGGAAGATTTGCCTTCGTGATTTTCAGCGGGCTTGAGCGCGCTCCCCTTTGCCCCCAGCTTCCAGCTGGGGGTTGGATGATGCCACACCTTGAGGCCAAGCATGCTTCAGCATGGCTTCTCGACCCGCTTGAGCTTTAAGCCGTTCGAGAAGCCGCGCTATAGCGCGCTCCGAGACAATCCGGATTGATTGATTCCCTCAACTCAAGTCGAGGGCAAAAGGGAGCCTCCTGAAAGCAGGCTGTACGGATTGGAATGATGGAGCGTGTTATGCTAGCCGCAAGTTTGCGTCGGCCACAATCATGAAGCGCGGCTTTCTTAGTGTATCCTGATGGTCTCTCCGATAACATGGAAATCGAACCGATTTGAGTCCCGCCATGGGAATCGCCTCGAATGTGGCCTCTCCAATACTTCGAATCCGAGACTCCCTCCTTCCCTGAAATCGACAACGCTCCCGCTTGGGAAGGAAGATCCTCCCTTATCCTCGCCATCCTTTTGTTTCTTGCCTTACGTTTTTGGGTGAGAACGAAGTGGGGAAAATGCGGGCTTCGCATCCCTTTCATCTGGATCATGGCAGTCGTTATTCTGGTAGTCCTCCGAGTCGCGGCCAAGACATGGGGGGCCGAGCTTCTCAATGTTGCGGCGCCTTTCGTGACAATCATCGCCTTCACGCAAAGCATTCTCCTCTTTCCGTTCATTGCTCGGAGCACCGCGTCCCTTCGGGAGAAGATCTCCTTGGCCGCCCTCACCACCCTCACTGCTTCGTTGCTACTGCTATCCTACGTGATATATTTCATATCCTACGTATTCTACCTTCCCGCCTCTTATGCTCCCGAGGCGCGGCATCAGCTTTGCATGATGCGGCGCATCGTCGAAGTTGAAATATCAAGCGAGACCTACCTGTCGACCGTTAAATTGGTTCCGATCTCGTCCGCGCACTTGCTCAAAGATGGAACGGACTTGATCCCTGATTCCCTTCGCCAAAACGGGGAGTATCAGGGATACTATTACGAGCTCAAATTCGACTCTCCAAAACCCGGCCAGTTCACGATTGACGCTACGCCCTTGAACTACCGCCCGGGGATGCCGTCGTTTCATGAATTCGATTCGACGAACGGCGACAAGTATCCCGTTTACTGCGCGACGATGGCGGACCGCCGCGGAAATCCGGCGAACGAGCATGATCCCCACTTCCACGCCCGAACGCTTTTGCCTTGGCTCCGCAAATCGGCGGTATCCATCTTCTTTCGCGGTCCGCCTCCCGCGGATTCAAAAACGGGGACATGACAAACGAAGACCGGAAAGCACACTGGGAAAGAGTCTACGAGAGTCGCCGGCCGGATCAACTCTCGTGGTATCAGCCAGCGCCGACCCTTTCTCTGGAGCTGATTCGAGCAACGGGTGCGCCGCGCACTTCGCCGATTCTGGACGTCGGCGGCGGCGCGTCCACGTTGGTTGACCATCTGGTTGCGGAGGGATATTCCGATGTGAGCGTCTTGGACATTTCTTCCGCCGCGTTGAATCAGGCGCGCGCCCGATTGGGCAATGCCGCGACCAAGGTCAAATGGATCGAAGCCGATATTTTGGATTTCAAGCCGGAGCGTCCGGTTCGGGTTTGGCACGACCGCGCCGTTTTTCATTTTTTGACCGACGCGAAGGATCGAAGCCGTTATCTGGAAACCCTGCGTTCAAGCCTCAATCGCGGCGGACATTTGATCCTTGCGACATTCGGACCGGAAGGTCCTGCACGGTGTAGCGGTTTGCCGGTTCAGCGTTATGGCGAGAGCGAATTATCGGCGCTGTTGGGAAGTGACCTTTGCCTGAAGCGAAAGCAAATGGAAAAACACAAGACCCCATCGGGCGGCAATCAGGAGTTTTTCCATGGGTGGTGGGAATTCTTTCCGCAGGATTAAACTTCCTGTGGAACCGCCGCCACGTTGAAGGCCAATTTCCCGTTCTCGACTTCAATAGTGATTTCATCACCGTCTGAAATCTCGCCCGCGACAATCTTGCGACCGAGCGCGGTTTCGACCTCGCGCTGAAGGAAGCGTTTCAGGGGGCGCGCGCCATAAACCGGATCGTAGCCCTCGCGGGCGATCATGTTTCGCGCCGGTTCGGTGAGAGCAATCGAAATGTTCCGATCGCTTAGCCGCTTGCGGAGATCATCCAGCAAGAGGTTCACGATCTTTTCGATTTCCTCCAGCTTGAGTGGCTTGAAGAGAACCGTCGCGTCCACGCGGTTTAGGAATTCGGGACGGAAATGGGCGCGAAGCTCGCGCATCACCTCGTTGACCGCAGTCTCGCTGATTTCGCCCGTCGCGCTCACCGCGTCGAGCAAGAAAGTCGAACCGACGTTGGAGGTCATGATGACGACGGTGTTCTTAAAATCCACCGTCCGGCCATGCGAGTCGGTCAAGCGTCCGTCGTCGAGCATTTGAAGCAACACGTTGAAAACGTCGTGGTGCGCCTTTTCAATTTCGTCGAGGAGAATCACGCAATAGGGGCGACGGCGAACGGCTTCGGTCAGTTGGCCCCCTTCCTCATAGCCGATGTAGCCCGGAGGCGCGCCGATGAGACGCGAAACCGTGTGCTTCTCCATGTATTCGGACATGTCAATTCGCACGATGTTCGATTCGGTGTCAAAGAGCGTCTCGGCGAGCGCCTTGGCGAGTTCGGTTTTGCCGACGCCGGTCGGACCGAGAAAAATGAAGGAACCGATGGGACGGCGCGGGTCTTTCAGACCCGAACGCGCGCGGATCACCGCGTCGGCGACGGCTTGCACCGCCGGGTCTTGACCAATCACGCGCTTGTGGAGTGTTTCATCCAATCGCAAAAGTTTTTCACGCTCCCCTTCCACCAACCGCGTGACCGGAATTCCGGTCCACTTGGAAATGATCTCGGCAATCTCCTGTTCGGTGACTTCTTCTTTAAGCAAACGGTTCGGAGCGTTGGCCCCGACCTCTTTTTCCTTTTGCGCGAGCTTGGATTCGAGTTCCCGCAACTTGCCGTATTTCAATTCCGCGGCCTTGTTAAGATCATAGGCGCGTTCCGCCTTCTCGATGTCCACCTTGGTTTGGTCAATCTGCTCGCGCAGAGACCGCAACGCGCCGATGGATTCCTTCTCACCCTTCCATCGCGCGGTCAATCCCTTTTGCTGATCGCGCAACTCGGCCAGTTCTTTTCCCAAATCCACGAGCCGTTCTTGTGAGGCGCGGTCTTTTTCTTTTTTGAGCGCGGTTTCCTCGATTTCCAATTGCATGATCCGGCGTGAAACCTGATCTAGTTCCGTCGGCATGGAATCCACTTCGGTCCGCAACATGGCGCACGCTTCGTCAATCAGGTCAATCGCCTTGTCGGGCAGAAATCGGTCGCTGATGTAGCGGTTGGACATGACCGCCGCCGCCACGACCGCGCCGTCCTGAATTCGGATGCCGTGATGCAACTCAAATCGTTCGCGGAGTCCGCGCAGAATGGAGATCGTGTCCTCAACCGAAGGCTCGCCGACCATGAACGGTTGGAAACGGCGTTCGGACGCCGCCTCTTTCCTGATGTATTTACTATACTCGTTGTTCGTTTTCCGGCCCATACCGTGGAGTTCGCCTCGCGCAAGCATCGGCTTCAAAATGTTCCCCGCGTCAATCGCCCCCTCGGCTTTCCCCGCTCCGACGATGGTGTGGAGTTCGTCAATAAAAAGGATAATCCGCCCTTCGGATTTCTGGACCTCGTTCAGAACCGCCT
>CAZRCZ010000034.1:0-30390 GCA_964598765.1 uncultured Candidatus Sumerlaeota bacterium | reverse complement strand
GGAAGTAGCCGGTCGTCTGTTATCCCCACGAACCGTAAAAAGGGTGCTCCATGATCGGCATGAATTCGACGTGGGTGAATCCCATCCGCTTGACGTAATCGGCGATTTGGGGCGCAAGCTCGCGGTAGGTGAGATGCCGGTTGTCTTCCTCCGGCACGCGCCGCCACGAGCCGAGATGAACTTCATAAATCGAAATCGGCGCGTGGAGCGCGTTGCGTTTTGCGCGCGATTCCATCCACGCCCGATCGCTCCATTGATAATCCAAATCCCAAATGATCGAGGCGGTTTGCGGCGGAATTTCGTGATGAAATCCGATGGGATCGGCCTTGTCCACGCGATAGCCGTGATGGCGCGACACGATGTGATACTTGTAGCGCGAACCCTTCGCCGCGCCGGGGATGAATCCTTCCCAAATGCCCGATTGCCCGCGCGCGTAAAGGGGATGGCGGTTTTTGTCCCAATCGTTGAAATCGCCGACGACGAAAACCAGTTCGGCGTTCGGAGCCCAGACGGCAAAGTATGTTCCGTTCGTCCCGTTGCGCGAGGTGGGATGCGCGCCAAGTTTGTCGTAAAGCTGAAGATGCGATCCTTCGTTGAAGAGGTAGAGATCGTCGTCGGTGAGGGATGGAGAGGTCATCGGTGAAATCTCGGCGTCATTAAACACGAAGACACGAAGGAGACACAAAGGAGTTCTGAAAACCATCGCCAGTGGCGTTCATGGGCTTTGTGCTCTTGGCGACTTCTTTGTGTCTTTGTGTTTGATCCCATATCGAGATTCAACTCAACGGGCCCAGTCGCTTAACCCATTGCCCGTCGGGCTTCGCGGTCCAGATCGCGCTTTTTGATGTCCTCGCGTTTATCATGCTCTTTCTTGCCGCGTCCGAGCGCGATTTCCAATTTAGCCTTTCCCTTTTTGAAATAAACCGAGAGAGGGACGAGCGTGTATCCTTTGCGCGAGACGGAACCAATCAGGCGGTTGATTTCCTGCCGATGGAGCAAAAGTTTTCGGCTCCGCGTCGGCGGGACGTTGTGAATGTTGCCGTGCTCGTAGGGCGGAATGTGAAAATTGACGATGAAAATCTCGTTTCCCATCGGCTGGGCGAAACTTTCGGCCAGACTTCCCCGGCCCGCGCGGAGCGATTTGACCTCGGTTCCGGTCAATACGATTCCGGCCTCGTGGGTCTCTTCAATGTGATAAAGATGCCGCGCCTTGCGGTTCTGGCAAACAATTTTAATTGAATTCGGAGAGGATTGAGCCATGCGGGGTCATTGGCGATTTTTAAGGATGTTTTCAGAGAGGCGATTTCAGGGCGCGACTTCAACCGGGGCGGCGCTTTCCTCGCGGCGCGCCATTTCGTCTTCGGTCCTCCCCCAATGAAAGGCGTGCTCTTGCGTGAAATCGGGGCGGTAAAATTCCGACGCCTGATGATGCTCCTGCGTCAGAATGTTTTTGAATCCCATTCGCTCGGCGCGCTCGACGACGCGCTCGAATTCGCGCAGGGTGATTTTCCGGTTCAGGAGAACGTGACGGTCGGCTTTGTTCGTCGGATAGTATTGCGCCATGATGCTGAGCGTCACGTCGGTTCCGATTGCATTCTTGATCCACCGCAGACAATCCTCGGATTCGGCGAGATCGTTGGGAAGAACCAAATGGCGGATGATGAGACCGCGCCGGGCGATGCCGTCGTCGTCCAAAACGAGCGGGCCGACCTGCCGCCACATTTCCTCAATCGCGGCGCGGGCGCGCTCGACGTAGCCGCGCACGTAACTATATTGTTGCCCCGTTTCGTCGGAGCCGTATTTCAGATCGGGAAGATAAATATCCACGAAGCCGTCGAGCATGCGAAGAACCTCGACCGAATCATAGGCGTTCGTATTGTAGCAGATCGGCAGGCGAAGTCCGCGCCCCGCCGCCAATTCGATCCCGCGCGCCATCTGCGGCGTGAAATGTGTCGGCGAGACGAAATTGATGTTGTGGCATCCCCGGTCCTGCAATTCGATCATCATCTCCGCCAGCCGTTCGAGCGAGACCTCATTGCGGCGTTCGGTTTTGTAGTTCTGGCTGATTTGATAATTCTGGCAATAGACGCACCGCAGATTGCACAGGCCAAAGAAAATGTTTCCCGCGCCGCGCGTTCCGGTCAGGCACGGCTCCTCGCCGAAATGGGGGAGGTGGGTCGAGACGACGGGCAACTCGGCGGCGAAACAGGCGGCGATCTCCCCTCTGAGACGATTGACGCCGCAATCGCGCGGGCAGATTTTGCAATCGGCCAGCATCGCCCAAAGCGCGTCGGCTCGGTGGGTTAGTTCGCCCGAACGAGCAAGCGAGAGGTAGCAAGGTTCGGTCATCTTGTTCCTGACAATTCAACATTCCAAATCGAAATTCTTCATGACAGCGCGCATCCAATATTGCCTAGGGACGGGGTATTCCCAATTGATCGCAAACTGTCCTCGCGGTTGTGTCTTTAACTTCCCATGGCGAGGCACGGGGGCACATCGCCCATTGGTCGGATTCCTATAGATCGTATGGTTAGCTCCCTCGCGGTCCAGATAACAACCGTTCCGCTCCAAGTGACGGATGAAATCCCGCCGTTTCACGAGGCGGGAATCTCAATGGCGAGGGTTTCCCAAACGGCGTTGCCGGGGGCATCGCGCTCGGCGTTGCGCTGGTAGGATTCAAGGAGAAGCTCAACGGCCTCCTTGATCATCATACGCGCCTCTTCCATCGTCCGTCCTTGGGTCACCGCGCCGGGGAGTTCCGGCGCTTGAGCCATGATCCAGCCATCTTCAATGGAAGTGCAAATAACGCGAAATTCGTGCCTCATGTGTCACCTTTCGCAATCAGCATACCCTTCCGCCTGAGAGGCGTCAATCCTTGCATGCCAATTCTGCGCTTCCGAGACCGCGAACCTCGAATTTTCCTTGCGTTGCTTGGCGTCTTGGTGGCTTGGTGGTGAAAAACAATGGGAAGAAAACAACAGCCCACCGCCTTTGGACAACGCCATGGCATCGCGACGGCGGGGCATTGGATCATTGATCGGGTCAAGACGATAGACGTTTGGCCGAGTCAGGGACATTTGGCGAATATCCTCTCCGAGGAGCGGGGCAACGGCGGATGCGCCTACAACGTCATCAAGGATTTGCGGCGGCTCGATCCCAAAATTCCGCTCGAAGCGTTGGGATGCCTCGGCGACGACGCCGACGCGGATTGGATTTTGAACGATCTTCGCGCGAACAACATTGACGCGACGGGGATGGTGCGACTCAAGGGCGTTTCTTCCAGTCATACCGACGTGATGGCGGAACAAGGCGGCGGACGGCGAACCTTTTTTTATCACGGCGGCGCGAACGATCATCTGGATGCGAAACATTTTGAGCTTGGAGACGTAAAATCGCGGATATTACACTTGGGCTACCTCGCGCTTTTTCCGAAACTGGACACACCGGACGCCGACTGCGAAACCGGCGCGGCGCGAGTTTTAGCCGAAGCGCGCAAGCTTGGAATCCGAACCTCCGCCGACACGGTGAGTCTGGATCAAGGCCGATACGAACAAATCATCCGCCCGGCGTTAAGGCATTTGGATTACTTCATCGTGAATGAACATGAAGCGTGCGGGATTTACGGGCTTGAGCCGCGAACGGCCAACGGCAAACCGAACGAGGAGAATTTGCGGGAGGCTCTTCGGCGAATCGCGCAGGATGGTGTTTCAAAAATCGCCGCGATTCATTTCCCCGAAGGCGCGATGGTTTGCGATGTTCCGTCCGGGCAAATTCGGCGGTATGATGCCCTTGCGATTCCTGCCGGAGAAATTCGCGGTACCGTCGGCGCGGGGGACGCTTTCTGCGCGGGGATGCTTTACGGCGCGCACGAGGAATGGCCGCTCGATGAATCGGTTCAGCTTGCGCTGGCGACCGCCGCATCGTGCCTGAGGCATCCGACCGCTTCGGAGGGGATTGGAACGATTGGGGAAGTAAAGGGATTTTGGAAGAAGAATTAAACTCAAAGACACGAAGGAGGCAGAAAGGACACAAAGAAACCTTGGAGCCGCGCCGAGAAAAAATCTTTGTGATCTTCGTGCCTTCTTTATGTCTTTGTGTTTAATCTTCTTACGCAAACAAGGGATTACAGACATGATTATTCATCATCACGGGAATTTGATTCGACGCGCCTCGCTTTTTATCGGCGTTCTCTCACTCTGCGCCTTCGGCCACGCTGAAAACTTCGAAGGCATCCGCTTGAGTTCCCCCTCCGAGAATCGTCCGGCCATGCGAAACGTCAAGGGATTGAGCATCATCCCCAATGGTCGCCTGCTCACGCCGCTGGGTCGTCAGATCGTCGTCCCGCCGCATCCGTTCGGATTGCGATTGAGCCCGAACGGGCGAATCCTCGCCGCCGTCAGCGGCGGGATGGAGCCGGTCGCCGTGACGCTCATCACGCATCTGGATCAGGAGGTTCCCTACGTCCGCCAAATTCCGCCCGGAGTTGAGACGGACAACGACGTTCTTCCGGCGGCGTTTATGGGACTTGCGTTTTCGCCCGATAGTTCGCGGCTTTACGTTTCGGGAGGCGACCGAGGTAATATCGTCGTCTTCGACGTCGCCAAGGGAAAAAAGATCGGCGCGATTTCTCTGAACACGAAAATCGGCGACCGGAGATTCGTGGACAGTTTTATCGGCGAGATCGCCGCCACCCGCGACGGCGGCAAACTTTACGCGGTGGATCAAGCCAATTTTCGATTGGTGATCGTGGATCTCAAGACGCCGCCGCAGGAGGAAAAAGGGTTGCCCGGTTCGGTGGTCGGCTCGGTTCAGGCGGGGCGTTATCCGTTTGCCGTCGCGCTTTCGCCCGATGAAAAGACGGCATACGTCGCCAACGCGGGGATGTTCGAGTATTCGGTCATGAAGGGAATCAACCCGCAAAAGAAACGCGAGTGGCTTGCTTTCCCGCCGTTCGGTTTTAACACGCCGGAAATGCGGGAGGGAATCAAAATCGGCGAGTATGAAATTCCGGGGCTGGGCGATCCCAACGCGCCGGAATCATTCTCGATTTGGAGGATTGATCTCTCTCAACCCGCACAAGAAAAAGTGACGGGCAAAGTGAAGACGGGCGTTTTGGTGGGGGAGAAAGTCAACGGTCTTCCGGCGTGCGGCGGGAGCAATCCCAACTCGGTCGCGGTGGATGATCGTTTCATATACGTCAGCAACGGAAGCAACGACACGGTCTCGGTCCTCGACGCGGAATCGTTTCAAGTGATTGCGACGATTCCGCTCGGTCTCAAGGAAGCTTTAGGTCCGTTGCGCGGGCAAATTCCCTTCGGACTCAAACTCACCCCCAACCATCAGAGGCTCTACGTCGCCGAGGCGGGTATCAACGCCGTCGCGGTGATTGACTCTTCATCGAGAAAAGTTCTCGGCCACATTCCGACGGCGTGGTTCCCGTCGAAAGTCGAAACCAACGCCGACGGGTCCAAACTCTACGTCAGTTGCGCGAAAGGTTACGGGGCCGGACCGAACGGCGGTCGCGGATTTGTCCAAGAGCCGGACGAAGAGGGCATCGGCAATTTGATGAAGGGGGTCGTCTGCATCATGGACGCGCCGAAGGACGCGGAACTGCCCGCGCTGACGCAACGTGTCATTGACAATTTGGTCAAGACCGAAAAATTCCAAGTCGCCCAAATTCCCGAGCCGCACAATCCGATCCCCCCCTATCCGGGCGCGTTTGCCTCGCCGATCAAGCACGTCGTCTATATCACCAAGGAAAACCGGACCTACGATCAGGTTTTCGGCGATTACGAAAAAGCCGACGGCGACCCGACGCTCGCGGCATTCGGGCTTCACGCCACCGCGACGGCGGACGGCCAACCCAAGATCGAAGACGTGAACGTCATGCCGAATCATCAGGCATTGGCGCGGCGCTACGCGCTTTGCGACAATTTTTATTGCGACTCCGATCACTCCGCCGACGGGCATCGCTGGCTCGTCGGAACTTTTCCCAACGTCTGGACCGAGACTTCAACCAAGACCAGTCCGCGCCGCGAGGCGATGTTCAGTTCCGCGCCCGGGCGACGACTGATGACCGGATCGTCGGGCGCGATTTATCCGGAGGACTACAACGAAGCCGGTTCGATTTGGGAGCATTTGAATCGCAATGGAAAGGAATTTTTCAATTACGGTTTGGGTTTTGAGTTTGCCGGATCGGACGAGGACGATTATCCCGACACCGGCATCCGGCTCGGCGTGAATTATCCGATGCCCGAGCCGCTCTATCGCCGGACCTCGCGCAATTTCGCCACGTTCAACACCGCCGTTCCGGATCAGATTCGCGTCAACGCCTTCGAGAAGGAGTTCAAAGAGAAATGGCTGAGCGGCAAAGAGCCGTTTCCGCCGGTCGTGACGATGATGCTTCCCAACGATCACGGCTCCAAATCGCTTCCGGCGCGGGGGTATCCTTACATTCATTCCTACATGGCGGACAATGATCTGGCGTTGGGTCGCGTGATCGAATTGTTCTCGCAAAGTCCGTGGTGGAAAGAGACGGCGGTCTTCGTCACGGAGGACGACGCGCAAGGAGGTCAGGATCACGTGGACCATCACCGCTCGATTCTGATGGTGATCGGCCCGAACGTGAAGAAGGGGCGCGTCTGCAAGACGCACGCGAGTTTCGGGAGCATCCTAAAGACGATCGAATTGATATTGGGAATTCCCTATCTCAACCAATTCGACGCGACGGCGAGCGATCTTTCCGATTGTTTCACAAGTGAAACAGACCCCGCGCCCTATCGCGCCATCCCTCCCGACCCGCGAATTTTCAATCCGCAAAAGGCGCTGGACACCTACAAAGCCGAATTCGCGTGGAAACCCGCCGGCGAGGGAAGAGAGATGGACAACCCCGAATTCACGAAACAACAGCGGAAAGAATTGCAACCAAGCAAACCGTAGGAGGCCAATTCCCTTCAGGAAATTGGTTTCACCCCGGTGACCTTTCCATGCCCGTGGTAGGGGTCGGGCAAAGCCACCTGCGACGAAAAGTCATGAAGGACGACGTAATCGCCGATTGGGGTGATCTCATACTTGATTTTGTTCTTTTCCAGCAGGTCGTGGAATTCCTTGAGGTTGAATCCCCCGTCGGGATTGAATTTTTTTCCCACCTCGGCGTATTGGTAATCCTTGTCGAAGATGACGGTCAGCGGGACATTTCGGCTGTTGACGCGGTCTATCACCTCCAGATTGTATTTCTGTTCCCGATCAAACCCGAACATATAGGAGGCGCAGACGATCCGCCGTTTGCTCTCGAACATGAGCTTCCATTTGATTTCGTAGGGAGTCATGACGGTGGTGAAGCCGTTTTTCAGAAGGTAATCCGACAAAGTTTTGATGTCCTCGCCGTGGACGCGGATCATCCATTCGACCGTCGTTTTGTCGGATCCGAGTTGCCAGATGAAGAAAGCCTGGATGCAAAAATAGACGACGGCCAAGCCGGAAATCAGAGGACGGGAAAGCGACGCGAATTCAAGCCCGGCCCAACCGATCAGAATCGGGATCAGCGGATAGAGGGGAATAAAATAGCGGGGCGTGCCGCCGCCGAAACTTGAAACGCAGTGCATCCCCAAATAAAGAATCAGCATCAAGAGGGGATATAGAATTCGCTGTTCGCGCGGGAGGATGAAGGAACCGCCGACGCGAAATGAACCCATCCAATTCAGAAGGGGCCTGAGACAAAACCGCGACGCCCACACGGTCGCCGACGCGAAGATGGCATAGGCGGCGTAGGCGGGGATCGGAACTGACGCCTGATAATCGTAAATATCAATCCCGAAGAAGGAGGGAAGGCCGAAATATATCGTCAGCCAAACCTTCAGAAGAAACTGTTGAATCCAAGGCATCCCCGAAGAGGGCGGCCTAAGCAACATGCCCTGAAAATTGTCGAAATAGTGGCCATTACGCAGAGTGAAATTGTAATAGAGCAAGGGAGTCGCGCCGACGGCAAAACCAAGAAGAAAAAGTCCGACAAATTTCCAGCGGCGGAAGAGCGCGAATCGCTCCTTGAACGCCCAAAAAAGCATGACGGAAACGAAATAGAATAGGGCGTAGTCGAAACAGTAATACGCGAATCCGAGCGACACCCCGGCGAGGACGAGGTAAACCGGCCTTTCGCGCTCGGAAAAATGGGATTGAAAGAAAAAATAAATTCCGAGCCAGCCGAAAAAGGCGGTCGTCATGCCGCCGTTCTCATAAAAATTGAACGCAAGAAACGTCGCCGAAAACGAGAATAACATTGAGGCGACGAGCGCCAATTTTTTTCCGAAGAATTGATAGAGGAGGCGATGAACAATCCAGATGTAGAGGCATGAGATCATGGCCGGAACCATCGTCACGATCACGTCGGACGGCCCGAAAATTTTGAACCACGGTATCATCAGGAGAAGGTCAAAGATGTGGCCTCCGGCGTATCGGTTGCCATACGGGAAGATCGGAATTTTGCCTCCTTCCATGACGTCCATCGCCATCATGCCGACCAGCGCCTCGTCGCTCTGGAGATATTTTTGCGAGTAGAAAACCAAACCCGTTCGGAGCATCACGCTGACCGCCATCAGGACCGCGAAAAGCGTCGCTTGACGGCGAAAGGGGGTATCGCCGTCAACGGCGGACGGTGGGATTCGCGTGGAATGTTGTTGAACCTGATTTTTTTTCAATGGCCGCGAACCGATGGGTCATTAACCGTAGAGCCTGCGCATCTTCACGTCGGCGAAATAATGACCGAGGATTTGGCGATACGTGTAATTTTGTTTGGCCATCATGAAGGCTCCCATTTGGCACATGCCGACGCCGTGGCCGAATCCCGCGCCGCTGATTTTCAAATAATCAATCTTGTGCGAAGCGTCGTAATGACGGTTGAGAACAAAGAAGGTGGACTGAAGGTCTCCCAACGCCGAGCGGATGTCCATTTCGCGATCCAAACGAATCGTTCTCTTTTCGCCGACGACCAAGACGGATCGGACTCGTCCGCTCTCCGAGCGCCGTTCCACGGCGACGTCCTGAATTTTTCCCGTTCCATAACCTTTATTTAACAGACTCGTCAACTGGTCGTTCGTGTAGGAAACCGTCCAGCGCCAATGTTTCTTGGCGTATTCGGGAAAACCGGCTTGGTTGGGATTGCAGAAACTGTCCACGCTTCCCGTGATCCATTTTTCCGCTTGGGTTGAATCGGAGAGATCGGGAACGCGCTCATTGCCCAGCCGGTCAATCATCCGGTGGGAATATCCCGGCGTTCCGCCGACCCAAGTGTCGCCGGCGGCGGCGACAATCCCCCCGCAGGAGTGGCTATAGACGGCGTCGGCGGGTTTCCCCTCCCAGACCAAAATTTCGCCGCGCGTCGCGTCCACGGCGCGGCGCACTTGGTCATTTTCGCGCCCAACGCCCGAATAGGACTGCGCGATGGAGGAATCCACGAAATCGAAAAGACGATTCTTGGAGGCCATCCCCTGTTCGATCTTGGCGACGGCTTCGCTTCGGGAAACGACGGCCTGCGCCTTCAGCGCTTCGAGCGGCGCGAAATCCCCCATTTCGGCGGCGACGACCCCGTAGAGATAGTATTCGATCCAGAGATCATTGACGGCGGCGAGCGTTCCCTTTTCGTCCAGACTCAATTCGATCTCGCCGCGATAGTGTCTCCCTTTCTCCGGCGCATTGGAGGCGGCGGATCGCCCCGTCTGCGTCTTTTGCAAATAAAGGGAGTTCCCTTCAAGGTCGTCGGGGACGATTCGGAGACGGCTTTCGTCCGACGCCTCGACCTTCCCCGCCGCGTCGCGCAGGATGACCCCTCCCGCGTGGCCCGTCGTGTTTTCCTCGTAGATTCGCCGGATGGTTTCGCTCTTGGTTTTGTCGCGGAACGCGCGCGCCTCGTCCATGCTTGCGAACTCGCCGACGACCACGAGGAGTTTGTCCTTCTCCTCCGGTTTGCGCGCCGGAAGGCGGACGATCTTCGTGGGAAGCTCGTAGGTTTGCTCGGCGGCCTTTGCGAGGACGATCGCGTTGTCGTTTTCGTGACTTCCCAATTCCTTGAAGACAAGGCGATAAATTTTTCCCTCCTTGAAATTCGGAGCCGCCTCGACGAAATGTACATCGTCGCGCTTGAGAACGTGAACGACCTTGTCCTGCGAGTTCAGAACGCGGTAATCCCCCATCGCCTTGATGGCGACCTTCTGGGTCTGGCGGGCAATGGAGATGCGGACGGAATAATTTCGTCCGCTGAGATTTTCGCGCGCGACGCCCGGATCGGCGGCGGGGTGAAGCGATCCTCCCAACCAAAACGCCACGACGGCGGATCGCCAACCGATGGAGCCAATCGCGTTGCCGAGTGCGTTGGTTGAAATCGGGCTAATAACGTTTTTCCACGGACCCATCAAACCCGGTAAATCTTGCCCTCAGAGGCGGATCGAATCCGCCGGCTTCCGCGAAATTCGTCGTTCAGATGCACGAGCCGCATTTTTTCGCGCACGTCGCGCGGCAGGGTTTCCAGCAGTTTGATCGAGGTATGAAAACCTTTGTCGCATTCGTGGAAAATCAAATCGCACGGCTCAAGGAACGCGATCAGCTTGGGATCGAAAGCGGTGTCGCAACTGTAGCCCAATCGCCGTCCGGCGTATTCGGCGCGGAAGGCAAAACAGGGAACCGAGTGGATCGTCCGCCGCGTTTCAAATTCGATGCCGCCAACCTTGAATTTTTCGCCGAAGTCGAAAGCGTGGACGCAATAAAAATCGCCGAGCTTGTAGCGTTGATTCATGCCCAGCGCCGGAGCGACGGCCTTGCCCATCGCGGGCGAAAGTTTCTTCCACAAGTCGCGCGCGACCGGCTTGGATGTGAAAATCTTCGGCGGATTCTTGGCCCCGACGTGGAATCGCTTCCAAAACCCGAATCCTTCCAATCCGTTGCAGTGGTCGCCGTGGAGATGGGTCAGGACGATGTCGTCAATTTTCGCCGGATCAATTTTGCGGCCCGATTTTCGGGTTGCTTGATCCATGATGCGAAAGAACGGCTCCGGGCAATCCACCATGGCCATCCTCCCCCCCGCGAAAAGAAGAAAGGACGTGCAGAATCGTCGGGTCGAAAAATAATTTCCGACTCCCAGCGGGATGACCTCGAACTTTGAATTCGAACTCAAGGGGAACCTTTCCTTTAACTCTTTTTCTTCGTCCGAGTTCGTTTGGGCGCGTCCTTGCTTTTGTCGGAGGATTTGGCCGGTTCGGGCGGTCCGGTCGTTGCGTCCAGCATCCCCATGAGAATCTTCATAATTTGATTCTCGCGTCCCGTCAAGCGTCCGTTCGTTTCGGCGGGTGCGTTTCCGATCATGGAAAAAACATACCGCACCCGTCCGCGATTGTCGCGGATGAATCCCGAAAGCGCGCTTGCCCCCGCCAGCGTCCCTGTTTTGGCGACCACCCGTCCGGGCGCGCCCCCCATGTCCCTTCCCCTCAACGTCCCGCTGATTCCCGACGACGGCAGACAATCCAGAAGAATGGGACGGTAGGCCGAAGCATAAAGCGTTTGGAGCACCGCGGTCAACTCCGACGCGGAAACCCGGTCTTTGCGCGACAGCCCGCTTCCGTCATATCCGGGTTCGATCCACGTCATCTCGTGATCCGCCAACCAATCCTTTTCCAATTTCCGCGCCGAAGCCGCGTCTCCTCGACCCAATGCGCGGTAAGCCGTCGCTCGCCAGATTTGCTCGGCAAGGAAATTATCGCTCTCCCTCAGCATGACGTGCAACAACTCCGGCAAGGGGGGAGATTGATGGCTTTCGATCCCATCGGTAATGACTAGTTCCGCGGCTTCCCGCGGATCGGTGACGATTTTGATTTTTCCGGCAACGGCGATTCCCTGCGACTTGAGTTCGTCCTGAAGGATCGCCCGAATGAACGAAAGCGGCTTGGAGAGCGGAACATTGACGACTTGAGTCTCGACCCTCTTGCCGAGCCGACCGGAAACCAGAAGCGTGACACCATCTCCGGCGAACTTGGCGTCCAATCCTTGGACCGATCCCGAAACCGCCTGCGTGTCGTTCTGAATGTCCAGCCCTTCCATGGATGGAAACAGATGAAGTTTTCCCTTCGAGCCGTCCGAACCGGGTTGCGCGTTCACCGTCAAGACGTTTTGGTTGATCGCAAGAGCGGAAGGACGAGGCGCGTAGCCTTGATTCAAGTGATCGTTTCCCCAAGCCTCCGGTTGCGCGTCCTGATCCTCGCCGAACGCCGAGGCGTCGAGAATGAAATCTCCCTGAAATCGGGTGAATCCCCGGTTGGCGAGCGCGCGAATCCAATCGCGCAAGAGCGCGGCGGGGTTCTGCTGATTCAGAAATCGGGGCGAGAGCGAAGGGTCGCCGTTGCTTCGCAAAACAACCGAGGCGTTGATCGTCTTGCCTTCGCGATCCAAGACGCGCGTCAATCCCATCTCCGTCTTGAAGCGATACTCCGGTCCCAATTTCTCCATCGCCAGCGCGAAGGTCATGATCTTGCGGTTGGAAGCCGGGATCAGGCGGCGGTCCGGCTGATGCTCAAAAATGATCGAGCCTGTTTCCAAGTCTTTGACGAAGACGGTCCATCGCTCGCCGAGTTTTTCCTCGGCTTGTCGGACCGAGGCGATCCATTCGTCCGGGGTCTTCGGCTCGGCGGAACGAGAAGAGGACTTCGCTTGAGCCGTCGCCGTGACGGCAAGGCAGACGACGAGCAAAAATTTTCGGCCCGGATGGTTCACGATTAATGCGCGCCGATGGAAAGGTCCTTGAGCAATCCGCGATCGGCCATGAATTCAAGAAGTTCATTGGCCATGATACGGTGGCCGATCTCGTTGGGATGAACCTGTTCGCCGAAGATGGGGGAATTCAGCGGATAATCGGTCATGGAAACTTCTTTGACTTCCACCATCGGAATTTTCGACTTTTCCGCGCCCTCCATCAACGCCTTGCGATAGGCCATGATGAGAAGACCCTGATCCACGCCCGCGACGCGGTCGCGGAAGACCGGAGCGATGATGAGGGGTTGCGCGCCATGTTCGCGGGTGATGCGGGCCATTTCCAAAATGTTCGCGACGTAATCCTCCTTGGAAACCCGCGACACAACTTTGTTGGGGGGAGGCGGTTGTCCTTCCTTCAGTTTGGCCGCCCGCTGTTCCCTCCATTGGGTAAAATAGATCGCCGCTTGGCTGAGATTCATCAATCGGCGCAACGCAACGTGTCCCCAATCGGTCGGGATCGTCTCCTTGTCGCTTTGAGCGCGGGTGTGGGTATCGTTGAATCCGAAACAAACGGTGACGACGTCGGGTTTCAATTTGGCGATGTCGCGCCGGAGCCAGATCAACCCTTGGTGCGTGGTGTAACCCGGCACCCCCATCGGAACAACCTCCACATCGCGCCCCGGGTTGTCGGCGCGGAGACGGTCTTCCATCACGCGGGCGTAATTTTCGAACCGGGGATCATATTCGTTCGGCTTTCCTTCCATCTTTTGATCCCCGATCCTGAATCCGAACGTGACCGAATCTCCAAGGCAGACAACACGAAAGGTGTTCTTTCCCTTGGTCTTGAGCGATTTGGGGTAGCGGATTCCCCAATCGTTGGTGGAAAAGGTGGTGTCATTCCATCCGACGTCTTTCAAATTCGGCCGGAAGCCCCAACTGAGCCAAGGGTCTCCGCGAAAAACCGGCTCCTTCTCGTTGTCTCTCGCGATACCCTCGAAGACGACTTTCACGAAGACCTGCAATCCGGGGATGTAGGGATACTTCAGCCGGACCGTGATTTCGATTCCGGCGAGGATTGCAAATAGAAGCAGGTAAGGGACCGTGAGAAAAATCAGACGCCGACGCCATGACATTTTTCGACGGGTCCGGCGACCTGATTCGGAACCTGCGGAAACTTGCGGGGTAGGCGCGTCCATAAGAAAGTGAACGCGAAAATATGGCAAATTTGGGGAGGATATGCGACAAAGAAAAAACTCGATGTTCACCACCAAGTCACCAAGACACCAAGGAACACATGGCCGCAGGATTCTGGATCGGATCTTTCTTGGTGTCTTGGTGTCTTGGTGGTTGATTTTTCCTTCGCCCTATTCCCTTCTCGCGCAAACCTCCAAACCGCCCGAGGCGCGGACTTTCAATTTCCCGAATTCCTTCGGATTTCTCTCCATGCGCGGCTGGGGTTCCAAGGACGATTTGGATTGGGAAAGCCTTGGTTCGGCCTACGGAACGATTCAGATTCCGGCGGGAAAGGAACTTTCACTCGGCGTGATGGGAGACGCCGTCCAAAACCTCGCCGCGCTCAAGACCTTGGGTCCCGACGCGTTTCAGGATTTGAATCTCAACGGAACGCCGATCAAGGATGACCAACTCGTCCAGCTTCAGAGTTTCCCCGGCATTCATTCCCTTTTCTTGGGGATGACGTCCATCACGGGGGAAGGGCTGGCAAGTTTGAAGGGATTCGACGCGCTGGAGCTTCTCGATCTTTACCTTTGCGAACAATTGACGGATGCCTCGTTGACGCACCTGAAGAATTTCCCGGCCCTGCGCGAACTCAACCTCCATCAAACCTTGATCTCCGACGCGGGCTTGGCCAATCTCAAGGAGGTCAAATCGCTTCAAAAATTGTGGCTTTGCTACACGAAAGTCACCAATGACGGTTTGGCGAATTTAACGGCTCTACCCTCGCTTCGCGCGCTTGACCTTCCCTTCCGAATTACCGACGAAGGGGTGACCCATCTCGGCGAAATCAAGACGCTGGAGGAAGTGTATTTCTACATGAACGGCTTGGTAAAAGAGCGGGGATTGGCGGCGCTGGCGAAACTTCCCGCCCTGAAGATTCTCTACCTCGGTTGCGATCAAGTGAACGACGTCTCGATCATGGAATTGAAGGGATGCCCCTCGCTTCGGCTTCTCTATCTGCTTAACACCAAAGTCACCGAAGCCGGAATCGGCCAACTGAAACAATCCCTTCCCAACTGCAAAATCTACCGATAATCCGCCGCGCATGATGACCCGATACGACGCCGTCTATTTGGGATTGGCACCGGTCGCGCTTCCCTTTTTGGCGTGGCGTCGGATGACGAAGGGAAAATACCGCGAAAGCGGTCCCGGCATGTTGGGGCGCAATTTGCCGCGAGGGTCCGAAGCGGAGCGATTCGCCGAGGGATCCATTTGGATTCACGCCGTTTCCGTCGGGGAAGTTGCGGCGGCTCGGGCGATTGAACCGGGGTTGCGTTTGCTTTTCCCCCGGCTTCCGTTCGTCGTGAGCACCGTGACCGAAACGGGACAGGAGGCGGCCATCCGGACGATTCCCGGCGCCGAAGCGCACACTTATTTTCCGCTCGACTTATCTTGGAACGTCCGAAAATTTCTCGATGTCTTTCGCCCGCGCGGCGTTTTCATCATGGAAACCGAAATCTGGCCCAACTTCATCACGATGGCGAACGCGCGGGGGGCGGCTGTTTTTTTGGTCAATGGCAAAATGTCGGAGCGATCGTTTCCCCGTTATTGCGCGGCTCGCGGATTGCTTCGCCCCGTCTTCGATTCCCTTCGCGGATTTTGCGTTCAAACCGCCGAGGACCGAAAGCGGTTCGAAGCGATGGGCGTTTCCACGGATCGCATCCGCGTCGCGGGGAATTGCAAATTCGATCTCTTCCTTCCGACGCTCGCGCCGGAGGAGAAAATGCGAACGAAGCAAACGCTGGGTCTTCCGGCGGATTCGCCGGTAATCGTGGCCGGTTCGACGCATGAGACGGAAGAAACCTTGATCTTGGCCGCGCTCGGCGAAATTCATAAATCCCTGCCCGAAGTCCGGCTGATCTTAGCCCCGCGCCATCCCGAACGATTCGACCGCGTGGCGGAGCTGGTCCGAAAGCGGGGATTCCGGTTCCGGCGCGCGACCGAGAACATAGCCAGCGATCCACAAGTCGTCGTGCTGGATCAAATGGGGGTATTGGCGAAAACTTACGGCGTCGGCGACGTCGCCATCGTCGCGGGGAGTTTTTGTCCGACGGGAGGCCACAATCTGCTCGAAGCCGCCGCGCACTCCATTCCCGTGGTGTATGGTCCAAACATGAAGAGTCAGCGCGAAATCGCGCATCTCTTTAGCGACGCGAAGGCCGGAACGCAGGTTCAGCCTTGGCATTTGGCCGAGGTTTTGATCGGTCTGTTGAAGGACCCCGCCCGGCGCAAACTCGAAGGAGAAAAGGCGTTCGCGGTTCTCCAAGCCAATCAAGGGAGCGCGCAACGATCTCTGAAAGCGATCCAGACGTGGTTGAATTGATGAAGGACGGAACGCGGACGAATTCCAGCATTTTCGAATTGAATTTCAGCTTGCAGGAATTTCTTGCTCTTGCGCCTCTTCACGAGCCAAAACTTCGACAACTCTTGCCTTGGGGAGCAAGCGGGATTTGGAGCAAGAGCAAGGGTAACGGACGGCTCATCCGCGCAATCCGTGTTTTTCCGTGCGCAATCTCAAATCTTTAAGATTGGTATGGACCTTTAACCGCAAACGTTCCGATCCGCTCGATCTTGATCGAGCGTCGCTTCGCCGTGGCTATCGCCCGGCGGACCTTGGGATCGGTGTCCGATCCGCGCACGTCTATAAAAAAGACGTAGCGATTGGGCTGGCCGGGAATGGGGCGCGAGGTGATGCGCGTCAAATTCACCTCTTCATCCTTGAAAGGCTCTAGGAACGAACAGAGACTTCCGGCGGTATCCGCCAAATAAACGACGTAGCTTGACTTGGATGGACGCCCCGCGGGGCGCGGCTTTTGGCCGATGGTGAAAAATTGGGTGACGTTGGTCAGATTTTCCTCCAAGGGAAATCGGAGCACCTGCAATCCGTAAATTTTCGCCGCCGAGCGCGAGCCGATGGCGGCCGATCCTCCTTCTCGGGACGCAAGGCGCGCCGCTTCGGCGGTGCTGGAGACCTCCCGCAATTTCACTCCCGGGTAGGCGCTCTTCAGCCATTGGATCAGATGGCGGAAGGGGGCGAAGTGCGAATAGATGGTCCGAATCGGCGTCCCCTTTTTTCCCAACAAGGCCAATCGAACGTTGAGCGACAATTCCTCTTGAATGAAAATCCTGCCGGCGGATTGGATCAGGGCGTCCACTGTCTCATAGATCGGCCCTCCCGAAGAGTTCTCGATGGGAACGACCCCCAAGCGCGTCCGTCCCGCTTTGACGAAATCGAAAATTTCGTCCACGGAAGGCAGAGCCATGAGGGGGCCTTTCCCGAACCGCTTTTGGGCGACGAGATGGGAGAAGGTTCCCTCCGATCCGAAATAGGCGATATCCGTTCTGGCCATGATTTCTTGGGGGACAAGATGCCTTCATTTCCCGTCCCGCGCAAGGCAAACTTTTTCGCGGAATGGAATGGGACACGGATAAACAGGGATCGCGCGGATTCGGAATACAGAAAATTCAATCCGCAAAAGCCCCGCTCATCCGCGTCCAATTTAGTCCGCCGATTCTTTGCCCGACTTTTTGGCGCGATACATCGCTTCGTCGGCGGCTTGGATGACCTCTTCCGGATTGACGAATTCGCGGTCGCTCAGCGCCAGACCGATGCTTACGGGAGCGGCGATTTTGACGTCGGAAATCATGTAGGGTTGGGATAGCTCCCCGGCGATGCGTTGGTGAATTTCCATCGCTTCGCCGACGTTGTCCAAATTGTTGAGAAGAAGCACGAATTCGTCCCCGCCGATGCGCCCCAGCATGTCGTTCTCGCGCAGACAACCCCGAATGCGCCGCGCGGCGGCGACCAGAACCTGATCGCCGACCAGATGCCCATAAACGTCGTTGATCTCCTTGAATCCATCCACGTCAATGAACAGGACCGCGAAGGAATACGTCCGATCCCACGCCTTCTGAAAGACCGCCTGTTGGAGCGACTCCATGAACAGACTCCGGTTGGCCGCGCCGGTCAGGGGATCGTGATTCGCGCAGTGACGCAAATGCTCCTCGTTCAATTTGCGCGCGGTGATGTTTTCGTGCGCCAAAACCGCCCGTGTGCCCCCCGGTCCGCGCGAGCGGGTGACGTGCAACACGAACCACCGTTTGCGATCCTCCTCGTGAAAAGGATACTCGACGTGCAGTTCCGCTTGTTGCTTGTGAATGACGTCCACGATCCCATCCACGATGTCCCGCATCAGACCGGCCGCGCGCTCCCCCAACTCCGCGCGGATCGCCTCCAAATAATTTCCTCCGATCGGACAGGAGGATCCGAGAAATCCCCCTTCGGCGCGGCGCCAGCACTCATTGACGGCCAGCAACGCGCCGGAATGATCGAGGATGGCGATGCGATCGGTGAGCGAATTCAGCGCGGCCAACAGGAACTGCTCGGAATCGCGCAGGGCTTCCTCGTCCAGCTTGCGCCGCGTGACGTCGGTGACTGAGGCGACGTATCCCGAAACCGTTTGCTCGGGATCGAGCCGCACTACGGCGATCTCAAACCAGAACGGAACGGAATCGGTCTCTTTCAGGCAAAGCTCCCTTTGCGCCATGCCGCGCCGTTGAATCTCCCCGCGAATCCCGGCTTTGAAGTCTTGGAAGGACTCCGGCGTTTCAAAGAGAGCGGAGAAATTGACGGCCTCCTCCCTTCTCTCGGGATCGCGCCGGAGAAGCTCGTTCATCGCGTCGTTGGCCCACACGACGTTCCATCTCGGATCCAACATGCAGAGACCATGGGGCGTGCTTCGCAGAACCGCCTCCAGTTGAAGTCGGGCTTGCTGAAGTTTATCCCGACCGGTAATCAATTCGCGCTCCGCGCGTTTGCGCTCGCTGATGTCCACAATGGCGCTCAAAACGAACAAACCTTCCTCCGTCTGGATCGGGTTCAGGCCGATTTCCACCGGAAACTCGCTCCCGTCCTTCCGCAGTCCGAACAAGTCTCGTCCGACCCCCATTCGTCGCGCGGAAGGAGAGGCGAAAAATGCCGCTCTCAGCGCGGGATGTCCGCGACGAAACCGCTCGGGGATCAGGGACTCGATTGGCCGTCCCAGCAACTCCTCGCGCGTGTAACCGAACAATTTCTCCATCTCGACGTTGACCAAATGGATCGAACCATCCGAGTTAATCATCACCATCGCCGTCGGAGCCGATTCCACGGTCGCGCGGAACCGAGCCTCCAGCCGCTTGCGCTCGGTGATGTCCCGGGCCATGCCGGTAAAAATGGGAGCGCCATTGGAGTCCACCCTGTTGACGCTTAATTCCACGGGAAACTCGCTTCCATCCGCCCGCATGGCGGTCATTTCCACTCTCCGCCCGAGGATTCGGCTCTGGCCCGTGTCAAGATACTGCTTTAAGGCCGCCCGGTGCTCTTCACGTTGAGCGAGGGGAATCATCAACTCCGCCAGCGGCCGGCCGAGCATGGCTCCCCGCCTGTAGCCGAACATCCGCTCCGCCGCCGGATTCAAATCCGCAACCTTCCCCTCGTGATCCATGGTGATGATCGCATCCAGCGCGGATTGCAGGACGCCGCTGAGTTGAGATTTGCTTTTGCGCAAAGCCCTTTCCACGCTCCGCCTTTCGGTGACGGCGGCGGAGAGCAGGAGGGATGAAAAAGAGATGACGCCGAGATAGCCCTGCATCAGAAGGAGAGCTTCATTGGGGGAACCGACCGCCGCGAACCGGCCTATGCCGCGCGCGGTGACATTCAGCGAAAATCCCGCCACCAGCACCAACGCCGTTGAGGCGCCTCTTGGCCCAAACACATAGGCGGCGATCAGGAGAAGCGGGAGGGGCAAGAACGAAAGGGGATAATCGGGCCGAATCATCGGCGTCCAATCGCCGAAAGCCATTCTGCACGCCAAACCCAACGCCGCGAACAGCAACGCTGCCGTCAGGATGTCCAAGCGGGTAAAATGGTGCGAGGTCGTTCCTCTCCACGCCAAAATGAAAGGCGCGACGATCAGGATGCCGCTCATGTCCCCCAACCACCACGTCCACCACAGCAGGCCGAATTGGTCCCAATGGATGACCTTGCCAAACGCCAGCAGGCTCACGGCCCAACTGGCGTTGACGAGGCAACTGACGGGTCCTCCCAGGACCAATAAACCCAACGTGGAGCGGGTTCTGCGGAGAAGCGGGACCGAATCCCGGGGCCAGAAAAGGCGGATGAATCCCCCGCCGACGACGGCTTGGGCCGATGCTCCCAATCCGATCCCGACCGGCAATAATAAGGACTGATAAAAGCTGGGAACCTCGCGTGAACCAAACGCGACGGCGACGTTGACGATAAAGGAGCCAAGCCAGACTCCCGGCCAGACGGCCGGTCCAAAAATCAGGATCGCCGCAAGGGCAATCCCCGAAGGGGCCCAGATGGCCGTGGCATAGCCGGGATCAATCGCAAAGAGAAGCCCGAATTTGCCGCTTAGGGCATAGGCTAAGGCGACGCAGGACACCCGCGCGGGATGGCTTGAAAACAAGCCCTTGGACTGCCCGCCGAACATGGGATTCCTCTCATTCCTTCTCCCCCCACACCTGAACAACCCGTCTTCGCGGCGAAACTTATCTTCATACAGTATAGAACACGGGATCAAAAACAACGATGAAAAATCAGCCCGAATCGCCCTCCCGATTCTTTTCATCCCTCCCACTATCTTTATCGGCATCCAACGCCGGTCTTAAAAGGAAAAAGGGTGGTCGAGGAACCTTTGTGGAGCGAAAATTCTTTTTGATTTTCAACCGCGCAAGTAGAATGGAATGATGACGCTCCAATGACTTCCACCCGCGAATATTACCGTCAGCTCCTGAGCGAGCAACCCGTCCTTCCTTCCCCCATGTGCGGCATCAGCGACTTCGCTTTCCGCTCGCTTTGCAGAGAGTTCGGCGGACCGATGGCTTACACGCAGATGGTCGCGTCCGAGGGCGTCGCGCGCGGACATCAAAAGACGCTCGAAATCCTTGACCTTCACGAGCCGGAGCCGAGACTCGGAATGCAGGTCTTCGGTTGCGATCCTCAAAAACTCGCCGAATCGGCGCGCAAATTGGAATCGCTCGGCGCGACGGTCGTGGACCTCAACATGGGTTGCCCCGCCCGCAACGTCACCGGCTCGATGGGCGGCTCCGCGCTGTTGCGCCGCCCCGAACTGGTCCGCGAAATTTTTCGCGCCATGCGCGCCGCATTGACCGTTCCCTTCACCGTCAAGATGCGGTGGGATTGGGACGATGGTTCCGGTGCGGCTTTGGAAATCGGCAAAATCGCGGAGGAGGAAGGGCTGGACGGACTTTGTCTTCACGCCCGCACGCGCGAGCAGGGTTACTCCGGTAAAGCCGATTGGGAAAAAATCCGCCAACTCAAGGAATCGGTTTCGATCCCCGTCGTCGGCAATGGCGACGTCCGCTCGCCCCAAGACGCCGTGGCGATGATCCGCCAAACCGGTTGCGACGCAGTGATGATCGGACGCGGGGCGATTGGCGATCCGTGGCTCTTGCGCGGGGCGATGGCCGCGATCGCTGGAATCGGTCCCACGAATTTCCCGGACGCCGCCTCCGGAGAACCGACCCACGCGGATTGGGAATCGCGCCGCGAAGTCATGCTCCGCCACGCCGAACTCATGGTCCGATGCAAGGGGATGAAACGGGGCTTGACCGAATTCCGCAAACACGCCGTCGCCTACCTTCGCGGCGTCCGCGGCGTCCGCCAACTTCGCCAGAAAATGATGGCCATCGCCGATTTGGGCGCGCTGGCCAACATATTGGACGATCCTCAAGAAATTGAAGGAGGCGACGCGGCATGAGCGTAAGGGAAGCCATCAAGACTTGGGTTTCTTCTTGCGCGCGCGGTTGAGAAATCCCCGCATCAAATTTCCCGGCTCCTCCGTCTTGAACGCCTCTCCAAAAGTCGTGATACTCTTCTCGATCGCCTGATCCAGCGGCAAGAATTCCCAATCGCGGATCAACGCTTTTTGCGACCGGATCGCGGCGGGACCGCATTGAAGAAGCGAATCCACCCAGCGCGCGACCGCCGAATCGAGTTCGGCTTTCGGGACGACTCGCTCAACCAATCCGCAGGCCAAGGCTTCCGTCGCGGAAATCATGTCCCCCGTGAACACCAACTCCCGCGCCTTTCCCCATCCCATCAATCGAGGCAAGAGCGCGGCTTCGATGACCGAGGGAATTCCGACGCGGACTTCGGGCATCCCGAATTGGGAATCGTCCGAAGCGACGCGCAAATCGCACGAGGCCGCGATTTCCAACCCTCCTCCCAGACAAAACCCTCTAATCCGCGCAATCACCGGCACGGGCAATTCTCGGATGGAGAAACAAACGGCGTGAAGCCGCGTGATGAATTCGCGCGCGGTGTCGGGTCGCAGTCCGGCCATTTCATTGATATCGGCCCCGCCGAGGAAGGCGCGGTCGCCGGCTCCGGTCAGGATCATCGCGCGCAAGTCGGGATGATCGCGGAGGGAGCGGATCGTCGAAGCCAGTTGGATCATCAACGGCGTGTTGAGGATATTGATCCTCGCCTGATAATCCACCGTCACCCGGGCGATTTTGCCTTTGCCCGGGTGAGTCTCGAATGCCAATTCGATTCTCGGTTCGGTTTTGCTCTTGCTCTTAATCTTGCTCTCGCTCATTTTCATTTTCGCCGTCCGGTGTGACCGATAATGGATATGTTCGACCCCTACAGGGTCGTATTCTTCAAGGGGAACTCAACCCCGGGTTCCGCTTCGCTCCACCCGGGGTCAATCACATTCGATCCCTTCGGGATCGCGCGGAAGATATTGATCGGGAAATTGGAAAGGTTAATCGAGTTCGTAATCATAATCCTAATCTTAATCTGAATCTCACCGCCTCACATCATCATCAGGACGCCCAACGTCACTCCATTCACGCAGGCGTGCGCGATCATCGGCGCGAGGAGCGACCCGCGCCATTCCCGCAGAACTGCCAAGACGACCCCGATGCAAAACAGAGGCGCAAAACCGACGATCCCCTGCGGATGAATTCCGGCAAAAAGCGCGGAGCAGAGGAGAACGGCGACCGGAACGCTGAATCGCGCGCGCAACGCGCGGTAAAAAAATCCGCGGAACATGATCTCCTCCACGACCGGAGCCATCACTACGGCAAGCGATATGATCAGCACGATCATCGCCCGCGAGGCATCCGGACTTTTGAGCAACGGAACGATGGGATGGATTCCGGTCGCGGGATCAATCTTCAACAACTGAACGATTCGGAGCGTGACGAAGATGCCGACCGCCATCAATGGAATCGCGGCGAGATACGACAGAAACCCGAAGCCTGCTTCCGCCCCAAACCCACTGCCTCGAACGATTCCAATATCTTTCATCAAATTGGTGGGCTTGATTCCCATCCGAATCGGATAGAGGACGAGCAGGAGAACCGCCAGTTCCATCACGGCGGAAAGGACCATCGAGCGGAAGGAAAAGGAGAGGGAAAGAATCGAGCCGAGCGCCTGAAGCGCGAGCGCAACGAAAAGATACAGCGTGAACGTTTCAAGAAAGAGATGCGGCGGCGAAATGGGAGGGTCGAATCGCCGAAGGGTCTTTCCGCCGAGAAATTGGGCAAGAAAGATCACGAGCAGAAAAAACCCGGCGATTCCCGCCATGAGAAGAGCGGTCGCGGCGAGAACGAATTTGAACGCATAAATCCAAAGCTCGCGCCGAATTTCTCCGGCCAATGCGTCGGCTCGCGGGTCTTTGTTTAGGGTATAAGATTGGAGAGCGGCTAGTTTCCCGAAGAATCCAAGTTTCCGACGCAATAGATTCAAATCGTCATCGCTTAATGGTTTATTTGAAAGGTAAAGGCGGTGAATGAGAAGGGAAGTGTGGGAAGCCCATTCTACCGGATGCTCTTCTGAAAGCCCGGCGAATTGTTCCTCCTGAATGGCGGCGGCCTCTTGCTCCCCCAAATAAGTCGCGGCTATCATGCGCGACTGGCGCATCGGTTCGCTTTCCTTGGGGTTTCCGGTTTCATTAAAGAAACGGTTTCTCAGTTTCACAAGTTGAGCATCTGAAGCTTTAGAATCGGTTTGGCGGACAGAACGAAGGAATTCAATCAAACCCACAAGGAGTTTGAGTTGTTGCGCTTGGACGAATTCCTCCCCCTGCGTCGCCGAAGTCTTTCGCGCTCGCGGTTGTTTCCCCAGCAGACTCGTCCACAAGGGAAGCGTCAAGACGCAGACGGAAGCCGCCAGCAAAAAGGCAAAGATCGCCCGCCGGGCCGGAGATGGCTCGGAGATGGGAATGGAACGAACCCTGATCGGGAACGGCGCGCGGGTTGAGTCCCGGCGCCGTTCCGATGAAGATGGATTAGTTGTTCTTGAAGAGCGACTGGAGCCGCATCGCCAGCCCCATGTCTCCCTCGACCGAGAGCTTGCCCTGCATGAACAGGCTCATGCCGTCGGCCTTGCCCTGAACGAGGTCAAGCCAATCCGCTCCGGCGGCGGTGAAGGTGGTGGTGGGGTTGGGGCTTTTCCCTTCGGTGGCGGTGCATGTCCCCCCCTTGATCGTGGCGTAGAAATCCCCGGCCACGTCTCCGGTCAAATTAAACTGAAGCACCGCGTCGAGGTCTCCAGCGGCGGAGGGTTGAAATCCCCCCGGCATTTTCGTGATAAGCTCCTGTATCGAAGGATGAGCCATGTTGATCCCCTCCCTTGGGTTTCCTAAAGGTCGTCTCACCTTGAATTAAGGCGAAGTTGGCGGGCATCCTACCCGAACCGATTGGACTTGTCATTAGAAAGAAGCCCGACTTTTTGATTTTTATTTTGCTTCGATCTTGTCAGCACGAATTCTGCTTTCGACGATTCCCCGCTTTGACATTGCCTTTTAGCCCCCTCTTGACGTAAACTCAATTCGCAATGCCGAATTCGCGCGCAAGCGCGGAGCGGGGGACCCAATCCGTGGGGCGAACGGCCGAATCAAGGCCGGAGGGGTGACTTCTCCTTCTCAGCCCGTCAGCTAACCTCGCAGGCAACCGAGAGGGATAGTAATACGTGAACACCACAGATTCTGATTTGGAATTGCCCAGAGGCTCTTGGCGTCGGGCAAAGAGCGCCCTATTGGGGCGCGCGCGCGATTTGCGCGATCCTCACATTCATCACCAATTGTCGCTGGTCGCCTTTTTGGCTTGGGTCGGGTTGGGGGCGGACGGTTTGTCCTCATCGGCATATGGTCCGGAAGAGGCGTTCAAGAACCTAGGAAGCCATACCTATCTCGCGCCACTGTTGGTCTTGGCCATGGCGATGACGATCTTCGTCATCTCCTACACCTACACCAAGATCATCGAGCATTTTCCTCAAGGGGGCGGCGGCTACTTGGTTGCCACCGAACTTTTGGGGAGCACGCCGGGAGTCGTTTCGGGTTGCGCCCTTTTGGTGGACTACGTTCTGACCATCACCGTTTCCATCGCCAGCGGAGGGGACGCCGTGTTCAGCTTGCTCCCGGCAGGACTTCATCAATTGAAAATGCCCGTCGAGTTCGCGGCGATCATCCTCCTGATCGTTCTGAATCTGCGCGGAGTCAAGGAATCGGTCACGCCGCTGATTCCGGTATTTCTCGCCTTCGTCGTAACCCACGCGGTTCTGATACTCGGCGCGATCATTCTTCATTTCAGCGATTTCCCCGCGATCACCCGCGACGTTCGGTCGGGAATCCATGAAGGATCCGCGGCGATCGGCGCGTTCGGGCTGTTCGCGATTTTTCTCCGCGCTTTTTCGCTCGGCGGCGGAACCTACACCGGCATCGAGGCCGTCTCCAACGCCGTCGCCGCGTTGCGGGAACCGAAGGTCGAGACCGGCAAACGGACGATGCTCTACATGGCGACCTCGCTGGCCGGAACCGCCGGAGGGCTTCTCCTTTGCTACATGCTTTTGAATCTGCATCCGGTCGAGGGCAAAACTCTCAACGCGGTCTTCGCCGAGCAATTCGCCGGCGGATTCCGTCCGGCGGGCATTCCCGTTGGTTACGGCTTTGTGATGATTACCGTCTTTTCCGAAGCGCTTCTTCTTCTCATCGCCGCGCAGACCGGTTTCATTGACGGCCCGCGCGTCATGGCGAACATGGCCATTGATTCTTGGTTGCCCCGCAGATTTTCGGCCTTGTCGGATCGTCTCACGATGCAAAACGGCATTCTCCTCATCGGCGGCGCGGCGGTCGCCCTGTTGATTTACACCCGGGGCAAAGTCGAGCTTCTGGTGGTCATGTATAGCATCAACGTTTTTCTGACGTTCACGCTCTCGCAAACCGGCATGATCCGGCTCTGGATTCAAAAGCGCGCCACCGAGCCGAATTGGAAGCGCAATCTATTTGTCCACCTGATCGGATTCGGCCTCTGTTTTTCGATCCTCCTCGTGATGGTCCGAGAAAAATTAACCGAAGGGGCATGGGTGACGATGCTGATTACTTCGGCCTGCATCGCTCTCTGCTTCCTAATCCGGCGCCACTACCGCAACGTCGTGGCAAGCCTGATTGAGTTCAAGCAGTCGCTGGCCGATCTGCCCGCGATGATCGAGCAGGATGCCAAACCGCAGGCCATTCTCCCTTCGACGGGACCAAAGCAGACGGCCGTCTTGCTCGTCGGCGGCTACGACGGCTTGGGCATTCATCTCTTGCTGAACGTCCTGCGGCTTTTTCCGCAAACCTTCGACCGCCTAGTTTTTCTCTCCGTCGGAGTGATTGACAGCGCGTTCTTCCGTCAGGAAAAACACGTCGAGGCGGTCGAGACCCGCACACGCGAGTCGCTCGCGCGCTATGAGAATCTTGCGCGCAAACTCGGCTTCGAGGCCGATTCCGTCTTCCGGATCGGAACCGACGTCGCGGAGGAAGCCTCGGAGCTTTGCCTCGAATTGGGGAAGAAATATCCCCATTGCATCTTTTTCGCGGGCGAATTGCTTTTTGATAAACCGGTTTGGTATCACCGGGTTCTGCACAACGAAACCGCCTACGCGATCCAACGCCACATCCGATTTGCGGGCTTGTCCATGATGATCCTTCCGCTTTTGCTTCACAACGCGAAGGGAGCGCAGTCTTCCACGCCGGTCGCCAAAGTCGCTTGAACCGCTAATAATAGAGGGTTGGAAACCGCAGAGGCATCCGGAAGATTCGGTGGATCCGCCCCACGTATCCCGAAAAATCAAAATTGCGAAACGAAGCCAATTTGAGGTCGTGGCCTATTAGAGTGTTGCTATAAGAACTTCCTCCACAGTCCACGGATGATCCGTTAATTGGCTTGCCATTGCTGGCGTCGTTTTTAGGCTCCCGTGAACCCAACAAAAATTATAGAAGCAAAAGTGCCAAGCGAGAGCCGCCTTGAGGTTTTCCCATTTCTTGCTGAAACACGGGGTCAGGCGGGCAAGACGTTTGACAAAATGCCGGACGGTCAGATTTGCCCGTTCGATATGGCTTGTGCAGATTTTGCTCCAATCGGGGTTTCCGAATCGGACGCGCTTCTTTACCCTTACTACAAGGGGCGGGTTGTAGTGGCTTTTCTCATTGGTGATCCATTGCGCGTAATTCTTTTCGATTACGGCATAGTCGGCCTTCGCGCCTAGGCACTCATTCACAGTATCGCCGTAGCCATTCCAAGCGTCGCTTGAAACTTGGAAGCGGTTGGCCGTCGCAAGGTGGAGTTTGTTGAGGAATTTGACCGCGTGTTCTTTCGTGCGCTCCCCAAGATGCCAAGATAGGATCAGCTTAGAGTTGCGCTCAATCCCGATGAAGACATAGGCATCCCCGACCAGCGGGTTTTCGACTCCAAGTTTCAGTTTCGTCATTTTCTTCATCCCAACGAAGCCCCACATTTCATCAACTTGCACGTCTTGGACGGGCACGTTGAAAATGCGTTCCTCCATGAACCTTTCGCATTGCTTCCCGACATGGACCAGCAATCGGCAAATCGTGTCCCGATGCAATCCGGTCAGACGCGAGATGGAGCGCAACCCGCTCCCTTCGGCCAGCATTTTCAAGGCGATAACGGCCTTGTCTTGGGGAATCCGCATATCGCCCAGAGGTTTTTCCCGTTCCTCAAGGAAGGTCCGTTTGCAGTTAAGGCAACGGAACCTCTGATTTCCTACTCGGTCGCGCCCATGCCGTTTGGCGTGAGCTTCGCAATAACAACACATCATTTTCGACTTGCCCTTTCCAAGCCGTTGAGCCGATAATGATGCTTGCAAGGGACATCTTGATCGGCTTCGGCCTTTTGAGTGTTCTGGAGCGGGCGTTAGCGCGCCCGCTCTCTATTTGGTGGAACCGACGGGGATCAAACCCGTTGCCGTGGGATTGTAGAGCCTTGGCAGTCATTCAGAGCCGGTCCCGTAATCAGAAGCCCCATAAAACCTGAATTTTATGGGGCTTCTTCATGCTCATTTGAGAATATTATAAAATTGTAATATTCAGTGTCAAGCGTTTTTTTCTTGACTTATTACAATATTGTGATTTAACATGAGCGCAGTTGAGATTAGGAACTTTGTGGACTGCTACGGGGATAGAATTGAAGGATGGTATAAAACTCAAGAAGAAAAGGTCAGGACGGCATTTCGGACGGCGCTGGATATGCTAAAAACCAGCAAGGAAAATTGGGAATCCAGATGCGGGTATTTTAAGAACTTGGATAACAGACATGAATGTAATGGGCTTGGAGAAATTCGCTTTTCAGTCGCCGAAGGTGAGAGGATGTTCCGGGCATTGGGTTATTTTACGGATTCAAAAAAAAGGGAGACATTTATCATCATTTTCGTTGGCGAGAAAAAGCCTGTTATGCAGGCGGATTTAGAAGATGATCCACAACCAACTCTTGACGAGAAAGGCAACCAGTTCTACGTAGAAAACTGTAAGCCAGTTCAAAGGGTGAGATGGAAAATTCTGCATGGAAGCGAAAAACACTACAGCCGCATCTCAAGAATATCGGGACCTCCTGTTTGAGGAATTACAAAGTCCATCTTTCAGGAAGAATCTTATTGCCGATACTCTCCGTCTGCGTATTGCGGCTCTAATTAGAAATACACGAGAGGCTCAAGGACTCAAACAAGAACAACTTGGGGCTTTAATGGGTAAAGACCAGAGTCATGTTTCGCGTATGGAGAATCCCAATTATGGAAAACACTCGCTCGCCTCACTCTTGGAAGTGGTAAATGCGCTTAATGTGGCTTTGTTTGTGGATGTGTTGCCCATAAGTAAATTCCTTACCGCAACACAAGACACGTCACCAGAAAGGCTTGTTGCTCAATCCTTTAATTCAGATAAAGAACGTGAACAAATGGAAAAATGGAGAACTGGAATAAAGTCTCTACCGAACCCAACACTTCCCGAACTCGCATCTTTACAGGGTAAAACATCACCGCAACTAATTCCGAAGAATCCACTGGAGGAAAACCAATGTCCGAGCCAACCAAACAGGAACGATCAGCCGAATCTTCGACAGAAGGAGGACTCCAAAATTTCAGATCAGAAAAATTCGTATCCATCTACTCGGATTCCATCATGGTTAGCCACACATTGGACGGGTTCAGAATTAGCCTGTCGCGGTATGAAGTAAACAGACCAATGTTCGATAAAAATTGCGTGGTTGAAGAGGCCGCGATATATTTATCCCCGCGACAAGCCGCAATTCTAGCAAATCTTCTAACGGATCAACTTCTGCAATGGAAGAACTCTCACAAGCAGACCTCAATCTCATTTTTAGAGGCTCTTGAAAAGCTCGATCTCCCCATTAAACAGTTGTAGCTAATCAGCCACACACTCTTAGGCCACGACCCAATTTGATGGCTTGGGTATTGATTGGATTGGAGTTAGCTCTCTTGGTCTCCTGTTAGCCGCCGATTACGGCGATCACGCAGGTTGGGGATGGAGACGAGAAAAAAAGGGGGATTGAAAGCATTTGAGAAGGCGTCCGGTGCTCCATTAGCCGAGGAGGATTTTAGGATTGACGGTCTTGCGGGGCGATTCCCGTTGGGGAACGAATTGGCACTTATTGGACCGAAGAAAGAAAGGATTGCAGTGACCGTCACGGCGTCCCACGAAGTTCCCGACATCGGCAAAGTCTTCGCGGTGTCCGCGTAAACCGTTGGTCTTCAAAGGTGCGAAAAGTGAATTGTCTTACTGGCAAACGTCCCCGCTTGCCGTATTTCTCACACCCTACGGTTTTCCGCTCCGTTGCCCGTAATCCCCCCGCATGATGCCCTCAAAGGAAAGGTCCTCGTCCAGCTTCGGCCAATGGATTCCGAAAGGGGAAAGCTCGATGGCGTTCAGTTCTTCCTCGGTTCCCTTTTCCAGCCTTTTGTTTCCGGCGATCGGAAACGAGAGTTCGTGGCCGCTTTTGAATTTGATCGTGACGCAACCGTTGCGATAACCGGCGGAAACCGCCTCTCTCGTCCTGAAAAAAGTTGACGGTTCAGAGTAGGGGTACCGCCAGGTGAAT
>CAZRCZ010000033.1:0-31518 GCA_964598765.1 uncultured Candidatus Sumerlaeota bacterium | reverse complement strand
AACGCCCGCAAACCACCTGAACGACGGCACGATCTTTGTTTTCCCTCGCGGAAGGGGGGGGGGGGGCGGGGGTGATCCCGATCCGGGGTCCGGTGGCGGCGGAGCCGGTGGCGGATTGGAAATCGTGGTCAATAACGCGTTGACCATCAGCGGTTCGACGCTCTCCGCGAACGGAGGGAACGGGGGACCGTCGAGCAACAACAATGGAGAAGGGGGGGGCGGCGGGTCGGGAGGCGCGATTTTACTCGCGGCCAAGACGTTCACCGATTCTGCCGGAACAACTGTCCGCGCTAATGGCGGCAACGGCGGAACGGGAAAAATCGCCAACGGCTCGGGGGGCGGAGGGGGAGGGGGACGCATCGCCGTTTACGGCGACACGATCACCGGCGGAAGCCTCGCCGGAACCTATCAAGCGCTAGGCGGGACAAGTTCGAACACCGGAGGCGCGATTCCCGGCGTCGCCGGGTCGGCAACCTCGGGAATTCCGTATGTCGGCGCCTATCCGTTCGTGAACGCCGTCAAGGTTTGGGCCCTTTACGAGTAAGCGTAGCCACAGAGAACACAGGGATCACAAAGCAGAATAACGAAAAATCCGCCGTGAAAAATCAAAGATGACGGGAAATCGCCCGAGTTAACGCGGGATAAATTTTGACAGGGAACCCCGATTCAAGCTAAGGTTGCGTCGCTTTGTCGCTAAATTGCGAAACGCCGAATGGAATCGTGATTGACGGAAAATCCGCATCAAGAGCGTCCGGCCGCGTTCAGACGAAAAACAAAAATCAGGAAGTCTCCACGATCGTGCGAAATCATTCAGAAATTGGAACGCCGACCGGAGCCGGTTCCCCGGCCCGAATCATCTTGCTTGCGCTCGTCCTCGCTTCAGCCGCGTGGGGAGCGCTGGCCTGCAAGGGAAAATCGGAAGCGGAGCGGTTGGCCGAAGCCGAGAAGCGCCTCCAAGAAAGCAACGTTCTCGGCGCGACGATCCTCTATAAGAATTTCCTGAAAAAATTTCCCGAAAGTCCGGACGCCCAGAAGGCGCGGTTCGGTTTGGCGCACTGTTATTTTTTGGATCACGATTACCCCAAATCGCTGGAAACGCTGGATGAAATCATCGCCAAGGCCGGCGGGGCCGACAACAAAGTGGGATTGAACGCCGCCACGTTGAAACTGGATGCCTACAAAGAGGCGATGAAATTCCCCGAAGCGTTGGATGATGCCATCAAGACCTCCAACACCCTCCACACCGTCGAGCCGGACTTCCATCAGTATTATCTTTACCGCATCGCCGAGCTGTTTACCCTGAATGACCGGCTTGACGAGGCCTTGAACGTTTACGCCGGCGTTTTGAATCAAAAGGGAGGTCGCCCCGAATGGCTGTTGGATTCGCTCCGTCGTTCGACGGCGATCTACATCAAGCTCAAGCAAATGGACAAAGCGATTGAAATGCACGAGCGGTATCTCGAAAAGAATAAGGATTCGGAAGTTTATTCCGTCGTGAGCATTAACCTTGGCCGTCTCCTGAAGGACCAGCATCGCGATCAGGAGGCGGACCATGCTTTCGATCAGGCGGAAAAGTGGGTGAACGACAAAATCGCGGCGGCGGTGGGAGCCGACGAGAAATCCCTTCTCATGTTTCATCTGGCCGATTCGCGCACGGCGCGGGGAAAAGGGGACGAGGCGCGCGCCCTGTATCAAAAAGTCATAGACGATTATCCAATGGGAAAATATCGCGCGACGGCCATGTTGCTGTTGGGAAGCAATTTTTCGACAGTCGGGAACACGGACGCCGCTTTGGAGATATTTAACCAGCTCGTGAAAACCTATCCCCGCCAACGGGAGGCGCTGGAGGCGTCGCGCCAGATTCAGCAAATTCGAGCGGCAAAAAGCAACGCCGGAGCGACCACCGGCACCCTGACCGGCGCACGGCCTCCTTCAGCCGAAACCGCGAAAGCGGAGGCATCGGACAAGGGGACGACGGGAACCGAAAAGTCCGCGCCTGCAAAAGCCCAATAACGCCGAAGTTCTCTCTTGCGCTCATTATCGCCGGTCATTCAGGTTCAATTTCGGGGGGGGGTGGGAAGCGGAATGCGTTTCTGGACTCAGAAAGAACAAAGGCGATTCGCCAAGGCGGCGCGTGAGCAGGGTCTCGATTGCCGCCACGAAATCAGCCTTTTATTCTGCGGCGCTCAAGCCGTCCGCGAACTGAACCGACGCTGGCGCGGCAAGAATCGCGCAACCGACGTGCTTTCATTTCCAATCCAAGAATTGAAACCGGGGGAGGCTCCTGAAAAAGGAGCGTTGGGAGACATTGTCGTCTGTCCGGCGGTCGCGCGGCGACAGGCCGAAGAGATGGGATTAGAATTTGGAGAACATTTGGCCCATTTGCTGATTCACGGTCTGTTGCATTTGCTCGGTTACGATCATCATCGCGCCTCTGATGCGAGGAAAATGGAGCGACAAGAACGGATTTTGCTGGATCAATCGAGGGATTCATGTTGACATTTGTTCCTCCGAATCCTAGAGAGTTGAAAATTCAAGGCATGGCGCGGGGCGGATTCCCGCGTTGGACGCCGCGTAGGAAATTCTCGACATGAAATTCGGCAAGCGCGAACAGATTGTGATCCTCGTTGTCGTCGGTTTGGTGATGATCGCGGGATTGCATTTGACCGTTTTCAAAAGTCGGGCCACCCGATACTCCACCTCCGTTCAGCGCGTGCAGGAAATGCAGTCCAAGGCCAATAACCTCCCCACCATCCGTGAACCGCGTCAACTGGAGGAACTGAAGAAATCCACAAAGACACTGAATCAGGAATACGCCGATGCCGTCACCTCGATGAGTTTGTCGCTTCCGGAGGTCTTCCTCGTGCCGGCCACGGCGGCGGAGGTCAACCCGGCCGATGTGAAGGGGGCTACCCCGCCTCCCGCCAACGCCGCTTCCGCCGTGATTCAAAAGTTCAAACAGGATAATTTCGAGGCGGTCAAGAAGACCAAATATGAGGATCAGTTGACGTCAGTTTTGCAGGAAATCAAGACCTTGCAATCCTTCAACAAGAAAACGGAGGGGAACAGAGCGAAAACAACCGACATGAGCTTCCTCGGCGAAGGGCTGGAGAAGAGCGGCTGGGACCTGCCGGTCAAGCTCCCCGATAACATCGCAGGGGGGCGACTGGAGGATTTGTTGCGCGAGATTGACCAAACAGTCGGTATTTTGCGCATGATCGCCTCCTCCTCTCCGGCTTTGCAACAGGAGCAACGCGCGCGCTACGAAGCCCATCTCAAGGAACTGGGAATCAGCAACGACCTTTACCGCGATCTGGGGCCGGCGTCCTTGTCGGCCAAAGGGGAACCCGTCCCGCTCATCCACAAATTATGCCACGCCGCTTTGCTCGAACAGGCGATCGGACCGGGCAAAAAGATTTCGGACAAGACGATCACCCGAGAGCTTCTTTATGACTGGTTGGAGATCAAACTACCCTACGATAGATTGGAGGGACTCAGGGTCAACGACCTTTATTTTGTCTATGAAGACCTGCGCTTTTTGAACCTCCTCTTGGCCTTGAGCGTAAAGCGGGAGATCACGCAGATTTTCGGGGTCGTTCTGGAAAGTCCCGCCTACCTGCGCGAGCAGGCCGATCTGACGGACCCTCCCGATCCCATCCCCCCGCCGAAGCAACCGACGCCGGTGGCTTCCAATCCGGCCGTGGTGTCCTCTTCGCTGTCCTCGGGGGCGAGCGGGGGACCGCCCACAGCCGTCAAAGTGAACCCACCCGGGAAGGAAGCCGTCGGTCTTTGTCTTCCGATCATTCTTCAATTTCGCTCGAACAACCTGAACGCATGGAATTTCATCTATGACGTCTTACGCGAGATCCCGTTGTCGGAATTGGATCAAGCCGAGTTTCACGCCGCGTCCGAGGCGGGGGACCTCTTTTGTCAAATCAGGTTCTTATTTGTCCCCCATTTATTCGCGCTGGACGGCGGGAAGGCCCCCGGCCCGCCGGGACCGCCGAAAAAAAAGTAAGGATGGTTCCATCGGCTCTCCCGCGCCCTGATCCGAACGAACAAGCATGACGCCTCAAGATCCCAAAACCCAACTTTTCATGGACGCTTATCAGGCCGGAAGCGAGATTCTGGTCATCCTCAAAGGGCGTCTCGTTCTGGACAACTGCGACGTCGCCCGCAAACGTCTGAACGACCTTCTGACCGAAAAAATTGATAAGTATTACCTCTATTTGGGGCGGCTCGATTTTGTGGACAGCGCGGGTTGGGGGACGCTCGTCGGATTGAAAATGGTCGCCAACCGCAACCGGACCCGCTTGACGTTTCTTTCCCCGACCCCTCGCATTCTGGATATTTTCCACATTTCCAAATTGGACACGATCTTTGAAATCATCTCCGGTCCCGAAGCCGAAGCCATTCGGGGCGCGCTGGTGAAGCGTGATTATCTGCTCTGGCGCGACAGTCCCGACGAAAGCCAAAACCGTCTCTCCACGGACGAGGCCGTCGGTCCGGGACCCGTGAACCCGGAGAAACCCATCCCGACTTCCGGCGAAAGGCAACGAGAGACCGAGCGATTCTCCCGCGACGCCGTGGAGCATCTCCGCCAAGGGGATTACCAGCGGGCCATAGACGCCTATCGTCGCTTGTTGGACGCGGACCCGGAGGACCTATCCGCCCTCAACAATCTCGGCGTCGTCTATGAAAAGAAGCCCGAATGGCACTCCGAAGCGGTTCAGACATGGAAGCGCGTGCTCGAACTCAGCGAACGGCGCAAGGATCCCAAACACGCCGAGCGCGCTCGCAAACATCTGGAATTCCTCCAAGGCCCCAATCCCTCCTGACCTCCTTGAAGAAAACGAAGAAGAAGTCGTATTTCGCGCCGTTCCTGCGTCCCCTATTGTCGGCGGGATTGCGTTTAGCCTCCGCGACGCTGGGGCGGCTTTCGCCGCGCGGCCGCATGAGACTGGCGCGCGGCTTGGGACGTTTCGCCGCCCGATTCCTGCCTTACCGCAAGAAAATCGCAATCGAACAAATACAACGGGCATTCCCACAAATGTCCGCGCCGGACATCAAGGCGATGCTCCCGTTGGTTTACGCCCATCTGATCGCGTTCGGTTTGGAGACCTTCGCCATGACCCGCATCACGCCGGAAGAGGCTTTCGCCGCCGTCGAACTTCCCCCCGAGGGAAAAGAAGTCTTGGATCGTCTCAAGGCCACGGGACGAGGCTTCGTCATTGTCACCGCGCACGCGGGCAACTGGGAATGGGCGGCGGCCTGCCTTCGTTTTGTCATGGGGATGGAAGTCGCCAGCGCCGCCAAGCCCCTGCACGATCCGGCATCCGAGCGGTTCATTCAGGGGGTTCGCCAACGCTGGGGAGTCCAAATCGTTTCGACCCGCGAGGATTCCCGTCGCTCCATCGCGACCTTGGCCAAGGTCATCCGGGAAGGAGGCATCGTCGCGCTGGTGGCCGATCAGGACGCCCGGCACAGCGGAATTTTTGTTGATTTCTTTGGAGTCCCCGCATCCACGTTCACCGGTCCGGCTTGGCTGGCTCATCGTCTCGATGTTCCGCTTGTTCCGTTTTGGGGTCGCCGGACGCCGGAGGGGAAATTGCGCTACGATTGCGACGAACCGATCCGGCCCGATTCCAACGCCGATGCCGAAACGGAAATCCGACGACTAACCGAGTATCATGTCCGTTCGCTGGAAAAGATCATCTGCGCCGATCCGGCGCAGTATTTGTGGATTCACAAGCGGTGGAAGACCAAACCGAAGAGTTCTTCCCACGCGAATTCGTAAAAAACCCCTTGAAGCAAAAGGGAACAAATCCGCTGGTCGTTGCCGGAGAAATGTTATATAAATAACCTTCAACTGCCCTGCCGCCACGCGGCGCGACCGGGTTTCAGTGATGAACGGACGCCGAGCCGTTTGGAATCGGCCCGTCAAATCCAAATCCGGCGCGGCGGAGAATTATTTTGGCCGATCAATCCACCATTCGACTCCTCTTCGTTGAAACCGAGGAAGGCAACGGACACATCGTTCAACTTTACCTTCGCAGTCTGACGAGCAAGGGTTTCGAGATGAGGGTTGTCACGAACGCCGAGGAACTAAAAGAGGCGAGTTTCGATACGTGGGACGCCGTCCTGCTGGACGTGGACTTGGGGGACGGCCGAAAACGGGACTTGAACGAAAAGGTCAAGCTGATGATGCGCAACGTGCCGGTTCTCGATCTGGCCGGTGGATCGGCGGAAATGGTCACGCTGGGAGCCGCATCCGCCCTCGAGGATTATTTTCCCAAAATCACGGTCAGCACGATCTCCCTTTTGCGGGGCGTCAGCAATGTCCTCCAGCATCATCGCCTGACCCGCCAGCTCGAAGAGCTTCGGGCCAAGATGGCCGAAATTGACCGGACCGACGCGCTGACCAAACTCTGGAACCGTTCCTACGTCTTGGAGAGGGTTCACGAGGCGTTTCAGGACTGGCAACGCTACCGCTATCCCCTGACGCTCTGCCTTTTTGAGATCATTGACATGGATCAGGTGAACGAGGTTTACGGTTACGAAATCGGCGAGCAGGTCATCGCCACCTTCGGCAAATTGGTCCGCGACGTGAAACGCGGAACCGACTACGCCGGACGGCTGGGAACCGAGCGATTTTGCATCGCCTTTCCCAGCACGCCGATTCAATCGGCGTTGATCGGCGTCGAGCGCGTGCGCGACGCAGTCCAGCGCGCCGTCTTCACCGGAAAATCCAAGGATAATTTCACCGTCGGGGTTGCCTTCGGGGTCGTGCAACTCGGCGACGGCCACGCCCACCTCGAAGACCTCATGACCGCCGCCAAGAAAGCCCTCGCCTCGGCCAAAACCTTCGGCCCCGGCCACATCGAAGCGGAGCTTCCGACGGAACCGGCATAATCGGACGCGGAATCCGCGGATCAGCGCGGAAGATTGGGGCAATTTGAGCCGATTACGAGTTGACGCTCTGCGGAACCGGTTAAAAACTTTAGTTGCAACCGCTCGGTCGGCTCGGCCCGGAACGCTTCATTACTTGAGGGCGGATTCCACGATTTGGATTTCTTCGGGCGTCAGGCCGTAGAGCGCATAGACCAACTGGTCAATCTCCCGCTCCCACGCGCTCAGGTCCGCTCCGGCGTCCCGCGCCTTCGCCGCGAGGATGCGGTCAACCAGGCGCTCCACCGCCTTTTGCTTTTCCGGTGACCCGGCGGGAACGGGGGTTTCCTTGAGATACTCGGCCTTAACTGCAACATTCAAGAACTTAGTTGCGAACAGATAATTGATCAAAGAGGAGTTCAAAACTCCCAACATAAAATAGGTTGGCGCAGTTTCGACTTTGGGTGTGAGAAGAATTACGCTCTCCATGGCGAATAGCCCGTGTTGGTCAACCATTGCGACGATTCGAGTTTTGAGCCGCGGGTTGCGCGTCCTTTGAACCATGAGCTTTGGCGTTCGTTCGAGTTGTGTCTTGTCTCTTGGCCATTGAAGCGAAAACCACGGAATTACGCCCTTCTGACACTCCCTTCTCTTCTTTAGATCCGCTTTGAATTGAGAAAGCCACTGTTCAGAATTGGGAAACCCTTTGATGTCAGTCTCGCCGTTCACGTAGAGAATGCGGCGGTCTGTGCTTCGGATTAGCCATTTCTCAAAGTCTCTTCCGAGCAAGACAGGATGGAGGAGTTGCCTTTCGATTTTCGCGGTACGAATGGCTGCCTCGTCTGGGAGGAACGCCGTGTTATTGCCGGTGACAATTCCTTGGAACACATCGAATCGCTCGCGGATTTTCCCGTGCTTTGCGTCGAAGATCTTGTCGAAGATGGAGTCGGACGAAACGTCTGCCGAAAAACTTATGATGTTGTTGAATTTCTTGAAGTAGTCGGTCGCCACCTCGACCTTTGTCCAGTTTTCAAAGTCGAGGGCATTCACCAACCGAATGCGCTCGACGCGCGGCTTCCACAGAAACAAGACGCAAACATCGTTGCTGGCTGCCTCGAAGATTTTGTCGCCGAGATACAAAACCTCGTGTAGCCATTTGTTGTTCAGCATCAGGTCACGAAGCTTTTTGTATGAGAGGTTGTTGGCAATTTGCTGCGGGATGATGAACGCGACCGTTCCGTTTTTCACGAGGCTCGTGAGTCCCAATTCAAAAAACAGGCCGAAGACATCAAAGCGTTTGTAGAAGGTTTTGTAGGTGCGAGCGAAATACTCTTTGTCCACCGGTGCGACTAACTCAACATTAAGATAGGGTGGATTGCCAACCACTACATCAAACCCGCCCTTCCTGTGAAACACTTCGGAGAAATAAATCTCAAAGTCGAAGGCTTCCTTGCCGTTGGTCAGTTCGTGGATGAGGTCGTCAATCTGGTGGCGGAGAGCGGACTTTTCGGACTGATCGGACAGGTCGAAGTAGAGGGGTTTCAGTTTTTCGAGTTTCTCAAAAAGTTGATGGTTTAACAGATCTTTCTCCACGCCCAGCAGGGAGTTGCCGGTGACGATTTTGTAGAACAGGTTCGGCAGGGGCTTGATTTGTTTCACATCCTCCTCGTCCACCACGAGCGAGAGCCAGAGGCGGAGCTTGGCGATTTCGACCGCGCCGGGGTCAATGTCCACGCCGTAAAGGCAGTTCTGGATGGCGTGCCGCTTGAAATGATACGGCGTGCGGTCGTGAACGTCGTTGAAGTAGGGCGTGAGCGCGGAGCGGGCGCGGACAATCTCGGTCATCATGCCCACCGGAAATGCGCCTGAGCCGACGGCGGGGTCGCAGACGGTGATTTCGGCGAGCTTTTCGTCAATGAGCTTGGCGTGCTCCTTGACCCGCTTCGGCATCTCCCGGCCCACGTAGCGGGTGTCCACGGCTTCGTAGTGGGAAATTTGGTCGCCGAGACGAACGAAGGTTTCGAGGTCGGCGCGGGGGACATTTTCCTTTGGCGTATTGACGCTGGTGTCGAGGTAGTTGATGAGGCTCTCTTGACACATATAATGGACGATCTCGCGCGGCGTATAGAACGATCCGAGACCTTTACGGCGGTTTTCTTCGATGAGGTTCTCGAAGACCTTGCCTAGCATTTCCGGGTCAATGGCCACCTCCTTTTCCAACGGCTCGGCTTCGTTGACGGTGAAGTTATAGCGGTCGAAAACGTCGAGGACGCCCGTGCCGGTGTCGCCGGCGTCGGTGCGCTCGCTGTTGGTGAAGAACTTGTTCGGCAGTGTGATGTCGATCTTGCGCCAGTCGTAATCGCCCGGCGGCTCGAACAAGCCGCCGTTCAGAAACGGGATGCGGCACTTGAAGGTCATGCACCACGCTTCGTGGCCGCGGTCGGTGGCAAGCGTGTCGTAGAAAAGCGGTTCGAGGATGTCGTTGAAGAAGTTCTCGTAAGCGCCGTATTCACCACGGGCGAGGCGGCGCAGGAAATCGTGCGGGCCGGTGCCCCAGTCCTTGCTCTTCTCGACGCCGAGCCAGCCCTTCTTTTGCAGGAAGTAGAGGAAAACGATCTGGCCCATGAGCTTCTTGGCGAAGTCCACGGAGCCGACGTGCTTTTTCTGGAACTCGTCGCGGATGGTCTTGTCCTTGGCGGAGATTTTCTGGAGCGCGGCCTCGATGTCGCCGAAGAGGGCGGCGTATTGCTTGAAGAACTCCTTGGTGACGGCCTCGACGCTAAAGGCGTCCTCGATCTGCGCGAGCTTGGGCGGACAATCGGTGTTCTGGAGCAGAGCGAGGAAGCGGGATTGAGCGGTGTGGCAGCTTTCACCTTCGCCGACAATGTAGGAATAGCGCCGGGCAGGTGTGAGGCGCGTCTCGACGCCGACCTTGCCGGATTCGGTCTCGACGGCGGCATATTCCATCTTGACGTAGGAGAAGCGCCACTGGCGTTCCGTGGGCGAGACGAACGCGACGAGGGCGGCGTCCTTGTTGTCGCGGGTTTTCAGGTGGTCGGCGACGAAGTTGCGGATGGCTGTGCGGGCGCGTTCCAGTTTGGATTCATTGGTTAGGTGGACAATCAGCACGTCGAGCTTTTCGTCATCGGGCGATGTGTATGTGCCGAGACGCTCAAACCGGGCGACGTGGGGCTTGAAGGCGTCCTTGACGTAGGTGGCGTTCCACTGCGCCGCCTTGGACTCGTCAAAGCGGTGCAACAGGTTGCGCGTGAATTCGAGGAACTTCGCGCGATTGAACGCTCGCGGGAAAGTCTCGGCGACACGTGCACGGGCTTGTTGATTGTTCATGGCTGTTGCACGAGGTAGGAGGACAGGATGACTTCGCGGGGAGCGAGCGCCCGGCTGGCGTGGGCAAGCGGCGTGGTTTGGAAGAACTCTGGTTTGATCTCGCGGCGGAGGACCGCGAGCACTTTGAGCGGCGGAAGGTTCTCGGGCTTCTTCAGGGCGGCGGCGACCTTCTTGGCCGTGGCCTTTGGGAGCGAGCCGTCTTCCACAAGGCGAATGACCTTGGCGACGAATTCCTCGTCGTCTTCGGTGAACTGCCGGCAACGGCGGACGGCTTTGTCCTTGAGCCGTTTGAGGATGTAGGCGTCGTTCGGGCTACCGTGATGGGTGGCGGCGGCTTGCTCCGCATCGGCGGTTGTGGCGGTGACAAACGCGGCCTTGTTCCTGTCCAGCAAATCGTAGAACTCGCGGGGTATGGATTGGCGCGGCTCTTTGGGATCGGCCGGCTTGAGAATGTTGGCCGCCGACATGAAATCGAGTTCGACGGTGGTTGCGCCTCCGGCAACGCCCAAGAAGAACTTGTCGAGTTTCCCCTGGCGGAAGTAGGTGAGGAGCGCGGGGAGGCTAGGCACAGCGGGAGTGGATGCCGGTGTGCGTGTCGAACGCGCCTTCTTGGGCAGGCGCTTGATGCGCTCGAACAGGTCGGGCTGCTTGTCGCGGATGCTACGGATTTCGGTGAGGAACTTGAGTTCGGTTTCCTCGTCCTCATCCTCCCCAGTGATCGTTTTCCTGGAGTTCCATTTGGCGAACAGGTCGTGTGAAACGATTTCCTCGCCCTCGGTCAGCAGGCGGGCATCCGCGCCGAGCATCTGGATGAAGGCGTGGATTTTCGCCTCCGCGGCTTCGCGAAGCTTGATGAGGTCGTTGCCTTCGTCGGTCGGGAAGAAGTTATAGGTGTAAATCGCGTCGAACTTGGTGTCCACGCGGTTGACGCGCCCGACGCGCTGAATGAGGCGAGTGGGATTCCACGGGATGTCGTAGTTGATGACGACGTTGGAGCGGTGGAGGTTGACGCCTTCGGCTAGAACTTCGGTGGCCACGAGGATGCGGTAATCGTCCTTGGGGCGAAACGCCTTGGCGTCGAAATTGGCAGTGACTTCTTCGCGGACGCTGTGGAGCGATTCGCCGGTGAAAAGCAGAACCCTCGGCTCGACCTCATCGCGGATTTTGCCGGCGAGATAGTCGGCGGTTTGCTTGGACTCGGTGAAGATAATGACTTTGCCGGCCTTGAGCAACGGCGTTTTCTTAAGGATGGCGCGAAAGGATTCCCACTTGGGGTCTCGGGTGACCTGCGTCCACAGACTGCGAATGGCGTTGAGCGCCTTGAGGTCGTTTTCGAGGTCGGCAATGAACTCCGGTCGGAAATCCTTGGCGGCAAGTTTCTCGGCCTTTTCCTCTTCGAGCAACCGGTCAATGCCCTCCTGGTCGTCGGATTCGAGGAGTTCAAAGATTTTCCCGATGTGCTTTTTGCTGATGAAGACGTGGCCCTTGCGGAACTCGGCGATGACGCGCTCGTAGCTGACCATAAAGCGGCTCAACGTGGCGAGGAACGCGGTGAAACTGCTTTCGAGACGCTTCACCGTGAGAATCTTCATGAACTTGGCGAGGTTGCGCTGGCTCTGAACTTCCTGCTCGTCGCGTTCGCCGGTGTAGTAGGCCAACGGCGTGTAGCGGGCGTATTTGAAGTCGTGCGTGAGCGAACGGATGGTCTCGTCGAAGACCTCGGCTTCGACCTTGTTGAACTTGTAGAAGAGCGGTTCGGGGTTGGCGACTTCCGGGAACTTCAAGCCCTGTTGCTTCAAGTCCGCGCCGTAGTATTTCTCAATCTCCGTGCGTGTGCGGCGGATCATCAAGAACTTGAGAATCTTCTCGCGCGTCTCCCGGGCGTTTTCCTGCACGGTGCGGAAATAGACTTCCCGGTCGCGCTGGCGGTCGAGTCCTTCGAGACGGCGGCGGAGTGCGCCGAAGAAGGCTTCGAGATTGCGGACGTTCGGAATGTTGCTGTTCTTGCCGGGCTGGAAGAGCTTGATCTGGCTGAGGATGTCTTGGGGCGTGTTGTTCAGCGGCGTCGCCGAAACGAGCACGACGCGCTTGCCCCTGCAAATCTGCGCGAGCATTTCGTAGCTTTGCGTGTCTTCGGTGCGGAAGCGGTGCGACTCGTCAATGAAGACGGTGGTGAATTTCCGGAGGTCACGCTCAAGCAAAGATTCGAGCTTGCCGAGCGACTCGCACAGATAACCGCGCACCCCAAAGTCGCGGAAAACGTTGGGCCATGAGCCGGGGTTGTGTGAATCGAGCAGATGCGGTGGAGCGATGACGAGACACGGCTCGTTCAGATGCTGGGCCAGCAACGCGGACATGTAGGTTTTGCCGAGGCCGACAACATCGGACAGGAACGCGCCGCCGTATTCATCGAGGACCTTGCGGGCGTTCAGCACGGCCTCTTCCTGATACTTCAATTTTTTGAAGCCCGTAGGCAGATACAGGTCCTCGATTTCCTCAGGGAGGTTGAGTTCTCCGCAGAAGTATTCGTAGAGGAATTTGAGATAAAGCTCCTGGGGCGTAAACGGGGCGTAGGGCGATTTGACCTCTATGGTCGTGACGTAATCCTTGGTCACGTCCACGGACTTGGCCCAAAGCTCATTGAACTTGGCGAGGGCGAATTCGTAGTCAGCGCGGTTCTTCAACTCGACATTGAACTCCAGATTATCCGCGAGGCCTGCCTCGGTAAAGTTGCTCGAACCGGTGATCACGCGGCCCTTGTCGCGGTCGCCCTCGTGGAAAGTCATGATGTAGAGCTTGGCGTGAACGCGCTCGGACGGGTAGGCGCGGACCTCCAGTTTTCCGGACTTGATCCACTCGACGAACTTGCGGACGCCATCCTCGATGTCGTAAGTGTCACCGGAGCGCTGAAACTCACCCAAGATTTCGGCGGGTAGTTGCTGGCGAACGTCGGCGTGTGATTCAAGAACAAATTCCTGCTGCGCCTTCGCGGATTGAATCAGCTCAAAGGTGGACCGGTCAGTCTTGATGCCAACGAGGATGCGAATCTTCTCTGTGCCGGTGAGTGCCGGATGGAGCTTGTGGAAGCCGCTGATGAAGAAGTAGCCGACAAGGCAGTCGAAGAACCGGGTGTCTTCGCCTAGCAGGGCGCCAAAACGGTCGCGGAGATGTTTGCCGGATTCGTTGGTGATGAATGTCAGATCGGAGGACATGTTGCTCAGTTTTCTACCGCGGCCACAGCTTGACCTCGAAGCCGAGCTGGGCGGAGGAATCAGAGCTTTTGGAGGCGGTCTTGGAGCGTGCCATTTTCCGAGTCGAATCCTTCGCGGGGTTCATTCCGAACCCGTGGCATACTAAGTCGGAGTCACCCGGTTATCAATGCTGGAGCCACCCGAGGTGCGGAAAGTGGCGCAAAGGGGCGAACCGAGTTTGAGACGTGGATCGCGCCCAGCGCGATGTTGACGCCGCAATGGCGCGGCTTGCTGAACGACGGCACGCTCGGCGCGTTCGATCCGCAAAACGCCCCCTACACGGGAATGCGGCTCATGTTCCGCGTTCTGGATTTGGGATCGGAGGGCTGGAACGCGAACAATGATTCGGGCAACGTCTGCATTTCGTCGGTTCGCGTGGACGGTTATCCGATCAGCGCGCTAACGGAGGACGCGGTCGTCTATGACACGCCGATTTCCAACGCGACGCACGCGCCGTTTATCTACGGGCAGAATCCCCTATTCGCGCAGATTGACGACGCGACGCACACGGCGACCTATCGGTTGAACACCGATTTGGACGCGGCACGGTTGATTCCGGCGGTGGACCTTGACCCGCCGAATCATGTTTACAATCTGCCGAGCCTTTATCCGGTGGTCTGGCCCGCCGACACGCTGTTCCGCGTGAGCGCCGACTTGCAGATGGATCCCGCCAACGCGGGGATTGACCCGCCCGACGCGGTGACGTTGTATGTGGACACGGCGACCAATGAATTGGGGTTGTGGCATTGGACGACGCGGGGATCGTGGCAGAACATGGACCGGAGCGGCTCGCCGAGGTTGCCGGGTCTGACGAACGGACCGCAGACCTACGTCGGGTTCTTCTACAGTCACAACGCGACGGCGATTGATTTGACGGCCAATCCCGACATGAATCGGTTGCGGCCGATGGTGGATTTCCAGAACCGGCCCGAGTTGAACGGAACGGGCACGGGCGCGGACGGGGTGCAGATTTTGGGTCTCAAACTAACGCGGATGCTCACGCCATAAATTGGACACGGACACCCACGGATGAACACGGATTGAGCAGAATCCGGACTCAGAGAAAGGGGAGGCCGGATTCATCTTTCCTTGAGAGTCGGCGCGGTATATCATGGTCCCGCATAATGAATTGCGACGCGGGAACGTCCGCGCAAGGAGGCATCCATGACCACGGCGACATTGACCGAGGAATCGGTCAAAACCCAGAGAAGGCTCGACATTCTTGAGTCGTTCAATCCCGCGACCGGCGAAAAACTTGGCGAAGTGAAAATCAGTTCCGCTTCCGACGTTTCGTCGGCGGCGGAGCGCGCGCGCAAGGCGCAAGCGCAATGGCAGGCGATGGGAGCGGCGGCGCGCAATGCGATCCTGCATCGGCTCAAGCAGGTCATGCTCGACCGAGCCGACGAGATCGCGCGGGTCGTCAGCGCGGAAAACGGCAAGCCCCGTTGCGAGGCGGTGACGATGATCCTGCCGATCTGCGAGGCGATCAACTACTACACGAAGCTCGCCAAAAAATACGAGGGAGGCGTGCGGGTCAGCCCGACGCAACTCTTTATGGGGGCAAAGGCGAAGGTTGTTTACGAGCCGCGCGGCGTCGCCGGATTCATCATGCCTTGGAATTTTCCGTTCGAGCTGGGCATGAAGCACATGGTTCCGGCGTTGGCGGCGGGGAACGCCTGCATTCAGAAACCGTCGGAATACAATCCGCTCGTCGGCGAGTTGATTTTGAGCCTCTACAAACAGGCAGGCGTTCCCGACGGCGTCGTGCAAATTGTTCACGGTTACGCCGACGTCGGCACGGCGTTGATTGACAACGTGGATATTATTTGTTTTATCGGCTCGCCGCGCACGGGCAAGAAGATCATGGGGCGCGCCGCCGAGAGGTTGATTCCGGTTGTTCTCGAACTCGGAGGCAACGACGCGGCCATCGTTCGCAAGGACGCCGATCTCGAAAAGACCGCGCGAGGGATCGTCACCGGAGCGTGCATGAACGCGGGGCAGACGTGCGTCGCGGTCGAGCGCGTCTATGCGCACAAAGACATCGCCGAACCGCTCACGCAGAAAATCATCGAACTCGCGGGCAAGCTGAAACAAAACTCCGGCGAGTATTACGATTTGGGACCGGTCAAATGGAAACCGCAGAGGGAAATTTACGAGCGGCATCTGGAGGACGCCGTGAGCAAAGGGGCGCAGGTCCGGCTCGGCGGCAAGGCGATTGAAGACCACGGCGGCGTTTATTGGCCGCCGACGGTCCTGACCAACGTCAACCAAACGATGGAGACGATGCGGGAAGAGACTTTCGGTCCCTTCATTCCGATCATGGCGGTCGAGAGCGACGAGGAGGCTTTGAGACTGGCGAACGATTCGGAATATGGATTGGGCGGAAGCGTCTGGACGCGCGACACGGCGACGGGGGAGAAAATCGCCGAAAAAATGAACACCGGTTCGATCATGATCAACGGCGCGTGCGCGTCGGCGGGATGCCCGACGTTGCCGTTTGGCGGGAATCGCCTTTCGGGCGTGGGCCGCGCGCTGGGCGAAATGGGTTATCTGAATTACACCTCGCCGCGAAGCATTCTCCGCATGGCCGGCGGCAAACTGGGCGAACTCGGCTGGTTGCCCTACAACAAAAAAAGCGAGCCGTTCATGGTCGCCATGGCGAAGTTCATGTATTCGGATTCGATCGGGAAAAAGCTCGCGGCTGTTCGGAGTTTGCTGGGCGTTCTCATGGGCAAGAAATAAGGGGTTGGCAACAGATGGGAATCACCTACATTGAAGGCGAGGTCATGGGAACAGGCGCCAAACGAATCCGGGTGCGGTTCCTTGTTGACAGTGGCGCGACTTACACGCTTCTTCCGGAAGGCGTGTGGAAGGCGATCAAACTGAAGCCAAAGCGAACCCTGACGTTTACGTTGGCCGATGGCTCGCCTCTTGAGAGGGAAGTCTCCGAATGTCACATCACCCTGCCGCAGGGAGAAGGACATACTCCCGTCATCTTAGGGAAAGGTGGAGACGAACCCTTGCTGGGCGTTGTCACGCTCGAGGGGTTGGGTCTGGTCCTGAACCCGTTCAACCGGACGCTCCAACCGATGCGGATGATGCTGGCGTGAAAGGGATAGTCCGATGACCGCGCACGTTTCCAAAGACCATTTCAAAGCCGTCATGGGTTCGTTTGCGGGAGGGGTGACGGTCGTCGCGACGGTGGACAAGGAAGGAAAATTGTGGGGGCTGACGGCGACGGCGTTTTCGTCGCTCTCGATGGAGCCGCCGCTATGTTTGGTTTGCATTGACCACAAATCGGGAAGCTACGACGCGCTCAAGAAGAGCAGGAAATTTTCGGTCAACGTCCTGAGCGACAAGCAGGAGGAAATTTCCAATCGTTTCGCCAGTCGGCGCGAGGATAAATTCGAGAGGATCGAATGGGAAAAAGGCGCGGCGACGGAGTGCCCGATTTTTCCACACTCTTTGGCGTGGATGGAATGTGAGGTCACGCACGTCGTTCCGGCGGGGGATCACGATATTTTCATCGGCGAACTGAAATCGGTGGGAGTGAACGAGGGTTTGCCGCTCCTTTATTGGCGCGGGGCTTACGGCGACATCAACAGCCGACCCAAGAAGTGGTGAGTCTCCGCGATTTCAACCGATGCCTCCGTCTGTGCCCAGCCAAGATCAAAACGCCGGACCGAAAATCTGGATCATCTCCACCGGAACGGAAATTCTTCAGGGACATTATCCCGACACGAACGCGCAATGGTTGAGCCGCGAGCTGATGGCGATGGGATTTTCGGTTCGGCGGCACATGGCGATTGCCGACGACGCCGAATCGTTGCGCGAGGGATTGTCACTGGCGGTCGAGCGCGCCGATCTGGTCATCATGACCGGCGGGCTTGGGCCGACGGCGGATGATTTGAACCGCCAGACGGTGGCCGACGTTTTCCAAACCAAATTGATCGAAGACGAAAGAGCGTTGCGCGAAATCGAGGAGCGATTTCTCAAGCGCGGACGAAAGATGCCGCCCAGCAACGTCGTTCAGGCGTTGATTCCGGCGGGAGCGACGGTTCTTTACAATCAGTGGGGAACCGCACCCGGATTTTATCTGCGACCAAACGAAACCTCGAAGATTCGCGCGACGATGCTCGCGCTTCCGGGGCCTCCGCGCGAAATGAATCCGATGTTCAAGGCGTTCGGCGCGCCGTTGATCCTTGAGCAATTTTCCGGCGGGCGTCGCTCGCTCCGGACATTGACGCTTCACACGATTGGGTTGGCCGAGTCATTCATCAATGATCGGATCAAAGACTTGTTCGGAGTTGATCCGAAAGTCAATGTCGCCCTCCTCGCGGGCAAGTGGCGGGTGGACGTTCGGTTGACGCTTCAGGGCGAAAGCGCGGAGGAAGACGACCGTCTCGCCTCGCAATGGCGAGAAGAAATTCTGGGGCGATTAGGCGCGGAAAATGTTTTCGGCGAGGATGAAACGCAATTCGAGCAGACCATTGGAATTCTTTTGCGCGAACGCAAACAGACTCTCGCGATGGCGGAATCGTGCACTGGCGGCCTGATCGCCAAACTCATCACCGACATTCCGGGAAGCTCCGACTATTTCGTTGAGGGTTTTGTGACTTACGCGAACGAGGCCAAAATCCATTCGCTTGGCGTGACGAAGGAAACTCTCGAATCGCATGGCGCGGTCAGCGCCGAAACCGCCGAAGCGATGGCGCTCGGAGCGCGGCGCGTTTCGGGCGTGGATTGGGCGTTGAGCGTCACCGGCATCGCGGGACCGGGCGGCGGATCGCCAGAAAAACCGGTCGGACTTGTTTATATCGGATTGGCCTCGCCCGACGGGCGGGTCAAGAGCCGAAAAATTCTCGGCCTGAGCGACCGCGCCGCGATCCGCGAACTCTCCGCCGTCACCGCGCTCGACATTCTCCGCAGAGCCATCATCCGCGCCGGCTACGATCCGACCCTACCCGAACCGCCGAGGACGGATGCGTGATGCAAGCGTCCCTCGACTTTCGACACCAAAAGGCTTAAATTTTAAGCATGGAACGTGAAGAATATAAAGCCGCACTCCAACGGCGGATGCAAGCGTTTAAGATTCAGGAACAGTGGGAGCGTTCGCACCCGATCAGCTATGAGCCTTCGTTGGCGCTGGAAATTGCCGCGGAGCTTTACGAATTGTTTCCTCCACCTCCGGATTCGCACGAAGACGAAGCGGAGGGCATCGCGCAAATGCGAAAGGCGTTCTCCCTCCTTCGAAGGTCTTCAACGTGATCCGTCTCAAGCAAGTCCTTAACGGCCTTGCCGACACTCTGGAAGAAAATTCCATTCCGTATATGGTGATTGGAGCGATGGCTTATGCCGTTTGGGGAGAATCGCGCACCACGGCTGACGTTGACGTGGCGGTTTGGGTGCCGGATGCGGATATTCCTAAAGTCCTCAAAATTCTCGAAATGAAATACAGGTTGCTTGTGGAGACTCCGGCGATCCACGTTGAACAAAGCAGACATCTGGCGATGGTTTCTCCCGAAGGCATTCGCGTTGATGTGCTCTTCGGATCACTGCCGTTCGAGCGGGAAGCGATTGAACGAGCGAAAGCCATGCCATTCGATGGGAGACCCCTCCCCGTGTGCACGGTGGAAGATCTTATTCTCTACAAAATCATCTCCGACCGCGAAAAGGACCAGTCCGACGTGCGGGGAATCGCTTTGCGGCGGATGAAAGGACTTGATCTGGAGTATTTGGAACCGCGGATTAGAGAGTTTGCTGACTTGATGGGCAAGCCCTCAATTCTTCAACTGTGGGAAGATCTGAAGCGAGAACCCGGATAAGCCAGTGCTGGGTGTTGCCAATTCTCTTTCCAATAGCATGTCCTCATTTCGTATCATCAGCGACTTCAAGCCCGAGGGAGACCAGCCCAAGGCGATAGATCAACTCGTCAAGGGGATTGAGGCGGGATTGGAGCATCAGGTTTTGCTCGGCGTCACCGGCTCCGGCAAGACGTTCACGATGGCCAACGTGATCGAGCGCGTTCAGAAGCCGACGCTTGTGCTGGCGCACAACAAAATCCTCGCCGCGCAACTTTACCGCGAGTTCCGCGATCTTTTTCCCGAAAACGCCGTCGAGTATTTTGTCAGCTACTACGATTACTACCAGCCCGAAGCTTACATTCCGCGGAGCGACACTTACATTGAGAAGGACAGCTCGATCAACGAGGAACTGGACAAAATGCGGCTGGCGACGAGCAAGTCGCTTCTTACGCGGCGCGACGTGATCGTCGTCAGTTCGGTTTCCTGCATCTATGGCATCGGCTCGGCGAAGGATTTCCACGAAATGGTGACGCTCGTCGAGGAGGGACGCGAGCAAGAGCGGGACGATCTTTTGCGAAGGTTGGTCAATGCGCAATACGCCCGATCCGACGTGGATTTCCATCGCGGGACCTTTCGCGTCCGGGGCGACGTCGTGGACGTCTATCCCGCTTACGAGGACAAATCGGCGATCCGAATCGAATTTTTTGGCGACGTCGTGGAGACGATTCATGAAATTGACCCGCTGACCGGTAAACGGCGCAAAGGGCTGAAACGCGCCGCAATTTTTCCGTCCTCGTTTTACGTCACCGGGCCGGACCGGATGCAGGAGGCGTTGCGATCCATCTCCATCGAACTTGAAGAACGGCTCGATGAATTGAACGCCCAAAAGAAATTGGTCGAGGCGCAACGGCTCGCCGGACGAACGAAATACGACATGGAGATGATGTCCGAAATGGGAACTTGCGCGGGGATCGAGAATTACTCGCGCCACCTTGACGGCCGCCAACCCGGCGAACCGCCGCACACGATCATCGAATATTTCCCTGACGATTTTCTTTTGGTCGTGGACGAGTCGCACGTTTCGATTCCGCAGGTGCGAGGGATGTTCAACGGCGACCGCGCGCGCAAAATGGTCTTGGTCGAACATGGATTTCGCCTTCCATCGGCATTGGACAATCGGCCGTTGCGGTTCGAGGAGTTTGAAAAGCTCCTCAAACAGATCGTCTATGTTTCCGCGACCCCCGCGGAATGGGAATTGAAAAAAAGCGGAGGCGTGATCGCCGAGCAGGTCATCCGACCGACGGGCCTCATGGATCCGGAAATCGAAGTCCGTCCCGCGACAAGCCAAGTCGAGGACTTGCTTGCCGAAATCCGCGAACACGCGGAGAAAAAAGAGCGAATTCTGGTCACGACGCTCACGAAGCGCATGGCCGAGGATTTGACCGAGTATTACCGCGAACTGGGCGTGAAGGTGAAATACATGCACTCCGAAATTGACACGCTGGAGCGGGCGGAAATCGTGCGCGAGTTGCGCCTCGGCAAATTCGACGCGCTCATCGGGATCAATCTTCTGCGCGAGGGACTGGACATCCCCGAAGTTTCGCTCGTCGCCGTGCTGGACGCCGACAAGGAGGGCTTTTTGCGCTCGCGGACCTCGCTCATTCAAACCTCCGGGCGCGCCGCGCGACACGCGCAGGGAAAGGTGATTTTTTACGCCGACAAAATCACCGATTCGATGAATGCGGCCCTCGATGAAACGAGTCGGCGGCGAAAATTGCAGGAAGAATACAATCGCGCCCACGGCATCACGCCGACCGGCATCAAGAAGGAAATCAAAAGAATTCTCGAAACGGTTTACGAATCGGATTACGTCACCGTGGAAGTGGCGGAGAAGGAAACCCCCTACGCGGAAATCCTCTCGCCGCAGGAATGCAAACGGCGAATGGACAAGTTGCGGAAGGAAATGCTCGCGGCGGCGAACAAACTGGAATTTGAGAAGGCCGCGAAACTGCGCGACGAATATTTCGCGCTGGAAAAAAGACTGCTGGAAACGGCATAAAGGATTCGCGGAAGATTCACCACAGAGGCACAGAGAGGTAGGGAGCATTCGATGAAGTCTCAAAAAAGTTTTTGCCCATTAAAAATCAAATCATTTTGTCCGTTCATTTCGCGGCTTTTGCTTACTCTTTTCGCGTTCGCCGCCTTGACCGACATATCTTTCGTTTATTCCGAAGATTCGAAACCGGAACCAAAACCGGATCAAAAGAGCGAATCGCCCCAGCGCAAACCGTCCAACGTGATGAGTTTCTTCGGCGGCGGCGCGTGGCTGGAGCGCTCCGAGCGCGAGGATGAAGAACGCCCCGATGATGTCATCAAGGCGATGGAATTGAAGGAGACTGACGTCGTCGCCGACGTCGGGTGCGGGACAGGTTACTTCACGCGCCGGATCGCCAAACTTATTCCCAAGGGAAAAATCTACGCCGTGGACATCCAGCCGCCGATGATCGAAGAGGTCAAGAAGACGATGCAAAAGGAAAACTTGACCAACATTGTTCCCATCGTCAACGAACCGGAAGACCCGAAACTTCCCAAAGGGCAGGTTGATTGGATTCTGCTCGTGGACGTTTATCACGAATTTCAGAATCCCAAGCCGATGCTGGCGAAGATGTTGGAGAGCCTTTCCCCCAACGGCAGGGTCGCGCTGGTCGAATATCGCGGCGAAGGAGACACCGCCAAGCATATCCGCGCCGAGCATCGGATGAGCATCAAGCAAGTCCTCGCCGAATGGAACCCGGCGGGATTTGAGTTGGTTGACTTGATCGAAACGCTTCCCTCTCAACATATATTCATTTTTCACAAGCGACCGACCGACGCGGAGAGAAAGTGACTCGCTTGCAAAAGCGGGCGTCCATACCCTTAAGAATGAGATTGGCATTCGCGTACCTTCCTCTGCTCTTTGGCTTGGGATCTCCGGCAGTGGTTTCATCCGCGGCGGAGGAAAAGCCTGCGGGACAGACGCATCCGGTCAAACTCATCTTCGACACCGACATTGGCAACGACATTGACGACGCGCTGGCGTTGGGGATGATTCACAAGCTCATGGATCACGGCGAGGCGGAATTGCTCGCCGTCACGATCTCCAAGGATAACCCGTGGTGCGCTCCCTTTGTGAATTTGGTCAACACTTTCTATGGCCGCCCGAACATTCCCATCGGCGTCGTCCGCGACGGAAAGACCCCGAACGACGGCGATTACCTTCGCGTCGTTTCGGAGCGGATGCTGGGGGAGAAACCAGTCTATCCTCACCAACTCAGGAGCGGAACCGACGCGCCCGAGGCGGTCGGGCTTTTGCGCAAGACACTCGCGGGGCAACCCGACGGTTCGGTCGTCCTCGTGAGCGTCGGATTCCTGACCAACATGGCCCGGCTGATGGACTCCAAGCCGGACACGAATTCGCCCCTCTCCGGAATGGATTTGATTTCAAAAAAGACTTCGCTCTACGTCATGATGGCCGGAGCGTTCGGCGACGGCGCGCAAATGCCTGAATACAACGTCGTCACCGACGCGGCCTCGGCCCGTGAGGTTTTCGACCGTTGGCCGACGCGCATCGTCGCCAGCGGATTCGAGATCGGCAAGGTCATCCTGTATCCCGCCGAGAGCATCGAGCGCGATTTTCGCTACGTCGAGAATCATCCCATCGCCGAAGCATACCGCCATTACCGGATGATGCCCTATGACGCCGCGACATGGGACCCGACGGCGGGGCTCTGGGCCGCGCGGCCTGATCGCGGCTATTTTGGGCTTTCGGCGAAAGGCAAAATCAGTCTTGGAAAAAACAACACGACCGAATTCACCGCGGATAAAAACGGGCGGCATCAATTTCTGACGCTCGATCCGGAGAAAATCCCGCTAATCCGGAAAACGCTGGTGGAATTGGTTTCCTCTCCCCCGGGGAAGTAAGCTACTTCATCAGGCGAAGCCACGCGGAGAGCAACACGACGATCAGCCCCAAAACGATGTTGATCGCGAGCCAATGAGGTCGCCGCGATTGAACTTTCTCCAACGCCTCGGAAGGAATGGTCAACATCAGCGCGATGCCGAGGATGACCATGGCCAAAAGAAATTTGACGCCGAAGACCAGATTGTAGGAGATGGGAACTCCTTCGTTGAATCGCCGGACGAAATTGATGAAGCCGGTGATAATCAAGAGCATGAATGAGGCATGAATGAGCATGGCCGCCTTGCGCCGTAAGCCGCGCTCGAATCCCTCCTTGGCTTCGCCCTCCAAATTTTTCGTCGCCGGATGAACGGCGAGCCGCAGGAAGATCGTGCTTCCCAAAAGCGTGATCGCCGCCATCAAATGCGCCCAGTGATTCGCCACGGCCAAAATTGGATTCATCGCTTGGTTCTCCTTTGTCCCGCCCCGACAAGTATTGGGCAGAGCAAGAGCAAGAGCAAGAGTAAGAATGGGGAAAAAGGGAGGGAATAGGGAATTCAACGTGGCGCGCCCGCGGAATTCACCACCCCCAAAGAAAATCGCGAAAACTCAAATTTTGGGGTTGAAATCCGGAATCTTGGTTTATAGATTGAAAGTGGTGTGGAGGAACTTTGGTAGCGTAGGAATGGCCATTTGAACCATCAAGGAGAGCCATGAGGGCGATGCGGTCAAATCACGACGGACGCGTATCTTCGCGGGGATTATCCCTACAGGAAATCCTCATCGTCGTCGCCGTATTTTCCATTCTTGCCGCGATCCTCGTCTTTTCCTCCGATCAAGCCATGACCCGGGCGCGGGTCTCGCGCGTCAAGGGGGAGGAAAAAATGTTGGCCGGCGCGTTGCACGATTACCGCACCGACAATTCCGAGTTTCCCCCCGTTCTGACCGGTCTTCTTGGTCCGGTCCGATACTTGGAAAAGATTCCCACTGATCCATTCATCAAGACGCCCAACGCTTCCTACACCTATTACCTGTATCCGGGCGACGACCCCGGAAGCCATTATTTCATCGTGGTGAGCGCGGGACCGGACGGCGTGATAGATTTTGATCCCTTCCAAAGCGATGATCCCAGCGGCTCGACGGATGGTTCGGCCGGAGGAGTTCCGCCTGGCATCATGTCCAACCGCCAATATCTGAAAGAAAAAATTCTCCGCTATTCCTACGATCCGACCAACGGAGTCGCCAGCAAAGGGGACATCATTCGTCTGGAATGATACCGTCGCTCCTTACTTGAAAAGTTACGTCGCGTCTTTGTTTTGGACATTCATCGTCTTCCGGTCGCCGCGCCGGAGGCCCCATCGGCAAGAACGGCGAACGGACCGATCGTCGTGTGCGGCCCGATTTGATGACGTTCGACCACGCTGTGGCGCACGACCGATCCGTCGCCGATCCGGGCGTCCACCAATTCGGCGTTGGGGCCGATTCTGCATTTCTCCCCGATAATCGTGCGTCCCCGCACGACGGTGTTGGGATAAAGCACGGCGTCCTGCGCGATTTCCGCCCGCGAATCCACCCAAGTCGTTTTCGGATCAATCACGGTGACGCCCGCTTCCATGAGGCGATTGAGCGTTCGCTTTTGCAGGGCTTCCTCGGCGGCGGCCAAATCAACCCGTGAGTTGACCCCCATCGCCTCGGTCGGATCTTCAACAATGTGCGCGAGAACGCGTCGCCCCCTGCGGACCAAAATCTCGATCACGTCGGTCAGGTAGTATTCTCCCTGCGCGTTTTGTTTGGTGACTTCTTTGAGCGCTTCGAAGAGCGGTCCCGCCATGAAGCAATAGGTTCCACTGTTGATCTCGCAGACGCGCGCTTCTTCCTCCGTCGCGTCCCGTTGCTCGACGATCTTGACGACTTGTCCGCCGTGTCCGCGAATAACCCGCCCGTAGCCGGTCGGATTGTCCACGCGAGTCGTAAGGACGACGCCGCTGATTTTGGGGTCTTGGGCGAGCGCGACCGCCTCGCGCAACGTCTCGGCTCGCCAAAGCGGCGCGTCGCCGCAGGCAATCAGAACCAATCCCCGGAATCCCTTCAGCGCGGACTTGGCCTGCATGACGGCGTGTCCGGTTCCGAGTTGCGGCGATTGCGTGACGCATTGCGCCCGGCGGCTCAAGTGCGCCTTGACCTGCCCCGCGTCGTGTCCCGTGACGACGATGATTTTTTTTACTCCGGCGTCTTCGAGCGTGTCGAGGACGTGGTCAATCATTGGGCGGCCGCTTAGGGAATGAAGCACCTTGGAGGTCTTCGACCTCATCCGCTTGCCCTGTCCGGCGGCCAACACGACGGCCGCAACCGGCGGATTTTTCATGCTTCCTCTCCCTTTCCCCGTCCCTGTTTCTTGCTCTTACTCTTGCTCTTGCTCTTAATCTTAATCGACTGAAGCCCCTCGCCTATCGCGTGAGCAAGCACAGGAACTTGATTTCAACCGGGTCAAATTCCCCGCGATTTCCAAATCCGCAAATCCCCAATCCGCAATCAACAATCCAGAATCAAAGAGTTTGGTTGGGGGTGTAGGATTCGAACCTACGCATGTCGGCTCCAAAGACCGATGCCTTACCAGCTTGGCGAACCCCCAAGACAAACGTTCTTCTTTTATACCGCCCCGCCCGCCGGGGAGTCAACGAGCGCGTTCTTGCAAAGATTAAACACAAAGGCAGGAAGGAGGCGCAAAGATCACGATGAAAGAACATGTCTGTTCATCTCTTCTCTTCTTCTTTGTGTCCTTCGTGCCTCCTTTGTGTCTTTGTGTTTAAGTATTTGTCTCATAAACAAGCGAGCATCCCCGCGCTTCGGCTTCCTCCAATCGCCCCAATAATTCAAACCCATCGCCCCGTTTGCGCGCGGCGTCGGCGGTCAGGAGAAACGCGCACGAATCGAGGTTGGCGAGGTCCATGTGTCGGAGAACGCCGATTTCACCTTCGGCGACGGGTTCGAGCGTCGCCGGATTGACGACGGTGGATCGGACCCACGGAGGAGGAATTTTGATCCGCGCTTGATCGGCGAGAAGATTCGGCTCGCTCAATGTTCGGTCGTAAATCTGGCTCGACATTTCGGTCATCCCATATTCATTGACGATATGTGAGAGCGGCAAGCCGAGCGATTGCGACGTCCATTCGTAAAGTTCGCCGGGGTTTAATCGGCGCGATTTACCTTTGTATCCGCCGGTTTCCATCATCCGGCTTCCCTTGGCGAGAGTGATATGCGCTTTTCGGAGATCAAGTTCTTCCAACAACCGGACCAGCGAAAAGGACGTGGCGAACATCAAGAGAGGTTCGTTTTCTGAAATGCTTTCTTCAAACACCCGAGCCAGACGCTCGAAATCCAACTCTCGGTTGGCGACAAAGTATTCGACCTTTCCGTTCTTCCCAAAACGCTTTCCCGCCGTGGCGATCATGTGAACCAGCGAGGAATGAGGCATCTCGCTCGGTGAGGCGGTGAGCGAAGCAAAGCGCAATTTTCTATCAATGCCGCTTGAGGTGAAATCGTGCAAGAGATGCTTGGCGAACCACGGCATCGCCGCGGAATCGTAAAGCTCGGCATTCGGCAAAACATGAACGCCCGGACGTTGTTGCGTGGTTCCGCTGGTGTGGAAGACGATTTCGCCGGGCGTCGGCGGAAAGCAAGCCAGACGATAAAACTTGAAGGTGTCGGTCGGAACGCAAGGTATCCGCCGCCAATCGTCGAGCGACGCGGAACATCCCTCCCCCTCGCAAAACCGCCGATACGGTCCGCACCGCTCGAATTGAAACCGATAAACCGCAAGCGCGAGGTCGTTGAACGCGGCATCGCCGAAGGATGATTCACCGCAATGATCAAAGAGCGGTACAATTCGCTCAAGAATTGCGAGGCGTTCAGCATCTCGGTTCCAAGACAAGCATCAACTCCTTTGCCGCGCGGCGCGCGGAACGCCCGCCTTCGCCTTCCCTATCCTTATCACTAGTGCCGCCAAGGGTGCTGAATTTGCTGGCCACGCGCTTTTCTCGGATTCGGAAGTATTTTGATGCGATCTCGCGAACGGAGCCCCCTGACAACCCATTGGAACATTCATGGTCCGGAAATGTGAGTATAGCCCGCGCGCCGCGTGATGAAACGGTTTCCAGCAACTCGGCCAAAGCGGCAGTGGACTCCGAACCCACGCTATATCTGGATCGGGGGCGATGCTCCGGAGCAGGGTAACGCCCCGTGCCCGTCACTTCGCCGCATGAGCCTTGCGCGATGGTCTCCAAGACGTGATAGAATCGGCTGTAATGGACTCCCGAATAAGGGGGATCAATGAATGCGAGATCTCCATCTTCAAGTTGATGGGCGGCGTCATTCGCGTCGGCCACGGCGGCGTAGCCGATCCGTCGGGCAAATTTCGAGGCAAGAGATTCGTAAGCCGTCCGCGTCCGGCTCACGATGTCCTTGTTCCATGCTTCAATCAGATACCTCTTTGCTGTCCGGGTCGGTTGAAACGGCTGGGCGGTGTGGCCGGGTGCGGCGGCGCACTGGCTGGCGGCTTGGATCAGCGAGGCAAGCGCAACCGTTTTTGCCGGCTCTGCTTCGGGGATGCGCTTGCGTAAGGCGTCAATCCAAATCGCCTGATTAGGACTGAAATAATGTCCGCCATAGGCGCGGGTGATGGGAAACTCCTTTTGGGCTTCACTCCAAATACGGCATTGAGCGATGGACGCGGCGGTGATCTTGTTCATGGTCGGCGTCTTCCGTCCGTTCACAAAGTCGCCTGCGCGCTTGCGCCAATCATTGAACGACTTGCTGGATTCAAAACACGCCCGTCGCTTGATTACGGCTCCGGTCAGGACGGCGCTGTAGCTTTGCAGGTCAAAGCCGAGAACCGGGAGATCAAAACGACGCGCGACATGAACCGCAACCGCTCCGGACCCGGCGAATAAATCCACGAAGCGTGTTGCCTCGCCAACCTCAGCTTCCAACAATTCGCCAAGCCCGTTGCCTAACATGGCCCTTTTCGAGCCCATGTATTTCATCGCCAATTACCCTTCGCGAGTTGAATCCAATCCCGAACCAGCCAGCCAGATGTCTATCTCTTCTAGAAAATTCACCTCGTTTTCAGCCGGAGGAAGCTTGATCCCTTTGGAGGGATGTGCAACGCGGTTTCTAATCTGGTTAACTTCTACAATCCATTTCGTCTGGTCCTTTTTGCCTCCTTTTCCTCGACCGAACTTTTGACCGAAGACGTCCCAGTGCTCAAGTATAATTTCCCTATAATGGATAAGATCGAAGTTTTCCTCTTTTCCGCCACTCATGCCCGATTCCTCCTCGACGCGGCCGCTGACTTTTTTTCGGACCTCTATTGGAACTCCGCGATACCACCAGCCCGTTTCATCGGAGCCAAATGTCTCCTTTAATTTTCCAAGAACTGAGTCCTTCAAGGCGACCTCGATTTTCTTGATGAGTTTGTCAGCCCGATCGGAAGTTTCACTTTTTTTACGCTTTAGATAATCCTCCAAGCCGGGAGGATTGAAGTCCGGATATTTTGTTTGTATGTATGCTTCCAGATCGCGAGTTCCAGTCGTCTGACCCTCAACTCCCCGTAGTTGGCGAAGCGTTTTCACCTGCTGCTTGTCCATCTGGCCAAAGTGCTCTCCGACGATCTTTGAATAAGGAGTCAGAACATCAATAAGTTCGTCGATCGGAAGATTGGTTAGATCCAAGCCCTTTGTGATTTGCAGGTGATCAAAAGTAGACCTCAAAACATTAACGCAGATGGTAACGCCTTCATTCATGGCCAAGCCGCCGCCGTCTCCCCGTCCTTTATCCCAAAGAGACGATGCGGCGTTCCTGATCTCGCCGAAATAGCTCGTCAGAATTGAAACCGTTCGCCGGATAGTTGCTTCGTTGTCTACGGCCCACAGGGGACCATATTGGGGCACGCCACTTTTTGTCTTTGCTATGAAAAAGCGTGGTTTTCCCAAGGCTTGAAAGAGGCTGGTGAACGAAATACACCTAAGGTCAGTTCTCTTGTCGTCGGCTTTTTGAATACGCCCCAAAAAGGGCGAATCCTGATTTTGGTCGAGTGACCGAATTATCCTTGATCGGATATACTGAACACGTTCCTCTGGATCGTCCGAGTTCGAGTGCAAATCCTCATAAAGCTCCTGCAATAAACTCCTCTTAACGCTCTTCTGTTTGGCATTGATGTCCACAAATAGCTTCGCCTGATCATCTGCTGGCAACCCTACGAAAGCCATAACGGACACCACGCTTTTTCGCGCCAGTTCGTGCCCGGCGTATGCGAAGAGGCGGTGTTGTCCGTCTATGACCCAAGCGACGCGATATGCAGGTCGGATGTTGAGCCAACCGTAAATTGATCCCTCATCCTGATCCTCTTCCTGCCTTGCGCGATCAAAGGTAAGCCACTTTTTCTCTGCTATGTTGATCACGATGTTGGTGGGAAAATATCCCCCGTTGGAAATGTACTGGGCAATGCTCTTGAGGCGACTTTTTGCAAGCATTCTTTGGTACGCACCCAAATCAGTCTGTGCGCCGCGAGCATGATGCGAAACGAACGCCACTTTGAGGAGATACTCCGGGGTCACGCTGAAAGTGTAGGCTATCGTGCCTCCAACCTTGGTCCGGATGGCAGGCACCCTCAGCGTTAATCCATGCACCTGCCGTCCTTGAAGTATTTCAGCTAAGAACTGATATCTAGCCGCCTCGCCTATTGCGTTTGTCAGACTTTCGTAATACTCCAAGTCTGACTCGCTAAAAACTTGTACCTTTTCCTGTCTCGCTCGCTCCCTATCGCTCTCCGTAGCTTGCATCCCGCATGTCCAAATGGCGAACAACGTGTGACGCTTGTGTCCAATTGGAAAATTGGCCGCTACAGCGCGGTTAAAATTGTCGCGAAGGCTCACGTGTTTCTGGAGATCTGCGGTGAAATCATTAAATCTACGCGTCTTTCCAGACGACTTGCATTCAACAACCAGCGCTATCTCATCGTCTATTCCCACGACATCCATTTGGTTGACAGGAGCTTTTTCATCGTCGGGAAGCGAGGCTAATTTGGCTCCGCGTTCTCCCGAGAGAAACTTGAATCCCATCCGCCAAAGTAGGGTCCACACACGATCTTCCAATGCTCTATCAAGTGGCTTTACTTTGCGTAATCTGATCCTTCCCTTGCTTCTTTTGACAGGTTCCCAGCCTTTGGCGGTCCATTCCTCCGTTTCATCTCTACGGACGCTCTTGTAGTCATGCGGTCTCGCCTTCCGAGTCGCAAGACCACGCAATTCGTCCCTTGGGTAAACGTCTTCAATCATGAGCTAAAACCGAAGTGAGTTTTCTCCCCAGATTATTCAGGCGGCAACTCCCGGATGAATGCCCACGAAACTTCGGCGGTCTGGCCGTTGTCATAATGGATGATGAAACCGGATTTGAGTTCCTCGTCCAGTTCGATGCGCTGGGGAACGGCGCGGCGTGCTATTTTATTGGCTTTGCGGATGGTTCGGTGCGGTTCGAGAAAGGCCAAGCCATCCTCGAACTCCACTTCAAAAGCATCTTCCCACTGGCGATACGCGACGTTTTTGATTCGTGAAAAACGGGCTTTGCCGAATGGAGCTTTGAGAGGATTGAGCGTTTTCATAAACGGCCTTCGTTCCGAAGCGCTTTAACAATTTCTATCACTTTGGGAGGCGGAATCCAATCATCCAATGGTTTTTGAGTTTCAACGGTCACACGACCCAAGAAGCGGTCTTTGCCGTCGTAAACGTGAACATGCCGGGGAGGATGATCGCCCGCCCACCAAACCACCGTATATCCGCCCCGTCGAATGCGCCCCATATTCAGGCTTTCTGGTAGATCTCCGCTCCGGTGCTATTGAATTCCATACTCTTTTGACGCAATCCCTCTTGAAGCGCCGATTGTTCTTCCATTCCATGCTCAACGGCATACTCCCTCACCTGTTGAGTAATCTCCATCGAACAAAATTTAGGTCCGCACATGGAGCAGAAGTGGGCCAGCTTGGCGCCGTCGGCGGGGAGGGTGGCGTCGTGGAATTGGCGCGCGGTGCCGGGATCGAGCGAGAGATTGAATTGGTCCTCCCAACGGAACTCGAACCGCGCCTTGCTGAGCGCGTTGTCCCACGCCTGCGCGCCCGGATGCCCCTTGGCCAGATCGGCGGCGTGCGCGGCGATTTTGTACGCGATCACGCCCTCCTTCACATCGTCGCGGTCGGGCAGGCCGAGATGCTCCTTCGGCGTCACGTAGCAGAGCATCG
>CAZRCZ010000032.1:0-34477 GCA_964598765.1 uncultured Candidatus Sumerlaeota bacterium | reverse complement strand
GCCGATGGAATTCGCCGTCGAGGCGCAGAAACTGCTGGGGGTGAGCTTGGAGGGGAGCGTGGGGTAAAAGGAAGCAAAGGATGCAGGGATCAAGGATAAAAGCGACGTTGAGTCGTGGACTCATGTTGAGCCGTTGTTACAGTAGCGCCCACTAGCACGATGATACATTACAAGAGGAGAGAATTAGACCAATGACCATGCTTGAAATCAAAAACCTGCACGCGGGCGTCGAGGGACGCGAGATTTTGCGCGGCGTGAATTTGACCGTCAACGCGGGGGAGTGCCACGCGATCATGGGACCGAACGGATCGGGCAAAAGCACGCTCGCGCAGGTCCTCGCCGGACGTCAAGATTACGACGTCACCGACGGCCAAGTGAGCTACGAAGGGAAGGACCTGCTGGAAATGGCGCCGGAGGAGCGCGCCTGCGCCGGAATTTTTCTCGCGTTTCAATATCCGGTCGAAATCCCGGGCGTGAACAACACCTATTTCCTCAAGGCGGCGGTCAACGCCATCCGCAAATCGCGCGGCGAGGAGGAACTCGACGCGATGGATTTCCTGAAATTGGTCCGCGATAAAATGAAGCTCGTGGAGATGGACGAAAGCCTCCTCAATCGTCCGGTGAACGAGGGGTTTTCGGGAGGCGAAAAAAAGCGGAATGAAATTTTCCAACTCGCCGTCCTCGATCCGAAACTCGCCGTGCTGGACGAAACCGATTCTGGATTGGACATTGACGCGCTCAAGATCGTCGCCAGCGGCGTCAACGCCTTCCGCAAAAACAAAGACCGGGCCGTGATCGTCGTGACGCATTATCAGCGGCTTCTGAATTATATTGTTCCCGATTTTGTTCACGTTATCGTGAACGGCAGGATTGTGCGATCCGGCGGCAAGGAACTCGCGCTGGAACTGGAGGAGAAGGGATACGCGCAGTATGAGGAAGAACCACAGACGGCAGGGGCGGGAAGATAAAGAGCAAGAGTAAGAGCAAGAAAATCGGTGAAGACCATGACCAATGTTGTCGAAAAAGAACCTTCGCTTCTCTCGAACCTAGCGGGAAACGGCGATTTGGCCGAAGTCAATGGCGATGGATGGACTTCTTCGCTCCGGCGCGCCGCGGCGTCGCGCTTCGTCGAATTAGGTCTGCCGACGCAGGAGGACGAGGATTGGCGGCATACCAACGTCGCTCCCCTTTCCAAGATTCCGTTCCGCTCTTCGCGGCAAATGGAAACGGACGGCAAGACAACGGACCAAGCGACACGGTTGATTCCCAGTTTCGCCTTCGGCGGCATGGATTGCGTCCGCCTCATTTTCGTGAATGGCCGCTTTAACGTGGCGTTTTCCAATCTTGAGGGCTTGCCGAACGGCGTCAGGGTCATGAGTCTTGCCGAAGCGATCAAGCGCGAAAAATCGCTCTTGGAATCGCACTTGGCTCGCCATGCCGCTTTTGATCGTCATTCGTTTCTGGCGCTCAACACCGCCTTGATGGAGGACGGAGCGTTCATCCGCGTCCCGAAAAACGTCGCCATCGAAAAGCCGATTCATTTGCTCTTCGTCACGGTCGGCGGAGAAGAAGTGCCGGCAGTGCATCCGCGCAATCTCATCCTCGCCGAAGACGGAAGCTCCGCCAAAATCATCGAGAGCTTCACCGGCGCGGAAAATATCCCTTATTTCACGAACACCGTGACCGAACTCGTCGCGGGGGCAAACTCAAAAGTTGAGCATGTTAAGTTTCAACAAGAAGGGCGCGGCGCGTCGCATTTCGCGACGTTGCAGATTTATCTCGGGGCGAACGCGCGGTTCGCCTCCACCCTTGTTTCGCTCGGCGGCGCGCTCGTCCGCAACGAACTGAACGCCGCGCTCGACGGCGAGGGAATCGAAAGCGTCCTCAACGGACTTTACATCGGCACGGACCATCAACACGTTGACAACCGCACGCGGATCATTCACGCCAAGCCGAATTGCGCGAGCCGCGAAGTCTATAAAGGAATTCTGGATCAGCAGGCCGTCGGGATTTTCAACGGACGGATTCTCGTCAAGCCCGACGCGCAAAAGACCGACGCCAAGCAATCCAACAGCAACCTGCTTCTCTCCGACACGGCAACGGCGAACACCGAGCCGCAACTGGAAATTTTCGCCAACGATGTGAAATGCACCCACGGCGCGACGGTCGGCCAACTGAGCGAGGAGGCGCTTTTTTATTTGCGTTCGCGCGGGATCGCCCCGTCGCAAGCCCGGAGTCTGCTCACCTACGCTTTTGCCAACGAAATCGTCGCGGGCATCAGCATGGCGGGAGTTCGCGGGCGGCTCGAAAGATTGATTCACGAACGATTCGAATAGAGGGGAGGAGACGCCCATGAAGACCATCGAAAAATCCCCTATGACAAATCAGGACAATAGAGCGCATCGCGCGTTCGACGTGGAAAAGATTCGGAACGATTTTCCGATCCTCAAACGCAAGGTTCACGGCCATCCGCTCGTTTATCTCGATAACGCCGCGACGACCCAAAAACCGCGCGCGGTGATCGAGGCGATCCGACGGCTCTATGAGGATTACTACTCGAACATCCATCGCGGCGTGCATCTCTTGAGCCAGCAATCCACCGCCGCCTACGAAGAGACGCGAGCCAAAGTTCAGCGATTCATCAACGCCCGCGAATCGCGCGAGATTATTTTCGTCCGAGGAACAACCGAAGCGATCAATCTCGTGATGCACAGTTTCGGCCGAGGCCACATTCAAACCGGAGATGAAGTCCTGATCTCCGCGATGGAGCATCACTCCAACATCGTGCCGTGGCAGATTTTGTGCGAGGACACAGGCGCGAAACTGCGCGTCGCGCCGATGAATGATCGGGGCGAGTTGTTGCTTGATGAATTTGAAAAATTGCTGAATCCCAAAACTAAGTTCGTTTCGATCACCCACGTCTCCAACGCGCTCGGCACGGTCAATCCGGTGAAAGAGATTGTCGCCATGGCGCACAGGAGCGGCGTTCCGGTCTTGGTTGATGGCGCGCAAGCGGCTCCCCATCTCAAGGTGGACGTTCAGGATTTGGATTGCGACTTCTACGCCTTCTCCGGCCACAAAATTTACGGTCCCTCCGGCGTCGGCGTTCTCTACGGTAAAGCGGCGCTTCTCGAAGCCATGCATCCCTATCAGGGAGGCGGCGATATGATCAGTTCGGTCACGTTTGAAAAGACAATTTATAACGTTCTCCCCTACAAATTTGAAGCAGGCACACCCAGCATCGCCGACGGCATCGCGCTCGGCAACGCGTTCGATTATATCAACGCCGTCGGATTTGAGAAGATTGCGGAACACGAGCACGAGCTACTGGAATACGCGACGAGCGCGGTCTCCGAAATTTCCGGCGTTCGTCTGATCGGCACGGCGGATCACAAAGCGGGTGTTCTCTCCTTCATCATGGAGGGCATTCACCCCCACGACATCGGGACGATTCTGGATCAGGAAGGGGTCGCCATTCGCACCGGACACCATTGCGCTCAACCGGTGATGGAGCGGTTCGGCATTCCGGCGACGGCGCGCGCCTCGTTCGGTCTCTACAATACGAAAGAGGAAGTGGACGCGCTAGTCCGCGGACTTCACAAGGTCAAGGAGGTCTTCGGCTGATGTCCGAACTGCGCGACCTCTATCAGGAGGTCATCCTCGACCACTACAAAAAACCGCGCAACTTCCGCAAGCCGGAGGACGCCAACCGCCACGCCGACGGCCACAATCCCCTCTGTGGCGACAAAATTTCCGTCTATCTGAAAATGGAGGACGGCTTGGTGAAGGATATCGGTTTCCAAGGGTCCGGTTGCGCGATCTCCACCGCGTCCGCCTCCATGATGACCGAGCGTTTGAAGGGGAAATCCGAAGCCGAAGCCGACGCGGTCTTTGAAAAGTTTCATCATCTCTTGACGGCGGAGGATGAAGCCAACGGCGAATCGCCGGAGCCCGAACTTGGAAAACTCGCGGTATTTTCCGGCGTAAAGGAATTTCCGGTCCGCGTCAAGTGCGCGACGCTGGCGTGGCATACGCTCAAGGCCGCGATGAAGAATCAGGCGGCGACTGTTTCGACCGAGTAAAATACACCAGCAAGGCACAAAGACACCAAAGAAGATGTCCATTGAGATTACCGAGAATAACCGCCTAAGGAAGAACGCATACGCCATGGTGATTTGGATGGTTTGCGGATTTGTCCGGATCATCCCTGAAGGGGATGAATTTGAATAGCCGTGGGTGAAACCCACGGTAAGCTAAATTTTATGTGTCTCGACCCTGAAGGGGTCGAACAAAACAGAAATTATGGAAAATCCGACTCCTTCTCTCCCCTCGACTCCGTCGCCGCAACCCGCCGCTACGGAAGAACCCGAAGACATCCGTCAACTGCGCGAAAAAATCGTCGCCGTCCTGCGCACCGTCTTCGATCCCGAAATTCCGGTTAACATTTACGAACTCGGCTTGATCTACGAGGTCGCTATTGACGCGGCGAAATTCGTCCGAATCCGCATGACGCTCACCGCGCCCAACTGCCCCGCCGCCGGATCGCTTCCGGGCGAAGTCGAAAACAAAGTCAAAACCGTCCCGGGCGTCTCCGGCGCCGAGGTCAAGGTCGTCTGGGAACCGACTTGGACCAAGGACATGATGTCCGAAGTGGCCAAGCTGGAACTGGGCGTGTTTTAGCGGAACACTCAGGATGCCTGCGCGACGTGAAGTTCTTCGCGAAGCGCCTTCCGCAAAGCGGAAAGCGTTACCGGACGGTCCCCTGCTTTTCTTTCTTTCACTCTTGATGCCGCTTCGCGCAACGCCGCGTTGACCATGACCTGATAGCCGGTTCCCTTGGCTTCCGCCGTTGAGTGGAAAAATTCGATCACGTCATCGTCGAGCATGATCGTGATGCGGGTTTTGTCGGGCGGCGGAATGACCGTCTCGCGTTCGCCTTTTGAAAAGTCGTAATGCTTGCGCATGTTGTTATTTCGTCCCAATTCAGCCTGCAACGACGTTTTGATCACGATCGATTGGTTGCGTCCCCTCGCCCGCCTTTGACTTGTAGGTAAAAATGCAGAGACCCGTGAACATCACCACAAAGTAGCATCCGAGATACAATCCAAAAATCCAAGGCATACGCCGAACCATCCGATGGACCGCATCTATAGATCGGACGATGTTGTTATTCGATTCGACAGATTGATTCCATGCATCTTGGTCCTTGGCAGTGGGTTGATACCTTTCAAGAACCCCGTTGCGATTTTGCCAAACGGTCCTTATCCCAAACATTTGATACAAGGCCGCCGCCGAGGATTCACGTTTTTCTGGATCGGGCGAATCTATTGCTTGGTCCGTCGCCTTGCTTGCGATCTGAGCCTCGGTTCCGGGAGGCAACAACAGGAGATCAATCCGCATAAGAACAGGCTGAACCATTCCGAGAGCGACAAGGAGATAAATCACCCGGAGCGAGAATCCCGCCAGATACCAAAACCCCCATCTGCGTAGGGGGGGACCCATGTGAATCCAAAGGAGAGACCATAGAGATCCAATCGGAATCAAGACGGCCACGGAAATCAAGGCTCCCCATTGGATCGCGGCCGAATCGAGAAATTGTGGCCGTCCCTCTTTGTCCGCCGACGTCACGATGCAGAGAGCCCAAGTCAAAATGAGCAACCAAGCAAGTTTAGACCTTGGCGTTCCGCTCTTGATGAAGCCTTTGATGTGATTCAACATCGCCCCAAGCTCTAGGAAAAGCTGTTTTTTTTGTGAGGCCTTACAATCCGCCAACCCTTGCCTTGGGTTCCAATGCCGAGATGACGGATCGAAGAAGAGCATTAACCGATTCCGAAGAATCAAAAACCGCCGCGACATCGGGATCGAGAATAATGGCAACGGTTCCGGCTTTCATCCGCGAAGCGAAGCGGTTGGGCTTGGCTTTTGAGTAGTCAAAGCGATATTCCCTTCTCATTTCACTGTTGGAAGTTCGGGATTTCTTACGACTTGATGTTTTCTTCATAATCCTGACGCTCCCTTCGCGTGGTTTTTCTCGCGCTGAAAATCCGAATTCCATCACTGCGAACGGTGAAGAGACCAAGAGCAGTCGTTCCATGCGGGAACGGCCGATGACGATTTCGCGGCATTCGGTTAATGAATGATCCTCGTCATCAAAGATACGAGCCAATGGATCCGCAAATACCGTGAGAGCCTCGTCGAACGAAACGCCATGCATGGCAAGATTCGCAGTGGCCTTCCTCGGATTCCATTCAAAACGCAAATTCATCGGCGAGTCAAGTATTCAAAAGACCATTCAGATCCTATTTTTCCCCCAACACTTGCTTGACTGTCGGCTCGATGGATGACGCCCAGATTTCGTAGCCCTTGGGAGTCAGGTGGAGGAAATCGGGCATGATCTCCTTGGAAATCGTTTCGTCCGGTCCTAAGAAATTCTTGCCGATGTCGAGATAGAAAATCTTTTTGCCGTCCGCCATTTTGGAGACGATCGCGCTGGCCTCGGCTAGTTTGGTCCGGTCCTCGTTCGGCTTTTCGCCGCGAGGGAAAATGGCGAGGATCACAATTTTCATCTTCGGAAGTTTGGCCCGCAGTTTCTTGACGATGGCCTCGATCCCGTCGGCGATTTCGCGGGCGGAGTTGGCCTGATGGTTGTTCGTGCCGATCATGATGACGGCGGCTTTGGGGGAGATCCCCTCCAAGTTACCGTTGTCCAGCCGCCAGAGGACGTGCTGGGTTTGGTCGCCGCTGATGCCGAGGTTCATCGCCTTGCGCGGGGCGTAGTATTTGGCCCAAACTTCCTTGCCGCCTCCTTCCCAGCCTTGCGTGATCGAATCGCCGATGAAAATCAAATCCACGTTTCCTTGGGCGGCGCGCTTGTTGAAACTTTCGTGGCGATCCACCCACCCTTTATCCTTGCGGGGGACCGGCGTGACCGCCGAATGAGTCGGCGGGGGCGAACTGACCGAAACGCAGGAGGTCGCCAAGACAACTGAAATGAAGAGATAAGCGGGTCGGATACGGTTCATCGTAAATGCTCCAATCGTAAGGAATTTGCGCGGGATCATACCCGCCTCGCGGAAAATGATCCAGAGGTTCGTTGTTCTTCTTGGTGAATTCTTTGTCCGTTTGTGCTTTAAGAATTCAGGAGAGCGCGCGCCGTTTGCGCCGCCGAGAACATGATAAAAGCCTCCCCATTACACCGCGCCGAAGAGCTTGCGGAACTATTTGAATTGGCGCTGGAAAAGTTTGTTGCTCAAGCAGGAGCCGAAGCCGTTCCCAATCTTCACGACGCCATGGCTTACGCGCTGGGGACGAATCGCGAACAGCGCGCCGCGCGGGGCAAGCGTATCCGTCCCGTCCTCTGTCTTCTGACCGCCGAAGCGCTCGGCGCGAAAATCGAGCGCGCGCTCCCGTTTGCCTTGGCGATGGAGTTGATGCACAACTTTTGCCTCGTTCACGACGACATCGAAGACGGCGACGCGATGCGGCGCGGTCGTCCCAGCGTCTGGACGAAATTCGGTTTGGCGCACGGCGTCAACGTCGGCGATTATCTGTTGATTCAATCGCATCGAGTCCTGACCGACGACAAAAGCGGAAATCTGAATTCCACCACGCGGCTCCGGCTTTTGAAGCTTCTGGACGAAACGTTGGATCATACGCACGTCGGCCAAGCCTACGATATCAACGCCCGCCATGATCGCTCGATCACCGTGGAAGGTTACATGTCGCTGGCGCGATTGAAGACCGGATTTTATCTCGCGGCTCCCATTCAGGGGGGCGCGATTGTCGCGGGAGCGGACAATAAAATCATCGAGATCATCGCCCGATTGGGAGAAATTCTCGGCCCGATGTTTCAAATCATGGACGACATCATTGATCTGACGGGAGACAAAGGAAGGGAATCCCGGGGATCGGACATCCGCGAGGGAAAACGATCCTTCATGGTTGCCCATGCGGCTGAGCATTGCGGGAAAAACGAACGAAAGCGACTTTTCGACATTCTCGATAAAGCTCGCGAGAGGACGACCCAAGCCGATGTCCGCGCGACCCGCGAAATCTTCGAGCGACACGGTTCCATCCATGCGGGGCAATCCCATTGCAGGATTCTTTACGAGAGGAGTTTGCCGATTCTCGCCTCCTTGCCAAAGCGTTTGGGCCAAGCGCTCAGCCCCGTTTTCGAGTCGCTCGTCGGCAGACGAAAATAACGGAAATGCTGAGAAGTAAAGAAAAACCACAGAGACACAGAGAGCAAAGTTGCCGAATTAAACTCGCTTGAGAAGATGAACGCAGGACAATTCAACAAGCTTGATGCTTAGCGGAAAATTGCTTCGCTTTATTTCAAAGGCCGTTCGCGCGTCGAATTCCTCTCTGTGTCTCCGTGGTGAATCTTGTCCACCCAAATTGGGACTCACCGGAATTGGCGTCATCGCGCTGGGTTTGGCAATTCGCGCATGGCTTTTCATCACGGGACGGTCGGTGATGGACGGCGACGAAGGCGTTATGGGGGTCATGGCATATCACGTTGCCACCTTCAAGCATTTCCCCATTTATTTTTACCGACAGCACTATTTGGGAACCTTGGAAATTCCCCTTGTTTCTCTGTTGATGGCTATGGGAAACGAGGCTTGGAAATTCTCGGTCTGGCCGATTCGATTGACGGAAGCGGTCTATTTTGTCGGATTATGCCTTGTTCATTTTCAACTCACCGCGAGATTTTTCGGAACGGGGGCCGCGCGATGGATTCTCTTTTTTCTTGTCATCGGTCCATTTTGCTGGATGGATTTTTCTTCCCGCCTTCGTCACGTCACGCTCATGATGCTGATCGGTGAGTTCATGGCGTTGATTTCGCTGGAAATCATCGGCTCGTGGAATTCGGCGAATTTGGCCCGGCGCGTCCGTCCCGGTCTCCTCTTTGCGCTTGGATTGTCCGCGGGACTTGGCTGGTGGCATTACCAATTGATCGCCGTTTTCTTCGCTCCCCTCCTCCTCTTTTATCTTTGCTTCTCGTCCTACGCCCGTGATTTGACTCGAAATTCCGCGTCAGCCTCCGCCTCAATTTCCCCGGCGGTTTGCGCCCGATTGATCGTGATGATCGGTTCGGTTGCCGCCATCGCCGGATTGTCCCTCGGCTGGGGATCGAGAATGCTCTGGAGTTGGCATCCCCATTTTTTTTATCCGCAACTTCTCGCCGTCCTTTTCCTGATTGTTTTCGTGACGTGTTTTTTCCATGCGCGGCCATTCATGCGGAAAAAAGGGTCTGCAAACTATCCCATGAATTCCGGCCAATCATCCGTACCGGACGCGGCCATTCAGCGATTCAGCCCCTTGATTCTTCTAGGAGGCTTCCTGATCGGATACTTGCCCGCATGGTATTATTTGGAAACGCTCAAGGAGGAATTCTGGGTGGGGCGGGTGGACGTGATTCTTTGGAACTTTTGGGGGCGACTGCGGAATCTGCTTCTGCTCGACGTGGCTTCCCTCTTGGAAATTGTTCGTCCCGTTGCTCCGGGAAGCAATTACGTGACGATCAATGCGCGGACGTATGTACAATGCGTATTTTATGCCGCCGGATATTATCTTTTGTTGCGAAAGCTGATTCGTCCCACTTCGCAGATGGATCGGATGGGAGCGGCTTACTTTTTGGCGGTTTTGGCTTCCATCTTTCTGCTTCATGTTGTCACGCCTCGCCCGGCGATCATCGCCCCGTTTCGATTTCTGCTCCCGCTATTCGCGATCACTTCGACCATGTTGGGCTTGCTGGCGCACGAGATTTCCGAATTGACGCGGATTCGAGTTGGCGCTTACCCTCGCGTGAACGGCTTTCTTTCCGCGTCGGTCGGCGTTCTTGGAGCGTTCGCATTGTGGGGACCGAATTGGCTCGCGGTTCAACATCAAGCCATGGATTGGCCGTCGGGTCACCGCAAGGAGGCCGTTCAAATCGTTCAGGAGCTTCTGGATCACCGCGTCGAGAAAGCACAACTTGGACGTGATCCGTTTTCCGCTCTCTTGGGGGATGAACTGCAATTCATTGCGCGGCTGAAAATCCGTTTCAATCGGGGAGCGATGGGAGATCGGCTTGAAGGTCGCGTGGATGAAGATCAATATCATGGCGCGGAGTATTTCCTCGAATTGCCCGGACAAAATCCGCCGCGGGAAATACCGCAATCGGAAGGATTCCCAGTGGGAAACTATTTCGCTTACCCCATGCCTGCGAAATACAAAGGAAGGCAAGAGAGATAAAAATGATTGATCTCAGAAGCGACACCGTCACCAAACCCAACGCAAAGATGCGCAGGGCCATGGCGGAGGCCGAAGTAGGGGATGATGTTTTTCGCGAAGATCCGACGGTTAACCGCCTCCAAATCAAGGCGGCGCAATTGTTTGAACGCGAGGGGGCGCTGTTCGTTCCGTCGGGTTCGATGGGCAACCTGATAGCCATTGCTTGCCACGCGCGACCGGGACACGAGGTCATTTGCGAAGGTCACTCGCACATTTACAATTATGAGATGGGTTCGATGTCGGCGGTGGCGGGAACCTTGCCGCGCGTCGTGGACGGCGAGGACGGCATTCTGTCGTGGGAGAACATCGAACGCGCCATTGCGCCCAAGGTGGACTATCACGCGCAGACGGGACTGATCTGTCTCGAAAATACGCACAACATGGCCGGCGGGACGATTTATCCAACCGAACTCAGCCGCGCGATTTGCGATCGCGCCCACGAGCGAGGATTACCGGTTCATCTGGACGGGGCGCGGATATTCAACGCCGCCGTCGCGCTGAGGGCTTCCGTAGCGGAAATCACGCGCGGGTTTGATTCCGTCGGGTTTTGCCTTTCCAAGGGACTCGGAGCGCCGGTCGGCTCGCTCGTCCTCGGCTCCAAGGATTTCATCGAGCGCGCGCGCCGTGTCCGCAAGATGTTGGGCGGCGGGATGAGGCAAGCCGGAATTCTGGCGGCGGCGGGATTGGTCGCGCTGGAGGATTCCCCTGCGGGACTTCACGAGGACCACGAAAACGCGCGGTGGTTGGCCGAACGGCTGACGGAATTGCGCGGCGTCAATATCAATCCCGCCAAGGTTGTCACCAACATCGTGATCTTCGACGTGACGGGAACGGGAATGAACAGCTACGCCTTCCTTGGCCGACTTGCCGCCGAGGGAGTTTTGGCAATTCCCGTGGATATGGATCTCGTTCGGATGGTCACTCATTGCGACGTGAGCCGCGCCGACGTCGAAAAAGCAGTCGAAGCCATGCGGAAAATCACCGTTTGACGCCTCCCCCCTCCCCGGGCCGATTAAATCTCTCTTGCTCTTGCTCTTGCTCTTGCTCTTAATCTTATCTTCAACCTCTTCGAAAGAACGTTGAACAGGAACTGAGAGCAAGAGCACGAAACAAGAGAACGAATGGGAATCATCGAATACTTACGGGACTACGTTTGGGCGCATCTGCCCAAGAAGGCGACGCGGAAGCAATGTCTTTGGGCGGCGCTGATTTGGGGAGGAGGACTGATCCTTTTGGGAGGGCTTGCTTACGTTCGCGGCAAAGCCCGCATTGAGACCTTCGAGGGATTCGTGGTCGTCGGCATTGCATTGGCCGTCGCCTTGCTGATACCCGGACTCGACTCGCGGGTTTATCTCGGTCTAATGCGTGTTTTTGCAATTGTCGGTTGGCTTATCAGCCGCGTTGGGCTTACAATCATCTTCTACGTCGGGGTGACGCCGATGGGATGGATCATGCGGCTCTTGGGAAAAGACCCTTTGGAGCAATCCTTCAAATCGGGACCCCCTCCGGCGTGGCATCCCCATTCGGGACGCAACGAGCCGAAGCGATATTATCGGTTGTTTTGAGGTATGAACATGAGCAACGAACCCGCTCCCCAATCCCCACAAGAAGAACTTCCGCCGGAGGAATCCATGTCAATCTTCGCGGAATTTCTTCTGTTTTTGCGCGAGAATAAGAAATGGTGGCTGATTCCAATGATCGTGATGGTGGTCATCCTCGGCGCGTTGTTCGTCCTCGGATCGTCGCCCGTCGCGCCGTTTATTTACACACTCTTTTAGGAAAGGTAAAGATCATGGAAAACCCAATCATGTCCCAATCGCCGCAAGAGGAATTGCCTCCAGAGGAATCCATGTCCATTATCGCGGAATTTTTCCTTTTCCTGCGCGAAAACAAAAAATGGTGGCTGATTCCGATGATCGTAATGGTGGTCATCCTCGGAACATTGTTCATCCTTGGATCGTCCCCGGTCGCGCCGTTCATTTACTCGATTTTGTAATTCATGACCTCAATCCTTGGGATTTCCGCTTATTACCACGACAGCGCGGCGGCGTTGGTCGTGGACGGCAACATCGCCGCCGCCGCTCAGGAGGAGCGTTTCTCCCGCGTCAAGCACGACGAGCGGTTTCCGCGCCATTCGGTGGATTATTGTCTCGCGCAGGCCGGATTGAAGCCGTCGCAGGTTGACGCCGTCGTTTTCTACGAAAAGCCGCTCTTGAAATTCGACCGCATTCTTGAAACTTTTCTCATCACCGCGCCGCGCGGACTCGGACATTTCCTACGCGGGATTCCGCTTTGGGCATCCCAGCGACTTAGAATCGCAAAAGAGATCCGCGAAGAGATGGGCGAAGATTGGAAAGGCAAACTTCTTTTCACCGAGCATCATCGCTCGCACGCCGCCAGCGCGTTTTATCCTTCGCCTTTCGAGTCCGCCGCCGTCTTGACGATTGACGGCGTCGGAGAATGGGCGACGACAACGGTGGCCGCCGGTCGCGGGAACGACATTGAAATCCTTCAGGAAATCCGGTTCCCCCATTCGCTCGGGTTGCTCTACTCGGCGTTCACCTATTTTTGCGGATTCAAGGTCAACAGCGGCGAATACAAACTGATGGGACTTGCGCCCTACGGCGAACCGGTCTGGAAACAAAAAATTCTCGACAACCTGATCGAGGTTGCTCCCGACGGCGCGTTTCGGCTCAATATGGATTACTTTCACTACACGCGCGGAGCGACGATGACTTCGACTCCATTTGAGCGGCTTTTTGACGGTCCGGCGCGCAAGGCGGAGACGCCGCTCACCAAACGCGAGATGGATTTGGCGGCGTCGGTCCAAGAAGTAACCGAGGAAGTGATGCTCAAGCTGGCGCGTCACGCCCGTGAGGCGACCGGATTGCCAAATCTTTGCCTTGCCGGCGGCGTCGCGCTGAATTGCGTCGGGAACGGGAAAATTTTGCGCGAAAAGATTTTCGACCGCGTCTGGATTCAACCCGCCGCCGGAGACGCCGGAGGATCGCTCGGCGCGGCGTTGGAAATTTGGCATCGGTTTTACCGCAAACCGCGCAACGTCAACCCGCATGATGCGATGAAGGGATCGTTGCTCGGTCCGGCATTCACCGACGAGGACATTATTAAGTCCGTCGAACCGTTCAAGGCGAAATGTCACGTTTACGACGACGCGACGCTCCCGGGCGTCGTGGCCGATTTGATCGCCCGAGAAAAAGTCATCGGTTGGTTCAATGGTCGGATGGAATTTGGTCCCCGCGCATTGGGCGCGCGTTCGATCATCGGCGACGCGCGAAGCTCAAAAATGCAGAGCCAGATGAACGTCAAAATCAAATTCCGCGAATCGTTCCGTCCCTTCGCGCCGTGCGTCCTGGCCGAGCATGTCTCCGAGTATTTCGATTTGGATTGCGAATCCCCCTACATGCTCGTCGTCGCGCCGGTTCGGGAAGATAAACGCCTCAACACGAACGGTTCCAAATTGAAGGGCATTGATCGCCTCAAAGAGTTGCGCTCGGTCGTTCCGGCGATCACGCACGTGGATTATTCGGCGCGGGTCCAGACCGTGGATCGCGAGCGCCACGGCATCTACTACGACGTGATGAAGGCGTTTTATGAGAAAACCGGATGCCCGGTGATTGTGAACACGTCGTTCAACATTCGCGGCGAACCAATTGTCTGCAGACCGGAGGAGGCGTATCGTTGCTTCATGTTCACCGACATGGACGCGCTCGTTCTGGGTCATCAAGTATTCCTCAAGGAAGAACAGCCGCCGCTCCCGGGGGCGGAAGAATACAAGGCGAAGTTCAAGCTCGACTGATGAAACGCCCCCTGCGATTTGTCCTTGCCACTCCGATCTGCGACGGTCACGACGTCGCCGTTTGCGCGATCACGCGCATTCTGCGGCGCGAAGGGGTTGAAGCGGTTTATATCGGCTTCAACAAATCTCCCTATCAAATCGTCAAGGCGGCGGTCGAAGAGGATGCCTCGGCGATTGCGATATCCTCCTACAACGGAGGCCACATCAGCTTTCTGCGCGAAGTTTTGAAAGAGCAGAAGCGACAGGAAATCCCGCGCGTTCCGCTTTTTTGCGGCGGCGGGGGAACGATCCTCGCAAACGAGGTCGCGCCTCTTGAACGCTCCGGAGTCGCCAAGGTTTATCGTCCGCCGCTCGATCTTCACGAAGCCTGCCGGGATATGATCCGGCGAGCCGAGGCGCTTTCCTCGCGGTCACGGAACAACGGCAAGAAGGGATCCGTCAATGGATCCAACTTTGTCGCTCTGGCTCAACAAATTTCTACCATCGAACACTCCGTCAACGGTTACCGTCAACAGACAACTATCCGAAATCTCAAATCCGCGATCCCCGTTTGGGGCTTGAACGGACGCGGCGGCGCGGGCAAAAGCACCATCGTGGACGAATTGATCTTTCGTTTTCTTCGCTCTACCGATGGGAAAATCGCCGTCATCGCCGTTGACCCGACGCTGGGGGATCGTTTGCGGATGCTTCATTGTTATTCGCCGCGAGTCTTTCTGCGCTCCGTTCCGCTCGCGCCCGGCGAATCGCTCAAGAAAAAACTTCCCGCCATCCTTGCAACGATCCGTAAGGAGCCTTTCGATCTCATTCTCATCGAGTCGGTCGGCCTCGGTCAAAACGATCTCGGCGTCGCTCCATTCGCGGACCACTCCATCTTTTGTATGACTCCGGAATATGGAACGGACGTTCAGCTTGAAAAGGAAGCGTTGCTGAGCCGTTCCGAAATCGTCGTGATGAACAAGCGCGACTATCCGCAGGCCGAGGCCAAGGGACGCCGCGTCCGCCGATTTCTGGGCGACGATCAAACGCTGATTCTGACCGAAGCCAAAGATCACGGCGATCCCGGATTGACGCGACTCTTTGAAACAATCTGTGAAAAATCCGGCATTAAAACGAAGGCGAATCCCGAAGTGGGGAAACTGGAGGACGTTTCCTCCCTCATGCTTGGACACAAGGAAGGTTTGACGCGCGGCGATTATCTCGGCGGCGTCGTGGATTCGCACGAAGCGTATTACGCCGAGACGGAGCGCGAAATCCGCGAAGCTCAAGGCGATCCTGAAAAAGCGAAGAACTACAAAGAGCGATTCGCGGAACTATGGGAATCCCACGGCTTCGACGGCGACCGCCAAGACACGACCGAAAAAGACGGCGTTCTCTATCGGATGGATCATCTCGGACGGAACATTCCTGTTGCACGCCGAACCACTTGCGACATTTGGGTTCCCGCGCTCGGACTTCCGCCGCGCAACGCTGATCTCGAACAGATCGTTTCCTATTTTTACATGCAGAACATCCCCGGCGTGTTTCCCTTCACCGAAGGGGCATTCACGCACCGCCGCGCCGATCAAGACCCGATTCGGATGTTCGCCGGTCTCGGCCTCCCCGAAACAACCAACGCGCGATTCCATCTTCTTTCCAAGCGCGGCGGCGCGCCGCGACTTTCGACCGCCTTCGATTCGCTGACGCTTTACGGTCTGGATTCCGACGAACCGGGCGCCGAAGCCAAAGTCGGCGAAGGGGGCGTCGCGGTGGACACCATCGAGGACATGGCTCGCCTCTACAAGGGTTTCAATTTGGAGGAAGGTTCGGTTTCGCTCACGATGAGCGGTCCCGCGCCGACGGTCCTCGCGCTTTATCTGGCGGCGGCCAAGCGGCGCGGATTTGACCTCAAGAAGCTTCGCGGCACGATCCAGACCGACATCCTGAAGGAAATTCAGGCGCAAAACGAGGCGATTTTCCCTCTCGAACCGTCGCTCCGTCTCATCGGCGACATGATCGAATATACGATGAAGGAGGTTCCTCTTTGGTATCCGATCTCGATCTCCGGCTATCACATCGGCGAGGCCGGAGCCAATCCGATTCAGGAACTGGCCTTCACGCTCGCCAACGGATTCACCTACGTCGAGGTTCTCCGCAGGCGCGGCATTTCACCCGAAGAGTTTACCCGCCATTTTTCGTTTTTCTTTACCTTCGGCTCGGAGGTGGAATTCAACGTGCTGGGGCGAGTCGCTCGCCGAACTTGGGCCGTGGGCATGGATCGCTACTTCGGCGTCAAGGGTGCGGGCGCGCGGCTGAAATTCCACAGCCAAACTTCCGGACGCGCCCTGCAGGACGTCGAGCCGCTTCATAATCTCGCCCGCGTCACGCTTCAAGCCGAACACGCGCTCCACAACAATACCAATTCGCTTCACACCAATTCCTACAAGGAGACTTACTCGACTCCCGAAGAGGACGACGTGATTCTGGCGATGGGATGCCAACAGATCCCGTTGCTCGAAAGCGGCGATTTCCGATTTATAGAAAATCTTAATCAAGGGGCCTACGGACTTTCTTATTTGGAGGACGAAGTCGAACGCGCCGTTCATCGAATCTTCCGCGAGATAGATGAGCAGGGCGGCGTGATTCCCGCCATCGAGAACGAATACTTTCGCACGGTGATTCAAGAGGAAGTCCAGAAGGAGCAACGCGCGCGAGGCGAGGGAAAGCGAACCATCGTCGGGGTTAATTATCTTAAATTTGGTGAAAAAGAGCGTCCGCGTGGCGCGTTGGTTCAGATTCCGATGTCCGAAAAACGCCGCCAGATCACCCGCACCCGCGAATTCAAAAGAAAACATCAGACCGAAGCCGACGCCGCTCTGTGTCGCCTTCAAGAAATCGCCTCAGGCGATGGTAATGTCTTCAGTGAACTTCTCAACACGGCCGAAGTCGCGACCATCGGCCAGATCACCCACGCGCTCTGGGAAGTCTGGGGACGATTCCGCCCTTCGATGTAAAACCAATTTCTCATTCCGTTTCCCACCGACTCCTGATACGATCCCGCTCTAGGGAGTCGCGGGAAGGGATGGTTCCGGCGGTCCCTTCGGTTGCTTCACCAAGGTTCCCATGGTCGCTCAGTCTTCCGGCGCGGTCGCCGCCCCGATAAAATCCAAAACCCTCCAGCGCGTCCTTTCGGGCAATCGCCCGACCGGCCCGTTGCATTTGGGTAATTATCTCGGCGCCCTGCAGAATTGGGTCGAACTTCAGGACGAATACGAATGTTTTTTCATGGTGGCCGATTGGCACGCTTTGACCTCGGATTACGCCGATTCCTCGCGCCTCCCGCAATTCACGCGCCAGATGATATTGGATTGGATCGGCGCGGGGCTGGACCCGGAACGCTCGGCGATGTTCATTCAATCGCAAGTCAAGGAACACGCGGAGATGGCTCTTTTGCTGGGCATGTTCACGCCGATTCCGTGGCTGGAGCGCGTGCCGTCGTTCAAGGATCAACAGGAGCAATTGGCCGACAAGGAACTGAACACCCACGGCTTTCTCGGTTATCCGGTTTTGCAGACGGCGGACATCGTGATTTACAAAGCGCACAAAGTTCCGGTCGGCGAGGATCAGCTCGCGCATTTGGAACTTTCGCGCGAACTGGTCAGGCGGTTTCATCATCTTTGCGGGCGCGAGGTTTTTCCCGAACCGCAACCGCTTCTCTCCCGCGTTCCCAAGCTTTTGGGAATTGACGGACGGAAAATGAGCAAGTCTTACAACAACTGCATTTATCTGGCCGACGACGCGGGGACGGTCAAAGCCAAAGTCAAGGCAATGATCACCGATCCCGCGCGCGTTCGTCGGAGCGATCCGGGGCATCCGGAAGTTTGTTCGGTCTATTCGTATCACGAAGTTTTCACGGCGTCGCAGAAAGACCAAATCGCCGCCGATTGCCGAGGGGCAAAAATCGGATGCACCGATTGCAAAATGAATCTCGCTCATTCGATCAACTCCCTGCTCGATCCGATGCGGGAACGTCGTGCGGCATTTGAGGCGAAGGAAAAAGCGGTCGAATCGGTTCTTGAGACGGGAACCGCAAACGCTCAAAAAGTTGCTGGTGAAACAATGCGCGAAGTGAGAGAAACCCTGCATTTGCCCGCTTGATTCGTACGGTGGGCGTGAAGGATGATAAGAAGGTGGCCAAATTCCTCTACAGCGGCATCAGTGAACAGAAAAAGGCCGCTTTGAATCGAGGGCTGGATGCCACATTTTTAAGAAACAACCGCCGTTGGCGAGGCGCAATGTATCTCAAGGGTTATCAGCTTGAGTGCACGATCAAAGCGCGCCTAATGCTGAAATTTAGGGTGAAGACTTTAATGGATTTGGAAACAAGATTGAGCAAAAAACACAAAAAACAGGTCGAGATCACAGGCAAAAGTGGTCATAACCTCCAATACCTTGTCAAACTCAGCGGCCAAGGAAATGCCCTCTCAAATAATAAATCCTTCAAATCGTGCAAGGAATGGACGGTGGATTGGCGTTACGATCCTGCCGATGGAACAGAAAAAGAAACGGAAGATTTCTTCCAAGCGGCAGATGAATTCCTAGCGGCAATTGAGAATAATATCTGAAAGATTCGAAAGAAAGGAACAAACTTATGCCAGCAGACATCAAATTGATGAGGAAAATCAAGGATATCCTCAGGGAAGATTTTCCCCTTGATACAGTTGACGTATCGCCCGGCTATTACAGGGACGACATTCACGTCGTTGTGATGTCCCGCAAATTTGATGGAATGAAGGAAAAGAAAAAACAAAACTTTCTGTGGAGCCTAATTGATAAGGGCAATCCAAAAGGGCATCTCACGGAAGGCGAAAAGTCAAAGATCCGCCTGATCATGCCCCTCAGTCCCGAAGAAGTCGGCGGCGGCAGACTGAAAGCCTCCAAGGTTTGATCCGGAGATTTTATGGACGACTACAAAGTCAAACTCCAAGTCTTCGAGGGTCCGCTGGACCTTCTGCTCCATCTGGTCAAGATCAACGAGATGGACATTTACGACATTCCCATCGCGGAGGTCACGCGCCAATATCTCGAATATCTCCGCCTCATGGAAACGATGGATTTGGAAATCGCCGGTGAATTTTTGGTCATGGCCGCGACGTTGCTCAACATCAAGCTCCGCTCGCTCCTGCCGCAGACGAGCCTCGACGAGGAGGAGGACGAGGAAATCGGCGACATCCTGACCGCGCAGGCGCTCATGGATCAACTCGTCCAATACCGCAAATTCAAGGAAGCCGCCTCGAAACTTCAGGAAAAGGAAGATCAACAGGCGCGGATTTTTTTCCGCGAGGTCGCCCTCCCGCAATTCGCCAACGTCGAGGGGGACGATCTCCGTTCCGATCTGGACAAGATGCTCGTCGCGTTCAGCCGCGTCCTGCGTTTCGTCGAGGCGGCCGGCTGGCACATGGTCACCGAGGAGGAATTTTCGCTCGAAGAGAAAATAGATTCGATTGACCGTCGCATCCGCGAGGAAAAGCGGCTCGACCTTGAAACGCTCTTCCGTGAATGTCGCGCCAAAGTTGAGATGATCGTCGTCCTGCTGGCGTTGCTCGAACTCAGCCGCCAAAAATGCGTGACGCTGGAACAGTCCGATCCCTACGGTCCGGTTTATCTCTTCTGGCGCGATCCGACTCTTGCTCCGGTTGCCGTCGAAGCAAAAGACGCCATCCCCGCCGAGGAAATCCCAGCGCCGTCGTCTCAAGCGTTCAAAATCGGAGCGGAAGAAGAAGGCAACGAAGAAGACTCCGAAGAAGCCTCGTCGAGTCCCTCCGACGTCCCGTCCAGCCAAGATTAACGCCTAGGCTCTGTCCGAGAATTGGTTCGGGGACCTTGAAAGGTGGAAGGGGCAATCCGCGCCGCGACATTTTCCAAGACTGCCTCCGGAACCGTCGCCGCGGGGACCGCACCTACCACAGATGAAACCACCCAAAGGATCATGGTCGGACAAACACTTGGTGCGAAATTCCATTGCCCCTGCGACCGGCGAGAATGCGCGGCACGGAACATGGCGGCAATCGAACGCTCCCTCACGGTCGCGGCTCGTTTGATTCAAATGAAATTCGTGGAAGAGGCACGCGGACCATGATCCCCCGCGAGCCAATCCCCAAGTTTCCCGCAATTCAGCACGACGACAATGATAATGACAGCCAAGCCCTCCATTTTGTAACCTCGACAGCGTGGATCCGACTTCCGATCTACCTCCTCCGCGTCCCGTCCGGCGAGCGTCCGTCTCCCCTCGCCCGCGGCGCATTCAGCCCCTGTCGGACGATTTGCCGGACGTAATTCCAGATCCATTGACCGAGGAATTCCCGCCGCTCCCGCGAGTTCCGCCCCTCAAACAGGAAGAAGTACCGGAAGAATCCGAAGGGGGCGGCGCGTGGTTCGTTTTAATGGCGATTATTCTGAGCATCGGCGTTTTGGCCGGGGGATTTTATTTGCTCCGGCGGATCGTGGATCGGGGGTATCTCGATCAATTCACCTACGCCTTCCAAGAAATAAATCTTTTGCCCGGCAAGGATTTTCGTCCGACTTCCCCCGAATCGAGCCTTCAAGTTTTTCTGACCGAGGACGGGATGACCTTGACGCCCCATTTGAGCCGGCTGAAGCGCAACGCGCCGGGACCGGAAAAGGACCATCTCATCCTCCAAGAGCTTTTCACCCCCCGCAAAGGACTTCTTGCGCGTCCGGCCGCGCCCGACGGAACACGCGTCCGTGGATTTTATCGTCTCGGACGGACCGCCTATCTCGATCTGACCGAGGAATTCGTTCATCCCGCGCAACCGACGCCGCACGGCGAACGACTGGCCGTTTACGCCACGATCAACAGCATTCTCCTGAACAACTCCGATCTGGACGCCGTGCAATTGCTGATCGAAGGCAAACCGATCGAGACGGCTTGGGGTTGGCTCGATTGCTCCTCTCCCCTTGGGGCGGACCTTTCGTTGATTCGTTAATTGTGGATTTTGATTCCCTTTCCCAGTATAGTCCTTGGCGAATTGCAACATTGAAGCGCGCCGACGCGCGTTTCATTCGATAGGAGCGTGAATATGAAAATTCGATCAACGACCCGATGTTTCGGTTTGCTGGGATGCGGCCTGATTTTGTTGACCGTGGCCTGCGGATCATCCGAGGAGGAAAAAACCGCGCCCAAGCCGCCGGCCGCCAAACCTCCCAAGCAAGTTGCGGCGGCGTCTCAAGGCCAGTCGCAATCTTCCCAACCCTCGGAATCCGCCCAACCCAGTTCAGCTCCGCAGAGCGCTCCCTCGGAACCTGCCCATCCTCTTTCCCTGGTCGCGGCGACGACGATTTCCGCTGGGGATGGCGGCGCGCGAGTTTTTCATTTTCCCGATGACCGTTCGCTGGGCAAGCTCAAGGCGGGCGACCCTGAATCCAAAAGCCCCGACGGTTGGGACGACCTTGGCGACGCCAAGGGAAAAGTGACCGTTCCCGCCGGAAAAGCGGTCTTTCTAACGCTGGCTCCCGGATCGGGAGTTGACATCGGCTCCTTGGCCGGATTGAAGGGAAGCGACATTCAGGTTCTCCAATTGGTCAGCGCGGGTCTGGTGGATGACGATCTGGCGACGCTCAAAAACATGAGCGGCTTGAAACATCTCGGACTGGGTTACAATCAAATCACCGACGCGGGGCTTGTTCACCTGAAAGACTTGTCCGGATTGGAAGTGCTGGCCCTCTCCTTCACCAAAGTCACCGACGCGGGCATGGAAAACTTGAAGGGACTGAAATCCCTTCGCACGTTGACGCTCATCTCGACCATGATCACCGACAACGGTTTGAAGCCGCTGAAGGAACTTTCGTCGCTTCAACACCTCGAATTGCAAGGGACGCAGGTCAGCGACAAAGGGGTCGAAGACCTGAAAAAAGCGCTCCCCAACTGCGAAATCCTCAAGTGAGAAGCAACGGGAAATCCCTTTCATGCTCCGCATTGGACTGATCGGATACGGCTACTGGGGGCCGAATCTGGCGCGAAATTTCAGCTCGCATCCGGAGTGCAAACTCATTCGCATCGCCGATCTGAGCGAAAAGCGCCGCGCGCTGGCCGCTTCCACTTTCCCTTCGGTCCAGACTACCGACCGCGCCGACGAGGTTCTCAAAGGGGATGACATTGATGTCGTCGTCGTCGCGACGCCGGTCATGTATCACTTCGATCTGGCCAAGACGGCCTTGCTCAACGGCAAACACGTTTGGGTCGAGAAGCCGATGACCACCACCTCGGCGCAATCGCGGGAATTGACGAAATTGTCCGAAGATAAGGGACTGACGCTCATCGTGGATCACACGTTTCTTTTTACGGGCGCGGTCCAAAAAATGAAGGAATTGATTGACGAGAATGAGTTGGGGGACCTGTATTATTACGATTCGGTTCGGATCAACTTGGGGCTTTTTCAATCCGACGTGAACGTGATTTGGGATTTGGCTCCGCATGATCTTTCGATCATGGATTATTTGCTGGGTCCCAAGGCCAAGGCGGTTTCCGCCGAGGGGCGCTCGCACTTCAACACCGGCTTGGAAGACGTCGCCTACATGTGCGTCTTTTACGACAATAATTTGATCGCGCATTTCCACGTCAACTGGCTTTCGCCGGTGAAGATTCGTCAGACGCTCGTCGGCGGATCGAAGAAGATGTTGCTGTGGGACGATCTCAGCACGGACGAAAAAATCAAAATCTATAGCAAGGGCGTTCAGATCAGCACCAATGAGGAGCGCAACCGAATTCTGGCCGAATACCGCATCGGCGACATGTATTGCCCGACGATTCCGAGCGTCGAAGCGCTCCGAAACGAGGTCGGTTATTTCGCCGACTGCATCAAAAATCGCAACCGGCCCCACAACGACGGGGCCGCCGGCGCGCGAGTCGTTTCGATCCTCGAAGCGGCCGACCGCTCGCTTAAGAACGACGGGGCGCGAGTGGACCTCTGAAAGCATCCTCAAAAATCATGTTCAACCTCAGGACAAACCATGTGGCACAGCCGCCCTCGGCTGTGCAAGTATCCTTTCGAATCATCACCGGCGAGGGCGCCGGTGCCACATTTTCTGAGCCGTGAACTGACGCCTCATCATGGAAACCTATAACCGTATCGCGCCCAACGTTGTTCTCGGCAAGGACGTCAAACTCTTCGGCTTCATCAATGCCTACGGATGCAAAATCGGCGACCGAAGCAAGGTCGGTTGTTTTGTCGAAATTCAGAAGGGAGCGGAGATCGGCGCGGATTGCAAAATTTCCAGCCACACGTTCATCTGCGAAGGGGTCTCGATCCAAGACGGCGCGTTCATCGGCCACAACGTCACCTTCATCAACGATAAATATCCCCGCGCCGTCAATCCCGACGGCTCCATGCAGACCGACGCCGATTGGGCGGTCGTGAAGACGACGGTTGAAAAAGGAGCATCGGTCGGCTCCAGCGCGACGATCCTGTGCGGCGTGACCATCGGCGCGGGCGCGATCGTCGGCGCCGGAAGCGTCGTCACCAAGTCCGTCCCGCCGGGCGAAATCTGGGCGGGCAATCCCGCGAAATTCATTAGAAAGATTAAACCGTGATGGAAGTCCCTTTTCTCGATCTCAAAGTTCAAAATCGCTCGATCAAGGACGAACTCCTGCCGATGTGGGGGGAGATTCTCGATTCGGCGGGATTCATCGGCGGCGCGCACGTCTCCGGATTTGAATCCGAGTTCGCCGCCGCTTGCAAGGTTCCCCACGCGGTTCTGGTCAACAGCGGGACCGACGCGCTTCGATTCATTTTCATCGCGCTCAGCGTCAAACCGGGCGACGAGGTCATCACCGTTCCGAACACGTTCATTGCGACGACCGAGGCGATTTCGCAATCCGGAGCGAAATTCATTTTCGTGGACGTAGATCCTAAAACCTACAATCTCGACCCGACAAAAATCGAAGCGGCGATCACGCCTCGAACGCGCGGAATCGTTCCTGTCCATCTCTACGGTCAGACCGCCGACATGGACGCGATTCTCGCCATCGCGAAGAAATACAGCCTTTGGGTCGTCGAGGACGCCTGTCAGGCGCATCTCGCGCAATACAAGGGGCGCTTGTCCGGTTCGCTTGGATTTGCAGGCGCGTTTTCGTTTTATCCGGGGAAAAATCTCGGCGCCTGCGGGGAAGGGGGTGCGGTGACGACCTCCGACGCTGAACTCGCCGCCCGAGTCCGAATGATCCGCGACCACGGCCAAGCGAAAAAGTATTATCACGACGTCGAAGGCTACAACGGCCGTTGCGACGCGGTTCAAGCCGCCGCGCTTCGCGTCAAACTCAAGCGGCTTCCGCAATGGAACGAAGCGCGGCGAAAAATTGCAGGACTCTATTTGGAACGATTGAAGAATATCCCCGCGATCACGTCTCCCAACGTCGGCGAGGGATGTCTTCCGGTCTGGCATCTTTTCATTATTCAAACGGACAACCGCGACGCGGTCGCCGATAAACTCAAGGCCAAGGGAATCGCCACCGCGCTCCATTATCCAATCCCGCTTCACTTGCAAAAAGCTTATTCGGCAATGGAACTGAAGGAAGGAAATTTTCCGGTCACCGAAAAAGCCGCCAAGCGAATCCTTTCTCTCCCGATGTTCCCCGAATTGACCGAGGCGCAAATTGATTACGTCTGTTCGGCGCTGAAGGAGGCCGTGGCGTAGCATGGGCGCGGGCGAATCCGAGACCGCTCCGCACGAGAAGCTTGCGCAAAGCGTCAGTTTCGTTCTGTTTGTTTACAACGAGGAAAATCTTCTGGAAGCGGCGGTGAAGCGAATCGTCGCGGCGCTGGAACGGGACTTCAACGAGTTCGAGGTCGTCCTGATTGACGACGGAAGCCGAGACCGGACCGGCGAGATTATGAAGCGACTGGCCGCCGAGGACCCGCGTCTCGTCTTCGTTCCCAATCTCATCAACATGAACATCGGCGTTTCGATTCAGCGCGGGATCGTCGCCGCAAGCAAGGAGTTCGCCGTCTATGACGGCGTGGATTTGCCGCTCGCCCCCGAAGATGTCGCCGGGCTCGTCCGCGAGATGCGCGATTGCGACGTGTTGCTCTTGGATCGAACGTCTTTTTCAGGCTATACCCGCTGGCGGTGGATCACGTCGAACGTCAACCGTTTGCTGTTGCGGATTCTTTTCAGCTGTAAATTCCGCGACATGAATTATTCGCAGATGTTTCGCCGGAGCATCGTGCCGCAAATTCTCGCGCTCGGCAAAAGCCCCGCTTTCACTGCGCCGGAATTGATCCTGCGCGCGATGCGTCTCGGTCTCCGCGTGAAATCGGTCCCGACCGCGTATCACGCGCGTCCCGTCGGGACCGGTTCGCTCGGCAAGCCGCACGACATTTTGTGGTCCATGTATGACATGTTCCGGTTTAGGTTTACTGTCTGGGGAAAATTGAAGCGAAAGCAATGATAAGGGATTCAGATTCACCAAGGAGACACAGAGAGGCCCTTGGAATGAATTGAAGTTGAACCCAAAATAAACGACCGCGATGAGAAACAATCAAGAAATGACATTTGCAAATCAACAGGAATCAGGAAGACCCCCTTCTTACTTGAAAATCAAACTACCTTCATTTTCTCGAACACCGAACGCATCGCCAATTCCTCTCTGTGTCTCTGTGGTGAATTTCACATTATAGAGCAAGTCTCTTGGCTATCGCCTCTTCCAGTCCGTCTTTCCCCATCCGCGTCGCGCTTTGCGGGTTCGGCGCATGGGGACGAAACCTTGCCCGCGCGTTGGATCGGACCGAAGGGATCGCGCTGGAATGGATTTGCGACCGCGAAATCGAAAAACTCGGCGATGAAGCGGCGAAATATCCTCACGCCCGGCGGCACGCCAATTATGCCGAGGTTCTGCCCGGACCCGCGCAAGCGATCGTCATTGCGACTCCCTCGAGCGAACATTATACGATGGCGCTTGCGGCTCTTCGCGCGGGGAAGCATGTCTTCCTCGAGAAACCGATGGCGATGAGCGCGAACGAGGCGAAGGAACTGAGCGACCTCGCCAAATCGCGCAACCTAACCCTCATGGTCGGCCATCTTTTGCTATATCATCCCGGTGTGGAGTTGATGAAGGAGCGCATCGCGTCGGGCGAGTTGGGAGAAATTTATTACATGCAAACCCAACGCGTGAATTTGGGCGTCGTCCGCAAGGATGAAAACGCGCTCTGGTCGCTCGCGCCGCACGATTTCTCGGTTATCCTCGATCTCTTCGGCGAGGAGCCGGAAAGCGTTTCGGCGCGCGGACGCGCCTTTCTTCAACCCGGCATCGAGGACGTCGTTTTCGTCAATCTTCAATTCGCGTCGGGCAAGATGGCGGAAGTTCACGTCTCATGGCTCGATCCGCGCAAGGAGCGGCGGATGGTCGTCGTCGGCTCGCGCAAAATGATTGAGTTCGACGACATGCAACCGGCGGAGAAGATTCGCATTTACGACAAAGGAGCGGAGATCGAGCGCGTCGCCGACATGATCGGCGCGATCCGCGTTCGCCACGGCGACGTCCATGTTCCGCTTCTTCCGAACGTCGAACCGCTGATGGCCGAGATGCGCCATTTCGCGCATTGCGTCCGAACCGGACTGACTCCTAAAACCGACGGTGACTCCGGCGCGCGCGTCGTGCGCCTTCTCGAGCTTGCCTCCGAATCGCTCAAGCGGAACGGCGAATCGGTGAAGGTTTGATATTGGTTCGCGCTTTCCTCACGCCTCGCGCCCGATGATCTGGCGTGTGGTAACTGAAAAAATTCCGTCCGAAGATACGCACCGCCGCGTAATAAAGCGCGGCGAGGGGACATCGTTTGGCTACAAGACAACGGTAAAGCCTCGCGTCGCACTCGGCGCGGTCGGCCTCATCGCCTCCGCGTTCGTAACAATCATCATGCGCGTTGCAACACGAAACCCACCAACCGCCGGGCGACCAACTGCATCCATTGGCTCGACCGTTCTCGCTTTTCGCGGAAGGCAACTCAAATCCCAACGGAGCGAGATTGATCTCGAATTCCGACCGGTTCCATTTTCCGGCGTAGAGATAAAATAGAAACAAAAGCTTGGAGAGCGTAAGAATTTCAACGGGGAATTTGCGCGCTTCTTTCGCTATTTCCAGCTTCTTCCAAAGGACCGCCGCCGCCTTTGTTGAGGGTTTCGCCAAGTCCCGATTAAAACTTCGAATCGCCCGTGTTTCGGATTTGCTCCTCCCGTTTCTTATTCCTTGCTTCGGCAAACAAACGCCCAACCGAACAAGAAAATCCCGCGCCGGAAGACCCAACATCGAAAAGTCGCGCGGCCAAGACAGTTTGCCTTTCCCTCCGGTTGAAAAGAGACCGGAAACAATTTCATTCTTCCTTGCATCTCTAATGGAATACTTGATTAGGCCGCCTCCAAACCGGGTAATCTCAAAGTCAAGCAAAGCGAACTGATCTGGGTTGTCTTTGATCATCGTGAATGATTCGTCGGATCATCAATGGAAGATCCAATCGGATTTATACCACCAAGACACGAAGTCACCAAGCAACGAAAAAAGGGAATGCGACTGCTTCCCATGCCAGCGATTCGGCGCAATGCATTCCGATGCCCAGAATTCTTGGTGTCTTCGGGACTTGGTGGTGAATACATTTCCCATAAGGGACCCGAATCACCCGTGGAATCGTCATCCCATCCATTTTCGGGACTTGATCTTTTCCCTGAGTTGGGCTTAAAAAGCGTGATCATCGGATCGCCGTCCGGGGCGAGTCCTCAATTAGAAGAAGAGCAAGGCCATCTTCATTTCCCAATGAGCCGTCGACGCCACCCTGTCTGGAAAATGCTACTCGTCATGACCGCCGATCTGTCGGCCATCGCGGCGGGACTCGGCTTTGCTTATTGGCTCCGATTTCATTCGGGATTGATCGAGGTGACCAAAGGCTACAACGTCCGCGACTACCTCCGCATACTTCCTTGGGCCTGCTTCTTCTGGTTCCTTTCCTTGCGGTTCGAAAATCTTTACCGGCGGCATTCAAGAATCCTCGATTTCAACGTGATCCGTAGAATCGTGACCGGATCCGTGCTCGCGCTGATGATTTTTTTCACGTTCGCGTTTTATGAACGCGCCGAGCCGCAATACTCCCGCGTCCTGATTCCGATCGTCTTCGGTTCGGTGATTGTTTCGCTCGTCGCCGAGCGGATCGTCCTCCATGTTCTTTTTCAAGAATTGATGCTCAGGTGGCGCGTCGGTCTTACCCGCACCCTAATTCTGGGCGGAGGGGAAATCGCAACCAAGGTTTTTGAAACGCTTAAACGGCACCCCGAACATGGCATGGCTCCCGTCGGCGCGCTTGTGGACCGAAATTCTAAATCCGGAGGAGAGTCCGGAGCGGTATTGCCGATTCTCGGCGCGATTGACGATCTGGAAACCATCCTCGAAAGGGAACGAATTGACGAAGTGATTCTCGCCCAACCCGAATTGGATCGGGCGCGCATCCCGACCCTGCTGATCCAATGCGAACGCCAATTGGCGGAATTTCACATCGTCCCCGACACGACCGAATTGCTCTTCAGCGGCATGGTCGTCGAGACTTTCCGCGGCATACCGTTTCTCGGCGTCCATGAAACGCCCCTGCGAGGCTGGAACGCCGCGCTGAAACGCTTGGTGGATTTTTTGGCCGCTTTGGTTGGGCTGATTGTTCTGTCGCCCGTGATGCTGGTCGTTGGTTGGCTGATTCGGCGACATGACGGCGGCCCTGCTCTTTATGTCCAAGAGCGCATGGGATTGGACCGCCGGCGATTCACCATTTACAAATTTCGCACCATGAGGGTTGACGCCGAAGCGGAAACCGGACCGATTTTCGCCGAAGAGAACGATCCGCGTTGCACGGCTCTCGGCCTGCGGCTTCGCAAATACCGTCTGGATGAACTCCCCCAACTTGTGAATGTTCTTAAGGGGGAAATGAGCCTCGTCGGGCCGCGCCCCGAGCGTCCTTATTTTGTCGAGCAGTTCCGCGACGACATTCCCCGCTACATGGCCCGGCACAAGGTCAAAAGCGGCATCACCGGTTGGGCGCAAATCCACGGACTCTGCGGCAAACACGGCTCCATCCCCCAACGCCTCAAATACGATCTTTACTACATTGAGAATTGGTCGTGGTGGCTTGATTTCAAGATTCTTTGGCTGACGTTATTCCGTTCCGTATCCTCCGGATAACCGGCCTTGTTTTTATTCCTCCGTCGTGTGAAAATACAGACGATGGAATAGGGGCCCCGCCTCCGATGATTGAATCTCCCGCTCAGGACATTCCTTCCCTTGCCTCAGAAGCGCTCGCGCGAACGAGTCGGGTGTGGTTTCGCTCGCCATCGGTTGCCCTCGGATTGCTTTCCCCGCCCGATGAGATTCAAGTCGCCTCAACGCTTTATTGGCGATGGGACCGCGAGCGAAACAAATTCAAAATTCTCCCCTTGAGCCGCGACCGAAGGTTGTTTCCATTTCCCGACCGCGCGCCGAGAATTCTCGGCGAGGCGCTCTCGGTTCTTTCCTACAAGCCGGAATCGCGTTTGGTATTGAAAACGGAGGCAAAGGGCGAGAGTCGTCTCAAAAAAATTTATTCTCCGGCGACGTTTGCCTGCTACGACTCCTCCGCGCGGCTCTTCTCCCTCGCCTATGCCAAGGCCGGCATGCGATTGCGAGCCGCTCAGCCCAACGACTACAGTTTCGAATGGGAATGGATCGAAGGGCGGCGCGCTTCATCCGCCGAGATCGGGGCCGATGCCGCCGCAGGTCTGAGCTTGTCCGAGGGGCGCGTCCCGACCGGAACCAAACCCTGCTTGAATCCGATCCGGATTCATCATCACGTCGAAGAACGACTGCAGGCGCACTCCGCGTGGATTCCGCTGACAAGACCTTCGCGCGAGACCGAACTTGCCGAGCTTAAGCGCGTCTGGGAGGGATTGGGCGAACGTCTCCTCGATCTCAATGCTCCAGAAAGTCTTCGGATCGTTCACGGCGATTTCCGCCGACGCAATGTTCGGATCGGAGACAACGGAAACCTCCGCCTCTGCGACGCCGATCACGCCAATTTCGGAGAGTGGGAATGGGACTTGGCCGCATGGACGGCGGAGTCCACCCTTGCGGATTATCGGCGGGGACGCTCGGAAATGGAGTTTTTCTCCTCGCTTCCGGCGATTCGCCACGAACGTCTCGCAATTTATCATGATGTTTGGTCGCTTCTTTTTCGTCTCAAATCCATCGAAGACTGCAAGAATGAATAATCTCCGTTCCTTGCTTGCTTCTACCGGCTCTTGAAGAGTTCCACGTCTCGCAAGCGAATTCTTCCGTCGCTCAATCGAGCCGGCGTTTGGTTTCGCCATGCGTCCATTTCAATCACAAATGATGTAGCGCCGGGAGGCGCTTGGAAAAACAATGTCTTCCGCCTCCATCGTTCATTTCCGTGCATGGGTTGATTGCCCGCATAGAGACTTCCAATAAACCGGTCGCCCTCGCCGTAGAACGTGACGCCCACGTTGGCGCCGTGAGTCCAAAGCTGGTCCACGCGCATCTCCAGACTCCCGTAGATGAAACGTCCCGGCTGAATGGGGACGCCGGGAGAGATCACCGTTGCGCCGCGGCTGAACTTTCCCAACGAAACAATCAGCGTTTCGGGAGTCATGTCGCTTGCCCGTTCGACTTTCCAATTCGTCTCCTGCGGTTCGACCTGCCACCCCGCCAATTTGCCCTCAGGATCATCGGCATCCGCGATGCGAACTTTGGCATGGGGATTCCGCGTCTGAAACATGATCCCGCGATCAATCAAGGAATCGGATGACGCAAGAATTTGAGACAACGGCGCGGAAGATGAAACGATGGAGAACCCATCCAACTCAAATCGGTCGGCGTAATTCAGGCCACGGCTCAACGGCAACGTTGAATCCAAAGCATGTAAGGTCAATTTATGCCCGTCCGACGAGCGCGCTTGAGCGGCCCGAAGATTCAGAATCAAGGTTCGCGTCGTGAATTCGTCGTTCTTCTCCAAATATGCGACCAAACCCGCGGGCAACCCATCCAATCGCGCCTCCACTGCGCGCGGATATTCGGCCCGGTTTCGCCCGTAAATCTTTAGGAGCGCCGGCTCCGGGTAATCTTCTTTGATCGTGTAGCTCATCTCACAGTCCTGAACGATGCTCAGGAATCGGCGATCCCCGTCACGAATGATGCCCGCCCAGCTCGGATCAATGGCGTCGAAATCAACCGCGTCGCGGCGATACTGCCGAACGGCGCTGACGAATGTCGGAGGCTCGTTCTTCTCCTTCGTCGGCAAGGCGCGATAGATAAGCATTTCGTATCCCTCAGCCAGAGCCGGCAGAATGGTTTCCTTTTTCCAAGGCCGTCCGTCGAGGATCCCCTTGAGCGCCGATTCATCCTGCTTCATCCCCGCGAACCACGTCGGCACGCCGGCGCGATTCAAGGCGTCTAAGAAATCAAAAAAACTCTCCCTCGGCCAGACGGCGAAATAGGATTCCGCGGAGAGCCAATCGTTCTCGTTCGAGTCTTGGTAAGAATTGATGATGTTAGCCATGCCCAAAGTGGCAAGACACGGTCGCTTGCCTTGACCGCTCTCTTGCGCAACGTGATGGAACGTATCCCGCAACGGCATATTTTGGCGCGTGAAATGAGCGTTCAACGCGGGGACCGAAAGAAGCGCCAGCGCGGCGACCCCGCTCCACGCCCAGACATCTCTTGTTCCTCTCCCTACCGTGCGCGCGAGAAATTCCGCGACCGCGCAAATTCCAAAAGTCACCCACCCGACGAAGGCGGGAAAAATGGCGATGGAATATTTGTTTACGTAGGGTATCTCCGCGCGGGAGAGAAAAAGTGATCCCAATCCGACGAGGTAGAGAGAAGTAAATAAGACAGCGAGAAAGAGGTCTCTGCGTTTCCAAAGCGCGACGCTTCCGAGCAGCGCCAGCCCGCCTCCCGCGCCGGACAAAGGCCACCAACCCAACTCCCATCGGCCGTTGGCGTATCCGCCGAAGTGAAGCCAGAAGAAATACCAGTTCACGCCAATTCCCTGCGGCAACGATCGGTCCCAATGACTGATCGCCGGCTGAAGGATGCCTCGGTAGGCCGACCATGCCGCGCCGATCAGCATGACAGCCAAAAGTAATGCCTTCGCGTGGAAGACCCCCCATGCCAAGACACCGCCGAATCGCTTTCGTTGCGCATCAAAGCGATCCCGCCAGAGGCGCGTCCAATGGCTCCCGTTCGTAATAATCCAGATTCCGGCGGCCAAGCCCGCGCCCGCGGATGCCGGAGCCGACGCCGGATGCGAGAGATACGCGGCGGCCTCAAAGATCGCAAAGCCGATCACGGAAAGCAGTGAGGCTTTTCGACAAAACCGCTCCAGACAGACCAGCGCCATTGCGGAAAAAAAGAATACGAATCCGTAAAATCGCGCCTCGGTCGTGTAATGAACATGATAGGGTAGGAAGGCAAGCAAGGCGGCGGCCACAAGGGCTTCGGATTTGAACGCCCGACGCCGGATCAACCCATACATCGGAAACAGACTTAGCGTCCCCGCCAAAGCCGATGGAAATCTCACGGCGAATTCTCCGTCGCCGAACCGGAGAGCCAACCGCATCAAGGCAAAACTCAACCAATGGGGGCGACTCAAAGGGTGGCGCAAATCTAAATTGATTGCGTCGTGTATCGCGTCCATTTCGTCCACCCACAAATCCTGATGACCGAGCCAACCGAAGCGAAGAATTCCCGCGGCCACCAGAATCAGGCAAAAGATTCTTTGCCGCTTCACCAACGATATCAACGGCGAGCGAAACTCAGGACGTTGAAGAGTGGCAGAAACCGGCGGACGCTTGACTTGCTCCGGACGACTCTTTTTTTTCTTTGTCATCGTCGCTCGGCTTACGATTCTTCGCCATCGTCGTCCGGATCGAAATGAAACTTGTGAAGAAACCGATGCAGGATGGGAGTCACGAGCACCGCCATGCAGGTCAGGAAGGCCAATCCGCTGTAGAGGGCAAAAAATCCGGAAAATAATTTCGCCGCGTCGCTGTGCAACTCGTTGACCGGTCCCATTCCCGTCAAAATCATGCTGGCGTTGAGGAACGAATCAATCCAAGTCAGTTTTCCGAAGACGTGGTATCCGAGCATCCCCATCCCCAGCGAAAGCGTCAGGACCACGAGATTAAGAACGAGGCCGCGCAAGACCCGGAGATAAAATTTTGATTTCGAGGCGATCGGCTCGGAGAAATGCTCAAACATAATTCATCAATCGGCGGTTCGGAATTCCATCGGCGAGGGACGGCATCCAAACCGCAGGCATTATCCATGATCGTCACGTCGGATTGAACAACGATTACCAACGCGATTCGAGAATTACCGCTCTGGCGCGCGACTCTAACTCGATCCGCTTGGCTTTCCCGATCTCAAACCACCCTTAACGGAAGAGGAGTCTTATCAAGAACCAGCGGTCAATGTCCCTCGCAGGTCCCGTTCGTCGGCGTCCGTCCCTCGGCGTCTCCATTGGCGTGACGTCCCTCGGCTTATCGGCGATACGTCACGCGGCGAGCCGAAAAAGAAAAAATGCGAAACAAAGCCAATTTGAGCAGGGATGAACAGAATATACAGAATTGCCCTGACGAGTAGGGGCGCAGAGGTAATTTTGACAAAACGAACCCATTTTTTTACACACTTTTCGGCATGGAGCGTTGAGTGGATTGCGGTTGTGACCTAAGAAATTAACCGCCAATACGCCAAGAGGAAAATCATCCGCGGATTTCGCTGATGCCGCAGATTGCGGAGGAAAAGGAGAGCGATTGGCGGCTTGACCTTCCCCCCAAAAACTAGTCCAAGTGTTATGAGAGTCTGGTAATTTCCCATGCGGGAAATTAAAGACTGGATTGGGAGGAAGGGAACATGGCGAGGAAGAGGCACAGTTCGGAGCAGATCATCCGGAAGTTGCGCGAAGCCGAGGCGGAGATGTCGCGTGGGGCGACGATCGGCGCGGTGTGTGCGAAGCTTGAAATCAGCGAGCAGACGCTCCACCGGTGGCGCAACCAGTATGGGGGCATGAAAGTGGAGGACATGAAGCGGCTCAAGGCGCTGGAGGAGGAGAATCGGCGGTTGAAGCGGCTGGTGGCGGATCAGGCGTTGGACATGCAGATTTTGCGGGAGGCGGCCAAGGGAAACTTCTAAGCCCCGAGCGCCGGAGAAGAGCGGTGAACGGATTGCGCGAGGGGCTGAGGGTGAGTCAGCGGCGGGCGTGCCGTGCGCTTGGGGTGGGGCGGTCCTCGGCGAGATATCGAAGCAAGAGGCTGGAGTGTCCCGTCCTGAAATAGGTTGACGAAAAGAGGGCGAAAAAACCAGGGGTACCG
>CAZRCZ010000031.1:0-36638 GCA_964598765.1 uncultured Candidatus Sumerlaeota bacterium | reverse complement strand
GAGCGCCACCTTGCCAAGGTGGATGTCGCCGGTTCAAATCCGGTTTCCCGCTCCATACATTTCAACGATGATCGCCGGAAGACTTCAATTGGTCAGGGAAATTTTTGAAGAACCTTGCCCTCGCCATCATAAAGCGTTAACACGGACTGATCTTCAATCCTAATGTCGGGATTGGCTAGGGTGATTTTTTCGGCGGTTCCCAGAATCACTCGGCTGACGCCTGTTTCTCCGAAGAAATCCAAGTCCGTGCTTGTGGGATCCGTCTCAAGTCCGGCCCTTTTCTTCCCATTTTCATCCCACAAGCTCAACCCCGCGCCATGGGGAATGGTTTCCAAACTTGCCCTTTTTTTCCCCTTTGCATCCCATAGATTCAAACCGGTTGAATCTGGGAGGGTCCCCAGAATAGCCCGCCTTTTGTCTGCCTCGTCCCAAAAACTTAGACTCGCGCCGGCTGGAATCGTGTGCAAACTTGCGCGCTTATTGCCCTTGTGGTCCCATAAACTCAAACCCGCATCCGCTCCGTCGGGTCCGCTTAGCAACGCGGCCCGTTTGACCCCATTTTCGTCCAGCAAGACAAATTGCCTTGCCGTCAATACATCCCGCGCGCCGATAAGATAACTATGAAAAGCGACCCCGAACAAACCCAGAAGCAGGATGAGGTTGAATCTGGTCAGATTGAAATTGGCCCTTTCCAAGGCTTTGATTCTTTCCGTCATCATGAAGGAATCCGTTGATGAATTTTCAGCCCTCAATTCCATTGGTCTGCTCACTCCTTAAAGCCATGAATTCAATTCGGACGATGGGCATTTGAGTCTTGTCAGGACTCAAGTCCCGGTCATCCGCAAAATTTAATCATGGCGGGTCCGTGAACTTATTGCTACCTCTATCCGAGGCATGGATCTGCGTGAACAATTCCCATCGCTCGGATTTCTTGGCGCCGGAAATATGGCGACGGCGATGTTGCGAGCGGTGATCGCAAAAAAGCTGTTGCCGCCTAAATCGTGTTTGGCGTTCGATGTCGTGCCGGAAAAAGTTGGGCACCTCGTCAAGGAATTGGGGATCCAAGCTCAAACCGACCCGGTCCAATTTGCCGAATCGTGCTCCAGTCTGGTTCTCGCAACTAAGCCGCAGGATTTAAGAAAGGCATTGGATGCAATCCGAAGCGGAGTCCATGCCAACCTTCGGATCGTCTCGATTGCGGCCGGAGTTCCGTGCAAGACGATTGAGGCGGCGCTTCCCGCGGGAACTCGGGTCGTCCGCGTCATGCCCAACACTCCGGCGCTGATCGGGATGGGCGCGGCCGGTATCGCAGGGGGAACTCACGCGACGAAGAATGACATCGAAGCGGTTCTCGCTCTCTTTCAGGCGGTCGGGGAAGCGTATGAGGTGACGGAGGATCAGTTGGACGCGATCACCGCGCTGAGCGGAAGCGGTCCGGCTTATGTTTTTCGGTTCATGGAATTGATTCACGCGGCGGGAGAAGAGATGGGATTGGATTCGGACTTGGCGCGGCGATTGACGTTGCAGACGTTCGTCGGCTCGGCGCATTTGGCGAAGGAATCGCCCGAATCCCCAGCCGAGTTGCGGCGGCGCGTGACATCTCCCGGCGGAACGACCGCCGCGGCCTTGGAGGTTTTTGAGAAGAGGGAATTGGATAAGATCGTCAAGGACGGACTCAAGGCCGCGCGGGATCGGTCCATCGAACTGGCGCAAAAGTTTTAGATTTCATCGCAAACAATTTGAGTTTAAACGTCGCAAATGATTCGGCGTTCGCATTTTTCATTCTTCACCGTCGCTTTTCAGACCAAGGCTGATTAAGATATTTCGCGCCTTTTTACAGGCGTGAATGGAAGACCCCACATGGCTGAAATCCCAAGCAACCCTCATCCCCCCGCGCTCGAATTCCGCAACGTCATCAAAATCTATCCGCAGGGACTTCGAAACGTGACGGCGCTGGACGGAGTTTCGCTTTCGATTTCGCGCGGCGAGTTCGTAACGATCATGGGTCCGAGCGGATCGGGGAAATCCACGCTTCTTCATTTGGCTGGCGGACTCGATCTTCCCACTTCGGGCGAAGTGGTCGTGGACGGCCATGCGACGTTCTCGCTCAATGACACGGACTTGACCCTCCTGCGGCGCAATAAAATCGGTTTCGTCTTTCAGTTTTTCAATTTGATCGCCACGTTGACCATCGTGGAAAACGCGTCGCTTCCGGCGCTGTTGGGAAATAATCGCCGCGTCGAGGCGCGCGCCCGCGCCGAAGAGTTGCTTCGCAAAGTCGGCCTTGGCGACCGTCTGCATCATTATCCGGAAGAACTTTCCGGGGGTGAAATGCAACGCGTCGCCATTGTCCGCGCGCTCATCAATGATCCGCCGCTTATCCTCGCCGACGAGCCGACCGGCAACCTCGACACCGCGACGGGAACGGAAATTCTGAAATTGCTCAAGGAACTGTCCCGCGAGCGGACGGTCGTGATTGTCACGCATGACGAAAAAGCCGCCGCCTACGGCTCGCGGATGGTCCGTCTGCGCGATGGAAAACTTGACGCATGATTTCGCTCCTCCGCTATTTTTCGCTCCGCTACGCCTTGAAGCATCCCGTTCGAGTTGGCCTGAGCGCCATGGCCGTCGCGCTCGGCGTCGCGCTTTTTGTTTCGAGCGACACGTCCAATCACAGCACTGAAGTCGCCTTCCGCGAGTCCAACGAAAAACTGCAAGGCAACACGCAGTTGCACGTCATTCGCGGACGGATGATCGGGGTGGAGGAAGAGGCGCTCAAGAAAGTCGAGTCGGTTCCGGGCATTCAAGCCGCGCCGGTGTTGCAAGTCAGCGCAAACCTTCCGGAATTCAAGGAAGAGGGAACCATGTTGATTCTCGGACTCGACTTCAAGCGCGAAGCGAGTTTTCGCCTCTGGGACGTCGCCGAGGGGGACGCTCCGAAGGTGGACATGCTCGCTTTCGTCATGTCCAACGCGATCATCGTCACGCAAAGTTTCGCCGAGCGTCACTCTCTTTCGCTCCGTTCATCTTTTCAACTCGACACTCCGACTGGAACGAAAAAGGTCGTCGTCGGCGCGGTGTTGAAGGATCGGGGGCCTGCCCGCGTTTTCGGCGGGGACATCGCGGTGATGGACCTCGCCACGGCGCAAAAATTATTCAATCGTCAAGGAAGACTGGATCGGATCGAAGTAATGGTGTCCGGTCCGGTCGGTCCCGCGCAGGAAAAGATCCGTCAAACGCTCGGCGAGGATTACATCGTCGAGCCGCCCCCCAAGAGCAACACCTTCATGGACGACGCCATGGCCCGAATCCGCGCGCTCATGGGGATCAGCGCCATCGCGCTCGTCGTTTCCATCTTTATCATCTACAATTCCGTTTCGATTTCGGTGGTCCAACGCATCAAGGAAATCGGAACGCTTCGGGCGTTCGGCGCGACTCAAAAGCAAATATTCGGCGTCGTGCTGATGGAGTGGGCGATTGTCGGTTGCATCGGCTCATTGGCGGGCGTGGGAATCGGTTTCAATCTGGCGCGGGCGTTGATTCGCATGACCGCGCGTGAGGTTAATCAACTTGTCCCTATCGTCAACGTGAAGACGGCGGTCCTCGCGCCTCGAACTCTCGTGCTGGGATTGATCCTCGGAATTTTGACGACGCAACTGGCCGCCTACTTTCCCGCGCGCCAAGCCATGCGGATCGCGCCGATTGAACTGCTCCGTCAGGGCATTTATCGTCTCCGTCTGGTGGTCGGCTACAATCGCCTCTTCTGGGTCGGTTTGGGAATGATTCTGATTTCGATGGCGATTTGGCTCGGCGCGACTTCCAACGCGCTGGGGTTGATCCGTTTGCCAAACATCGGTCTGGCCAGCGCGTTGCTCTCATTCTCGGGAGCCGCGTTCATTCTCCCGCAACTGACCTTTTGGCTGGCGCGGGCGATGCGCCCTTATCTCGGGCGACTGTTTCACATCGAGGCCTATCTCGCTTCGGACAACATCTCCAAATTTCCCCAGCGCACGGCGTTGACCGTCATCGCGCTGGCGGGCGCGTTGGCGATGATGGTCAGCGCCGCAGGGCTGATTTTGTCCTTCAAGGTGCGTGGCGAGCGCTGGATGCGCGTGACGTTTCCGTTCGACTGCGCGATCAACGCGACCGACCTTTCCAATTCCTTTTTCTCCGACGCGACGTTTCCGGAGGAACTCAAAACCGAGGTGGATAAGCTCGATTCGATTCACTTCACCTATGGCGTCCGCTCGGTGTTTTTGGATTTCAAGGGACGATCCGTCATGCTCATCGCGCCGGAGATGGAAAAGTATGAGGAGATGCACCGCGCGAGGGGAGAGAAGCAATTCATTCCGGATGAAAACCTCCAAAAACTCATCTCGGGGGACGTTGTCGCCGTGTCGGAAAATTTCGCCGCCATTCACCGCCTGAAGCGGGGAGACAAGATTCAATTGACCACCTTGCACGGCCCGCGCTCGTTCGAGATCACCGGCATGATTGAGGATTACTCTTGGCCGCAGGGGGTAATCTTCATGGACCGAAAAATCTACACGCGGTTTTGGGAAGACTCCTCCCTCACCTATCTCAACATCAAATTCAAGCCGGGCGTGGACGTGGACAAGGGGAAACACGAGGTCGCGGGGAAAATCAGAGGGAGCTACAATCTTTTTGTTTACTCGGTCGAGGACTTGCTCGATCTTGCCAACTCGACGATGGATCAGACTTTACGCTTTACGAATATTCAGGTTGCCGTGGCGATCCTGATCGGGTTTTTGGGAATCGTGAACACGCTCCTGATTTCAGTCATGCAACGGACGCGAGAGATCGGACTGCTTCGCGCCGTCGGCATGACGCGGATGCAAATCGTCCGCATGGTGGTGATCGAATCGGTTTTTCTCGCGGCGGTGGCGGCGGTTCTGGGCATCGGTTTGGGTTTGGTCGGCGCGAAATGGCCGCTCGCGCTTCACGTTTTTCAAATCAGCGGATTCCTCATGCCGCTGGCGATTCCGTGGAAGCACGTCCTTGGCGCGTTGGGATCGGCCATCGTCATCGGGTTCCTCGCCAGTTCGATCCCCGCCCGTCAAGCGTCCCGCGTCAACGTGCTGGACGCCATCGGCTATGAGTGACCGCGGCGTGAATCTTTGAATTCCCATTTCTTTGCTCAAACGCTCTTGATCTTTAGGGGCGGGATTTTAACAATGTCGGATTCGACGGAACTGGAGCAAAGACCATGACGGCCATCATTCAAATTGACGCCCGCGAAGTCTTGGATTCGCGCGGCAATCCCACCTTGGAAGTGGAAGTGACAACCGAAGGGGGCGCGATCGGGCGCGCGATTGTTCCCTCCGGCGCCTCGACCGGATCGCACGAGGCGCTTGAACTGCGCGACGGCGAGGAGAAGCGATATGGCGGCAAGGGAGTCCGCAAGGCCGTCGCCAACGTCATGGAAAAAATCGCGCCGCAGATTGTCGGCATGGACGCGACCGAGCAGGCGTTGATTGACAAGACTCTGATCGAATTGGACGGAACGGAGAACAAATCCAAACTCGGAGCCAATGCGATTTTAGGGGTTTCGCTTGCCGCGGCGCGTTCCGCCGCCGAAGGGTTGGCGTTGCCGCTGTATCAATATCTGGGGGGCGTCGGGGCGCGCGAGCTACCTGTGCCGATGATGAACATCATTAACGGCGGGGCGCACGCCGACAACAATCTTGATTTCCAAGAGTTCATGATTCTTCCCGTCGGCGCTCCGACGTTCGCCGAGGCGTTAAGAATGGGAGCCGAAATTTTTCACACGCTCAAGGGCGTGTTGAAAGACAAGAATCTCAACACGGCGGTCGGCGACGAAGGAGGATTCGCGCCGAATTTCAAAAGCAACGCGGAGGCCATTGAGACGGTGCTTCAGGCCGTCACCAAAAGCGGATACGCGCCGGGTAAGGAGGTTTATCTCGGCCTCGATGCCGCCGCGAGCGAATTTTGGGACGCGAAGGAAAAAGCCTACATGCTGAAGGCGGAATCCAAACCGAAAAAATCTTCCGACGATCTGATCGGTTATTACGATTCGCTCTGCAAGAAATATCCGATCCTCTCCATCGAGGACGGTCTGCATGAGGAAGATTGGGAGGGTTTCGCCAAACTAACGAAGACGCTTGGGGACCGCGTTCAGCTCGTCGGCGACGATCTCTTCGTCACCAACGTCAAGTATCTGGAGCGCGGCATCGGCGAGGGGGTCTGCAACGCGATCCTCGTCAAGGTCAATCAGATCGGCACGCTCAGCGAGACGATGGACGCCATCGAGACGGCCAAGAAGGCGGGCTATGCCTCCATCATCAGCCATCGCTCCGGTGAAACCGAGGACAGCACGATCGCCGATCTCGCCGTCGCCATGAACACGGGACAAATCAAAACCGGCTCGCTCAGCCGGACAGATCGGATCGCCAAATACAACCAGCTTTTGAGGATCGAGGAGCAACTCGGCGGCGCGGCCCGCTATCGCGGCATGGGAAATTTCGGCCACCTGCGCGGGCGGTTTCTTAAACCGCCGACTTCGTAAAGCTGTCCGAAACGAAGCGTAGTATGACCGACGAGCGTGGTGTATATTTGGGTATGAGAAGGCGGACGATCTTAATTCCGGTTGGAAAGGATTAAGAAAACAAATGCCTCTTTTGAGCGAAATCATCAGCTAAGTCCAATCGTTGCCGGTGGGGGAGCGAACCCAGATCGTGCAAGTCCTCTTGGAAACGCTGAATCCACCCAACGCGGAATTGGACCGTCTATGGGCGAAGGAAGCCCAACGGCGTCTCAAAGAATTACGGTCTGGGAAGGTTAATCCAATACCCGGCAAAGAATTTCTTAAAAGAGTCCGTGATAGGTTTCGGAAGTGATCTACTGGTTTCACGCCGAAGCCGAAGCTGAGCTTCACAACGCAATCAATTATTACAGGGATCGCCAAGCCGGACATTGGGTTTCCGATCCCATGAGTTCCTCGCGCTCTGGAGATTGGCTCTGATCCCGATACATGCCTAAATTTCCATCCCGTTCATCCCTGTCTGGGGTCGAGAGTAAATGCGCTGGATGACCTACTGGAAAAGTTCCCAATCTCGCACAAAATTGGGAGTGGGAGTGGGAGTCGGTGTGGGTAGGACGCCGAGATAGGCGTATTTCAGATTTCCGTTCGTCCCGTCCGCGTAAGAGATCGCGGCTGTTCCGTTGATCACCGCCGAGGAAGGGTTAATGCCGACATTGCCGACGTCATCAACGGTGACGGGCGAGGACCATGATGTTCCGTTGGCGTCCGTCGCCGTCACGAATTTAAGGACTCCGCTGAGCGAGTCGTAGTAGGAAATCGTCGGAAAGCCTCCGATCACTTTCAATGAGGATCCGCTTCCATTGGAGGCGACGCTGTCAACCGGGATTGGCGCATTCCACGCCGTTCCATCCGCATCCGTCGCCTGAACGTAATTTAGAACATTGACGCCGTGATCGTTGTAGGCGATGGCCGGCAATCCATTGACGATGGCCGTGGAAACATCGTAGGCATTGGCCGAGACGATGAGGGTGGGAGTTGTCCAACCTGTTCCATTTGCGTCCGTCGCTTGGACGAAAGTCGGACCCGGATTCCAGACGCCGGTATATCCGATCGCCGGTTTTCCATTAGCGATCAGCAGAGTGACAAACGACGCTCCGACGTTGGAAACCAAGACCGACGCGCCCCACGCGGCGCCATCGGCGTCCGTCGCGCGCGTGTATCGAAGCTCAATGTTGGTATCGTTATGATACGCAATGGCCGGGTTGCCGTTCACCACCTCCAAAGAGCTGAACCATCCGCTTCCGCTTCCCTCGACGGAGACAGGTATTCCCCAACTTGCGCCGGTCGCGTCGTTGGCCCGGATGTATCGTAATTCATTTAAGGTGGCGTTAAAATGCGAGATCGCGGGGTTGCCGTTCACTACTTTCAACGAGGTAAAGAAACCGGCCGCGGTTAAACTGTCCGGCGAGGCGGACGTTCCCCAAATCGCTCCATAGGCATCGGTTGCCCGAACGTATCTCAATGCGAAATTGGTCGAATCCGAATAGGAAATCGCCGGATTCCCTCCTACCACTTCAAGCGACGTGTAAGTTCCGACGGAGGCCTTGCCCTCGTCGGCGACGATCGGCGATCCCCACGTTGTTCCGGAGGCGTCCGTCGCCCGAATGTATCGGAGGTCGGTGTTGGTATAGTTGTAATAGGCGACCGCCGGGTCACTGTTGACGACGACGAGCGACGTGAAATATAAGCCGAAAAGTCCGAAGGAAGCGATTGACGCGCCGGTTCCCCAAGTCGCTCCGTTGGCGTCCGTTGCGCGAATAAATTTCAGATTGCCATTGGTCAAATCGTTGTACGAGATGGCAGGATTGCCGTTGACCACGGTCAAAGAGGTTGATTGTCCGACGGTTCCGGGACCATCCAGATTGAGCGCGGTTCCCCAAGCGGTCCCTGACGCGTTCGTGGCCCGGATATATTTCAAGTCGAGGTTCGTCGAGTCGTAATACGAAATGGCCGGGTTACCGTTGACGACTTTCAAGGAGGTAAACCGACCAACGCTGGTCGAGCTGTCAACCGTGGTTCCTCCAGTCCAAGTTGAACCGGTGTTGTCCGACGCCCGCGCGAATTTCAAATGGCCGTTGGTCGAATCAAAATAAGAGATCGCGGGGTTGCCGTTGACAATCGCCATGGAGGTGTATTGACCGACGCCCGTTGTGGAGTCAACCGTCCGAAGGGTCGGCCAAGTCGTGCCCGAAGCGTCGCCGGCCCGGATGTATTTCAAATAGCCGAAAGTCGCGTCGTAATACGAGATCGCGGGGTTGCCATTGACGACGACGAGGGAGGTGTATTTCCCTACGTCTCCCGCGACATCGAGCGTTTGGGGAATACCCCAAGTTCCGCCGTTGGCATCCAAAGCGCGGACAAATCTCAGATCTTTATTCGTCACGTCGTAATACGAGACGGCCGGATTTCCATTCACGACGGCAAGCGAATTGTATTGGCCGCCTGCTCCGTCGAGATTCACGGGCGTTCCCCAAGCCGTTCCAGAGGGATCGGTCGCGCGGACGTAAGCCAAATTTCCCCAAACGGAATCGTAATACGCGATGGCCGGATTACCGTTGACGACCGCCATGGAAGGATACGGACCCACCGATCCGGCTCCCGCCCCATTATCGGCGATGGTTGTGGACCATTGAGCGTAACCGGGACGGGAGAGACATAATCCCGCCAATGTCGCCAGCAAGATTATCCATTGTCTTGTTCTGCTCAAAGCCATCGCCTGATTCCTTCTCTTCATTAAGTCTTACCAAGAAGTGTTCCTCTTATGCAGGATATTTTATAGTTCGCGATTTCCACTTTGTCACATAGAAGGGCATGGGCCAAAGCAGAGTAGGAACCGAGCCGCGACCGCAAACGAGCGCTACTGCGCGAAATTCTGCCGACCGGGCGCTCGCTTGCGCTTGCGGTTCGGATGCTCATTTCTTCGAGCTTATGCTCCGGAAATCGAATCGCGCCCGAACATCATTTGACGCGCAACGCGCGGACGCTATAGACTCTGCCTGAAAGATCGGCCACCAAAGCTCCAAAAGGCCGATTCGTTTCATATTGAAGAACTCCATCCCGAAATTCCTTTGGCGCCGCCCTTTGCAATTGGCCGTTGGCGTCGTTCTCGCCTCGTCGGCGTCACACGCTTTTTCGCAGACTGACGGCAAACCATGGACCGGGGACATGGGGGCGCAATCAACCACGTCTCAAATTATGGAGCGTCAAAGGATCGTGGATGCTTTGACCTCCAAGAATTCTTCCGGACATCATCCCCATCAACGGTCGGATCGAGAGCGCCTTCCGCAGAATCCCGATTCATTGGATATCCCTCAATGGCCGCCTGAGCAATCTCTATCCGCGCAAGGTGGAACACAAAACGGCCCAGCGATTCGATCACCATCCCCCTATCTTCCCCAAACTTTGGGATTGCAATTCACCGGCGCGACGTTGGCCGACGTCAACGCCTTTCCCCCCGATTCCATGGGAGCCGTCGGACCGAGCCAGTTTTTGGTCGGCGTCAACGGCCGGGTCCGCGTCTTCGACAAAACGACCGGAGCGATGGGCGCGCTCAATGCCGACATGGACGTATTTTTTAATCCCGTCCGAAACGGAAATTGGACCAGCGATCCGCGCGTTCGATTTGATCGTCTGAGCGGGCGGTGGTTTGTCACCATCATCAACGTCACGGTGGATGGATCGGGAAACATCACCGGACCTAACCGTGTCTTGATCGCCGTCAGCGACAATGACACGATTACGGCAACGACGGTCTGGACGTTTTTCTTTTTCGAGCAGGATTTGGTCTCGCCGTCGGGGGACGGGACATGTCTCTCGGATTATCCCACGCTCGGTATTGACGTGAACGCGCTTTATATCGGCGTGAACCAATTCTGCGGGATCGGGACCCCGGGGTCTTACGGCGGAACGACGGCATTCGTCATTCAAAAAAGCTCGGTATTGGGAGCGGGTCCGATTGTGGTTTCCGCGTTTCGAAACCTCACCGGCACGCCGACCGGGGCGGGTCCTTACACCCCGCAAGGCGTGGACAATTACGATCCGGCCGCGACCGTGGGATATTTCATCGGAGTGGATAACGCAACCTTCGGCACGCTCCAACTCCGCCGGATTTCCAATCCCGGCGGAACACCCACCATCTCGGCGAATATTCCCATCACGGTCAACGCGACATCCTACCCGGTGCTTGTCCCGCATAAGGGGAATGCGGGAGGAAACAACGGGAGGCTCGATTCCATAGACGACCGGTTGTTCGCGGCCCATTTGCGCAATGGAAGATTGTGGACGGCGCAAAACATCGGCGTGAATGCTTCGGGAAGTGTCTCGACTCGCAATCGTTGCGCTTCGCGGTGGTATGAGTTGCAGAATTTGGGCGGAACCCCGTCGCTCGTTCAATCCGGCACACTTTACGATCCGACGACTCCCAATAACTCTCAGCAACGCAACTACTGGATTCCGACGATCATGGTTTCAGGTCAGGGACACGCCGCGATGGGAACCAGCACGGCGGGGACCAATGAATACGCCAACGGTTTCGCCACGGGGCGACTCGTCGGCGACACGTTGGGAACATTGGAGAATAACGGGGTTCCTGCTTCATCGCCGACTTACACCAACAGTTCAACCGCCTACAACCCGCCGGGCGACCCCGGCGGACTGAGCGGCCGTCGCTGGGGGGATTTTTCCTATACGAGCCTCGATCCGTGCGACGACATGACGATGTGGACGATTCAGGAATTTTGCAATGCCACGAATTCCTTTGGCGTGCAGGCGGTCAAGTTGATTGCCCCGCCGCCGGCGACTCCCGCGAGTTGCGCTCCGCCATCGGTCGCGTCGGGTTTGTCATCGGCCATAGTTGTTCTCACCGGCACTTCAACGAGCGGCTCGGGATTTTATGATCCGGGCGCGGGATTTAATTGCAGGTTGAGCGTGGTCATCAGCGGCGGCGACGTGACGATCAACAGCATCACTTGGACCGACGCGACGCATTTCACAATGGATATTTCGACCGTCGGCGCGGCGCCCGGCCCGCGCTTCATGACGATAACCAATCCCGACGGACAACAAGTCATTAGCTTCGTGGGAATTTTGATCATCACCGCGCCGCCGACGCCAACGCCCACGCGGACGGCGACTCGGACTTCGACCCGTTCGGCGACTGCCACCGTGACCGGCACGATCACTCCTTCGCCGACGCGAAGCGCGACCCCTTCGCCGACGCGCACGGCCACGGCATCCCCGACGCGATCCTCAACCCGCACGCCGACGCGAACCTCTTCGTTGACACCAACGACCTCGGCTTCGGCGACGCCGAGTCGAACGGCGACGCTTTCTCCGACCCGGACCGCGTCGCTGACTCCGACGCCAACCCGAACGGCGACCGTTTCACCGACACGTTCGGCCACCGCGACGTCAACACGCACGGCAACTCTTTCGCCAACGCGCACCGCGACGCTTTCACCGACGCGGACAGCAAGCTTATCCGCCACGCGCACGGCAACAGCCTCGCCGACTCGGACATCCTCATTGACATCAACTCCGACCCGCACCTCAACGCTCTCTCCTACGAGAACCGCGACACCGACTTTGACGCCAACGCGCACTGCGACACTTTCACCGACGCGCTCCGCGACGGTTTCTCCTTCCCGGTCTGCAAGCTTGACCCCCACGCGCTCCGCGACGCTTAGTCCAACCCGGACAGCAAGCCTCTCGCCAACTCCAACCCGCACAGGCTCTCCGTCTCCGACTCGCTCCGCAACTTCATCTCCGACGAGAACGGCGACAGGCTCGGCGACACGGACCGCAAGCGGGACTCCCTCTCAAACCCGAACTTCGACGCCTTCGCCAACTCGCACGGCCAGCTTGACTCCAAGCCGAACCGCGACAATTTCTCCAACGAGAAGCGCGACACCGTCGCCCACTCGGACGGCCTCGTTAACGCCCACTCCAACCCGGACCGCGACGATCACGCCGACGCGGACCGCAAGTTCATCACCGACCCGCACGGCCAGCCTGACACCAACTCCAACGCGCACCGCCACTCTGTCTCCCACACGAACTTCAAGTTTGACTCCGACGGCGACGCGCACGGCAACACTCTCTCCGACCAGAACGGCCACGCTTTCCCCGACGAGAAGTTCCACGCGCACGCCGACGCGAACGGGAACTTTGTCGCCTACTCGCACCGCGACGCTTTCTCCAACCCGCACCGCCACTCGTACGGCAACGTTATCGCCGACCAGAACCGGAACTCCCTCCCCCACGCGAACGGCGTCGTTGACACTGACCGCAACCCGAACCGCGACTCCATCGTCCACGCGAAGCTCAACCCGCACGCCGACCCGAACAGCAACCTCGTCGCCAACCCGGACCGCTACACTCTCGGCAACCCGGTCCTCGACGCGCACGCCGACAGGAACGGCCACATTGTCCCCGACGCGAACGGCGTCTCTTACGCCGACTCCGACCCGAAGCGCGACGGCTTCGCCAACCCGATCTGCTTCGCGGACTTCAACGCGCACCGCCACGGTTTCACCGACGCAATCGGCAACTTCATCCCCCACGCGCACGTCAACGCCGTCGCCAACCGACAGCGCGACGCCCACGCCCAACCAAACGCGCGATTGGGCAATTTACGAGTAATTGCCTATCTGGAACTTATCCGGCTTTTTCAGCCGGTTTGGCTTCAGTAATCGGAATCTGATCGAGGGTCGCCTCGGCCTCGGAGAACGAGCGCAATTTACCGAGTTTCATCTCGCGCCGGACTTCGTCCACCATGATGAGAAAGCCGATTGCCATCAACGCGAACCAAAAAACCATCGAAAGCCGATAGCCGACCAGATGCCCCAGCCAGATGCCGATGAACGGCGTGAGAACGCCGCGAACACCCGTGAGTGTCTGGTGAAGCGACATCAAATTGGCGACTTCGTGCGCCCGCGCGAAATAGTTGACGCCCAACCACCAAATCAGCGTGCTTCCGCTCCAGACCAATCCCTGTATCAATTGCGCCCCGTAAACCCCGTGCATCGTCGTCGCGTAGAGGAGAAGCAGGGGCGTCACGCTCCATACTCCGGTTGTGATCGCGCGCATCACCAGCGGGTTGCTTCGATCCAAAACCCAACCCCACAAGGGCAATGTAATGGAGATCGTCAACATAGGAACCGTGTTGATCACCGCCGTCGCCTCTTGATGCGTGGCGTGAAATTCTTCCTTCAAATAAAAGGGAAGAATCGCCGCCACCGCGACGGTTCCGCTGCCGAAAAACATATAGGAGACCTGATAACGAAAAAACGACTTGTTCACGAGCAAAGCGCGAAATTGTCCGGTGATATTTTGAAGATACCCGGTTTCCTCGACCGCGCCGGAATTTGAGCCGACCGGCGATTCGGCTGGGGGAACATCCCGAAAGCTCAGCGCGCCGATGATCCCCAAGAATCCCGCCAACAGAAAATAAGGCACGATCCAATTCTCGTTGAGATCGAACGCCATTCCCGCGCCCCACGCGAAAAGCGCGTTGATCCCCATCTGCGCGGCCATCGGAACCGAAAGGGCGTAGGATCGCAACGCCGGAGGATAATTGATCCGAAAAATCGCCGATTGCGCGGAAATCATCGGCGCGCGCAATAATAGAGCGAAGATGATGACCAACGCAAAAAGCCATCCCGTCCGGTGATCCACGAACACCAGCAAAGCGAAGATCAAGTTGGAATAGATCATCGGATTGACGACCCACGCCGTTTTGTTCGAGCGGTTGATGGCTTGCGTGAAAAAAACTCCGAGCAAATGAGAAGCCGGAATGATTGCCGTCAAGGCCGGCGCCCACGCGCTCGCGTTGTAGGTCTTGACGGCCAAAAATGGGGCGTATTGGACCATCGCGTTGAAAGGCGCGCTCAAAACGAACAACCAGAGGTGCGCGACATACGTTTTTCGCACCGTCGGGTTGGGATTTCGCAAGAGGCTTTGGTTTTCGTTCGGCATCGGCTACACTTCACCCGGAAGGTGAAACTTGTGATTCTACACGTTCGGAAACCGAATCTCAAACAATGGAGAGGGCGCAAATGCATAAGGGAAGGCTATTTCACGATATTCTTCTCCACCACCAAGGCACGAAGACACCAAGCAATCAATGCAACCCATCTTGGTCTTGGTGTCTTGGTGCCTTGTTGGTTCATTCTTATTAGCGGATGCGTAAACTCCCTTTTCGCGGGTTCCATTGATAGTCAGCGCATCATGCAGGACCTCCGCCGCCAATGCGCCTTCGGTCCCCGCATACCCGGAACGCCCCCTCACGCCGCCTGCAGGGATTGGATCAAATCCGAAATGAGTCAAGCGGGATTGATCGTCACGGAGCAACCCTTCAAGGCTCACTTGACGCTCATCAACGCCGACGCTCCGGCGTGGAACCTTTGGGGGCTTCCAGCGCCGGAGGATCAAATGAAAACCGTGCCGGGTCCCTTCATTCTGATCAGCGCGCATTGGGACACGCGCCCCATCGCCGACCGCGATCCGCGAGGCGAATCCGGTGGCCTTTTTCTCGGAGCCAATGACGGCGCGTCGGGCGTTGCGCTGGCGTTGGAACTCGCCCGCGAAGTGAAAGGAACCCCGTTGGCCAAGCACACGGCTTTCGTTTTTTTTGACGCCGAAGATTCAGGCGTCGAAAGAGAATTGGCGAGCTGGTGTCTGGGTTCCCAATTCGCGGCGGCCCATCCTCCGGCGTGGTTCGACAGACTGCGCGTCGGGATCAATCTCGACATGATCGGCGGAAAGGAAACCGGTCTCATGCGCGAGGGCTACGGCGAATCCTCTGCCCCTGAAATCATCAAGCGGCTCTGGAAAATCGGACGGGCGCTCGCTCCGGGAATCTTCCTTGACTCGCCGATGGACCGAATGATTGACGACCATTATCCCTTCGTCCAAATCGGCAAGCCCTACATTGATTTGATCGGATTACCTTATCCCTATTGGCATCGCTCCGGCGATCTGCCGGATCAATGCGACGGGCAAGTCATGTCCGCGATAGGGGCGACGCTCTTGGAATTTTCACGACGGGAGATTGAGATAAAATAAACAGGGATTAACAGGATGCGCATCGCTGTTTAAATCCTCACAATAAATCCACTGGATCCACGTCAATCACGACATTGACCTTGCTCTTCAGATGCGCGTCGGCAAACGCGGCGAGTCCCTGTCGCAACAGCTCGTGCAATTCCTTCGGCGCGGGGCCGCGCAGGAGAATCCGCCATCGGTATTGATTTTCGATCTTTCCGATCGGCGCGGGAGCCGGACCGAGCACCTTGAGCGATTCGTAAACCGGACGCCGCGCCAACCCCTTGAGCAAATTCGCCAGCCGATTCACCTGATCCCGCGCCACCGACAATTCTTCGCCCGTCAATAGAACTCCGATCAGCCGAAAGAGAGGCGGAAACCTAAGCATTTGGCGGATGTGCAATTCCTTCTCGTAGAATCCCGCCTCGTCCAATCGAGCGGCGTGCTCAATGGCATAGTGATGCGGCAAATAAGACTGGACGATCACCTCGCCCGGCAGATCGCCTCGTCCGGCGCGACCGGCCACCTGCGTCAATAGTTGAAACGTCCTCTCCGCGCTCCGGAAATCGGGAAGAAACAGCGCAAAATCGGCGGAAATGACGCCGACCAACGTGACCGATTCCAGATGAAATCCCTTGGCGATCATCTGCGTCCCCAAGATGATGTCCGCCTCGCGCTTGGTGATTTTGTCCCACGCCTCGATGAACGCGCGACGCCCCTTCATCGAATCCACATCCACGCGGATCGTCCGCGCCGAAGGAAACATTTCGCGGATCGCCTCTTCGATCTTTTGCGTTCCCAAACCCAAAGTGTGAATTTCCGCCTCGCCGCATTTGGGACAAACGCGGGGCAATCGTTCACTATGACCGCACCAATGACAAACCAAACGATGCGAAACGGGAAACGGGGCGGATGAAAAATCGAAGTGCGGCGAATCATCCTCGTCTCTTGCTTCCGGATCCTTGCCGTATTTGTGATAAGTCAGGGGAACATCGCAATGAGGGCATTGAAGCGGTTTTTCGCATTTTAGGCAAAGAACGTGATTTGCGAATCCGCGCCGGTTAAGAAGGAGAATCGTCTGCTCATTCGCGGCAAGGCGCTTCTCAATGGCCGAACGCAATGCGGAAGAGATGAGGGATTGTGGATTACCCGATTGTAGATTGTGGGTCGTGGATTGATGATTTGAGATTTTGGATTGCGCACCGGGCGTTGAAGAATCCGCAATCCGCAATTCGCAATCCGCAATCAAGTGCTTCTTCATGTCAATCACCGTCATCACCGGCGCGGCGTGCGGACCGATGCGGAATGGCAACGAAACCAGGGTGTATTTCCCCTCCCGCGCATTGTGGAAGGATTCCAGCGAAGGCGTCGCCGAACCGAGAACCGCAACAGCCTTGCATCGGGAAGCGCGCCAAACGGCGACGTCGCGGGCGTGATAACGCGGCGTGTCCCCCTGCTTGTAGGTCGTCTCGTGTTCTTCATCCACGACGATCAGCCCAAGATTGGGCAAAGGGGCGAAAATCGCCGACCTCGCGCCGACCAAGACTCGAACCTCTCCGGCGACGATCTTTTTCCACAAGTCGTGCTTTTGTCCGAGCGTGAGGCGGCTGTGATAGACCCCGACGATCATTCCCAATCGCGTTCGGAACGTCGCCACCGTTTGAGGCGTCAACGCGATTTCGGGAACCAACACGATCGCCGACCGACCCAACCGCAATCCCGCCTCGATCGCGCGGAGATAAACCTCAGTCTTGCCGCTTCCGGTGACGCCGTGCAGGAGGAACGTATGATGCCGCTCCGCGTGGACCGTTTCCAAAATCGAGTTCAGCGCGTAGGATTGCTCCGGCGTCAACGTCAACGCCGGCGCGACGGTCCCGGATTCAGGACCGTCATGCTTGGCGTAATCGTCATCGCGCGAGACCGGTTCATATACCCGGACAAGCCAGTGGCGTTTCAACATCATATGCAAAACGCCGTCTCCAACCCCGGCTTCATCGCGCAATTCGCCGGGAGCCATCGGCTCGTTACCTCCCGCCAAAAGCGCGTGAATCACCCGCGCGTGTCTTGGGGTCGCCTTGAGTCCATCCGGTCCGACTTCGCGCGAAACAGTCAACCAATGATCGGCCTCCGCCAACGCCAAATGCGTTTTGATTTTGGAGTGGACGTCGTTCAATCCGAAAAAGGCGATGGCCGACAACGCCTCTCCCAGAGAGCACCAATAATAGCCCGCCAGCCATCTGCCCAATTCCATCAGCTCCGGCGAAAGCGCGTAATCGGGCGTCAGGACGCGCGCAAGAGACTTGATCGGTCCGCCATAGGTCTTCTGGTCGCTCAAGGAAAGGACCACCCCTTTCGCCGTTTGAGTTCGAAGCGGCGCCTCGACCATGGAGCCGATTCTCACCTCGGCGGCGAGGGCCGCTGGGATGCCGTAGCTTAAGATTTGTTCGAGCGGACGATCCAACGCGACCTCGGCGTATCGAAACGCCGGACGCTCGATTGAAACGGAACTATTTTTCGCTTTTCCCATGATTCAAGGAAACTCGGGAAGACCTCAATTCAACTTCCGGCACAAATCATGCAACCACATTTAGCATGGGGGAAAAGGTTGCAACATGCAACCTCCGGCGAACCCAAAGAAACCCGAACGCCGGCAAAACTTTTTTCTCTTGGAGGCACCAAATGGAACGTCGCATATCACGTCGCTGGATCGGAGTCACAGGAGCCGCGGCATTGGGGATCGTCGCAATCGCCCTCTTCGCCGGAGCTGAATCCGAAAAGAAGCAGGATTCCTCGCTCATGCGCAAGAAGCTGGCCCACGCGCAAAACATCCTCGAAGGATTGGCGTTGGAAAACTATGACGAGATCAAGGAGAACGCCAAGGCGCTGGACGCCATCAGCCGGCTGGATCAATGGATGAAAATCAAGACTCCGGCCTACACCCAGCTCAGCTCGGAATTCCGTTCCGCCGTCGCCAAAATGGCGACGATGGCCGACGAGAAAAATCTGGAAGGCGCGACCATGAATTTCATGCAGGTCACGGCCAGTTGCGTCGAATGTCACAAATTGATTCGCGGAGGCAAATTGGTCACCAGCCTCAAATGAGCGCCTGTTTTAATCGGATTTGACACCTTACACGGTTTCTCCCAGCCGTATGAGAAGCCGACTTTGATCCTGCCAGCGGCTTTCGCAAGGAGGACCATCGGTCGTCCAAAGGGCGGCGTCCTCCTTGCCCCACCACAACATCGCCGAACTACGCGTCCCATACGGTCCAAGATGAACACAAGGCCAACCCGGGCCGTGGTGCGACAAGACCGTGGCCAATTTTTCTTTCAATTCGATGGGGGATAATTTTTCCGATCCGTTCAGTTCCTTGTGTAGCGTGGCAACGACCGGATCGGTTTCATTATCCAACCCATAATTGCCGAGAACATGCAAACCGGAGGCGATCTCGGTGATTTCCATCTCGCCGGATCGGTTCGTCGCCCAGATCAGGGATTCGCCGTCGCAGACGAGCAGATGAAAATACCCGAATGAGCGCGCGGGGATTTTGCTCAATTCCCGGCGAACTTCGGCGAGACTCGAGAGGCCGAGACAATGCGTCACCAATTCGCCGCGCGTGCGTTCCCCCGGCCGCGAGCGTTCACCGGCGCGATGGTTCGTCAACGCCGCGACGATCTTCCGCCCGACCCCAAACCATGTTCCTCCGCTCAACAAATCTTTCCCGCCGACGTAGCTTTTGGCGGGATCGGCGTCTTCCCAAAACGCGGTCGGCGCGGTCGGACGGGATAAAAATTCATCCCGATTCAAACCCAAAATCAAAGGCGCGGAAGGATGGTATCGCCACATCGCAATCAGTGTGCACATGAATCAGTTCTCTTTTTTCCCAGTGGAAATGACGCCATTTGCGTTGCTCCAAATCCTTCGAGGAATAATCGGATAATTGAGTCTCAAAATGAATGGAAATTCTGCGATTGAATCGCCTCTCCCCTTCCCTTATGCTTGAACCTAAAGAGGTTGGCTTTCGTGGCTTCCGACAAACTTTCCGAGCGTTTCGCCTATTTCCTCAAACTTCGCGGCCTTAGCATGACGCGCGAGCGAAAGGAAATTTTGAGCGCCGTTTGCAACATGAGACGCCATTTCAGCGTGGATGATCTATTCTTTGCCATGCACGCCGCCGGAAAGAAAACCAGCAAGGCCACCATCTACCGCACCATGCAGATTTTGGTCGAGGGGCGCATTCTCCGCGAAACCGATTTTTCCGGCCGCCTCGCCACTTACGAAATGGCCGAACCGGGACAATATCACGGCCACATGGTTTGCCAGCATTGCGGGAGAACGATTGAATTCAAAGGACCTTTGTTGGAACGTTTCATTCACGAAGCTTCGGTCAACCAGCAGTTTCTTCCCCTCGCCACGGCGATCAAATTCACCGGCATCTGCAATGAATGCGTGAAATCCAACCCGCCGTCTCTCCGGCGGGAGATGTGCGTCCCATTTCTGAAATACGCTCAGTCGCGGGAAAATTGACGGTTCGGGGACAAGGAACGCGTGCTCAATGCCGAATTCGATCTTCTGGGGCAATTGCCAATCCCGATGCGTAACGATAGAAGAGGATCAATGTACGAGGGAACGGCGGGTGGCCTTTGGACCGCAAACGAACAAAAAAAGGAATTACTTTTATAGTAAATGTCCCCCATGCCCATGCCAGGATCGAGAGAGTGTCCGTGCAATTTGTGCCAACATGACATTTGGACTTCTGCTGGTCATGATAAATCTATTCCCAATCAGCTCCGGGTGTCAGACGCCTGACCAACCTGATCCTGAGATTGATGGAATGATTGCACGGTTGAGGAGCTCTTCGCCAAAAGAGCGCGCCTTGTCCAGTAACGACATTATCCCTTTTGTTGCCCGTATGCGGCGCGCGAATACTCCGGACCAATGCTTAAAGCTTGTTCAGCCGCTCATTGATGCCCTCGATGATTCCGAGCAGGAGGTTGTCTGGTCCTCGTGCCGCTCGTTGGCCGCACTTGGGCCGGTGGGCAAGCCAGCCTTAGGTAAATTAAAGTCCATGCTTGAGAATAAAGATGAGAGCAGAGGAAAACGGGCGGCGGCGGCAGAGGCGAGAATCGCAATACATGGAGTCGAAGAAGATGCGCCTCTCTATCCTAAACTTGACAGGACTGGCAGGTTGGCAGTTGTCATCCCTTTAGCAAAGTATATGTATAAGATTGCCGAAGCACACATGGATCAAAAAAATGGAATTCGGCGCGCGCGCGAAATGGCTTTCGGCTTCCACGACGGGAAAATTCCTTCATATCAGATCGAAATTATTTCGTTTCTTCGAGATGTTGGCGTGGACCCTTCCTTCGATAAGGAAACTCGTATTGCGGCTCTCATCGCCATCGCATATACCATGAAGGAGGACCCTCTCGATCCCAAAATAGCGGCCGTCCTCACAGAAGGTTTCGCAAAAGTCGCACAAGATAATGATCCAGAATTGAAAAAGATTGGCGAAATCGCATTGCAGTTACTGAGGAAGCAAAAGCAATAGCCGGGACTAGCGCGACCCGCGCGTTGAAGTCGTCGGGGTCGTGGAGAATAGGGCAAGCGGGACGTTTACTGCAATTTTAATTCAACTCAAGCCAAGCCGATCTCCAAAACCCTCGAATTCAAGGTTCTACCCGCTCCGCAAGCCCCAATCCCGAATCAGCCACAGATTACGCGGATAACACAGATTGAGGCAAAACAAACGCACAGCCGGAGGCGGCTGTGCCACAAATCAGTCGTTGATCCGGCCCAAGTATTCTCCGGATCGCGTGTCCACTTTGATCCGCTCTCCTTCGTTGATGAAGATCGGCACGCCGACGACGCGACCCGTTTCGGTCTTGGCGGGTTTGAGGACGTTGTTGACGGTATCTCCCCGAACGCCCGGTTCGGTCTCAATGACCGTAAGCACGACGTTCGCGGGAAGATCAACCCCGACCGCCTTCCCTTTCAGAAATTGCACCACGACGTCCATGTTCTCGATCAGATAAGAGGGAGCCTCCCCCAAAATATCGCCGGGGATTTGCATCTGCTCGAAATTCTCCGCGTCCATGAACGTCAGCATGTCCCCCTCCCGATAGAGATACTGCATCTTCTTGGCCTCGACGTCGGCGGCCTTGACGATGTCGGTCGAACGGAACCGCTCCTCCTTGGACCGCCCGCTGTTGAGACTGGTGATGCGGGCCTGAACGAACGCGCGCAAATTGCCGGGCGTCCGGTGCATGACCTCCTTGACCATCCAAATGTCGTTGTCGTGTTCGATCTTGTCGCCGGGGCGCAGATCGTTGGCTTTGATGTTCATAACCGCGCTGAAACTCCTCCCAAGGTTATCCGTTCGTTGCAATATGCGGAGCGGAGCCTTATACTCTACTTGAATCCATTCGCCGGAGCAACTTGGGAATGGGGGGAATGAGAGATGAAATTTTTTGTCACGCTATCCAGAGACGAAGACGGCGTCTTCATCGCCGAGTGCCCGGCCATTCCCGGATGCGTCAGTCAGGGACGGACAGAGGAAGAGGCGGAAAAAAACATTCAAGAGGCGATTCAAGCCTGTCTTGAAGTTCGCGCCGAGCAGGGAATGCCCTTGACCGTCCAGACCCGGCAAGTGGAAGTGCATGTCTGATGCCGCCGGTCCCGGTTTTAAGGCCGCGCGATGTGATCCAAACATTCGAGAAGCTGGGCTGGCGGATCGCGCGCCAGCGGGACAGTCACATCATCCTTAGCAAAAAGGGCAACATTGCCACGCTATCCGTTCCAAACCATCCGCAGGTTGCGCGGGACACACTGCGCGGTTTGATTGATCGGTCAGGAATCACCGTTGAAGAATTCCTGAACCCCTGAAGAAGTAAACACCCGCGAGAGCGATTGATGATTGACCTCACCGCCAAATACAAGGAAATTGAATCCCAGTTCCGTCAGATCGAGGAACGCCTCTCCGATCCCGCGACGATCCGCGACAACAAACTTTTCGCCCAGCTTTCCCGCTCCCACAGCGAAATGCGCGAGGTCGTTCAGGCGTTTCGACACAGGGAACAAACCATGAATCGCCTCGAACAAGCGCGCGAGATGGGAAAAGACCCCGATCCCGAACTCGCGGCGATGGCCGAGGAGGAAATCGCGCAAACGCGCGCGGAATTGGAAAAGACCGATCAGGAACTTCAAACGCTCCTTCTCCCGAAAGACCCGCGCGACGCCCGCAACACCATCGTCGAAATCCGCGCCGGGACCGGCGGCGAGGAGGCCGCGCTTTTCGCCCGCGATCTGTTCACGATGTATTCCCGCTACGCCGAAAAGCGCAGATGGAAAATCGAGCTTCTCTCCGACAGCCCGACCGATCTCGGCGGATTCAAGGAGGTCATTTTTTTGGTCGCGGGGGGCAAGGTTTATAGCCGCCTGAAATATGAAGGGGGCACGCATCGCGTCCAGCGCGTCCCCGCGACCGAAACGCAAGGGCGGATTCACACCTCCGCGGCGACCGTCGCCATCATGGCCGAAGCCGAGGAGGTTGACGTCGTCATCAAACCGGAAGAATTGAAAATTGACGTGTATCGCGCCGGCGGTCCGGGGGGGCAAGGGGTCAACACGACCGATTCCGCCGTCCGGATCACGCACGTCCCGACGGGTCTGGTCGTCACTTGTCAGGATGAGCGCTCGCAGATCAAAAACAAGGCCAAGGGATTGAAGGTTCTCCGCGCGCGATTGCTGGAGATGGAGGAAAACCGCCAGCAGGCCGAGATGACCGCCGAACGCCGAAGCCAAGTCGGTTCGGGCGATCGCTCCGAACGCATCCGCACCTACAATTTTCCCCAAAACCGTCTGACCGATCATCGGATCAACTTGACGATCTACAGTCTGGATCGCGTGATGGAAGGGGAAATAGACGAGGTGATTGATTCTCTGACGGCGTTTTATCAGGCGGAGGCGTTGAAGAAGGTTTGAAGTTGGAAGATTAAACACGAAGACACGAAGAAGTCACACAGATCACGAAGCATGAAAAAAACATTCCAACAGGTATTTTCTTCTTTGTGCTCTTCGCGTCTCCTTTGTGTCTTCGTGTTTAATCTTCGCGTTTAAGATTTTATGATCCCCGACCCTCTCAAACTCCTCGCCCGGTTCCCGACCCGGGAAGCCAAGATCGCCCGCATCCGCGAGATCGAGCGCGCGCTGGAAAAAATGGAGCGCGACGACGAGGACAACGATCCAGTCCTCATCAAGGGACACATCCGGCTGACGCGCGGGTATCGGATCGGTTGCGGCGCGTTTTTGCTTTGCCTTTTTGCGATGAGCCTCAAGGTTTATTACGACGGCCACAAAGGGGTGCGGTTTTTCATCCTCGTCTTCGGCCTCGCGGCGTTCTTGATGATTTTGCGCGGATTTCTTTATCGCCCCGATCCCAAACTGATCCAAGCCGCCTACAAGCCGCATCGCGGATCGCCGGAATACCGCGCGCTCGTGGATGAAATGGACACCATCGCCCGCGCGCTTTCGCAGGACCTCCGCGCCGAGGACGCGCAATGACGGAAAAAAAATCCCGATTCGCCGCGCTCGCCCCGTATTCCGGCCCCGAGCCGATCATCGAGGTTTATCAAATGCCGCCGAGGGAAATCGGCTATCTGACGAGTCTGGCGGAGGCTTACGACGGCATCGGCTTGGTCCGGACGCTGGACGAATCGCGCGGCATCATCGAACTCTGGATCATGCCCGGCTACGCGGACGTGTTCGAGCGGTTACTGGAGGCGTTGCGGAAGGAATTTCCGATTCAGAAAGTTGATCTGAAGTCGGATTAAACACAAAGACACAAGGAAGGCACGAAGCGACTGACTCACGCGGAAATGGCAAAGAGTTTGGCAACGTCGGGGATTTCCTCGCCGTGATGGATCCGGTCTGCCAGAATGCGGAGCGCCAGAGATTCGGCCTTCGAGACAGCCTCGGCTTTCGTTTTGCCGTAGCTCATCACGCCCGGAAGATCGGGGATTTCCGCGATCCACCGCCCGTCCTGCTCCCGTTCCAATTCGATTTTCATGATCCCCTGTCTTTCATCCTCCGAGGCGCAACCGCCCTCCACTCCGCCCCACAGCCATAATTTATTCCTCGCCGCCCCCAAACACAAGCACGCCAAGGGTTATCTGTTTCTCTTCTTGTCTTCGTGTTTCATCCTAAGCTTAAGGCCCGCCCGGCAACTTGAATTCGTACTTCCCCAGAAATGTGTAGATGTTGATCAGCGCGCGATTGGTCATTTCCTCCCCCGCGCCAAGCTGGACCCACGACACGGTGGGGTCGCCGCCGTAGCCCCCTTCGGCGGCGGCTTCGATGGTCGGGAAATACATGTGGTGTCCATTGCAGTAGCCGAAGAAGAGGGTCTTGATCCGCGCGCGTTGTTTCAGGCGATTAGAGTGATTGCAGAAAAATTCTCCCGACCCGCCGACCAGCGCCAACTCGCCGTCCAGTACGATCGTCGTCAGATGGGGATGGATTTTTCCCTCGCCGATCTCGTCCTTGAAGTTGTTCACCAACTCCGGAAAGAACGCCATCGTGTATTTGAATTTAACCTGCGGGTCGTTGATGTCAATTCCCTTTCGCAACTCAAAAGCAAAATCCTCGTCCAACCCTTGAATCGAGGGCTTCTCCGGTTTGGAGACTTGAATTCCCTTGGCGAGTTTAACAACTTCCTCGGCCACCTGCCGACCGAACGCTTCAATTTTGTAAATGTCCATGTGCTGGACCTTAACCGGATCGAGCGGTTTTCCTTCCGCGGCCGCTTTCGCCTCGTCTTCTTTCTTCAACGCTACGGCAATCTCGTCGGTCTTTTGTGTCGTGTTCGGCGAAAGATCCCCCGCCGATCCCTGCATGAAAATCGAATGGGTGCCGAGCGCGGCGTTGACGTTGTTTTTCATTCGGCCCGGCCACTCGGCGGAAAACATCCGGAGTTGCGCGGGAAGGATCGTCGGGTGCGCGGAGAAATTGATCACAAGCGCGATTGTCTTGCCGGTCAGCTCGTCGTCGAATCGGATCACGCTCAATTCGTCGTCCACCGGCTTCGGTTCGATTTTCGTGTGGCGATTCCGGCAAAAGGGAACGTGAACCGATCCCCAGCCGAGCTTGGCGTCCTTGGCGGTGGCGGCGGCCTCGTTGATCGCCTCGATGATTTTGGTCTCAAGCTCGATGGCGTAATTGACGTCGTCGTCGTATTTGCCTCTTCCCTTCTCCGGTTCGTCCTTCAATTCCGTGACGGGACCGTGGTGCGTGTGGGAGCCGGAAATCATGACGAAATCCACCCCCGATTTCTCCTTGACCTCCTTACGGATGCGACTCATGGAACTGGGACGTGGCCCTCGACCGATGTCCAACCCCATGATCGCCAACTTGTGATCGCCGACGTCAATCACGACCCCTTTGGCGTAAAGCGGATCAATGATGCCGTTGGACATCCTCGGCCCCAGCCCCCCGTAGCCCCACATCGGGACAGACTTGGACGGCGTGACGTCGCGCTCGGCGTAGCCGACTTTGAATTGCGCGGCTTGGGCGCAAAGGCCGCAAAACAAAACCATCGCGATCATCGGCGCGGAAAATTTTCGGTATTTCATTTGATCTTGCATCGAACTGTTTCTCTCTCCCTTCAAAGGCGGAAAGCAATATCCTACGGTTGCGTGATTCCAAGAGTCAATTGCTTGAAGATAAAAATGCGGCTCACGGCTGTTCTCGCCGATCTTTTTACCACCAAGACACGAAGACACCAAGAATTCAAAAAAAGTTAAAGCCGTGAGGAAACACCCGGCATTGCCCACTTTTGCGCGAAACTTGGTGTCTTGGCGACTTGGTGGTGAAAAATCCCAGTGAGGCGACCACAGCTATCAGGATTTGCGCTCTGCCGCCAGCAGGTTGCGGATCATTCCTTTCAGCCCCGCGCGAGACAATGGCGTTTTTCCCCAGCGTCTTAAGAACGCCTTGCCCGATTTGAAATTGCTCAACGCCTCCTCCGTTACGCATTTCCCAAACCCAGCTTGGGCGGAGAATTCAGGAAGCAATCGCGGCAGAGGTGGAGCGTTGAAGGGACAGACCTCCTGACATATATCGCAACCAAAAGCCCATCCCTCCGTCTTCTCGGCGAAATCGGGCGGGATCGGACCTCTCTGTTCAATCGTCAAATAGGAAATGCAACGACGGGGATCGAGCTCATAAGGACCGACAAAAGCCTGCGTTGGACACGCCTCCAAACATTTCCGGCAGGAGCCACAAGTCCCTTTAACGGGTTGATCCGAGGGAAAAGGAATGGAAATCAATAATTCGCCGAGGACCATCCACGAGCCGCGACGAGGATTCAAGAGAAGCGTGTTTTTCCCGATGAAGCCGAGTCCGGCCCGTTCCGCTAACGCGCGTTCATCGAGCGGCGCGCTGTCCACGGCGATCCGCGATTGAAGAGGTTCCGCGTATCCTCGCGCCTTGGCGGAATTTTCGATCCAGCCTGCCAAATCGCCAAGACGGTCTCGCAAAACGAAATGATAATCCTTGCCCCATGCGTATCGCGCAATTTTACCCGTCGCCCCGTTTGGATGATCGCCATCGTAATATCCAACGCCCGCAACGATGACGCATTTCGCGGATGGCGACAGATCTTGAGGATGGGTCCGTCGGGGATGGGAACGAAGCAGATATTTCATCGCTCCGGCGCGCCCCGCTTTGAGCCACCTTTGCCAGCGGCGTTGAATCGTCACGCTCAACGGTTCGGCCGATGTGAATCCGACGAGCGAAAAACCAAGCCGCAAAGCTTCGGCGCGAACGTCTTCACGCCATTTCGTCAGGTCCGGCATCTCTGAAGGGAAAGCAACGCGACGGCCGATCAAACGCGGTGGCTCTTGGATTCGAGTTCCCGAATTTCATCGCGCAGTTGCGCGGCTCGGATGAAATCTTCCCGCTCGACCGCTTTCTCCAACTCCGCGTGAAGACGATCCACGGATGATTCCGGGCGCGATTCCGGTTTGCCCTTAACGGAACCGAATGCGGAATGGACATAAACTCCCTCTTCCGGCAGACGTTGCATTTCCAGAATGCAACCTTGGACGCCGATCATTGCGGCCAGAAGATAAAAAATGTTGTAGCCCCCCGCGTTCGATTGCGGATCCAGCGAGACGAAAACAAAGATAGAGACAAGAACGCCCGCTGTGACAAATCCCATCAAGCATAGATTAAACGTCGTTCGTACCGGATCGAACTTTGTCGCCGCCAGCGAGCGAATTATTTTCGCGCCGTCGAGCGGAAAAATCGGCGCGAGCGTGTTGAAGAGAACCAACATCCAATTGATGAATCGAGTTTGCGTCAGAAAAAGATGCAATCCCCATCCGGGCGTGGTCACGGCGATTCCGGCCGGCATCGCCCATGCCGCCAACGTCGCTCCTAAGGCGACCGCAAGCGAAGCCAACGGCCCCGCGACGGTGACGATCAATTCATCCTGCGGCGACCTTTCCGAACCGGGCACTTCCGTCAATCCTCCCAGCGGCCAGAGGAGTATTTCCTCGCAACGGTTCTTGACGAGATGAGAGCCGACGCAGTGTCCCAACTCGTGCACAAGAACGCTTCCCAGCAAAACCGCGATAAAGAGCGCGGCGGAAACAGCGGGATGCGGCATGGAAGGCAAAACCGATTCGACTTCGCTTGCGCTGGAGCCCCCGCCGTCACTCTTCTCCATCAAATCAGGCTGTCCCGCGCCCAGCGCCAGCAGAAGCCAAAACAGAGCGGCCAACACGAAACTAAAATGAAGCGTGACATGGATTCCCTTCACGTGCCCCAGCGGAATTCCCGCGAGAATCCACGCATGAAGGAGTTCGGCGGGGTGGCGGCGATTCATGACGCCACCAATTGACGAAGACGCTTGAATCCAGCGCGCGCGTAGTTGGCGGCAATGCGCGGGGAGCCGCTTCGCCAGAGCGTCCGCGCGATGTAATTCGGACGAAGCGACATCGCGAGAAGTTTTTTGCGCCGCCAATCGGTCAGATATTGGCTCGAAAGAACGTAGGTCCGCACGGCGGCGTTGGCATAGCCCGACGTTTCGGGAGCGGTTTCAAATAGATTTTCCGCCACGGCCATTTCGTAAAATTCCGTGCCCGGAAGCGGATAAGCAATGTTGAAATCAAAAAAGTCGGTGTCGAGTTTCCGAGCGAATTGATAGGTCTGCTCCAAGGTTTTTTCTGTTTCCCAAGGCAGGCCGATGACGAAAAAAGCGTGAGTGCGGAGGCCGTGGCGCTTGCAGGCGGCGACCGCCGATTCCGCCTCTTCGACCTTCGCTCCCTTTTTGAGTTTATCTAAAATCTCCTGATTGCCCGTCTCCACTCCGAACGCCACCACCCAGCATCCCGCCCCGCGCATGGCCTCGGCGCGCTCGTCGTCCATCGTGTCCACCCGGCTGTTGCATCCCCATCGGATTTTTAGTCCGCTCTCGCGGATCAAACCGCAAAGCCTCAACAGCCACGCCTTGTTCAAGGTGAACGTGTCGCCGTGAAAAAGAAATTCGCGGATGCCGAATCGCTCGACGCATTCGCGGATTTCCAGCAGAATGTTTTCCGGCGAGCGATACCGAACCTTGAAACCCGACATCACGCCGGCGGGGCAAAAGATGCACGCCGCCGGACATCCCCGATTGCCGTGGATCACCGTGAGCGGATTGCCGGTTTCCGGACTGAGGTAAATTTCATTCTTCAGCAAATCGCGCGCGGGAAAGGGAAGCCGGTCGAGACTCTCCAGCAAAGGATGACCGGAGTTGCGCCGAATTCGCGGAGTAGCACCGTTTCCGTTAGAACCATTTGAGTTAAGCTCGTCCCGATAAACCAATCCTTCAACTTCGCTCAGGGGAACGCCCTGCTGAAATTTTTCCAGAACACGCTCGATTTCGCCGTGGAAACCAAAATCCAGTTCGGGATGCCGTTGGAGCGCTTCGATTCCGAGCGCGTCCATGTATTCCCCCTTGGCGGCGGTGAGAACCCGAGATCCCAAAACTTCCCTCGCGACGGCGCAGGCTTGAAAATCGTTTTCAGCGGTCGCGGTGACGACGTTGACCAAGACGAAATCAGGCCGAAATTTCTCAAGTTCGCTTTGAAGATTCTCCCACGTCCCTCGCTCGGCGGGATAATCCCGAATAACAACGTCCGCGCCCCCTTGACGGAGAACGGCCCCCAATCCCGCCAGTTCCACGGGCGGGAATGTAATCTGGACCGTTTGATCCTCGACCTTGCACTGACATCGGTCGTCCCGCCGGTAGAGACCCGTCGGCGGATTCATCAACAAGGCGCGCTGAAATCGGGATTCCATCGGTTTCACTTCTTGCCGCCAGTTTATCGCACGTCCGGTGGAGCGTCAACCAAGGACGATTTTTTGCGCGCCGCCTCGATCCTGCATTGACAGACTCAATGGTGAACCCCAAAATGGGTTGTTCTCCATCCTCGGAGCGGAATCCCGATCATCCGGCTTGAGCTGAACACGGGGAGACGTAGCCAAGTGGTTTAAGGCGGTGGACTGCAAATCCACTATTCATCGGTTCAAATCCGATCGTCTCCTCCATTCTTCCTTCTCTCCGAATCGAACCAATCATGACCTCCCACGCTGAACCGCTTTCGATGTGGACGAACGGGGCCGCATCGTTCAAAATGCCGCGCCTGAGGTCTCCCCTGAACCATGTCGAACAACGACTTTTATCCTCACCAAGAGATTGAACCCAAGTGGCAGGCGCGTTGGCGCGAAACCGCCCTCAACAAACCCACGGAGGATGGATCGCGCCCTAAGTATTACGTCCTCGAAATGTTTCCTTACCCCAGCGGCAAGCTTCACATGGGACATGTCCGCGTTTATACGATCGGCGACGCGATTGCGCGATTGCGGCGGATGCAGGGCTACGACGTACTTCATCCGATGGGATTTGATTCCTTCGGAATGCCCGCCGAGAACGCCGCGATTCAACGCCAAACCCAGCCCGAAGTCTGGACGGAGCATTGCATCGGAATGATGAAGGAGCAGATGCTTCAACTCGGACTTTCTTACGATTGGGACCGGGAAGTGGTCACCAGCCGGGACGACTACTATCGTTGGAACCAATGGATATTTTTGAAGTTTTACGAAAAGGGATTGGTCTATCGCAAGGAAGCGCCGGTCAATTGGTGTCCGAAGTGCCAAAGCGTTCTGGCCAATGAACAGGTGATTGACGGTTGTTGTTGGCGGCATCCGGGAACGGCGGTGGAGATTCGTCCCCTCGAACAGTGGTTTTTGAGAATCACCGCCTACGCCGAGGAACTTCTGCGCGATCTGGACGACAAGCTCTCCAACTGGCCGACCGCCGTCACCTCGCAACAGCGCAACTGGATCGGGCGGAGCGAAGGGGCGCTAGTCAAATTCAAGATCGAGTCCGGCGGCGCGGAAATGCCGATCTTCACGACGCGTCCCGACACACTTTTCGGCGTGACGTTCATGGTTTTCGCGCCCGAGCATCCGATGGTGCGGGAATTGATCGCCGGAATGGAACGCGAAGCCGAAGTCCAAGCCTTCATCAACCGCGTTGTGTTGGAAGATAAAGAGCACCGCACCGCCGAAGGACGCGCCAAAGAGGGACTGTTCATCGGCCATCACGCGATCAATCCGGTCAACGGCGACCGCGTGCCGATCTACATCGCCAATTTCGTTCTCATGGAATACGGAACCGGCGCGATCATGGCGGTTCCCGCGCACGACCAACGCGATTTTGAATTCGCGAAGAAATACGACATTCCGATCCGAGTGGTCATTCAACCCGAAGCCTCGACGCCGGAAAATCCGCTCGATCCAAAAAGCATGACGGAGGCGTTTGTCGAGCCGGGGACGATGGTGAACTCGCATCAGTTTTGCAGAATGAAATCGGATCCGGCCAAACGCGCCATTGTAAAATGGCTGGAGGAACAAGGATTCGGCCACAAAACCGTCCAATATCGTCTCCGCGATTGGCTGATTTCGCGCCAGAGGTTTTGGGGAACGCCGATTCCTTTCGTCTATAGCGAGAAAGCAGGATTGGTTCCGGTTCCGGAAAATCAACTTCCGGTCAAACTTCCCTCCAAGGCTACTTTTGGCGGACAGGGCAACCCGTTGGCGAGCGTGCCGGAATGGGTCAACACGACTTGCCCCGTCTCCGGCGGTCCGGCGCGGCGCGAGACCGACACGATGGACACCTTCTTCGATTCGTCGTGGTATTTCATTCGCTATAGCGATCCGAAAAATCCGACCGCTCCCTTCTCAAGACAGAAGGCCGAATACTGGATGCCCGTGGATCAATACGTCGGCGGGATTGAGCACGCGATTCTGCATTTGCTTTATTCTCGTTTCTTCACGAAGGCGCTCCGCGATTTGGGACTCACCAACGTTGACGAACCGTTCAAGGCGTTGCTCGCGCAGGGAATGGTGACGAAGGATCGGAAAAAAATGTCCAAGTCGCTCGGCAACGTCGTGGACCCGGGAGAAATCATCGGCAAATACGGAGCCGACACGGCGCGACTTTATATACTCTTCGCCGCTCCGCCGGAGAAACAATTGGATTGGTCGGATGAATCGGTCGAGGGTTGCTCGCGGTTCCTGAATCGGATTTGGCGCTACGCGCGCGACCGGCGTGAAATTCTTTTCGCCGGAGCCAAAACCGGAGCCGAAGTCAAGATGGGAGAGCTTTCAACCAAAGAGGACCGCAAACTTTATCGTCTCATTCACTTGACAACCAAGCGTGTGACCGAAGACTTGGGAGAGCGGTTTCAGTTCAATACGGCGATTGCGGCGTGCATGGAATTTCTCAACGGGATTCAAGCTTATCCAATCCGCGAGGGAGATTCGCTTTCGGCGCGGCTGGTCGCGCTTGCGGTTCAGCGCTTGGCCGTGCTTATGAATCCGATGGCTCCGCATCTGGCCGACGAAATTTGGGCGATGGTCGGCGGTGCGGGCTTGCTCCAACAGCACCCTTGGCCAGCTTGGGACGCCGCCGCGCTGGCCGTAAATGAAGTCGAGATTCCGATTCAGATTCGGGGGAAAGTCCGGGATCGCATGATGATCGGCGTTGAGGAAGACGAAGCCTCGGCGGTGAAAAAAGCCCTCGCCATCCCGAAGATCAAAGAAATGGTCGGAAGCGCGCCCCCGAAAAAAGTAATTTACATCAAAAGCAAACTGCTGAACATCATCCCCGGAGATTGACATGGCGTTGGGTATCACCCGCTCCGAACAGGCGGCCCTTCTGGCGGTCGTCGGCTTGATCGTCGCAGGATTGGCAGTTCAGGATTATCAAAGCCGCGCCGCGAATCGTCCGACCGATGACTTGTGGATCGAATCCGATCCCCGCTGGCAACCGATCCCCATTCCTTCCGCGAAGGAAGCGACTCGACCGGAACTCAAAGTTGCGTCAAATTCCGTTTCCTCAACGACGCCGACGCTGGAACGAAAAGCGATTCCCTCCGCTACGTCATCCTCACCCGCCGCGATCAACATCAACACCGCGACCGCCGAAGAATTGGACCGCCTGCCCGGCATCGGTCCATCCAAAGCCCAACTGATTTTGGATTATCGAAAGAAAATCGGCCCATTCCGCTCGGTGGATCAGTTGGATGAAGTCAAGGGGATCGGTCCGAAAACGCTGGAGCGCTTGAGACCCTATGTCACCGTCGGCGATCCTTCGGCGCCAACTTCACCTGCCACCGGAGAAAAAATCAAATCCCTCCCGGCGGGAAGCCATTCAAGTTCCCGCTCGCCCGCTCCAAAAGCAGTGGAAAAACCCGGGCAAAAGATCAACATCAACACCGCCGATCTGACGCAACTCCAGACTATTCCCGGCATCGGTCCCAAGCTCGCCGAACGGATCGTCCGCCATCGGATGCTTCATCCCTTCAAACACCCCGAAGACCTCATCAAAGTCGAGGGGATCGGACAAAAGAATTTCGAAAAAATGCGCCTTTGGATTTCAGTCGCCGACTGATGGGCCTATCAAGATGCCCCCTTCGCCTTTCCGCGCGGATGTTGGCTGGCTGAAATGGATGGAGGTGGGACGGGGCGCTTCCATATCAGTCCTCACAATTAAGAACCGCATAGCTACGGCTTGGCCCTCTTGAGAATGGGAGATTCTCCCGAAGCACACTCAATCTGTGAAAATTGGTTGATCCCTTCCCCTCTTGGTTGGAGAATGAACGATTCGGCGGGTTTGCGCCGATGCTCCCTCTGGACAACCTTCGTCATGGCGACCACCACTTTCGATTTCGAAAAACCGATTCACGATCTTGAGCGCGATCTCAAGAAGCTTCAGGAGACTCTGAGGAAGAAAGAGGCGAAGGCGCACAAGCACGCCGCCGAGGCGTCGGAGGAAGGGGACGCCGCGGTGGTCGTCGTGGAAAAACCTAAATCAGTTGATCCCGAATTGGAGGCCAAGATCAAAGAGACGGAAGAGCGTCTGGTCTCGACGCGGCGCGAGGTTTACGCGAACCTGACTCCTTGGCAACGGATTCAGATCGCGCGGCATCCGTCGCGGCCTCACTCATTGGATTACATTCGCCGTCTTTTTTCCGATTGGATCGAGCTGAGCGGCGACCGCAACTTCGGCAACGACGCCGCCGTCGTCGCCGGTCTCGCGCGGTTTCAAGATCGTCCCGTCGCCGTCATCGGCCATCAAAAGGGAGCCGATCTAAAGGACAACATCGCGCGGAACTTCGGCATGATGCACCCCGAAGGATACCGCAAAGCCCTGCGCGTGATGAAATTGGCCGACAAATTTGAAATGCCAATTTTAATCTTCATTGACACGCCCGGCGCGTATCCGGGAATCGGCGCCGAAGAGCGCGGTCAGGGCGAAGCCATAGGGCGCAACATCATGGAGATGTTCAACGTTCGAGTTCCGATTATTTGCGCGGTCATCGGCGAGGGAGCCAGCGGCGGCGCGCTCGGCATCGGCGTCGGCGACCGGTTGCTGATGATGCAATATGCGTGGTATTGCGTGATTTCGCCCGAAGGATGCGCCTCGATCCTCTGGCGCGACGCCGCCAAAGCGGGCGACGCCGCCCAAGCGCTCAAGCTGACCGCCGATGATTTGCTTGGTTTCGGCGTGATAGACGAAATCGTTCCCGAACCGATCGGCGGAGCGCATCTGGATCCGACGCAGGCAGGGAACGTCTTACGCGAGCGGCTGACGCGCCATCTGGAAGAGCTTTCCCAGATTCCTCCCGACGAATTGGTGGAGCAACGGTTCCGGAAATACCGCCGGATGGGAGAGGCGTGTCTGACGCGGGCGGAGAGCGCGGATGGCGCGGTTGCGATTCAACGCGAAGATTAAACACAAAGACACGAAGCAGGCAGAAAGAGCACAAAGAAAGAGCAAGCATGAATCACGACGTATCCTTCGATCATGGGAACCGGCCATTTCGCTTCCGCCTGACCTTCTCGTCATCAACTTCGTGGGCTTTGCGCCTTCTTTGTGCCTTCGTGTTTAATAAACGGAATTTTATTCAATGAGCGGCGAATCTTCGTTCGTTGATTTTGTCCGCGTCACCGCGCACGGCGGCGATGGCGGGAACGGATGTCTGTCGTTCCGGCGGGAGAAGGGAATTCCTTTCGGCGGCCCCGACGGCGGAGACGGCGGCAAGGGAGGCGACGTCTGGCTGGCGACCGATCCCAAGGTCGTGACGTTGCTCGATCTCAAATTTCACCCTCACGTCGTCGGCGGACGCGGCCAACACGGAAAAGGCAAGAACATGAGCGGGCGGGCCGGAGAGGACCGCGTCATTCACGTTCCCCTTGGAACGGTCGTCAGTGACGAGGAGGGACCGCTGACCGACTTGACTCGTCCGGGGCAACGCTATCTCGCCGCCGCCGGAGGAATCGGCGGGGCGGGCAATCAGCACTACGCCACGCCGACCCAACAGGCCCCGCGAAAAGTCAAAGAGGGAGAAGCCGGCGAGCAACGGCATCTGATCCTTGAACTGAAACTGATCGCCGACGCGGGATTGATCGGTTTGCCCAACGCGGGAAAATCAACGCTCCTTAAGGCGCTGACCCACGCCACGCCGCGCATCGCGCCGTATCCTTTTACGACGATCCATCCAAATTTGGGCATGATGGAAATCGGCGATGACCGCAGTATCGCGCTGGCGGATATTCCGGGATTGATCGAGGGGGCGAGCAAAGGGGTCGGTTTGGGTGATCGTTTTTTGAGGCACATCGAGAGGACAACCCTGCTCGTTCATCTCATCGCGCCCGATCCTTCGATATTCGTGGAAGAGTCTCTCGACGCCGAAAGCGCGGAGATCGGCGCGAGGATGGCATTGGACGCTTATCAGCTGGTCCGGCAGGAGCTTTCGGCCTATTCCGAGACGATCACCCGAAAACCGGAGATCGTCGTCCTCAGCAAAATTGATCTTTTGTCGCCGACGGCACGCGAGATTTTCGAGAGGACATTTCGGGATGAAAAAATCGAAACAATTGCGATTTCAGCGCAGACGGGGGAAGGTTTGGAGGATTTGCGCCGCGCGATTGCGGATGCCTTGAGAAAGGCGGAGGCGCGGAAGCAAGGCGAGACGGGGGAGGAGAAAGCCGGGGAAGAGCAGGGGGCAAGTTTGAGATTAGGATTATGATTATGATTACGATTAAGAAATTGCGCACCGCTGGGCGGGAAGCGGGAGATCATGATTTCCATTCCTAACATGGCCGGGACGGGACGCGAAATCGCCTGCGAAAAAATTGTCGTCAAGCTTGGTTCCAACGTCGTGCTTGACGCGGAGGAGAAGGCGGATCGGCGGGTGATTGAGGATTTGGCTGACGCCCTCGCCGATCTTCATCGCCGCAAGGTCCGCGTCATTGTCGTCACTTCCGGCGCGATCGGGCTGGGTTGCGGACGACTTGCGCGCCAACGCCCGAAAACCATTCCCGAAAAACAGGCCATGGCCGCCATAGGGCAGATCGGCCTCATGCACGTTTATCAGGAAATCTTCGCCGGGCGCGGATT
>CAZRCZ010000030.1:0-36666 GCA_964598765.1 uncultured Candidatus Sumerlaeota bacterium | reverse complement strand
CATGTCCAAAAAGTTGTTTACCTTCCGGTAAGCATTGGAATGCGCCCGGCCCATGAAGCCGTAGCCGATCATGCCGATGTTGAGGGGTTTGGGAGCCATAACTTGTCTTCCTTCTCTCTTTGAATTTGGATACTTGAATTTTGCCGATGATTCAATAGGATCGGCTCGAAGCGGACAGCTCAGAAATCTTCGATTTTTTCTTGGGAACCGGCTTATGCCGTCGCAAGGACCGCTGGTGCTTTAAGAGCTCCTCGGTGCGTTCGCGCCAATAGGCTAATTGCATTTCCGCCGTCATACCCTTCAGTTTGTCATAAATCAAACGGCCGCCACTCCGCTTCATTTCAACACAGTCAAAATGTCTATTCTTTTTCATCGGTGATGATCTCCATCGGCGAGTGAATGGCGATCGGACTGAATCCTTGCGCCAAGTTCACGCCATTATACAAGGGAATTTTGGCATAATGGACGATATGTTTGAAGTTCCAACTTACGATTATGCGGCATCCCGAAGTCACTGCGGCGGCAACATGAAGCGCATCCGCCATGGACTGAGGGCCAACGATTCCTGCCCGCAGGTAGGCTTGCTGAAGAGCGTGCGCCTCTTCTCCAATTTCCGCGATCTCGGCTCCCCTTTCCATCTCCTCGAAAAAATTCGCCACTTTCCGCGGCGCCGCCAACAGTTCATCACGAACAACCGCAGAAATTATCAGTTTCAATCTTCCACTTTGGACGCTCTCAAAAAACCGACGACTCGCGACTGAGAAAGCATCGTCAAAAACCCCGCCAAACACTGACGTGTCGGCGTAAACTCGGATGGGGGAATGGATTCGTTTCACGTCGCCTCACGGATTCTTCCGCGTCGCCCAAGCAATGGCCTTCTCCGGGTTGGTGAACAGATGGATTTTGACCCCGCGATTGGAGAGGACCAACTCGACCGGGCGGCCTTGGACGGTTTGAGTTTCGCTCAAGAGGACGCCCACCTCCAGATCGCGCGGCCATTTTTCGGCCAGATTGATGCCGAACATGAAGCGTCCCAATCCGTCCAGCGTGATGTTGACGGCGGTGAAATCCACGAGCACGCGCGAAAGATTTGATTGGCGGCACGCTTCCTCCGCTGACGGGATGAGGTCCATGACGGAATCCTCCAACTTTCCGGCAAGCCGCACGAAAAGATGCCCGTCGCGGGGTTCCATGAAAACTTCGGTCATCAGTTCCATTCCTACTCCACTTTTGCGCCGAATTCAATTCTTGCTCCGCTTGGGGTTGGGAAATTGGCGCGGAGCAAATCCTGCGCCTGAGTCGCAATATGACCCATGCCCTTTTTCCCCTTGCGCTTCGGCGGGGGACGGTTAGTATGAAGCCTTGATCGTCCCGGACAGGTTTCGGGGCAGATCGCGGACTGCCCCGGCTCTCCCCCCAGATCCGGGGTGGTCCCATTCCGGATCGCGCCCTGAAGTTTGATTCCGGCCTTGTCCGTCGCGGGATATCCCGCCGGAGGCAACCGGCCTCGTGATCTCCAAAATCCTGAAAGTTCTTGCCGTCGCTCTCGGGATGCTGATCCTCCTGTCTCTTCTCGATTTCGACCAAGTAAGCCAATTCGCGCGACGCCTCTATTATGGCAGTCGGGGAGCGGCATACAACCTTGTCGAACCCTCGGGGCCGAAAAGCTACGCGGAAGCCTCCCAATGCAGGGAGAACCTCCGGGCGATCGAGCGGGCCAAGCGGGTGGTCGCGGAGCGCAAGGGACAGGTCGCCGGTTTTATCACCGTTCAGGAAGTGGAGCAAGCCATGGGGCATCCCCTTCCGCGGTGTCCGAGCGGCGGAACCTACACCTTGCAAGCCTTGGTCGAACTTCCCACCTGTTCCATTGACGGCAATGGCACGTTGGAACCGAGAGATGACCACATCATCCGAAAATTCTGATCCGGGCCGCCGGGGGTTCGCTAGAGCGGCCTTGGCGGTCTTGGTCTTGCTCGCGGTTCTCGATCTTCTCCCGTTGGGCTACATGATCGCGCTCTCCGTGGGGGAACGCGCCGGCGCCAAAGGAGGGGAATCGCTGATTTGGGGCGGACCTTGGTTGCGACTTTTCAAGTCCGCGCCCCTTTTTCCGCGATGGTTTCTCAACAGCGCCGCCGTCGCGGTTCTGACCGTCGGATTTCACCTGATCGCCGACGCGATGGCCGGATACGTGTTGGCGAAGCGGGCGTTTCGCGGGCGCGGTTTGGTCTTCGGCCTGATCCTTCTGGCCATGATGATCCCGCGCCAAGTGACGATGATCCCCCTTTTTCTGAGCATGAGCCGTCTGGGACTGGCCGACACGTTCGCCGGATTGATTCTGCCCGGCCTCGGCGACGTCGTGGGGATTTTCCTGATGCGCCAGTTTCTCGTCACGCTTCCCGATAGTCTGCTGGAAGCGGCAAAAATTGACGGCGCGGGACAATGGGGAATTTTCACCCGCATCATCGTGCCCCTCTCCAAACCCGCGCTCGCGGTTTTGGCCGTCCTTTCATTTCTCCACTACTGGGGGGATTTTTTCTGGCCGCTGGTCATCTGCCAAAGCGAACCGTCCTTTACGCTTCCCGTCGGACTTTCGTATCTGGCCAAATCGGAGGATTTCGGATTGGACGTTCACCTCCTCGCCGCCGGAGCCTGCGTCGCCGCACTTCCGGCGTTGGCGGTCTTTTTGATCTTCCGCAAGGCGTTTTTTGAAGGACTGCGGACAGGTGCGATTAAATAAGGCTTTTTCTTTGCGATCTTTGCGTGCTTTTGCGGCTATTTGCGCCCGCCAATCCGCAATCCAAAATCTGCAATCGGATTATTCGTAGAGTTCCCAATTCCGCGCGGCGTTGGGGAGAGGGATGACGAACACGCGCCCCTTCATCCCCAATCCGGCGTGGATCTCGCAGACGTAATAATAGGTTCCGATCACGGGGAAAGCGTGCGTGTAACCGTCGGTCGTTCCGGCCGGACCGCTCGTGAATCCGCCGTTCCACGTATTGCCGTTGACGTTCCACGTCGCCTGATCCACCTCGATGACGTTGTGGAACGAAATCAATCCGCTCCATTGCACCGATTGCCCGACGTAGATCGTCACGTCGGAGGGAACAAACGACGCGCCGGAGGTGACCACCAGCGTCGGCCCGGGCGTCGGGCTGGACGTCGCGGTCGCGGTGCGGGTCGGGGAAGGGGTCGAGGTTTGCGTGGGCGTGGGGGTCGGGGTTCCGGTTGGGGTTGGAGTAGGCGTACGAGAAACAGAAGGAGAAGGAGTTGCCGTTGGGGAGGGCGTGATCGTTCCGGTGGGGGTGGGAGTGGAGGTGTTGGTGGGGCTGGGAGTTGGCGTGGATGTCGGCGTTCCGCTCAGCGTGGTGTAATTGATGAACATGCTCCACTTTTCATCGCTCAAGGTCGGCGTGGTCGCATCGAGTTGCGACGGAAACGCGCCATAAAGATACGAAGCGTAAATTCCATCTCCAATCGTTCCCGCCGCGTAGCTCGGCACGTCGGCGGTCGTGTCAATTTGCCATGCCAGTTGATAATCTCCGGGCGCGAGCGTGAGCGACGACGGATTTCCAGAGCTAATGGGGACCGTGATCCAATCGTCGGTCGCCGTGTTGGAGGTCGAAGCGCACTCCCAAAGCAAATTCCTCGGCGACGCGTCGCTGAAAATTCCAAGCCGGACATTGCCCTGCGCCGAGTGCGAATAAAAGTTCACATCCGATACACCACCCCAGACTGGTATATTGACCTTTGTTCCCTTGATCGCGCTCTTTTGCGATCCAGCAATTTTGACAACTATTCCCGGAGCCGTGCTGGTTCCAAAGTAGACGTAACCCCCGAGTGGGTCGAATGCGCCCGAAACTAGCTGGTTTTCTCCGGGATTGAGCGTCAGTGCCCCAACCCGAGCGAAATCCGAAAGGCGAACCTTGACAACGATGCCTGGGGAGGTGATCGTGCCGAAATATGCGTAACCCATAGCGGGATCAATGGTGGCGCACTGAAGATTATTTTCTCCGGCGTTGAGAGGCAAGGTTGCTAACTCCGTGGGAACGCCTGAACCATTTAGAGCCACTTGCACGATGATCCCGGGAATAGTGCTCGTGCCGAAATAAGCGAACCCGTTGAGCGTGTCAATGACGGCGCTTCGCGGGGAATCCTCCCCCGAATTAAGAGTTAAAGCACCCACTTCGGTTGGAATTCCCGCACCGTTCAGGGCTACCTTGATCACCTTTCCCGGTGTCGTATTCGTCCCGTAATATGCGTAGTCGGCTGATGTGTCAATCGCGCTCGAATACAATCCGTTCTCTCCGGCGGCTAGCGTTAATGCTCCTACCCGCGTTGGTAAACCCATTCCGTTCAGGGCTATCTTAACGACGATGCCGGGTGAAGTGCCGGTCCCAAAGTAGGCGTAACCCGCAACTGGATCGGCAACGGCCGAATCAAGTGAAGTCTCTCCACTATTGAGCGTGAGTGTGCCAACATAGGTTGGTATTCCTGTTGCATCCAAGGCCAACTTGACTACGTGGCCTGAGAGCGTACCAAAATAGGCTCCTTCATATACATGATCAAAAACAGCGGAAGCGAAATTCCTATCCACGGTTCCAAGCACGGCGGCTCCCGTTTGCGTTGGAGCATTCGCGCCATTAAGAGCCACTCCCGCCACAATGCCGGGAGGGGGATAGGGGCCGTTGTTGTTTCCGTAATAGGTATGTCCAGCCGCGGAATCCATTGCGACCGAACCAAGATAATTCTCGCCTCCGTTCAAATTCGCCTGTCCGACGAACGACGGCAAATCCGGTCCTGATCCGGTTGCAATCTTGGCAACGTCGCCAATAATGGCTCCGCTCCCAAGATAAACGTACCCTGCCGCAATATCAATCACAGCGGCTCGAAAATATCCCCCCCTGTCACCGACGATGAGTGAACCAACCTCCGTGGGAATTCCCGACCCGTTGAGCGCAACTTTGGTTACGATTCCCGGACTGGTGCGGGTCGCAAAATACGCATATTCCGTTGAAGGATCAATCGCGGCTGAAGCGAGATTGTTTTCGCCCGGATTGAACGTAAGTGCCCCCAAACGGGTGAAATCTGACAGCTGAACTTTCACGACAATTCCCGGGGAAGTATAAGTTCCGAAATATGCGTATCCCGAAGCAGTATCAATCACGCCTGACGTAAGGATGTTTTCCCCCGAGTTGAGCGTTATCGCGCCCACTCGCGTCGGAGCGCCCGCTCCGTTGAGCGCCACTTTCACAACTTTGCCCGGAGACGTTCCGGTCCCGAAATATGCATATCCCGCCGTGATGTCAATCACGGCGGAATCAATGTAGTCTTCTCCCGAATTGAGAATTACCGCTCCAACGCGCGTCGGGAGTCCGTTCCCATTCAGCGCGATCTTCGTGACTTTGCCCGTGCTCGTTCCCGTTCCAAAATAGGCATAACCCGCGGTTGGATCAATTACGGCTGATGCGAGGTATTCCTCCGGGAGAGTCAGACTGCCGAGGCGAGTGAAATCCGACAATTGAATTTTGATTACGTAGCCCGGAGATGAATTGGTTCCAAAATAGGCATATCCGCCAGCAGGATCAATGACGGCGCAACCCAAAGGCCCCTCTCCTGAATTGAGCGTCAGCACCCCAACTCGCACTGGCGCATCCGTCCCATTGAGTGCAACTTTTACCACTTTTGCAAGTCCGGGAAGGGGACTTGTGCCGAAGTATGCAAAACCCGCCGAGGGGTCAATCACACCGCACGTCAGAGGGGCATCATTCTCGAGTTCAGCCGCTCCAATCCGTCTCATCCCCCCATTCGGATAATTCGTCGTTCCCGGCGTGTTGATGCCCGCGATGGGATCGGAGAATTGGAGCGAGCGGTCCTCGAAGACGTGGCCGTTGCGGTCCGTCACGCGGATTGCGACGGTGTAGTATTTTTCTTCGAGGTCGTGGCCGGTCCATTCGGCGCGGAATAATCCGACCACAGGAAAGGATGAAGGATGAGGGATGAAGGATGAAACATTAGAGGAATTGGATGGAGAAAGGGGTATCGTCTCGATGGTGGCATGGGCATCTTCCCCATGAATCAAGGGTGAGACGCCCGTGCCACTCTCGGTGGGACTCACTTTGGAGTGCGCAGGCCATGCCTGCGCTTTATTGGAGCGAAGCCGCGCTTCGCTCGCTGGCGAGAACCCGTCGCCAAGCATGGCTTGGCGATCCGAAAGCGGCGGCATGGCCGCCGCACTCCAAACCGGCTTACTCAGATCAATCAACGCTTCGACTTTTTCAATGCCAGCGGCGGCTTTGACCACCGCGCTGATCGTCACCTTGTCGCCGTTTTTGACGGCCGGAGAGGAAAGGGACGGAATGACGTGAATGAGTCCGTCGCCGTGGCCGATCGGCTGGCCGGAGGATGGATCGGCGGTCTCCGAATCGTCCGCGAGAAGAAAGGGCGGGACGGGCTGTTCCGCCGCGCGCGCCGTCGCCGAAGAAGACAACAAGCCGCCGACAAGACAAACGCAAGCAATGACCCAGCGCGCTTTCATGTCCCTCTCCTTTTGATCGCAATCTCCGGTCCCGGTGAGGAATTAAACCTGCAAGGAAATATAGGACGCCCGAGTTGAAGTGTCAACTTCAGACGGCCTCGGAAGGCGCGCGCGGGAAACCTGAATTCCAAGCGAAATCAAGTTGCAAGACGCCCGAAACCGCCATATACTCCATCTAGTCCGACCATTAAAATGGGGCGTTGAATCGGCTCGTGACCGTAGAGGGGCATCGGGTTAGTTTGGGAAACATCTCCAAAGCATCGTCCAGAAGCGCGTTCAAAATTGATGAGGAACCGGTTTTGATCCTTGATTCCGACGGCGGAAACGGGCAATCTCTTCCCCTTGAGGGGACGGAGAGGGACCACGCCCAAAATGGAAATTTTTCGTTTCCGGGCTTAAAGGGAGACCTCCTTACCGCGCTTTTCGATGTGATGGAGGAAAAAATCCGCCTCGCGGAGGAGATCGAAAAACTCAAAACCACGGCTCCGCAGGATGATGAATTCGCCCAGTTCGCGCGCCAAGCCGTCTATTTTCTGGACGCCATGGACCGGATCGTGGAGGCGGGAAAGAAACACGCGCAATCCGAGGAGATCAAAGCGTGGCTTCAAGGGGTCGAGGCCGCTTATCAACGGATGATTCGCCTTTTTGAGAAGCACGGATTGAAGGTCGTCAGTTGTCTGGGGGATAAAGTGGACTTGGGAGTGCATGATGTCGTGGAATACCGGAAAACGGACCGGCACGCCCACAACACGATCATCGAGGAGATGCAAAAGGGGATGATTTTCCGGGGCAAAGTTTTGCGTGACGCGCGCGTCGTCGTCGCCTGCAACGAAGGAAGCTAAGTTTATGGGTCGCATCGTCGGCATAGATCTGGGAACCACCAACTCCGTCATCGGCGTCATGGAGCGCAACGGCCCGGTCGTCGTCCCCAACGCCTTGGGGGAGCGGCTGACGCCGTCGGTCGTCGGATTCGCCAAGAACGGCGACATTCTGGTCGGCAAAAAAGCCAAGCGCGGCGCGGTGATGAATCCCGGCCGGACGGTCTTTTCGATCAAGCGCCACATGGGAACCGCGCATCGCGTCAAGATTGACGGCAAGGAATACACGCCGCAGGAAATTTCCGGCATGATTCTCCAAAAGTTGAAGCAGGATGCGGAGGATTTCTTCGGCGAGCGGGTCGAGCAGGCGGTCGTCACCGTTCCGGCCTACTTCACCGACGCCCAGCGACAAGCCACCAAGGACGCGGGCGAGATCGCGGGGTTCAACGTCCGTCGCGTCATTGACGAGCCGACCGCCGCCGCCATGGCCTACGGTCTGGACAAGGGCAAGGATCAGGTCATTCTCGTTTACGACCTCGGCGGCGGCACGTTCGACGTTTCGATGATCGAAGTCATGTCCGGCGTCTTCCGCGTGCTGGCGATTCACGGCGACACCAAACTTGGCGGCGACGACATGGACCGCAGGATCATGGACCTGCTCGCGGACCAATTTCAGAAAGAACACGGCATTAATCTGCGCGACGATCCCATCGCCATGGCCCGTCTGCGCGAGGCGGCGGAAGAGGCCAAGATCGAGCTTTCCGAGGTCCGCGCGACCCCGATCACCATCGAAGCCATCGCCATGAGCGACAAGGGACCGGTCAATCTCGAAGCCAATTTGGAGCGGGCGCAATTGGAATCGCTGGTCGAGGATTTGGTCAAGCGCACGATCGCGCCGATTCAGGCGAGCATCGCCGATTCGGGCATCCCGCAGGAAAAAATTGACACCGTCTTGCTCGTCGGCGGCGCGACCCGGATGCCCATCGTTCAGCGGATCGTCAAGGAGACGCTCGGCATCCAGCCCTCCCGCGACATCTCGCCCGAAGAGGTCGTCGCGCTTGGAGCCGCCGTCCAAACGCTGGTGTTGGCTCCCTTGGAAGGGGAGTTGGAGGGAACGCTCGCAACCCACTACGCCAAGGAAAAGCCGGTCATCATCCACATGACGCCGTTCTCGCTCGGCGTTGGGTTGCAAAATGACCAATTCGGTCCGATTATCGAGCGCAACTCGACCTATCCGACCGAGGCCAAGGATATTTTCACCACCACGCGCGACTTTCAGGAGACCGTTTCTTTCCCCATTTATGAGGGAGAGGAACCGGTCGCGTCGGAAAACACGTTCCTTGATTTGTTGAGGATTGAGGGTATCACTCCGGCGCCGCGCGGCGTTCCGCGAATCGAAGTGACGTTCCGTCTCAATCCGGATCGCATTCTGGAAGTCCGGGGCGAAGACTTGGCGACCGGCGTCGAAAAGAAAATCACCGTCAAGGCGACCGGCACGCGTCTGACCGAGGCGGAAAAATCCCGCATGGTTCGCGAGGCGCGCGAGCGCGTCGCCCGCGAACTGCGCGAAAAGATCAAACGCAACGTGCAGGACGAGGCGCAGGATGTCATCCAACGCGCCGAGGGATTGATCGGCTCGCTGGCCGATGATCCGCGCGGCGAGGAGCTTCAGGCCAAGATCAGCGATTTGCGGACGCGCCTTGAGGGGGGCTCGCCGGAAGAAATCGAGGAAGTGACTTACGACCTTCTCCGCGTGGTTAACGAACTCGAAAGCTCCGCCATCTGACTTGACATCCCCCTTCTCGCCGTGAAATAAACAGAAGATTGCGATTGAGGCGATCCATCCTAGCGCCGAGTCCCGGCGAGGAGTGGGACGCTTCCCTTGCTCCGGCGTAGCGCAATCGGTAGCGCAGCGGACTGTTAATCCGTTGGTTGGAGGTTCGAGTCCTCCCGCCGGAGCCAATTGCTTTCATCACCCCGGCTCAAATTCCACGGGAAAAGCCAATCCATCCTTGACCGTGACACGCCCCGATGCCATGATGAATCTGCAATTTTTAACCGTAAATCCCCAATCCTGCGAGGTGGCGGACAATGAAACTTAATCGGATTTGGCTGACCGGAGGTCTCCTCACGCTCCTGCCGTTCGGAGCGGCGCGGGCCGACATCCTGACCCTTCAAGGGGACAAGGTGGTGAAGGGGGTCATGGACGAAGCGGGGAGCGATTCCGCCTCCGTCAAATTCACCAGTTCGGCGGGAACGCAAAAAATTTACCGCGAGCGGATCAAGCACATCCAGCCGGAACCCGCCGCGCAGGGTTACACCCACATCGGCGACGAATACAAGGCGCAAAACAAACTGGGAGAGGCGCTCAAGGCGTATCAGCAAGCCCTTCAAAAGGATGCCGATTTCAAACCCGCGCAGGAAGGAATGAAAGCCGTTCAGGAGGCGATGGACGCCCAAAAAAAGGCGATGCGTCAGGATGCCATCGGCGAAATTGACAAGCTCAAAGCGCAGATCGAGCAGGCGATTAAGATCGGGGATTTCGCCAAATGCGAGGAGCTTTTGAAAACGGCCTCGGATCATCTTCCGACCGCCGAACAGAAAGTTCAGCTTCAGGAATTGGTTTGCGAGTTGTATCTGGCTTGGGCGAAGGATCGGCTGGACAAGTTCGACCGACCGGGGGCCGAAGTCAAATTGAATCTCGCGCTGGCCGCGCGTCCCGAAAACGACGAGGTCATTGAGACGCTTCTCAAGCTCTGGGAAGGACAACCGGAAAAACAGGAGCAGATGTTCCACATTTACGAGACCGTGCTGTCGCGCCGAAGCGACGACATGGTTCTGCGGCGAAAACTGGCCGATATGTATTTCGCGGCCAACCGGTTCGAGGATTCCGCCGGCCACTACCTGACCCTTTACAAGGCCTCCAAAAAGTTCAAGGGAACCGATTTGGAGGCGCGTCTGGCGGAAAATCTGGACCGCCTCCACGCGCAATTCGCCGCCAAAAAAGATTTTGACCGCGCGATCTACTTCTATAAGCTCATGGAAACGATTGACCCCAAATCCGACCCTTCGGTGCTGAACTATTATGAGTTTTTGAAGCGGGCCAATGACGTGAAACCCGGCGACTTGGACGGACGGCTCGGAGTCGCCGATTTCGCCGAAAACAATGGCTTGGAGCAGGAGGCGGTCGAAATCTACCGCCAAATCATAGCCCAAGCTCCGGACAATGAGAAGGCGAAGGCGGCCTTGGACCGATTCGCATTGAGACTGATCGAGCAGGCGCAGGCCAGTTTTAATCAGCAGGATTATTACCTTGCCAAGGCGTTCGCCGATCAGGTGACGAGGGAATATCCGAATTCGCAGGAGGCGGGATTGCGGGCGCAACAGATCATCGGCGCGGCGAACAATGAAATCGCTCGCGACAGCCGCGAAAAACGTGAAAAGGCGCTCCAATACGTTCAGCGGGGCGACACGTATTACGAGCAGGCGATGCAATTCTACCGCGACATCTTCGACATTCAGCAAAAAGGGAACCGTCTTTCCAATCCCAAATCCGACGCGCGGCGTTATTTCCAATACGCCATTGACGCCTATCAGGCCGCGCTTCAAATTGATCCCTCGCTCAAAAGCGATCCCGCGTCACTGGTGGGGCCCCGTTTGGATGAATCGAAGCGCTATCTGCAACGCCTGACGGCGGGTCCGCCCCCGTCGCGGCAAAACAAGAGCAGGGAAATTGGTCCCAATACGACAAACCTCCGCGAGGATGCGACGGGGCGGCTTCAGTAAATCTTGGCCGGAATCCGACCCGCCTCAGTCGAGGCTATCGTTGTTTGGCGATTGACGAACCGTGAAACGGGCAAGTCCAAACGGGAGAAGGCGCATCGTTGAGAAGGCGTCCTCGTCCTTCTTTTCCCTTTTGATCATGCGGGATATTGAAATAAAATAAGTTAGTCCGATTCTCGCCTCTATTAAAAGGGAATGGAAGGAGAAGTAGGGATTTCACGGGAAGCCGGAAGCGATTCTCCGCTGGGCATGGTTTGTGCCCTTTCCGGGGTGGAGAGCAAGAGGAAGATTGGGATTACGATGAAGATTATGATTAAGAATCGGATCGCGCGATGAACATGACGGAACACAAAAAGCTGGGCGAGCTGCTGATGGCCGAGGGATTGCTTGACGCCGACGCCTTGGAATCGGCATTGGCCGAACAGGAGCGGAGTGGCGGACGCATCGGCGAAATCCTCGTGAAGATGGGACGTGTTTCGGAGGAGGACGTCAAACGCGCGTTGGCGCGTCAGTTGGGGATCCCCTTCAAATCGCTGGTCGGCGTCCAAATCGCCGCGGAAGTTGTCGCCTCGATGCCGGCCCGGATGGTGAGCCACTACAACGCCGTTCCGCTCAAGATTGACGGTGACACGCTGACCGTCGCCGTGGAGGACGCGCTCGACATTCGGACGCTCGACGATCTTCGAATGCATCTCAATCGCCAGATTGAGCCGATCTTCGCCACCGCCAAGGACATTCACAACACGATCAAGCGTTTCTACGGCATCGGCGCCGACACGATGGAGGGGATGATCGAGGATCAGGCCGCCGAACGTCCCGCCGACGTGGTGGAATTGAAGATCGGGCAGGTCGAGGACATTCAGGACCTCGCGCAAGACGCCTCGATCATTCGGTTCGTCAACCAGTTGATTCTCGAAGCGATTGACGACCGCGCGACCGACATTCACGTCGAACCGCAGGAGGACGACCTTCAAATACGCTATCGGATTGACGGTCTGCTGTACGACGCCGCGGTTCCGGCGGAAATCCGCCGCTTCCAATCGGCGATTATTTCGCGCATCAAGATCATGGCCGACATGAACATCGCCGAACGTCGGCTCCCGCAGGACGGCAAGATCGTCATCCGCAAGGGAAGCGAGGACTTCGACTTGCGCGTCTCGACGATCCCGACCCCCTACGGCGAGAGCATCGTCCTGCGCATTCTCTCGCGCACCAGTTCGTTCGTCAGTCTGGACCGGCTCGGTTTCGCCGGACAGCATTTGGAAATTCTGCGCCGGATGATCGCGCGCCCCCACGGGATCGTTTTGGTCACGGGGCCGACCGGCAGCGGCAAAACCACCACGCTCTACGCCGCCCTTTCCGAAATCAACACGACCGACAAAAAAATCATAACGATTGAGGACCCGATCGAATATCGCATCAAGGGCGTTTCGCAAATTCAGGTCAACCCCAACATCGGCCTGACGTTCGCGCACTGCTTGCGGACGATCCTGCGCCACGATCCGGACGTCATCATGGTCGGCGAGACGCGCGATCCGGAAACCGCGCAAATCACGATCCGCACGGCGCTGACCGGACACTTGGTTTTTTCGACGCTTCACACCAACGACGCCTGCTCGGCCATGACCCGCCTCTTGGACATGGGGATCGAGCCGTTCCTGATTTCCTCCTCCATCGAGGGATTGCTCGCCCAGCGTCTCGTGCGCGTGCTCTGTCCTCATTGCAAGCAACCCTATCAACCCGACGCCGCCGTTATGAAGCGGGTCAACGTCACCGGCGACTCCCTCGATTCGCTCCAAATTTACCGCCAGCGCGGTTGCGAGAAATGCCGCTTCACCGGATTCAGCGGCCGGACCGCCGTGTATGAGATCGTGCAGATCACCGAGGGTTTCCGGCGGCTGGTCGTCGAGCGTTCCCCCGCCAACGTCCTCAAACGCTACGCGATGGATCAAGGAATGCGCCCCCTGCGGCATTACGGTTGGGAAAAGATCAAAGCGGGCATCACGACGATCGAAGAAGTTCTCCGCGTGACGCTGGAGGATGAAATGCTGATTCAGGAAGCGGCATTGACGGCGGTGACGGTTCCGGGGGGAGAAACGGCGGGGAGGACGACAGCCGAAAAAAGCGAAGAGCCGGTCGCGTCCCGCGCCGGATCAACAGCGATGCCGTCGTTGCGGATTGATCGGTCGTGAATCAATGTCGGATCCTGAAATTTCCGTATGAATTTCTTGCTCTTGCTCTTGCTCTTAATCTTGCTCTTGCTCTCGAAGAAAAGGTCCATTCATTTAGAGCAAGATTAAGAGCAAGAGCAAGATTAAGAGCAAGAGCAAGATGACCAATGCCTCCCTTCAGCTATAAAGCCAAAGACAAACAAGGCCAACTGATCTCCGGCACGCTGGACGCCGACACCCGCGTCGCCGCGACCGCGCGGCTTCAAGCGATGGGTTATTTCCCGGTTGAAATTCGAGGAGCCGAACCCGTCGCGGCCAAAGGAGTCACCGGCAAAATTCAACGCGCCGCGCGTGGAGGGAGCCGAATCAAGAGCCGGAATTTGACCACGTTTTACCGCCAAATGAGCGATCTGGTCGGCGCGGGGGTTCCGCTGGTTAAATCGCTCGGCGTCGTCAAGACCCAATGCGCCGATCCCGCGCTGGCGACCCTCATCGGCCAAATTGACCGCGACGTGCAGGGGGGCGACACCTTCGCCCGCGCGCTGGACCGCCACCCCAAGGTCTTCAACAAATTGACGACGGCGATGGTCATGGCCGGCGAAACGGGGGGATTGCTGGAGGAAGTTCTTTCGCGTCTTGCCGATTTCGCCGAGGCGGAGGAAGAGGTCAAATCGAAGATCCGAAGCGCGCTGGCGTATCCGCTCGTGATGGTGATCGCCGGAATCGGAGCCATCATCGTCCTGATGACGTTCGTGATTCCCAAAATCGTCGGCGTTTTCCGCGAGCTGAATCAAACCCTGCCGCTCATCACGCAAATCCTGATCGCCGTTTCCGGCTTTTTCTCCCATTACTGGTATGTCCTCGCCCTTGCGATTGTCGGCGTCGTGTTGGGGATTCAACGCTATCGCGCGACGGCGAAGGGAAAGGTTCAGCTGAGTTGGCTGGCGTTGCGCGTCCCGATCTTGGGGGAAATCGTCCTTAAGCGGGAAGTGGCGCGGTTCACGCGGACGCTCGGCTCGCTTCTGCGAAACGGCGTGCCGATCCTAAGCGCGCTCGACGTTTCCGCCGAGGTTTTGGGAAACGAGATCATTCGGCGCGAGGTGAAGAAGGTTCCTGAAGGCATCGCCGAGGGCAAAGGAGTGTCCGGCACGTTGCGCGGGTCCACGTTCTTTCCGCCCGTCGTGACGAATATGATCGCCATCGGCGAGGAGACGGGCAACATGCCGGGGGTGCTCCTGAAAGTCGCCTCGACCTACGAGGCGCAGGTGGACCGCTCCGTGAAAACGCTGACCGCGATCATTGAGCCGATTATCATTCTGATTTTGGGATTGGTCGTGGGCTTCATCGTCATTTCGATGTTGTTGCCGATTTTTGAGCTTGATCCGACCAAGGGGTGAGGAGATGCGAAATCGAGCGCGGTTCAGTTTCTGGAATGCGAGAAAGTGGATGTATCCGAGCCGCGACCGTAAGGGAGCGTCTGATTACATCCATGGCGCACGGCGTCCGCTCCCTTACGGTCGCGGCTCGGATTATCGTCGCGGTTTCACCTTCCTCGAAATCCTGATCGCCGTCGTCATTTTGGCGATCTTGACGGCGGTGCTGTTTCCCAAAATCGGATTCATTTTCCGGAGCGGGCAATTGGAGGCGGCGGGGCGCGATCTGGCCGCGACGCTCCGCTACGCCCGTCAAGCCGCCATCCTGAGCGGCGGCGGATGCGAGGTCCGATTTGATCCGCAAGGAGGACGATTTCTATCGGTCTTGGTGCGGCTGGACATCGAAGGTTATCCGTTGGAAGAAGCTCCAAAAAAGGACAACAAGGAAAAATCTTTCCGCCTGTCCGATGACGCGGCGCAGGCTCATTCGCTTCCCGGCGACGTTTTCTTCACGTTCCTTGACTCGACCGCGCCGCCGTTCGAGGGGGATCAATCGCCGCGCATTATTTTCCATCCCGACGGCTCGGCCACCGCCGCGACCATCGGCATTCAAAACAGCGAGGCCAAGGCGCTGAACATCGAGGTTTATCGCACGACCGGAATGGCGATGGTCCGCCCGGGGGATCCGATCGTGCCGCAGGAGAAGCCGCCCCTCTATTACCTGCCGGAAAAATTGAATTACCAAACGATGACAACGATGAAATGAAGATGCGCAAGATTTTCCGCCATAGCAAAAGCTTCGTCCTCTTGGAAGTCCTCATCGCCCTCACGATCTTGGGTGTGACGGTCTCGGCGATTCTGCGCTCGTTCTCGCAGTCCTTGAGCGCCGTGCGGCGGATCGAGGTCCAAACGCAGGCCGCGTTTTTCGCCCATCAACTTCTGGACGAATTTGAGATCAATCCGCCGGACGAGGGGACGACCGAAGGGGGATTCGGCGACGCCTATCGGGAGTATTCCTACGTCGCCACGGTCCGATACGAAATGCCGGACTACGGCGAATCGCGGGTTCATAAGGACATCGGACAATTTTTTCCGCTCCGGCTCGTCGCCATCGAGATCAATTACGACAACGGACGCAACGCGCCGTTTCAAGCGGCCTCAATTCATTCGGCGATCATGGGATTCGAGCGGTTTTCCGAGCAGGCGAAAAAACAATTGATGAATTTTTGAAATCCCATCATGAGGAAAAACCACGGAGACACAGAGACACAGGGAAGAAAGGGCTTCACCCTGCTCGAAGTCCTGATCGCGGCAACGCTCTTCGCCATCGCCTCCTCGGCGTTGTTCGTCACGTTTCGGACGGGAATTCGCGCATGGGACGCCGGACATTCGATGTCGGAGGTATTTCAAACGGCGCGCGTGGCGCAGGACGTCGTCGTCCGCGACCTAAACAACATCTTTTACCGAACGGAGGAAGCCTACAATCAGGGATTCTGGACGCAGATGCAGATGTTGATCGCAACACGCAAAACCAAAATGGACCCGCAATTCAAGACGATGACGCGCGATCAGCGCGAATCGTTCCAACGATCCACTCCGGGATTCGGCGTCAAGCTGGAGGACATTCCGCCGCCGATCGACCTCAGTTTTCACGGCGAGGACGGCGATAAACTCGACACGCTGGAATTTGCGCGGCGGCAACGCTCTTGGGAAAGCGGAATGCCGAAGGATTGGGGACTCCGCAGAATTCGGTATTACGTGAAAGACGGGGTTCTTTATCGGGAGGAGTCGTCCCCCTTCGGGCTTCGCCGCGATTCGGGAGACGACGCATCCGCCGGAGCGGCGGACGACGATTCCGCCGAGGTCTTGAAACTTTTTTATCGCCGTCCGCGAACCTCAGAAGGAACGGATTCCTCCGACACGGACAAGGGGGATCGCTTCGCTTTTCCCGACATTCCGACCGTCACCGAGCCGATGTGCGAGGGGGTGGAAATTTTCAACGTCACCTACGGCTATTATCGGCAACAAAAATGGAACGAGGTGGAGGATTGGGATTCGGCGCGGTTCAAGTATCGGTTTCCACAGGACGAGGAGGATCAGAGCGGCGCGAAAATTCCCTCGAAGCCGACGCCTCCAAATTCATTTGCCTCGCCCTCCCAAGCCGCCGATTCCGCCGCGTCGCCCAAACGTCAGCCGAGAATGATCACGGTGGACGGCCAACAGCAGGCGATCATTCCGCGTCCCGACGATCTGCCCGGTTACGTCGCGATTCAAATCGGCGTGCGCGATCCGAGACAAAACGGCGATTTGCGGTCGTTCACGATTTTCATTTCCCTCCCCGAAGCGCAGGAGGAGCCGGACACGAGCATGGACGAGGGACAAGATGTGAAGAACAAGGGGGAGAAGCGGAGGACGGAGATGGGAAAAGGAGCGGCGTTGTTGAGGAAGGAGCAACGGTGAAGGGAAGAAGATTAGGATTAAGATTATGATTAAGAGCAAGAGCAAGAGTAAGAGCAAGAAGGAGAAGCGGGGCGTTTGGGCTTTTCCACCTAGTCCACCATTTCCACTTCGTCCATGGAATCCACGAAACAATCCTTCCTGAATAAACAGCCATGCGATACGTTCGCCCAAAACAAAAATCCCGACGCGCCTTGATCCTCGTCATCGCCCTTTGGATCGCGATCATCCTTTCGATGATGGCGCTCTCGCTCGCCCATGAATTGCGGATCAATATGAAATTGGCCAAATACAGCATGGACCAACTCGACGCGCGCGCGCTGGCCCGCGCGGGATTGGCCAAGGCCGTCATGGATTTGCGCAACGACCGGATGCTTGCCGTGACCGATCCTGCCCGATGGGGAGACGACACGCTCGGCGACGTTTGGGCCGTCGGCGACGACAAGACCGATGTCAAGCTGGGCGACGGAACCTACACGGTTTCCATTCTGGACGAGGAGCGGAAATTCAACTTGAACACCATGAATCCCCGCAACACGGGCGTTCTCGGTTATCTGATCCACAAGGTCGGGGGCATTGACCGCCACACGGCCAACGTCATGGCCTTCATGATCTTGGATTGGCAGGACGCCGATCCCTTCCCTTCCTACGGTCAGGGCAAAAACGAAACGGAATACTGGACCAAATGGGGGTTCGACAATTTCGGCGACGATCTTCCGGGCGATTGGGTGTTCCGCCCAAAAAACGACTTCATCTACAGTCTGGATGAATTGCTCGTTGTTCCCGGCATCACGCGCCGGATGCTTTACGGCGAGGAGGAGCGCGAGACACCGAAGAAGAATCGGAGGCGGCGAACGACGCCGACCAAGGGATACGGCGCGTTGGCCGATTACATCACCGTTCAATCCTCCGGACAATTGAACATCAACACCGCGCCGCCGTTGGTGCTTGAAGCGTTGATGGCGACGGTCTTTCTGGACAGTCTCGGATCGCAGAGCTATGCGAAGAAAGTGACCGATTACCGCGAGAAGAACATCACGCAAAACATCCGCCGGACGACGATTCCCACCGCCGCGCAGGAGTTGATTGAAGCCGGAATACCTCCGTCAGAGGTGACGCAGATTCAGCAAATCGTGCCGATTGAGACCCATTCCAATTATTTCACGCTGATTTCAACGGGCGTCGCGCACGACGTGAGGAAAATCTTGGAAGCCCGCGTGAGCGTGCAGGTCGAGGCGTATCACGTTGATCCCAAGAGCGCGGCCCAGCAGGGACGCCGCGATCCCAAGTCGCGCGGCTCGCTCCGCACCCGCCCGACCGACGTGATTGATCCGGCGGTGCGGGTGGAGGAAATGAAGGACTTTTGAAATTTAAGTATTCACCACGGAGATACAGAGAAGTCCTTGGAATGAAAGTTAGTTGAATGAGAAAATATACCGGCTATCATTTTCTCGAAGGCCGCGCGCGTGTCGAATACCTCCCTATGTCTCCGTGGTGAATTCATAAATCGTTGCCCATGAACCTCGAAAATTCCAATGCTCTCTCCTCCCCTGACGATCCGTTCGATCTTTCCTACGAGCCTTGGCGCGCGCCGGAGATTGAACCGGAGCATCGGAACTTCACGGCCGACGACGGATTGGAACTTCATTATGTCGAGTGGCCGTCCGAAGCAGGCTCGCCGCTCGTCGTCATGGTTCACGGACGCCGGGCGCACGCGCGGTGGTTCGATCCGGTCGCCGTCGCGCTCACTCCGCGCTACCGGTGCGTCGGGCTCGACATGCGCGGTCACGGCGACACGCCCGCCAAGGGCGCGCCGGACCTCAACCGCCACGCGGCGGATTTGGCGCAATTCATGGAATCGTTTCGCGGCGGCAAACGGATTCTTTTGGCGCACTCGATGGGCGGGCGCGTGGCGATTCTCGCGCATCAATCTCACCATTTGCGCCCTGACCTGCTGGTGCTCGCCGACACGCCGCTCAGTCGCCGTCCGCATCACTTCAAACCGGAGCCGCCGTTCAAAAACAAAAAATATCCGAGCAAGGAACAAGCCCTGCGACGATTCCGTCTCATGCCGCCGGGGACTTCGGCCAATCCGGAATTGCTTCTCCACGTCGCCGAGTATTCGATCCGCGAGAACGAGGACGGAACGTGGAGTTGGAAATTCGACGAGGAGGGAACGAGCCGTCCGGTCGGGATCAAAATGCCGGACTGGAACGAGTTGGAGATGGAGAAGATCGCCTGTCCGACGCTCGTGATCCGCGGCGAGCGCAGTATCCTCATGGACGCCGAGGACGCCCGCGCGACGGCGTCCCGGATCCCGAACTCCAAGGTTGTCTCGGTCGCCGGAGCGTATCACCACTTGATGCTCGACCGCCCGGGCGCGTTTAACGAGGCGTTGCTTGAATTTTTCCGCGCCAATGGATTGTGAGATTCGCTTTTACCTTTTTTTCCGCCCAATGGGAACCGCCGGAGGAGGACGGAATTTGAACCAGTGCGAAAGCGGGACGTAAAGAATCGTTCCGAGCAGGGCGGTCGCCAGGTGGGCGATCCACGGAATTTCCACGAGGGTCTGAGGCCAAAAGGCGTGGCGAAGCGCGGCGGAAATCCAATCCTCTCCCAAGATCATGACGAAAAAAACAGGAAGCCGGACCGAAACGTATTCCAACACGAACCAACGGGTAAGTCCCGACGCGAGGTAAGCGGCGAGAACGAAACTAAAGATCGCGCAACCGAGGTGACCGGGGCCGGAAATCGAACCGGTCAAGATCGCGGAGGCAAGAGCGAAAATGACGGCTTCCCAGCGCTGTCGGACGCAACCGGCCAAGACGACCCCCAGCGCGAGCAACCGAAGATCGCCCCATTGAACCAATCCCCAGCTCTCACCCAAAAGCGGAAGCGCGCCGAATTCCAAGCCGAACGCCATGAGGAGATAAGCCACGGCGACAAGAAGAGGCGCTCTCATGGATGCGCCTCCGGTGTCTGCCCCGCAGGATCCAATCTTTGGAGGGTCGGTGAGGTTCCCCTCGTTGAAGAGGGAGTCAAGGTCGGGGTGGTGGACATTTCGAGATCGAGCGTTCCGAGCGATTCCCCCGATTGGGCGGAGAACCGCTCGGAGGGACGAATGACGAGCACTTCCTCCAGCGCGCTGAGATTTTCGGCGGGTTCGATCACGCCGTAAATCAGCCCGCGCTTGTTGGTTCGCCGTTCTTTAATTCTTCCGACGATCAATCCTTTGGGATAGAGCGAATTGCCGAAACCGGATGTAATCAGAACGGCTCCGGGCGTGATCGGCTGGATTTCGTTGTCGGGAATGAATTCGGTTTCGGCATCGCGCCCCCGGCCAAAGACGATCCCGCGTCGTCGCGTCTCAAGATCCGCCACCCCGACCGCGCTCATCGGATCGGTCAACGCTTGGACCCGCGCCGAGCGGTCGGCTACTTCCCGAATTACTCCGGCCAGTCCGTTCTGGCCGACGACGGGCAAACCGACGCGGAGATGGTCCGCACTGCCGCGATTGATCGTCAGGACCGCTGATTGCTCCTCGGTCGAGAATCCGATCACGTCCGCCGGAAGAAATTCCAATTCCTCCGATCCGCGCCACTGGCGCAATCCCGAAACTCTCCCCAATCGGCGGAGTTGCTCCTGCGTGGCCTGAAGCTCGGCTTCGGCGCGCATCAGGCGATGGCGCAGTTGTTGATTCTCCGTCTCGACCTTCCATAAATCGCTCGCGCGCCCGCCGAATTCGAGGGCCTTTTGGGTGGCGACGCGCGTCGGTTGAAGATAGGCGGAGAGAATCACAAAAAGTTGATGGCGCGCCGGTTCAATAATTTCGGGACGCCACCGCTCCAGCGCGGCGATCCACAAACCCGTTCCCATGACCAGCCAGATCAACACCCAGCTAAAGCGTTCGAGACGAAGAATCGCTCTGCGGAAAAAATCAGAAGCCACGATGGAAAACGCTTTCCGGGTTGGATCCCACGCGCAAGGTCAATCGGCGATTCTCTGGTTGCGTCTTAATTTTGCGGCGCGACGTTGACGGCGGCAGTGGCGGATTTGATCAAAGCCATGGCCGGTTGACAATCGGCTCCATGGTCGAAAACCAACCGCGCCCCTGCCGCGTTGCCCGCCATTTCCCCCAACGGAAGCAGGCCGACGACCTGCTCGTGCGAATTGAGTTTCTGAACGGGAAACTTCGGCGCGATTTCCGGAAACTTGAATAGGTCTTTCTTGCCCACGACAATGATGCCGAAATTCTTCGGCCCTATAAGAAGCGAATTCGCCGTTTTGTTTTCGATCGTGATGCGCAATTCGCTTCCCTGCTCCAACGCCACCAAGCCGACGTCAACTTGGGATCGGGAAAACGGGTCTTGCGGTTTGGGAGGCTGAGCCGCCGGAAGTTCGCCCTTGGTTTTCTCTTTTCCTCTTGAGCAAGCCCCCGCCAACAGAACTCCCAAGAAGATAGGCAGAGCTTGGATGGCAAAAACTCGTCGGCGTCGGTTCATAAGGTTTCTCCTTCAAAGGCGATTCTCTCGCCGGAGCGCAAAAGGGTCAATGGCAGTCTCGAGGCGGCTTGCGTGATGTTTTTCGGCGGACGATCAAAAAAAGTTGACTTCAATCGCCACTCAAAGTCCTATGGTGGGAGACGGAACCCACGGGCGCCTGTAGCACAACGGTTAGTGCTTCGGCCTTCCAAGCCGAAGATACGGGTTCAATTCCCGTCAGGCGCTCCATTATTCTTGAACCTTGATGGGTCGCGGCTCGGGTTTCTTGTCTTTCATTCGTGAAAAGAGGGCTCGACAAGGCGACTCTAATCCCCCTTGCGCAAGTCTATGAACACCCCCGGGTTGACGCCAAAGTGTTTGGCGAGCTTGGCGATGTGGGTTTTGCTCAGTTCCTTTTTTCCCCGCACCAGCTCCGGACCCAAGGTTCGGGTTCCCAAAAACCGTCCCAAATCCGAGCCGTTCCAACCATGTTGCTCCATCAGGAACCGAAGCGTTCCCGCCGGATCGAGCGGCGCGGTGTCAGTGCGATGATGTTCGCGCTCGTAGGTTTCCATGAGGTTGCTCAGGGACTCCAAATAATCTTCTTGATCGCGGCTTCGTTTTTCGGCAACGGCCAATCGGTCCAAAATTTTCAAAGCCCGCTCATGGCGTTCCTCGTCGCGGATCGGGCGCAGAGGGAAGAGGCGATTCAATTCGCCCCAATCCCCGGGCAGTTTTGCTGTTGATGCAGTATTCATAGACCTTCCTTCCAACGACCCGTGTCATATTCCGCATGGGTCAGAATCCTGAGAATAAAGACCCTGCCCCGGTCGAAATGGATCGCCGTGACCAGACGAAAATTATTGCCTCCGACGTTGAATACCCAAACCCGGTTGCCGCTGGCGACTTCAATCAAGTCGGCATGGGGAAACGTCCGTCGAAGTTCGGCTGAATCTTGCCAAACGGTGCACTCGGCGATACGCAACCAGCGTTTCAACGGACCCTCCGCTTCGGGGTGAAGGGTCCAGAACTCCTTCAGGCGTTTGGGTGCGATCACCCGCATTGTCTATGAAAGATAGACGACCACGGGTAAGCCCGTCAAGCAAAATCGGGCGCGTCCGGCGCGGTTTCCCAACATGGCGCTTGACAATTTCCGCCGTTGAGTTAGGACTACCCCTCATGCGGCGTCGAAGAACCAATTGCGGTATTCCCTTCGCATTTTGCGTGGCGGTTGTGTTTGCGACATTGGTCCGTGGTGGAGCGGAAGAATCCTCTGGCGAGGATTGGCCGTGCTTTCTCGGTCCGCGCCAAGACGGAACCTCGCTCGAAACGGGAATCCTGAAAGTCTGGCCGGAAAAAGGTCCGCCCGTTGTCTGGGCAAGGCGCGTCGGCAATGCCTACAGCGCGCCGGTGACTTCGCGCGGGAGGACCGTAATCTTTCATCGCGTCAAGGATGAGGAAATTATCGAATGTCTGAAATCGGCGACGGGCGAAACGATTTGGAAATTTCCCTATCCGACGCATTACGAGGACCGCTACGGCTACAACAACGGTCCACGCTCCTCGGCGACGATTGACGGCGACCGAGTTTATTCCTACGGAGCGGAAGGAGTCTTGACCTGCCTCGAATTTGAGACGGGCAAATTGGTTTGGCAGAGACCGCTTAACAAGGATTTCGGCGTGCCGCAGGGATTTTTCGGCGCGGGAACGGCTCCGGTCCTTGACGGCGGTCTCATTCTCATCAACGTCGGCGCGACCAACGGGGCCGGAATCGTCGGTCTCAAAAAGCAGACGGGCGAAACGGTTTGGAAAACCGGCAACGACGAGGCGGGCTATTCGACTCCGATTGTGCGGACGGTCCAAGGCAAGCGTCTTGGACTTTTCCTCACTCGCGACGCGTTCGTCGGCGTCGAAACCGCCACGGGAAAGGAAATCTACCGATTTCCTTTCCGTTCCAAAACCTACGAATCGGTCAACGCCGCGACGCCCGTATTGGTGGACGACGCGGTTTTTCTTTCGGCGACCTACGGCGTCGGCTCGGCGGAACTGAAATTGGAACCGGATGGATTCAAAGTCCTCTGGCAGAGCAAGACCGCGATGCAAAATCACTGGGCGACGAGCGTTTATCGCGGCGGGTTTCTCTACGGCATGGATGGACGCCACGAAGCCGGATCGAATTTCCGTTGCATTGATTTCAAGACGGGAGACGTGAAGTGGACCGCCGATCAGGGGTTGGGCCGGGCGTCGTTCGTCATGGTCGAAGGTCATTTGATCGCCATCGGCGAACGGGGCGACCTCGCTCTGATTGAAGTCAACCCGGAACGCTACATAGAGAAAGCGCGCGTGCGCGTCCTTCAATATCCCTGTTGGATTCCTCCGGTCCTGTCGCACGGACTTCTTTATTTGCGAAATGAAAATACTTTGGCTTGCCTTGACCTGCGGGAACGGAAATAATACCGGGCAGTTGAAGATTAAACACGAAGGCACAAAGGAGGCGCGAAGTCCTTCTTTGTGTTCCTTTGCGTCTTCCTCGTGTCGTTGTGTTTGATTCTTCCGGAGATTTCAAGGAGGCGTCATCATGGAAACTCATAAAAATTCAATTTCATCCTTGGATGAATCCGACGATTGGTTTCCGCCGTTCGTCGTGGAGAATTTTCGCCCGATCGCGGTTTTACTCTTGGTGATTCTGAGTTGGGCGTGCGCGTCGTCCAGCGTGGCGTTGGCGGTCGTGGCCGTTCTTTTCGGTTCCGCGACGCGCGGCAAGCCGGGGTTGGCGATCATTGGCGCGGGAATCGGCAATGTCCTCGGCGGAATGTCCGGGGCCGCCATCGGCGCGACGATGGGTTGGCTGAGCGGATGGGTTTTGGAATTGGAGCAAAAACGCTCCAAGGATGAATTGATCAACGAGTTGGGCTGGATTTACGGCATCTTGGTCGGCGGTCTGGCGGGTCACGCGGCCGGGGACGGATTGCAATTGTGGATCGCGTTGATCGTTTATGGCTTTATCTTTTCGCGTCTGGCCGGGTTGGTTTCCGGGTTCTTGAAGTTCCTCAAAAATCTGGAAGCGTGATGAATTCGTCTGATTAGCCCGCGAACCACGCGAAGCGCGCGAAATTTTTTTCGTGTATTTCGCGTTTTTCGCGGGAAATGACGGGGTTGCATTTGTTTGGTTTTCATTTGACGACAATCCCCGCTTGACACGATGCGGGCGGGGGAGCAAGATGGTTTCCGTCAAGGCGGAAGAGCAAGTCTAAGACACGCCTGCAATCCTCTCTGATCTTCACACTCCGGCGGGAGCAAGGAAATTTGAGGGATCAAGATTCATGCGTCTTGCATGAGACGCAATCAATTGAAGGGAGCAAATTCGATGGGCACGACGATTAAAACACGGCGGGGGGGAATCCGCGCGATTCTCGCCTGCATCACGACATTTATATTCGCGGCGGCCATGGCGCGCGCCGACGGAGTCCTCGGCGATTGGGACATGAAGCTCGATTATCAGGGCAATCTGATCCCGGCCAAACTCCATTTTGAAATGAAGGACGGCGCGCTGGCCGGGATGTGGTCCAGTCAGCGGGGCGAAAACGTCCTGACCAAGATCAAGTGCGAGGGGAACAAGATCACCTTCACCCGCACGGTCAAGTTCCAAGATCAAACGTTCGATCTCGATTACGCGGGAACCGTCGAGGGAGACAAGATCACCGGCAAGTTCACGACACCGATGGGAGACATGGAAGCCAACGGCGCGCGAGTGGCCGCGGCGGCTCCCAAGCCCGACGCGCCCAAACCGGCGGAAGCCCCGAAGGCCGACGCCGCCAAGCCCGCCGAGGTCAAACCGGGCCTTCCGGGCGTTTGGGAATTGACGGTGGATTCGCAACTCGGCGTCAACAAACGCAAGCTCACCATTGACGACAAAATGAACGGGACCTACGAGGCCGACTACGGCAAGTTCCCCGCGAAAAACATGAAATGCGACGCAGGCAAGCTTAGCTTCGACCTCGACCTCAAGGTGAACGACCAAGCTTTGGCGTTGAAATTCGACGGCAAGGTTGACGGAACGTCGCTCACCGGAACGTTTAACAGCGATTCCGGCGCGGCCGCCAAGATCACCGGCAAGAAAGTCGCCGAACTTGCGGGAGCCGCTCCCGCTCCGGCCGCTCCGGCGATGGAGATTTTGACCGGTCCGGTGAATCTGGCCGGAGGATGGAAGATGACGGTTCAAACCCCGGACGGCGCGACCAACGAGGGAGAAATTGAAATCAAGTCGGGGGACGGAGGCAAACTCAGCGCCAGCCTGACCACCGAACTCGGCAAAATCGAGGTCACTGCAATCAATGTGGACGGGAACAAGGTGGATTTCGCGGCGCAGGTTGACTTTGGCGGAACGATGGTTCCGATCAGCTTCAAAGGCTCCAGCGGCGGCGACAAGATCAAGGGAATCGTCAAACTCAACTTCGAGGGGCAGGAAATGGAGCTTCCCTTGGAGGGATCGCGCAAAAAGGGTTTGAGCGGCCCGATTGACCTGCCGGGCAAATGGCACCTCGAAGTCCAGACTCCCGAGGGCGCGGCCAGCCAAGCCGACGTCGTGATCGCGGCGGGCGAAGGGGGCAAGTTCAGCGGCCAGCTCACGACGGAGTTGGGAGACGCGAAAATTGATTCCATCACGCTTCAAGGCAACGCGCTCAGCTTCAAGACGCAAGTCGAGTTCAACGGCGCGCAGGTTCCTTTGGAGTTCAAAGGATCGGCGGCCGGCGACAAGATCGAAGGATCGGTCAAGGTTTCGCTCGAGGGGCAGGATATGGAATTGCCGCTCAAGGGAACCAAGACTCCTGCGGCCAAGCCCGCGGCTTCGGCTCCTCCTGCCGCTCCCGCGGCGTCCGCTTCGGCCGGATGTTGCAAGAAGCCCAACTGCGGTCCCGGATGCAAGGGAAGCGCCGGATGCAAGGGCTGTTGCGAAGCGGCTTGATGAAAAAAAGCGTCTCGGCGAAGAGATGCGAAAAACACAAACAACCGAGAGAGGCGCGACAGCGCGCCTCTCTTTTTTTTTTGGGGCGGGCTTATTTCGATTTTTCAGGCAAGGCGAAAGCGACCACGGCGTCCCCTTTGGGAGTGTTGAGCTTGCCGCCTCCTCCCGCGCAGATGACGACGTATTGCCTGCCGTCGGCTCCGAGATAGGTGATGGGAGCGGCGTAGCCCGCCGAGTCGAGTGGAGCTGAAAGCAAAATCTTCCCCGAGTCTTTGTCATAGGCGCGAAGCTTGGCGTCCATCGTTGAAGCGATGAAAACGAGTCCGCCTGCCGTGACGGTCGGTCCGCCGAAATTTTCCTGACCCGTCGGCGGGATGCCGCGCCGGGTCAATTCGTCGAATTCGCCGAGCGGTTTTTGCCAGACGATCTCCCCCATGTTCAGGTCAATTGCGCTGAGTTGTCCCCAAGGCGGCGCGTTGGCGGGATAGCCGTTTTGATCGCGCAATCGGACGTAGCCCCGGTTCGCGTATTTGAAATTTCCTCCCGGCGTCTCGAAGAGGGTTTGCAGACAGGCCATCTCGGTCGAGTTGACGTAGAGCCGTCCGGTCGTCGGATCGAACGCGGCGGCGGACCAATTCGCTCCGCCGTGAAAGCCGGGAAAGTTGACGCTCCCCCGAATCGAGGGGGGCGTGAAAATTCCCTCGGAGCGATAGTGGCGAAATTCCTCGAGAACAAATTCGCGCGTCGCCGCGTCAAGATTGCTCAGCCGATCCTCGGTCAATCCCTGCGTGGTGAAGGCCGGAGGCTTGGTCGGGAACGGTTGGGTCGGCGAGGCGAATTCGCCCGGAACGTCGCTCGGCGGCACGGGACGTTCCTCGATCGGGAAAATCGGCTCGCCCGTGATCCGATTCAAGAGATAAACGAAACCCGTTTTGCCCACCTGCGCGACGGCGGGGATTTTCTTGCCGCCGAGTTTCAGATCAACCAGAACCGGTTGCGCGGGAAGATCGTAATCCCAAAGATCGTGGTGGACGGTCTGATAATGCCAGAGGCGTTTGCCGGTCTTAGCGTCCAGCGCGATGACGGAGTTGGCGAAGAGATCGTCGCCGCGACGGTCGGCGCCGTAAAAATCAAACGTCGGCGAAGTGGCCGGAAGAAAAACCATGCCCCGCGCCGGGTCCACGCTCATCACCGACCAGACGTTGGCTCCGCCGCGATTGCGCCACGAATCCCCCTCCCACGTCTCCCGTCCCGATTCTCCCTCCTGCGGGACGGTGTTGAACTTCCAGACGGTCTCGCCGGTTCGGATATTCAGCGCGATGACGGGAACGTGCGGAATTTTCACCGGTCCGTCGGGCATACTGCATCCTTGAATGAGCAAATCGCCATAGATTGAGGGAGGCGAGGTCAGATGAAGCTCGCGCCCGACGCCGAATCTTTCCTTCAGATCAACGACGCCCGCTTGACCGAACACAGGATCGGGTTCGCCGGACTTCGCGTCGAGCGAAAAAATTCTTCCATCTTGCGCGGGGAGAAATACGCGGCCTTGATCGCCGCTTTTCCAGTAGGCGACCCCCCGGCTTGAGAGAAGTCCGCCGGTGGCCTTCAGGTCCAGATGCGAATCGAACGACCAAATCCCCTTGCCCGTGACCGGATCGAGAGCGACGGCGCGCGAGAGGGGCGTGATGAGGAACAATTTTCCCTCGGCCACGAGCGGCGTGCATTCAAACACCCACTTGGCTGGCTCCTGCTTTCCGAGATCGCCGGTGCGATAGGTCCATGCCCGCTCCAATCGCGCGACGTTTTGTTTGTTGACTTGTTTCAGCGGGGAATAGCGTCCGCCCGACGGCTCGCGTCCCCACGCGGGCCAGTCGCCGTCCTGTTCGGTTGGAGATGAGAAATGAAATCGTCCGCATGAAGTTATCAATAGGATAAATAGCCAGAAGATTCGACGCATGCATTTCACCTTCTTGAAAAATCGGCGTAGCGGTTCGGAGAATAATGCAACGCGGGAAAGCCTTGCAAGCGTTCGGCGTTGGGACAACGACTTCCATGAATTCCAATCAAGTTAGGAAGGGACTTAAAGTTTACGATTTCCCTTGGGAAAGGGGTCGCCGATTTTTTCATAATAGGGGTTGATTTCCGCGAAAAGTTCCGGCATGGTTCATCCCAATCCGGCGCCATCGCCGATAAGGAGGTGACAAAATGGCGAAAAAAGCTTCGAAAAAGGCCGCGAAAAAACCCAAGAAGGCGGCCAAGTCCAAACGCAAACCCAATCCCGCGTTCATGCGTCCCATGCAACCCGACGCAGTGTTGGGAGCGGTGATCGGGAATTCCGCGATGCCCCGCACTGAGATCACCAAGAAACTGTGGGCCTACATCAAGCGCAACGGCCTTCAGGACAAGGTGAACAGGCGGAACATCAACGCGGACGACAAGCTGAAAGCGGTTTTCGGCGGCAAGTCCACGGTCTCGATGTTTGAAATGACCAAGCTGGTCTCCAAACACATCAAGTAATCGCTCCGACGCGCGGACCGACGCGCAACGGAACACAAACCTCATCCCCGCCGTCCACCAACGGCGGGGATTTTTTTATTTCAGTTTTTTGCCCACGCGGGGCGGCTTGATCTTTTCGGTCAGTTGTTTGAGAGCGCCCAGCGTCCGAGGAGAAACGTGGTGTTCGATTCCCTCGGCGTCCAAGGTCGCCGAGGAGGCGGGGACGCCGACGGCCAGCAGAAAATCCAAAACAATTTTGTGGCGCGACCGCGCTTTGGCCGCCAAGTTGCGACCTCGCGAGGTCAGAAAGACCGCCCGATACGGCTCGGTTTTGATCAGCCCCGATTTTTGGAGGCGTCCCAACGTTTTGGTGACGGTGACGTGCGTGACCCCCAAACTCCGCGCCATGTCCACCGCCCGGGCCTCGCCGCGCTCTTTGATCAGCGCGGCGATCAACTCGACGTAATCTTCCGCCTGCTCGGATTGATGATCCCGGCGCGTGCGGCTGTAGCCTTCGACGCGCCCCAAACTCTTGGCGGTCGGCGAATGCCCCGCCGCCGACTTGCGGCGACGCCTTGAAGTTTTGCTCATGGTCCATTCCTCCAAGATTAACCGGTCTTCGGATCCGAACGAATGATTTCGCACGCGGGGACGCCTGCGCCACAAACGGCGGGATTGCGGCGGATCGAATGTTCGATGATAAGGTTGACGAGTTCGGGCATGGAGATTCCGGCGACGGCGGCGGCTTGAGGCAAGAGACTGGTTTCGGTCATGCCGGGGATCGTGTTGATCTCCAAAATTTTGGGTCCCTGTTCATCGCAGAGAAAATCCACGCGGGAGAATCCCTCGCAACCGACGGCGCGATGGGCCTCGACGGCCAAACTTTGAATCCGCGCAGTCAATTCGGAACTGATTTCCGCGGGGGTCACTTCGCGCGTCATGCCCGGCGTGTATTTGGCTTCGTAGTCGAAGAACCCTCCGCGCGAAACGATGATTTCGGTCACCGGCAAGGCGGTCGCCTGCCCGACGTCGAGAACGCCGCAGGTGAATTCGCGTCCGGCGATGAATTGCTCCGCCTGAACCGTCGGGCCGAATTCGAACGCAAGCGACAGGGCGCGATTCAGTTCCTCGGCGGTTCGCGCCATGCCGACGCCGACGCTCGATCCGCCGAGCGAGGGCTTGATGACGCAGGGCAGTCCCAATTCCTCCAGAACGCGCCGCGCCGCGCCCAGCTCGCCGGATGCCGCGCGGTCCAGCGGAATGAATTTCGGAACGGGCAGGCCGCGCGCGGCAAGATACGACTGGCAACGGGTCTTGTCCATCGCCAGCGCCGAAGCCGCCGAACCGGAACCGGTGTAGCGAATTCCGGCCAATTCCAACGCCCCTTGCAGGCGTCCGTCCTCGCCGTTCGCTCCGTGCAGAATGATCATCACCGTGGCGAATTCGTCTATGGTGAGATGAAGGAGCGCTTGGCCGAATTCCAGTCCGCCCGGATGGTAGCGGCGAACACAACTCTCTCCGTCGCTCACGGACAGGACAAGTTCTTCGGTCGGAATTCCCGCCACCGCATGGGACCAATGCCATTTGCCCGATTTGGAAATATAAATCGGTCGCGCGCGGGTTCCGCGCAATTGGTCCATTGCCGCGCCGACCTTGGAGGCGGACTTGATCGAGATTTCGTGTTCGGGCGATTGGCCGCCGAAAAGCAAGGCTACGTTTCGTTCAGGTTTCATGGTTCGTTTCCGTCAATGAATCTTTGCCCATCCATCTTGCCCGCCAAGCCCAAACGACACTTTCGGCCTCGCGCGCCTTGCGTTCGAAGTTGGTCAGTGGGACGGCTTCTTCTTGCGGCGCAACCGAGACCGGTCCGGCCTCAAGGACTTGCCAGCCTCGACGCCGACGCAAGGCGCCGATGCTCAGATTAAAATACCATCCCACGTCGGTTTTGAAAGAAACTTCGCCGCCCGGAGCGAGCGCGCGTTCGAGAAGAAGGAAAAACTCGGGACGGAAAACCCGTCGCTCACGATGCCGTCGCTTGGGCCACGGGTCGCTGAAATTGCAGATGACGCGGTTGACCGTCCCGTCGGCGAGCACCACGTTGAAAACCTCATGCGCGTCGGCGCGAATCGTACGGACGTTCTTCATCCCCAGCCTTTCGATTCGCTTGGTCATCTTGGCGAAAAATTCGCCGGCTTGCTCGATGCCGATGAAATTTTCCTCCGGATGCCGTTGCGCTTCATCGGCGAGAAAGACGCCGTTGCCGGTTCCGATCTCGACCGTCAAAGGGGCATTGCGTCGAAACACTTCGTCCCATGGAATCGGCGGACCTTCGGGATCGAAAGGAATCGCCACGGGGGACGCATCAGGCGGCGGAGCGACCGGGAATCTGGCGCGCAATCGGGACACGCTTGAATTGAAATCCATTCGGCGGCGCGAAACAACTTCAATCCGCGGTTTTCACCACCGGACACAAAGCCACCAAGCGGCGAAGGACGAAGGACGAAAAGCAAAGAGCGAAAACTGGGGGGGGAATCTCCTGACGGGCGCATGTCCGAATTCTACGCTACGGAGGCGTCCGTCTCCTAACCTTCCTCAAGCCTCAGGATCACGGCGGCCTGAAAGGCCGCGCCAATGGCGCAGTCGTAGTAATCCCGACCGCCCGACGTGTAGATGCCGTTCGTGCCGTCGCCGGTGATGAACTCCATCTGGATCATGCTCGTCGTCGTCCCGTCGTCCACCTCGACCAAGAAGATCAGTTCCAAGCTGTTGTTGGTGTAGCTCGCGTTCCGGAACCACAGCCCCACGGCGGGATTGGGCGTCTGGAATCCGTTGTCGTCGTAATTGGGGTTGACCGGCGAGGTCGGATCGTCCCCAAGGATGAACGACCCGTAGCCGAAGAAGTAGTTGCTTCCGGCGACATGCGTCACTTTGCCGCGTTCGGAGTCTGGCGTGCTCGGATATTCCACGAGGTCGCTCCCGTCGGACAGATCATACCACCCGTCATCGGGGGGCGTCGAGCCGGATTCGTCGTCGGGACGGGGGCGAAAGAGCATGTCAGAAGTGCGGATCATTGCTTTTTTGAATTACTTTTCCGGTTCACGTCCCCGATTCGCGCGAATCACAACCTTCCGGCGGACAATCCCACATCAAACGCGAGGGATTTCTCAGCCAAAGGAAATCGTTTTTCACCCGTTTCACTGAGACGGATTATTTCGGAGGGACACGGTTTTCTATTCTTGATTCCAGACGCGATGCGAGATTATTACGTATACTCATCAAGAGCGTCCTAAGCGGCCATCGCTTTTGCTCGATCGCTTTATCTAAGATAGCCAAGGACTGCTTTCCGCCAACGCAACCAAGTAATAGTAATGCCTGATCCTTGAGCGGTCCCCCCTCCGCAATTATCTCATGGAGGCGCGTTTCGGCTGTAGAGCGACCAAACTGAGCCATTAGATCTAGTGCGCCGATTCTAATCTTCCGGTCCTCATGATTTAGCAAACCGTAAAAAAGATCGACGTATCGACAACATTCACTCTCCTTGACATTACTTCTGGCGTGCTGGATTGCTATCCAGAGATTAAAGCCCGGTCTGAACTGCTTTAGGACATCCTTAACAGAATCCGTAGGATCAAACCAGCAGGTAAACAACCGCACCAAATGCAATTGGTGAAGAGATCTATAATAGCTACGAGACCAACGCATAGCATCGTTTGTAGTCACCAAAGGTCCCAAGTATTCAAACTCAGCTGGTGTCGGTTTGCGAGGCGACCAGTTCATAAATTCCATAAATCATGCTTCATCCGAGCGTTAGTTGGTATCATGCGTTGAGGCGTCTCTATATTTTGGGTATGCACCGACCCATGCAACGGGCATAAGCCGCACCCGTGCTACAGTTGGCGTTTTTACATTTGCGGTTGCAAAGTTTCCAATAGCAATTCAGAACGTTTTGCTTACTGTCTTCCGCTTTTGATTGTAGTTGGGCAGTTTCGGACTCAATGTCAATAAAGACGCCCACCCCCACCCCGACTCCTGCTCCTACTCCAAACCCGATTTGGGCACCAATCGACGAGAAACCTACACTGCTAGTTTCAACCATAACACCATCTGCTGTACGGAACGCCGTCCATTGATAGAAAGGATTGGTTTCAATATCGGGAATTATTTCCATGCCTTGGTGGATCGTGGGAGCCGTGAAAGTGCCCTGAACGGGGTTTACGACCGGCGGTTATCCTCCAGGGGGAATTCCGATAAACGGAGGAAGAGCGCTGGTGATGAATGGAATTCGCCAAGTCCATCGTGATCTCATGGTGTCATAGCCATTCATGACGCTATTGAATCCGAAATGATAGAGGTTGGGCCCATCACTGTGAGATCCCTGATTTGAGGCCCATCTACCGCGCTCTCCATCCTCCCAGCGCAGACCGAAATAGTGTGATCCGGCATCCGCATCGAAGAATTTCCCATCAAGTCCCAACGTATCCGGCCTCGTGCCGCTAACGTAGCGATAATTCCCGAACGCATCCGGCTCGGCGACGCTAATCTCCGAGCCGTTGGCGTCGGTCGTCACCAGTGGCGTCGCCAGATCGTTTGTGACATAATACCATCTGGCCCACGGATCTTGGCTGATCCCACCGGTCGAGCCGGACTGTGCCGCTAAGTAATTCAATCCCCCGGGCACGACCTGATAACTCTTATCCAGCACCGTCTCGGCGAACTGAACATCGTCCACGTAGGCGTCAATCAGATACCCGACCATCGCAAAGGCGTCCACCTTGGAGAGATCCACCCCCGAATTAAGCTCGTGAATCCGGGCGCTGAGGTCCTCCTCGAAATAATGCCACGTGTTGTCGTTCCACGCCGAACCGATGTAGTAGCGATAGTAATCCCGACCGCCCGACGTGGAAATCCCGTCCGTGCCGTCGCCGGTGATGAACTCCATCTGGATCATGCTCGTCGTCGTCCCGTCGTCCACCTCGACCAAGAAGATCAGTTCCAAGCTGTTGTTGGTGTAGCTCGCGTTCCGGAACCACAGCCCCACGGCGGGATTGGTCGTCTGGAATCCGTTGTCGTCGTATTTGGGGTTGAGCGGATTGGTCGGGTCGTCGCCGATGATGAACGCGCCGTAAGAGAAGAAATAACTGGCTCCCTCGGTGTGCAGAACCTTGCCGCGGTCGTCGTCGGTCGTGTATTCCAAGGTGTCCGAACCTCCGGAGAGATCATACCACCCATTGACGGTCGGATCGCCAGAACTTTCCGAATCAGGCCGCAGGACCGTCACGCTCGGATCGCCCCCGACGTAGCCCGATTCGGCGATCTTGTTCAGACCGAGCCAGAAATTCTCGCCAACGGTGATGCTCCAATCCGACAGGCCCAAACGCGCCTTGGCGAGCGACCGCCCCGAGGCGTCGAAATAGTAAAACCCGGAATAGATCGAATTGTAGTAGGCCGCCGACATTTCATCCCACGCGTTCCAGTCGTAATGGAGGGTCGGGTCCCTGCCCGTGAGCGGCGAGCGGTCGCCATCTCTTCGCGCCTTGGTGTCTTTGTGGTGATAATTCACGGCGGATGGGTTAATCTGCCTTATGTCGCAATCGCGCAAACGGATTTGCATCCTCGGCTCGACCGGTTCCATCGGAAAAAAGACGCTGGAGGTCATCCGCGATTATCCCGACGAATTTCACGTCGTCGGGTTGGCGGCGCAGAAATCGGCCGACGCGCTCGGGTTGCAAGTCGCCGAATTCCACCCCGACGCCGCTTGTCTCTCGGATGGGATGCAAGGAGGCGAAAGCGACGGTCCGACGCGGTGGTTTTCCGGTCCCGGCGGATTGCTCGAATTGATCGAGGCGTGCGAGCCGGAAATGGTCGTCGTCGCAATGGTCGGCGCGGCGGGATTGTTGCCGACGCTCAAGGCGATTGAATCGGGCGTGACCGTCGCGCTGGCGAACAAGGAAGTCCTCGTCGCCGCCGGTCAACTGACCATGGACTTAGCGCGCCGCCAAGGGGTCGCCATCCTGCCGATTGACAGCGAACACAACGCGATTTTTCAGTGTCTCGACGGACGCAAGGACCAGCGTCTGCGCCGGATCATTCTGACCGCGTCAGGCGGACCGTTCCGGGGCTGGTCGCGCGGCCGATTGGAATCCGCCACGATCGAGGACGCGCTTCACCATCCAACGTGGACGATGGGGCGCAAAATCACCGTGGATTCCGCGACGCTCATGAACAAGGGTTTCGAGGTGATCGAGGGGCATCATCTGTTTGGATTGGCGGCGGATCGCTTCGAGGTGGTGGTTCATCCTCAAAGCGTCGTGCATTCGTTGGTGGAGTTCGTGGACGGCTCGATTCTCGCCCAGATGGGGGTGACCGACATGTATTTTCCAATCGCGAACGTCTTGTCGTATCCGCGCCGATTGGAAAACGCGCGATTCAAGCCGCTCGATCTGACCGCCGTCGGGTCGTTGGGATTCGAGAAATATGATCCCGTTGCGTTTCCCTGCCCCGGATTTGCCTATGAAGCGGCTAGGCTCGGCGGAACTTTTCCCGCCGTTCTCAATGCGGCCAATGAGATTGCCGTCGAAAGGTTCTTGGCGGACGAATTGCGTTTCGTTGAAATCCCGGACGTGATTCAATCCGCGCTGGAAGCCCACGGCGCGGAAGGGCGGCGCGGTTCCGCCACGTTGGAAGAAATCCACTCCGCCGACGCTTGGGCGCGGAATCACGCGAGGACGAAGGTCGGACAAAAATACGCTGACAAGCGATAGGCGCAGAATTCAATTCACCGCGTCCGAAACAGGCGCGGACCCGAGGAGGCGATTGAAAGTCGCCTCAAATCGAGGCGCCCCTTTTTACGGTTGCCAGAGATGGAAACCCGGCGTATAAGGTTTTCCGTTGGTTCAGTTACCGGATCATCCGGGTTTTGATTATTCGCCAAAGGTTTTGCCGGGATGCGTTTGCACGGGAAGATTAAACGGGTTGGAAGAGCGCTCCTAATTTTCGGAGCGGCTTGCGCGTTGGTTTCAACGCTTGCGGGAGCGGCGGAGAACGTCGCTCCTCCCTTTCTTCCCACAGACGATCCGGAGTCCGCTGACCTTCAAGGTGGTCAGTCCATCGGCCACGGCGACGGACTCATTCACGTCATTCCGTCCCTTTCCTCTCCGGCCGTCAAAAACGGCGACAAGGTGACGATCAGCGCGGTGGTCAAAGCTCAGGCCGGGATTGAGAAAGTCGAAGCCGTGATTGATTTAGGGAATGTGGCACAGCCGCCCTCGGCTGTGCGAAACGATCCGGCTCGTGGCACGGGCGTCCCGCCCGTGAATCACGGGCAAGATGCCCATGCCATGATCGAGATCATTCCCCTCGTCCCCTCAACTTCTTCCGCAATTTCATCCTTCATCCCTCAGCCTTCATCCTTTTCTACGCTCCCTCACGGTCGCGGCTCGGATGAAGAATCGGCGATCCGCAATTCCTCCGCGGATTTATTCCGCGCCGACTGGACCGGCCACGACCTCGAAGAAAAATACTACACCGTCGTGATCCGCGTGACGGACCGCAACGGCCACGTCTTCGAGGACCGCTCGCTCCAATTC
>CAZRCZ010000029.1:0-44822 GCA_964598765.1 uncultured Candidatus Sumerlaeota bacterium | reverse complement strand
GTACCCCTGGTTTTTTCGCCCTCTTTTCGTCAACCTATTTCAGGACGGGACACGTAGATGTTCACGAAACCATGCGGATGTTTTTTCATAGGCATGCTTCTCTTCGTACGAGAGTGCGTCCTTGTCATCAAGGTCCGCAACGGCCTGAAACAAACCCTGCCGGCGTCCCGAATCCTCGTCTCTCATTGCAACAACAAATCTGATATATCGCATTCGCTTGACTTCTTAGCATGCGGCGCCGCTTTCAATAAATCTGCTTTAACGGCGTTTCTCTTGCAAATAGAGATATAACCCCGTCTTCCCCGGCGCGACGATGTCGAGCTTGCCGTCGCCGTTGAGGTCAATCACGACCGGAGCCAAGCCCAAGCCGTCGCCGCCTCCTTGATGGATCGTTTCACGTTTGAAAGTTTTCGTCGCCGCGTCGAACGAATAGAGAAAAATCACCATCGGGTCTTCGGCGCCCGGGTCGGTGCGGTGGGCGTATTTGCGTTTGCCGGTCAGGATTTCCAGTTTGCCGTCGCCGTTGAAATCGGCAAGGCGGAGCGCGTGCGCCTGCGACCAATCCTTGTCAATCTCATGGCGGATCCATTTTTTCGCCGGGTCTTTTTCCTTGGTTTGCTCGAGCCAAAAAGTTCCGTAATCGTGTCCGTTCCCCCAGAAAACATCGGCCAGTCCGTCGCCCGTGAAATCGTGGGCGATGATCTCGATCCCCGCCGCGCCGAGGTTCCATTCGGGATGCCAAATCCACGGTTCCTTGAGCGGGTCCTTGGGCGCCTCGAACCAGCCGCCGGGCTTCAGAATGTCCTTGCGTCCGTCGCCGTTCACGTCGCCGAATCCGATGCCGTGGCCGCCGATGTTGGGCGAGACCTCATGGCCGGCGAGTTTGCCGTTTTCGAGGCGATACCAAATCGTTTTCTGTGCGACGTCGGGGAGGAAATCGAGTTTGCCGTCGCCGTCCACGTCCGCCGCGACGGCGGTCTCCATGTTGCCCGGCTCGTCCACGGGATGCTCCTTCCAGACGCCGCCGGCTTTGCCCGGATTCTCGCGCCAGAGGACCGACTTGCGATGCCAGTTGCAGGAGACGACGTCCATCCATCCGTCGCCGTTGACGTCCATCGGGACGTTGGCGAAATCAATCCGATATTCGCCGTCTCCGGGGATCGGGCAGACCGGATGCGGCGTCCAGCCGGGGGCTTCATACCAAGTGTCGCCGCACATGATGTCGAGTTTGCCGTCGTTGTTGAAATCGGCGACTCCGGCGGCCTCGAAATCGGATTTTTCGTTGACGACGACGCGGGTCCATTTGGGATTTTGGGCGGGTGAAAGGGAGGGGGAGAGCGAGAGAGAAAGCAGGAGGAAGAGCAGGAAACCGCCAAGACGCCAAGAACGCAAAGATGATTCGACGGAGAAAATATGAGTGGGAATTTTTGAGATCAAATTCGAGATTCGGATGAGATGATTCACGATGAAGGATTTCCTTTTTCTTAAGATCGTAACGGTGAAAACGGAATTATCGTAGCTTCGGGCGGGGTGAGATTCCAGAGGGATGTGAGAGACAGACCTAGGCGGACGCACTTGATTCAATCAGGCTAATTCATAACTCCTTGCCGACGCTCAGCCATTGGAGCGCGCTCTCCACGACTTGATCCGGTTTGATGAGCCGCATGAGATGATTTTCGGGCAGGCCGCGCAGTTCCTCCGGGGTCAAATCGAAATTTCCGGCGCGGAGCGTTTGATGAATGGGGCGATTCCAAAAATCTCCCCAGCGGCGTTCGTCCATCGGACCGTAGAGCGTGAGGCTCGGAACGTCCAAGGCGTGGGCGAGATGTTGCGGTCCGGCGTCAACCGTGATGATTCCTCTGCACAGCGACAGAAGCGCGATCAGGAAATCGAGCGGTTCGGCGCGGAGCCATTGGACGCGCGGACTGTCGCCCAGCGCGTGGCGCGTCGATTCCTCCAGCTTCGGATGGGGTCTGCTTAGATTGACCGAGAGGAGATGCGGAATCCGCGCCGACAATTTTTGAATCGTCTCCGCCCATGCCTCATCGGTCCATTCCTTGAACGACTTTCCCGCGTCGGGATTGAGCATGAGAATCGGGAGCGTTCGGACCTCGGCGGGCAAGTTTTCCCGCCACGCCTTGGCGCGTTCGAGCGCGTCGGCGGAGGGAACGATCTCTGGCGGTTGCGGCTCGAAATTGAAAAAGGGAGGTTGATGGTCGGCTCCGACAGCGGCAAACAACCGCTGAATATTGCGAATCTCATGTTCCTCCATTTTCTTCTCGACGCGCAGGTTGATCCGCTCGCGGTCGAATTGGCGCGACAAGCCTTCGTCGCGGTCGAAGGAAACAAGCGAAAGCTCGAGCTTATTTAGCTTATGAACTTCCTTTACCGATGCCGTTCCCCACGGTCCATGCAGATAGGGAGCAAAAACAGTTTGACGTGTCTCATTTATCGATAGCGAATCCATCTTCGGCATTCTCAACTCAACTTGGGCAATGTCGCGCACAATCCACTCCGCGATTGGAGGAGCGAGAAGGGCGATGCGCAATTCTGGATAAGCGCGAATCAGTCCGCGCAGACATGATTGCAGAATCACCATGTCGCCGACAAAACCGAACGCCACAACGCCGATTCGGGAGGGAATTTCGGTCGGGGGCGTCCACGGTTTCGTCGGAGAGAAAGCGAGAACCATCCGTCTCCCCGTCGTTTTGGCGCGGTCGCGGATCATCCGCAAGCCGGAGCGCAAGAGCGCGCGGGTGTAGAGGAACGTGGGGGATCTGCGTTGTGGATCGTCCGGCGCGATTTTTTTTGCCAGCGCCTTGAGCGCCGATTTGTGGCACAAGGCCATCAAGCGGTGAAATTGATGGCGCGATTTCGCGGCGTGGGCGTCTCGCCCCTGAAGAAGCAAGTTGCGTCCGGCAAACTCCGCAGGCGAGACGCTTGCGCCACTTTCTTGATACGAATGAGACGGAACCGAATGATTCCACCATTGATAGGCGAGAGGCTCCAAATCCAAACTCGTTCCCTCTCGCCGCGCCCAAGCCTCGCCGTCGCGCTTGGCGCGTTCCGCAAGATAACTCAAATCCATCCGCTCCTTCCCGATGTGGTGCGCGACTTTCAATTCCGGATCGAATTTCGTCCGATAACCCCGAACACGGATGCGCCGCCACCATTCTGCGTCCTCGCGCCCCAGTTGATAGCCTTTGGCGATCCCCGATGACGAATCCTCTTCTGTAGAGACGCCCCGGCGGGGCGTCTCTACGCCGAAGGCGCCGCCGAGTTCTTGAAACTTTTCAGCGCGGAGAACCGAGGCTTTCGCCCAAAGATTCGAAGTGTAGGGATAAAAATATCTTCCCGCTTCGGGACCGAGATGACCGGGAACCGAGATGCCGACGAGCCATCCCATCTCCGGATCCCACCACTCCGGCCAAGAATCAATCCCGTGAGGCAAAACCAATCCGCCGACGGCGTCGCATTTTTCCAAATCGCGCCGTCCCCGACCGATCCAATCCGCTTCGGCGTAGCAGTCGTCATCGAGAAACGCGATCAACGGATTCGCGGCCTTGATCACGCCGAAATTCCGCGCCTCGGCCCAACTTCCTTTTCCAGTCCAGCGGAAGAATTTGATCCGAGAGTCGGCGCGTTTTTCAAAATGCTCGACCGTTCCGTCCGTCGAGCCGGTGTCCACCAGCACGATTTCATCACCCCCGGACAACTGCGACGCGAGCCGCTCCAAACAAAGTTTGATTTTGGGCAATCGGTCGCGGGTGAGAATCACGATGGAGACGGAAAACATCGTTCCATCATCTTAGCGATATCATGCCGATTCTTACACGGCGAAGTTTCCACGCATGCTCTTGTTCTCCAAAGACCGATGACGTGCCCGATGTCACTTCGCGCATTTGCGCGAATCTTTTAATCGCAACGAAATTGCGCTGTTTCTTATTTTGCGTTGTTTTGGGATTTGAGGATGACGACGGCTTGCGCGGATTTGCGCTCCGGACCGCCGAGGCAACCGGAGATGAAAGTGTGATAAACGTCCACGCAACAATGGGTGACGCGATGTTCGGGAAAAAGTTCGCCGTAGGAGAATATGGCGACGCCCGCGGCTTTCTGCCGGGCGGATTCGCAGATTTGATCCAAGTAGCTTGGGTTTTCCTTGCGCGGCCAGATGCCGACCCAGACCTGTTGTTTGGCGCGTTGCGAGCCGAGAAAGGTGTTGGTCTCACTGCGGAATTTGCTCATGTCGTTCCGGACGTAACACATCGGCGCGACGGCGTCCACGAGTCCCTCGTTAAGCCAGCGTTGCGCGTCTTGTCCGGCCAGATTGCGTCCTTTGTCCACGTCGGCCATGACGGAGGCCGAGAGCTCGAGTCCGGGGCGCGCGCGATTGACCGACTCGCGGATTTGGCGGACCGTCGCCGTCACTTGGCGGCGGCGATAATCGAGCCATTGGTCGCCGGCCTGCTCCGGTTTTTTGCCCGACCATTGTTTGAAGTCCTTGACGACGGCGGGATGGAAGGAAAACTCGCGGCCCGTTTCGTCGGGGACCGGGTAGCGGATGTAATCGAGATGAACGCCGTCCAGCGCGTAATCCTTGGCGAGGCGGCCGACGACTTTGCCCAGATAATCACGCACGTCGGGGAGGCCGGGATCAAGAAAAGCGTAGAAGTTGTTGGGGCGCATGGTCCGCCCGTCGGCGTCCACCATGAGCCACGATTTGTGCGCCACGTAGAGCTGGCCGGAATCTTTCGGCGGGGAAACTTTTTGGTTCCACGCGGGCATGACGTTGATCCAAGCGTGAACGCGCAGTCCCCTGCGTTTTCCCTCGCGCAACGCGACGGCGAGCGGGTCCCAACCGGGGTTGACGCCGACGCCGCGCTCCGGCCCGCGCCCGCTCAGTTCCCACGCCCAAGGCTCATAGGGACTTTTGAAAAAGACCGTTCCTTCGCCGCGAACTTGAAAGAGCAAATCGGTGAAACGCGCCGAGGCGGCGTTGTAGCAGATGCGCTCGATGTCGGAGGGGGATTGGTAATCCCAGCGCGTGACCCAGATGAATCGGCGGAAGTCGGCCTCGTCGTCCAGCGGGGAGTGGCGGAGTTCGACCGCCGGGGCGGAGCCGGGAAAAATAAATGCCGCGAACGGCAAGGAAAAGCAGAATCGAAAAATGTAATGAAGGGATCGTCGTTGGGTTTGGCTTGTTTCGCTCATCAGCGGTGACCTCTGCTTTGAACAACTTGGAGTTCCTACGTTATATTTCGGAACGGTCGGGCAAGCACTTGAGATGGATCGGAAATTCGGAAACAAGCGCGCGGATCATCTCCGACGAGCCGGTCCCCGAATTTCCGGATTTTTATGGCTCGGCGGTGGTTTCCTCCGGGGCGACCCAGCCTTCCTTCTTGCGGCGTCCCTGATGTTTCTTGTTTCCGGAGCGTTTTTCCTTCGCCTTGGCGAGTTGGATCGCCAACTTATCAATGGCCTTATCAATGGCGGCCATCGGCTCAACGTCCGAGCACTTGGTGAAGGACTTGATCGTTCCGGCGCGAAAACTAATCTCGACGATGTGGTTTTGCTTTTCCGCGCTGAGGGTGAACGCCATCTCGTCAACATGATCGAAGAACCTCGACAGGCGGTCAATCTTGCTTTCGATGTACTCGCGTTGTTGCGGAGTGACGGTTGTGTGTCTTCCGGTGATTTGAAGGGGCATTGATTTTGTGTCCTTAGAGAGATGGAATTTCGCGGGACAGGCGCGCGGACAAATCACCGCGAGCCAGTCTCCGAAACTCCTTTACGGCGCATTTGATTGATCGGTTCTAATGTTCTTCCTGATCCTCCACGGAGCCTGTATAAGTTGGCGAGCCTTCGCGGTCGTTCGGGAGGCGCATATAAAACCGCTCGCCGAGATAAAGCCGCCGCGCCTCGGGGTCGTTGACCAATTCCTTGGGGGTCCCATGAACGGAGACTTTGCCTTCGTGAATGATATAGGAGTGATCGGTGACGGACAGGGTTTCGCGGACACTGTGGTCCGTGATGAGAATCCCCAGACCGGTGTCGCGCATTTTGTGGATGATCTCCTGAATTTCCTCGACGGCCTTGGGATCCACGCCGGAAAAGGGCTCGTCGAGGAGCATGAATCGGGGTTTGGTGGCAAGCGCGCGGGCGATTTCAACGCGGCGGCGTTCGCCGCCCGAAAGCGTGTAGGCGAAATTCTTGGCGAGATGGGAGACGCCGAGTTCGTCGAGCAATTCTTCGAGTCGGGCGCGTTGCGCTTCGCGACTCAATCCCAAAACTTCGAGAATGCCGAGAATGTTCTGCTCGACGGTCAGCTTGCGAAAGACGGAAGTCTCCTGCGCCAGATAACCCAATCCGCACCGCGCCCGTTTGTAGAGCGGGAGATCGGTGATGTCGTTGCCTTCGAGGTAGATGCGCCCCTTGAGCGGTTTCACGATTCCGACGACCATGTTGAAGGTCGTCGTTTTACCCGCGCCGTTGGGGCCGAGAAGACCGACGATTTCGCGGCGGGCCAGTCGAACGCTCACGTCGCTGACGACAACGCGTCCGCCGTATTGCTTGTATAATCCGCGCGTTTCAAGCGTGTCGGCGGAGGGTGGCGAAGATGCCTGGCGGGTCGGGGGAGCTTGGAGTTCGGCTTGAGGCATAAGCAAATCAATCCGCGCGGATCGGCGGCGGCTTCGTCCCGGCGCGGGAGACAATTTGAACCGACTTTGCCCGCCGTGTCAAGGCGCGAGCGATTTTTTCCTTACTTTGACACGCTGAGCGTAAGCAACGTCTGACCGTCGTTTTCATTGATCATTACGGACAAAGTTCGTTCTCCTTTTTTGCCCGTGAACATCTTCATTCCCGCTTGTTCGAGGAAGGTCTCCTCCGACCATCCGCCGGTTTTGGCGCTGTTACGCAGGGTCGCCAAGACTTTATCGGGTTTATCGGAGGTGGAGCCGTGGACCATGAACATATCGCCTTGAAGGGCGGAGGTGTCAATTTGCATACCGGCGTAACTCGGCGCGTCCTTGGGATAGCCCTCCGGCAGTTTCAGGGCCGAGCCGGTTGTCATCTTGATGCTACCGTCTTCAGAGGCGATGGTCGCCGAACCTCCTTCCGCTTTATAGACGACCTTCTTGCCTTGATCGTCCTTCGCTTCGATGGTCATGGAATCCTTTCCGGTTTTGACTTTGACCTCCTGACCATTCTTGGCGGCGGCGCGCTCGATGGCTTTCTCGGCGGCCTTTTTGCCGCATCCGACGAAAAGAGGCGGAACCAAGAGCAAAAGGCAAATTCGGCGCTTTAGAACGTATCTGCGGTCAATCATTTGGGAGATTCCTTCCGTGAGGTTGTAGGGGGTAATTTATGAGGCTTTTTCTCGTAGCGCAAGGAATTCATTGCAGTCCGCGCTTCAATTGAATGGAATTGGACCTAAATGACTTGACGAAAATCCGCCCGATCTCTCAAACTACGGCGGTTCAAGGTGAAGGAAGGGTCTCAAGGCGGTGAGCTTTGGGACCGATGAAAAGAGCAACGGAGGTTGTCGCATGACAAAAGCGGTCGTGGCCGATAAAGTCGCCCAACGGACGGGCATGAGCCGGAAGGACACGATGGACGCCATCGAGATCTTTCTGGAGGCGGTCAAAGAGGCGCTCAAGGAGAAGAAGAAGGTTTCGCTCATCGGATTCGGGACGTTCTACACGAAACAAAAGCGGGCGCGCGCCGGACGGAATCCGCGCACCGGCGTCCGGCTTCAAATTCCCCCCAAAACCGTCGCGGCGTTCAAACCGGGCAAGACGTTCCGCGATTTGGTCAATCAACCCCGAACCGCCAAAGGGTGATGGCCATCGGCGGTCCGCCACCGCGGATTCTTTTCATCCGTCTCAGCGCGCTGGGGGACGTTGTTCATGCACTCCCAGTGTTGGCCGCGGCGCGAGCAGAGTTTCCCGATGCCTTCATCGGTTGGCTGGTCGAGGACCGCGCCGCGCCGATCCTTCAAGATCATCCTTTGCTGAATGCTCTTCACGTTCTGCCCCGCAAGGCGTTGCGAGAAAATTGGTTGGCGGCGGCGCGCGGACCGATCCGTGATCTGGTTCGGGAACTTCGCGCCCAACGCTACGATGCCGCAATTGATTTTCAGGGGTTGACCAAGAGCGCAATCTGGACGCGGATTTCCGGAGCGCGGCGGCGAGTCGGATTTCGCGGCGAGGACGCGCGGGAGATCAGCCGTTGGTTTTACAACGAAGCCATTTCTCCGTCTTCAACAGACGTTCACGTCATCCAAAAGAATTTGAGTTTGCTTCGCGCCGTCGGGATCGAAAATCCTCTGGTTCGGTTTCCCGCGCATCTTCCCACGTCCGCGCATCAACGAGCCGAGACGATTTGGGGAGAAGCCGATCCGACTTTTCCGCGAATCGTGATGAATCCGGGAGCCGGATGGCCGACCAAACAATGGCCCGCCGAAAATTACGGGAAGCTTGCGGCGGAATTGGCACGGCGCATTTCCGCCCGCGTCGCCTTGGCATGGGGACCCGGAGAAGAACCGCTGGTACGCGCCGCGCTTTCCGCCGCAGGCGCGCCCGAATCCGACCCTTCAAGTTCAATCGGTCCACGACCGGGCGTTTATCTCATGCCTCCGACAAGTTTTGTGGAACTGGGCGCGGCGGTCGCCCGCGCGCAACTCTTTATCGCGGGGGACACCGGTCCGGCGCATCTGGCCGTCGCGCTCGGCGTCCCAACGCTCGGTCTTTACGGCGCGTCCGATCCGAAACGCAACGGCCCGTGGGGAGTGAAAAATCGTGTGATCCAATTGACCGATCCGCCGTGTATTCCCTGCTGGAAAACGAGATGCGCATGGAAGGAACCGCTGGCTTGTTTGGAGCGCATCCGCGTTGAGCAAGCGCTCGTCGTCTGTTCGGAAATACTCTCAACGACGGGAACAGCTTGAATTCGTTCCATACCCGATCGTAAGATGCATTCATGAGTCTGGATTATCAAAGTATCATCACGATCGAGCCGGGGAAACGGGGAGGCAAACCCTGCATCCGCGGGTTGCGCATCACTGTTTATGATGTGCTGGAATATCTTGCTTCGGGAATGACCGAAGGCGAAATTCTCGCCGATTTTCCCGATCTCACGCAACAAGACATCCGGGCTTGTCTGGCTTTTGCGGCCGACCGTGAGCGCCGGCTCCTTCAAATTCCGGCTTCGTCTTGAAACTCCTCTTCGATCAGAATTTATCGCCTCGGCTGACGCGTGCCTTGCAGGACCTGTTTCCCGGGACTTTACACGTTCGAGATCGAGACATGGGAAAGGCCGCCGATGAAGTCATCTGGAAATACGCGCGCGAAAACGATTTCACAATCATCTCCAAGGATTCAGACTTCCACGAGTTGAGCTTCCTTCGCGGTTTTCCCCCGAAGGTGATATGGTTGCGAGTAGGAAATTGTTCCACCCAACAGATCGAAACGCTCGTTCGAAAGAGTCACTCGGAAATCTCCGCATTTGGTCAACACGCGACCGAATCCTGCTTGATCCTTGGGTTGTAGCCCGGATTGATGGTGGGTCGGCACATGAGAGGTCAGGTTGGTCTCTTCTTTGAGGGCGATCGGACAAATTTGGCGGGTTGTTGCTGAGTCAAGCAATGGAGCGTTCCAAGACCCCAAATCAAATCCACCGCGCTGATGCCCCGGACGACGCGGGAGGGGAACACGTCCTGTATAATTCCCAAGGCGACGCGGTCCGCCGGATCGTTGAACGTTGGGACGAGGACGGTTTCGTTGGCAATGTAGAAATTGGCGTAGCTGGCCGGGAGCGTCATGCCGTCGAAGACGATGGTTTCAGGCATGGGAAGCAGAACGATCTCCAGCGATCCCTTTTCGTCTCGGAAGGATTTCAGAATTTCGAGATTCTCGCGGAGGGGACGATGATTGGGATGCCTCGGATTTTTCTCCTCGACGGCGACGACGGTCCGCTCGGCGACGAAACGCGCGAGGTCGTCAATGTGGCCGTGCGTGTCGTCTCCCTCGATGCCGTGCTGGAGCCAGATGATTCGCTCGCAACCAAAATTGGATTTCAGCGCGTGTTCGACTTCCTGTTTCGAGTGTCCGGGATTTCTTGCTTGAACGTCGCTCAGAAGACATTCCTCGGTCGTCATAAGGAGTCCGGCTCCGTTGACTTCGATGGCTCCTCCTTCCAGCGTCATCCAGTCTTTTTTCCGTTCGCTTTGGATCGTTCCCTTCTCAAGAGGGCAATGCGCGATGCGCGACATCAACTCGGGAATCGCGCGATCCAGACGCCAGTTGTCGTATTTCGCCCAAGCGTTGAATTTGAATTGAAGCGCATTCATTTTTCCGGTCGCGCGGTCGGCGACAAAAATCGCTCCCGCGTCGCGCAACCAATTTCGGTTTGTCTTGAGGCAGTGAAAAGAAATCATCCGGGGATCCACGCCCGCCATTTGCAGGCGTTTCGTCGCGTCGCGCTCGACCGCTTGCGTCGGGACGAGAATGTGAACGCGCTCGGCTTTGGACAAATGACGCGCGATTTCCACGAACGCCCATCGCACGGCGTCGAGTTTGCCGGGCCAATCGTCGGGATTGACCGGCCAACCAATCCATGACGCCTCGTGCGGCTCCCATTCGGCGGGCATCCGGTATTGCGCCGTGGCGCGGGCATCTTGCCCGTGAAATGGTTTTCCTTCGATTTCGAGCGAGAAGCCCGTTCCGCGTTTCCGACGCACTCGGCTAATCCGCGAATTTTTTCGTGATGTCGCCATAGGAGTCCACTCTGCGGTCGCGCAGGAACGGCCAGTTGCGTCGGGTTTCTTCGATCAATCGGAAATCGCACGACGCGAGCAGATTGGTTTCCTTGCCCGTCGGAGCCAGAGCGAGCGTCCGTCCGAAGGGATCGCTGACAAACGAGCTTCCCCAAAACTCCAATTCGCCGTTCGCGCTTTTTTCCGATCCGACGCGATTGCAAACCGCGACAAAAACGCCGTTGGCGATGGCGTGAGCGCGTTGGATCGTCGTCCATGCGTCGCGTTGCGTCGCGCCGAACGCCGCTTTTTCGTTCGGGTGCCAACCGATGGCCGTCGGATAGAAAATAATCTGCGCCCCCTTAAGCGCCGTCAATCGCGCCGCTTCGGGAAACCATTGGTCCCAACAGACGAGGACGCCAATCTTGCCGTATTTTGTTTCAAAAACCCGATAGCCCTGATCGCCGGGCGAGAAATAGTATTTCTCATAGTAGAGCGGATCATCCGGGATGTGCATCTTGCGAAAGATTCCGGCGAGCGATCCGTCCGCGTCCAACACAACCGCCGTGTTGTGATAAAGTCCCGCCGCGCGACGCTCGAAAAGCGAAGCGACGATTACGACTTTTAATTTTTTCGCCAGTTTGCCGAGCGTTTTCGTCGTCGGGCCGGGAATCGGCTCGGCCAAATCGAAATTGGCCGGGTCTTGAACTTGGCAAAAATAGCGACTTCGAAAAAGTTCCGAGAGGCAAATGATCCTCGCTCCTTTGCGCGCGATTGCCTCGATGTTGCGAATTGCGCGGCGCAGATTGTCGGCGGGGCTTTCCGAGCATTTCGCCTGTATCAGACCAACTTTGACCCGCGCCAAATCATCGCGCATGAAAGACCATCCTCAACCCAATTTTTTCACGAACGCCGCGATGCGGTCCAATCCCTCGGCGATGGCCTTGGGCGCAATCGCATAGGAAAGCCGGATCGAGCGGTCGTCGCCGAACGGCTCGCCCGGAACGCAAACCACCTGCGCTTCATTCAGCAAGCGGTCGCAAAACTCCATTGAACCGCGGACCTTGGCCGTTGGATAGAGGTCCCCCACGTCGGCGAAAACGTAAAACGCGCCGAGCGGTTCGGGACAACGAACGCCCGGAATCGCGCGGACGCGCGCCAGCATGTCCTTGCGCCGCTCGTCGAAGGACCGCCTCATTTTCTCCACGTCCGCTTCGGCTTCGTTTAAGGCCGCAATCGAGGCGGACTGGCAAAACGTCGTCGGATTGGAAGTCGAGTGACTCTGCATCCGCCCCATCGCCTGAACGAAATCGGACGCGCCCGCGCAGTAGCCGATCCGCCAACCGGTCATCGCGTAGGTTTTGCTCATGCTGTTGACCGTGAGAGTCCGCTCCTTCATCGCCGGGGACGCGGCGGCAAAGCTCAGGTGCGTCATTCCGCCGTATAGCAGACGTTCGTAGATCTCGTCGCTGATCACCGCAACATGAGGATGCCGCTCCAAGACCGCCGCGAGCGCGCGGATTTCGTCCGGCGTATAGACCATGCCGCTCGGATTGGAGGGAGAATTGAAGAGAAACGCTAGGGTCTTTTTTGTAATTGCCTTGTCGAGTTGAGCGGGCGTGATCTTGTAATTGCTCTCCGCGCTCGTCGGAATGTAAATGCACTCGCCGCCCGCCATGTGAATCTGTTCCGGATAGGTGAGCCAATACGGAATCGGCACGATCACTTCATCGCCCGCTTCGAGCATCGTCTCGAAGATGTTGTAAAGCGTGTGTTTGCCGCCGCAGGAAACGATCACCTGCTCCGGCGCGTAGTCCAAATTGTTTTCGCGTTTGAGTTTCGCGCAGATCGTCTTGCGGAGTTCCAGCGTGCCGGAGGATTCCGTGTAGCGCGTGACGCCCGATTCGATGTCGGCGATGGCGCGTTTGCGGACGACCTCCGGCGTGTCGAAATCGGGTTCACCCGCCGCGAATCCGATGACGTTGATCCCCTGCGCCTTCATCGCCTTGGCGCGGGCGGTCATGGCCAGCGTCGTGGATTCGGCGACGCGCCGGATTTTGGCGTTGATTTTCAGACTCATGCTACTCCCGTATATGAAAATGGCAGTCCTGTTTTTGGAGGACTGCCATCACATCCTTGAATTCGTAATCTTAATCTTGCTCTTACTCTTGCTCTGGCACTCGAGCCAAGAGATTTCTCCGCTCACGCGCCCTTCCCGCCGCCGATGAACGTTCCTTCCAAACTTTCGTGCGGGCTGGGGATGACGTGGACCGAGAGCAATTCGCCGACCTTGCGCGCCGCCGAGGCTCCGGCGTCGGTGGCGGCCTTGACCGCCGCGACGTCGCCGCGCAACATGATCGTGACGAGTCCGCCGCCGACCTTTTCAATGTTGCTGAGCGTCACGTTGGCCGCCTTGAGGCTGGCGTCCGCCGCCTCGATGGCGGGGAGCAATCCCCGGGTTTCAATCATGCCAAGAGCCAGTTTCATCGTTCGAACCTTCCTATGGGTTAAATCATCTCAATCGGCGACCCGACCTGAGTTGGCGAGGAATCCCCGGCGCCGCGCGGCCATTCCGGATCCCTTTCCAGAATTTCCATGCGTGGGTTTATACCGAATCTTTTGCGTCATACTCAAGGAAAAGTTGTCGTTGGTCTTTTCAGGGATGATCGCATCCATCGGCGAATCTTTATTTCCCAATCGTTCCCTTGTCGCGCATTTGCCCGATTTCCTCCTCTGAAAAACCAATCTCGCGCAGGATGACGTCGTTCTCCGCGCCGGCGGGTTTGCCCGCGTGGTCGTAGCGGGGCGGGGTCGAGGAGAATTTGATCGGATGGGCGATCTGGCGGACTTTGCCGCCGCGATTGTTGTTGACCTCGACGATCATCTCGCGCGCCTTGGTTTGCGGATGCTCGCTCATCTCCTTGAGATCGAGCACCGGTTCGACGCAGGCGTCGTAATCGGCGAAAAGTTTAGTCCATTCCTCCAGCGTCTTTTGCGCGATCAATTCCGTGACGATTTTTTTCGCCTCGGCTTTGTTCGGAATGGCATACATGGAAGTTCCGGGGGTCGGCGCGAGGTCGGGGCGATTGAGCGCCTTGAGAAAATCAAACAAGAATTTCGGCTCCAAACCGCCGGCGCTTAGGAATTTTCCGTCTTTCGTTTTGTAAATGTCATAGAGCGTTCCGCCGTTCAGAAGTTCGGTCTCCAGCCCCGGAACGACGCCGTAGCGCAGAAACGTCGCGCCGGAAATGGCGTTCAGCGCGATGGAGCCATCGAGCATCGCCACGTCAATGTGTTGCCCCTCGCCGATTTGTTGGCGGTGATAGAGCGCGGCCAAGAGGCCGACGACCAAATTGTAAGACCCCGCGCAAAGATCGGCGATTTGAATGCCGCAGGGGGAGGGGCCGATTTCCTTTTTGCCCGTGTAGGACATGATGCCCGACATGGCGAGGTAATTGAGGTCGTGTCCGGCGCGGTCCTTGTAGGGTCCGTTTTGTCCGTAGCCGGTGAGCGAGCAGTAGATGATCTTGGGATTCACGGCTTTGGCGGCGGGATAATCCCAGCCGAGCCGTTGCATGACGCCCGGGCGGAATTGCTCGACCAGCGCGTCGTTGCGTTCAATCAGCCGTCGGATGATTTCGCGGCTGGATTCGTCCTTCATGTTGACCGTCACGCTCCGCTTGTTGCGGTTGAGCAGGAGATCAAGCGGGTTGGGTTCGCCGCCGGGCATTTCGGGGCGCAGACTCGATGGTCCCGGCGCGACGACACGCGTCACCTCCGCGCCCAAATCGGCGAACATCATCGTCCCGTAAGGGCCGGGAAGAAGCGTGGAGAAGTCGAGGATTTTGAGTCCGTTGAGGGGTCCGGGCATAACGAATTTTTCCTTTCGAGGCTTAGGTGCGCTTTAATCGGCGGATATAAGGAGACATAACCTTCTCGAACGGGATCATCGCGTCAATCATAATTTTGAAATTTGCGGGCCAATCTTCTGGCGGATCTTTGTATGCTTGGATGTCGAGCATTCGTCGAATTCGACAAGCCTTGCGATGGTCAAGTCTCATCCATTCCAGATCCGTCCCCAGCGCCTTTTCGATCTCCGACTTCGAGGAGAATAATTGATCGAAGTATTTATTGTTTTGATTGGCGTCACTCGTATCAATGTATAGTCCGATGGAAACGCCTTTTCTTCCAACTTCGCACATGAAATATAGGTAGCTCAAACCGGCGCCTGTTTGAATCCAAGTGTTGTTTGATGGAGAAACATTTGCAAATAGCGGAGTCTTCCCTGTGGTATAGCTCAAAAAACCATCCCAAAACTGGAACTTATTTGAGGACTGCTCCTCAATCGCGCGTTTTTCAGCGCCTGCGCCTTTGATTTCGGCGCTCGGTCCGACAATCAAGGTCATCAGCGGCGCGGGATGCGATCCGTTGATTCTGACGGCCTCCAGTTTGACGAGATAGAATGATGCCGACGTGTCTTCGTTGAGCCACGTCACGGCTCTTACGTGTTCGGGACGCGCATCCGCGACAATCCAAATAATGGTTTTAGCTTCGAGCACCGAACCGTAGGTTATCAGCTTCCCCAGATGATCGTGATCGCTTTTACCGAGCTGATTTTCGATAATTCCTTTTTCTCCATTACGATCTTCGCAGAAAAGATCCACCGAAAAAGTGCCTGCCGCCCTTTCGCGCTCGATTACCGAAAGGTCCAGATCAAGCACTTCGTTCAGATAATCAATGTTTTCCTCGAGCCAGACGGTGAAGTCATACGCCTCGTTCTCCCATATCTCGCGTAACTCAACCTTTTCGATTCTGGCGATGTCGGTAGGATTGCGCACAAAAACCCTTCTCGATGGACTAATTCAACAATTTTGAGTCATGAAGCCGCTTGATAAATCACGGATCGACACGTCGGTTCGGGGATCGGCTTGCCCGAAGCTCGCGCGGTTTCCAGCCAAGCTTCCTTGGCCGTCAATGCTTCGTGGATGGCTTCCTCGGGCGTTGCGCCGAAGGCCGAACATAACATGGGATCGGGAATGTCGGCAACGTAGCGTCCATCTTCTTCGCTGTAAAAGACGTTGATGTGGTAATCCTTCATGGGAGGTTTCCCCCGTTTTTACGTTAACCCCAACCTCTTCGCAATAATCGTCTTCATGATCTCGTTCGACCCGGCGAAGATGGATTCGACCCGGAAATCCACGAACGCGCGGGAGATCGGATATTCGGTCATGTAGCCGTAGCCGCCGAAGAGTTGGAGACACCGGTTGGCGACGCGGAAGTTCATGTCGGTGATCCACCATTTCGCCATCGAGGTTTCCATGTCAATCGAAGTCTTGTTCATGTGCTCGGCGATGAGGCGGTCCAGAAACGCTCTGCCGATCTCCACCTCGGTCGCCATTTCCGCCAGCTCGAATTGCGTGTTCTGATACGACGCCAGCGGTTTGCCGAAAACCTCGCGTTCCTTGACGTAGCGGACGGTCATGTCGAGCGCCCATTCCGCCTCGGCCATCGAGCCGATGGCGCAGACGAGCCGCTCCTGCTGGAGATTGTGCATGAGGAGATAAAACCCGTCCCCCTCCTTGCCGAGAAGATTCGCGGCGGGAACGCGGCAGTTCTCGAACCACAATTCCGACGTGTCCGACGCCTTGCGCCCGATCTTGGCAAGCTTGATCCCCTTGCGAAAACCGGGCATCCCGTCCTCGACGACGATGAGACTAAGCCCTTTGTGCGGCGGTTTCGCGTTTGGATCGGTCTTGCAGGCGACGATCACCAAATCGCAAAGTTGGCCATTGGTGATGAAAGTTTTTTGTCCGTTGACGACGTAGTGATCGCCGTCCCGCAGGGCGGTGGTCTTGATGCCGGCCAGATTCGAGCCGACCGCCGGTTCGCTCATGGCGACGGCGAGAACTTTCTCGCCGCTGACGCAACCGGGAAGCCAGCGTTGTTTTTGCTCCTCGTTGGCGATCCGGTCAATGTAGGGTCCGACGATGTCGTTGTGGAGTCCTAGCGAAAAGCCGACGCCGCGCGCGCGGGAGAGCGACTCGATCATCACGACCGAGTAAAGAAAATCGGCGCCCGAGCCGCCGTATTTTTCATCCGCCCATGGACAGAGGAATCCCTGCTGTCCCGCCTTACGCCAGAGGTCGCGGCTGACGCATCCCTCCTCTTCCCATTCCTCATAGTGGGGAACGACTTCCTGCGCGAGGAACTTGTCAAACGCCTCGCGGAAAATGTTGTGTTCTTCTTTGAATAGGGTTCGTTTCATTGGCCTCACTTCCAAGCGCTTTTAACGATTGATTGTTCTCGCCGTAGTTTTCCCAAGCCTCTTCCTCCGCCTTGCGACGACTTGGCTAATCGGCGCCACAGTTGAGCGATGGGATGATTTGACGCAAGCAGTTTGCGGGACATTTGGGCGCGAATTTCATCGTCGGTCAATCCCCGATGATCGCGCGCCAGTTCCGCCCGTATCGTGTTTTTCATTTGGACGCAATCGAACCTTTTGGACTTTCGCATGTTAGACAACCTCCTCAGGGGACCGAATTTCAACCGGTGAGTATCCTCCCGCAAATTCACCGCGTTAAACCCCTTGGTATCATCGAATCGGATTGCCCTTCAATTTTGAGTAAACCTTGTTCGTTTGCTCCGCGATCAGCTTGCGGCGATAGGTTTCAACGGCTTCGCCGAGCGCGGCTTGCATCGTCCGCCGTTGGCGCCGGGCGATCTGCCGGAGCAAACCGTGCGATTTGGAATCAATGCCGACGCTTTGATTGTTCATTGAGCGTTCCTGTGTTCAATTCTGAATACATCAAAACCATGCGAAGAGTCGAGATTTCCCTTGGTTTTTCGCGCGAACGCGCTCGTCGCCGATCCGTGTTCATCCGTCAAATCCGTGTCCAATTGATGGGACACGGATGGACGCGAATTTTACGGATTGGGAAATGCAATCAAAGCATGTCGCCTCTCCCGATTTCCCCGCTTGTAGGTCGGGGATCCAGACCCGACAAGGCTGGCGAAATTGAAATGGCGGCTCTGGAGAGCCGACCCGCGATGGCGCGCGCTCCGCAACGGGATCTTTTTTTGAATTACCAATACGGTTCACGTCCCCGTCCTGCCCCGTCCTGCCCAGCCACAGTGACATCTCTGATCGAAGCTATTTCACCTCAAAACGCGCGCCGTCGGCGTTGCCCCGCGCGTCGGCGCAACGAAGCTCGTAGCTTCCCGGACACAACGCCAAGCGCTCAACCTGCGCCCGATCCATCAACACTCCGTTGAGGAACCAAGATGGTTTTCCTTCCCGGTTGGCTCGGGGATGAAGGATTGCTTCTCTGGCGACGGCGAGAAAAACCGCAGGAACCTGAACTCAGCGGAGTTACGGGTCTGCGGATCGAAACGTAAATGGTCGGGGCGACTGGATTTGAACCAGCGACCCCTTGCACCCCAAGCAAGTACGCTACCAGGCTGCGCCACGCCCCGATCCATTCAACCCATAGAATAATCGCCCCCGCCGGGAGGCGCAATGGATTTCCATGAAATCCCGTGAGTCTGTTCAAGCCGAGACGCTGAAGGGCGGACGCCGCGCAATGAAATCACACGATTCTTCGCAAGCGCGCGCGGCGCGGAGCACCAGCGCGTCCTGATGGCGCGGACCGACGATCTGAACTCCGACCGGCAACCCATCCTTCGTCAAACCAATGGGAAGACTGCACGCCGGATCGCCGGTCAGATTGAAAGGGAACAGGAGAGAATTCAGATCTCGATCTTCCTCCAGCGGCGAATTTCCTTTCATCGGCCAAGGCCGATCCAATTCAAACGCGGAGCGCGTCAGAGTTGGCGTCAAGAGAAGATCGTAATCTTCGAAAAACCTTCCCATCGCAATGCAAAAGCCCTTGCGAACCTCATAAGCTTTCCAAAGATCTTCGAGCGTCAGGGTCTTGCGAAACTCGGCCAGTTGGCGGACCTCTTTCGTCTGTCGCGCATAAGCCTCCGGGTTCTGACTTTCAAGTTTCATCGGGATCGTTCCCCATTCGACCGCGACCAAAACCTCAATGGCGCGTTGGCTTCCCTTTTCCGGAGCATCGAGCGCGGGACGCGCCTCTTCCAGCGGCCAACCGGCTTTGCGGAGTTTTTCAATCGCGGAGAAAAATAATTCGCGCACTTCATCCTTCACGGGCGCGTAACCCAAATCCGCGGAATAAGCGACTCGACCCATTTCAAACGGTTCATCCAACGCGGCTAAGAATCCATGCGGCGCGGGGAGGCTTGCGCGGTCCCGCTCGTCCCCACCCACCATCGCGTCGAGCATCGCCGCCGCGTCCGCCGACGACCGCGTCATCGGTCCCAAATGACCGATCGTGTTCATCACGCCGATTCCCTTGGGACCGAACGGGATCAAACCGAACGTCGGCTTGATTCCGAACACGCCGTTGAAGGACGCAGGGAGCCGGATCGAACCCGCGCCATCGGATCCCGTCGCCAGCGGAGTCAATCCGGCCGCGACCGCCGAAGCCGATCCTCCCGACGATCCTCCCGCGCAACGCTCCAAATTCCACGGGTTGCGCGTCGGCCCGAACACGTCATTATAAGTATTGGGAATCGTTCCGTCTTCGGGCGTGTTCGTCTTGCCGAGCAAAACGCAACCGGATTCCTTCAAGCGCGCGATGTGAAACATGTCCCATCGCGGAACGTAATCGCGGTTGTTGAGACTGCCGAACGTCGTCCGCAATCCCGCCGTCACGTCCAAATCCTTGGCGAGGAACGGAACGCCGACGAGGGGCATCCCGAAAACGTCGCCGGCGTGAATTCGTTTTTGCGCCTTCGCCGCTTCGGCAAGCGTGAATTCGGCGTCCATCGTGACGACGGCGTTGAGGGGTCCGTTGGATTTTGCGATGGCCGACAAAAAGATTTCGGCCAACTCAATGGCGGAGATTTTCCGCGCGCGCAACAACGCGCTCAAATCCCGCGCGCTTTGAAAGCAGAGTTGGTGAGGGGTTTGTCCGGTCATGGTATTCGCCGCTCCGACGCGCGCCGACGGGTGTTTGAAAATTAGAACGCATCAAGTCGGCATATCCAAGATATTTGACTGGCTAGACGCTTTCTTGGGCGTGTTTCAGAAACTGGAGCATGATCCGAGCCGCGAACGTGAGGGAGCGTCCCCGTGCGCGGTATCTTTGTTTTTGGATGCTCACTTACGCTCGCGGCTCGGTTGATTCAAATGCGGCAGATTCCAAAATCCGAAACACGACCGCGGCGTCCTTGGGTTAAATTCGTTTACAAATCCCGATCCCGGCTCGTCGGAATTCTATTACTCGGCAATTCGGCGAACGGCCACCACCCGAAACCCGATGTGGTCGTAACGGCGTTCCGGCTCGAATTTTAATCGAAAAGCCGAACGACACGCCCAACCCTCATCGGTCCATGCTCCGCCACGCCGCACTCTGGAAATGCTCCCGTCCCGGTTCTTCGCCGCCGTTTGTTTTGCGCTGTAAAGGTCGGGGTCCGTTCCGCCCGGAAGCCGGACATGATACCAATCCCGGCACCACTCGAAGATATTGCCGTGCATATCGCACAATCCCCACGCGTTGGGGGGATAGGCGCCGACTTTCGCGACCATGCCGAGGAACGGTCCCGGCTCGCCTCCGTTATAGGGTTGTTTTTTGAAATTGGCTTGCTTCGGGCTGAGCGAGTCGCCGAACGACGTCGCCGTGGTTGTTCCCGCTCTGCAGGCGTATTCCCACTGCGCTTCGGTCGGCAAACGGAATTCCCACTCCATCGGGAGACTTCTGGATTGATGGCCGAGTTCGGTAAGTTTGGCGCAGTAAGCCTCCGTTTCGGCGAAATTGACATTCCCGACGGGGTATTCGTCTCCTTCGGGCAATTCATCGGTCGTCGGTCCGGGCAACTTACCCACCGCGCGCTTCCAATCCCCCTGTTTCGCCTCGTATTTGCTCATCCAGAAACCTTTGGTCAGCGTCACTTCAACCTGCGTTTCGTCGGGGCGTCGTTCCGGTTCACTGCGCGGACTCCCCATGATGAACTTCCCCGGCGGACACCAGCACATCTTGATCCCCGCGATCTCGCGTTCGTATCCGGGTTTTGTTCCGATGAAGGAGGCAGGCGATTGCATTTCAACCGTGTCCGCCGCTGGTGCCGCATTTGCGAGAGTTGGACCAAGGAGAAAAACACCCGCCGAGAAAAGGAATACATGAAACGAATATGAATTTTTCATTGGAAAGTCTCTTAATGATCCGCCGATTTATGTCGCTCCTGCCGGAGCTTGGATTTAGCGCGGGTGATTTTATCCCCAACCTTCCGGTTGGGGCTAGATTATTTCCGCCGCTCCCGCGGCTCCGGTTCGATTGTGTTCTTGGTCTCGATTTCCACGCTTCCGCACGGGGCCATTCTCATCTCGCGGCTCCCGCAGTTATGTATCACGACCTCACTGCGAATTAACCATTCGAAGCCGCATCAGTGGCGGCATAATTTTAGCCCCACGCGGAAGCGTGGGGATGTTAAGGATCCTTCCCAAAATTATTCAAGCCCCGGGAGGGGCGGCATAAAAACCCGCAATGACAATTCATGTCCGCGAATCGCCTGTCAATTCTTTACCTTCGATCTTTCTGCCGGGCGTAAATCTGTTTTAAGGCATCGGCTTCCGCTTGTTTGCCGGTCTTTTGAAGTATCCCTGCGTAAAAATCAACGGTCCAGAGGAAATCTTCTTTCCAAATCGCCAAGGGGCGGTCTTGGAGAAGGGTTTCAAGGCGTTGATTCAATTTCGCGGCTTCTTCGGGATGGCCGTTGAGGATTTCAATGGAGGACAGCGCCACTAGGACGGGGGCGATTCGGGCGTGGGTCCGAACCACGGAGGCGTCCAGAACGTCAAGAGCCTTTCGGGCAAGGAGCGTCGCGCTGGTTAACTCGTTGCGGGAAACGGCGATGGTTGCTAAACCCTTCATCGTGACCGCGTATTCGGGATGGGTTGCAGTGGTGGTTGCCTCGCGCAGGGATTTGGCTTCGTGGTAAGCCTTGGAGGATTCCTCAAGGTTGGTTTGCCGGAGATAAAAACCCCCGAGTTGGTTGAGGGCATCGGCTTGTTGGGTCCGGCGCTCTTCGGAACGTGCACCTCTGAGCATACGCAAGGCGTAATCGTAATCCTTCAGAGCCTTGTCTGCCGCTCCGCGGCGCTCTTCAATATTTCCCAAAACAGCGACCTCTTGCGCAAGATCATCCGCCTCAACGACAAATGAACCGGCGTTCGCTCCGGCAGATCCGCGCAACAATTCCTCAGCTTTTGAATCGTCGCCAAGATAGTGGTAGGTCATCCCTAGAAGCATTTGAGATCTTCCAGTATAATCCGTTCGCATAAGATTATTTTGGGCCAAATTATCAAAGCTTTCCTGGAATCTGTCTCGCGCCTTTTCATATTCTCCTCGTCGCAAGTAGTACTTTCCAAGATATACATCAATCTGAGCCGTTATGATCTCTCGATCTTCGCGTATCACCTTTTCGAGGTGCCCTACGCTATTCGGCCCATCAGGTATCATTTTGACCCGATGACCAGCGAGATACTCTTCGCGATCCTTCGCGGCTAGTTCACAAAACCTTAGCACCATATCATCCTTGCCATACTCATGGTAAAGCGAGGCCATCTCACAATAATATGGCCATTTACTTTTGTCCGTGATGCTTGAAATGTATTGGCCATAGATGCCTCCTGCCTCTATCGCTTCTTTATACCGTCCCTCCGCAGAATAAATCCAAAACAAAGTATAGTAATTACTCAAACCCTTGTCCCTGAATTCCAACCGTTTGCCTTGCTCAATCGCTTGAAGGTAGTATTGCTCAGCAATGCCATATTGTTGCAGTCTATAAGCTTCCCTAGCCTTTTCACCAAGTATCATCCACTCTGGCTTAGGAACAGTGCTGGCTCGGATATACCAAGGGAGATCGAAAAGCCATGCGCAGCCACATGGAAGCAATGACAACGCCAGAGATGCAAGGAGTGACCATGACTTCGGTTGTACTATTACTTTCGTCGCTTTTCCGACTCGTTTCGGAGCGGCGGTGGTCATCATGGTGAGAAGCCCGCCTCTTCGCGAGGATTGAAAATATAATACTCGGGCTTGTCCTCATGCTCAGCGTAAATCCAACTATCCGGGATTGGATTCGGGACTGGAGTGTGCCCAGATAGATCACCCAAAAAGCCAAAGACGACCACACTATCATTCCACCAACCATATGGCAACGGGGGACGTTTACTATAAAGATAATTCATTTTCGGTGATTTGAATGTCCATGGTTCCATCGGTTTATGTCGCCGCTCCCGCGGTTCAAATTCGATCGGGCTATTCTTCGGTCCCCTACGGCTATTTCGCCGCTGATGCGGCTTGAAGGAAAGGTATCATCATTGGGTTAAAAACATGCCCGGGAAAAGATTGAAAACGATCACCGGATCATACCTATTCTTCGACCAGTCCCCCGCCGCGCCGGCCGCCGCCCCAGCGAATCGGAGATTTGACCACTTTTCCCGCCGCGACGTCCTCTTCGTCGTCGGTGTATTGAAACCATCCGATCATCATTTCATCCGTCGTTTTCTCGCCGTTGCGGACAGTTTGGGAGGGATCGGGATTGTGCGGATTGGCGGAGGAATTGTCATAGTGGGCCTCGACCTTGAGCAGGGTTCCCTTCGGCAAGGCCAGCGGTTCGGCGAGTTCGTAATTCGTCTGCCAGTCGTAATCATAGTTCGGAACGGAGAGCAAAGTCTCTTCGCGCCCGTCGGGGAAGATGATTTCGTATTTCATGTCCTTGCCGCGCAGGTGCATGTGGGGTTTCATCGCAATCAAATGCGCGTCGCGGGTGAATCGGTGTTCGCCGGAGGCTGGATAATTCGATTCGCCCGGAGGAATGTGAAGGCGCGGATCGAACGCACCTTCCAATCGGACCTGCTTGTGGATCGGCTCGCGGGCGAAGCGAAGGCCGATCATCGTCCGATCGCTCGCCGGAACGCCGCGCTCCTTGTGATAATGCATCTGGACGCGGATCGTCTCGCCCGGCTCCATCAGTAGTCCAAGGCCGGGGGGAAAACTGCTCGGCTGACGTCCGGGGGCGAAGGTTCCGAGCGCGCTGGTGACGATGTGATGCACGACGGCGGGATTGCCCGGCTTGAACTCGACCGCCTGAATCCATTTCTCCTCCGTGAATCCGGTCGGGACGTTGAAGGGAGCAAATTCATCCTCCAGATCGGCTTTGAGTTCGTGTTCGGGGAGCGGAAGAATCAGATCGGGCTGGCCGAGCAACCATCCTTCGGTGAAGACGAGCGGGGCGGGATGATCCTTCGCGTCGCCGGCGGGCGCGCCTCCTGCAGTCCAGTTGAGGATTGTTTCTACTTCGGCGGAACTGAGCCTGCGGTCGTTTTTGAAATGGCCGACCTGCGCGTCGGCGTGCCACGGCGGCATCTTGCGGTCGCCGACGGCCTTGCGGATGGATTTCACCCACGGGCGCACTTCGTCGTAGGTCATGAGCGACATCGGCGCGATCGTTCCGGGGTGATGGCACGACTGACAGGCGCGCTGAAAAATCGGCGCGACGTCGCGGTTGTAAGTTGGCGACGGGGCGTCGTCGGCGCGGGAGGTGAAAATCGTTCCCGCGCAAAACAGGCAGGCGGGAAGTAGGTTTGCTTTGGGAATTTTTAGATTCATGGAAAAATTCACCTAGTTTTAGAACCGGAGCATTGATCGAGGCAAAATTAACCCGCATCCACGCCTCCGCCGATGAAAGGCGTTGCTCCCTCGCGTCCTGCCATATAGAATTATTTGCGGGGAGAAGTCAACCATGCACGCCTTCACAGCGGTTATTGAAGTGTGTCCGGAAACGGGGTTATTCGTGGGCCACGTGCCCGGATTTCCCGGCGCCCACAGCCAAGGCGCGACGCTTGACGAGCTACACGAACATCTCAAGGAGGTCATCGAGATGCTCCTTGAGGATGGACCGCCGAAATTGGAATCCGATTTCGTGGGAACGCAATTGGTTGTCGTGGCCTGACCTTTGGGAAGCGTTCCCGTTCTCAAACCGCAGGAGGTCATCCGCCTTTTGGAGTCCCACGGATTCGTCGAGGTCCGGAGGCGAGGCTCGCACGCTCAATATCGCCATCCCGACGGTCGGGGAACCACCGTTCCCATGCACAAGGGAAGGGATGTTGCGCCCCCTTTGCTTCGTCAAATCACCCGCGACATCCGGATGCCAATGGATGAATTCTTGGCGAAGCGATAATTCGCCTCTGAAATCTCGGAGATACTCGATTAGCGTCGCGGCGATTATTTGTTCTCGTCAATGAAACTTTGAATCCTGCCGAAACGCTCCCGGAAAATCGCGCGTTCGCGCTCCTCCCGATCCCTCCGCGCGCGGGCTTGATCGGTGCGCGCGCGGTCTTCGGATTTCAATTCCTGAAGGGTGAACTGCTTGGGACGCGCGGTCGCGCGCGCGGATTCGATCACCCGCGTCAATTGATCGAGAACGACCCCCTCGTGCTGATCGAGCCGGATGGCCTCGCGCCCCAGCGTTTTGCGGCTGTAATCGAAATCAGCCTTGAAATACTCGAAGCCGACGAACGCGATCTGAAAGTTTCCTTTGATCTGCTTGATCTCGATGGATTGGACGAAGGCAATGCCGTCCAGACTCCGGTTTCGCGGATTATAGAAAATCACGTCCGGTTCAGTGTGAGGCAACGCGGCAAGGGCCTTTTGAGGCTCCTCCGACCAAAGCGTTTCCCAGCGGCCCCGCGCGTTTTTCTCCAACAGCGACTTGAGCAAAACCGCGCTTCTCGGGATGCAATCAATCGTCAATACGCGCACTGTCGTCGGGGCGACGGATTTGGATTCCGGCATCTCGGGTTGAGCCTGACTTCCGATTCCAACTTCGGCCATGAACTGCCGGAGAATCTTCAGCAGGCGCGAGGGATCAATCGGTTTGCGGAGAAACAGATTGCCTCCCGCCTCAAAAATCCGCCGGGGCAAATCGGCCTCCCTCGCCCCCGTGAGGAAAAAAACCGGAACCTCGGCGAATTGCGGATTCTTGCGGATCGCCTCGACCGTCTCCAATCCGTTCATCACCGGCATTTCGACGTCGCAGATCACGACCTGCGGCCTGAATTGGCCCAGCATCGCCAGTGCGTCCCTGCCGTTGGCGGCGGTGGCGACTTCGTGCTCTGATTCCAACACCGCCTTGACAATGGCCCGGATGTCGTCATCGTCGTCAATCGTCAGTATCCTCAGATGCGGTTCGGGAAGTTTCTCGCGCCTTGGCGGTGGCGGGGACCCGAGTCGGACGGGAGCGGGACGCGCCGGAATCGGCGTTTCCATTCGCGGCGCCTCCTCAGTGGGTTGCCGGTTGTCCGGTGATTCTGATTTGTCGCTCGGCGCGGTCTTCGGCGTCTCGCCGAACATTTCCCGAACCCGATCCACCAATTCGCCCGTTTGGAACGGTTTGCGGAGAAAGCCCTGCTTGAGAATCGGCATCTCGGCGAACTCGCGCATGAATTGCGCCTTCTCGCTCACCGCCGAGACGACAAGAATCGGGATGTCCAATTCGCCGATCCCCTCGACCAAATGTCGGCAAAATTCAAGGCCATTCATTTCGGGCATCATCATGTCGAGGATGATGAGATCGGGCCGGACTTCGCTCAACGCGTCAAGCGCCTGCCGTCCGTTATCCGCCTGATGAACGTCGAAGTTCTCCCCTCCGAGCGTCAGCGCCATCAGGCTCCGAAGATCGGCGTCGTCGTCAATGATGAAGATGGATTTGCGGTCGTTCATAAACAAGCTATTCTGAAAACCGTTTCGCCTATTTTGGCGGTAATCGCTCGCCGACTATCCTCCAATCGTAATCATAATCTTAATCGTAATCTTGCTCTTGCTCTCGCTCTTAAATCCCCATCTATTTCTGATCCGTCCTCAAGACGGCCATGAACGCCTCCTGCGGAATCTCGACGTTGCCGACCTGTTTCATCCGTTTCTTTCCCGCCTTCTGCTTCTCCAAAAGTTTTCGTTTCCGCGTGATGTCGCCGCCGTAGCATTTCGCCGTGACGTTTTTGCGCAGGGCGCTGACGGTCTCACGCGCGATGATCTTGCCGCCGAGGGCCGCCTGAATGGCGACCTCGTATTGCTGGCGCGGGACGATTTTGCGCAATTTTTCGCAAAGCTCGCGTCCCCGGAATTGCGCGTCCTCGCGGTGGACCAGCACCGACAGCGCGTCCACCGGCTCGCCGTTGATGAGGATGTCCATCTTGACCATCGGCGCGGGACGATAGCCGATGAACTCGTAATCGAACGAGGCGTAGCCCTTGGTCGTGGATTTCAGCTTGTCGTGGAAATCGAAAATGATTTCGCTCAGCGCGAACTCGTAGGTCAGCATCACCCGCTCGGCGCTCAGGTATTGCATCGCCTTCTGAATTCCTTTTTTTCCCTGCGAAAGTTGCATGACCGCGCCGGTGTATTCGGCGGGGAAAAGAATCCGCCCCTCGATGTAAGGCTCCTCGATGACCTCGATCCTCGAAGGATCGGGCATTCGCGCCGGATTGTCCACCATCACTTCCTCACCGCTCGAAAGCTTGACCTTGTAATGGACCGTCGGCGCGGTCGAAACCAAATCCAGTCCGAACTCGCGCTCCAGCCGCTCCTGAATGATTTCCATGTGCAGAAGGCCGAGAAACCCGCAACGATAACCGAATCCCAACGCCTGCGAGGTTTCTTTTTCCGTGATGAATGAAGCGTCGTTGAGTTTGATTTTTTCGACCGCTTCGCTTAATTCTTCGAACGCCTCGGCATTGGTCGGGAAAAGTCCGGCATAGACAAACGGCTTGATTTCCCGATAACCCGGAAGAGGCTCGACGGCGGGTTTGCGCGCCAGCGTCACCGTGTCGCCGACCTTCACGGCGGCGATTTCTTTAATCCCCGCAACGATGTAGCCGATCTCCCCCGCGCCGAGCGAATCGAGCGGCGACATTTTCGGTTTGAAACAACCGATTTCCAAAACTTCGTAATCCGCGCCGGTGCGCATGAACCGGATTTTGTCGCCGGTTTTGATTTCCCCCTGCTTCACGCGGACATAGGTGATGACGCCGCGATAATTGTCGTAGGATGAATCGAAAATGAGCGCCTTGACCTCGTTCGGATCGCCGACTTTCGGCGCGGGAATCCGCCGCACGACCGCCTCCAAGATCGTCGGGACCCCTTCGCCTGTTTTTGCGCTGACGCGCAAAGCTTCCGAGCAATCAATCCCGATTCCCTCCTCGACTTGCGCTTTGGCTTTGGCGGCGTCGGCGTTGGGGAGATCCATTTTGTTGATGACCGGAATGATTTCCAGCCCGCTGTCTATGGCCTGATAGGCGTTGGCGATGGTCTGAGCCTCGACCCCCTGCACGGCGTCCACGACCAGCAACGCTCCCTCGCAACTGGCCATCGAGCGCGAAACTTCATAGCTGAAATCCACGTGGCCGGGGGTGTCCACGAGATTGAGTTCGTAAGTTTGGCCGTCCTCGGCGACGTGGCTCATGCGCACCGCTTGCGCCTTGATGGTGATGCCGCGTTCTCGCTCCAAATCCATCGAATCCAGAATTTGGTCCTTCATCTCCCGGCTGGAAATCGTTCCGGTGACTTCCAGCAGACGGTCGGCCAACGTGGATTTGCCGTGGTCAATGTGGGCGATGATCGAAAAATTGCGGATCAGGTGGGGAGGATGAGGCATGGCAACGGCTTTCGCGGTTCTATCCGGTGACGAATGTAATCTTCTAATTTTTATCTTTAAGGGGGAGCGTCCGTAAAGCGAATTGTGGAGTTGTTCACCACTAAGACACAAAGACACCAAGATTCAAGCCCCTCGGATTTCAACTCTCAAATCTGAAATCTGCATTTCTTGACGGTCTTGGCGTCTTGGCGGTTTGTAATCTTGAATGGATCAAATAGGGAAAAGGCTAGAACTCCCCCTCCTCCCTAATTAAAATCCCTCCTGCCCATGCGAAGCCTCGAAGACAAAATCGCCGTCGTCACCGGTTCGACCTCCGGCATCGGACGCGGTGTCGCGATTCATTTCGCCGAACTCGGCGCGAAGATCGTGGTTTCCGGACGCGACGAAAAGCGAGGAGACGAGGCGGTCGGCATGATCCGCAAGCAAGGAGGATCAGCGGATTTTTATCAGATTGACCTGACCGACGACCGCCAATGCGTTGGATTGATCCAATTCGCCGTCGAGAAATTCGGCGGACTCGACCTTCTGGTCAACAACGCCGCCGACACGTCGCGCGGCAACATCGAAAACACGCCGACCGATTTGCTGGATCGGATTCTGGCGACCAATCTCCGCGCGCCATTTATTTTGATCCGCGAGTCGGTTCCGCACATGAAAAAACGGGGGGGCGGATGCGTCGTCAACATCGGTTCGGTCAACGCCTACATCGGCGAGCCGAAACTTTGCGCCTATTCCGTCTCCAAGGGGGGCTTGATGACGCTGACGAAAAACGCGGCGTCGCATCTCAATCAATACAAAATTCGCGTCAATCAGATCAACGCCGGATGGACGCAAACCGAGGGGGAGGACCGCGTCAAACGGCTGGAGGGCAAAGGGGACGAGTGGATTGAGGAAGCGTTAAAGTCGCGCCCGTTTGGACGGCTTCTTCAGCCGCTCGACATCGCCCGCGCCTGCGCCTACTTCGCCTCCGCCGAAGGGGAGTGCGTCACCGGTTGCGTGATGGACTTGGAGCAATACCCCGTCGGCGCGCCGCCGAATTGGTGAGGCCGTTTTCAACAACCCTCAAACGAGGATACAGTCCATGGTTTTTCAATCGAAGCACGCTTACAGAATGAGAATGAAGCTTAAGGGCAAGGATGCCGTTCCAGAAGGGGTCAAGAGCGGAACAATCATAATTGGCTGGAGCAAAATAAGAAAATTTCCGAGACAAATCCCAAGAAGACAAGACAACAGGAAGCGAATCAAACAACTCCTTGAAAAATATTACCGCCGTGAACTTTATCGGGATAACCCCACCCGGCTTGCAAGTGACGCCGCCCAGAACGAGATATTCCACCACAAGATGAAACCCGGCGATCTTGTTCTCGTAGCCTCGAAAGACACGAGATTTTTTTACATCGCGAGGATTAGAAGATCGTCTAGACCAAGATACCATGAAAAATTCAAGGAATTGGACACAGCATGGCGACGAAGGGTCAGTTGGCTTAATAACGCACAGCCAATTGAGCGAAGAAAGTTGTCGAAAGAGCTCCAGAAAAAATTTCAGGATCAAAAAACAATTTCGGACGTAAGCGATTTCTATCCCGATGTGGCCAAATTCTTGAAACGTGCCAAGATGGGAGACCGATCTCAACCTTTTGCGCGAAAGATGCAAATTCAGAAACAGGTTGGAAATAGGGGCAACACTTGGAACGATCGGCAACCTTCAGGGCAATATAATCCTGAATTTTCCGGTCGGCGTAGCGCTTATAAAATCGAGAATCAAATCCGAGGTAAGCAGATTCACGGGAAGGTTATTGAACGTCTCCGGTGCACTCTGAGAACCAACCTCCCAGAGGGATGGCGGATTGGGAATGACAAAAGACGCGACCTTTACGTTTTGGACGCCAAGCGTCGAATCAGATTTCTCTTTGAAGCCAAGACGACCTCCGATCCGTCTCATATTTACACGGCTGTCGGTCAGTTGTTCTTAAATCTGAGCGATTCCTCGATCCGACCAGTTCGAGTTTTGGTGATACCGAAAAAACCGGACAGAATCCTCTCGACCAAGTTATCTCAGTTGGGGATAAAAGTGTTGGTCTATGACAGGAGAAGGGATGCAATTACCTTCAGTACGGAGTTAATAATGCGTTTGTCCGACGAAGCAACGGTCGGGCGACTCATCACGCTGGGGGGCACGGACAAGAGAGCTTTGGCGGCTCCACGCCGTCGCTAATCAGCCCATTTTTGAATAGTTGTCCCGAAGCGTTTTCCCCAAAAAATTGATCGAATCGCGGGCAATTTTTTTGGAGCCGGCTTTGAAATCGAAAACTTCGAGCGACACCCAGCCCTTGTAATCGCGCGCGGTCAGGTATTTCAGGACCGACGTGAAATCGAAGTCCCCAGTTCCGGGATGCCGGCCGTCCATCTCATTAACGTGGACGTGGCGGATGATCGGATAAAATTTTTCCAAGAGCGTCGCGGGCGGTTCGGTTTCGTCGGCGGTATTGTGCGCGTCGAACATCGTTTGCACGGCCGGATGGTTCACGCGCCGGACGATCTCGGCGGCTTCGGACAGCGTCGTGATAACGTTGGTTTCGCGTCGCGGAATGGCTTCCATCAGCAACGCGACGTCGCGTTCTTGGGCGCGCGGGGCAAGTCCCGCCAAGCCTTCGACGAGCCGATCTTTGGCCTCGGCGATGGTCATGCCTTCGAGCGTGCTTCGCTGATACGGGGAACCGAAAATCATCACCGATCCGCCGAGATCGCCGCAAAAATCAATCAGCCGCGCCAGATAATCCCAACTTCGCCGCCGCAATTCGGCGTCGGGCGTCGTAATGTGAAATCCCTTTGGGGAAACTAGGAGCCAATGCAGACCGGAGCAGACCATCCCCTCTCCTTCAATCGTCCGGCGCATTTCGGCGCGTTGGTCCGCCGATAAGTCGGCGACGTTCTCGAATAGATGAAAATGCGCGATTTCCAGTCCGTCGTAGCCCATCGGCTTGACGGTCGAGCAGATTTTTTTCAGGTCCCATCCCTGAAAAATCTCGCTACAGATGGCGTGGCGGAGTTTCATAAACAGTCACGGTCCCTCCATCGAAAAATTAAACACAAAGGCACAAAGAAGGCACGAAGAGAAAGTTCGCCGTTGGGCTTCTCGGCTACTTCGAGTCTTCTTTGTGTCTTTGTGTTCCGGCATTTGCCAAAATGCCGCTCGATCATGACGAATCCCATTCGCCTCAAAATCAAAACCGTGAAGATGCGCATCGAGGATGTTCGCCTGCGGATGCCGTTCAAGTTCGGCATAGCGACGCTGACCGATATTCCGATGCTGATGATGCGCGTGACGGCGGAAGATCATCGCGGCGGTTCCGCAATTGGATACTCCTGCGACGCGCTTCCCGCGCTTTGGTTCGACAAGGCTCCGGGCAAAAGCATAAACCAAAAAATTGACGATCAAATCACGATGGCCCAACTCGCCGCCGATGAATATTTGAAAAAGGGCGTGAGTTTGGCAACTCCATTTGAATTATGGTGGAGCGTCTATCCGATTCTGAAAACACAAGGAGCCGAACGCGGGATCAACGCCCTCACGGCGGGATTCGGCAGTTCATTTCCGGAGCGCGCGATGATGGACGCGGCGTGCCGTATCGCAGGCGTTTCGCTTTTCAACGCCCTCAAGGAAAATCAATTCGGAATTGCGACCGGAGCCGTTCACCGAGAATTAGCCGGCTTCGATTTGAGTTCCGCGTTGCCCGAAAAACCGCTCTCCAAAGTTTGGTGTCGCCACACGGTCGGGTTGGGTGATCCATTGCGAAGCGGAGAGATCAAGCCGGAAGACCGAATTCATGACGGATTACCGCAGGCGCTGGAGGAGGATATTGACGCCTACGGTTTGCGCTATTTCAAAGTGAAGATTGACGCCGACCGCGAGCGCAATCTTGCCCGACTTCGGGCGATGGCCGAAATCATGGGGGAAAAATGCCCGGCGGGATATTTCGTCACGCTTGACGGCAATGAGCAGATCGAGATATTGGAAGATATCGCATGGCTCTTGGGTGAGCTATGCGCGACCACGGCGGGAAAAAAGTTTTGCGACGCGATTCTTTTCATTGAGCAACCTCTGTCGCGCGATTCGGCTTTCGCTCCGGAAAAGAATCCGGCGATCCGTGACCTCGGCGCGATCAAACCGCTCATCATTGACGAATCGGACAACGACTTGGATTCGCTTCTCAAGGCGCGCGACGCCGGATACATGGGAATCTCGGTCAAAAATTGCAAGGGGATCCTCAAGGCGGTCTTGAACAAATGTCTCTTGGCGCGATGGAAGAGCGGGGCACCCATCGGCGAGCGCAAAACCTTTCCCGCCATTCTTTCGAGTGAAGACCTGACCAACACCGGCGTCGTTCCGCTCCAAGAGGATTTGGCGACCCTCGCCGCGTTGGGGATCGAACATTCCGAGCGCAACGGTCATCACTACTTCAAGGGGCTTAGCCATTTGAGCGAACAAGAGCGGGAATCCGCATTGGCCGCGCATCCCGATCTTTACGAGCGCAAAGCGGGGACCGTCGCGCTCAGAATACGAAACGGCCTGATTCAAATCAGTTCGATTCAGACTCCGGGATTTGGTTACAACTGCGAAGTGGATTTCAGGCGGCGACAGACGATTGAGAAATGGAAGTCGTTGCGCTGATTTCCTTTCTCAACCATTCAAACCGCCAAGGACGCCAAGCCGGAAGCCACGGATTGCACGAGTGAGAAAAGTTTAGTCCGCAATCAACAATCTGCATTCTAAAATCTAAAATTGAGAAGCGTCTTTACGTTTTCGCCCAACTCCTCTATGGTGGTTGAGCGCGTATCAATGAATGCCAAGGCCAAAGCCCTGCGTGAAAAGCTGGAGGGGGCGCTGATTCCCGCCGTTCCCGTTCCGTTCAATCTGGACGGCGAGCACTGTGAACAGGCCGAAAAACAATTGGTCCGGTATTTGGCGGATTCGCCAGCCGCGGGAGTGGCCGTTTGGGCGCACACGGGGCGCGGACTGAAATTGACCCACGGCGAACGCCATCGTGTTTTCAAGCGCTGGCGGATCGGATTGCGTCCGGATCAGTTCGTCATCGCCGGAGTTGGATGTTCGGAAGCGGAATTGGAACGCGGGGTCGAATCGCTTTCGGACGCCGAATACATCGCGCGCGCCTCCCAAATGGCGGAGGAAGCCCGTGTCTATGGAGCCGACGGTATTCTGGTTTACGCGCCGACCAAATTTCGAGGGCGACCGGATCAGGATGAAATGATCGTGGACTACATGGAGTCCATCGCCGCCGTCGGATTGCCGATGATCATGTTCTATCTTTACGAATCGGCCGGCGGAATCAGTTATGGAACGGAGCTTTTGGAAAATCTGATTTCCATGGACGAAGTGGCCGGGATCAAAGTCGCCACGCTCGATTCGGTGATGACGTTTCAACAGATTGCGGAATTGGTCAGACTGAAGGCGCCGGAGATCGCGCTCCTGACGGGCGAGGATCGGTTTCTCGGTTACTCGATCATGCGCGGGGCCGTCGGCGCGTTGATCGGTCTTGGGGTGATTCAGCCCGCGACGCAGGTGAAGCTGATTTCCTGCTGGCAAAAGCAACGGCTCAATCGCTTCGCCGAACTCCTGCTGGCGTTGGATCATCTGGCCGAAACGATCTTCATCCAGCCGATGGAAGGCTACATTCGCCGCCTGATGATCGCGCTTTCCGCCGAGGGGATTCTTCCGCAAGAGGAAACTTACGATCCTTGGGGGCCGCCCATTCCCCACCCCGAACGCGCGGCCATCGCCGCCGCCGTCGCCAAACTCAAGACGGTCAAAGCCGATTGACCAAAGAGGATGCGGCCTTCTCTCCCGCGCGCCAAATATGATGACGGAACATTTTCTTCTTCCCAAATTGTTGGATCTTCCAGACGACTTGCGAAAAAAATTGGAGGCGCATTACAAGGAGGGGATTCTCAAGGATCCCACCGTCGACATCTCCGAAATTCTGGATCGAGAGTATGACATTGACATCAGCGCGCGATACGGACCGATTGAAATCGAACACCCCATCGGCAAGGCATCGGGCCAGCTTTCGCTTCAGCCAAAGCAAATTGAAACCGACGCCGAGGCGGGTTTGGCGTTTGTCGTTCTCAAGACGCTGATCTCCGAAGACCCTCACGGCACAGCTTCGATGGAAGCGTGGAAAGTCAAAAATCCCACGATGTCGGTCGAGCGAATTCAGGGACGTCGCGTCTTGCATCAAGGTTGGACGGTCAGCTGGGCCGGACGCGGCTGGGAGGGCAATTTGCAGAGCTATCTTGATTTCATGGGAGAAGCGCTCCAGATCGGCGCCATGGCCTCCATGCCGGTCATTCCCTCTTGCAAATTTCACCTTCCTTGGGAACAAAGGGAATCGTTTCGTCTCGAAGAATACGCCCACACGACGGTTCGGCTCGCGGAATGTTGGCGTCACGCTCTGCCCGATGAGCCTTTCATCTTGGAGCAGGATTTCAGTCCGACGTTGGCGGGAACCGATGCGGCGGCGTCCAAGGAATTGGTCTTGTATTGGTTGCGGGAAAGCCCGGCGCTCGTCAAGGCGTCCGCCCTCGGAATGATCCTCGGCGTCAAGTTGATGAACGCGCTTTTCGAGGATGAATTTCAATTGGAAATGTTGAAGACGGTTTGTCAAAAGGATGGCGTGGCCGATTTCGTCATTTGTTATAACCGCCTCTTCGATTCCCTCCGAGCGTTTCACGGCCACATGGGGATCGCCGTCGGGGGACCCGATCTCAGTCACCGGAATTTGCTCGTCCTGACGATGGCGATGGAATCCGAAAAATTGGAGCGGCGACTGCCGATCAGCGGAACGGGAAACATTTGTTCCGGTCGGATGATGGTCGAATACGCCCTGCGCGGCGCGACGAGCGGACAACTCCACACCTATTTTCAGCTTCCCGCCGAGGAATACTCGCTCAAGGGAGTTCACCGAACCCGCGCGGCATTGCACGAACTCTATTTTCATCCCAATAACGGCATCGTTTCGGCGCTGTGTTATCTCCGAGAAAAGGAAGGAAAGGGAGAGAAGCGTATCGCGTTTCTCGACCTGCCTAAAATGGGATTGGAGCTTCTGGCGAGAAAACGTGAACCAACCCCTGCGCATTGACCGCGTCCGCGTCGTCGAGATCAACCTGCCGCTGAAAATCCCGTTTCAGATCAGCGGTGGAGTCATGCGCTCGCGTCGATCGTTGATTGTTGAAATTCATGCCGACGGCGCGGTCGGCTACGGCGAATCCGCCCCGTTTGAATTTCCTTTTTATTCCTCCGAGACACTCGGCTCGGTTTTCGCGCTCTACAAGGATTTATTGATTGATCGGATTCAAGGTAAATCGTTCGACTCGATCCACCAGTTTGACGCCGCGTTGCGGCTCGGTGTTCGGGGAAATCCGTTTGCGCGGTGCGGATTTGAAAACGCCTTTTGGGATTTGATCTCCGCGACCGAGAAGAAAACTTTTCAAGAATTGATCGCGGAAGAACTTCGGCGACTCGGAGTCGAGGAAAAGTTTTGTATTCCCCGCGAGCAAGTTTCCTCCGGCGTCGCCATTGGGATTCCTGAAAATGAAGACCACATTCAGTTGCGCGATTGGATTCGGCAATATCGCGCCGAGGGATATCGCAGAGTCAAAATCAAAATCCGTCCGGGATGGGACCTCGATCCATGCCGCATCGCCCGAGAAACACTCGGACCCGATTTTCTCCTCTGGGCCGACGCGAATGCTTCGTTCGATTTGGAAGAGCACGCGCAAACGCTCAAGGCGCTGGACGAGTTTAATCTTGCGTTCATCGAGCAACCGCTCCACCACGACGACGTTCTCGACCATGCGCGGCTGAGTGCGATGATCCAAACGCCGATTTGTCTCGATGAATCACTCAACTCGCTCCGCGTGGCGCGGCAAATTTTGCAGATCAACGCCTCGCGGATTTGGAACATCAAAGTTCAACGGATGGGGGGATTGCTTGAGGCGGTCAAGGTTTACGCTTTGGCGGTTAAGCACGGCATCGCGCTATGGGGAGGCACGATGCCGGAATCGGGAATCGGCGCGCAGGCGATTCTCGCACTTGCCGGATTTCCCGGTTTCATTTATCCCGCCGACATCGAGCCGAGCCGCCGATGGTATGAAGCGGGAATTGATCCCGTGGAGATTGCCATGAGCGCGGATGGCTACATTTCCATTCAGAATATTTACGGCGTTGGAGAATTGATTGACCGCAAACGCTATCAGCAGATCGGAGTGATTCGTTAACCCTCACCTCAACAAATCGCCAACGGCGTAATCGGACTGCCCAGTCCCATCGTGATGTTGAGCGGCGCGACGACGAACAGAAATTCGTAAACGCGATCTTTCGCCAGCGCCTCCAAATCAAGAAGCTCCATCAGGTATCCCCCTTGATTGCGGAGAAATTCGCGGTGGACGGGAAGGAATCCGTCGGAGACGGGAAACGCCTCGACCGCGCTGTTGTCGCCGGCCATGACGGCGATCTCGCGTTGACCTGCCCATCGCGCGGTCTCCAAGCCGACCCCCGGCTGGGCGGCGTTGAACTTCGCGCGGTCTTTTTCCCACGTTTTGATCCAACCCGTGCGGAAGAGAAGCGCGTCGCCGGAGCGGATTTCGACGCCTTCGGTTCGCGCAATTTTTTCGATTTCATCCGGCTTGATGACGTAGCCCGCTTCCAGATGGGCCTTTCCGTGATGCCCCGCGACGTCAATCAACACGCCGCGCGTGGCGATCGCGCCGATCTTGTCAATCGCGTTCTTCTTCGTCCCGCGCGAGTCAATCGCCGACGCGGCGGAGTAGCCGTTGTAGAGTTTCCCCTCGTCGCAGACGTGGCAGAGCGCGTCCACATGCGTCGAGCCGTGCGTGTGGATCATCAGGATGTCCTCGGCCCCGCCGAATCCGGGACCGTGAATGTTGTAGGAAATGGCGACGTGCCAATTTTCGTGGCGACCCGGCCAGAGCGGCGCGTCGGCTTTGAGAGGAATCGCCAGAGGGTAAACTTTTCCCTTGCGGACAAGTCCGGCGGCGCGACAAATCACGTCGGGGGTAAGATAATTCGCCGTCCCCCGTTCGTCCGTTTCCCCCCATTTGCCCCAGTTGAGCGGTTTGTCGTTCATGTTTGGCTCCTTTAATATCTTGATGGAATGAATTTCATTTCGCCCTTTCAGTGCTTCAGCGGGATGCGAACCTTTTACCGATGGCTTCGCCCTAGGCTTTGACATTTCGCGCCTTTGGCGTTGGTTATCTTTCTTGAAGACGGTGACTACGATTCTATGGGTTTTTGCTTTATTCCGTGGTTGAGGCGGATATTCTTCAGCATTTTCAAAGTCCATTTTCATCTCGAACCTTCGTTGCCCTTTTCCTACTCTCAAATGATCCAACGCTCCAGCAAAATGTTGGGTTCGGCCTCGCGCGCTGGAATCCGTGATCCCATCGGTGGGAACCTTGGACTTTATTCCTCCCCGCTGTTGAGGCAAGATCGAGATTGGAGTTAACGGCTATGGCGACTGAACCCAGATGGAGATCGAACGCGCCTGCGCGCCACGAATTGCTCCCTACCCATTCGATCGTGATCTGCATCCTAATGCTTCTTGGGGCCTTCGGCGTTCAAGCGGCTGAAGACTTGACGCGATATTTGCCTGCCGAAGTTGAAACGGCAATCTACATCCGCGACGTGCCGGGAATGATTCAGAAATTGCGCGATTCTCCCTTTCGGAAAGTTTACGGAGATTCGCGCAAGGGCGATCTGTTTCGACCCTTTCGGTCCCTCTTTGAAAACCAATCCCCGGAGTTAAAAACAATCCTGCAAACTCCGTACGACCCCGCGTTGGACATCTTCAACGGCGGGATATTGATTGCCAAATTTCCCAAACCCGAAGTGAAGGGAGAGAAAAAGAGGCGCGAAGGCAACTATCTGATTCTCTACGAACACCGCCCCGAAGGAGACGGAGTTAAGCAATTTCAGGACACCGGAGCGCAATCCGGCACGACCGCGCATTCCATTCCCGCGACGGCGGGAGGATTGACTTATCAACGAATCATTTCGACGCGCGAGATCGAAATTGATTCGCCTCAAAGGAAGAAAAACAAGAAAGGGCGCAGTGGACTTGTCGAAGACCTCGCATCGCTTCCGGGAGTGAAAAAATCGAAAAGGCAAATCACGTCCGAAGAACAACTTTACGTCGGACCGTCGCTGGTCATCCGGGGGATCGGCGAAGGCGCCCCGATGGCCGAGGCAATGAAGCGGCTGAATCCGGCCAAGCCGCTAGACTCATTGGTCGAATCGGAAAAACGCAAGGGCGCGCTGGCCGGACTCTCCAAAACCGCCGACCTCGAACTCTATTACGACTTCCAACAGTTGAGCGAAGGAGGCAAACCGCTCATTGACGAATCGCTCTTGGGACGCAGAGGAAACGTCCGACAACTCGGCGTTGAGGAAATCAAGAGCGCAGTGGTGGCGCTCGATTTATCGCCTGATCGGATGACGACCGAGATAAGCGTCTTTGCGCCAGAACCGCGAAAGGGAATGGGCAAGCTTCTATTCATCAATCAACCGTTGCTCGCCGGATCGGATGCGCTCACGACCGGCGCGCTGACGAAACTAATTCCCGGAGACGCGCTGGGATATTCGGTTTTCGAGTCCGATCTTCCGACAATTTGGCGCGAATTTCGGAAAATGTTTCAACAAGGCGCGCCGAGTCTCCTTCAACTCGTGGACACCTATCTCGAATCGCTCCAAAAGGGAATGGACGAGGAAATCGTCGGCGGGCTGATGGACAATCTGGGATCGCGCTGGATCATGTTCACGCGATACGGCTCGGTCCGCGACCGCAGAAACAAAAAGCGTCTCGACACGACCTACATGATTCAACTGCGCGAGGGAAATAAAATCCGTCCGACGCTCGAGCGCTGGCTCAACAAAACAGCTTCGCTCATGAATTATCGCCTCGAACAAAGCGAGGTCGGGAGTCGGACCTTTTATCGCTTTGCCGGAGCGGAAGTTTCCGAGGGAGCGCTCGTTAAGATGGATCAGGTCGCCAAAATCTGCCTCGCGGACCGCTGGTTAATCTTGTCGCCGCGCTTCGAGCACATCGAGGCCGCGCTGAAGCGATGGGATCAATCCGCCGACGCGACGGAGAAGATCGCGGATGACGATAGAGAACGACGTTATGCCATCGCGATGTTGCCGCCGGATCGGTTCTTCGAACTTTACAGCGCCTCCGATTCGTTCGGCGCGATGATGGACGATCCTTTTTTCGGGCTTTTTCGCTCGATGCTGGGCGCAATCGAGGACTCGATCCTTGCAACCCAGCGCGGCTCCGACCATGATGCTTGGAGCGATTCGTTCGGGCCGACCTGCGCCGCGATGCGGACCGACAAGGATCGCCTGATGGCGCAATTTCATTTTCTTTACGCGGGGCGCAAACCCTGAATGACCGCGCAAATCATCACAACCGAAAAAAATCCGTTGACCGAATTCCAAAGTTTGACGAATCGAGTCGCGCTTATTGCGGATTCCGGATGGTCTCTGATGATTGTGGATGGAAGGGACGCCGTGGACTATTTGCACCGGCGTCTCTCGAAATCGGTCAAGACGATTCCCGATTGCGGAGGGGCGCGCGCTTTGCAGTTGGATGGCGACGGACGAATGCAAGCCGATCTATTGATTTATCGGAAGGGTTCGGCGGTTTACGCTCTTGTTCGCCACGACCACGCCGAGGCGACCGCCGAGCTGATGGAAAAATACATCATCATGGATCAGGTTGTTGTCCGCCGCGAATGGAAATCCGAAATGATCGTCAATATCATCGGACCTCATGCGGATCGTCTGATGGAACAGGCGACCGGTCATTCCGATTTGTCCGCCGCGCCGTGGAAGATGATGGATGCGGCGGAAATTCAAGGCCATGTCTGCCGTGTATTCCGGGATGGACGTTGGAGGATCCCCCATTACCATGTCTCGATGGTGAAGGAGAAGATGGAGCAAGTGAAAAACGCGCTTGGCGATCTTTGCATCGCCCAAGGAGGAGGCTTGGCAAGTCACGATGCGCTGGAATTTCTCCGCCTCGAACAAGGGATCGCGCAATGGGGAACCGACCTCACGGCGGCCGTCATTCCGCTCGAAGCCGGTCTGACGGACGCGATTGATTTCAGCAAGGGGTGTTTCCCCGGACAAGAAGTTGTTGCGCGTATCCGGAACCTCGGTCATCCGGCGCGACAGTTGGTTCGATTTGAATTGCCCGGAGAACACCTCGTCGAGCACGGGGCCACCGTGAAAATCGGCAACGAAGAAATCGGATTGGTGACTTCGGCGCGAACGCTTCCCGGGGCGGACCGCACCTTCGCGCTGGGTTACGTCAAATGGAAATTCAAGGATGAATTAAAGGCCGAAGTCATGACCGAGGCCGGCTCCACGGTCGCAACCATTTCCCCTCTGGAGAAAACCTCGCAGTGCGGAGCTTCTTGAAAATATCAACCCTCCATCGCCGCCTTGGCCAGACGAAGATGGAAGCCTTCATCGCGCTGGCTCTTTTCGCCATCGCCGGATTTGGAGCATGGGCGCTCTACGGAGATCAGATCGTTCGAACGACCGAAACGATGATAGAATATGTTCAATCGTTCGGACAGAAAGAGGGGGAGTAAAACATGCTTCATTCAAGACTTGCCAGAGTCGCCGAATTGGTCAAGGAGGAATTGGGCGAGATCATTGACCAAAAGCTCGTCAATCCGAGCATTCCCCCCTTTACGACGATTCATTCGGTGAAAGTCGCCAAGGACCTCCGCGTCGCCGATGTTTACGTCACGTTTTTGCAGGACGACAATCCGGTGGTCGTCAAAAAGGCGGTCGAGGAACTTAATCACGCCGCCGGATTCATTCGCGGAGAACTCGGACATCGAATCAAGTTGCGATACTTGCCGACGCTCCGGTTTCACTACAACCCCTCGACGCATTACGCGGCCCATTTGGAGGAACTATTCCGCGGGATTCAATTGGAAAAAGAAACCTCTTCGGAGGTTTCAGAGCAAGAGCAAGAGTAAGAGTAAGAGCGAAAACGGGTATCAGGCGAGGGGCTATTTGAGCAATTTGTAGAACGTATAGGTATCCACCCACCGGTCGAATTTTTTTCCGATCTCGGGGTAGTGGCCGATCAGTTCGTATCCGAATTTGCGGTGAAGCGCTTCGCTGGGAACGTTTTTGCCGCCAAGCACCGCGATCAGGGCGTGGACGCCGGCGACGCGCGCGCGGGCAATCAATTCCTCATACAGCGCCGACCCGACTCCATGACGGTGATGATTCGGCGCAACGTAAATCGTCGTTTCCTTGGTCGTGCGATAGCCCGGTTTGGCGCGATAGGGAAGATAGTAAGCAAACCCCCAAACCTTTCCGTCGTCCCCCTCGCAAACCAAAAAGGGATGCTCCTTCCCGAATTGCTTGAACCATTTTTTTCTCTGCTCGACCGTGAAGGGATCAAGATCGAACGTGGCGACGCTGTTCACAATGGCGTGATTGTATATTTCCACGATGACGGGAAGATCGTTTGGAGCGGCGTCTCGAATTTTCATGGGGCGGATTTGCTCATATTCCGCGCGGCAGGTCAAGAGTTTCAAGCGCAAAAAAAATCTTGCTCGCTTACTCCTCCTCCTCGATCTCCTCGATTTCAGAAACCGAGGACGACTCACCGCCAAGGAGTTGCTCCTCCTCGCGCCAACGCTCCTCAATCCTTATTCCCCGCCGGCGCTTCAGCCAATACGCCAGAAGAAAGAGTAAGGTCACCGCGAGCCAAAAGACGCCGCCCCCCGATAGCACGGCAAGCCACGTCCAAAAGCTTTTGAGGGATTCGCGCCATCTTCTTTCGAATCCATCCGTGAAATTGGGATCGGCCAGCAATTTTCGGAGCGCCGCGCCTTCGCGCGGATCAGCCAGCTTCCGGACCAACGGAGCAGGATCGTCCGAGTATTTTCCTTTGCCCTCCGCGCCTGACGAAAGAAAAAACCGTGCCGCGTCGAGACTCTCGGCGTAAGCCAATTCCTCGTCGCCGCCGGACCAGAGATCGGAAAGAGGCAAAATTCGTCCGAACGTCGCGGCGATCACGAGACGAGAATGATACGCGAAACCGTGCTCCTCCGCCGCGACCATCGCCAACCCCTCGTTCAGCCACCGGGGAATTTCAGTCGGGATGCGCCTCCCGATGATCAAATGCGCGAACTCATGAACCATCGTCGCCCGGCGTTCGCCGCGGCTCATGCTTGAAAAACGCTCGCGATTGATGAGCACAAGATTTTGAGGAGCCATCGCGACGGCGAGCAAATGATGCGGACGCTGGCCGATGGTTTTGTAGAATTTTTCCTCCGGCGAGATGGATTGCACGCGGGGCGGTTGATCCAGAGCGACCCCGAGCCGCGCTTCGGCCCGGTCAAGCGCGAATAACGCGTCGCCTCTCAAATCCTCCCTCCAAAATCCCGATTCATCCTCCTCGGATAATAGAAGGCGAGATCGTTCGGGTGAATCCATCAAAGCGCCTCCGCAATGCTGAATCGGTCCTAATTCTTGTGGCTTCCGATCCGCTTGGCGATTTCATTCCGGTTCCACGTTTTGTCGTAAAGAACCGTCGCATTTTGTTTAACCCCCTGACCGTATTCGTCGTAATTGTTGAATTGCGCCAGCGTGACCGAAATCGAAACCGCCCCGTAGGCAATCGCCTCATGCGCGACCATCTCATGAATCACCGACACCGCGATTCGCTCCAACTGATCGGGGGATGAACCACCTTTGAATGCCGCGATCTTGGAAAGGTCGGCGAAAACCGAAATCCGGCGATCCGAGTAGGATTTCTGAATGGCCCGCAATTCAATCGGGATCAGTCCGAGATTTTGAGCATTGCTCTCGAAGAGCGGCAGGGTGGTGGAAAGGAACGTATTCGGATCCGCCGGTTGGGCTTCGGGCGCGGGTTGACGGTCGCAGGAGGGAATTCGATCCTTGAAGAAATCGCGCAGAACGGGATGAAGAATTTCCCCAGTCTTCTTCGCCAACGCCTCCAACGCCCAAGGGGAGGCGTGATGGCCGATGCTGTAGGGAGGAGAACCCCACGGCGTCAGGTTCATGTAATCGCGGAAAAGATCGTTCGTCGGGTCCACGACCTCGAATCCCGACTCGCGGGCCATGTTTAGAAATTTTCGGATGTTCGGCGGCGTTCGCCTTAGTCCTTCTCTTCGCCAAGAGAACATCCCGGCGCTGTTGAGAAAGATGACCTTTGTGTCATGTTTCTTCGCCGCCTCCGAAATTCGATTCAGATATTGGAACATCTCCGTGTCCTTGGTCCCCATGTGGTTGATGTCGCCCCAATAACCGAAGGTCAATTGATAAATCTCGATGACGATAAAATCGAGCCGCGCGCCGGAATTCACGTACGTCTCGAACGCCTTGACCGAATCGTAGATGTGAAGTCCGAACGAATTGCGATCCATCAACTCAACGCGAATCCCGTCGCAGGAACCAAGGGAATTTTGAAGATTCCTTTCCAACATCCGACAAACCGAATAGGGCCGCCCCGCAAGTATTTCGGAATAAATCAGAAGCGACGAGCCGATGACCATGCCGAGGTAGGGACCTTGACGCGGAAGAGTCTCGAACCGCTCCTTGACGTGCAAATCGGGCTTGATGTTGGCCATGACGTATTGCGCCCCGTCAATGGAAGGAGGCGTCGTCGAGCCGTTTCCGTTTTTCGCGCTTCCCCAGATTCCATCGTCCATGCGCATTAGGCGCGATCTTGTGCTTTCCAGACAATATAGCGTTGCGGTCGCCTGATCCAACGCGATCGTTCCGACGTGATGGGGCGAAACCAAACCGTTGAACGTTATGTTTTGCATGATTTCCGAGGCGTATGCGCGCGGTTTTTGCCACAAGTGAACCATATTGTCCGCAAGTCTGAGAAATCGGAAATGAGCGCGTTCGGTCAATTCAATTGTCGGATCGTCGGAGTGTTTTCCGAGCGGCGAGACGTCATCCTGAACAAGCACCCCGCCGTATTTCTCCACGTAGCGGAGGTCCGTGATCCCCTCAAAATGATAATTGTTGAACGACAGAGGATAAAATACATCCTCGATCGAAGTTCTCCCCTGATTCAGGAACCAACCCTTCAGCGAATTGGGCATTCCCAACGAAAGTTGCTTAGCTCCATCGCCGATCCAGATTTGGTTTTTTCCGCTGGCAATGAAAAATCTGAAATCGGTCGCGACGTCGAAGGTTCGGATGGATTCACCGACCTCGCAGTTGACCACGATCCTC
>CAZRCZ010000028.1:18152-47551 GCA_964598765.1 uncultured Candidatus Sumerlaeota bacterium | reverse complement strand
GAAAGTAATTCGTTTTCCGGCCATTTGAACGTCCTCGGCTCCGTCGTGTTTCCATCGTCGTGGGGAATCCGGGAATCGCGTTATGGAACCCTCGCCCTGAATCCTCGATCCTTGCTACCACGAACCGCGTCGGATTGCAATGCGAGGCGGGGGGTGGGAAGAGGCCTCATCTTGCTTGCATCACGGTCTTGAATGCAGGGACATAGGGCGAACTTTCATTAACCTCGCGATTCATCGCGGGGAATTGAGAAATCCCATTGGCGCATCCGAACCGTTTCAACGGTTTTGCCTGCGCGGAAACCGTTAAAACGGTTCAGGAAATCGCGCGCCTAGCCTGCTCCCCGCGATCAATCGCGGGGTTAATGAGAGGCAAGGTATTTGTGACGCAGGCAAGATGGGTCCGCGGAGAAGACATTACGTTTCACACATCCGAGAATTCCGCAACCCCGTTTGGGGTTGGGATGGTTGGCGGCGGGGACCCAAGGTAGCCTCGCTACGCTCGGCAACCGTTGGGCTTGACTCCGGGACGCCGTTGGCGTCCTTGTGTTCTCGGATTTTCCTTGAACTTCGTGGGACAGGCACACCCCGCACAGCCGAGGGCGGGCTGTGCCACATGAAATCCCCGAGAGCCGGTCCCTGAAATTCCCCATTCGTCGTTCGTTTCCGGCCGCGGATCGGTCCGCAATCCCGTTCTGGACAACCTGTCGGCAACATCTTTGGGTTGACATCCCGCCTGCAACCCCCTTTAATGGGGCGCAAGATCAGCCTCAACGGGATGTTAAGTCTTGCAGGCTGACGCATCAGGCAAGGGACACGGCAAACTCGGGGCGTGGTCCGTCTCCGGCGCGTTGCTGGGTTGACCGTGGGGAAGCGGGGCTTCCGAATCTTGGCCTGAATCCGGAAAGCCATAACGGCTTCCGCGAACACGAAGGGAGATCAAACATGTCGGTCACGACCGAATCCAGAGCCAAGGTGGTTCAGAGTTACCGGACCCACGACAAGGACACCGGATCGCCGGAAGTGCAGGTGGCGCTCCTGACCGAGCGGATCAACAACCTGACCGATCACTTCAAGGCGCACGTCAAGGACCATCATTCGCGCCGGGGGTTGCTGAAGATGGTCAGCAAGCGGAAGCGTTTGCTCACCTATTTGCAGGGGAAAAACGTCGAGCGGTATCGGTCGCTGATTGACAAACTCGGCCTTCGGCATTAGAAACCGCCGACGGAAGATAGGGAAGACGGAGATTCGATAAGGTTTCATAATAACGCGGGAAAGGGACGCGGGAGGAAAAAGAGCCTCGGGATTTTAAGTGGAACGGCCAATCCGGCGATGATCGGAACTGGCCTTTGCAGTTAAAAGCCCGATTTTCTTTCTCCTCCAATCGCTCCGCTTTCCCCGACGATCCGACCCGCGCCCGATGGCGACGGGCGGCGCACACAACCAAGGGGAGAAAGAACAACATGTCCATCGAAAAAATTTTATTGCCGTTCGGCGAGTGCGATCTGGAGATCGAAACGGGACGACTCGCCAAACAATCGCACGGTTCCATTTTGGCTTCCGTCGGCGGGACGACCGCGCTGGTCACGGTGACCCATTCCGATCAGCCGAAGGAGGGAGGGGATTTTTTCCCTCTCATGGTGGATTACCGCGAGAAGTTTTACGCTTCGGGCCGGATGCCGGGAGGGTTTTTCCGGAGGGAAGGCCGCCCGGGCGATCCGGAAACGCTGAAGGCGCGCGTGATTGACCGCGCCATTCGCCCTCTCTTCCCCGAAGGAATGCGCCACGAGGTGATGGTCTATGTGACGGTCATTTCCAGCGACAACGAGAATCCGGTCGAGGTCGCGGCGATGTGCGCGACGTCGTTGGCCCTGCAAATCTCCGATGTTCCGTTCCCCGTGCCGATGGCCGGCGTTCGCGTCGGATACATGGACGGCGAATACATCCTGAATCCCACTTACGCCGAAATCGAGGAGTGCAGTCTCGACATCCTCATGGCCGGAACCAAAACGGCGATCAACATGGTGGAAGCCGGAGCGACCGAGGTGTCCGAGGAAATTATCTTAGGGGCGTTGGAATACGGCCACGAAGCGATCGTGGAACTGATCGAAAAGATGGAGCCGTTCGTCCAAGCGGCGGGTCGCGCGAAATTCGATCCGAAAATTCCGGTGGTTCCCGACGACGTGAAGGGCAAAATCACCGCGCTTGCCGCGCCCCAATTTAAGGAGATGGTCCACGCCGGACTCTCCAAGTCCGATTATAGCGCACGCGAGCACGAAATCGCGCGGGAAGTCGCCAAGGAGTTCAAGGAATCTCATGCCGATCTCGGCGGCCCCATCGCCGAATTCATCGAAGGGGTTCATTCCGAGGAAGTCCGGAAGTTGATCTGCACCGAGCACAAACGGGTGGATGGACGCGCTTTTGATGAAATTCGTCCGATCGCCTGCGAGGTCGGCGTTTTGGCGAGAACGCACGGCTCGGCTCTTTTCACGCGGGGACAAACACAGGCATTGGGAGTCGTGACGCTCGGAACGCTGGACGACGCGCAGAAAATTGACAACATGCTCGGCATTTCCGAGAAAAAATTCATGCTCCATTACAACTTCCCGCCGTGGAGCGTCGGCGAGGCGCGCCCCATGCGGGCCGCCGGACGCCGCGAGATCGGCCACGGCGCGCTGGCCGAACGGGCGCTGGAGGCGATCATGCCCAGCCCTGAGGAATTTCCCTACACCGTGCGCGTGGTCAGCGAGATTCTCGAATCCAACGGATCGTCCTCGATGGCTTCGGCTTGCGTCGGATGTCTGGCGATGATGGACGCGGGCATCCCGATCAAAAAGCCGGTTGCCGGAATCGCAATGGGCTTGGCGACGCACGGCGGCGACTATGCGATCCTCACCGACATTCAAGGAGTCGAGGATCATCTGGGCGACATGGACTTCAAGGTCACCGGCACGCGCGACGGCGTGACGGCCCTGCAAATGGACATCAAAGTCGAGAGCGTATCGCATGAGATTTTGGCCCGCGCGCTGGAACAGGCGCGAAAGGCCCGGATGTTCATTCTCGACAAAATGACCGAAGTCATGCCCGCGCCGAGAGCGGAACTTTCCCCCAACGCGCCGCGCCTGACGATCCTGAAGATTCCCGTGGACAAGATCGGCGCGGTGATCGGACCCGGCGGAAAAGTGATTCGCGGCATCATCGAGCGGACGGGCGTGAAGATTGACGTTCAGGACGATGGAACCGTCTATATCGCCTCGACCGAAGGGGCCGCCGCCAAGGCCGCCGAGGAGGAAGTCCGCGGATTGACGGCCGAAGTGGAATTGAACCGGACCTACACCGGCAAGGTGGTGCGGATCACCGACTTCGGCGCCTTCGTGCAACTTCTGCCCGGCAAGGACGGATTGGTTCACATTAGCGAAATGGACGACCAGCGGGTTGAGCAGGTCGAGGATGTCTGCAAGCTTGGCGACGAAATGACCGTCAAGGTCATCTCCATTGATCCGATGGGCAAGGTCCGGCTTTCGCGGCGGGCGGTTTTGGCCGAAGCGGAAGGGCGCGAATACGAGCCGTCTCAACGTCCATCCGGCGGCGGAGGACGCGGCGGTCCGAGAGACCGGGGCGACCGAGGGGATCGGGATCGCGGTCCGCGCCGGGATCGCGGCGACCGTTACGGCGGCGAACGGCACCGAGATCGGGATCGTGACCGCGAAGGGGGACATCGCTCCTCATTCGGATTCCGCGAGCGTGAACGTTCGAAGGACTAAGGTTCCATCCAAGAATCCATGTGGAGAATCGAAACAAACCATGTGGCACAGCCGCCCTCGGCTGTGGAAGCATCAATTCCAAGCGTCACCGGCGAGGGCGCCGGCGCCACATTTTCGGATCGGCCCTAATTTCCGCGAACCCCAGCGAAGATGCCGGAAGCAACTTCTCCAACTCCTCCCCCGACACGCGCGGGAATTGATTGGAGGAAATGGTTTGCTCCCAAGCCCCTTCTGGCTCTCCTCTTCATCGGCTACGCGCTTTTCATGCACCTGTGGAACCTCGGGCTGAAGCCGGTTCAGCACGACGAGGGGATGTTCGCTTATTTCTCGTGGCTCATTTATGAAAAAATGCCGCATGGCGCGGCAACGCTGAATCCTTGGAATTGGATCGTCGCCTCGCGCGGCTACGATTACGACCCGCTCATGCACGGACCAATTTTGGAATGGGCCGTCGCGGTCGTCTTCCGAATTTTCGGAGACAACGATTACACGATGCGCCTCTTGGACAGCGTTTGCGGTCTGGGTGCGATGTGGGTGATTTACCGGATGCGCGAAACGCTGGGGACCCGCGTCGCGTGGCTGGCGATCATCGGTCTGGGGATTTCTCCCTCCTTCACCTACGTCTCGCGTTTCATCCGTCCCGACATGCTGATGATCATGCTTTATATTTATCTGGCCTGCGTCGGTTGGCGATATTCCAAAAGCCGAAGCCGATGGACGCTGGCGTGGCTGACTTTTCTTTGCGTGATCGCCAGTTTCCTGCATGAAACTTACGTGATCTATTTCTTCTTTGTTCTCACGTTTGCGCTGGGATGCGTCATTCACACGTTTGTTCGGAAGAAGGACCGCAGAAAAATTCCCATCGTGAGTGAGATCATTTACGCCTTCAAGCGCGATTGGTGGGTGATATTGATCGCGGGCGCGGTGGGCGAGTTTTTATCCGTTATCATGCACACCTCGTTCTTTCACAAGGAATACATGAAGCATTGGTTCGGTCAGTTGGAAGCGGTTCAGTATTGGCAAAGTCAAAACAAGGAGCATCGGATCGTCGGGCCGTTTCATTTTTATTGGATGCACTTGCTCATTTACGAGCCGCCGTTCATCATCTTTTGGGTCGTTTGCCTCATCAAGGAAATGTGGCCGACGGCTCCGAGTCCCACTCGCGCGAAACGCCGGATTCTCTTTTGGATTTGGCTGATCGGAAGCTATCTCATCCTGCTTGTTCCCGCGCACTATTTGCCGATCAAACAAGCGTGGGTCATGCCCGACTCTTGGCCGCTCAATTCGCCTGAGCACAGCTATATCTCCCTCTGGAATTTGCCGCTGGCCGGACCGACCCCCGCGCAAAACGGAAATTTCAACAAGATCCACATGGAGCTGGGACTTCATCTTTGGATGTTCGTCCAAATGTTGTTCGTGGTTTGCGTCGTCGGATGGAAGCATCTGGACGAGGGGCGGGTCTTTTTTTCGTTCACGGACTATTGGACGATGGGGAGTCTCATGGCGTTCGGCTACGCAGGGGAAAAAGTTCCGTGGGTCACGGCGCACGTCGTCCTGCCCCTCATGATTTCCTGCGGTTTCTACGCCGATCAGCTTTTGAGAAAACGATTCGACGGATTCTCTTGGAAGGCGCTTTTCAAGCCGGTCCCGCGATCTCCGTCCGCGCCCAATGATTCGGTCCGTATGAGACCGATGCGGGGCAAACCCGCAGGACGCCCCGCGCCGTCGGTTCCCAACGCTCCGTCCCGACCCCGTCTCGGCTTCGCCCGTGCCGCGATCTTGTTGCTCACGGTAATCAGTCTGGGATGGACCCTTCGGATTCAGATCGAGTCGTGTCTTTTTCAGCCCGGCTCGCCGTTGGAGCGGCACAGCTTTTCATCCTCGCATCCTTTCTTTTTCGCCTCGATCAATTACATCGAGCACGTCTGCCGGGAGCAATATCAAGGACTTGAGACTCCCATCGCTCACGGCGGACAACCCGGGTGGCCTCTGAACTGGAGCCTGCGAAATTACAAGAACATCCGCATTCTCAATTCCAATTGGGACGCGCGCAAACTGGCCGATCAGGACAATGAAGCGCGCATTATGGTTAACATGCGCGATCCGCCGGGGACGTCGAAGGAAGCGGAATTCGTGATCTTTGAGACCGACGTTTTCAATGAAACCAAACCGCCGCCGAAGTTCGCGTCCCGCTACGATTGGGCGCGGGTGCGCTATCGCCATTTTTTCACGCCGGTTGCGCTGGACTGGCAAAGCATGAAGAAAATCTGGCTCCTACTGCGTTCCGACGAAAGTTTGAGCGACGATCTCAAGATCAAGAAGCAGACGTGCAAAGGGGAATGGATGAAATTTCTGGTCCTTTACTTCCTTCGCAATGAGGAACTTTCAAAGGACAATGGACCGTACCAATGGAATTGGCTCGGGGGGATGGACGTCCACATGGGTCGCCTCAAACCCCCCGATCAGCTTCCGCCGATTCCGGGTGTGCTGGCCAATCGCTAAGGAATAATTCAAGTTCACCGGTCCTTTCTTTAAGGAGGGTCGCGCCTAATCGCCGATCCGTCGTTGCTTTCGGGAAAAGGGGTCGTGTAGAATAATTAAGCGGGCGTTGCGGTGGAAAACCGTCGCAAAGTCGAGGAGGAGTTTTCCCTTGAATAAGAAATCAAAAAACATGCGGGCCTATGTCGAGCGCGTCGGACTCATGGGGGCGATGGTGGCCATGGGGGTTTTTCTGCTATTCGGCAAAATGCCATCCCGCATCTCGGCGATGGAGAAACAGCGCAAATACGAGGGGGAATTTTACGAGTTCGCCCAACTTTTCAGCGAAGTTTATTCGACGATTCAAGACCGCTACGTCAACGAGGTGGACAGCAAGAAACTTTTTGAAGGGGCGGTTCACGGCATGTTTGCCGCGTTGGACGATCCGCACAGCCAATGGCTCACTCCCGATTCGCTTTCCCAACTTGAGAAGGACACCGAGGGGGAATTTTCAGGCGTCGGCCTCAACATCACTTTGGAACAAGGGGTGCTGACCGTTCTGGCTCCGATGCCCGGCTCGCCGGCGGCCAAGGCGGGATTGGAACCGTGGGACCGCATCGTCGAGATTGATGGCAAATCCACCGACGGCATCACCCTTCTGGAAGCAGTAAAAAAATTGACGGGTCCGGCGGGATCCGAAGTGAAGGTGAAGGTTTTCCGGGAGGGCAAAACCGACCTGATGGATTTCACCTTGGTCCGGGAAATCATTCACGTCCAAAGCGTTTACTCGAAAGTATTCGACAATGAAATCGGCTACCTGCGGATTCGCAGTTTCTCCGAGGGAACCGCGAACGAAGTCAAAAACGCCCTGCTGGATTTCAAGAAACAAACCATCAAGGGGATCATCGTGGACCTGCGGTATGACAGCGGCGGACTGCTGGACAAGGCCGTGGATATTTGCGGTTACTTTCTTCCCAAAAACCAACTGGTCGTCTCAACCAAGGGGCGCAACGATGACAACAACAAGGAGTTTTATTCCAAGTCCGATCCGATCTGCGAAGTCCCGATGGTGATTTTGGTCAATCGCCTCACCGCCTCGGCGTCGGAGATTTTCGCCGGAGCCATGCAGGACACCAAGCGCGGTTTCATCGTCGGGCCCGCAGGGGAGAAAACCTTCGGCAAGGGATCGGTTCAGACCATTAGCTATCTGAAACACACCTTGGAGCGATCGGAAAACGGCGAGCCTCGTCTGAGCGGACTTCGTTTGACGACGGCTTTGTATTACACGCCGTCCGGAAGGAAAATTCACAAGATCGGCATCACGCCCGATTTCGAGGTCGCCCTCACCCGCGAACAACAACGCGATCTAGCGCGCCACGGAATGATCGGCGATCCCGATATGTCGAGACTTTCGGACACCGAATCGGAAAATTCGTCAAAGGAAGCGAAGCCCGCCGCGCCTGCCGGAGACGCGAAGAAAGACGAAAAGAAAAAAGACGACAAACCCGAGGGAGAGGAATCCAAGAAGACCGAACCTAACGGCAAATCGGATGAGAAACCCACCGGTGAGGCCAAACCCCCCATGCCGAAATTGCCCGCCTTGAGCGGGGCCAAGAAAGAAGCCCCGGAATTTCATGACATTCAACTCGAAGAGGGCATGAAATACCTTCGCATGACGCTGGCCGTCCAGCAAAAGATCAAGTCCTGAACGGAAGCCAACCGGTGTTCAACCACGGAAAGGCAGAGCCGCCCGCACGGGGCGTCTCCTGACGGAAGCGATTCATGCCACGCACTGTCGTCACCGGCGGAGCCGGATTCCTCGGCTCGCATCTTTGCGAACGATTTCTAAGCGAGGGACATGAAGTCATCGCCGTTGACAATCTCGTCACCGGCTCGGTTTCCAACATCGAACACATCCGCTCGGACAAATTTTCATTCATCAAGCAGGACGTGACGGAGTTTCTGGACATCAAGGGACCGGTGGATTACGTCCTGCATTTTGCCTCTCCGGCTTCGCCCGTGGATTATCTCGCCCTGCCGATTCAAACGCTGAAAGTCGGATCGCTCGGAACCCACAAGACGCTGGGGCTGGCGCGAGAAAAAAAAGCGCGATACCTTTTGGCGTCAACTTCCGAGGTTTACGGCGATCCGGAAATTCATCCCCAACCCGAATCGTATTGGGGACACGTCAATCCCATCGGTCCGCGCGGGGTTTACGACGAAGCCAAACGCTTCGCCGAGGCGATCACGATGGCTTATCAACGCTACCATCACATGGAAACGCGCATCATTCGCATCTTCAACACCTACGGTCCCCGAATGCGGTTGAAGGATGGGCGCGTCGTTCCGAATTTCATTGACCAAGCCCTGCGCGGCGAACCCTTGACGATCTACGGCGAGGGGCGCCAGACGCGCTCGTTCTGCTTCATGAGCGATCTGGTGGACGGGATTTACCGCCTTCTTCTCTCGGATGAAAAGGAGCCGGTCAACATCGGCACGGAATACGAACGAACCATTGCGGAGCTTGCCGACCTGATCATTAAACTTTCGGGCAGTTCGTCCAAAGTCGTTCACAAGGAGCTTCCGGTGGACGATCCCAAGACCCGGCGGCCCGACATCACCAAGGCGCGAACGCGGCTGGGATGGGAGCCGAAAGTTCCGCTGGAGGAGGGATTGAAAAGGACGATTGAATTTTTTCGGGGCAAAAACGCATAATTCCAGTTGCGTAATTTGCCGCGTGGTTGTATTGAACGCACAAATTCGGGCTTTGCGCCCCTGTATTCCAACGCAAAAGGAAGAGATCCGGAGTTGAACATCATTCATGGTTTTACGCCAAGACGCATTTTCCTGACCAAGGGCAAGGGAATTGCGACCACCAAGCTCGTGAGCTTCGAAATGGCCCTGCGCGACGCGGGCATCGCGCATCTGAACCTCGTGCGCGTCTCCAGCATTTATCCGCCGCATTGCAAACTGATCAAGTCCATAGACGGGCTTGAGGAACTGAACGCCGGAGCGATCACCTACGTCGTTCTGAGCGAATGCGCCACCAACGAGCCGGGACGCCAAATCGCGTCCGCCGTCGGGCTGGCGATTCCCGAGGACAACAACGTGCACGGCTACATCTCGGAGCACCATAGCTACGGCGAAACTGACCACAAGGCCGGGGAGTTCGCCGAGGATCTGGCCGCGCAGATGCTTGCCACGACCTTGGGACTGGAATTCAATCAGGAAAAGTCGTGGGACGAGCGGAAGGAAATCTGGAAGATCAGCAAGAAGATCGTTCGCACGATCAACGTCACCGAGACGGCCCGAGGGCACAAGGACGGCCTTTGGACGACCGTCGTCGCCAGCGCCGTTCAGTTGCCCTGATCCCGAACGTTTCGTTGGGATCCCTGCATCATGGGAAACCCCCTCGCTCATTTCGTCACCTCCGGCGGCGCGAGGATCAGTCTGCATCAAGGCGACCTCACGCTGGAAGCCGTGGACGTGATCGTCAATGCCGCCAATTCGCGTCTCGCGCACGGGGGCGGAGTCGCGGGGGCGATTGTCCGCCGAGGGGGACAAGAAATTCAGATCGAAAGCTCCGAATGCGTCGCCCGGTTCGGGCCGGTTCCGGTCGGCCAAGCCGCGTGGACGGGTGCAGGGAAGCTTCCGTCGCGCGGCATTATCCACGCCGTCGGACCGATGTGGGGCGAAGGGGACGAGCCGCGCAAACTCCGCCAAGCGGCGCTTTCCGCTTTCGCGCTCGCCGCCCAGCGGCAATGCCAAAGTCTCGCGCTTCCGGCGATCAGTTCGGGAATTTTCGGTTTTCCCAAGGATCAGTGCGCGGAAATTCTCCTGCAGGCGGCGATTGATTTCTTGGAAGATCATCCCGTCGAATCGCTGGAGGAAATCCGGTTCACGATCATTGACGATGAGACGGTTTCGATTTTCAGAAGCGAGTTCGAGAAGCGATTCGGCGGGACCAATAAGGCGTGAGCCTTCCGGCTTAGATCAATTGTTAAGAAGCCACAGATTTCACGGATGGCACAGATTGAGTCAAGACGGAAGGACTTACGACGGCTTACCCGCCGAATCGAGAAGACGGCGGAGGCCACGAGAGGCCTCAAGATTCACGCCCTGATGAAGACCGTCTCCCTTGAAGGTGGGGAGACTAACCGTATCCAATATATGCTCGCCTGCCGATCGCACTGACGGAACCACGATTTCCACCTCCGTTCCATCGGGGAGAATCACTTCTGCCGGTAGCTTGGTGTATCCATGATGAATTTTGGCGGTGATGGTCATGTCGTATTCTAATACCCTTGGCCGTTCGAAGACAAGCGAGATGGTAAATGCGTATTCAAGACAATTTCAAGACGGCGGTCCGCTCTAAGCGAATTGTCGAGACGAGTTCTTTGCAGACCCTCAGAAGAATTCCGGAAAATCAAAAGCGGCTATGAAGATCAACGTTCCTGTCAGTCCCCCTATGAGGCTGGGCAGGGCTTTCTTCAGAGAAGAGACAAGTGACGCTTCGGCAAAGTAGTAGAAGACCGAAGTGCCTCCGAAGAAAATAAGGTCTTCAATCCATTCTTGACCCTTCCAGAGATGAGCAATTACGCCGACAATGGAACAGACCGACGCTCCCCCTAAACATAATTCACATAGTCGCCTTTGTCCGACACTCGCGGCAAGATACAGTTGCCGTATTTGGAGCGGCGAGCGAGAGCCAAATGATCCGGAAAATAGATCTCGAAAGCGCATGGGATGAACTATCGCGTCATCGTCTCAATCGCCTCGCGCAAGAGTTTTTGCGATTTCTCGATGACGCCGCGTCGCAGGGCGACCCACCGCAGATCGCCCGTCGCGCCGGTGAAAAGTTGATCGGCCTGTCGGAGCGTTTGGTCCGGCGCGGGGCTTCCGAGGCTTTGGCGTCGCTTGACGGCGAGCTTGGGGTCCACGAATTCCTTCAATTCCGCGCCGGTCAACGGCGGATGAATTTCTTCCCGCGCCAGCAATGCGTTAATCGTTTCGAGTTTGAATTGGCCCGAGGAGCGGTCGCGCCGAACCGTCTCGCCGATCAGATGATAGAGCCTGCGGAATTCGATCTTCCGCGTCGCGGCGAGATGATCGGCCAAATCCACCGCCGAAATAAATTCCTCCCGCGCGGCGTCCTCGAGCGCGACCCGATTGGGTTTGAGCGTCTCGATCACGCGGGCAAAAAGCGCGGGAGCCGAGCCGACTTCGCTCACCGCGTCCATGATCCAGTATTTGGTCCATTGCGAATCGCGGTTGTAACCCGAAAGCGCGCCGCGACCGGTCGAGCCGATGGCCGCGACAATGGACTGAACCGAGGCGGCGCGCGCGCGCGTCACTTCGGCGAAATCGGGATTGCGTTTTTGCGGCATGATCGAGGAGCCGGTCGTGAAGGCGGCGTCCAATTCGACGAGGCTCCGCGGCGGGGACGAAAGATAAATCAAATCCTGTCCGAGGCTGGATAGATGCGTCATCAGTATCGAAAGGGCGAACGCAAAGCGCGCTTCGGCCTCCCAGCGCGTCGAGACGCAATCCAAACTGTTCGCTTGCGGCGCGTCAAAGCCGAGCCACTGCGCCGTCAGTCTGCGATCTATCGGCCACGAGGAACCGAATCCCGCCGCCGCGCCGAGCGGCGATTGGTTGATCAAATCCCATAATCCGCAAAGTGCGCGCTGGTCTCGCGCCAAGGCCTGCGCGTGGGACGCCGCCCAGTGGCCGAGCGTCGTCGGCATCGCGGGCTGGCCATGCGTCCATCCGGCCAGGACGGTCTCGGCGTGGCGTTTGGCGAATCGCGCCAATGCTTGAATCGTTCCGGCGACCGACTCGACCGTCCTCAAAAGTTCGGCGCGAAGGTAGAGTCGGATGTCGGTGGCGGTCTGGTCGTTTCGGCTTCGCGCGGTGTGCATCACGCCCGCAACTTCTTCGCCGCTGATCAACGCGACGGCCCGCTCGACGTTGATGTGAACGTCCTCGAGGGCGGCGTCAAGTTTGAAATTACCCCGCTCCCAATCTTTTTCAATCGTTCGGAGTCCCCGTTCGATCGCGGCCAAATGTTTGCCGGAAATGATTTCGCAACGGCAAAGCATCGCGCAGTGTGCGCGATTGGTTTGAAGATCATAGGGAATCAGCGATTCATCCGCCGGAGGGCGTCCCGCTAAGTCGCGTCCCGCGCAGTATGCGATGCAAAGTTTCGCGTCCTCTTCCAGCGAGCGCGCCGAAGACCAGACCGGAGCGGGCTTGGGCTTCTTTGTGTTCGTCTTCATGACAAAGAGACCCAAAAAGAAGGATGAAGGATGAAGGATGAAGGATGAAATAAGATTAAGTTCATGTCAGGACGCCTTGAGTAAATTGATGGGTACTGCCGATTTCAGCGCTTCAAAAACAGAGACGATCAAGAGCCACAACGCGCCGATCAACACCGCCGATTGCGCGAAGACGCCGTAGGATTGAAGAAAGTCGAAATAGAAAAAATCGAGGCACACGATTCCCCATCCGAGGACATAAAGCGCCGCCGTCGTTGACGGCATCTCGCCGCGAATCCATCGTCCGACCTGAAGATAGAGAACCGGCAAAGCCCAAACCATGTGGTGCGGCTCAAAGAGGGGGGAAATGAGGGGAATCAGCAACAGGGCGCTCTCCAAGACGCGGAGCAAAGGTGTCCGATGATAGCTCAAAAAAGACATGAGAGCCAGATAAAGCCCCACGATGACGCAAAGGAAAATGTTCACTCCGCGCGAGTAGAGCCACGGATCTTCGTGCCACCCCTTGGGGGAAGCCGCCAGCATGACGAGCCGGGGAATCGAAATCGAAATTTCCCGCCAAGCGAATGGGATTTTCCCCATCATGTCGTGGACGAAAAACCATTCGTAGCCGACCCGTCCGGTAATCAGGAGGATCATCAGATAGCCGATCATAAAAGCCAACCATCCTTGAAGGACCCGCCACTGTCGCCAGAGAACCAACGGAACCACGAGAAACACCGGCATCATCTTAACCAGACAAAGCATCGCCCAATAAGCTCCCGCCAGACGAAATCGCGCGATTAATAACGCGCCGACAAACGCCATGATGAGAAGGGCGTTGAGCGGCTCGATTTGTCCGATGTAGAGCGAGCTGGCGCTGATCGGGGAAAAAAACATGAGCAGGAGAGCCGAAACCAGTCCCCAGTTGCGTTGCAATCCCGCGCCGATGACGGAACGCCATTGAGGGACAGGCTTGATTTGGCATGAACCGTGAATGATTCCGGGATTGAGCAACCCACGCGCGATCCACCATGCACCGACGAGCGCGCAAAAATGAAACGCCTTCCAAACCAATTCCGCTCTCTCATAACTGAACCAGCCGAGCCAAATCGTGATCAGCGCGCTCCATTGCGGATAATTGAAGCCGAGCCACAATTCGCCTCCGAGATAATTGTTGCGCCCTTCCAGAACCGCCCGCGCCGCCTCCCAGTGTTTTCCGTAATCCACCCCATGAATGAACAACGGGCGATAGATGCCGTGTTTGATGAACGCTGTCAGGATATAGGCCCATGCGACCAATCGCAAGGAGACTGTCCACGGAGTCGCTCCCTTGCGGGACGAGTCTTGAGAGGAAAATTCAAGGGTCGAAGTTTTCAATTCCGCCTCGATAAACAAGAATTTCTCTCACGCGCCGAATGGGCAGTCAAGCGGCGGGCGCAAATCATCGGTTTCCGTTTCCCTGCTGGACGTGTTTCGGTTTTTGGAGTCAGCCGCCTTTGAGGCAACCGAGCCGCGAGCTCTTAGCAGAGCAATGGCTCGCACAGGGGGTTCCCTTACGGTTGCGGCTTGCATCCTACACCAATATTTACACGCGCCCACCGGACGATTTCGCCAAAATCCCTTTTGGTGGTTTTTTAGCTCTTTCTGTCCCTCGAATTTCCATGATCCGTGCAATCCGTGTTCACCCGCATCCTAAAGAGGATCGGTTCTCAAACAAGCGTGGAAGAGGGCTCCGCGCCGCGCCAGTCGGCGACAATGCCCCGTAATCATTGTCGCGGGACCGCGCTTCCTCCCGCATCTCCAACAAATGTAGCGAAGGTCTCAAGGGATCCAGTGGTCAAACTGAAACGACTCCGCCCCATCTTTCAAGGTCGAAGGACCGCAAGGCGTCAATCTGCGATCCAATCCGCTTTTGCATTTTGTCCGGCGCCCGCCTATGATGCCCGCCAGAGAGAATTTCAATCTCCGGCTTGATTCGGATCGCACCGGTCCAACCAAGCTAATTTACCCAAAAGGATGGACTCCCATGAAATTTCGCCACAACTTCTCATGCGCGGCGTTTGCCTGTCTGACTTTGTTCGTTTCGAATCTTCGAGCCGAAGGAGACGCCAAGCAACTTTTCAACGGCAAGGACAAGGAGGGCTGGGCGATGACCGGTCCGGGGGAATTCAAAGTCGAGAACGGCGAACTCGTCACCTACGGCGGGATGGGAATGCTTTGGTATACGAAGGAAAAATTCGGCAATTGCGAGATCAAGGTCGTCTTCAAGATGACCAAGGAAAACGACAACTCCGGCGTCTTCATCCGCATTCCCAACGAGCCGAAAAATCCGATGCAGGCGGTCAACGAGGGGATCGAGGTGCAGATTGACAACAAGGATGACGACGCGCATCGGACTGGATGCCTTTACAGTTTCGCCAAGGCCAAAGCGATCGTCTCGCCCAAGGCGGACGAATGGGCGACGATGCTCATCACGCTGGACGGCGATCACACCATCGTCAAGGTCAACGGCGAGGTCGTGACCGATTACAAGGAGGGGGACAAGGTCCTTGAAAAGAAGAAACCCTATGAGCCGAACCGCGGTCCGCGTCCGCAGTCGGGCTACATCGGCCTCCAAAACCACGGCGGCGAGGCGCACGTGCATTTCAAGGAAGTGAGCGTGAGGGGGTTGAAAAAATAACACACTTCCAAAGAAAAACCACAGAGACACAGCGAAGTAGCAAGCTAGCTTTTCTCTTACACCCAAACTTCTCTGTGCCTCTGTGGTTCGAAAATAATAAACATTTGGCATCATTCTAGGGACCCGGATACAGACAATTCAAACCATGCTCAAACTCAGCGGATTCGGCGACGAGATTGACGCGGATTTTGAGGTCCAACTGCGCGAACTGCGCAAGATGGACATCAACTTCATCGCCCTGCGCAATCTTTGGGGAACGAACATCCTTGATCTCAGCGAGGAGCAGAAGCAGAAGGCGAAGGCTTTGCTGAGGCACCACGGTGTCGGCGTTTCGGAGGTCGGTTCGCCGCTCGGAAAAGTTCTCATCACCGATTCATGGGAAAAGGAGTGGGCGCGGTATGAGAAGGCAATGGCGATGGCGAAATTTTTCGGCACGCCGCGCATTCGTATTTTTTCTTTTTATTTTCCCGAAGGGGACGCGCCGGAAAAACACCGCGACGAGGTGATTCGCCGTCTGCGCGAAATGGCCGAGCGCGCCGAAATGGAAAACATCCTTCTCATCCACGAGAACGAGGAAAACATCTACGGCTGGGACGGCGCGCATTGCGCCGACATGATCCGCGCCGTCAACTCTCCCTGCTTCAAGGCCGTTTTCGATCCCTCCAATTTCATCACGACCGGCTCGCGGCGTCCTTATGCGGAATGGTGGGATTTGCTGAAGGACGACGTCGTTCATCTGCACGTGAAGGACAAGAAAATTTCGGGCGAGCAGGTCCCGGCGGGGGAAGGGGACGGCGAATTTCCAAAGGTCTTGCGCGGACTTTTGGAGAAAGGCTACGTCGGATTCGCCACGATGGAGCCGCATCTGTCGGTCGCGGGGCAGTTCACCGGATTTTCCGGTCCGAAACTTTTCGCCCACGCCACGGAACGATTCCGCGCGCTCTGCGACCAAATCGGCATCCGTCATCGCCAGACGCGCGTCGCCGTAATCGGCATGGGATTCATCGGCGGGTTTCACTGCAAAAGTTTTCAGGAGGTTCCCGAGGCGCATCTGGTCGCCGTCGCCGACGTCGTGGATTCGCCGAATTTGAAAAAGGCGCAGGAGGAATACAACGTCGAGGCTTATACCGACGTTGCGCAGATGCTCAAGCGCGACGACGTCCATACCGTCACGCTCGGCACGCCGAGCGGACTGCACGGCAAACTCGCCATCGAGGCGATGCGCGCGGGCAAGCATGTCCTTACTGAAAAGCCATTGGAAGTCACGCTCAGAAAAGCCGACGCGATGATCGCCACGGCGAAGAAGCACAAGGTCAGGCTCGGCGTCGTCTCCCAACATCGCACCGATCCGGGGATCGCCGAACTGCGCGACGCGATTCATTCCGGCAAGCTCGGCAAGATCGTCTTGGCCGAGGCTTACGTCAAATGGTTCCGAAAGCAGGAGTATTACGACAGCGTCGGCTGGCGCGGAACGCGCAAACTCGACGGCGGCGGCGCGTTGATGAATCAGGGCGTTCACACCGTTGACATGCTCCAATACGTGATGAGCAGCCCGGTCGTCGCGGTCGCCGCGCAGACGGCTCGCGCGGCGCACAAGCGGATCGAGGTCGAGGACGTCGCCCATGCATTGCTCAAATTCAAGAATGGCGCGCTCGGCATGATCGTCGCTTCGACGGCAATCTATCCCGGCTTCCCGGAGCGACTGGAAGTGACCGGAACCAAAGGGACGATCATCGTCGAGAAGGATCGCGTGACGTTTCGGGAGATTATGGATGAGAAAGAGAATGACAAGGAGAAAGAGAAGGATGGGGCGGAATTCGGCGTCGGCTCTGCCGATCCCAAAGCGATTTCCAACCGTGGCCACGTTCTTCAACTGACCGACTTCATCCGCGCGATTCAAGACAACCGCCCGCCGCTCATCCCGGCGAAGGAGGGGCGAAAACCGCTGGAGATCATTCTGGCGATATATGAATCGGCGCGAAAAGGGAAATGGATTAAAATTCCCGCGCGATAGATTTCATGAATCCTTATTGCCGCGAAGGCAATCCAGCGCCATGATCGCCAAGGAGGTGGTCTCGACGTTGGCCAGACCGGTCGGTTGGCCGGAGGGAGTGTAGTCGGTTACCCAACCGCCGTCGGCGTTTTGGAGCGAGAGAAGGCGCTTAGTCAATTCGGAGGGAAGTTGGGGAAGGCAATTCAGGCGCGATGCCGCGAGGATGGCGAGCGCGAGTTTGTAGGTGGAATAAATTTTCTGCTCGGTAAAAACGCGGTCGGCGAAACCGTGGCCGTCCCACATTTTCATTCCACGCTCGAAATCACCGCGCGCCGCATCGCGGTCGGTTCCCGCACGCGCGAGGGAAGCGAAAAAGCACAGGTCAGCGTAATTTTCCCAACCCGCCAGCGGAGTCTCTCCAGCCAATTCCGTCTTGACGATTTTCCCACCGACGCGCGCGACCTCGACCAATTTGAAATGGCGAAAAGGAAGGGGGCGCGGAGCTTCGCCGAAGAGAATTTCGATCTTTCCCGATTGGGTCACGCCGTAAGCGGCGATGGCCTTTCGGATTTTTTCCGCCAGATCGGGGCGCGTCGAGGCCAGAATCTTCGCCGCCAGATAGTTGTCGTGAAAAAGCCAATAGACCTCCGCGCCGCGATATTCGGGCAGGAGGTTCATGGCGGGATCGAAAAGAGCGGCGAGAAATTCGCGTCCGCGCGAAGAGGGGGAAGGATCGGATTTCTTTTCGTCCGCGCAGTGGGATCGGCGGGAAAGCGAAAGGAAGGTTGCCGTCGCGCCGACCAACCATCGGCGGCGAGTCGTGAGAGACATCTTAGCTTGTCACGCGCATCAATTCGTCCGTCGTGGTCCGACCGAGAAGGACCTTGACCAAGCCGTCCTCCAAAAGTGTTCGCATTCCCAACGCGCGCGAGCGCTGGTGGAGGAAAGGGGTCGGCGCCTGTTGACTGATGAGATGCCGAATCTCGTCGTTGGGAACAAAGAATTCGTAAATTCCCTCGCGCCCAAAGAATCCCGTTTCGTGGCAGTGGGGACAACCATCGCCGCGACGGAGAACGTAATTCGCCTGAGGGGCGCCTTGAATTCCCAACTGCTCCAATTCCTGCCGCGTGACCGGATACTCCCGACAGCACTTGGGGCAGTTCAGGCGGATGAGCCGCTGGGCGAGAAACAGGAGCGTCACGTCGGCGACGCGCTTGGGATCAATCTGCAGGTCAATCAACCGTCCGACGACGCCGACCGAATCGGTCGCGTGGATCGTGCTGAAAACCAAATGACCGGTCGCGGCGGCGTCAATGGCCATCTTCGCCGTTTCGGTGTCGCGGATTTCGCCGACCATGATGACGTCGGGGTCTTGGCGCAGAATTGTTCGCAGACCCGTGGCGAAGGTAAAGCCTTTGGACGGATTGATCTGCATCTGCGTCAATCCCTTGATCTGATACTCGATGGGATCTTCGAGCGTGACAATGTTGCGTTCGCCGGTGGCGATGGCCTCCAGCGCGTTATAAAGCGTGGTGGTTTTTCCCGATCCGGTCGGACCGGTCAGAAGGATCAATCCGCTGGGATTGTGAATGAGTTTTTTCAGGTTTTTGATGTTGCGCGAGCCCATGCCGAGCTTTTCGATGGAGCCGAGCACGTCTTGAAGGTAGAGCAGACGCATGGCCGCCATTTCGCCGTCGGGGACGGGACTGGTGTTGACGCGAACGTCGAGATCGCGGTCGCCGATGTTGATCTTGAAACTTCCGTCTTGGGGTTTGCGGCGCTCGGTGATGTCGAGATTGGCCATGACCTTCACCGAGGAAATGAGCGAGCGGGCCATGGATTTGTCGAATTCGACCATCGTGTAGAGCACGCCGTCAGTTCGGCATCGAACGGCAAGCTTGTCCCCTTCCACGATCAAATGGAGATCGGTCCCGCGCTCGGAGACCGCCATCGCGAAAATGGCCTTGAGTAAATCCTGAACCAACCGCTCCTCGTCCACCGAACGCGCGCGCTTCTTCTTGGACTTGCCGATGGCTCCCGGCGGACCTTGATCCTCCGCGAGCGCCGCCAAGCGGTTCGCCTGATGCTTAACAAAATCGAGCATCGTGAAAAGCGGGGGAATGAACGAGTGGCAATTCGGACAATGATCGAATTTGAGGTCCCGATAGAGGGTGATATCGTTGATCGGGCGCAGACAGGTGGGGCAGAGGCGCTTCTCGTCGTCCGGCTTCAATCCCTTGGATCGTCCGTGCGAGCGTCCGCGATACGCCAGCCATGCGACGACGCCCGAGAATCGGACCCGGGTGAGCAATTCCTTCGCCAGAAATTCTCCTTCCGAGGCGTGCTGGGCCAGACTGCGTTGAGGCGCAACCCAGACGATCAGAAAAATCACCGCGCCGATCACCGGAACCAAAACGCCGAAGACCCAAGACAAAGGATAATTGAAGAACGGATCGGCTCCGGGAATCGCCGCCAAGAGACCGATGGAGGCGAACAAAATCAATCCGGTCAAATTCCAGCGGAAAAATTCCAGACCCGTGGATCTGGCCCAGACCGGCGTACCGTCCTGCGCTTGGAGGCGGTCGGCGATCATTTCCGGAATAAGCCAGAAAAGAACGAACGTCAGGAGCAACCCGAAAAACAATGAAAGATCGGCGTTGTAGGAACCCGGCTCCCCACCTCCGAACAGCGATTTCACCAGCGGAATGCCGAGGACCGATTCCAAGACGACCGGCACGCCAATCAGCACCCCGGCGATGAGCAGGACAACCACGCCGCGAAGAATCGCCGATCCGAACGTGAGCGGCTCAATCACGACGGCCTGACGCTGGGCTTGGATCCTGCGATAGACGGTTAGAATTCCAAACAGCGCCCCTCCGAGAATCAGATCGTAGATGAGGGAAAGCCCCAGCGAAACCGGACGTTCGGGGATAAAAGTCATGACGTCATGGGTGAGCGGACGCATGACGGCCAAGGCAAGAAACGCAAGCAGGAGAATCCAGCGGATCGCATTAAATGTTTTGCCGTAGAGCCAAAGGGGCGGCTCCTCGTAAGTCACGCCGGCTCGGCGAGCCATGTAAGGAGTGAAAAATGCGAAGTAGGCCCACGCCGCGGCGGCAATGACGACGCTTTCGATTGTCGAGGGAGAAAGGAGATTGCTGAGGTCGGGCACGAGGACCGCTTCGAATCCATTGGGGAGCAAACGGGAAGACGAGCGGGCATTCGGAACTTTTACCCCTCAACCCCTAGCCACGAAGCGAACCCCGCCAATGTAGAAGGGAACCCGCCCTCTGGCAATGAATTTTCCACATTCGACGAAGAGGTTGCCCCGGATGCGAATCCGCAATAGAATATAGGCGGATGACCGGCCGTCGGCTCCGTCGGCGAATACCGGTGAGGTCATTGACGTGGATGCAACTCGATCAACCGACGTTGTTCCCTTCGAAATCAAGGACTGCGCGATTGTGCCTTGGATGGCCGGAGTGGATTCGGCCCTCAACTTGCGCGAGCTTCGCGAGAGAATCCGGGTCTGTCCGGTCGAATGTATTTTCCATCACTTTTGCGAAACGCACATTCGGGCAACCTTCGACGACCCCGAATTCCGAAACGATTTTGCTGTTTGGATCCGAAGGACGTTGGGGGAACGCGTCCTTTCCGAGCGCATCGGAGTCCTGAATCCCTACACGTTTGAAGACATGGAACTCCTAAGGCGTCAAGTCATCGAGTTGATTGACGAGCGGCTGGCGGAGTTGCCCGTGACACCGTGGGCGCCGCGCGATCAGGGCTTCCAATTCATGCGCGGAATCACCGTCATCTTCGACACCGGCATCCGGTTCGGAACGCCGGAGGAAATGTCCGCGGGGATGAAGACCCTGTCGCTCGGTTCCATTTATTATCATTTCGTCGAGGCGCGGCGACGCCCGCCCAAGGGCAAGGATGATTTTTCGATTTGGCTGGCGAAATTCGACCCGTCGCCGGAGGATCTGATTTCACGCCTCGGCAAAATTGATTTTTATTTTCTCCGGCTCCGCGAAATCAAGGAGCGCCTCGTCAATGACATGGCAGGGAGCGTAAGATGATTGACCGCCGAACCTTGCAGGATTACGCGCCGATTGTCGGAAACGACGTTCTCCGTCAATTACGTCTTCTCGCCGCCGACTTGAAGGGGCTCCGGGTCGTTCACGTCAACTCCACGCGGCTCGGCGGCGGCGTCGCCGAGATACTGGATTGGATGGTTTCCCTGATGTGCGACCTTGAATTGGACGCTTCATGGGAAGTCGTCGAGGGCAATCCGGAATTTTTCGCGGCGACCAAAACTTTTCACAACGGTCTTCAGGGACATTCGGTTCGACTGACTCCGGCCATGATTCAGTGTTATGAGGACACGGTGCGGATGAACGCCGAACGTCTGCGGCCGGTTCTGGAAGCCGCCGATTTTGTTTTCATCCATGATCCCCAGCCCGCCGCGCTCATTGATCATTGCCCCAACCGGAAGGGGCGTTGGATTTGGCGATGTCACGTCAACGCCAGTCATCCGAATCGGAAGGTCTGGACGTATCTCGCCTCCAAAGTGATCCGCTACGACGCGAGCATCTTCTCGATGGCCGATTTTGCCCAACCGTTGCCACACCCACAGTTCATCATCCCTCCCAGCATTGACCCTCTGAGCGACAAGAATCGGGAACTCGCCAAGGATGAAATTGACGCGGCGCTGGAGGGACTTCACATTCCCCGCGAGGAACCGATCCTCATCCAAATTTCCCGCTTCGACCGATTCAAGGACCCGCTGGGCGTGATTCAGGCGTTCGACCTTTTGAGGCAAACGATCCCGGCCCGCTTGATTCTGGCCGGAGGCGGAGCGGCGGACGATCCGGAGGGAGCCGAAGTCTTCGAGGAGGTTCAAAACGCTTCGCGCAATGATCCCCTCATTCATATCCATCTTCTTCCCGGCGACGCCAACGTCACCGTCAACGCGCTTCAACGGGCGTCCAGCGTCGTCGTTCAGAAATCGGTTCAGGAAGGTTTCGGGTTGACGGTCACCGAGGCGCTCTGGAAATCCAAGCCGGTCATCGGCGGCAATACGGGGGGAATTCGCCTACAAGTCCACAACCATCAGACCGGATTTCTCGTGGATTCGCCCGAAGGGGCGGCGCTCTGGCTTCGCTATCTTTTGGAACGCCCCGCCGAAATTCAGCGGATGGGAGCGACGGGGAAGGACCTCGTCCGAGACAATTTTCTGCTCACGCGCCAATTGCGAGACGTTTTGACGCTCATCCAAGGTTTGCGCCGAGGACTCAACGACGCGCTCTTGGCGGGGTGACTCGTTATCCCGTGATAGGGAGTCTCCGTTTACTAGGTTTGTTGGATCGGACACGACGATTTTCAAGAAGGGAAACCAACCGGCATAGGTACGTTTCGACCTCTTGCGGATCTTTCAACTCAAACGCCGCCGCCGTGGGACGCTGGGGACCGACGCGGATCGTGATCCCGTTCCTCAGAAATTCAAAAGCGTCCTCGTCGGTGGTATCGTCGCCGAGGTAAACGGCGCGCGCCGCCGGAAGTTTTCCGCGTTCAAGAATCCAGCCGACCGCTTTTCCTTTGTCCCATCCGATCTTCGGGCGAATCTCCACCACCATGTTGCCGGATACCATGCGGAGCGTTGGGAAATCCGCCAGCAAGTCGCCGACTTCCCGCTTGACCTCCGGTTCCGCCGAAGGGACAAGGCGATAATGGACGCTCAGCGTTAAGTGTTTGTCTTCGATCCAGACGCGGGGCACCCGTTTTAATTGGTCACAAAGTTCGTCGCGGAGAGCCAACAAATCGTCCCGGCATTTTTTTGCATCGGGATGGACAAAGTCAAAATCGGATCCTTGAATTTCCAATCCGTGGTTTCCGGCGTAAATAATCCCCTCCACGCCAATGAGACGCCGAACATCCTCCACACGCCGTCCCGAAATAATGGCGATCCGAAGACCGGGAATCACGCGAAGACGCTCCAGAGATTCGCGAATTTTAGGGGGCAATTTCACGCGGGCGGGATCGGCTTGGAAGCCGGTCAAGGTTCCGTCGCAGTCGCTGAGCAAAGCCAGCCGCTTGTCCGATTCGAGGCGCGCGCGAATCGTCTCCATCAAACGGGGCGGCAACCCGGCACGATTCATATTTCGGTTTCCGGAAATTCGAGGTTAAAGAGGGTGAAGAGAATTTTCGCGGCCCAACGGTAAACGTTGTAGTAGGCGAGGTGAGCGCGCATTCGCTTCATTCGGTCCTGTTGTTCCTTCTCCGTCATCGTGAGGGACTGCAAAATGGCGTTGGCGTATTCGTGCGTGGCGAACGGATTGATGGCCAACGATTCCGGCAATTCCTCATGCGCTCCCGTGAAACTGCTGAGGATCAGGACTCCCTGCTCGTCAAACCTGCTGGCCAGATATTCCTTGGCGACCAAGTTCATCCCGTCGTGAAGCGAGCTGACGATCATGAATTTCGCCAGACGATGCAGGGCCATCATGTCCACGGGGTCGTGATGCTCCTGAATGAGGACGACCGGTTTCCAATGCTGATCCCCCCACTTCCAATTGATTTGATTGACCAGATCCTCGATCTCCTTTTCCTCTTGGCGGTAGCGCGCGACTTGAGTCCGGCTGGGAACGGCGATTTGGACAAACGTCAACTTGCGAAGCCACTGGGGGTTGCGCTCGAAGAAATAATCCAATCCCGTCATCCGGTCGGGAATTCCCTTGGTGTAATCGAGCCGCTCGATGCCCAACCCCAGCGCCTGATTTCCGAGGCGGAGCCGCCGCCGCCACCGTTCCATGGCCTTTTCGACTTCCGGTTGGCGCGCCTGCGCTTCGTGCCGCTCGAAATCAATGCTGATGGGAAACGGGCGGACGAGTGTTGACTTGCCGCCGCAAACGACCTCGGATCGCTCGTGGTCAATTTTGGATTCGATCATTTGCTCGCAAGCGTCGAGGAAATTCTGGCAATGATACCGGATGTGAAAACCGAGCAGATCGTTGCCCAACAAGCCGTAGAGCAGGTCTTCTGTCCACGGACAAATGCGGAAGGTTTCGCGGTTGGGCCAAGGGATGTGCCAGAACTGCGCGACCTTCAGTTTGTCGCCTCCCATTTGCTTGAGCATTCGGGACAGCAAACAAAAATGATAATCTTGAACGAAGACAAAAGCGGGGGCGTCTCCGGCTTCCTGAAGCACCGCCTCGGCGAACAAACGATTGACCTCCTTATAGGATTCCCAATCGCGCTCATGAAATTCCGGACGCGCGTAAGCGACGTGACAAAGCGGCCACAGTCCCTGATTCGACAAACCGAAGTAAAATCCGTCTTCCTGCTCTTTGGACAGCCAAACGCGGCGCAGGGTATAGGAGGGATCGTCCGGAGGAACGCGGACGCGGTCGTGGTCATCCACGACTTCCCGGTCGGCGTCGCCGCTTCCATGAGCGACCCAAACACCGCCTGTGGCCTTCATGATCGGGTCCAGCGCGGTGGCCATGCCGCTGGCGGGAAAGACGCACTTGATCTCGCCGTTGGCGTAGCGGTGAATGTAAGGTTCCCGATTCGCGACGGCGATAAACTTCGCTTCGCCGATTTTGTCGCGAATCAGCTCTTTCAGGGATTGGAATGTCCACAAGGAGGATCCCATGTCCGCCCATCTCCCTGCCTCTTGCCAACGGGGCGACTCTCCCGAAGGACAACTGCGCCAAAGCCTTGCGGGAGCGAATGGCCCCCGTCCCCCTGACCCATTCTACGGCAAAAGGAGGGGCAATCATAACAATACAATTCGTTTAATCGAAAAAGCCCCCCTCAGAGGCGTGGAAAAAGCGAAGTTCCCTTTTGGGCGCGGATGCCGGACGGAAGCAACCCCCAACGGCGGTGATCCGACCAATCCGCTTGAAGAAGGGATTGCTCCATTCCGAGCCGCCGCCAGATTTCCTCGGCGGTGGAGGGGATAAAAGGATAGAGAAGAGAGGCGAGGCAACGGATTCCTTCGGCGAGTGTGTAGAGTACGGACGCGAGCCGCTCTTTTTGCGCAGGGTCTTTGGCCAGCGCCCAAGGCTTTTGCGTGTCTATGTATTTGTCGAGCGCGGTCGCGGCCTCCCAAATTTTCGTCAATGCGCGCGAATACTCGAATTTCGGCAGGAGATCCTCGAAGGCGTCGAACGCTTCGCGGATACGCGCGATCACGGCTTGTTCCTCCGCGCCGTCAGTCGGCGCGACGACAATCTTTCCATCCTGCGATTTTTCAATCATGTTGAGCGAGCGGGAAACGAGGTTGCCCAAGCCGTTGGCCAAGTCGGCGTTGTAGCGCGTCTTCATGTTGGCCTCGATGAAGGCTCCGTCGCCGCCGTAATTGAACTCACGCAATAGATGATACCGGAGCGCGGAGACGCCGTAATCGGCGATCAAGTCGTTCGGATCAATGATGTTGCCGCGCGATTTGCTCATCTTGATTTCCTCCTGCGATCCGGCGTCGCGCAGGGTGATGAATCCGTGGCCGTAAACTTGCTTGGGCAATTCCAGACCCGCCGCCATGAGCATGGCGGGCCAGATGATCGTGTGGAATTTCAGGATGTCTTTTCCAACGACGTGGACGTCGGCGGGCCACCATTGGCGCCAAGCTTCGTCGCGGCCAAAGCCAATCGCCGAAAGATAATTCACGAGGGCGTCGAACCAAACGTAAACCACTTCGCCCGGCGCGTCGGGAACGGGGATTCCCCACGAAATTGTCGAGCGGGAAATGCAGAGATCGCTCAGTCCCGGCTTGATGAAGGAGTTGAGCATTTGCGCGGAGTGATGCGACGGCTGAATGAAATCGGGGCGTTCGGCGTAAAGCCGTTCGATCTCTTTTTGAAACGCCGAGAGCTTGAAATAAAAAACCGGCTCGCTGGTCCATTTGATGTAGGGATCATCCTTGGTCAGTCCGGCCTCGGCGAGTTCCTTCTCCGTGTAGTAAGCCTCGTCGCGGGTGTTATACCATCCCTCATATTTGCCGCGGTAAATCCACCCCTTGGCGGCGACGTCGCGCCAGAATTTCTCCACCCCGGCATGTTGGCGAGGTTCCGTCGTGCGGATGAAATCGTCGTTGCTGATTTCGATCTTCTTCCAGAGGGTGATGAATTGTTCGGCGAGGCCGTCAACCAACTCGCGGGGTGAAATTCCCTTGGCGGCGGCTTGATTTTGGATCTTCTGTCCATGCTCGTCCGTTCCGGACACAAGGTGAACGTCATGGCCGATCAGTCGGCGAAACCGCGCCTGAACGTCAATGCCGATCACCTCAAAGACGTGTCCCAAGTGCGCCTTGTCGTTGGTGTAATAGATCGGGGTGGTGATGTAGAAGCGTCCGCGTTTGGCCATAGGGAAGAGATTTTGCGATGGAGGGAACGAAAAGATCAAGACTGTCTTCAGATGGCCGAAAATGGAATGGATCGGGTCGAATCGCGTCAGCCGTTTTCCTTGGGTCTTCCCATCTCGCCGTGCTAATGTGAATCGAGAATCGAGCAAAACAGTCACCCCCAAGAGGTAAATGAACCATGCCTGAATGGAACGACCCACGACAACCCTCGGCCGGTCAACGACCGCCGGACCAACCTCCGATTCAACCTTTCCCCATCCCTCCGTATGCGGGTTATCCGCCGCAGGGGGGACGTCCGGCTTGGCCCCCTTTGCCGCCGCGACCGGAACGACGCCCCCGACGCATTTTGCCTATTTTGTTTGGGTTGATGATTCTCTTTGTCGTCGGCTTGCTGGGCTTGTCCACACTGGGGGGATTCCTTCTGCGGGGCGGACGCGACGGCATCTCCAGACGTTTCGGAGCCAACGTGAGTCTCCAATCCCATTCCATTGCTCTGCTGACCATTGACGGAAGCATCATGCCCGGTTCGAATTACGATTTCTGGATGAAGTCGCTCAAGGAGATCGCCGATGATCCCCACGTCAAGGGGGTGATTCTTCGTTTGGAGTCGCCGGGGGGAGCGGTCGGCTCGTCGCAGGAAATCTACGACGAAATTCTCCAGATGCGGACCGGACACAACGGCAAAGGCGCGAAAAAAGTTTACGCCTCCATGGGCGACTTGGCCGCTTCCGGCGCTTACTACATCGCCGCCGCCACCGACCGCATCTTCGCCAATCGCGGAACGCTCACCGGTTCCATCGGCGTCATCTCCACCAATTACCGGGTCGAGGATTTGGCCGAAAAAGCGGGCGTGAAGGTCGAGGTCGTCAAGAGCGGACGATTCAAGGACGCCGGATCGCCGTTCCGTCCCATGACCGATGCGGAGAAAAAAGTTTTCGATCTTTTGATCAACGACACCTACGCTCAATTCGTGGATGACGTGCTCGCTCAGCGGGAGCCACAAATCGCGTCGGCCTATACTTCTTTTAAGGAGGAGGATTGGGCGGCGTATCAATTTACGAAACCAATGAACGGAACCTCGCGCGAGTTCCTCCTGCAGATCGCGGACGGCCGGGTTTACACCGGCGTCCAAGCCCTGAAACTCGGTCTGGTTGACGAACTCGGATCGTTGAATCTCGTGATCAGCCGACTGGCCAAGGACCTGAACATCAAGGGGCGTCCCGAGGTTTACGAACCCCAACAGCGCCTTCCGTTTTTCGACATGCTCTTTTCCAAGGTCAGCGGCGCCGTGACTCACGCCTCGGCGAATTGGTCCCATCCCACGCTCCAGTATCGGATCATCCCATTCTGATCTTTCTTCTACTCTTTCTCCTTCTCAACAATCGTAATTCTCACCTCGCTCCCGTTGCATCGAATTTCCGGAATATACATCGCTTGTCCGGTCGCGGGAAGCGCGTGGAATTTTCCGGGGATTTCGGCGCGGAGGTCCGTCCGAATTTCCCAAATTCCTTCGGGGAGCTTGTCGAGAAACAGGGCGATTTTGCGATCGCGCAGTTCCTGATAAACCCATCGTGAGCGACCGGTGTAGTCGCTTTCGTCGCCGAGATTTGACTTTTTATCGCGCAACGCCGAAGTCGCCGCGCCCGATTTGATCTCCTTGGCGTAGAGCGATTGACCGCTCCGAACCTCGACCGCCTCCAGTCCGGCGGGTTTCAGGTCTTCAAAGACGAGATATTCGTAATTGTTCTTGGATTCGATGGTGAGGACCGATTCGACGCGCTCGCCGCTTGCGACCGATTCGCCGTCGTTCATCGGTTGTTTGTCATAGACATAACCCTTGAGCAACGTCGGGCGACCGACGAGTTTGTAGTATTGCCGGCGGACGAAAATTTCGTTTCCCGCCGGAGCAATCGGTTCCTCCAGACTGAAAAATCGCGTGTCGGCGGAGAAATAAATCGGACTATTCCCGCTTTTGCGGATGATCCGAATCTCATTCGCGCCGTCGCGCAGAAGTTTGCGGTCAATCTCGAATCGGCTCGGCGCGCCGAGGGCGTCCTCGGCGGTGAGCTTCTTTTTCACGATCGAGGTTCCATTCACGGCCAGCTCGTATTCGAGTTCGGGATTCAATTCGCCGCTCGCGCGGAGATAATCGTTGAACGTCAGCACGGCGATGGCGGTGTCGCGGGTGTTGCTCCATTGCGCGCCGCGCCGATTCTTGACGAGCCAGTTGCTCACCGGCTCGATCAGCGGACTTTTGGGATCCACGGCGAGCAGGGCGCGGAGCGCGAAGCAGGTCGCCTCGATTCCGCCGTCCGACCAGCGCCAATAAACTCCGTCTTCGCCCCAATGCGCCGTGCCGATGATCGCGCCGTGAGATTGTTGGTTCCCTTCCTGCACGATGGAAACGTCGGGCGTATCGTCGCGCTTGACGCCGTTTTCAAGGTTTTCAATCAGCGTCTTTGCCTTGTCTTTGAAGCCGTAGGCGTGGACGCTCAGGGCGAAAAGCGCGCGGGTGTAGGCGTTGAGTTTGTCGCGGTTCGCCCAAAGATTATCGACCGCCTTTTGTTGAAATTGACCCACGCCCGATTTCTTCGTCACGGCGTGATGAACCGCCAAGGCATGGAGCATCCAAGCCTGCTGATCGAAATTGGATTCCTCCTCGACCAGCGTCTTGTCGAGATAATCCGCGCCGCGATTCAGAGCTTCATTTTTGATTTCGATTCCCGCCTCGCGCGCGAGCGTCAGCCCCCAAACGACATAGGCGGTCATGTAATGGTCCCTCTCGCCGTCTTTCCCCCCACCCCAGCCGCCGTCCGAATTTTGCGCGCGCAGCACCGCGATTGCGCTGGACTAAGGCCATCACGAA
>CAZRCZ010000028.1:0-18142 GCA_964598765.1 uncultured Candidatus Sumerlaeota bacterium | reverse complement strand
GCGGTGCTGGAAATCGTAGAGGCGGTTCAACCCCTTCTTAACCATCGCGTCGAGTTCACGCAGGTCTTTCTTTCCCTTCGGGTGGGTTCTGTCGGCGGTTTCACGCTCGATCCCGCCGAAGATTTTGTCCATCGCGGTTTCGGGCTTGAGACCCAAATCCTTGAGCGTTTTGGCGGTGATCGCGGCGGGAAGGAACCGGCTCATCGTTTGCTCGGTGCATCCGTAGGGATAGTCAATCAGGTAGGGGAGCGCGTCGAGCATCGTGACGGCGGGGCTCGGCGCGATTTGCACGGTGAGCGTCGTTGATTCCGGTTTGCGCTCCTTGGGAATTTCCAGTTTGACCGTCGCGGCGTCCCCCCGGACCTTGCCCGATTTGGAAATGAATTTTTCGATGCCGTGCTCGTGAACGGGATAGGTTTTCTCCATCGCGTCGGCGAATTGGTCGGCGCGCGCCGTCACTTTCAATTTCGCCCCTCCTGCGCGCTCGACGGCCATCGTCCAATCGGCCCGCGCTTCGGATCGCGCGGCGACCTTGAGCGATTGCGCCTCGATTTTGGCGTCTGCGAATCGGATGCCGTCTGCGTCGAGCAAGGTTTTCACCGTCATCGGCGAATCGGTGTTGTTGTTGACGACGGCGGAGATCGTCACCGCGTCGCCGACAACGAAGAATCGCGGGGCTTCCAGACGGACGATGAGGGGTTGTTGTGTGCGCGTGGAGGCCGAGGCGATGCCGAATTGATTGGTCGCAGTCGCCGCGCGCGACGACGCCTTCCATCCCGTCAGCGAATCGGGATAGGCGATCTTCACCGTCGCCTTGCCCGATTTGTCGGTGACAAGGTCCGGTTGCCAGAAAACGGTCGAGCGAAAATCGCTCCGGACCACAACGGCGGGTTCTTTCTCGTTTCCTGCTTCCGCAGGCTTATTTTTGGCTTCGGCTTGCCCCGCCAACGCACTCTTTGCCGCAACGGGCGCGCTTGCAGGAAAATTTCCACCTACCCAGCCACCGAGTTCCCTTTTGGCCAAGGCTCCTGAGACCGACTCATCCGCCGCGCTGATGCTCCGTGTCCCCCTAGAGGAAAATAGAGCGTCAGTTTCTTGGAGGCTAAAGGTTCTGTCGTATCTCCAAAAATCCTTCTTCTTAGATCCACCCCTTGAATCGCGAAGCTCTCCCGTTTCCTCAATCAATTGTTCCCCTTGCCCTTTGTTTAGCTTCGCGTAACTCTTCAGATTGAACGTGCTCTGCACCTGAATCGAAGGTTGCCGTTTCGTTCCATAGTAGAACTGCCTCGGATCGCCCGCGTAATCCTGCTGGATGTAGCTCACCGCCTCGTCGGCGAGCGAGAGCGCGATTTCGGCGGCGACCGGTTCCCCCGTGTGGTCCTTCGCCGTCACGGTGAGCGTTCCCTCCTCGCGCGGCTGATATTGGTCGCGGTCGGGTTTGATCTCGACGTCGAGGTAGTGTTCGACCGGCGGAACGACGACCTGCTTGGTGTCCATGAAAATTTGGCGGTCGCTCACCATGACCCCGCCGAGGAAAATGTTGGGGACGTGTTTTTCCTCAATCGGCAATTCGATCAGCTTCGCGGTGCCGCTCATCCGAATCAGTTGATAATTGTAAAGCTCGTCCCCCTCGACCGTGAAAAGGACGAAGCGGTCGTTGGTCGGAACGCTCAGCATGACCGGCGCCTTCTGTCCTGCGCGGAACGTGTCCTTGTCCACGATGATTTCCAATCCGCCGTGGCGGTAGCCGAGTTCGGTCGTGGCGTTGGTGGCGACCCAAACTGCCGTTTGCGCGGTGATCGGCTCGCCGGATTGGTCTTGGCTCGTCCACGCGACGTTGTAGTATCCGTCGCGCTCGGGGGTGAAGGTGAGTTCCGCTTCACCCTGTGCGTCGGTTTTGAGCGTGCGCGTCAGGACGACGTCATGCTGATAACCGCGAAACTTGAGTTGCCAGCCGGGGTTGGAGGGATTGGGGGGATTGGACGACGGAGGAGGAAAAATCCGGCGTTTCTCCTGAAGGGCGCGGAGTTCGTCTCCCTTCACTTCGCGGCCTTTCGGATCAATCCAAATCTCATACCAAAAATCGCGCGTGACCTTGACCGTTCCCTCAATCTGCTGGGGTTGGTCGTTGGCGTCCTGCGCCTTGAATTCGATTTTCACCTTGTCCTGCGGACGATAGAGATTGTGATCGGCGCGGGGATAAACGTAGTAGCGTTGGCGCGTGACGCGGACCGTTCCGTTTCCGGTGATCTCACGCCGCGAGGCGTCGGTGACGCGCGCCTCGATGCGATATTCGAAATCCTGATTCGATCCGCGCGGCGTGTCGAACGCGATCGTCGTCTTGCCTACGGCGTCGGTCTTGAGCGTCTCCCGCTTGATGATCTGCCCTTGGCCGCCGTAGTTGTTCCAGCGCGGATTCATATCCTCGTAGAACCACGGATAATCCCGATGCGGGAACCACCAGTGGTAAAATGGATTTTGATAGACGATGAACTCGACGGAGGCGTCGGCGACCGGACCGCCGAAGTAATAATCGGCCTGAACCGTGGCTTCGACTTTCTCGCCGAGGCGGAATGATTTCTTTTTGCCGTTTTCCTCCGGCGTCTGGACCGAGACTTTGAATTCGGGGAGTTTGTATTCCTCAAGGCGAAACAGCGTCGCGCTTCCGATTTGCTTTTGTCGTTTGGCGTCCTCCCAAAAATTGATCCGATATTCGCCGAGCGGCAGGGTTTTGTTTAGTTCGAGCGAACCCCACGCGCTTCCGAAGGCGTTCAGGTTGGCCTGTCCCGCAGACGCTTTCGTTCCTCGCGGATCGTCAATTTCATATTCGATGGTTTGATGGGCGGGAGTCAAATAGACCGAGCCGTTGTATCGTCGGGCGATGAATTTCCATTGGACTTTTTCCTCGGGGCGATAGGCCGCGCGGTCGGTGAAGGCGTAAATTTTCCACGCCTCTTGAGTGAATTGATACCAAGAGGAGTATCCGTTGCTGAAGGCTTGGCGGTCGTTGATTTTGCCGACGACGAAAAGTTCGTTTCCGTTGTTACCTCGCATTTTCGTCAAATCGAAAACGGCGCAACCGTCCGGATCGGTTTTGCCCGCGACCTCCGCCCAAATCCAATCTTTTCCGTCGTGCCAGCGCCGCCAAAGTTTTAGGTCCGCCTGAGCCACCGGCGACCCGTCGAGCGCGTTGCAAAAATAGACCAACGCCTGCTTGCCCGATGACTTGACGACCAGCGAGGCGTCAGTCACCAAAATCAAATCGCGCGCGGGAGCGGCCGCGCCGGTCGCCTCAAGGAGGTAGGCTCCGGCGGGCAATTTCCCGTCGAAGCGGATGGCGTCTTGTCCCGGTTTGTAGTCCCCTTTGTCTTCCGTGTCCTTGCTCCATGATTTCACCGGTTCGGTTCCTTTCAGGTCAATCGCCTGTAGCCATTCCGAGCCGCCGTGCTTGCGGTCCCCCTCCAATTTCAGGTCGCGTGGGAGGTCTATCTGATGGAGCGTGAAGTTGATCTTTTTCACGTTCCGCCAGTTGGCCTGAAATTGAATCTCGGAATCGGGAAGAAAAATGTTGGAGACACCGACGCCAACGATCGGTTTGGTGATGTTGTCAATTTGTTGTCGGGCCTGTTCGTAATACTTCGTTTCGCCTTTGAGGTGTTCATTGACGATTCTGCGAAAGAGTTCCAGCGCCTTGGCGTAATCCGGCTCTTGGCGGAATTGGCCGTTTTCCATCGGAACGACCCGTCCGTTGTTGCTCATCCACTCGGCGTAATAGTAGAGCGCGTCGTCATACCAATCGGTGGATTTGCCCGGCTTGAGCGCGGCCTCGAACTCCTCCGGAATTCGCCGCCGCATGTCCCAATCGCCCCCCTGATTGCGGAGCGTCATGGCGATCAAATAATGCGCGTGGGTTTTGTCGGCTTCAGTTTGGGCAATTTTGAGGACGTTTTCCAGAATCTCCAACGGGACCGAGTTGCCGTAATAGCCGTAATAATAGAACGGCTCGGCCCACTGCGGACGCGCGATGGCCCAAACGATCTTGAGATACCGCTTGCGGGCGAGTTCGATTTCCTTCGCCCCCGCCCACCAATCGAGCGCGTTTTGGTAATGCGGCCAAGCCTGCCCCCAATTTTTTGAGTCGTTGCGCGACCAATAAAAATCGCCAAGCGATTCCTGAACCTCGACCCAAACGCGGTCGCGGTCCTCGACGCGCTTGATGTCGCGGACCAGAACGTCGAGTTGTTGTTGAGCCTGTTCGTATTTGGTTGGGTCCGCGGTTTGGGTTCCTGCTTGCGAACGCCAGAGCGTATCGGCGAGACGGAATGCAACCCATCGCGCATGGTCCGGGGCAAGTTGAAGCGATTTGGCATTTTCGTAAATTTCGTGGGATTTGGCGTAGGAACCTTCGCCGAAGAGGTTTTCCGCCTCCGCGTTCAAGGAGGCGTAATCGGGCGCTCCGGCGTTGAGGTTCGCGGCAATAAACGCAAGCGCGTCAATGAAAAAGAAATGAATGACGCGCACACTTGATTTCTTTGATCCCTTTGCAAATTTCATTTTACTGCTCCTCCTGCGCGGCTCCTGTTTTGCCGCAAGACGCTGGATGAAAGACAAATCCGATTACGTCTTGTTCCCCTCATTTTTCAAAAAATCATTTCGCTCCGACTTATCCCCCGTTCGCCGATTACATCAGGACGTTTGGCCCCCCGATTTTATTAGGGGGTCATGTCGAATTTTAGCGAAATCGCCCAACCCTGCCATAGGACGGGTTAATTCACCATCAAGACCCCAAGTCACCAAGAAATTCTCATCCGAGCCGCGACCGTGAGGGAGCGACCAAGGCGCGGTCAATTTGTCAGTGGCGATCTCTTACGACTGCGGCTCGGTTTACTTACTCGCCTTGAACACGTTCAGAAATTTGGAATTTCAAATCTAAAATATCATATTTCACATTTCTTCTTGGTGTCTTGGTGACTTGGTGGCGCGTTGATGAAATAATAAAAGTAATGACTGCGCCCGAAACATTTCTCATGTGTCCGCCCCGGTTTTACGGCGTGAACTACGTCATCAATCCGTGGATGGAGGGGAACATCGGCAGGGTCAACGCGGAACTCGCCGCGCGGCAATGGGAGGGATTGCGCGAGGCGTTGGTTTCGCGCGCGAACATCCAGTTCGCCGATCCGGTCGAGGGATTGCCCGATATGCCGTTTACCGCCAACGCGGGACTTGTGCTGGGGGACATTGCGATTCCGGCGCGGTTCCGCTTTCCTCAACGCCAACCCGAATCGCGGCATTTTGCGCAGTGGTTCCGCGAGCGCGGTCTGCGCGTGATCGAAATTCACGGCCAAGGAACCTTCGAGGGGGAAGGGGACGCGCTTTTCCAGCCGGGGCAGGCGTTGCTGTGGGGCGGTTACGGCGTTCGCACGTCGCTCTTGGCGCATCGGGAAATCGCCGGCATTCTGAACGTTGAGGTTCTTCCGCTTCGCCTTGTGGACGAGCGTTTCTACCATCTGGACACCTGCTTCTGTCCGCTCCGCGAAGGGCGTGTGATTTATTACCCCGGCGCGTTCGACAAGGAATCGCTCGAGCTGATTCAATCGCGCGTCGGCGAGAACCAGCGTTTCGAGGTTACTTCCGAAGACGCGCTTCAATTTGCCTGCAATGCCATTGCGACCGGAAAATCGTTCATCACGAATTACGCGAGCCAAGGTCTGCGCGCCAAACTTTCCGAATGGGGCTATGAAGTTCTCGCCTGCCCGCTCGGAGAATTCATTATGGCCGGCGGATCGGCGAAGTGTCTTGTTTTGCGGCTCAGCAATTCTCCGCCGAAGAAATCGGCGGGAAATAAAGTCGCGGTGACCCAAGCGATTCCCGTGAATAGATGAGGGACAAGACCATGGACGCGGGAACAGAGGCTTCCATTCAACGGGTCGGGCGGGAGATTTTCGATCATGCCCGCCTCGCCGAACCGATCATCTTCCAACAGGAATGGCGGCAACGACGGATGCTCGAATGGACGATGCATAATCCGAGGCTCCGCACTCAACTTTTCAGATTTATTGATGCGCTCCCCTCTCTAAATACAGCCGACGACGTCGCGGAGCATCTGCGCGAATATCTTTTGAAGGAGGATCATTGTCTTCCCGCGCCGTTGGACGCGGCGTTGCGGATCGGTTCGGCGGGTTCGTTGCCCTCCCGCATCACGGCGATCATGGCGCGGAGGAATGCGCGGCAAATGGCGCGGCGGTTCATCGCGGGAGAGACGATGGAGGAAGCCGTCGCGACGGTTGTTCGCCTTCGCAAGCGGCGCATGGCGTTCACGCTCGATTTGCTCGGCGAAGCGACGACGAGCGAATCGCAGGCCGACGCATACGCCCTGCAATACTGGGAGCTGACGGACGCGATGAGTCGGGCGGCGCGGGATTGGAAAGACATTCCTCAAATTGATCTCGGACCGCAAGGACCGCTTCCGCGGGTCAACGTCTCGCTCAAACTCAGCTCGCTCAACTCGCAACTGGACGCGATTGCTCCGGCGCGGTCGGCGGAAATCGCCGCGCAAAGATTTCGTCCGCTTCTGCGATTGGCGCGCGAACGTGACGCCGCGCTCAACATTGACATGGAGCAATACGCGCACAAAGATTTGGTCCTTTCCATTTTCAAGTCGGTCCTCATGGAAGATGAGTTCCGCGATTTTCCTCATGCTGGAATCGTGATTCAATCCTATTTGAGGGATTCCGAGCGCGATCTCAAAGAGTTGATTGAGTGGTCCAGAAAACGCGGCCATCCGATCACGATCCGGCTAGTTAAAGGGGCGTATTGGGATTACGAGACGATCAACTCCGTCGCGCACGGCTGGCCTTGTCCCGTGTTTGAACATAAATGGGAGACCGACGCGACGTTCGAACGATTGACGGGAACGCTACTGGAAAATGCCGGAATCTTATTGCCCGCGATTGCGAGCCACAACGTCCGCAGTCTGGCCTCGGCGATTGTCAATGCCGAGCGGCTGGGACTTTCGTCGCGCGATTGGGAAATCCAGATGCTCTACGGCATGGGCGACCCGCTCAAGTCGGCGATTGTCGAGCGAGGATTGCGTCTGCGTGTTTATACGCCCTTCGGTCCGCTCATTCCGGGTATGGCGTATTTGATTCGTCGTTTGCTGGAGAACACGTCCAATGATTCGTTTCTTCGCCAATCGTTCGCCGAGCACGCGTCCCTGCAGGAATTGCTCGCCGATCCGAGCGAAACTCGCCGACCGAGCGCGGGCACTCCCCCGCCGGTCAACATTGATCCCGATGAGGAGGTCGCCGCCATGACGCCGTTTATCAACGAGCCTCTGACCGATTTCAGCGTCGCCGAAAATTGCGCGAAAGTGGAATCCGCCCTGCGTGACATCCGCGAGCGACAGGCCGGACACCATTATCCGCTCCTGATCGGCGGCCACCCGATCCACGAGCGTAAGACGATTGAATCGCGCGATCCGTCGCATCCTGAATTTCTCATCGGAAAGGTCTCTTGCGCGAGCGTCGCCGACGCCGATCAGGCCGTCGCCTCGGCGCGCGGGGCATGCCCCACATGGCGCGCGCTTCCCGTCGCCGAACGCGCGGATTTGCTCCGTAATCTCGCCGATCAAATGCGACGGCGGCGATTTGAACTCACGGCTTGGATCATCATTGAAACCGGCAAACCGTGGCGCGAGGCCGACGCCGACGTCGTTGAGGCAGTTGACTTCTGCAATTTTTACGCCCGCGAAATGGAGCGTCTGGCCGGGCGTCCGCGCCAACGCCACATTCCCGGCGAGGAAAATTATCTTGTCTATGAACCGCGTGGCGTCGCCGCCGTCATCGCCCCTTGGAATTTTCCGCTGGCGATTTTGACCGGCATGACGACCGCCGCGTTGGTGACGGGCAACACGGTCGTCGTCAAGCCCGCCGAGCAATCGTCGGTCGTCGCCGCTAAATTTTTCGAGATGATCGGCGAGGCCGGTTTTCCTCCCGGAGTCGCCAATTATCTCCCCGGCATCGGCGAGGAAATCGGCGCGCATCTGGTTCGTCATCCCGACGTTGATCTCATCGCCTTCACCGGTTCGCGCGCCGTCGGATTGAACATCCTTGAGTCGGCGAGCCGCACCCAGTCCGGCCAATTGTCGGTCAAAAAAGTCATCGCCGAAATGGGAGGCAAAAACGCGATTATCATTGACGCGGACGCCGATCTGGACGACGCGGTGAAGGGGGTCGCGGCCTCGGCGTTCGGCTACGCGGGACAAAAATGCTCTGCCTGCTCGCGCGTGATCGTTCTCGCGCCGATCCACGATCTTTTTGTCAAACGCCTCGTCGAAACGACGCGAAGTTTGCGGTGCGGACCCGCCGATGATTCCTCAACAATGATCGGGCCGCTGATTGACGCCGACGCGCGTCGGCGCATCCTTGATTACATCGAAAAAGGAAAAACCGAGGCGGAATTGATCTGTCAAGTGGACTACGGAAATCAGGAAGGCTATTTTGTAGGTCCGGTAATTTTCGATCATGTTCCCCCTGCGGCCGCCATCGCTCAGGAGGAAATTTTCGGCCCCGTGCTTTCCATCATTACCGCCGTGGATTTCGATGAGGCGTTGCGAATCGCCAATGCCACCGATTATGCCCTGACCGGCGGCGTTTACTCGCGCAACCCCGTGCACATCGAAAAAGCCAAAGCCGAATTTCGCGTCGGCAACCTCTACGTCAATCGCGGCATCACCGGCGCGGTCGTGGATCGCCAGCCCTTCGGCGGATTCAAGATGAGCGGCATCGGAAGCAAGGCCGGCGGACCGGATTACTTACTTCAATTCTGCGAGCCGAAGACGATCAGCGAGAACACGATCCGTCACGGCTTCGCGCCCGCGGGAAGGAAGGAAGATTAAACACAAAGGCACAAAGAGGACACGAAGATCACGAAGCGGAAAACGGCCATCATTGATGACAAATTGATTTTCTTCGTGCTCTTTGTGACTCCGCTGAGTCTTTGTGTTTAAGCATTTTGTGGCTCAAGGCGGGTCTGCCCTACCATGATCGGGAAGTCGGTCTTGTAATCGGGCGCGCCGGGGATTTTCGCGTTCACGGATATTTTCCATGTGTAGCGGGGATATCGCATTTGATTTGGCGCGGAAGTCGCCGTGCAGTTTGGCGGGATATTGAAAGTCAGGTCGCCCACCAGAACCTCTCCCGCGCGCGTGTCATGATCGGTCTGAACATTTTCCCAATGCTCAAAGCAGGGTTGCGTCAGCGTGGACTTGCCGTTATGCGTCGTCTTGTCGCAGACCAATCCGACCCGCCACAAATCAAAGCGATGGGGGATGAGAATTGTTTGCTCGGAATGGATCGTAATCGAATCGCCCAGCGCGAAATGGTCTCTCCTCGCAAAAACGCGCGCGTCCGCGACCTCACGCCCCAGCAAATGATAATAGATTGCGTATCCGATCGGAATGCCTCCAAACGCGATATAACTAATCGTGGAAATCCAAGCGGAAAGATCGTAAGGGCGCTCGCCGACGTAAAAGTAATGTCCCCACGCCAACGCGCCGGCTCCCTGCCAGAATCCGGCGGCGATCGTGAAGGCATGACGACGCACGGCGATTTTGCTCGAGCATCCAATCTCATACCAGTCTCCTTGGGATGGATTGGGGATGGGAACCGGGCGACTGGGGATCACGTAGCCCCGAAGCAATCCTATCCCGATGGCGATGAGGACCATCGGAAACAGGATAAAGAAATAGGGAAAAAAACCGTGGCGGTGAAGGAGGTAAGCCTCGGCGGGATTTTGCGGATTGTAATAGGCTTCGGCGGTTTTGCCGACCTGATAGCGGCGGAGAATTCCCTCCGCCCAACTTTGTCCTGAACTCTCCCTCAGCGGCGTCACTTGCCTATTCGAATAAGATCGCCCTCCGACCTTGTATTCATAATTGACGACCGGAAGATAATGTTTGCTCGCTCCTCCCTTGGAGTTGTGGCTGATTTTGACCTCGATGCTCTTGGACCGAACAACGGCCTCGACCGGCAGATAGGTTTTGAGCATCCGATCCTGTTGCAACGCCATCTCGATTCCCTTCGTGATGAAAAACGACGGAACCGCGACGAAAAAGAGGACGACCATCAAACCGACAAATTTCATGTTTCCCAAATCCCCGTCCGATGCTTTACAGTTGATGCCGAAAACTCGGGGATAACAAGGGGTTTTTCGATGGATGTTCTCATCTTTGTTTTTGGCATGGCCGTCGGAGCGGCCGGGGTGTGGTTGATTCTTCGTAATCAGGGACGACAAGCCGCCGAACAGGCCAGAATTGCTATGGGAACCGAAGGTCAAGTGACGGCCTCGAAATTGGACGACGCCCTAAAAAGGAATAGCGACCTCACGGCGGAACTCGCCATGCGCGAGGCTCAAATCAGCGAGATCGGCCAGCGATTGACCGAGACGATGGCCCAACGCTCGGCCCTCCAAGCCAAGTTGGAGGGTGAACGCAAGGCATCGGAAGAAAAGCTTGCCGTTTGGAGCGACGCCGAGAAGAAACTTGCCGACGCTTTCAAGGTGCTTTCCGCCGAAGCGCTCCGCACCAATAACCAATCCTTTCTCGACTTGGCGCAGACGAAACTTTCCAACTTTCAGACCGAAGCCAAATCGGACCTCGAATCCCGGCAGAAGTCCATCGCGGAAATGGTGACGCCCGTAAAACAATCACTGGAAAAAGTGGATGGCAAACTGCAGGAACTGGAAACAAAGCGAACCGAAGCCTACGCGGATTTGCGTCGGTTGGTGACCACCTTGCATGAAGCGCAGGGTCAACTTCGCGCCGAAACCTCCAATCTCGTCAAAGCTCTCCGTTCTCCGGCCGCTCGCGGGCGATGGGGTGAAATCCAACTCCGGCGCGTCGTTGAAATGGCCGGAATGCTCGATCATTGCGATTTTCACGAGCAACAATCCATGGCGACCGAGGAAGGCCAACGCCGACCCGACCTCGTCGTTCATCTTCCCGCGAAGAAAGACATTGTTGTTGACGCCAAGGCTCCGTTGGACGCCTATCTGAACGCCATCGAGGAAACAGATGAGAATCGCCGAAGGGAATTGATGAAGGAGCACGCGGGACAGGTTCGCTCCCTCATTGGCGAGTTGAGCCGGAAATCCTATTGGTCTCAATTCGATCAAGCGCCGGAGTTTGTCGTCCTGTTCTTGCCCGGCGAGAATTTCTTCGGCGCGGCGCTGGAACACGATCCGTCGCTCATCGAATTCGGCGTGGAACAGCGCGTGCTGATTGCGACGCCGACAACCCTGATCGCTCTTCTTCGCGCCGTCGCATACGGATGGAAACAGGAAAGCTTGGCGAAAAACGCCCGCGAGATCAGCGATTTAGGGCGTGATCTCTATGCGCGCTTTTCCACATTCGGCGACCTTCTCGCCAAGATAGGCAAGAATTTGGGACAGACGATTGACGCTTACAACGGAGCTGTTGGCTCGCTTGAAAGGCGGGTCCTGCCGGCCGCGAGGAGATTCAAGGATCTGAAAGCGGGAGATTCGGGCGTTGAAATCGAAATGTTGACCACCATTGACCAAACGGTGAGGGAAATCAGCCAGCCGGAACTGCTTACTTCGTCATCTCATCCGGAATCGTCCGGCGAGAATGAATCGTAAGCGACTACGGTTTGGGGTTTTGCTTTTTTGCTCTTTCTTTCTCGCGCAATTCCACCCGTCGGATTTTTCCGCTGATCGTCTTGGGCAGGGATTCGACGAACTCGATTTCGCGCGGGTATTTGTAAGGAGCGGTGACGAGCTTGACGTGGTCTTGGATTTCCGCCGCCAATGCGTCGGAGGGTTGGAATCCCGGCTTCAAAATTATGAACGCCTTCACAATTTCATATCGGATCGGATCGGGCGAGGCGACGACGGCGGCTTCGAGCACGGCGGAATGCTCGATCAACGCGCTCTCCACTTCAAACGGACCGATGCGGTATCCCGCGCTGAGAATCACGTCGTCGCTCCGCCCGACGAACCAGAAATAACCCTCGTCGTCGCGGACGCCGCGATCCCCCGTGAGGTAATAATCGCCCCGAAATTTGTCGGCGTTTTCCTGCGGGTTGTCTTCGTAGCCCGCGAAAAGTCCGAGCGGACGATTTGGTTTGACGCGGATGGCAATGTCCCCTTCCTTGTTCGGTGGCATGGCTTTCAGATCGTCGCCGATGACGTCCATTTCAAAACCGGGCGCGGGCAGACCCATCGAGCCGGGTTTGACTTGGTTGCCGGGAAAATTGCCGACAAGGATCGTTGTTTCGGTCTGGCCGTAACCGTCGCGGATCGTCAATCCCGTCGCTTTTTGCCAAATTGAAATCACTTCGGGATTGAGCGGCTCTCCTGCGGCGACGGCATGGCGGAGGTTTTTGAGCGGCGCCTCTTTCAAGTCGAGCGCGACGAGCGAACGATAGGCCGTCGGTGGGGCGCAAAAAGTGGTGATCGGGAATGTCCGAAGTATCCGCAATGTTTCCTTGGCATCGAATTTCGGCGCGGCCTCCTGAACGAAAACCGCCGCCCCTTGACTCCACGGACCGAACAAACTGCTCCACGCCGCTTTCGCCCAGCCGGTGTCGCTGAGGTTCCAGTGCAGGTCGTCAGGTTTGAGATCGAGCCAGATTTTGCCCGTGACGTGATGCCCGAGCGGATAGGAAACTTGCGTGTGAAGAACCATCTTCGGATGGCCGGTCGTGCCGGACGTGAAATAAATCAGACAGGGATCGGACGCGAGTGTTCGAACCGATGGGAATTCGGGGGAGGAGACGAAAATTTCGTCAAGCGTCCGCCAGTCTTTGCGCGGCTTGCCCGCGATGAAAAAGGTTTGAAGTTGCGGACATTCGGCGCGGATGGAGTCCACCTTTTCTGCCGCCGGTTCGTCCGCGATCACGCCCCGGATGTTCGCGGTCTCGATTCGATACTTGAAATCTTTCGGCGTTAGAAGCGTCGTTCCGGGGACGGCGACGATACCGGCGCGGATCATGCCGATCATGCTGAACCACCACTCCGGCTCGCGCCCCATGACGATGGCGACGCGGTCGCCGGGTTGCAATCCAGATTTGCGCAACGCCCCGGCAATTTGTCGGCTTTTGTCGCGAACTCCAGCAAACGTGATTCTACGCTCGCGTTCTCCTTTGGCGTCAATCCAATAGAGGGCGAGTTTGCTTGGGTCCGCCGCCCAACGATCTATCGCGTCGGAGGCGAAATTATAGAACTCAGGGATGGGTGGGATCAGCGGTGACGACATGGACATTCGCGCCATATTCAACAGGGATATACAGGATGGGCAGGATGAAGTCACGGGACAAAGGACAAGACACAGGCGGCAAAATGTGATAAGAACTTTGGCGAATTTGAGCATGTCCACCTTGGAAGCCCCAGCAAAAATCGAAGAGGCCGGGATGAAACCGAATCGGTTTCTTCGCGCCTTCGGGCGATATTGGGAAAACGATAGGTGGTATCCTCTTTCCTTGATCGGCTTTCTGTTGGCCGCCGTCGCGTTTCATCGGCTCGACGCGCCGAGCGGTCAGCGTTGGAGCGATTTCGTTCAGAAAAACAGCCGGTTGCTCGCGCTCATGGGCGTCGGACTCTTGCTCTATGTGATCGGCGAAACCGGTCGCGTGGGACGGACTCGTCCGGTGGGGGGGTACGTCGCCGGGCGCAAAAAAATTTCCCGCCGAGGGTGGTGGATTCGAAAGGGATTGGGATCTCTAGCCATCGCCGCCGGAATGTCGGGATACGCTTACTCGATCTGGCACGCATATAAGTCCCCCTTTGGATTGGATGGTCCGGCCGCGATGCTCGCCGGGATTATATCGCTTGCCGTTGGTCTCGGGTTGATGGAAATCCGGCGGAGAAGTTTGAGCGGCGATCTCGGACTCAAGATTATTCCAAAGGGAACCCCTATCCATCGGGGCGATGGTCCATGGCTCGCTCTTGCGTTGTTCATCTGGATTTGTCTTCAGGTTTATCATTTGGAAACGCGCCCCGGATTCTTCAGTGACGACGCGGCGGTCGTCGTGACCTACGGACGCGACACCTACGCGCCGAACACCGGCCAGACTTTGCGCTCCCCGTGGAACGTGATCTTCGAGCCGTTTCTGGACTGCATTCCGCACGCGTTGGCGTTCGAGTTATTTCCGACGCATCCCTATTTGGGACCACGATTGGTAAGCGTCGCGTCGTCGGCGACTTTGTTGGCGACGTTTTTCCTTTTCGCGCGCGCAAATTTCGGACGGATCGCCGCTTGGATCACGTTTTCGTTCTTAGGCTCGAACCACATTTTCTTGGCGTTTGCGCGTTCCGGCCTGACCAATCTGGACGCGCTTCTTATGACGGGCCTTTGGGCTTGGAGTTGGACCGCAGCTTGGCGCGCGCGCCGCGCTTCGTTGGGCTGGGTCGCCGGCGCGTCGGTCGGCCTTGCGGTTTACATGTATCCCGGCGCGATGATGTTGTTCCCTCTTTGCTTGCTTTCCGCCGCCGATCAGTTTTGGAGAAACCCGAGGGAATTCCTCCGGAGAAAGTGGGTTATGTCGGCATTGATCGTCGGATGCGCGCTTACCTCCGCGCCGCATTTTATCTATTTGCGCAACAATATGTGGGACGCGAATCACCGCGCCAACGAGGTTTTCATCCTCATGCGGGAGAACCTCGAATACGCCTTCAAGGAAACCGAAACCAAGGACGTGTTCAGCATGTTGATCGCCCGCGCATGGCCGGCCATCGGCGGCGCCTTGCTCTGGCACCACAGCAGTATGCCTTGGGATTACGCCTCCAACGCCATGCCGATCACCGATCACGACACCGCCGGTCTCTTTGTCCTCGGTCTGGTCGGCGCGCTCTTCCTTTGGCGTCGGCGATTGGTTCCGGTGACGATCCTGTATTGGTGGGGTGTCGCAATCATTTTTGGAAGTCTCTTGACGACCTCCGCGCCTTACGCGCCGCGATTGACGCTGACTTTGGGCGCGGGTTATTTGCTCGCCGGAGGCGTGATCGGCGGATTGATCGAGCGCGCCCGAAGATTGGGAGGACGATGGTTGGCCATTCCTCTTCTCGTCGCGGCGATTCTCGGGAGCGGAACGATTGCCTTCCGCAACATGCGCCACTACTACCAATACGCCAACGATTTGAAAAACGAGGGATACATCCGGATGGGCGTCGGATTCATGGAATTTCTTCGAACGGTCCCGCGCGACGTCCCGTTGGTTTATTACGGATGGGGACACGCCCAATTCATGCTGATTGACCGGAAAACCTCCATTCAATATCACGAGGCGACCGATCCGATTCCGTCCCCCGATCCCGCCCAACCCCGCACGGCGTATGTGTTCCAGATTCCACAATTCACCGAAGTCGAAGCGCAATTTCAGAAGGCGCATCCCGATCTGAAGTCGGTGGACGTTCTGAATCCCTATCGGCCGGAACTTCCTCCGACGCATCACGTATATTGGATCGAACGCGCCGAGCCTGAAAAAAGTCAGCCGTAAAGTTCCCAATTCCTCGAAGCGTTGGGCGTCGGGGTTTGGGTGTCGGATGGCGTGGGGGATGGTGACGCGGTCGGCGAAGGCGTGATGGTCGAAGACGAGGTCGGCGTGGCCGTTCGCGTTTCGCTCGCCGTCGTCGAGCGGGTGGGAGAAGGGGTGATCGTTCCCGTCGGCGTGCGGGTCGCTGTGCGCGTGGGACTTGGAGTGATGGTGGAAGTCGGCGTGGCCGTCGCGGTTCGCGTCGAACTCGGCGTCGCGGTCGGCGTTGGCGTGGGGAGATCGTATTTTACGTAGAGACGGGGCCGAAGCTCAGGAGAGGGAGCAACGGTGATATTGTAAAACGTGACGTAGTCATTGCCGCCATCGCCGTTGCTGTTGGGGAAATAAAATTTGAACTGCGTCGTGCCGGTTTTGCTAATCGCTCCTCGACCGGGACCGTTTAGGTCTATGCGGAGCAGATAACTGAGTGACGAAACGGAACCAACAAAACATCCGACATTGGATTGATCTGGCGAAGACTGCCAGTCAGCATCCTCAAGGTTTGCCGAAGTCCCAAAGAAGCCACTCTTCACGTCGCAAACAGGAATACCCTGTCCCGCGCTTGTTCCGTCAACGGTAAACGGGTGATTGTATCCTCCTCCGCCGGAGGTGCCCGATTGCCCCAATGTCAACCAAGCATTGGTAATGACGGCATTATCGGGCAATGCCGAAGTGTTGAAGGAAAGGATACTGCGATATTTGCCGTTGGTATTGCTGTCTCCGAGATAAATGCTTGCGGTTTGGTGGAAGGTCCCCGTGGTTCCGCTGCCGGTCGAAACCGTGTAGCCATCCCGCGATCCCCCATCCGACTCAAAAAACGTGTCATAAGCCGGAGTGAATCTGGCGAGGAAATACTGCGGCATCGAATCAAAATCGCAGAGGTAAGTGTAGCCCGTCGTGTTGAGGTGATAGGGATCGAAATTGCCGCTACCCAAATCGTAGAGCGAAATTTCATCATTGCCGACGCGACTTCCCGAATAAATCAATCCGCCGGGAAAATTGGAAGACGTAGGGGCGGTCGCCGTGCCCGGAGCGACGCTACCCAGCGGCCAGCCGTTGTAGTATTGGTTGACCCCGAAATTGTGAACGTAATAGACCCTCGGATCGGCGTCGGCGATGGCCTTCTTGCGCGATTCCAAATCAACCAGCGAATTGTAATAGGTGTCGGGCGAAGGATTGCCCCACGCCGAATACCAAAGATCATGCCACGGATTGCCCGCCGCGTGATCCGTGGCCTCCTCATAAAGCCCGACGTAATCGTAACCCATGATGACCACGTCAATGTTGGATCGGACCCCCTTGGCGGCGTTGATGAGCGTTTGGATATTGTCGGCAATGGGTTGATTGTTCGCGTTGTTGTAGGAATTCGGTCCTCCCGCGGACAACATCCCCGCGATCCAGTCGTTGAGACCCAGACTCAAAAGCACAATGTCAATCGTCGGCTCGTTGGTCAGTTCCGTCGTCATGCGGTCCATGATGCTCAGGCCGCCGTTGTAGAAGCCGGGAATCAGGGCGTTCTGGGCGGTCAGGGTTTCCGTCGTTCCGCCGACTGAGGTTTGTAGCGAATCCACGTCGGACGTGGTGACGTCGGGCGTGGGATCATTGTTCCAGTCAATCTTGTCGGCGTGCCCATATTGATCGAAGACATTGCTAAGATTCTGATTCTGCCACATGCGGTAGGACCAACCGTCGCCGACCCAGAGCACGCGTTTGGTCCGAGTGAAGCATTGAGCCGAAACAACCGAAATGCCGCAAGCGAGCCAAATTACGGCAAGCGCGGCCAACCGAAAAGTTCGTTTTCGGACAAGGAGTAAGTCCATGGTTGAAAAATCGTGACAAATTCGTTGGATCAAGTCAACATTCGACCTCTTCATTTCAGACGGAGGTGTGGGCGCAATGAATTATTTGGGCGAATTGATCGGGACGATGATTCTCATCATCTTCGGCGACGGCGTCGTGGCCAATGTTCTCTTGAATAAATCGAAGGGGCAAAACAGCGGCTGGATCGTCATCACGACCGGATGGGGTCTGGCGGTGACGATGGGCATCTATACCGTGGGAAGGATCAGCGGCGCGCACTTGAACCCGGCGGTGACGATCGGGTTGGCCTCCATAAAACAATTCGAATGGGCCAAGGTTCCGGGCTATATCGCGGCGCAGATGATCGGCGCGTTTCTCGGCGGAATCGTTGTCTGGCTGGCTTACTTCCCGCATTGGGCGCAGACCGAGGATCAGGGCGCGAAGCTCGGTATTTTTTGCACAGGGCCGGGCATCCGCAACGCCCCGGGCAATTTTGTTTGCGAGGTGATTGGAACGGCGGTTCTGCTTTTTTGCGTTTTGGCCATTGGCGCCAACGCGGGTGAGTTAAAGCCGGAGGGGCAACTTGATCTCTCGCTTGTCTTCAGCAAAGGCTTGAATCCTCTGCTTGTCGGATTTTTGGTCTGGGCCATCGGGCTTTCGCTCGGCGGACCAACCGGCTACGCGATCAATCCCGCGCGCGATTTGGGTCCGCGCCTCGCGACACCTCTCCTTCCCATCACGGGTCACGGGGGATCGGATTGGGTAAACAATTTGGTCCCCTTAGTCGCTCCGAC
>CAZRCZ010000027.1:0-58185 GCA_964598765.1 uncultured Candidatus Sumerlaeota bacterium | reverse complement strand
GGGATCAACGCAAGCTGCTCGACGATCCGAAAATTGACGCCGTTTACATCGCCACGCCCGATCATTGGCACGCCGCCATCGCGATTGACGCGCTCAACGCGGGCAAACACGTCTATTGCGAGAAGCCGCTGACCTACGCGATCGAGGAAGGGATCGGCATCATCAAGGCCGCGCGCCTCAACGACCGCGTTTGCCAAGTCGGAATGCAACAACGGAGCGGTCCGCATTACATCGAGGCCAAGGAAAAATTCATGGACAGCGGCGCGCTCGGCAAGATCACGCTCGCGCGGACGTGGTGGCACGGCAACGGCGCGCACCTCATGAAATCCACCGAAGGCCCCAAGCCCGACGGCTTGGATTGGAAACGCTACGTCGGTCCTCGTCCGTGGCGCGATTGGGACCCGCCGCAGTTTTACAATTTCCGCGCCTACCTTGATTTCGGCGGCGGCCAGATCACCGATCTTTACACGCATTGGATTGATGTCGTGCAGTGGTTCATGAAGGAGGATCGTCCGCGCGCGTCGGTCGCTTCGGGGGGCGTCTATCATTACAAGGACGGACGCAACGCGCCCGACACGATCACCGTGCTGACCGATTATCCGGGGGAATGGACCGCGACGTTCGAGGCGACGCTCGCGCCCGGTTTGCGCGGCGAGGGGATCGAGTTTGTCGGGACGCAAGGCAAACTTCGCTTTGAAGGGCGGAGCAATTGCACGTTCACGCCGATCAAAGGGGGCGGCGAACCGGTGACGATCCAAGCCCAAGGGGAATTGACGGATCATCACATCAAAAATTTCTTGGATTGTTGCGCTTCGGGCAAACGCCCCAACGCCGACGTCGAGATCGGCCACCGCTCGGCGGTGACGTCGCATTTGGGCAACTTGGCTTACCTTCAGAAACGGCGGATCGTGCTCGATCCGCTGGAGGATAAGATTCTGTCGGCTTGAGCCGCCCGGGGAGCCGATTTATTCCTCATCGGGTTAAATAAAGTTGTCGCCCGGGGGAATTTGCAATAAACTCGATCCCAAGGAGCTTGTGAAATTTTCAAGCGCAGACGGCAAATCGTGAGGGATTGAAGGACAAGTCCAATGGCCAAAGTTTGCCTGATTCGTCCGGCGGAAGGGGTCGCGCTCTCATCCCTGTCGTCCAATCAGCCCACCTTGCCGCTTGGATTGGCTTACATTGCCGCAAGCGTTCGAGCGGCCGCTCACCAGACGCAAGTAATTGATGCCGTAGGCGAGGCCATTGACAACATTCGGCCTTGGGGAGGCGTTCATTGGGTCGGACTTTCGAACGAGGAAATCGTCGGGCGAATCCGAACCGACACGGACTTCATCGGGATCGGAAACATGTTCTCCCACAACTGGCCGATGGTGCGGGAATTGATTCGCGCCATTCGCATACGATTTCCCCAAGCGCCGATTATACTTGGCGGGGAGCATCCGACTTCGCTTCCACAATTTGTGCTTGAAACCAGCGCGACCGATGTCTGCGTGTTGGGCGAGGGAGAGGAAACCTTTTTGGATCTGCTGGCCGCGTATTCGGAAAAAAGGGACCTCGCCACCGTTGCGGGCATTGCCTACCGCGACGAAAAGGGAACGGTTCACCGGCCCCCCGCGCGCAAGAGAATCCGGGCCGTGGACGACATTCCTTGGCCGGCATGGGACTTGTTCAATGTTCCGGCTTATCGGGATTCGTCGTATGGAAATGGAATGCAGGTCAACGACGCCCCGCCCCTGCTTCCGATTCTTGCCACCCGCGGATGCCCTTATCAATGCACCTTTTGCACTTCTCCCAACATGTGGACGACGGCGTGGATCGCCCGCGATCCGAAGAAAGTCGTGGATGAGATTGAGTATTACATGAAGACGTATGGCGCGCGAAATTTTCCGTTCCAAGATTTGACCGCCATCACGCGAAAGGACTGGATTCTCGGTTTTTGCAAGGAAATCCTCGACCGCAAACTTCAATTCAACTGGCAACTCCCCAGCGGAACTCGAAGCGAAGCCATAGACGACGAAGTGGCGCCGTTGCTCAAGCAGACCGGCATGTATTACATGGGTTACGCCCCGGAATCGGGATCGGACCGAATCCGGACCGCGATTAAAAAGAGGGTCAAAGAGGAAAATTTCTTCAAGTCCGCGCGCTCCGCCCTGAAGGCGAAGCTTCACGTTCAGGTTTTCTTCGTCATCGGCTTCCCCGAAGAGGAGGCGTCCGATCTTTGGGCGACGCTGAAAATGATCGGGCGCTTGGCCTGGATGGGGGTTCAAGACTTGGGGCTTCAATACTACATGCCTTACCCCGGCTCGGAGATGTATGACAAACTCGCGGCGGAGGGGTTGGTGGACACCCGTGACGAGTGGCTTCTTGCCCCGCTCCACACCCACGGGTTAATTCAGAAAAAATCGCGCGTCGTGAACAAAAATTTTGGCGCGGCGCGTCTGACGCTGACGATGATCGGCGGATTCGCGCTCTTTTATTTGTTGTTTTACGTCCGCCGCCCGTGGGCTTTTCTTAAAATGTGGACCGGAATTTTCACCCGCCCGGAACATGATGAATCCCGACTGCAAAAGGCTCTGAAGATGCTCTTCACCACCAAACCGAGATTTCGAGAAGGCAAGCCCCGCGCTTCCGCAACTTCCCTCAAAGGGCTTCCTCAATGACCGCGATTCGATCAAATTCTCCCCGGAGCAGAATCTGCCTCATCCGCCCAGCCGAGGGAATTTACATTTCCAAGACGACGTTGCTTAAGCCCACGCTTCCGCTTGGGTTGGCTTACGTCGCCGCCTCGATCCGCGACGCGGGACACGACGTCCAAGTCGTTGACGCCGTTGGCGAGGGGTTTGGAAAAATCACGCGGGCTCACGGGGTTCATTCCTTGGGACTTGAAAATGAGGAAATCATCCGGCGCGTGGATCCGGAAACGCGGATCCTTGCCATCGGAAACATGTTTTCCCACAACTGGCCGATGGTGCGGGATCTGGTTTTTCTTCTAAGGAAATCCTTTCCCGATGTTCCTATCATCATGGGAGGCGAGCACGCGTCCTCGCTTCCGGAATTGGTTCTCCAGCAAAGCCCGACCGATGCCTGCATTCTTGGGGAGGGGGAGGAAACGGCGGTCGAATTGATTCAGGCGCTTTTGCAGTCCGCCGACCTGTCCTCCGTCAAAGGGATCGCGCACAAGGGACCGGATGGATCCGTCCGGAGAACGGCTCCCCGAGCCAGAATACGCTCGGTGGATGAAATCCCTTGGCCGGCGTGGGATCTCTTCAACGTAAAGGCTTACGCGGAGAACGATCTGACCAACGGGATGCAATATCAATCCGATCCGCCCTTCATGCCGATTCTCGCCACGCGGGGCTGTCCCTATCAATGCACGTTCTGCACTTCGCCGAACATGTGGACGACGGCGTGGATCGCCCGAAATCCCGTCAATGTCGTTGACGAGATCGAAAGTTACATCCGCCAATACGGCGCGCGCAATTTCCGGTTTCAAGACCTCACGGCGATCATCCGCAAGGAATGGATTCTGGAGTTCTGCCGCGAAGTCATTCGCCGGGATTTGAAATTCGTTTGGCAAATGCCCAGCGGGACGAGAAGCGAGGCCATTGACGACGAAGTAGCGGATCACTTGAAGAAGGCCGGATTGTTTGAAATGGCCTACGCGCCGGAATCGGGATCGGATCGGGTCCGTCAGCTCATCAAAAAACGGGTGAAGGCGGAGAATCTGTATGCTTCGGTCCGGTCGGCCGTGAAAGCGGGTCTGCACGTCCAAGTCTTCTTTGTCATGGGATTTCCGGAGGAAACGACCGCGGACCTGCGGGCCACGCTGGCGATGATCGCCCGGCTCGCTTGGATGCGCGTTCCCGACGTTGCAATTCAGCACTACATGCCTTATCCGGGAACAGAAATGTATGAGAGACTTCTGGCCGCCGGGAAAGTCAAGACCAACGACGCGTGGCTCTTGGCTCCGTTGCACACTCACGAACTCTTTCTCAACAAGGCGCGGAGCGTGAACGACCACTTCAGCCCGCTAACCCAGTCGCGTTACTATCTGGCGGGATTCATGCTCTTTTACGCGATCAGCATCTTGCGACGGCCGTGGTTTTACGTTCGCTCATTTTGGGGAACCTTGCGCCGGTCCAGTCATGACCAATCCTATCTCCAGAAGTTAATGAAAGGATGGTTTGGATGCGGTTCTCAAATGGGGGTCTCGCCGGCGGGAACGGGTTTCTCCGCTTCGGAAACCCGGAAGTAAGCGTCGCTTCCCTGATCGTTGCCGCGAAGATCAGCGGGCTTATTGCGATTATTTAAGAGGTTGCCAAATTCGGTAGGCGAAATAACGTTCCAGCCGCGATTTGGGCTTGTTTTTGCAAATCCTCGGAATGAATCCGAAAAACTCGCGCAGATTGCGCAGGTAATAGGCGCTGAAATAGATTGCATATCCGACCAGCATCAGCGCGAAGACAAATCGCCCGCTCCAGCGCGGATGCCATGAGCGTCCGCTATTGAGGATGCTGAAGTTCCTCTCCAAGTTCAGGAAGTAATCGTCCTCGTATCTGATTCGTCCTTCGCGGATCGCGATGTCGTGATACTCCGATCCCGGATAGGCGGTGAAGCGATTGATGAAGGCCGTGTTGAATCCGTTCCACGCCAGTTTCGCCAAGAGTCCCCATGTTTTGAAAATGTCTTCCAACGTCTCCTCGGGAAAACCCATGATGATGTAGGCGCTGATTTGCATGTCAATTTTCCGCTCTTGCACCATCCGCCCGACCTCGATCAATTTTTTTAAGTCCACCCGCTTGCGGTTGATCTCCAAAATCCGCTCCGAACCCGATTCGGGGGCGAGGAAGATCTCCTTGCAACCGGATTGGCTCATTTTTTCCAGAACCTCGGCGTCCATGGCCTCGCAACGGGTTCCGGATGTCAATTTCCAAGTGACGTCCAACTTTCGATCAATAATCTCCTGCGCGAACGCCTTGGTCCATCGGGCGTTGATGACGAAGGTCAAATCCTGAAACTGAAAATCGGTGGCCCCGTAGCGCTTGATGTAGGATTCCATCTCGTCCACGATGTTTTTGGGACTGCGCGTGAAATAATTGATGCCCCACATTCCCTCGTTGGAGCAGAATTTGCAGGTGTAGGGGCATCCGCGCGTCCCAAGCATGACCAGCGAGCGGCGGCCATACGACATGCCGTTGTAAAGCTCCGCCTCCATATATTTTTCCATGGGGAAAAGGTCCCAAGCGGGCCATGGAAAATCGTCGGGCGCGCGATGCCGCGGTCGTTTGGCGTTGACCACGACTCTCCCTTCGGGCGTTTTGTAGGCTAACCCCAAAATCCGCTCCGGCGGTTTGGCCTCCGGCGAGCCTGAAAGATAGGCAAGCAGTTCGACGATCGTTTCCTCCCCTTCGCCCATGACGGCAAAATCCACCGGTCCGTCGCGCAAGACCAATTCCGGGCAAGCACTGACGTGTTCCCCGCCGCCGACGATGAGAATCCGGGGATAACGCGCGCGAATCGCCCGGATCAGGTCTCGGGAGAGAACCCAGTAATTGGAAAACATGACGCTCAAGGTGACGACGTCGGTGTCGGGTTCGATCCGCTCCAAGACTTCATCCATCGTCAAGCCGTGAAGAAAATTATGTCCGCGATAAGGCGTGAACTTCCCGATCCCATCTCCCAAGCCGTCAATGACCCGCGTCGGATACCCTTGCTCCCGTATGGCCGCGACGACGTAGGCGAAGCCCAGCGGCGGCTGAATTTGGGGCAATCGCTTGGCGCTGGTGTTCATGATGGGCGCGTGGATGCAGGTGATTTTCATCGGTTTTGGTCTCAAACTTTGCTGCCCGATTCGGCTTCCGCCATCACGGAGACGTTCTTGACGGGACGCCACAATCCCAGACGGAAGGCCACGTGTTTCTCAAATCGCGTTTGCGGCTCGCGTTTGAGAATTGCAAGGGCGCTTTGCAAAATTCTGAAGGGTTTGGCCAAATAGTAGCTCCCGAAAAAGATCGCGTGTCCAAGGGCGACAAGCAGGCGGATGAAACTGGCTCCCCAACGGGGATGCCACGACGCCGAAGCGTTGCTGTTGCGCTCCAGGTTGAGGAAATAATCGTCCGTGTATTGGATTCGCCCTTCCTTGAGGGCGATTTCATGGTATTCCGATCCCGGATAGCAGGCAAACTGATTGATATAGGCCGTTTCAAACCCGTTCCATGCCAATCGGAGCAAGAGGAGGTAGGTGAGAAGAACGTCCTTCAGGGTCTCCTCTGGGAAGCCGATGATGAGATAGGCCTCGGTCTCGATGGGAAGGCATCGGTCGCGGATGATCCGCCCGACGGCGATCAGCTTTTCCAAATCCACCCTCTTGCGATTGATCTCCAAGATGCGTTTGGATCCTGATTCCGGGGAAAGGAACAATTCCTTGATTCCCGCCCGGCCGAATTTTTCCAGAAGTTCCGCGTCCAACGCCTCGCATCGGGTTCCGGAAAGCAATTTCGACGAAACCTTCAATCCGCGGTCAATGATTTCCTGCGCAAATTTCTTGCACCACTTCCCGTTAATGACAAGGGTCGGATCCTGAAAGTGGAAGTCGTTGGCTCCATAAGTCCGGACGTAATACTCCATTTCGTCAACGACGTCCTTGGGATCGCGCAGGGTATAGCTGATGCCCCACATCGCATCGTTGGAGCAGAATTTGCAGGTGTAGGGACACCCCCGGGTGGCGAGCATGACCATGGTTCGGCGGTCGGTCGCCAAATCATGGAACAGGTTTTGCGTCATGTATAATTCAACGGGAAAAAGGTCCCATGCCGGCCACGGAAGTTCGCCCAACTTTCGAATCCGTCCCCGCTTGGAGGTCAACATGACCTCGCCCCGTTCATTTCTGAAAGCCAGCCCCGGGATTTGATCCAGCGTCTTGGCTCCATCCTCGCCGCTCAGGTGCGCCGTCAATTCAACGAATGTTTCCTCGCCTTCCCCCAAAACCGCGTAATCGGCCGGCGAATCGGAAAACGTGAGTTGAGGACAAGCCGAGACGTGCTCTCCGCCGCAAACGATGGCGGCCTGCGGTAGCCGCTCGCGGATCATGGCGATCAGCCGCTTGGCGACCGGCCAATGGTCGGAAAACATCACGCTGACGCCGACCAACTTGGTGTCCGGCTCAATTCGTTCAACGATTGCCTCCAGCGGCAAACCGTGCAACCGACATTTGCCGATAAAAGGAGAGTAGCGACATAACCCCTCGCCGATCGCGTCAATCACGCGAACCTCGTGGCCTGCTTGGCGCGCGCAGGACGCAATGTAGGCAATGCCGATTTCAGGACACGCCCAGCGCAAGGTCTTGTGCAGAGAGCTGACGGCGTGAGGGGGGCGAATCAGCGTGATTTTCATGCGAAACGACTCTTGCGGCATTTTAGCGGCATGGGGACAGTTAGCTGGATTGCCCGGGCCGTTTTTTCCGCCCTCAAATCCATTCGCATTCCCACACCGCTTCTCTATCAGTTTACTCCGCTCTTGAAACTCGTCAACTATAAATCTTCTCAGAGTCGCCAAAGAATCAATATCTGACTCGACCTCGGTCAGTGGACGGGAGGTGAATTTCCGTCGGCAGGCAAGGTGCCGGAAGCCCCGGATTTGGCCGCAGGCGGTTTTGCTTGCAACCTGTCTGCTCTTCGGACAAACTGAAACGAAGTTATGGCAGAGGAAATTTAAGAATGAGAACGTCGTTTTGGGACCGAGTTTGGCTGGCAAATTGGTTCGCCGCAGGGGTGATCTTCTGGGGAAGTATTGTGGGCGGAAACGCGGCGGCCGATGACGCCCCGCAAAAGCCGGTGACCTACAGCAAGGAAGTATCCCGAATTTTCCAAACCAAATGCCTCGAATGTCACCGCGCCGGACAACTCGCGCCGATGTCGTTGGAAACCTACAAGGACGTTCGCCCTTGGGCGAAGTCCATTAAAAAGAACGTTCTGGAGCGGACCATGCCCCCGTGGCACGCCGATCCGCATTACGGCAAATTCCGCAACGACATCAGCCTGAGCGACACCGACATTCAGACCGTCTCCCGATGGGTGGATGAGGGCGCGACCGAAGGTAATCCCGCCGAGTTGCCCGAACCGAAAAAATTCGCCGACGCCGAATGGAAAAGCGGAACGCCCGACGTGGTCCTCACGTTTCCCGCTTCTTACAAGATGCCCGCCTCCGTCGAGGATGAATATCGTTGCGTCGTGGTGCCGACCAATTTTCAGGAGGACGCTTGGGTGACGGCGTTTGAATACAAGATCGGCAACCGAAAGATCGTCCATCACGTCATCGCGTTCCTCGACACGAGCGGCGAACTTTACAAGAAGGACATGGAGACTCCCGAACCGGGTTTTGATTGCTCCGTCGGCTCCAACATCGGGAGCGAGGTCGCGCAAGGGGGGCTGGACCGGATGCTCGGGGGCTGGGCGCCCGGCACGCCTCCCAACGTCTTCAGCGAGGGGATCGGCAAACTGCTCCCCAAAAATTCCTACTACGTCTTCCAGATGCATTATCACAACGAAACGGGATTGGATCAGAGCGATCAATCCGCGGTCGGGATTTGGTTCGCCAAAAAGCCGGTTCAATCTAGGGCGCGCATCATGCCGGTTTCGCAATGGCGGCTGGACATCAAGGCCGGAGACAAGAACGCCGAGGCCAAGGCTCAATGGCGACTTCCCCGCGACATTGTTTTTTATTCCGTCATGCCCCACATGCACTATCTCGGCAAGGACATGACCGTCAGCACGGTCTCTCCGGAAGGACAAGAAGAAACCATCATCTCCGTGCCGCGCTTCGATTTCAACTGGCAGACGGTTTATGGTCTGGCCGAACCCAAACGCCTGCCCAAGGGAACGCTGATCAAAATGGTCGCGCACCATGACAACTCGGCGGATAATCCGCACAATCCCACCAAGCCCCCCAAGGACGTTCACTGGGGCGAGGCGACCACGGATGAAATGGCCATGGGCTGGATCGGCTACATCTACGCCGACGAACATCTGAACATTCCACCCAAACCAGTCGCGTCAATTCTTGGTTCTACGGCCCCGAAAGAAAAGATCGAGGCCAAGGCGGGGAATTGAGCCAAGTTACCTCACATGCAAGGAACAGGGATTAATTTCAGACATGTCAGAAGGTTGCCACGATGAGGAATGTTTTCGCTTTGATTTGAATGTCTTTGGTTGTTTTTGCACCCGCATCTGAAATTGGGGAACAGCGGGTACCAGCAGTGAAGGGGCGCGAGCGCCAACCAATCATCGCGGTGTGGCGAGAAAACTGGGGAATCGCAACAGGAACGGAATTTGGACCATTTCTAATCTTTTCAATTTGGGAAGACGGGACCGTCCTGTGGTCAAAGGATAATCTCAAGGGAGGGGCGCCTTATTACGAAGGCAAAGTTGAAGTAGGCGTTTTGGAAAACGCGCTAAATGAAATCGAAAAGAAGGAAACATTTTCCGCTCCTTGGGCAGAGAAAGGAAATTTCGGGCCCGACTCCTCATTTCTTGGCATACTTATCGTTAAGGGACGCAAGGTTTTTTTAAGCCGGTCTTGGCATGAACTGTATGAGACCAATCCCGATGTCGTATGCATGTCCTACGGGTTGACCCCCTTAAATGGCGCACGCCGGGAGGACATTCTGAAAAAAGACGACAAGGATTACTTGAAATTCCGGGCTTTATGGGCAGACCTGAGAGGCAAAATTGCAATGCTTGTTCCGAAGTCGGGCAAACAAGTGGATATTACAATTGGTACGGAGCGACTCAAAGTTCCGTCCATTGGCGACGGAAAGAAGTCACCGTCTCAGGATCGAGCGAAATGAAAGGGATTTGTCGAGGAGAATGCCCGATGGGAATGTTCAAGAAAAAGGTCAAGATATCGAACAGCAAAGATTCTTCTCGGTTTTTCGAGGATGAATTTTGGGTGGACACCGGCGCGCTGTATTCCTTCATTCCCGAGGACCGACTGAAGGAAATCGGCGTGGAGGCTTCGGGAAAAATAAATTCGATTCTCGCCGATGGACGGCAAGAAACACGTCCGCTTGGTTTCTGCGATTTTCACATCGAAGGGATCGAGGGTAACGTTCCTTGACCTGTGATTTTTGCGCCGAAGGATTCCCTCATGCTCCTCGGCGCGACCGCGCTGGAGAATTTCGGCGTGGACGCGGATCCGGTTCAAAAAACGCTCAAACCGATTCTCGCCATCATCGGCGGATTTTTGGCATCGCACAGCGGTAATTAAGTTCAGAACGCTCCTTTTCTTAGAGTGAAAGTCATCGAGTCCGATCGAGGATTTCGAGTTCGCCGCCGACGGCGATCTCCCCTTCGTTTTGATGGGAGAAATAATTGCCGAAGATAACCTTCATACCCAATTTGCGATATTGGGCGAGCGTGGCCAGCGGTTCGGTTCCGCGTTCGGCGGTGGATTGATTGATCGTCGTGATCGCGCAACGGATGCACTTGAATTCGCCCGCGAATTGAATGTCCCCGGCGCGGAATGATTTCCATTCGTCCTCCTCGTAGGGAGCGCAACCGGAAAAAACCAAATTGGGACGGAAACGGTCCATCGGCAGGGGCTCGCCGAGGCGCGCGTTGAGGTCGGCCAGAGACGCTTCCGAGACGCCGAGGAACGGAAAGGCGTCGGCGAACGAGACCGAGCCTTTGCCGAGTGGATTGGAGCGGACCGAATTGCGTTTCATGCGGACCAAACGGCAAGTTTTCAGCGGTTCGGGACGGAGATAATCGGTCAGGGCGGCGGCGATGGCGTCGCCGCAATCGGCGGCGGAGCAACGGTTTCCCCAAACGGTGACTTCGGATTCCGCGCCCGCGTGATTTTCAAAAGGGATCGTAAATTCGCCCGCGTTCGGAATGGCAAGGCGAAGCGCGTCGGCGTCGAGCGCGGTTTCGATCAACGCCATGCGGGGAAACTCCCGCTGGGTGAGAAAGGTTTGCTTTTCGGCGTCAACGATCATCCATTCGCGGTCGTGATCGAAACCGCGCGGCCCGACGCGCGCGCGGTCGAGGCGGATGCCCCGACACGATTTGACGGGATAGACCAAGAGGTCGGCGATTCGGATCGTCATGGGGTTATTCTCACTACCAAGGCACGAAGACACCAAGAAGAGAAAATCCTATAAAAGTTTGAGGAGTTCCTCTTTGGTGGGTTGAGGGGGCGATTTTTTTTCGGGCGTCTTCGCTTCGGCGGGGACGCCGGCAACCGCCTGGCGGATCGCGTCCAGCGTCATGATCGGCACGGGAACAAACGTCGTCAAAATGTCCCCTTTTTCGGCGTCGAAAAGACGGAGCCGACCGTCGAATCCGCCGGTGGCAACTTGTTTGCCGTCGCGCCGCCAAGCGATCGAGTAAGTCGCGGTTTCGTCCCCTTTGAGGGTCATGGTCAGTTTGCCGGAGTCAATGGCATAGACGCGGACGTCGGCGCCGACGCCGCCGATGGCGAGAAATTTTCCGTCGGGACTGAACGCGACGGCGCGAACGGCTCCGGGTTGACGATCAAATTCGCGGACCAGATTCGTGTCGTTGTTGGCGTTGGTCCGTTTTTGATTGTCGGAAATGTTATAGAGCCGGGGGACGCCGACCTCGCCGCCGTAGGCGACCATGTCCTTGCCGGGATGACGGACCATGCAGAGAACGGACTCGTTGAGCTTGTTGATGTCGTCAATGAACTGGCCGTTGGCGACGTTGATGAGTTTGATGGCGCGGTCGCGGCTACCGCTCACGACGCGCGAGCCGTCGAGCGTGAAGGTCGTCGCAAAAACCCAATCGCTGTGGTTGTCCATCTTAAGGATTTCCTTGCCGTCGGCGACGGCGATGACACGGAGGCTTTTATCCGCGCCGCCGAAGGCGACGCTTTTGCCGTCGGGAGAAAAGGAAACGCCGTAGAGGGTGTCGTTGGTGAAACGGTGAGAGGCGAGCAGAGCGCGGGTCTCCGTGTTCCAAAATTCCACCTCGCCGAATTTGACCGGCGCGCCGCCGCTGACGGCCAAAATTTTGCCATCGGGGGAATAAGCCAGCGATTCGATCCTCGGCGCGCCGCCGACCAATCGGCCGATCATCGCCGAGCCGTCGGCCTTGTGAAGAAGGACTTCGTGGTAGCCGGAAACGGCGAGCGTGGAGTTGTCGGGGGAATAGGCCAGCGCGGTGATCGTCGGCGGGGCGGGATAGATCGGGGGCTTGTCGGGTTGGATCGGATCGGCGGTTTCGGCGGGGGTGTCGTTCTTGGCTCCCTCTTTGATCCAGCGCTCGATGATCGCCACCTCTTCGGGGCGGAGCGGTTTGCCATTTTTCGGCATGATCGGTTTTTCACCCTTGATGAAATCGAGAACGAGGCTGTCCTCCGGCTTGCCCGGGTTGAACGCGGCGCCGGTTTTGCCTCCCTTGGCGAAATTCTCAAACGTGGTCAGGTCCAGTTTCCCCTCGGTTTTGGTCGGGTTGTGGCAACCTTGGCAATTGGCCTTGAGGATGGGGAGAACGTCCTTGAAGTAGCTGGCGGGTGGTGGAGCATCAGCTCGCACGCGAGTCGCTGAAATTGAAAAAAGAACCGCGCCGAGAATCCCGGCGATCCCAAATTTCATTCCTCGTCTCCTTCCCATGCCCGACACCATGCGCTTCTTCCTTTCGATCCAATTTATCGGGGCGAACGCGGGAGGGTCAACAAAAGAATCTTGGGAGTTTGAAACTCACGTTTAAGGGGTTATACTCAATCCATGGATTGCGCGGTGTGCGAGGACTTGGGGATTGAACGGTTGAAACCGAAATTAAGCAAAACGCAGATTGACCGATTGGGGAATCGCCTGCGGGAAGGTCCGCCGACGGAAGAAGATTTGGTTCTGCTCGACGAATATCGGCGATCATTCGGAGAAGCGTATGAAACCGTCCTTGGGACCATCCGCGAAAAACTTCTTCTGGACCCAACGGGAAGATGGCCGAAAACGGAAACTTCGATCCTCAACAAGCTTCGACGCGAGAGCATTCGACTTTCTCAAGTTCAAGACATCGCCGGATGCAGGATCGTCATTCGGGATATGGCGGAACAGGATCAAGTTGTTGGAGCATTGCGCGGCGTCTTTCCAAGTGCTTCAATGATAGATCGGAGAACCAATCCCAGCCATGGCTACAGGGCGATCCACATCATTGCCAAGGTTTCGGGAATGAACGTGGAGATACAAATTCGAACTCTGCTACAGCATTTGTGGGCAAGATTGTCTGAGATATTTTCGGATGGGGTTGATCCCTTGATAAAATATGGAGGAGGTCCTGAAAAAATTCGGCAATGGTTGGCGAAAGCAACGGCGAGTATAATGAAATGCGAGATACAGGAGGATAAATTATCCCATGATGAAAAAGTTGCAGAAGAATGGCACGATATCATCCGTGAGAGAAAGGCCAAATTGTTCAGTTTCTTCAGCAAAACCATCGCTGACTTAGAGAAATACACCGGTTAAACCAATGCTCTTTTTAATAGAATACATCCCCCGCGAAGGGCGTAGGGTCAGATATGAAACCTTTGACGACGCCGAACGATCCAAAGTTGACGATCTGCGTTTCGAAATCGAATTGGATCTGAACCGCCGGGGAATTGCGCACGAAGTTGTCATCTTGCAGGCGCCGAGCGAGGAGGCATTGCGAAAGACCCATCAACGCTACTTTGAAACTTTGAGCGACATCAAAAAATCGTTGAGCAACATCGGCAATTGACAAGGATCAATTATCCGAATCGCTTCCGCGATTCATCCGTTCCCGTCGGCTTTCGAATTTTTCGGAGTCGTCGTCCATTTCGCGGTTGTGTTTGTCAATGTCGTGAAGGAGAGGCATGGTTTCGCTCCGCCATTTTTCCTTGGAGATCGGGGCGAAGCGGTCGGTTCCGGATGCTTGTTCGGTCGCGGAGGATTCCGGGGATTCGTTGGCGGATTCTTTCGCGGGGCGGGAGCGGAGCATGAAAGCGAGCGCCGCCGCGACGACGATCACGCCGCCGATGGCGGCTCCCAGCTTCATGAGGCGTTTGCGGTCCTTTTGAGTTTGCGTCGCCGCGGCATGGGCTTCGGCTTCGTCCACGACCTCCATCGTCATCGAGGGGGATTCGCGCCCGTGCATGACGTCGTCCAACACTTGAATCAGGTGGCCGTAGGTTTGAAAACGGTCGTCGGGATTTTTGCGGAGCATCCGATAGACGACCTGACAGACCGGTTCGGGGACGTTGGGACTCCAATGGCGGATGGAGCGGACTTCCTCGCGCATGTGCTTTTGGATGATGGCGATGGCGTTCTCGCCGCTGTAGGGGGTATGGCCGGTGAGCAGGTGATAGAACGTCGCGCCGAGGGAATAAATGTCGCTTCGATGATCCACGGGGCGGCCCGTCGCCTGTTCGGGGGAAATATAATGAGGCGTGCCCATGACCGCGCCGGTGGCGGTCTTGAAGGAATCGGAGTTTTCGTTCTTGGCCAAGCCGAAATCCACGATCTTGATTTGGTCTTCGGGGGTGAGCATGAGATTTTCGGGTTTGACGTCGCGGTGAATGCTTCCCTGATCCTGCGCGGCCTGAAGACCGAGCGCGGTCTGGCGGATGTAATCGAGGCACCGCGAGCCGGAGAGATGACCTTTTTCTTTTAGGATGTCATAAAGCGAACGCCCCTCGATGAATTCCATGACGAGAAAGCGGGCGTCGTCCTCAACGCCGATGGCGAGAACGCGGGCGACGTTGGGATGGTTGATGCCGCCGGCGATTTGCGCCTCGCGCTGAAAACGGCGGACCAATTCGGCGTCCTCGCCGACGCCGCGCGTCATGACCTTGATGGCGACGCGCGCGCCGGATTGGGTGTCGGTTCCTTCATAGACGGCTCCCATGCCCCCTTGGCCGAGAAGGCGGGTGACGGTGTAGCGGTCGAGGGATTTGCCGATCAGGGTTTGGGACATGGTTTTGCGAGGATGGTGGACGGAGTGGACGATGTGGTCAAGGTGGACATCGCAAGAATACCGAGGATCCGATTGATGGAAACAGATTTTGAAAGAATGCGGGAACTCGCCTCCTTTAGGAGAAGATCGCGTAGGCAATCGCGACCAAAACGAGAAGAACGCCGACGCCGATCATGATATAGCGGGCGGCGTCGGTCTCATACCACGCCTGCTCTTTTTCTTCCTCGGCGGGCATGATGGAATCCCAAGGCGAAGGCTCGGCTTCGTGTCCGGGAGCGGCGTGGGACGCAGGTTGAGATTGGGGAGCGGATGCCGCCGGTTGCGCGGACGGCGCGGGGCGTTGAGATTGAGGCGCGGCGGGACGCGGAGGTTGTTGGGCCGCGGCGGGGCGCGCTCCGGCGGCGGGAGCCGCCTGCGCAGGGCCCGAACGCCGAACTTCGACGCCGACGGTGGCTTTCGGTCCCTTGGTCGCCTCGTCCAGCGCCTTGATCAGTTCCGGATAGGATTGGAAACGCTGGGCGGGATCCAAATTCATCATGCGGTAAACGACGTCGGCGAGTTTCTTGGGAACATCGGGATTGAGGGCGTTGATCGGGCGCAATTCGTTCTTGGCGCGCTTCTGAATGATTTCGACCAGATTCCGCCCCTCGAACGGCGGACGGCCCGTGAGAAGGAAATAGAAAGTCGCGCCGAGACCGTAAATGTCCGACCGGTGGTCGAGCGTCTTGGCGGCGGATTGTTCCGGCGACATATAATAGGGAGACCCCAGGACGACGCCGACGGCGGTGCGAAGGGCGTCGCCGCCGTGATTGCGCGCGATGCCGAAATCCAATAACTTCACGACCCCCTGTTTGGTGACCATCAAGTTGGCGGGCTTGATGTCGCGGTGAAGACTTCCGTGATCGGTGGCGGCTTGAAGACCGAGCGCGGCTTGGCGGACGTAATCTGCGGCGACGGCGGAGGAAAGATGTCCCTTTTCTTTCACGAGGTCGGCGAGGTTCGGACCGTCCACGAACTCCATGACGAGATAGGGCATCTCGTTGTAGGTGCTCGCCATGTGGACGTGGGCGACGTTGGGATGGATGATTTCGCTGGCGACGCGCGCTTCGCGCTGGAAGCGGGTGAGCATTTCCTCGTCGGAGGCGTTTTCCTTGTTCATGGACTTGACGGCGACGGCGGTCCCGTCGTCCACGTCCACGCCGAAATAGACCATGCCCATGCTTCCGCGGCCAATGACCCGCTCGATGCGGTAGCCGTCAATGGTTTCGCCCACCCAAGAATCGGTCGCTTGCGTCATTGTGTCCTCCCTCCCTGAGCCAAGAGGCGCCGCCGCAGGGCCATCCCCCTTTCCATGCGCGTCCACGATATTATAGAACAGTTGGGAAGGATTGCCATTTTATTCGGATGAAAAATCTTTACTCTCCTCCCCTGCGGTCCTATTCTCGTTCCTTCAAATTCCACCCGTGGAAAACGAGGCAGAGGAGGCCGGATCATCATGGCGAAAATGTATTTTGACAAGGACGCGAATCTCAAACTGTTGAAGGACAAGACGTTCGCGATCATCGGTTACGGAAGCCAAGGGCACGCGCAGGCGCTCAATCTGCGCGACAGCGGCGTCAACGTCGTCATCGGCCAGCGCAAGGGGGGAATCAATTACGACCGCGCGGTGCGGGATGGATTCAAGCCGCTCTCGGCGTCCGACGCGGCGGGCGTGGCCGACATCGTTCAGATTTTGGTTCCCGATGAATTGCAGGGGGATTTGTATCAGCGCGACGTTCAGCCCAACCTCAAGGCGGGGAAGGCGATTGTCTTTTCGCACGGGTTCAACATTCATTTCGGGCAAGTCATGCCGCCGAAGGACGTGGACGTTTGGATGGTCGCGCCGAAGGGTCCGGGACATTTGGTCCGGCGGGTGTTCACCGAAGGCGGAGGCGTGCCTTGCCTGCTGGCGGTTCATCAGGACGCGACGGGCAAAGCCAAGGAATTGGGATTGGCGCACGCCAAAGGAATCGGCGGGACGCGCGCCGGAGTGTTCGAGACGACCTTCCGCGAGGAAACCGAGACCGATCTTTTCGGCGAGCAGGTGATTCTTTGCGGCGGGACGACCGCGCTGATTCAGGCGGCGTTCGAGACGCTCGTCGAGGCGGGCTACAGTCCCGACATGGCCTATTTCGAGTGTTGCCACGAACTCAAGCTGATCGTGGATTTGATCTATGAGGGCGGGATCGCCAACATGCGCTACTCGATCAGCAACACGGCGGAATACGGCGACATGACGCGCGGACCGAGGATCATCAATGATTCGACGCGCGCTGAGATGAAGCGGATTTTGAAGGAGATTCAGGAGGGGGAATTCGCCAAGGAGTGGATTCTGGAAAACCGCGCCGGACGCCCCAAACTGAATCGCCTCCGCACCCTCACCGGCGAGCATCCGATTGAAAAAGTCGGGGAGCAAATCCGGGGCAAGATGAGTTGGCTCAAGGGAAAAAAGATCGAGCGGTAGGATCGGAGCGCCGGAGAAATTAAGCGCGATGACGCAAAGGCGCAGGGACGCACAGAAGCGAATTCAATCAAACCCGCCTCTTTGGGTCCCCGAACTTTGTGTTCATTCTCATGCCTGAAGACGCTTTGCCCAACGCGGATATTCAACTCCTGTCGGCCACGGGGAATCGGAACAAAATTGAGGAATTCGCCGCGATTCTTCGGAGATTGCTTCCTGATTTGCCGTTGAAGGTTCTTTGCGCGGCGGATTTTCCGGAGGTTCGGGAGCCGGAGGAAACCGGATCAACGTTTCTGGAAAACGCGCTCATTAAGGCGCATCACTACGCGCGCTCGACGGGGCGCTTGAGCTTGGCCGACGATTCGGGATTGGTCGTGGACGCGCTGGAAGGAAGACCGGGCGTGAGATCGGCCCGCTACGCTGAAACGCCGCAGGGACGGATTGATCGCGTGCTCCACGAGATGGAAGAAATCGAGCCTGAACTACGGCGCGCGCGATTCGTTTGCGTCGCGGCCTTGGCCGATGCGCAGGGATCTGCACTGTCGCGCGAGGGGATCATCGAGGGATGGATTGCCGGGACTCGGAGAGGCGAAGGAGGTTTCGGCTACGATCCGATTTTCGTTCCAGCCGATCAGGCGGGATTGCCCGAGTTGCTCGACGCGCCGACGACGCGAACCTTGGCGCAATACAGCAGTGAGGAAAAAAACAGCATCAGCCATCGCGCCCGCGCGCTCGAATCACTGGCTCCGATTCTGCGTAGGGCTCTACGGAGCGGACGCATCGCGGATTAGATTCTCCCTCCGCGACATCTTTGCTTTCCGCCAAGATCTTTGAAAGAAAACCAAAGCAATCTTCTCATCCTAAGTTCTACCACCAAGACACAAAGAAGACCCGCCGTCCGACGGAGGCCGTTTCTTGCTCGTTTCTTCTCGGTGTCTTTGTGTCTTGGTGGTTGATGTTCTTACCTCATTCTGGTTGCGGACCAGTTGTTTTGTAAACGGGTTCATTTGTGAGCGGTTCAGGAAATCGGCGGCGGGGGAAGATCGTGGGCCCAGATTATTTCGTCTCCTAAGGCGGTCCACCGCCCCAGCACGAAAAACAAATCGGACAGACGATTGAGAAAAGGAAGCACGAAGAGACCAACGGATTCCGCGTCGGCAAGCGATTGAAGTCGTCGCTCGGCGCGTCGGCAAATCACCCGGCAGGCGTGAAGAGCGAGAGAAACCGCGCCACCGCCCGGCAGAACAAAATCCGTGAGCGGCGAAAGCGAAGCGTTGTAGGCATCAATCAATTTTTCGAGGTAATCAATGTGGGATTGCCCGATGAGGGGCATTCCGGCCCATCGGTCCTCGATGCGCGTCGCCAAATCGCCCCCCAGCGTGAAAAGGAGATTTTGCAAGTAGCGGAGTTGATCGTTCAGTCGGCGCAATCGTCCCGTCTTCGAGCGCGGCGTCGTTCTCAACGACTCTCGCGCCTGACCCAGCGCGACCGAAAGTTCGTCCACGGTCCCGTAGGCTTCGATCCGCGGATGATTTTTTTTGAGAACCTGTCCGCCGACAAGCCGCGTGGTTCCGCCGTCGCCGGTTCGGGTATAGACGCGGGTGATGCGGAGACGGGACGAATTAGGAGAGAGTGAACGGGTTATGCGCTTAGGAGGTTTTTTCTTGCTCATTCTTGAGATCCGAACGTCCCTGACAAAAGGGAAAGGCGGGCGAAATCAAGATTACGATTAGGATTATGATTAAGAGCAAGAGCAAGAGCAAGAGCAAGAAAGCGGGCGATGCGGCATTGGTTTCTTGCCGGCGATCACAGCGCGACGCCGAGGATGGTGCGGCCGTAAATTTCGACGTTGCGGCGCATGGCGGCCAGCGTGACTCGTTCGTCGGCCTGATGGGCAAGCTCCGGCTCATCGTCCGGATCAACGGGACCAAAACAAACGGCGTTGGGGAACGCCTTGGCAAACGTCGTCCCGCCGATGGATTGGAGTTTCGCCTCGCGTCCCGTTGTTTGCAGATAAGCCTCCTTCATCGGATTGATCCACTCGACGAATTGATCCGGATCGGTGTAGATCGGCTCGCGTTGAGTGCGCTCCAATTCGACCGATGCCTCGATCAAGCCTGGATTTGAGGCGGCGAATTTTTCGAGCGCGATCCGGACGCGCCGCTCCACTTCGGCGCACGAAAGCCCCAAGGGATTGCGGATGTTCAAGATCGCGTGAATGGAAGCGGCGTCAACGCGAAGAACGCCCAAATTGACAGTCGTCGCGCCGACTTTTTCATGGTGATGCGCGATCCCCAGAAATGCGCCGTCCAAGCTTGACGAAACTTGCGCGAGCCAAGCCAGCGACTTGGCCGCCGGCGACGAGGCGAGCGAGGGTAGCGCGGCCGCCATTTTGAGAGCGTCGGTCGCGGCGCTGTGGCCGAGTTGCGGGGTCGAGCCGTGCGCGCCGACGCCGTAAAACTCAACTTCGATTCCATCGTCGGTCTGGAGAATTGTCGGGGGCGCGGGAGCGTTCTGAGCTTGCGACCCGGCGTGTTGGGCAACCGGGAAGCCCGCGATCAAATTCGGCGACGCAGTCAATTTGGCCTTGGCCGGAACGACGTTGGATCGCTCGCCGGATACAATGGCGAACCGCCCGTCAAGAGGAGATTTCCATTTCATCGTCACTGTCAAATTAACAAAGCCCTTTTCTCCATTGGTGATCGGGAAATGCGCATCGGGAACGATGGTAAAGTCGGGGGGCTTCTCCCGCTCAAAATAAAACGGAATGTCCTCCCAGACACCACATTCCTCTTCGGAAACCAGGATCAGCCTGACCGTTTTGCGGAAGGTCCGATCACTCTGGCGGGCGTATTCCACCGCGCCGAGCAGGGCAAAAAGAACTTGAATAATCGGTCCCTTGTCGTCCTGCGCGCCCCGACCCCAAATCGCGCCGTCGGCAATCTCGCCGCCGAAGGGAGGACGCGACCAACCTTCGCCCGCGGGAACGACGTCCAGATGAATCGGAAATCCGAGGGTCGGCGCGCGAGCCGGACCGGGAACCTCCGCCACCAAGACGCGATTGTCATAACTCCGCGTGACGAACCCCATGCCACGCGCCAGATCGTTGAGGTAGGTGAAACCTTCGGCGATCCGACCGCGCCAGCGTTGAAGCGCGATCGGATCCGTGTCGCCGCTCACGGTATCATAGCGCAGGAGTTGCGAGAGGGCCTTGCACCATTGGTCCTCGCGCCTCCGGGCGAAATCGGTCCAGAAGTTGTGGTCTTGCCGCATGGTGTACTTAACTCTTTTTCAGAATCAAAATTAAACACAAAGACACAAAGGAGGCACGAAGAACACGAAGGAGAGGACAAAAGCCATTCTCAAATGCATTCCCAAAACCAATTATTTTTATCTTTGTGAACTTTGTGACTCCTTTGTGTCTTTGTGTTTAATCTTCTTCCACCTTAACTTTTTCCCGGCACAATCGTTTCGACGCTTCCTTTTTCGGGTTCGGGATGATCCGTTCGGCCGGAACCGGCGTCCCGCGTCCCTTCGGTCGGGGAATCCGAAGTTTCTTGAATGGCTTTTTCGCTCGTCGCTTCAAGATGCAAGGTTATCGCTTAATTTTCCGGGACCGCCAACGTCTCGATCTCTTTCTCCATTTCAATAATCTGTTCGATGTTCATGAGAAACCACGGATCAATGCCGGAGAAGGCGTAAACCTGATCGCGGCTCATTCCGTTGGCAAGCGCGTGCTTGACATAGAAAATCCGATCCGGGCTGGGTGTTTTCAATTTGTTCGCCAAGGCGCGCTCGTCAATCCCGTCCTTCCCGTCGGCTCCGAGACCCGCTCTCCCAATCTCCAGTCCACGCAAACCTTTTTGCAGGGCCTCCTTGAACGTCCGGCCAATGGCCATCGTCTCGCCGACCGATTTCATTTGCGTCCCAAGGCAGGGATCGCTTCCGGGAAATTTCTCAAAAGCGAATCGCGGAATTTTCACGACGCAATAATCAATGCTCGGCTCAAAGCTCGCCGGAGTCTTGAGCGTGATGTCGTTGGCGAGTTCGTCGAGCCGATAACCGACGGCAAGCTTGGCCGCGATCTTGGCGATGGGAAATCCGGTCGCCTTGGAGGCCAGCGCGGAGGAGCGGCTCACGCGGGGATTCATCTCGATCACGACGCGACGTCCGGTTTTCGGATCCACCGCGAACTGGATATTCGATCCGCCGGTGTCCACCCCGATGGCTCGGATGATCGTCTTGGCGTCGTCGCGCATTTCCTGATACTGGCGGTCGCTCAAGGTTTGGACCGGCGCGACGGTGATCGAATCGCCGGTGTGAACTCCCATCGGATCGAAATTTTCGATGGAGCAAATCACGACGACGTGTTCGGCGTGGTCGCGCATGACCTCCAACTCCAATTCCTTCCAGCCAAGCAGACCTTCCTCGATCAAAACCTCATGAACGGGCGAAAGATCAAGCCCGCGGGTGACGATCTCCTTGAATTCCTCGATGTTATAGGCCGTGCCGCTCCCGGATCCGCCGAGCGTGAAACTCGGACGGACAATCGCGGGGAAACCGACCTCGTCGGTCAGCGCGACGGCTTCCTCGAGCGTGTGCGCGATGCCGGATTTGGGGAGATCGAGTCCGTGATCCCGCATGGTTTGCTTGAAGAGAAGACGATCCTCGGCACGGGCGATGGCTTGCGCCGACGCGCCGATCAGCTCGATTCCAAGCGCGTCGAAAACGCCGCGCTCGGCCAGATCATGGGTCAGGTTCAACGCGGTCTGACCGCCGAGCGTCGGCAGGACGGCGTCGGGTTTTTCCTTTTTAAGAATCGTCTCGACGATTTCCGGCGTTAGCGGCTCGATGTAGGTTCGGTCGCCGAATTGCGGATCGGTCATGATCGTCGCGGGGTTGGAATTGACCAGCACGACTTCGTAACCCTCGGCTCGCAATGCTTTGCATCCCTGCGTTCCGGAATAATCGAATTCGCAAGCTTGACCGATGACGATCGGTCCGCTTCCGAGGATCAGGATTTTTTTGAGGTCGGTTCGTTTGGGCATGGGAGATTAAACACGAAGATACGAAGGAGGCACGAGGGACACAAAGAAAGAACGTTTCAAATGTGCCAAGTTCTCTATCGAATTATCCGGTGGATTCCCTCCTTCATCAAAGGAACATTGAAATTCAGCAATAATCCAAGCCGCTTGCCGGAAAGCTTCAAATAAGTCAACACCTGAACTTTGTGAACGGGGTCCAATTTTTCCACGGCCTTAAATTCAACGATCATTTCATCTTCTACCAGCATATCCAGACGAGACCCTTCATCAATTTTCATATAGTCGTAGTAAAACGGTAAAACGATCTGCGTCTCCACCTTCAACCCCGGCTTTCGTAACTCGCAAGCCATGCATTTTTCATAAACAGATTCAAGCAATCCCGGCCCCAACCTCTTGTGAATTTTAATCGCCGCATCTATGACTTTGGTTGCCAGTAACTCGATTTCCTCGGACATCGGTTCAAACTGGCTCGTCATCGCGTTCTTCGTGCCTTCTTCGTGCCTTCGTGTTTAATCCTTGCCTTCATCCTTTCTCAATTACTTCCCTGAACCGCTCAAACAGATACCCGCTGTCGTGCGGGCCCGGCGATGCTTCGGGATGATACTGCACGCAGAAAAGGCGATTCTTTGCGTCTTGAAATCCTTCCAGCGTCATGTCGTTCAAGTTCCAATGCGTCGGCTTGGCGTCGGCGGGAAGTGTTTTGGCGTCCACGCAAAAGCCGTGGTTCTGCGCGGTGATTTCGATTCTCCCCGTCAATTCATCGCGGACCGGATGGTTTCCGCCACGATGACCGAACTTCAACTTGTAAGTTTTCGCCCCTAGCGCCAATCCCAGCAATTGATGGCCGAGACAGATTCCGAAAATCGGAACCTTGCCGATCAATCCCTTAAGCGATTCAATCGTGTAAGTCACCGCCGCCGGATCGCCGGGGCCGTTGGAACAAAACAAGCCGTCAGGTTTGAGAGCCAGAATTTCCTGCGCCGAGGTTTGCGCCGGAAGCACCGTCAAATTGAAATTCTGCGCGGCCATTTGCTCAAGGATGTTCCGCTTGATCCCGCAGTCAATCACGGCGACGCGAAGCGATTTGCAATCGCTCCGAACCGGATAATTTTCGCGCCGCTCGAATTCGTAACGCTTTGGCGCCGTCACTTCCTTGACCAAATCCAATCCCTCCATTGCCGGAAAGGCATCCACTTTGGCCTGAAGCGAATCGGAATCGAAATCCTCGGTCGAGAGAATCCCGTTCATCACCCCGGCGTTGCGGAGCATGAGAACCAATCCCCGCGTGTCAATTCCGTCAATCCCGATCAGTTTGTGTCGCGCCAGATATTGATCCAGCGTCTCCTCGCTTTGGAAATTGGACGCCATGCCCGAATGTTCGCGGACGATCAACGCGGCGGCTTTGGGACCGTCGGCTTGCTCGTCCATCAATCGCGCGCCGTAATTGCCGATCAGCGGATAGGTCAGGACGACCATCTGCCCCGCGTAGGAGGGATCGGTTAAAATTTCCTGATAGCCGGTCATGGAAGTATTGAACACGACCTCGGCCATGACCTCGCCGCGCGCTCCAAAGGCGAAACCGTCGAACCGGGAACCGTTTTTGAGGTAAAGAACCGCGCGCGGGCGGGAACTGAGCGTCATCGAACCATCACTCCTGCAAACCAAATTCCCGCATCTTGTCCCATCGGCAGGAAGATTGCGAATAAAAATAAGCGGAACTTGACAAATTCCCCCATAAACTGCGATATTTGGCATGGTCGCCCGTCCATGGCGGGCAAGGATTTTCCCGTTGCGCCCCGCGCGGACGGGGAGGAGGCCGTCTATCGGATAACACGACATTTCCCCTTTTTCGTTCTTCATCACGGGAACCCAGTGACCGCGGTTCAGGCAGTTGTTGGCGTTCCAGTTTCAATCATTCAATCACGTTTAATTCCAGTAGCAGGAGGTTCCGAAAGATGAAGTTTGCATCTCGCCATTCAGGGCTGGCCGTCAGCCTCATATTAACCGCGCCGTTGGCGTTTCTCGCCGGGTGCGGGTCTTCCATCGAAGACAATCCAATGTTCAAGGATCAGCAAAAGATCGTCGCCCGGCTCGACGACGACACCAAGACGATTGCCCGTCAGGTCGAGGACATGTCCCTTGCGATTTCCTCGCTCAAACAGGAGATCAAGGAGTCGAAAAACGGTCCCAAAGCCGACGCTCAAACCGTTCAAAACTTTGATCAGAGGCTCAAGGCTCTTGAGCACGGGTTGAACGAAACGACGACCCTTCTTTCCTCGATCGAAGGCAAAATCAAGAACTCGTCGGGATCGGCCGGCCAAATGGTCGCCTCGGCTTCAAGCGGGCCGAAAAAAGATTTGGGGCATGAGGACACCGCGCCCGTGACTTCGGCGGACAAATCCAAGCGGTCGGCTCAACCCCGAACCGTGCCCGACGAAGCTTCGGCTCCCTCCAAATCGCGCGGATCGTATTACACGGTCCAAGCCGGCGACAGCGCGGACAAAATCGCCTCCAGCCACAAAATCTCGGTCAACGACCTTTTGGCGGCCAACGGCATTCCGCAGGGGGGAAGAATCCTCACGGGGCAACGGCTCTACGTGCCCGTGGCGAATTGAAAGAAGTGAATTCACCGATAATATAAGCCGCAGAGAACGCGGAGAGGACGGGACGACAACCCGTGGGTTGTCAAATCCCGCCGACTCGGCGGACTCTGTGGCTTTTTTTATTTTCCGCGTGATGGAGGATCGCGCGCCCGTCACGACGAAAAACCCGCCGCTTTCGCCAGTTTTGGCGTCAGAATCCATTCCAGCCGTCCGGTCATCCGCGTCGAATCGTCCAAGACCAAGAGGGCGATTGCGCTTTTTTTGAGGGCGGTGACCGGCGAGCGCGTTCCCAACGCCCGCGCGATGATCCGGTCCAGATTCGGCGCGTGACCGAAACAAATCACCTCGGCGTCGCCGTGGGTTCGCAGAACGGAGAGAAATTCTTCCGGCGGGGCTTCGGGCAATAGCGCCGAGACTTTTTGGATTTTGCTCTTGGGAAACTTCAATTCGCGGGCGAAAATTTCGGCGGTTTGGACCGCCCTCAAATAAGGACTCGCAAAGAACAATCCGACTTCAATTCCGCACCGCTTGAAAACACGCGCGGCGGATTCGGTTTTCTGCTTGCCCTCCGAGGTGAGGGACCGGAGCGATTCCTCCGGGCATTTGGGATCCTCCCGCGCGACGGCGGCGCCATGGCGAACCAAGTAGAGGTTCATTTCCACTTCAGCCCCTTTTTGGAAGACGCGCGGGCGAGATCGCAGAGAATTCCCTCCTTCACGCCAACGCCGGGCACGAGCATCAGATTGACCTTCATCCACTGCGCCAGCGTCGTCAGGACGACGGCGGCCACACCCATGACCTCGGCGCGGTTTCGGCTGACGCCAAACGCCTTCATCCGGCCGACGATCCCCAATTCGAGCATGTCCTCCAAGCGGTCCTCCAAAAGGTTCATGTCCATCGTGGGGATGCCGCCAACGGGCATCGCTTCGGCCAGACGAACGAGCATTTCCGCGTTGCCGCCGCAAACCGCGACTTGGGCGACCGACATGTCGTTACGCGAGGAAACATTTCGGCGCAAGACGGAGATGACGCGCCTGCGAATTTGCCTGAACTCCGAACCGGAAATTCTTCCGCCGACGTCGAATGTTTCCAATAGCCGGACGGTTCCCAAGGGCAAGGTGGCGCAATGGAGAAGGCGTCGTCCGCGGAGAAGATTGATCTCAAGACTTCCGCCCCCCAGATCAATAATCATCGAAGGCTCCAGCGCGCTTCCCAGCCGCTCCCAAACCGCCGTGCGAATCAACCGCGCCTCCTCCTCCCCGGGGATCGTCTCAAGATGAATGCCGGTTTCCTCGCGGATGTGCGCCAGCAACTGATTCCGATTGCGCGCCTCGCGGATCGCGCTGGTGGCGACGGCGCGATAGCGTCCGACGCGATAGCCGTGAAACAACGAGGCAAAGGCCTGAAACGCCTGAACCGCGCGATCCAAGGTGTCCCGGTCAATGATCTTGCGGGTGAAAGCGTGATGTCCCAGTCTTACCGGCATCCGCAATTTTCCCAGCTCGGTCCAACGGCCACGCGGCCCGGCGCGCGCAACCATGGCGCGTATGGCGTTGGAACCCGCGTCTATCGCGGCGATGTGAACGGAAGGGGGCAAAAAAAACCTTTTTAACGCAACAGGTGTAGCAAGGCGACCGACGGCGTATAGCGTAGGCTTTTGATCTCCAAAAGCAAGGCAATACGTCGGCGCAACGCCCGGTTGACCGCGCGGACGGAAGGCTCGCCGTCCACGACGATGAAGTGATGGCGGCGCGAGAGTCGGTTGAACTCGGCGCGCATCAGCGACTGATATTTAATGAAGGACTCGAACAGGTCGGTGGAAAGATTCATGTCGCGCCCCGACTCCCAATAGCTGATCACTTGGGACTTGAGGAATTCGCGCTCGAACGCGCTCTTGGGGCTGACGTTGAGCCAGAAGGTCAAGTCCGGCTTGAGCGCCAGTTCGTAGATTCCATCCAGATATTTCGCGTCAATCCCGCGCGCCGAGGAGCGGGCGATGAGCGTGTAGATGTAACGGTCGGCGAGGACGATGTTGCCGGACCGCAACGCCGGGATCATGATGTTTTCCATCTGGTCGTAAAAGTCCGTGGCATACATGAGCGCCAGCGTCAACCGTCCGGCGACGTTCTTGGCCAGCGCGCTGTCTATGTTCTTGGCGAGCAAATTGCTCCGTCGCAATCCCATCGTTTGCACGGCGAAGCCCGCCGATTCCAGCCATTCCTTCAAGAGCGCGATTTGCGTGGAGCGTCCCGATCCGTCCGGTCCTTCGATCACGATGAGCCGCCCGCCGATGCCTCTTCCTTTTTTCTCCTCCACGTCGGGCAACTTGGCCGTTGATAAAAGCGCGTCAATCTCCGGAGAAGACGAACTTTCCCGCGCTGATTCCTTGCCCGCGCCGTTGGCTTCAGGCGATGGAACCGGCTCGGAGATCGGCGCTTCGTTCTTGTCGGTGGTGTTCATGGCTTGGAGGCGAAATGATGCAATTTGATCCGGCTTTGCACGATGGCCCGCATCTGCTTTTGAAGCAGGTTCACCGGCAACGTCCCGTCCATCTTCACGAAATTGTCCGTCGGAACCATTTTGTCGTATTCGTCCAAAATCATTCCCTGAAAAATGCGGAAGCTTTCGAGCGGATTGAGCGACAGGCCGATGTCCATCCCCGCCTCGTAATACTTCAACTGCGGACGCCCGGTCAGGATGCGATCCAGACACATTTCCAGCGGGGCGCGAAAGAAGAAAGTGATGTCGGGGACGGGAGCGAAACTGTATAGATTGCGAAGCCACTTCTGCGAGCATCCGCGCGCCGCGTCCCGCGCAAACGCCGTGTAAATGTATCGGTCGGCAAGAACCAAATACCCCCCGCGCAGGAGCGGGAGAATTTGCCGCTCGCAACGATCCGCGAAATCCGCCGCATGTATCAGCGAAAACGTGACCGGCGTGAAGGATTGGGTGCGCTTGCCTCGCTTGGTCGCCGATTTGACCAGCGGCGAGGAATTCCACTCCGTGAAATGGACTTTCAAGCGCTGAATTTCAAGCCAGCGTTTCAAGAGATAAAGCTGGGTGCTCTTGCCCGATCCGTCTATCCCTTCGACGACGATCAACGCTCCCCGTCCTTTGCCCGAACCCGCGGAATCAGGAATCTGTTTCGGGCTTTCGGAATCGGCCTTGGGGGAATCCTTGACGCTCATGACGGGAAGCCACCATACACAATAATTAACCAGAACGCTTGTTAGAAATCGGTGAGCGGAGGCGAGGGGCGTGTTTCAGAAGTTGGAGTCCGACCGAGCCGCGACCGTCAGGGAGCGCCCGGCGCGCGTCATTTTCGTTTTTGGACGCTCGCTCACGCTCGCGGCTCGGGTTGACTCGAATGCGACCGGACTCCCAACACTGAAACACGCCCAGACGGGTGCATTTCACTTTTCCGAGAAAGTGCGCAACCCCGTTGGGGTTGCCAGAACACGGCCGAATTCCCAAGGTAGCCTCGCTTCGCTCGGCAACCTTGGGCTGAGTTGCAGGACGCCGTTGGCGTCCTCATGCCCTTCAAGCTCGCCTTGCATCGGAAAAGTGAAATGCACCTTGAGATGACAGGTTTCTTCAAACTGATTGCATCCACCTCAGCCTTCCATCTAAAATCAAGGTTGGAGCCACAAGCATCGGAAGCGGAGGGCGAATCATGGGCGATTCAGTCGAACTCAAAGTCAACGGGTCAAATTTTTCACTTCCCCTCGTCACGGGAACCGAAAACGAGCGGGCCATAGACATCACCCGCCTGCGTTCGCAAACCAGCCTCATCACGCTGGACGCGGGCTACATGAACACCGGTTCCTGCACCAGCGCGATCACCTTTCTCGACGGCGAGAAGGGAATCCTGCGCTATCGCGGCATTCCCATCGAGCAACTTGCCGAAAATTCAACCTTCGTCGAAACCGCGTATCTTCTCATCTACGGCGACCTGCCGACGGCGGATCAACTCGAAGCCTTTTCCGAGCGTTTGTCGCGCGGCTCAATGCTCCACGAGGACATGAAGCATTTTTTCAGCGGGTATCCCTCGACTGCGCATCCCATGGCGATTCTTTCGGCGATGGTCTGCTCGCTGACGGCCTATTACGAGCAGGGGGAGGATCCGCTCGATCCGTCGCAACGTGATCTGACGATCGCGCGTCTGCTTGCCAAGGTCCGCACGATCGCGGCGTTCACCTATAAAAAGTCGCGCGGCGAGCCGTTCGTTTATCCCGAAGCCTCGCTCCCCTATTGCGCGAATTTTCTGAACATGCTTTTTCAGAATCCGTCGAAGCCCTACATCATTGATCCGGAGGCGGTCCGGACGCTGAACCTTCTTCTGATTCTTCACGCCGACCATGAACAGAATTGTAGCACTTCGACCGTGCGCATGGTCGGAAGCAGTCAGGCCAGCCTCTACGCGGCGATTTCGGCGGGGATCTGCGCGCTGTGGGGACCGCGCCACGGCGGGGCGAATCAGGCGGTGATCCAAATGCTTGAAACGATCCGCAAGGACGGCGGCGGCGTGGAGAAATTCATCAAGATGGCCAAAGACAAGGACTCCAAGTTCCGGCTGATGGGATTCGGCCACCGCGTCTATAAGAATTACGATCCGCGCGCCAAGATCATCAAGGAAGCGTGCGACAAATATCTCGAGCACATGGGGATCAAGGATCCGTTGCTGGAGATCGCGAAGAAATTGGAGGCGACGGCGCTTTCCGATCCCTTCTTCGTCGAGCGCAAACTTTATCCGAACGTGGACTTTTACAGCGGCATCATTTATCGCGCCATGAAAATTCCGACCAACATGTTCACCGTCATGTTCGCGCTCGGTCGCCTGCCCGGATGGATCGCGCATTGGAAGGAGATGGTCGAGGCGCCCGACATGAAGATCGGTCGTCCGCGCCAAGTTTACACCGGACGGCTCATCCGCGATTACGTCCCGCTTTCCGAACGGCAATGATGACCGCGCCGTTTGAAACGATTCGCTACGAAACGGGGGGCGGCATCGCCACGCTCACGCTGAATCTTCCCGACCGGCGCAATCCGCTCGGGGAGAAAATGATCGGCGAAATTCTCGCGGGGTTGGAGCGGTTCAACGCCGACGACGAAGCGCGAGTTCTGATCCTCACCGGCGAGGGGAAGGCTTTCTGTTCCGGCGGCGATTTGAAGATGCTGGAAAAATGGCAGGAGGTGAACCAGCCCGCCGACGGCGCTTCATCCTTTGATCCCATCGCCCAGCGCGAGCGATACCGTCATGGGATTCAGCGTCTTCCCCGCGCGTTCGCCGCGCTGGAAAAGCCGGTCATCGCCGCCGTGAATGGTCCCGCGATTGGCGCGGGCAATGATCTTTGCCTGATGACCGACATTCGCATCGCGAGCGACCGCGCGAAATTCGCCGAGAGTTTCCGCAACGTCGGTCTCGCTCCGGGAGACGGCGGCGCGTATTTGTTAACTCGGTTGGTCGGAACGCAGAAAGCGTGCGAGATGATTTTCACCGGCGAGGCGATTGACGCACAGGAGGCACTCCGGATCGGACTTGTCAGTCGCGTCGTGCCGCATGAGGAGTTGATGCCGACCGTCCGCGCGCTGGCCGAAAAAATAGCCGCCGGTCCGCTTCTCGCGCTCAAGATGGCGAAGTTCGCCATTTATCGCGGCGCGCACCAGACGCTGGACGAGAGTTTGGAAATGATGGCGCTCATGCAAAGCATGTTGCACGGAACCGAGGACCACGCCGAAGGGGTCCGCGCCTTCGCGGAAAAACGCCCGCCGAAATTCAAAGGGCGATAGAGCGGCCGTTTCTCGTCGTGATGCTTCGGAAAATCAACCGCCAAGACGCCAAGAACGCCAGACGATCCCTCTGCGTCCTTGGCGCCTTGGCGGTTCAGGTTTTCATTTTTTCGGCGCACGCCGACGAGGCGACCGTCGCCGTCGCCGCGAATTTTTTGAAGACCGCCCAACATCTGGCCGATGAATTCAAGAAATCCACGGGGGATCAAATCATCCTCAGCGCGGGGTCGTCCGGAAAAATTTGCGCGCAGATTAAAAGCGGCGCGCCGTTTGATCTTTTTCTCTCCGCCGACGCCCAGCGCCCCAAACAACTGGAAGAGGAAGGACTGGCGGTCAAAGGGACGCGATTCACCTATGCCGTCGGACGGCTTGCGCTTTGGAGTCCGAAGGCGGGATTCGTGGACGACAAGGGGGACGTTCTCCGCCAAGGGAACTTCCAGCATCTAGCGTTGGGCAATCCCGCCATTGCCCCTTACGGACTCGCCGCCAAGCAAGCGATGGAAAAAATGGGGCTGTGGGACAAGTTCAAGGACCGCGTGGTTCAAGGGGAGGACATCGCGCAAACTTTTCAATTCGTCAAAACCGGCAACGCCGAACTGGGATTCGTCGCGTTGGCGCAAATTAAAAGCGAGGGCAAAACTACGGAGGGTTCCGCTTGGATCGTCCCGGAGAAATATTATGATCCGCTTGAACAGCAAGCCGTCCTTTTGATTCACGGCAAAGAGAATCGCGCCGCGCGCGAATTTCTCGTTTTTCTCAAATCCGTTTCGGCCCGCGCCATGATTGAAAAAGAAGGATACCGCTTTCCCAAATGATCTGCTCAATTCTGGAGTGCGGCGACAAGCCGCCGCGGCGAAATGAGGAGCAAGCTCCCGCACTCCAAAAAATAGCACAAGCCTTTGCCTGATCCTCGCCTCAGGATTCCTTGGTGTCTTGGTGGCTTGGTGGTAAATTGACCGCGTGTTTCCCGAGACCTTGGACCCTTCTCCGATCTGGCTTACGCTCCGACTCGCGGCGGTATCCACCGCACTGCTTCTGATTATCGGCTTGCCGCTGGCTTGGTGGCTCGCGCGAACGGCCTCATTTCTCAAAGCTCCGATTCAAGCGCTCGTCGCAACGCCGCTCGTTCTCCCTCCCACCGTTCTCGGTTTTTATCTTCTCCTTCTCCTTCGCCCCGCAGGTTGGATCGGCGAATTTTGGAAGACGCTGGGCGGCGGACCGCTCGTTTTCAGTTTCACCGGTTTGGTGATCGGCTCGGCGCTCTACTCGCTCCCGTTCGTCGTTCAGCCGCTTCAAAACGCCTTTGAATCGGTCGGCGAGCGAACGCTGGAAATCGCCGCAACGCTCGGAGCCTCGCCGCTGGACCGGTTCTTTAGCGTCGCGCTTCCCCTCTCGCGGCGGGGCGCGGTGACGGCGGCGACGCTCGGATTCGCGCATACGCTCGGTGAGTTCGGCGTTGTGCTCATGATCGGCGGCAACGTCCCCGGCAAGACGCGCGTCCTTTCCATCGCGATTTACGATCACGTCGAGGCGATGGAATACGCGCAGGCGCATTGGCTTTCGGCATTCCTATTACTCTTTTCCTTTCTTGCCCTTCTCGCGGTTTACGCAATCAATCGCCGATGGCGGACGCCCGGAACATGAGCACGATTCGCGCGCGATTTCTCCTGCAAAAGGGAAACTTCACGCTCGACGCGGATTTTGAAGTTCCCGCCCGCGGCGTGACGGCGCTTTTTGGACCTTCGGGCGCGGGCAAAACGACGCTCCTGCGGTGCATCGCGGGACTGGAGCATCCCTCGCGCGGATTTTTTGAAATCAACGGACATTGCTGGCAAGACGACACGCAAAATCTTTTTCTTCCTTCCCACCAACGTCCCATCGGTTACGTTTTTCAGGAAGGGGGTTTGTTTCCGCATCTTTCCGCCGAGGGAAATTTGGAATTTGCATTGCGGCGAAATCGCGGGCGCCGAGGGATCACCTTTCAGCAAGCCGTCGAATGGCTTGGAATTGCGTCTCACTTGGATCGTTTTCCCTCTCAACTCTCCGGCGGCGAACGCCAACGGGTGGCCGTCGCCCGCGCGCTTTTGTCCGCTCCCGAACTGCTCCTTATGGACGAACCGCTCGCCTCGCTCGACTCCGCCGGAAAATCGGAAATTTTTCCCTGTCTGGAGCGTCTCCACGCCGAAATGGCGATTCCGATTCTTTACGTCAGCCACGCGCTGGACGAAGTGGCGCGGGTCGCCGATCACCTCGTCGCCTTGGAAAAAGGAAAAACAATCGCGCAAGGTCCCCTCTTGGAATTGGTCACGCGGTTGGATTTGCCGCTGAGCCGGCTCGATTCGTCGGGCGCGGTGATCGAGGCGACCGTCGCGGAGCATGACGACGCGTTTCATCTCACCTATCTCACTTTTCCCGGCGGGCGAATCAGCGTCGCGCGACAGAATTTAGAATCGGGCCGGAAAATCCGTCTCCGGATTCCCGCGCGCGACGTGAGCGTCACGCTCGAAGAACCGAAGCGGAGCAGTATCCTCAACATTTTTGAAGGGCGCGTCATCGAGATCGCGGAGGACGGTCCGTCGCAAGTCATGCTGAAACTCGAAGTCGGTGGCGTGTATTTGCTGGCTCGGATCACGCGCAAATCGCTTCATCTGCTTGGACTCAAGCCGGACGCAAAGGTTCACGTCCAAGTCAAGAGCGTGGCGTTGATCGGCGGGGGGTGAAGCATCTTCCCGCTGATACCCTTCTCGTTCTCCTTCTCGTTCCCAAAGATGAAGTTGAGTAAATGATTGTGAGAAAGAGAAAGAGCAGGAGAAGGATTCTATGGCGAAATTGGTGTTCCCGAAGATCCCGCTCTCTGGTCGCCCCCATCCCCCTCCCCAATCGCCTTCAGGCCATAAACCAAATAGCCGGTGGCGATCAGAAAGCAAATCGGTCCCCAATAATCCAAACTCAATCCGCTGAGAATCTTGATGGTGTCGAGCATGATCGGCGGCGTGAAGGCGATCACCGAAAGTCGGACCGACGCCCGATAATCCAGCTCGATCCGGAACGCCCCCGCAAACAGAAGCCCCATCATTCCGTAGAGGGACGCGAGCAGAACGCGGAAAAGAAACGATCCGAACAAGGCGAACGGGTAGAGGAAAATCGCGAACCACGCGCGAAAAACTTCCACCATCCAGCGGTAATCGTCCTGATTCGCCGACCAATCCTTGATCTGCGAAAAATCCATCGTCCTTTCCTCCACCGTGCCGCGCTGAATCGCGAGTTGCGTTTTAGTGAGCGCAATCGGAGCGGTCGAATCCGACGGGGGAGCATCCGACAAGGACGTGTCGAGAAGGATGAGCGGCTTGTCCGTATCCGGATCCTTGATGAGGTAAGGCCGAGCTTCCTCGGTGGACGCGATGCCGTTTTTGATTTGAATCTTGGGCAACTGCGCGATGATCTTCGGCGCTTTGTCTTTGGCGAAGCGGTTCATGTTGATCTGAACTTGAACCGCCACCGGCGCCCATGTCAGCGCGAGGAGAATAAACAGATACAAAAGGCAAAAGCCCTTCTTGTTCCACGCCGCGTCGCGGTAAAGCGGCTTGGAATAGAAGGAAAGAAAAAGAGGATGGAGGAGGGAAAAGCGTTTCATGGCATCTTGCTTCTTATCATACTCTTCCTCTTAATCATTCTCCTTCTCCAAGACCAAAAAGAAATTTCCCCGGAATTTGGAGAAGGAGAAGGAGTATGAGTAGGAGAAGGATGAAGGAGGAGAGATGGAGGCCGCTACGACCGCCCCGCCATGTCCTGAGCCAACGCGGCAATCGTTTTCACCATGACCCCGACGCCCCCCGGACGGAGATATTTCCATTTGCTGTTCAACAAAAAAGTTCCGGCGATGTCCAGATGCGCCCAACTGATTCCCTCCGGCACAAATTCGCGCAGGAAAATCGCCGCCTGAATCGCGCCTCCTTCCGGTTTGCTCCCGATGTTGTTGATGTCGGCGACGTCGCACTTGAGCAGTTCGATGTATTCGTCCACGAGCGGCATTTTCCAGCACGTCTCGCCGCAGGAGTCGGCGATCTTCATCACGCGATCCACCCAAGCGTCATTGCCGAACGCGCCCGAAAGCGAAGTGCCGAGCGCGCGGACAATCGCGCCGGTCAGCGTCGCGAAATCGGCCAGATGCGTGACCTTTTCCTCTCCGGCGCGCCAGAGTCCGTCGGTCAGAATCAACCGCCCTTCGGCGTCGGTGTTGTCCACGTGGATCGTCTTGCCGTTGCGTCCGCGGATCATGTCCCCCGGAACGATGGCATTCGCGTCCACGTAGTTCTGCGCGGTGACGATGATCGCGGTCACGCGGATTTTCGGCTTCAGCGCGGCGATGACCTCCATGCCGTAAAGCACGGCGGAGGCTCCCGACATGTCCCCTTTCATCTCCCACATTTTCGCGGAAGGTTTGATCGAGACGCCGCCCGTGTCGAACGTGACTCCCTTGCCGAGAAGTCCGAGGTGAACGTTGCTCTTCGCGCCGGCGGGATTGTAGGAAAGAACGATCATGCGGGGCGGAACCGCGCCGCCGCGACCGACCGACAGCAATCCCTCGTATCCTTCCTTCTTCAACCGCTCGACGTCCAGCACGTCAATCTTCAATCCCCCGGCCTTGGCGACGGCGCGCGCCTGCGCTTCGATCTCGGCGGGCGTGGCGACCGAGCCGGGTTCGTTGATCAGATCGCGCGCGCGATTGACGCTTTGGCAAATCAACAACCGCCGCTCGACTTCCGCGCCCGCTTTTCGCTTGGCCGCCGACGGCACGACCAATGTCACCTCCGGATCGGGGGATGAATTTTTGTTTTTCTTATATTTCTCGAATCGGTAGGCGTGGAGGGCAAGTCCCTCGGCCACGTCCCCCGCGGCGTCTCCTCCGGCCTGCGCGTCGAGCAAGAAAACAAGCGACGAGCATCGCCGCTCCCGCGCGACGGACAACGCCTCGGCGGCCATCGTCTTGATCTTTTCTCGGTCGGGATAATACTTCGCCGCTTGGCCGGGAAGGACCAAAAGCGAAACGACCGACGCGCTGAGATAAGGAGACGTGATCGGTCCGCCGTTCAACCTCCGCGCCACGTCCTCCCATCCGGGGTGTTGCTCGACCGTGGCGCGTTTGGCCAGCGCGCGTTTGGTTCCCAAATCAATCCAAGCGGCGATTTGTCCGGGCATCTGCTCCGGAATTTGCGAGGCGACTTCGATTTTAAGCATGATGTTCTAAACCTTCCTGTTGTTGGTTTGGTTTCGTTCTGAATTATATCACTACGCCCGGGAAACGGGGGGAGCCCGGCAATTAGAGTCCGAGGGCGCGCGGCCCGTCCATCACGGCCAATTTTTTTCGCCGACTTCGGCGCGGCCGATGTTCAGGACGGAAATTTCCGGCTTGAACCCCCACTCGATCAATTTACAAGGCTTAGGAATCCGTTGGGAAGCGGCGTTGCGGCGCAATGACGATGATCGCGGGGATTTTTTCCTTCGGCCCTACGCCGGGGTATTTTCCCGTCCTTTCGGAGGGGATGCAATCAAAATGAAAGGTCAATCCAGCGCGCGATCCAGCATCCCGCGCCACTCCTCATCGGAGACCCGACGGTATCCAAGCCATTCCGGCAGATTCGCCTCGCACCATCGGCGATAATCCTCCATCGTCTCCCACGAGCGATAACCCGGACCTTCATCGAGGACCGGCTTGAAAGTGTGGATGCAACCCTTGGCGATGCGTTCCTCAACCGAACGCGCCATGGCGGCGTCGAAACTCGCCCAAAGTTCGGTCAGTTCATCGGCTTCGTTTCTTGGCATCGAGGTAATCCTTAAAGCTCCTCAAGCGAATCATGCTTTCCCGATCTTTCAATCGCCCGGCGGCTTTTTTCGTTCGGAGAATGCCTTCGATCGTCATGACCGGAAATCCATCGTGGATGAGTTTGAACTTCACGGCCTCATCATAAGATTCAAAACCGTCCGGGGCAAAAACAACGTCCATTTCAAACGGCTTGCGCAGTTGAATGAAATCCTTGCCTCGCAGGATTTCCTTCTCCTTTTCGCCGATGATTTCGAAGCCGATTTCGCGCAGAGCGTTCACCAACCGTTCATTGTTCCCGGAATCATTCTTGGGGTAAATGTCAATGTCCTGCGTGGTGTCGGAAAAACCCTGCATGATCGCGGCCCCTTTTCCGACGAACATGTATTCGACCAGATGTTTGTTCAAGACGTCGCGGGTTCGGGTGATGTCTTCGACGTGATACATTTCATCCGTGAATGCGATTAGCCACGCGACCTAAATCAATTTCCATTCCTTGAGAATGCCCAATCGCGGGGGAAGGGGATCCTGCCAGAGCCATGGGACTTTGATCCAAAAACCTTCAAGCACGACACTGTGGAAAACGCCGTCCGCGCCGATGGGAATGGGGTTGTAGGTTCCATCCGTGCTCAAATGATAAAACTCGGCTTTGCGCCGTTCGGGATCAATCAACCAGAATTCGCGCACGCCCCCTTTTTCATATTCATAAAATTTCTCACGTCGGTCGCGCGTCCGGCTCTCCCTGCTGATGACTTCAACCGCAAGATCGGCGGGGCCATCGAGATAATTTTTTTTGATCCGATCCAACCTTTTGCGCGCAATGAACAAAATGTCCGGCTCGCGCCCTCGCCTCACTTTTTCGAGTTTCATCTGATAAGGGGCAATGAGGACTTCGCCCTTGGCATGAATCTCGTTGAAGAGGACAAGCAACGTTGACAAGAATTCCGATACTCGTTGATGCAATGTTGAAGGCGGGACCATCGTGATTACTTCTCCATCCACCCATTCGGCGAATCCCTCGTCAAAGAGCGGCGATGCAAGGAATTCGTCGTAGCTTATCTTTTGACGCGAAGTCGTTTTTTTCTCGGCGATTTGAATCGTTTGCACCATGGTTCGGCTCCCCACGCCCGGTCCGTTGACTTCAATATACCCCCACCGTTGTCGCCTCGGCAAGGCGGCTGAACGGTCGGACGCCGCTGATCCCGTCCCACGGATATTTTTCATAAGGCGGCTCGCGTTCCCCTTCGTCGCGCTCCAGAAATCCGGGCATGAAAAATTCCTTCGTCAGCGTCGTCAGGCGGACGCGCCCCGTCTCGCCGTAGCCGACGATCCGGTCGGGATGGTCGGGATCAACAACTTCGATCACCGCGCGGGGCTGGGGAGCGTAATATGAAATTTTGTATCCATCCCGCGGACCGACCGGTTTGGAGCACGCCAACCCCATGAGCGTGTTGCCGTAGGTCGGCGTCATATAGACCCCTTCGATTAGTTCCTCCATCGCGAAGCGGGTCCATTGCGGCGTGAATTCCGTCCCGCCGGAAAAAATCCCCGTGATTCCCGTCTCCGCGATGGTCATTCCCTTTTTCTCCAACGCGAGCGCGAGCGATTCGAGGAGCTTCGGCGTCGTGAACATGCACTTGATCTCATGTCCCGCGCCTAAAATCGTGATCGCCTGATCTATGACGTGCTGTTTGTAAGCTTCCAGATGCTCCATCCATCCTTTTTTAATCAGCTTGATGACCCAGCGCGGATCGAGGTCCACGCAAAAGCAAATCCCGCCGCGAAACTGACAAAGGTGCTCGACGGCCAGACGCAGGCGTCGCGGACCCGACGGTCCCAGCATCAGCCAATTGGATCCGGGAGGAAAAAATTCGTCGGGGAGCGTTTTGCTGAACTCCGAATAATCGGTTCGGAAATCGTCCATGCTGATCCGGCTTTTGGGAACGCCGGTCGTCCCGCCGGTCTCGAAAACGTAAATCGGCTTGTCGGCGAACGCCTTGGGAACCCATCGCCGGACCGGACCGCCGCGCAACCATTCGTCCTGAAATACCTCGAACCTTTTCAAATCCGCGAACGCGCCGATTTCCTTGCGCGGATCCCAATTAAGTTTTTTCGCGTAGTCCAGCCAAAAGGGGCATCCGGTTTCGGGATTGAAATGCCATTGGACGATTTCGCGGGTGTGCGCGTCGAGCTTGGCGCGCGCCTCGGCGACCCTCGCATCGAACGAGGTTCCAACCGACGATTGAGCGGTAGGGGTCATCTTGCTGATCCTGTCCTTCCGAAGACTTGCATGGTTCGCAAGAGATTATGCTTTTTCTTTTCCCTTGTCCATTCGGGGATTGTAAAATCCGGCGCGCTCCTTCGCCGCCGCGCGTTGAGACTGCTTCGGAGCCGCGACCGTGAGGGAGCGTCCGGCGACAAAAATCTCGCGCACCGGGCGCTCCCTCACGGTCGCGGCTCGGATGGAAAAACTTTTATGACCACTCCGCAAATTTTTCGCGTCGGCATTGTTCCCTATCTCAACATGCTCCCGCTCACTTACGGAATGGAGGATTTGAAGTTGAAGGGCAAAGACGCCCCGCATCTTCGGATCGTCAGCGCCCCTCCCAGTCGAATGGTCCGGATGATGGAGCGGGGCGAAATTGATTTGGGCATGGCTCCGGTCGGCGCGTTGCCGGAGCATCCCGATTGGCGGATCGTCGGCCAATCCATGATCGGCTCGCGCGGACCGGTGCGGAGCGTCGTAATTCTTTCGCGCGACCCGCCCGAGCGTTGGACCCGGCTTCACCCCGACAGCCATTCGCGGACGAGCAATCTCTTGGCGCAAATTCTCTTGGCGCGGAGGTTCGGCGCCCGCCCCCGATTGGGCAAAACGATTCCGTTGCGGAATTGGAAACCGCCTCTCCGCCCCGCGCCGGGCGAAGCTTTTCTCTTGATCGGAACCCGCGCGCTCCGCTGGCACGATCACTGGCGCGGGCAAGGCGGCACGACGCTCGACTTGGGACAACTCTGGACCGACTGGACCGGATTGCCGTTTGTCTATGCGGTTTGGGTTTTGCGCTCGGGAATTGATCCGGAGAAAATTCGACTCAATGAATGGTTGCGCGAATTTGAAAAACTCAAAAAACACAACCTCGCGCGGCTTAACCGAATCATCCCCGCTTGGCCGGGCCTGCGCGAAGAAAATCTGACGCCGCAAGAAGCGCGGAATTATCTCACGCGCAACATCATTTTCGATTTCGACGCTTCCGCCCGACGTGGATTGAATCGCTTCCTGTCCGAAGCGGGGCGCGCATCATTCGTTTGAATGGCGCGGGTTCCTCGGAAGAATCAACCGCGGGTTCCCGTCTGATTCAATTGGCGGAAGCCAAGTGAGATATGGATTTCCCCCCCATCCCGCGCTCGCAAAATCGCATAGCGTAAGTTTGGAACGATCCGTTCCGATGGCGGAAAGCAAAATTTGAGGCGTGGAATTTCGGACATCTTGCGTCCTCAAGATGCGCGGCTTGAGATTTTCATTGTCAAATCGCGGATCATGCGCCAAGAGCAGAGGACCGCGATGAATGGAAACCTTTCCCTCCTTTTCCCGGTGTCCGGCGACGGATCGGAGCGGCATGGCGAAATTGATCGCAATTTGATCGCCTCGCCGCCAAGTTCGATTCAGGACAAAATACGCTCCCGACTTGGCTTTACCCAAGGATTTCCCATTAACCGTGATTTCCGATGCAACTAACCATTCGGGCACCCTCAAACACAGCGCGAACGTTTCTCTGTGTTCCGGTTTGATCTTCAAAACAATCTTTCCTCCGACCGGATATTCCGTCTCCTCCCCAATCGTCACCTTCTTCCCCGACGGCGAATGAATCGTGAACTTCGACGATCCGTAATAATTGACGTAAATCCCGTCCTTGCCTTCCATCACGGCCCATTCCGAAAGCATGCCCAATCCGCGCGGGCCGTTGACCGCGCAACAATTAAGCTCCGGGCTTCCGGCTCGCGCCTGAAAGACGATCTCGTGGGCGGAGGCTTTGCGCTCGCCGTCCATCGGCGTGTTGTAGGTCCACCACCGTCCGGTCGGATTTTGCGCCCCCAGCACGGCGTTCCACGTCGAGCGTTCGAGTTCATCGGCGGCGCGGGAATCGCCCGTCATTCGGAGATAATCGAGCGTGATCGCCATCCACGCGATCGTGCAACAGGTCTCAATCGGACGGGGATCGTAGGGATTGCCCGTCGCCTGTTCGCCCGAGGAAAATCCGCCGGTGTTGTGAACGTCGTTGTCGCGGATGCTCTCCCAAATTTTGGCAAAAGCGGTCCTGTATTTCTCGTCGCCGGTGATGAAATAAAGTTCCGCGATGGCCTGAATGGAATGAAGACTCTCCCACCGCGGTTTGGGCATCTGATAAAATTCTTTGCCCGCCAACGCCTGACGGACGTAATCGCCCGAAGGAGGTAATTCCCAATCTTTCTCAATTTCGCTCGCCATTTGCAGATAGCGCGGCTCGCCGGTCGCCTCGTAAAGCAGAGTGAAGATATGGATGGAGGATTCGTTCATTTCCTCCGATCCGGCTTGCGCGACTCGCCGGTTTCCGTCCAAGAAATAACGGCAAAAATAATCGGCGCATCTTCGGCAGGCTTCCATCGCCCGGGTGTCGCCCGTCAACCGATGCCAATACAACAACCCCAACATGACGTGATATTGTCCCCACAAATCCCACAGCCCCGGTCCGGTCATGCGGATTTCCTTCGGGAACGGCCCCAGATAACCGTCGGCGTCTTGCGTGGCGATCAAATCGGCGACGAACATTTCCAGATACGATTTCAATTCGGGATCGCGGGTGATCTTCAGAGCTTGGGTCGCGGAAATCAGATATTTTCCCGCGAATTCTCCCGCCCAAGGAACCAGATCGCGTTTTGGCGTTCGGTCGCGGTCGCGGAACATTTGGAGCATGGCGGGGTTTGAGTCGGGCGCGACCAGAAGCCAGTTGCGAACGTTCGCGGCAGTCCGGTCTCCCATCGTTCCTCGGAATTCAAACTCGGCGTCGTTCGGCGATTCGACAACGGGATCAACATGGCGAAAAGATTCGGCGGTTGCCGGCGAAATGCCCAATGCGATCACGATTGGCAAGACAATCAGAACCTTCAAAATCAAACGTGAAATTTCGGATGGGCGTTGATTCATGATTTCCCAATTTCCTCCGCACGTCGCAACATTTTCTCCGCGATCGCGTCCCAATCCCGATCCTTGATCCATTGGGCGGATTGCGTCAATTTTTCTCGGACGAGCGGGCTTTCCATCGGTTGTGCTTCGCCCTCTAAGATCGCCTTAAGTTGGGTTTCACAATCCGCCGCGTCGCGATAAAGAAACGCCCCTTCCGCGTAAAATTGCTCGATGTCGGGCAGAGCGCGCGCGACGACCGGCAATCCGGCGGCGGCATATTCGAGCATCTTGGTCGGATTGACGTGGCGTGTCAGTTCATTCTCGACGAACGGAATCATCGCGCAGTCCCAAGAATGATAAAACGCGGGAAGTTCGCCGTAGGATTTCTGCCCCAAAAGGTGAACGTTGGGAGCCGCGCGCAACCGCGTCACGTCGCAAGCCGTCGGACCGAGCAAAATCCAACCCCAATCGGGATGCCGCCGCGCCGAATCGGCGATTAGCTCCTGATCGAGCCGGAGATCAATCATTCCGGCGTATCCGATCAGGCGGCGATATTTTTCCCGCATGGGAAATTCAGGGACTGGCTCGCGGGGGTTTGTCCGCGTGCCTGTCCCTCGAATTTCCCGAAAATGCCCCGCGTCCACCCCCGAGAGCAAACACTCGATCTTTCCCTGCGCCTGCAATTTCTTCGCGTCGAAGAGCGCCTGCGTTCCGGCGAAAACCCAATCGGCCTCGGCGAGCAATCGCGCTTCCTCTTCGGCAATTTTCGGCGGCGACCACGGAAACCCGCGATATTCGTCCATGATGTCGTAGATGAGAAGATCGTGCGGAACCAACCGCGCCAGTTCGGCCTGATGCGGATCGTAGAGCCAAAGGACGCCCTTGCCGTTTGCCGAAGAGGGGAGATGCCGATTCAACGCCGAAGCCAATCGGCTCAAATTGAATTTGCGGATCGGACCGAACCGCTCGCCGTTCAGCAACGTCACCGGCGCGACTTCAATTCGCTCGTCGGGCTTTTCATTTCGCGCGCGCCAAAACCGCTCCCGTTCTCCCGCGAGCCATTTCACGTAGCGCGGCTCGACCCATCGGACGTAATGTCCGCGCGCGGCGAAACGCGAAGCGAGATGATGCGGCCTCTGCCACACCCCGCGCCAACCATGAGGCGATTGCATGAGAAAAATCATGAAGAAAAGAAAACCACGGAGACACAGAGACACCGAGAGGACATCCCAATCGCCACCCCCGACCTTGAAATCATCGCGGATTTCCACACTCTCTTTCGCTAACACATCGTCGGGGTAATTTCCATCCCATCTTGCGAATGGAATTGAAGCCGGGCGCATTTCCCGTATCCGTGAGATGGCCGAATCGAGGAAAGTTGTCAATCTCTCCGTCGCGGATGAACACGGAATCGCGGGCGGTCCCTTCAAAAACCATTGGCGAATCCCCCATCTTCCGAGTAAAAAACGGGCGTCATATCAACATGGACGCCCGTCTTTATTGGGAAAGGAACTTTCAGAAGGAAAAATGAGCGATCTCAAAACCATTTTGGAATCCGAACCGTTTAGCGCCGCGTTGGGTCTGCAAGTCCGAAGCCTGACGGAGAACGCGGGGCAATTTGCGCTCCCCTACAAGGATGAAAACTCCAATCCCGGCAAGGTGTTGCACGGCGGCGTCGCGGCCTCAATGATTGATATCGGCGGTCAGGCCGTCGGACGCGCCGCGCTCGGCGAATCGTCCGGCCCTTGGCACACCTGCGCTCTCGAAGTGGTTTATCTTTCCGCCGCCATCGGTGAGACGATCATCGCCGAGGCCAATCTTCTGAGGAAGGGGAAGGAACTTTGCTTCGTGGACGTCGCCGTTCGGACCGAAGACGGCAAGCCGATTGCGCGGGGAATTTCGACCGTTCGGGGGCGATTCGGCGCGCCTGTCCCGGCACCGATCACGGCCAAAGGAGACGACGGCCAATCCGATCCCGGACCGATGGGACCGCATCTGGCCGGACGCGTGCCGTTCATCGGGCGGATCGGATTGAAAGTCGAGCACATGGCCGGATCACGCTCGCGGATCGTGATGCCGTTTCAGGATCGCAACGCGGCGGGTTCGGGGAGCGTGCATGAGGGACCGATTTTGGCCCTCTTCGACACGACCGGAGCGATGGCTTCGTGGGCGGAGACCGGCCCCGGACCTTACAAAGCCTCAACTGTGGGAGTGCAGGCGCAGATGATCGCGTCGCCGGGACCGGAGGGATTGGTCGCGTATGGCAAAGTGGCCGGACGGGACCGGGAGATATTCTGGAGCGAGGTGGAGATCGCGTCCGCTTCGAGCCGCAACCTCGTCGCCCGCGGAACGGTGGTTTATCGGATTGTTATTCCGGAGGGGAAATAATCTTTCGTTTTCACCACCAAGTCACTAAGACACCAAGAACAATTTCATTTTGGAAACCTTGGTGTCTTAGTGACTTGGTGGCGCAGAAATTCGATCAGTCGGAAGTGCGTCAAGCCGGTAAATTGCGATGCGATCCGTCGCAGAACGGTTTATTGGCGGAATGTTTGCACCCGCACCACGCCACCATTTTGGCCTCGGTGATTTCAACCTTCACGGGCGTGAAGCCGCTCCCGCGATGGGAGCCGTCGCAGTAGGGTTGGTTCTTGGATTGCCCGCAGGCGCACCAGAATTTCACGCCGGGCTCCTCCTGAATCTTGTAAGGGAATCGTTGAGCGACGTGGGGTTCGGGCATGGTTAAGGTTCCTTTCAGAGGTCTGAGATTTGAAATCTAAAATTTGAGATCTACGATTTCAAATTTGAGAAATGAAAATTAGCGGGTTGCGCCTCGCTCCGCAGGATTCACGTTATCCGCGTCGTCAGGGATTTGGCAAGAGCGAATTCCAGTTGCGTTGCGCGCGGGCGCATTTCACTTTTCCGAGAAGCGTCTCAACCCCGACGGGGTTACGCAATTCTTCGGAAAAGTGAAACGCACCCGACATAAGCCAGCGCGGAAATAAACGAAACCCATTTTCCCAAACGATAAGCGAACGGCGCATACTCCACCCGAAAATGATGATGTCCCGCTCCAACCGGAATCGCCCGAATGACGTGGTCGGCAGGCATGACGTTGTAGGATTTTTGATCGCTGTCCGAATACGGAACGGCCCGCCAGCCGCGACTGTAAGCGTCGGTGATCAAACAGATCGCGGGCTTGTCCAAATCAGCTGAAATGTCGTAATCATCAGACCTCGCTTGAACCTTCAACCTTCCATTCTGATTTCCTCCCGCCGGATCGGGAGCGGTATCGGGTTCCGACTCCAAAATCACTTCGGAAGCGGGATCGAACGAAGGCCGGGTCATTCGCTCAAACGTCTCCTTCGCGTCGTGGGAGACGCTGTAGCGACTCACGAGCAAAACCGCCGGAAGGGATGGATTTTCCGATTCAAAAACATTCAGTGACGGCGTTCCATTTTGAAAAACGAATCGGCAACGAAGAATTCTCAAGAGAGGCAAGGGATCGGGTTGGGAAAGCGCAAATTGTAAAAATTGCTGATAGCGTCGGCTGATTTGCGGATCGTAGCCCGCGATGCAGGGCAATCCGCCGGCCATCGGAAGATTCACCCATGAATCGGTCTTGAGGATGCGATAATCCCCCGGATATTGGCGACGAAACTCAATGAAAGTCTTCGGATGTTGGATCGGTTCGAGATCGAACGCCGGGCGCGCGGATCGGGCGAAGGCGAGAATTTCCGCGACGGCCATGATCCAAATCGCATGGGCGAATGGACGATTCCGATGCGTCGCCAGCAGAACCGCGCCGAAAAATCCAAGAATCGCGGCGGAAAATGTAAGGGAGCGGGCCGCGAAGGCTCCGGCTCGCGCGATGAATTCGAGATTGCGGGATTCCCGCGCAGGCAAATACGTTTCGCCCGTCGCGCAAATCCGCGCGATCCATCTTCCCCAAAATCCTTCCGCGCCGAAGGATGACGAATGGGAAATAGCGAATCCTGCGAGCGCCAGAGCCGCGCCAAAAATGAAAACCCCGATGGAGAACGCCATCGGCGCGCGTTCTCCCTTTTGAAGGCAATCAAATCCCAATCCCGCCAGCAACGCCAAAGGGATGGACGCGACACCGATGAATTTTGCGCTCCCTCGAAACCGGTCGAACCCCGGAACGAAGGCGTGAAGGAATCGGAAGAGGGGCGTGAATTTTCCCATCGCCAAAATGACAAGAAGGAGAACCATTAGACGAAGGGACGTTCGCGCGGATCGCTCTCCTTTCGCCGCTCCCAATCCCGCGAGCGCCAACCCGATGACGCCGATGAAGAAACTCGTTTCCCAAAAATAGGCGCGTCCCCAAAAAGTCAACCCTCCGGTTTCGTTCGGCGTGGGATTATCGCCGAAAAACCACGGCGCGACGAGGGTCAGGAAATTTTCGGGGGGGAAGGAAAATTGTCCCGCCTCCTCCAGCGACATGCCGCCTCCTCCGCGCGAGCTTTCCGCGCCGGCGGCCAAACCCGAAAAAAGTTGAACGGCGGAGAGAAGCGAGCCGATGGCGTAAATCGCCAAGCATCCACCGAGCGCGGGAAAAGATTTTCCTTCGCGCATGATTTGTCCGGCGACCAGAATCATTCCGGCAATCGCCGTTGCGAAGACCGTCTGCGGATGACCGGCCAGAATTTGAAGCGCGACCGCCCCTCCGCCGATCCAAATCCATTTCGCGTCGCGCGTCCGCGCGTGACGATCCAAAACCGCAAGAATCAGCGGCGACCACGCCGAGGCGTCGAGCAACGTCAGGTGTCCGGCGTAGAGGTGAAGATAATTCCCCTGTCCGAACATCAGGAGCAACGCCGAGAGCAGGGCGGCTTGCGTTCCCAACCCACGCCACGCCCCCCACAAGAACATGAAAACTCCCGCGAGAAACAGATGGGCCGCCATTTCGAGATTGAGCGCCTTGGCAAGCGGCAAGAAAAGATAAATCCAATTGGGCGGATAGAGGAGCGCGGATTGAAATCCTCCCAGAAAAGGCGTTCCCGAATTGAGATACGGATTCCAGAGGGGAAGCGAGCCTTCGCGCAGTCGATCGAAACCGAATTGCCGCCAGAACACGAATTGCGAGGCAAGGTCCCCGCCGTTCAGCGAAAGGACGCGGCTTCCGGGGAGAAACAAGACGTCGCAGAAAAAAATCAGAACGATGGCAAGAAGCAGAAAGATCGCGGCGAGCCGGGCGTGACGATCCGTGACCGCCTTGATGAATCGAAAACCGGACGTGCTGTTCTCTTCGTCCTTCACATTGGGAGACGATCAGGCGTGTGCTGTTTCTTCCGATAACCCCAGCTTCTCAAGAAACTCGCGCTTCACTCTACCCTCCAGCGGACACGGTTCCCCTTTGAGCATGACTTTCAGCGCCTCCACTTCCCCCCGCGAAAAAAGCGCGCCGTAAAAGACGTTGTCCTCGAACGCCTCGTAGGCCAGCGGCGCGACGGCCTTGGCGCATCGCGCCATCGCCTCGGCATAGACGCGGATTTCGTATTGCGCGTGCGCGTCGGCCCGCAACTTGATGAAATGAAAAAGATTGTGCAGGTCAATTTGCCAATACCATTCGGTGTAGAGCGAAAGGGGCAAATTGATCCGCGCCAGCTCGCGCGCGATGTCGTCCTTCAGCAATTCCTCATAGCGCTCGTAGGCCGTGGATTGATCCCGCAAAATCAGGTCGGCCACCTGCTTGGCCAGTTCCGGCGGAAGATTTTCCTCGTCGCGCCCCTGACGATTGCTCTTGCTTTGCTTTCGGATCACCGAAGGATCGGGAACATAGAATTCATCCTTCATCACCGAATAGCGTCCGGAGATTTCGTTGAGCCGCGCCGTGCGGTGGCGGACCCATTGCCGCGCCACGAAGATCGGCATCTTGGTGTGAAACGTGAGGGCCACCTGCTCAAACGGCGAGGTGTGCCGGTGGCGCATGAGGTAATTGATGAGTCCCTTGTCCTCGCGGACGGTTTTGGTTCCCGCGCCGTAGGAGACGCGCGCCGATTGGACGATGCGCTGATCGCCGCCGAGATAATCCACGAGGCGGACGAATCCCTTGTCGAGAACGGGGAGTTCAACGTCCAGCAGGGCTTCGGCTTCGGGGATGACGACGTGGGCCATGGCGAATCATCCCATCCCGAATCTGAAATCTCAAATTTGAAATTTGAGATTTCGGATTTTGAAACTCGATCCCGAATAATCTCCGTCCAATCTCAAATCACCGGACCCTTGGGCTCGCCGTTGGGCGGGGGAGAAGGCTGGGAATTTTCCGGCGGAGGACGACGGGAAAAGGGATGACCGAAGGATCGGCCCTCCCGATTTTTGCGGCGTTCCCTGAAGGCTCCAAACATTCCGCGCTCTTCGCGCTCCGATAACTCCTCCGGAGTCAGTTTGCCGTCGCCGTTGCGGTCCAGAACATCGAACAGTTCAATGGCGTCCTTCGGAAATTCATCCCGCTCAACCGCGCCGTCGCCGTTCTTGTCCCAACGTTGAATGATTTGGGCGGGATCGGCATGGCGCCCTTCGGTATTCGGAGTTGCCGGCGAAGGCTTATCCTTTCGCGGCGGTTCGGGCGCGGGCTTCCCTTCGGTTGAAGGAGGATTTCCTTTGGGATTCCGTTGGGCCAACCGTTTGCTTTCGTCCTGATGATCGGCGAATTGGCGCATTTTGTCCCCCCACGCTTGAAGCTCTTCCTTGTCCAAAACGCCGTCGTGGTTCGTGTCAATTTCATCGAAGTTCCGCTCGATCGGTCCCTTGGCTTCCTCGCGCTGGATTTTGCCGTCGTGGTTCTGGTCCATGTGGCGGAGCATGAAACCCTCTCCACCGTCGCGCGGGCCCAATTCTCCCCGCGTGTTTCGCATGTTCTCCCGCATCTCCCCTTTCATGCGCTCGGTCATTTTTTGGGCGAGCGCCTTGAGTTCGTCCAGCGTCAGTTTGCCGTCGTGGTTGGTGTCGGCTTCATCGAAGATTTCGGGATGCGGTCCCTTGAATTCGGAACGTTCAATCACGCCGTCGTTGTTATCGTCCATTCCTAAAAAATGGTCCAGCATCCGTTCGGGATCGGGAGGTTCGGGGCGACGGGAACGGGTTTCGGGGCGCGGCGCGGGAGGAATCACTCCGCTCTTCGTTTGATTTTGGGGGGCCGGGGAAGTTTCGGGTTTGGGCGCCGAGGCATCGGCGGGTTTGGATTCGGTCGGGGGTTTGTCTGCGGATTCCAATGTGAGAAAAGGATTGGGATCCGGCTTTTTAGTTTCGTCCGCGAAAATAGGGAACGCCGAGAATGCAACCAACAACGCCGTGGTAGTCATCCATTCAAAGGGAGCGCTGAATTTCATGGGTAGTCCTCCTTAACAGAACACTTTTCAGGAAACGGGAAGGCAAGGTCCATGCCAAGGAATTATTGGACGCGGATGAACACGGATTACGCGGATAAATAGGGTGATCCATGGATTTATGACCGCTTTTGCCGTCTTGTTGCCTCGATACATCTCCATGTTGTGTTCCAAAGCGAACAATTTGGATCGTTTCTCGTCTAAGGCGGGAACAAGAAACCTCACTTGGAAGCCGGAGGAGGCGCGGGCAAATCGGAAGGGAGAATGACCGGAGGAATCGGCGGGAGATCATTCAGGTAGGAATCGAACCGCATCCAAACGAATCGGGGGGGAAGATTTTTCAGGTAGGGAACATCCTCCTGCGGACCGAATCGGCGGATGAACGCCCAAAGGGAGGAATAATCCCGCTCGATTTCCAAGCGGTATTCCTTCAGAAGCTTCGAGGCGTGGAACCGCTGTTTCCGCCGGTCATATTTGGCATAATGGGAATCCTGCATGAAAACAGTTGTTTGGCGCTCGAGCAAATCCTCCAAATTGGCGACCGTCACCGGAGCGGGAGCGAGCGGCGCGCAACCCTTCATTCCCCAATTCAGCAGGAAAATCGCCCGCGATTCGCGGTAATTTGAACCCATGATTTCATCGCGCAACGAGCGGAGCGACCACCGTCGTCCGGCCAGATCAATGTCGCGGCGCCACAACGCGGTCCCGGACCACGTTGTCCGGCTGATGGATTTGACCGGATATGCATCCACGATCCGACGAACCGCATGAATGTTGTGGGCGTTGATGAGAAGGGCAAGCCGTTCGGCGCGGGTCATGGTTTGAAACCGCTCGGCGGTCACGGACTTCAGCTCGGCCAATTGGAGGTCCAGATCGGCGCGGTCGGCTTTGAGTTGATCGTAGTGAAAACCCTGCGGCGAGGCGCAACGGGCGAGAATTCGACCCCAAGCCGGGTAGTCGGGATTGAATCCGGCGGGAGTTTGCGCGAAGGATTGATCGAGATTGATGAAAATCAATCCGGCCAGCGCGATCAGGAAGCGGATTGAAAAAGAGATGGAATAAAAGGGGGTCTTCATTAAAAGAGGGGCCTTCTGAAGATGGGGTGAAGGGTGGAGACGTCCTCGCGGCGACTCCGGATCCACAACCCGCCGAAGCATGGCGGATCGAAGCAAGGGCTGTCAATATCACTTTTCGGCGGGGGAAATTCGCTTGATCTTCCCCTCCGCGCAAGGCTACATTGCGGTTCCATGGACTCAAACCGAGTCTGCGGACCGGGGGCGGTTAGCTCAGCTGGCTAGAGCGCCGCGTTGACATCGCGGAGGTCAGAAGTTCAAGTCTTCTACCGCCCACCATCCCCGCCGAAGCTCTTAAAATTAGGGGTTTGCTAGTCCCGGAATTGGGGTTGACAGTTGGGTGGGGTGGATGTTTGATGATCGTGGGAAACTTGAAGAAATTGTAAGGAGGCGCGGCTGAAGATGAAAAAGAATCTCCTCCCTGTTTTTACGGCGGTCATGGGTTGCCTCATGGCTTTGGTCTGGGTGACTCCGCTTTTGGCGCAGACACCGGACAAGCCGGCCGCGGCCCCCAGTTCCTCGGCTCCCGCCGCAGAGCAGAAGGCCGAACCAAAAGCCAAGGAAAAGGACAAAACCGTCCCAGCTTCGACGGAAAAAGAGGTTGAGGAGGAAAACAGCGCGCGCGAGCTGTCGGCGTCGCAGGCCATCGCCGAAATGGAGCGACGTCGGGAGAAGAAGGAATCGGCCACCTCCCTTTCCCACATCCAAAACTTGCTAAGTTTTGAATACGAATTAAAGGCCAAAACCGAAGCCGAAGCGATCAAGGAAGCGTCGGTTCGTGCGCTGACCGGCGCCGCGGCTCGTCTTTATTTCGGCAATTACATTATCATCGGCAGGGACCTGCTTGACTCCTATTTGCGCAATTACGGCGACCGTTTCGTCGCGCGGCGAACCGTCCTGAGCCGCACTATTCAGGCCGACGGTTCGACGAACATGCGGGTTCGGATCGGCGTGGACGTGGACCGCTATTATGCCGATCTGCAGGAAAAGCACTTCCTCGCCAAGCCGCAGGTTCGGCCCTTGATGGCCGTTTTGCTGGAGGAAGTTTTGGACGGCAAACCGACCGACGATGGACGGGGACGCAAGTTGCTGGAGTCAGCGTTGACGGCCAAGGAATTGAGGGTGGATTCGACGAAGATGGGTCCGCAGAAACTCAACGCGAACGTCTTGCGCACGACCGAGACGTTGCGCCTCGCGCTGGAGGAAGCCCAACGGGGCGAAGTGGAGGTCATCGTGACCGGAAGCCTCGTCGTCAGTTCCAAGGGAGAGCATCCGATCCTCTATGATCAATTCTCCTTCTACGACGCGCAGGTTCAACTGGCGTTGATCCGGGTGGACAACGGCCAGATTTTGGCGCGGACGCGGCAAAATTTTTCGGCTTCGGGAATTTCCTCCGCCGGCGCGCAAGACAAGACCTTTGAGGGTTTGATGACCCGCGCCGTCGCGGCACTGGCCGACAACTTTCTGGCCAAGTGGCAACGGACGATGCTCGACGTCGGCGATTATCGCCTGATGATCACCGACGTAAGCCAAGAACAATTGGAGGGCGTCTTCAGCATGTTGAAGACCCTCTCTCCCAAAATCGAAGCCGAGGTCAAATCGTTTTACGGCGACGTGGCGATCATCAATCTCTTCTTTCCGGAAGCCAAGCCGGGGCAGGTGGAGGAATTCCTCCGTAATTCCCGCGTTCCGCAATTTTTGGTCCGCCCCGCCGATGAGCGGCGATTCGAACTTCGCGCTCTTTGACGCGGATTGGGTCAGAGTTCCGTTCTCAGCGTTTCCTTCGTCTTGCGCGGATGAGGTATCGTCCAGCTTCGCGCGTTTACATTTTCCGAAGAGTTTGAATCAGGAAATCGGCCAGAGCGTCCGGGTCGAAGCTTTTTCCGGCGACCAAGGCAAGGGAAGTCGCGGTCGGGCGAAGTTCGTCGGGGAATTCCAAGACGTTGACGTTGACGCCGACGCCGATCACGGCGTAGAGCAATTGATCCTCGCGCCAGCGCGCCTCGCACAGAATCCCCCCCACCTTTTTTCCCTCGATCATCAAGTCGTTCGGTTCCTTGATGCCGATGGCCACGCCCGCAAATTGCTTCAACGCTTGCGCCATTTCCCATCCGACGCGCAAGGTCAACTGATCGAACGCCGCGCCTTGCGGTAGCGAGCGAAGAAGGACGGAGAGCAAGACGCCCGCGTTTTCGGGCATCCACCATTGGCGTCCGGGTTGGCCGCGTCCGGCGGTTTGAAACTTGGCGACGACGGCGGTATGATGGGGCGCGCCTTGCTCCGCCAGCCGGATCGCTTCGCTGTTGGTCGAATCCAAAATCCGGTGACGATAAACGGGAGGGGACGAGTTCGAGCGGTCGGTCATGCCTAATGAATTACCTGCGCGTTGAGGATTGTCAAATTGCTTATGAGGTTTTTGGTTCGGGCGAGCCGGTCGTCTTGGCGCACGGATTCGGCGCGGACCGCGAATCCATGCGCGATTTGGCCAATTATCTCTCGCAGAGCCATCGCGTTCTTCTATTCGACTGGCGCGGACACGGCGCGACAGTCGCTCCATCCCATGACGCCGCTTATTCCTATCCGATCATGCGGGACGATCTGCTCGCGCTCATGGATCACCTATCCATCGGGCAGGCGCATCTGATCGGACATTCGATGGGAGGACAAATTTCCCTCTTGGCGGCGCTGGCGCGACCGGAGCGGGTCTTGAGTCTGACGACGCTGGGAGCCGGACCGTGCCGCAAAGTCGTCACCCGCAAGGAAAGAGAATTCTGGGAAAGAACCGCCGCCTACTTTGAGCAGGCGAGCCGGGACAAGTTGATCGGAGTCCTTGCGACCGGTTCGGCATTGGCTGATCCGGAAAACAGTCCCCTTGACCTTGGAAGGCTTTACCGGACCGCCGACGGCGCGAATCTGGCGCGCGTGATTCGCGGGGCGTTTCTGGACGTCGAGAGCAATGACGCCAATTGCTCCGATTTAAGAGTTCGCACGTTGATCGCCGCCGGGGAAAAAGACCGCCAGTGGCTGGAGCCTTCGCAGAAATTGCATCGGCTGATCGAGGGGAGTCGGTTGGAGATTATTCCCTCCGCCGGGCATTGGGTTCAGTTGGAGCAACCCCAAATTGCAAGGCAACTGATTGCGAATTTTGTCGAAGGTTCAAAATGAAAAACCCTCCGTCGCATTCGACGGAGGGTTCTTCGTCTTGCCGATTTAATTGCTCAGCCGTTCTTGGCCAGATACTTCGCCAGACCGTAATCCGGCTCCATGACTTTGTCGCCGTTCAGAACGCCCGGGCGAGCGAGTTTCATCGTGCTTCCCGGCCGGCGGTCGGTGACCGTTTGCTTGTCCGCGTCAAAGTAAAGCACTTTGCCCTGCTGATACGATTCCACCGAGAGGGTGATCGCCACCTGCACACGATAGGCGACGCTCGCGTTGAGCGTCGGTTGCTTGCGAGTCCGGATGCAGTCGAAGAAGTTCATGAAATGGGCGTGAAGCGGATCCCCCTTCATCTCGGTTTTGATTTCCAATTCCTCGGTTCCGTATTTATCCTTGAAGGCCTTGTCCAAGCCGTTGATCTTTTCGGGCGTGACCGTGATGCTCGGCGTCGGCGACTCGAACATGCCGTGCTTGACCATCGTGATCGTCCCTTCGTGTCCGCGGATCAGGCCGGGGATGTGCGTCGAATTGGCCATCGAGGAGGAGAGCACGACGCTGTGGCCGCTCGGATAATCGGCGGTGAGCATGAAGGTGTCGGGGACCTCGCGCCCGTCGTCGAAGGCGTAAATTCCTCCCATTCCCATGACGCGCCACGGAAATTCCGGATTCGCCCAGCAAAGGTTGAGCGGAGCCATGACGTGGAAGAAGAGATCGGTGGCGATGCCGCCGGAGTAATCCCAATACTTGCGGAAGCGGAAAAATCGGGGCGCATACCATTCGTATTTGCCGACCGCAGGTTTTTGCCAGAGGTCCCAATCGAGGTGTTGGTCGCCGGTCTTGTCCGGACCCGCGTCGTGGTCAATGCCGTAATTCCATTCGCCCCCCGCCGAGTTGCGGTGATAGGAGCCTTGGCTGAGAAGGAGTTTGCCGATCATGCCGTCTTGGATCGCCTTTTTCGCCTTCCACCATTGATCGGCGGAAGTCGTCTGCGAGCCGACCTGCACGACGCGCTGGAGCCGCTCGGCGGTCTCGGCCATCTCGCGCGCTTCGGGGATCGTGTGGGTCATCGGCTTCTCGCAATAGACGTCCTTGCCCTTGCGCATGGCTTCGAGCGCGATCGGCGCGTGCCAGTGATCGGGCGTGGCGATGAAAACGGCGTCAATGTCGGAGCGATCCAACACGTCGCCGTAATAGTTGTATTTCTTGGCGACTTGTCCCGCGCGGTCCACTTTGATCCACGCTTCCTTGGCGCGTCGTTCATACACGTCGCAAACGGCGACGACCTGACATTGATCCTTCAGCGCCAAAGCTTGTCCGAGGAGCGCATGGCCGCGTCCTCCATAACCGATAAGGCCGACGTTGATTTTGTCGTTCGGTCCGATCTTGCGAGCCGTGGCGACGGCGGGAGCGGAGGAAGGTCCGGGAGGCTTGGTCGCGCAGGCGGTGGTCAGCATCATTCCGCCCGCGGCGACGCCGGCAGTCTTGATGAAGTCTCTGCGGTTGATTTCCGATGAAGCCGAGTTGATTTCCGGCTCCGGCGAAGTCGCCTCAGGCGTGGTCCGTTCCTCTGTCATGGTTCGATTCCTTTCCCTCAATGAATGGTGATTCAGGGTTGCACAGTTGATCGGCGGGGTCAAGAAAGAGTGACGATCCGGATGGCCCGCTCCTTCCGCCGATGTCACCACCAAGACACCACGTCACCCACAGTGGGGAAGGAAAAGGATTCGTTCTTCTCTCCTGGTGCCTTGGTGACTTGGTGGTGAATAGGCGCTGATATCATCTTTGCCGCTTTCGGTATTCCCCGATGGCCGCGTGGCGTTCGTCCGTGTCGTCGCAGGCGTCGTGGGAGACCAATCGGCATTTTCGGCACATCAACGCGAATTCCCAATAAGGGCGGCCCTTCTTTTCGGGGAGATCGCGCCGCCATTTGCCGCCGCAACCCGGACATCGGCGATTTTCTTCCCCCTTGCGCCGTCCGTAGTAGCGGAAAAGATAATAGTAAGTTTCGATTCCCGTCGCTTTTTCGATTGTTTTGCAGACGGATCGTCCGCTCATGGACAACTCGCTATTCGGATCGGCCAATTCTTTATAGGCGGGCATTTCAAGATTTCCCGTGTCCAACCAAACGGCGTCATGATGCCGATAAAAACGCCCCCAATAGACCACAACTTGACGCTCTTCAAAACTAAGTGGGAGCGTGTAGAGGGGAATGTCCTTGCCGTTGTCGCCTCGGTGCACCATTGAACCGCTATCGCGGACGGCATCTGTGAACAGGAAGAGAAAAGGCGCGGACCGCCAACTCACGTTGCGCTTGGGAACATCGTCGTCCAACAATCTATATCGCGGAGCACGACCGAACGCCTGAACGATTTTCTTCAAACGTTCTTTTCCCCAAGACGAATGATGACGCGGCGCGAATGCATTCAGTCCCGTCGCGTGAACGTGAGCGTTCAAAATCTTGTTTGTCCATCCAAGAAAGTATTCCGCGTGGGTTTGACCAGCTTGATGCAAGTCGGTAAGATACCACTCGACCAGATCCTCCAGTTCCTCTCTTGGCTGACCGCGATCCGGTCCGAAGATGATGTTGTAAAGGATTCGCATCTGAACATTTCAGGTTTTCAACAGTGCGTCAACCTCGGTAATCAAGGTGGGAAGATGTTCCGTCACGGCTTCCCAAACGATCTCGACGTCAACGACGTCGTATCCATGCGCGATGACGTTGCGAAAGCCGATGATGCGCCGATGATCCGAGATGCGTTCAAGCACGTCCGGTTCATCACTGTCAATTCGGTTCAAGGCTTCTCCGATGATCTCGAATTTTCGCTCCACGGCGGCCTGAATCATGCCGTCCGCCTTAAATTCGGCGAAGCTCATGCGACCTGTGTAGCTTTGAATATCCCCTGCGGCACGGGCGACGTCGTGCAACGACTTCCTCGTTTCAAGCTTCATAGATTTTGACGCGGCTTCGCTCGACGGCTTGGCAGAAGTAGGGATTTTGGATGGAGTCCTCCAAAACCAAATCCACCGGACGAGAGAAAATTTTCTCCAACCGCTCCTTCAAATCAAAATAACGGTCGAACATTTTGCCGCGTGTTCGATCCAACCGCGCCAAAACATCCACGTCGCTCGAAGGTCCGAATTGCGGTCCGGCGGCGGAGCCGAAGAGGTCCAGCCGTTGGACACCAAGCTCCGCGCAAACGGTTTTGATCAACGCTTGGTGATTTTGCAGATCAATCATGGTGATTCAAATTCCCCAATACTTTGGCCAACCTCGTTGATTTCAGGAAACCTCAAAAACGAATCGGGGTCAAGCTTCTTTGATCTTCGACGGTCTTTGCTCGCGTCAAAATTCCTCCTGCGGAATGAATTTCAAAAAGACTGCGCCCAGCGGAGGCAGAACGAGATTGAGCGAACAAGGGCGGTGGTGCATCGGAATCGGATCGGCGGCGAGGCCCCCCATGTTGCCTTGGCCGCTTCCGCCGTAATACTCCGCGTCGCTGTTGAGCGTTTCCTTCCAGAACCCCTCGCGCGGCGCGCCGATGCGGTAATCGAATCGCGGAACGGGGGTGAAATTGAACGCGGCCAAAACCAGATCGTCGGGCGAAGGTCCCTTGCGAAGCAAACTGATGACGCTGTGGTCGGCGTCGTTGCAATCAATCCACTCGAATCCCGCCGGATCGAAATCGCGCGCGTGAAGCGCCGGCTCGGCGCAATAGAGGCGGTTCAAATCGCCGATCCATTTTTGCAATCCCTCGTGAATCGGATAATCGGCCAAATGCCAATCGAGGCTGACCTCATGGTCCCACTCGCGCCATTGGCCGAATTCGCCTCCCATGAATATCAATTTTTTCCCCGCCTGAGCGAACATGTAAGCGAAGAGAAGCCGCAGGTTGGCGAACTTGCGCCACAAGTCTCCGGGCAGTTTGCTGAGAAGCGATCCCTTGCCGTGAACCACTTCATCGTGCGAAAGGGGCAAGACGAAATTTTCCATGAAGGCGTAGAGCATTCGGAAGGTCAGCAGGTTGTGATGATGTTTGCGGTGGATCGGTTCCTTGCCGATGTAGTCCAGCATGTCGTGCATCCAGCCCATGTCCCATTTCATGCCGAAGCCGAGTCCGCCGACGTGCGCCGGGCGCGAGACCATCGGCCAAGAGGTGGATTCCTCGGCGATGGTTTGAACGTCGGGAAATCGCTGGTAAATTTCCTGATTGAATCGGCGGAGAAAGGAAATCGCCTCCAGATTTTCCTTGCCGCCGTGGACGTTGGCGATCCATTCCCCCTCGCGTCGGGAGTAATCGCGGTAGAGCATCGAGGCGACGGCGTCCACGCGGAGCGCGTCGGCGTGAAACCGGTCGAGCCAAAACATCGCGCTACTCAGGAGAAAACTCCGGACCTCGTTTCTGCCGTAGTTGAAGATGAAACTGTTCCAATCGGGATGAAAACCTTGGCGCGGATCCGAGTGCTCGTAGAGATGCGTGCCGTCGAAAAATCCGATTCCGTGTTCGTCGGTCGGGAAGTGGGACGGAACCCAATCGAGAATAACGCCGATGCCGTTTTGATGGAGATGATCAATCAGGAACATGAAATCCTGCGGCGTTCCATAGCGGCTCGTCGGCGCGAAGTAGCCGGTCGTCCGGTAGCCCCACGAACCGTAAAAAGGGTGCCCCATGGACGGCTTGAAATCACCCGAGTTTCAATCCCACCGCTTTCACTTAATGGGGAATTTGGGGCCCAAC
>CAZRCZ010000026.1:0-59623 GCA_964598765.1 uncultured Candidatus Sumerlaeota bacterium | reverse complement strand
AACGTTCCCCATGTCGAATCTGGTTTTTCCCTATTTTGCCTCTTTTTTTGCTCTTCGTCCTTCATCCATCGCACTTTTCGGCTCAAGTTCCGCTCGGTTTTTCCATCCCCCATCGGCTCCAGACCGATCCCACCTACAACGTCGGAATGAACCTATATCCACGACTGGCAACAGATGAGGCGAATCATTGGATCGCAACTTGGTATGGATGGAGAAACTTCGCTGAGCCTTCTAGCTCCGACGCCGATGCAATCTGTTCCCGATATTCTGGCCCTGACGCAAGCTGGTCCATTCCGGTTCTTATAAACCCTTGGGGCTATTCAGACTCGACAAGTTCTTCTCTCTTGCACGACATACCCAACAGTTTGTCCACCGACGGCAGGGGACTTTGGATCTGCGTCTTCGATTCGATCCGCCAACCGGACGGGTCCGTTGGCGACTACGATAGCTACCTGTCCAGGTCGCTTGACAATGGGCAGACATGGTCAGATCCAGATCCCTTGTCTGCCACATTTGCAACCGATAATGGCGGCGACTATCGCCCGGAGGTAGTTACAGACCGTCGCGGGGCGTGGATGATCGTGTGGATGGCGGACGGTGCACTCGGTGGGATAGCGGGTCCAGATCGCGACATTCTCTATGTACGTTCCGTAGATAACGGCGACACATGGACGAGCGCAAGTTTCTTGAACTCAAACGCTTTCACAGATACTGGAGACGACTGGTTCCCCCAGATTCAGACGGATCGGAGGGGACGCTGGATTTGCCTATGGTGCACTAATGATTCGCTAGGAGGAACTAAGGGATCCGATTATGATGTTGTCTTTAGTATTTCTGATGACAACGGAGCGACGTGGTCCCCCCTGAAGATACTGCAATCGAGTGCAACAAGCGATCTCGGCAACGACGGTCAAATCAACGGAGGCCTTGTCGGAACGGGGCCGAGAATTGCTACAGATCGCAATGGTATATGGATTGCTGTCTGGTCCCATTGGGACTCAACCGGAACTGATTCCGGTGGAACCGATCCCGATATTATATACAGCCGCTCGGCGGACAATGGCCTTACTTGGTCTCCTCAGACTTTTCTCAATTCCGACGCGCTGACCGACACCGTTAGCGGCTCAATCCGATATGATATAAATCCGGAAATAGTGACGGATACGCACGGCAATTGGTTGGCTGCGTGGGGATCCCAGCGGTTTGCCGCTCTGCCCAATTATGAATCGGACATCATGATCGCCCGTTCGACCGATAACGGCCTGACTTGGCCGGTTCAACTTCCGCTGAATGTTCAGTATTCGTGCGACACAGGCTTTGATGATAATCCCACCATTGCCACGGACGAAAAGGGGAAATGGATCATCGCTTGGGAAGCTAATGATCCCACCTTCGGCGGCAATCCCAGCCTCTTCGGCGATTACAAGATCGTCTATGCGACCAGTTCCAATCTGGACGGGTTCGCGGCGGCGTCGCTCAATCGCCCGATCTTGCCCAATGAGATTCACACCGGTGAAACGCCGACGGTCGGATGGGTTCTGCGCAACGACGGCAACACGACTTGGACGCTGGAAGATGGGTTCGCGCTCAAGGTTCTGTCCGATCCCTGCGGGTTGATCACGACCGACACGTTGGCGATGGCATCGGGCGCGTCGGCGGCGCCGGGGGAGAATTACGATTTCTCCGCCGTTCTCCATGCGACGAGTTCGCCGACCACCTGCACCCTGCAACTTCAAATGTCCCAAGGCCCCTGCGCGGCGTTCGGGGACCAAATCAATGCGGTCATTCCGATTTTGCCCGTGACGCCGACGCCCAACCGCGCGAGGAATTGGGAACTGTATGAATAACCCTCGCCTTGATCCTCTCCCTTGAAAAGGGAGAGGAGTCTTGGGGAAGCCGCGAAAGAGTATAAAGAGCGCAGAGGAATTCTGGATTGTAAATTGCGGATTGCGAATCGTGGATTGGCGCGAGGCGTCGCTTGAAGCCGCCGGGCCGAGAGTTTTCGCCTAATCGCCGCCTTCCGTACCCACGTCATTCAAGTAACGATAAACCACTTCGCCGACGCAGGCGGGTTTGTCGCTCCCCTCAATGTCGGTGACGAATTGCCAAACAACTTTCCAGCTCCCGCGAATTTCGGTGACGGAAAGGAGTTTTTTGCGGACGCGGATGCGCGATCCGGACCGGACCGGAGCCATGAACCGCAGGCGATTCAAACCGGAGTTGATCTGCATCTTGAATTCCTGTCGAAGCCTGAACATGCTCGCGTCCAGCGTCGGTAAGAGGGAAAGCGTGAGAAATCCGTGCGCGATCGTCCCGCCGAAGGGGGATTCCCGCCGGCAACGCTCCACGTCAACGTGAATCCACTGGTGGTCGTCGGTCACGTCGGCGAATTGATTGATCCTCTCTTGGGTGATTTCGATCCAATCGCTGACGGCGACCTCTTGCCCGACGAGCGTTTTCAGTTCCTCGATGTCCTTGACTTCCCGAAAAGCCATGCCTCGGCAACCTTTCATCCGATCCGCAATACGGATCGCATTGAACCAATGACGCGAGAAAACCTCAAGATCAAAGCCGCGATTGCGGCTTGAATTTTTCCGTTTCTCCCTGATAGATTCATGTCGAAACTTTTGAGGCGAAGACAAATCAGGAGGACATTTCCATGAACGAAATCAATCGGCGCAATTTCATCAAGGGGGCGGGGGCGAGCGGAGCCGCGGTTGTCACGGCGGGCATGATCGGTCCCAAAGTCTGGGCGCAGGCCAACGACAAAATCCGGGTCGCCTGCGTCGGCATCTACGGCCGCGGGACGGAACACATCCGAAGTTTTTCCCGCATGGACGGCGTTGATCTCGTCGCGCTCTGCGACGTGGATGAGCAGGTCTTGGCCAAACGCGCCAAGGATTTGGAAAAAGCGCAAAGCGATCAGGCGCAAGCCAAGGGTCTTCCCGCGCCCAAACCGATCAAAACCTACACCGACATGCGCAAACTGTTCGAGGACAAAGAGATTGACGCGGTCAGCTTCGCCACGCCCAATCATTGGCACGCGCTCGGCGCGATCTGGGCCTGTCAGGCGGGAAAAGACGTTTACGTCGAGAAGCCCTGCTCGCACAACGTCTGGGAAGGGCGGCAAATCGTCAAAGCGGCGCGCAAATACAACCGCATCGTGCAGATCGGGACGCAAAGCCGGAGCAGTGAAGCCCTGCGCGAGGGAATGCAAAAACTCAAGGAAGGGGTCATCGGCGACGTCTATATGGCGCGCGGCCTCTGCTATAAATGGCGTCCCACGATCGGCAAGCAGACTCCCGCCGATCCGCCCAACGGATTCAACTACGACCTCTGGACCGGCCCCGCCGAAATGCTCCCTTACCGGAAGTTCCACCCCTACAAATGGCATTGGTTCTGGAACACGGGCAACGGCGACATCGGCAATCAGGGCATTCACGAAATGGACAAGGCGCGATGGGGTTTGGGCGTTGGACTTCCGACCAAAGTCGGCGCGATGGGGGGAAAATTCCTCTTCGACGACGATCAGGAAACTCCCAACACGTTGGTCGCCACGTTCCGTTATCCGGAGCAAAACAAGATGCTTGTCTTTGAAGTTCGGCATTGGATGACCAACGACGAAGGGGGAATCAAGGAGAAGGGGGAGAACGCCGTCGGCAACATCTTCTATGGGCGCGAGGGTTACATGGTCATTCCCGATTACTCCAGCTATCAGATTTTCCTCGGCAAGAAGGGAGAGGCGCAACCCAAGGTCAGCCGCGGCGGAGATCACTTCGGGAATTTCATTCAGGCGGTCAGGAGCCGGAAAATCGAAGACCTCCACGCCGACATCGAGGAGGGGCATCTTTCTTCTTCGCTCTGCCACCTCGCCAACATCTCGCATCGCTTGGGCCGCACGCTCGACTTCGATCCGAAGACCGAGCGTTTCACCAGCGACGAGGAGGCCAACAAGATGCTGACGCGGGAGTATCGCAAGCCGTTTGTGATTACGGATGAGGTTTGAGTGGTTGCAGGATAAAATGAGACGGTAGCGATGCGGGATCGGAGGAAGGAGGCGCTTCGTTATGAAAATCCGAGTGATCGTCCATGACGCCGAGGAAGGAGGCTATTGGGCCGAAGTTCCGGCCTTGCCGGGATGCGCAACCCAAGGTGATACCTTCGAGGAACTCTTGAGAAATCTATACGAGGCGATAGAGGGTTGGCTGAGCGCGGAGGGTGAATCGAACAATGCGCCGGACGACGGGCGCATTGTTGAAATCGCCGTATGAAACCCATTACGGCAAAGGAATTGGCAAAGTTGCTGGAAAGCAACGGGGGGCAACTCCTGCGAATCGCGGGAAGTGACCACATCTACGGCAAGAGCGGAGCGAAAGCGCGAATTTCCGTCCTGATTCACGGCAACAAGACGTTAAGGGCGGGACTTGCCATTCATTTGCTCAAAGCGGCGGGTCTCCGGGATGAATGAGAGTAATAGGGCCGAACCCAAATTTCATGGGGTATTTTATTTGAATATGGGCTGTTGGGGCCGCGAGCGCCAGCCTAGCCGCAGAATTGACATATGGCCGCGAGTGTAACCGCGAAAGCGGCAACCATGAAGGAATGGATTAGAGACAAGCGTTCAAGACTCGCCCTCGCGCGGTTCGGTCTGATCTTGGGTGGATTCCTCGTTTGCGGCGTGGGAATCGAATCGGCCTTTCGGTTGGTTGGCATCGGTCCCGAAAGGCGTCGCCTGCGGGTGGACGTGCCCATCCGCGATCCGCGCACTCCGGATAGACCCGCCCCGTTTGGCTTTTATCCGTTTGCGACCATTCGCAGTATCTACGACACCAATCCGCGTGGATATTTCGATTCGGAAAACGGCGTTAACATGACCTTCAATTCGGTCGGATGGAGGGACATGGAACACGTCCGCGAAAAACCCCCCGGCGTTTTTCGCATTCTTGGGCTGGGCGACAGTTATCTCATGGGTCAGGGAGTCCGATGGGAGGACATTTGCCTGATCCGTCTTGGAAAATTCTTGGATGAAACCCATCCTCTCCGTCCGGTCGAGGTCATCGCTTCCGGCTATTCAGGTTTCAACACGGTGAATGAACGGGACCTTCTGGAGAAGCAAGGACTGGCTTATTCTCCCGATCTGGTCATCTTGTTTTTCGTTCTCAACGACGTTGAGCCGGAGATCTACTCCAAACGCCCCAAGGTCGAATTCAGCGAAGAATACGTCAACGCCTATCTTGCCGCCGAAGGAGAAGATTGGCTTTCCCTCCACTCCAACGCTTGGGGGTGGGCGCGACAGCGAAGTCTCCGGACCATCCGCGCGAGGCGCTATCTTCGACAATGCTTGGAAAGCTATTCACAGGATCCCGCAAAATGGGAAATTTGTTCTTCCGCCCTGCTGGACATCCAACGCCTGTGCGCCGAGCACGGCGCCCGCTTCATGGTCGCGCTCTTTCCCTTCTTGGTTTCGCTTCGAAAGGGATATCCCTTTCAACCCATACACGATCAACTCCGGGAATTCTGCGTTTCAAGAAGAATTCCCTTCCTCGATCTTTGGGCCGCGTTCAAGAATTATGACGGTCCCGAGCTTTGGGTTCATCCCGTGGATCAGCACCCTAACGAAATCGCGCATGATCTCGCCGCGCGCGAACTGCTGAAATTTTTGCGCGATCCTGAAACGGGTTCGGATTTACTCGAATCAATTCCTCCCCAATAAGATGGCCGACCCCTTGGATGGGTTGATCTTTCCCGAGATCGGCACTCGGGATCAACGTCCATTCATCGGTCAATAATCGCCGGATAAAAACCTTGTTTCGCCCGATGAATTTTTCTAGGGTATCTCCCGCCGAGACGTGGAGGAATTAGGTTATGGGTTTGCAAGGAGTGATCCGCTGGTTTCTGCCCAGGGAAGAGCGGTTTTATGATTTGATGGAGCATCAGGCGGTGCTCATTCATGAGGCGGCGCGCGTCCTTGAGCGCTTTAAGCCCGGGGAAGCCAAGGCCGGGGAGCTTCTGCCGATCATTGAAGAATACGAGCACAAGGCCGACGCCCTGCTTCACCAGATGGAGGAGGACTTGGCGCAAACCTTCGTTACGCCGCTGGATCGTGAGGACATTCATCGTCTCTCCTCCCGGTTGGACGACATCATGGACCTCATCAAGGCGACGGCGCAAACCTACGTCCTCTACAACGTGCGCGAGCCGTCCGCCGCCATGACCAAGCAGATGGACTTTCTCGTTCAGGCGACGCAATTGCTCGGCGAGATCGTTCCCGATCTTCGCAAACACGCCTACGCCCGGATCATTGAGGCCAATCGCAAAATTTTCCAAGTGGAAAAGGAGGCGGACGCCGTTTTTCGCTCGGCGGTGCGGGAGCTGTTTCACAATCCGACGATGGACGCCAAGGATTTGCTCCGCGAGAAGGAAGTGCTGGAGGATTTGGAGCAAGCGCTCAACAAATGCGAGGCGGCGGCGGACGTGCTCTCCAATTTGGCGGTCAAGCATGGTTGATCTTCGCGCCGCTTCTTTCCGCAAGGAATACTAACCGTGCATTTTTTCAAGTTTGCCGCCGATAATATCGGCACCGTTCCGTTTCTGCGCCTTGGCGGCATGGTTTGGTTCTTGATCGTCTTGGCCTTAGCCTTCGATTTTCTCAACGGGTTCCATGACTCCGCGAATTCTGTGGCGACAATCGTCTCGACGCGCGTTCTCAGTCCCGGGCAGGCCGTGATCTGGGCGGCGTTTTTCAATTTCATCGCGTTTCTTTTGTATCATCTCAAAGTGGCCGCGACGATGGGCAAGGGAATCATTGACCCGAACATCGTGGACAATCGCCTCATCGCCTCCACGCTCGTTGCCGCCTGCGTCTGGAATCTCATTACTTGGTATTGGGGACTCCCGACCAGTTCCTCGCATGCCTTGATCGGCGGTTTGGTCGGATCGGCTTTGATTAAGGTTGGTCCTTCGGCGTTGCTCTGGCAGGGCATCGGCAAGACGGTGATGTTTATCGTTCTCGCGCCGATGATCGGAATGGTCATGGGCTTGGTCATTTCCTTGGCCGTCACTTGGGTTTTTCATCGAGCGACGCCAAGCATCGTGGATCATTTGTTTCGCAAGGGGCAGTTGCTTTCGGCGGCGCTCTACAGTTTGGGCCACGGCGGCAACGACGCGCAAAAAACCATGGGAATCATCTTCATTCTCTTGATCGCCGCCAGCAAAGGAGGCGCTGTCTTTGTGACGCCGCAGGAAGTCCCCACCGAAGTCGTGCTCGCCTGCCACGCCGCGATGGGGCTGGGCACCCTTTTCGGCGGCTGGCGGATCGTCAAAACCATGGGTCAAAAAATCATTCGTCTGCGCCCCGTTGACGGTTTTTGCGCGGAGAATGGCGCGGCGGCGACATTGATCCTCACGATCTTTCTTGGGATTCCGGTCAGCACGACGCACACGATCACAGGAGCCATCGTCGGCGTCGGAGCGACCAAACGATTTTCCGCCGTCCGATGGGGCGTCGCGGGACGAATCGTTTGGGCGTGGATTTTCACGATTCCGGCTTCGGCAAGCGTCGCGGTCACGGCTTGGGTGTTGTTGGGGCTGTTCACCCGATCTTGACGCCCGCCGTAAGGCAGAGGGCATGGATTTTTCCATTATCATTCCCGTCCGCAATCGCTCCGAGGAAATCAAACGGTGCGTCGCGGCGTGTTACGCGCAAAATTATTCCGCCAAGGATTTTGAAGTCGTCGTCGTGGACAACGGTTCGACCGATGAGACCGCGCGTTCCGCGGTTCAAACCGGCGCGCGAGTCGTGAGCGAGCCGACGCCCAATCGTTGCCTTGCGCGAAACATGGGAACCAAAGTCGCGCGCGGGCGCTGGATCGTCTTCACCGATTCCGATTGCGAGCCGAGCCCCGAATGGCTTGCGCGATTGGCGGAAGCGGAAAAGAAAATCGAAGCGTCGGGCGGAAAAAAAATCGGCGCGATTGCGGGCGCGATAGTTTCCGGTCAATCGCGCTCGGCGGTTGAAACCTACATCGCGGCGCGCAAATGGATTGACCAAGAAAAATTTCTCGCGGGCCAAGGCCGTTTCTCCCCTCCATTCGCGGCCACGGCCAATCTCGCCATCCGCGCCGACGTTTTCCGCGAAGTCGGAGAATTCGATCCCGCGCTTTCCATTGCCGGCGAAGACGCCGATTGGTGCTGGCGCGCGGCGGATCGGGGATGGGGGATCCATTTTGCGCCGGAGGCCAAAGTCGTCCACCATCATCGCGCAACCGTCGGCGGCATGATCCGCCAAGCCTACAATTACGGTCGCGGCAACGCCGATCTCTTCGCCAAGCACCGCGCAAATTGGAGGGCGCGAGTCTGGATCGAGCCGCGACACTACGTTTGGACGATGAAAGGGCTTCTCAAATCTCCTCTCGTATTTTTCGCTCACGCCAGTTCTTGGGAGCGCTCGTTTGCGTGGTTCGACTTCCTCTCCAATTCGGCGCAAGCGGGGGGAAGAATTCGGGGTGCAGTTGAACACAAGATTTTGGTAATCTAGCTGGTCAGACAAAAAGGGAATGCGTCAACTTGCCGGAACGTCATTTATTAACAATCGGCGGAAATTTAACGGACAAAGATTTGTCCGTCGCCATCATCGGCTCCGGTTTTGCCGGGCTTTGCATGGGAATCAAGCTCAAGGAAGCCGGATTTCAAAACTTCACGATTTTGGAAAAGGCGGGACGGATCGGCGGGACGTGGCGCGAGAACACCTATCCCGGCGCGGCGTGCGACGCGCCCTCCTTTCTCTATTCATTTTCGTTCGAGCCGAATCCCCGCTGGTCGCGCAAATTCGCCGAGCAACCGGAGATTCTCGAATACATCGAGCACTGCGCGCGCAAATACGGTCTGATCCCGCACATTCAACTTAACACCGAGATTGGCGAGGCGAAGTGGGACGACGACGACGGATCATGGAAAATTCGCGCGAAGGATGGGCGCGAATTTTCGGCGCGCGTTCTCGTCTCCGGTTGCGGACAGCTCAATCGCCCGCAGTTCCCGAAAATTCCGGGGATGGAAACATTCAAGGGGACGGCGTTTCATTCCGCGCAGTGGCGGCACGACCATGATCTCTCCGGCGAACGGGTCGCCGTGATCGGCAACGGCGCGAGCGCGCTTCAATTCATCCCGAAAATCGCGCCCAAAGCCAAACGCCTGACGCTCTTTCAACGCAGTCCTTATTGGGTCGTGCCAAAACCCGAGCGGATTTACGGCGGCCTCGCCAAGGCGATTTTCTCCCACGTTCCGCTCGCCGCGCGGCTGTATCGCTACTGGATTTATCTCCAGCACGAATCGCGCTGGCCGGCGTTCTCGCGCGACAGTTGGCTCGGAAGCCTCACCAAGGGGATCGCGAAAAAATATATCAAGTCCCAAATCGCCGATCCGGAATTGAGACGAAAACTCACCCCCGATTTTCCCGTCGGATGCAAACGGGTTTTGATCTCCAATGATTACTATTCGACCCTGACGCGGGAGAACGTCGAGGTCGTGGACGATCCGATCGCGCGCGTCACGGAATCGGGAGTCGAAACCAAGAGCGGGCGAAGTTTCGAGGCGGACACGATCATCTACGGAACCGGTTTTGAATCCACGAGTTTTCTCGCGCCGATGCGAATCGTCGGACGGAAAGGCAGAGTCCTGAATGAACGGTGGAAGGAGGGAGCCGAGGCGTATCTCGGTGTGGCCGTGCCGGAATTTCCGAATTTTTTCCTCCTCTACGGGCCGAACACCAACCTCGGACACAACTCGATCATCTTCATGATCGAGAGTCAGGTGAATTACATCATGCATTGCGTCGGAGAAATCGCGCGCGGCGTGAAATCGCTCGAAGTGCGCGAGGAGGCCATGCGCGCCTTCAGCGGGGAGATGCAACGCCAACTCGAACATTCGGTCTGGGGCGCGGGTTGCTCAAGTTGGTATAAGACCGACTCGGGACGCATCACCAACAACTGGGCCTACAGCACGGTTCGATATTGGTGGCGCATGCGGCGGCCTGATTTTTCGGCGTTCGTCTCAGAGTCGGCAGGAAAATTTTCCTAACAAAACAAACCGCCCGGAAGCGGTAAACTTCCGGGCGGCGGATGATTCGGATTCGATTTCGCGAGTCCGCTTAAATGTCGTAGTAGAGCGCGAACTCGTAGGGATGCGGACGCAGGCGGACCGGATCAATCTCGTTTTCGATCTTGTAGCTGATCCACGTCTCGATCACGTCGTCGGTGAAGACGCCGCCTTCTTTGAGGAAGGCGTTGTCGGCTTCGAGCGCCTTGAGCGATTCATCCAGCGAGCCGGGGACCTTCTTGACTTTTTTGGCCTCGGAAGCCGGAAGGTCGTAAAGGTTGCGATCCAGCGGATCACCCGGATCAATCTTCTTCTTCACGCCGTCCAACCCGGCCATGAGCATCGCGGCAAAGGTCAGGTAGGGATTGCACGAAGGATCGGGGGAGCGGAACTCGATCCGCTTGGCCACTTCGGACTGGCTATACATCGGGATGCGGATGGCGGCGGAGCGATTCCGGCGGCTGTAGGCCAGATTCACCGGCGCCTCGTATCCGGGGACCAACCGCTTGTAGGAGTTGGTTCCGGGAGCGGCAAAACCCAAAACCGCTGGAGCGTGCTTCAGGACGCCGCCGATGAAGTGGAGCGCGAAGTCCGAAAGCCCGGCGTATTTCTTGCCGAACATTTGGTTCTTGCCCCCCTTCCAGATGGAGCAATGGGTGTGCATTCCGGAGCCGTTGTCCGCGAAAAGCGGCTTGGGCATGAACGTCACGCTCTTGCCGTATTTCACCGCGACGTTTTTGCAGATGTATTTGTAGAGCATCAGTTGGTCGGCCTGACGGGTCAGCGGCGCGTATTTGATGTCAATTTCGGCCTGTCCCCCCGTGGCGACTTCATGGTGCTGGGTTTCGATCTGAATCCCGCAGTCAATCATCGTCAGCATCATCTCGCTCCGGATGTTCTGCAAATGGTCGGTCGGCGGAACCGGGAAGTAGGCTTCCTTGTAGCGCGGCTTGTGCCCCAAATTGTGGCCGTCTTCCTCGCGTCCGGAGTTCCATCGTCCCTCGATCGAATCAACGAAATGATACGACGAGTGATGCGTGTAATCGAACCGCACGTCGTCGAAGATGAAAAACTCGGCTTCGGGTCCGAAATAGGAGACGTCCCCCAGTCCCGTGGACTTGAGATAAGCTTCGGCTTTCTGGGCGATGTTGCGCGGATCGCGCGAATAATTTTCCCCCGTCAGCGGGTCCTTGATGGTGCAGACCATCGAGAGGGTCGGCGCGTCGCAGAACGGATCAATGAACGCCGACGCAGGATCGGGAATGATGAGCATGTCGGACTCGTTGATCGCCTGCCAGCCGCGAATCGAAGAACCGTCGAAGCCCAGCCCGTCGGAAAATTCCGACTCGCCGAGCATGTTGGACGGGATGGTAAAGTGTTGCCACAATCCCGGGAAGTCAATGAACTTCATGTCAATGCACTTGATGCCTGCTTCCTTAATCCACGCGAGGACATCCTTGGGCGTTTTGCACGTCTTATGGGCCATTGTTAATATCTCCTTTCAACGGACCGCAAAGAAAAGATGAGGTCGTCACTCTAAAAGACGGACTACTGCGCCAAGAATCCTTTCAAGATTCGTGCCGGGCAGTGCGCTCAGAACCGACCGATTGCCGCCGTATCATCCTCACCCCCCATGAAAACGCAAGAAATTTTCCAGCGCGAAAGCGCGATTTTTTTAGTTGCCGATGGACGGTTCCGCGGGTTTCTTTCTGGCACATTTTAACCAGCCCTTGCCTTTTTGACCGCCCATCCGTGAAATCCTTGTTCATCCGTGTCCCAAAAAAAGAATTCTCATGCCGATAGAGCATCACCCCCGAAAAATTCTCGACTTCGCAATTCCTCATCAGATATTTTTTCAAACCACCGGGATAACCCGGCAACCATCTCCGTCCCGAGCGCGGGGAGGCGGAGGGGTGCGCTTGGAACTGGAATTCGCGCATTCATTTAGGAGGATTGTTGAACGGATTGACCAGACTCAAGCCTTCGATGTGCGTATAGTCATCCACGTTTCGTGTCACAAGAGGGATCTCAAATTCGAGCGCGGTTGCCGCAATGATCGCGTCCGCCAGATCCATTCTTTGTTGTCGGCGCAATTCAATGGCCCGCCCGGCAACCGCATCGTTCAAGGGATATTCCGGGAGGCTCGAAAACAAATTCCTTAAGGCCGTTCCTTCCGTCGGATCCAGCTTCGAATAACCCAGCGCTTCGATGCGCGTGATGATGGACACCGCGGCATCCGGTTGCTGAGTCCAGTCGGACAATTTTTCTCCGCCCGGCTTGCAGGCATAAATGAGGATATTGGTGTCCAAGAGCATCGCCTAGCCGCGCGAAGGCAACGGGCGATCCCTGCGAATTTCCCTTTGCCACGCAACGGGGTCTTCAATCGAGCGGAAGGGATTCATTCGACGAAGACGGCTCAGCGTCTCGCCACGCTTTTGCACCATGTCGGGTGTAGCCCGCTGGTGTGTGGGAGAAAGAGGAACCAGCTTGGCGACCGGCTTCTCCTTGTCGGTCAACACGACCTCCTCACCCGCTTGAACGCCCGCCATCAATTTACCCCACTCCGAAGGAACGTCTTTAATCGAAACGCTTCGCATAACCCCAATTTATCCGGATTCCCGAGCCGTTGTAAAGTTTGAAACTAACCACCGTCAATCGCGACATTCCGTCTCAAGGTTTCGGATGTTTTTTGAAGAACTCCCAGATGACCGCCGGGCCGTCAAGATCGCGGCAAACCCGGCCCACAACCGCCTTGGGGAGATATTGGCTTCCGCCGGGCCAAGTGTGTCCGCCCCCTTCGATTTTGTAGAGCGCGACTTCGGTTCCCTTCTGGCCGCCGGTGTAAATCGTCCGCTCAACCCGCGTGCCATCCTTGGGATCGGCGTCGGGCAACATCTCGACCTGGGGCGGTGTCGGGCATTGATCCCGCGCCACCCATTTTTGGATGATCTTCTCCACGCCGATCGTTTCTCCCCGTCCTCCGGCGAAACCGACTTCCCCCCCTTTGAAAGGAACGAGCGGATCGTCCGTTCCGTTCAGCAGGATCACCGAGACCGGTTCCTTCGGGTTGAGTTTCTCGGCGATGGGCAAGGCCATGCCGCCTGCGACCGGCGCGATGGCGGCGAACCGCTCGGAGAGTTCGGCTCCCAATCGCTCCGACATGAACGCTCCGTTGGAAATCCCCGTCGCGTAGATTCGTTTGGGATCAATGGTGAATTCCTTGGAGAGGGAGTCAATCATTGCCGAGACGAAGGCGACGTCGTCCACGTTGTCCCTTTGTGCGCGGGCTTGTTTTATGTCCCGCCCGTCGTTCCAATTTCGTCCCACGCCATCGGGATAGACGACGATGAATCCTTTTTTGTCGGCAAGATCGGTGAATCCGCTCCCGGAAATCATTCCCTTCCCTTGGCCGCCTCCCCCATGAAAGACAAAGACCAGCGACGTCGGTTTGTCCTTCGAATCGTTGAGCGGAACATGAAGCCAAAAGGTCCGGTCCAAATGACCAACTTTCACCGTCCGAAATTGTGCGCGCGAAGGAGCCCCCTGACCGATCGTCGCGGTCAGCAAAAGGAAAAATGCGATTCCGATAGGTCCGTTCCCGTATGTCCATAACTGAATCATGTTGTCTCCTTCCCTCTCGCCGCACTCCCGCCGGACATTTTGTTTGACCCGCCTCAGATTCGCAAGATAGCATCCGGATGAGGCGTGAGCAAAATCGAAACGTCGGCGCGGAGTGTCCCGAATGACCAGAGCGGGTCTTTACCAAATGTTGTTCATGCTGGGGGCGGGGGGATTCGGATTGCTTTTCATCGGCGGAACCGTCCATGAAATCGTGACCCGGAAACGCGCGCCCGCGTATAACTCAAATGAGTATTCCGAGGTCGTCAGACTCACCGGAGAGCGCAATTACGACGAGGCGTTAAAGCGGTATCAGGCCATTTTGACCGTGGCCCCGTCGGACTTGAAGTCGCTCGCCACCGTTGCCGCGATTTATGGAACGCAGGGAAAAGTGAGCGAAGAAATTGCAACCTATGAACTGCTCCTGAAGTATCAGCCCGAATCGCCCGAGATTCACCGTGCAGTGGGGCACATGTTGATCGAGGAAGAGCGATTGGACGAGGCCATCGTGCACTACACCTCGGCGATTGGCCTGAGCGGAGCTGATTTTCAAAGTTTGCACGAGCGGGGAATAGCTTACGCCCGGCGAGGCGACTTGGACAAGGCGCTGGCGGATTTCGAGGCGGCATTGAAAATCAAACCCGACATGGCCGAGGCAATCAACGACAGGGAAAAAGCGCTCGCGCTCTTGCGCAAGTATGCGGAATCCGCCGCGCGGCATGATCCTCCTCCCCTTCTTCGGGAGCGACCATGACTCTCCCCGAGACGACCACGGTTCCAGCCGCAACGAAACCGCCGCTTTTGCGGATCGGTCGGACGTTCGTTCATCCGCTTTTTGATGTATTGGCGATCGGAGGCGGGCTGAGCCTGATTACAGCTTTTGGGGCGTGGTTTGGCTCGGGACGGGAATCGGCGGATGCCTATTGGATTTCCTTGATGCCGATGCTTTTTCTTTTGAGCAACAGTTCTCATTTCGCCGCTTCGACGGTGCGCCTCTACACCAAACCGGGAACCTTTCAAGCTTTACCGTTCCTTACAATGGCTTTTCCCCTTGTGACTCTGGGCGTGACCACACTGGCGCTCGTTTATCCGGGAGATTTGGGCCGCATCCTGAACGCGCTTTATCTGGCATGGTCCCCTTTTCATTATTCCGCGCAGGCGTATGGAGTAGCGCTGATCTACGCCTACCGATCCGGCTGTCAAATATCCCGATGGGAGAAACGGATGCTTTGGGGGGGATGCATGGCCACCTTCGCCTCGACGCTGGTCAGTTCCCAATCGTATGAATCCGGGATTTGGTGGGTTCTGCCCGCGTCGTGGGTGTCGCCCTTTGGGCGGCTTTCCCCCGCCGTCCCTGTTCTGAGCCTGACTTTTTCTTCGCTCGCATATTTCTTGCCTCTCGGCTTGTGTGCCTTGTTAATTTTACGGGGCAAGCCGATGTTGCCCCTGACCAGCCTCTTGGCCGTCTTGACGAACAGCATGTGGTTCACCGCCTTCGCGCTGATTCGCGCCGTGATGTGGTCCACCGTTTTTCATGGGATTCAATATCTGGCCATCGTGGCCGTTTTCCACGTCAAAGACCAAATGAGCCTCCCGACGAACCGGCACGGCGTCCTTTATCATTGCGTGTCATTTTATTTGATGTGTCTGCTGTTGGGATACGCCCTCTTCCATTGCTGGCCGCCGGCGTATGAATGGCTGGGATTCGATCCGAGCCAGAGCGCGATGCTGGTCATCGCCGCGATCAACATTCACCATTTCATCGTGGACGGCTACATCTGGAAACTCCGCAAGGATCCCAATTATCGCATCGTGACCGAGGCGGCTTCAGCCTCTTGATTCGTTTCGTTTTGCCCATGACAAGACTGTTGTGATCCGGCGGGACTGGAATTATGATGCGGCCCTTGGATACGAATACCGAGGAAGGAGAATTTCTTATGCAACGAATCCGCTTGACCGGAATTTTCGCCGTGCTTCGCAAGCAGGTTGTTCCATTTGTCGTGTTGATCGCCGTCGCGCCTTGGAGCGCGCGGGGGGAAAACAAGGAGAACGCGCCGCCTTCCGGCTTCGTCGCGCTATTCAACGGCAAGGACCTGACCGGATGGAAGGGGCTTGTTGAAAACCCTAAGAAGCGCGCGCAGATGAAACCTGACGAATTGGCGGCGGCGCAGAAAAAGGCCGACGACAAAATGCGCGAGCATTGGAGCGCGGTGAACGGCGTTCTTACTTTTGACGGCAAAGGGGATAGCCTTTGCACGATCAAGGACTACGGCGATTTCGAGATGTTCGTGGATTTCAAAATCGAGCCGAAGGGGGACAGCGGGATTTATCTGCGCGGCTCCCCGCAGGTTCAGATTTGGGATCCGGCGAATTTCGACACCGGCTCCGGCGGTCTTTACAACAATCAGAAGAATCCCTCCAAGCCGCTGGTCTCCGCCGACAATCCGGTCGGACAATGGAACACGCTCCGGATCAAAATGATCGGCGAGAAGGTATCGGTTCACCTTAACGGCAAGCTGGTCGTGGACGACGTCGTGCTCGAGAATTATTGGGAGCGGGACAAGCCGATTTATTCGACCGGTCAGATCGAGTTGCAAAACCACAACAGCCCCCTCTATTTCAAGAACATTTACATCCGGGAAATTCCAAGGAAATAGCGTGGCAGAATGAATGTCCGTGGAGCCGCCGCGTCTATGGCGAAGACGGGGCGAGCGGCGCCAAGAGGGAAATATCCCCTTTTCTGCCGACTTCCCGATAATTGGCGTAAAGAGCGGGCAAAAAACGGGGCGGCAACAACGTGTTAAGCGAAAAGGCGTTCATGTGTTCCGGCGAGGGAAAAATGATCATTTGAAAGTCCCTGCGCTCAACGCGGGAGATCAGCGGTTCGTCACTGAGCTTGCCCCTTTGAAAAAGAATGCCATATTGGACAAAATCCATGATCGTCGGCGGAGCGGGACGTTGAAGGGCAACCCATGGAACCAAGGCGGCTAGGATGGGTCCTTCGATGTTCTTGCAGCCCCACGACAACGGATGCTCCTTCCACGTTTCCAACCGTTCCGGAAATTCCCGTCGAAGCGATATCAACCCCCGCGCCGAATCCCAAAGCGCGAAACACATCACCGCAAAGCAAATCCCTCGCGCGAAACGGGTTCCGTCGGAGGCGTTGGCGACTTTCCATTTTTGGGCGATCCAGCGAGCGCAAACAACCGAAGCCAGCGCGTAGCATTCGAGATAATAATTCCATCCGGCGCCGCGCTTGAGGCTTTCGGGCAGAGCGACCGCGAAGGAAGCGACGGTAGCGGTGGCGAGAATCCGTCCGGAATCGTTGTTCGCTCTTCGAATCAATTCATATACGGATAGCCCGACGCCGCCGAAGAGGATCAATTGCGCGATCCACGCCATCGGACGCAGAAAACCGACAATGTTTCCAAGCGCCCATCCATTGTCCAATGAGCCGATCATATTCAGGAATAGGCGTCCTTCCCATTTCCAGTCAAGAAAAAGGGCGAGAAGCAGATTGCAAACGGCGAAGAGGAGCATCGCCAAAATGAATCGGCGCAATCCGGCCGTTCGCCATGTCCAAATTCCGATGATCCATGCAATTCCCCAAGACGAAGGCTTGAACCACATCGAAATGGAGAGAGAGAGAAGGGCAAGCGCAACCCGCGCCGGATAAGCCCTGCCACCCATCGCGATCCAAACGGCAAGCAGGGAAAATAGGACCTGCGGGGCATCGGGGCGATAATTCACCGCGCAACGCATCTCCTCCTGCCACGCGAGATAGGCGGCAATGGCGGGCAATCCCCACCACCTCGACTCGCCCGTTCTTCTCAAAAGCAGAATGAGCAAAATGCAAACTCCCGCGAGCGACGCGAGCGACAAGCCTCGCCCTATGGAATAAAGGCTTGTGGGGTGAATGTAGGGATTCCAAATTCGCGCCATCCAACCGACGGTGTAATAAGTCAAAGGTCCGTAGGGGGCAAAAGCGTGGGGCCACTCGCGCCAATCGGAATAAGGAGCCTCCCCCAAGACAATCTGATAGGCGCGGTTCACGAGCGCCGCTTCGGGATGGGTTAAGTCCACCGAACAGGGAATTTCGACCGCCATGAAGACGGCCATGGCGCCGACGCGAGCGGCCAAGACCAATCCGACAAACAGACCGAACCACGTTACAGGACGGAATTTGGTCCTAGGGGAAATTGTGCCGGAATCTGAAATTGCATCCGTTTTGTCCATTGGACGCCAAGACCTCGTGGCGCAAGAATAATGGAAGTTGCGCTAAGGATGGAACGATTTTTCCGAACCATTGCTTGCGAACTTGCGGGAGATTGCCCTACAATACGGCCCAAGATGGGATTGGCAAACCCGCCGCCAAACCGTCGGTCGTCAGGAAGGGTCTTTTGACTTGATGGTGGGTAGTTTCAGACCCGATTTTTTTCGGGCGATGGGATCGAAATAACAAGGAGATCAACGAAAATGAAATGGTCCGATTGCGGATGTCCGGAGCATCAGGGTTACGTCAGCCGCCGCGAATTCATGCGCGTCGGCGCAATTGGCGGGTTGGGCTTGACGCTGGGCGAATATCTTTCGCTTCGCGCCGCCGCCGATGACGGCGAGGAAAAGAAACTTACCCCAAAGGCTCAATCGGTCATTTTCATCTTCATGGCCGGCGGCATGAGCCACATGGACACGTTCGATCCGAAGCCCTACGCCCCGATCGAGTATCGCGGCGAGATGGGGGTCGTCAACACGAACGTGGACGGGGTTCAATTCGCCGGACCGCTCCAGCGGACCGCGCAGGTCGCCAACAAAATCGCCGTCATTCGCTCGATGACCCACGGCGAAGCCGCCCACGAGCGCGGCACACACAACATGCTGACGGGTTATCGTCCCAGTCCGGCGGTCGTTTATCCCAGCATGGGATCGGTCGTCGCGCACGAATACGGCTCGCGCAATAATCTTCCTCCCTACATCTCCATTCCCAACGCGGGGGAACCGTTTCTCGGAACGGGCTACCTCAGTTCGGCCTACGGTCCGTTCAGCCTCGGCGGCGAGCCGGTGGACAACAATTTTCAGGTTCAGGACTTGAATCTCGCTTCCGGCGTGGACGAAAAACGGATGAGCAAGCGGAAGGATTTGCTCTCCGCCGTGGACGATCATTTCGCCAAGATGGAAAAATCGGACGCCCTTTCGGCCATGGACAGTTTCTATCAACGCGCCTACTCGCTCATCAGCTCGCAGACCGCCCGCGAGGCCTTCAACATCAAAGCCGAACCCGACGCGATCCGCGACGAATACGGCCGGACGGCGTTCGGCCAGCGATTGTTGATGTCCCGCAGGCTCGTTGAAGCCGGTGCGCGGTTCGTCACCGTCATCGAAGGAGGATGGGATTATCACTTCACGATCCGCGACAACATGAACGCGCATCTTCCCCCGATTGACCAAGGTTACGCCGCGCTGATCCGCGATTTGGATCGCCGAGGTCTGCTTGCCACAACGTTGGTCGTGATGACGACCGAGTTCGGCAGGACCTCCCGCATCAACAAGGACGCCGGACGCGACCACTGGCCCAAAGTCTTCAGCACGGTCTTGGCCGGAGGCGGTATCAAAGGGGGAACGGTCGTCGGCACGTCCGATGCCTACGGCGGCGAGCCGACCGATCGTCCGGTCGGACCTTCCGACGTTTCCGCGACGATCTTCACCCAACTTGGGATCAGCCCCGAAACGCGATTGATGAGCCCGGGAAATCGCCCCGTCTGGGTGGCGCGCGATTACGAATTACTCAAGGAAATCGTCTGATTTCTTGAGAGCTTGTTTTGGTACTTGATAATGGTCGAAGCCCATGCATTTCGCGGTCGTTTTTCTTTCTACGGCTTGAGTAAGCCGGTTCGCGTTTGTCTTTTTGCTTTTTTCGCCTTTCGCCTTTCGCCTTTCGCCTTTGCCACCGCACCGGCTTTATCCCAAATCCTCCCTCCCGGCGCCCAGCGCGGGACGGAAGTTGAAGCGCGGTTTCTCGGTGCGCGGATCGGCGACGCTCAAGAAATTTTCTTCAACCGCAAGGGCATCGAGGTTCTCAAGTTGATTCCGGTCAACGACGGCGAATTCAAGGCGAAGCTGAAAATCGCGCCCGATTGCGCTTTGGGATTGCGCTCGGCCTACGTGCGAACGTGGTCCGGCATCAGCAATCTGGTCCTCTTCAGCATCGGTCAGTTCAAGGAAATAGACGAACCTGAACCCAATGGCGAGCGTGAGAAGGCCCCCAAGGTCGAGCTGAATACAACGATCAACGGCATCGTCGGCGGCGAGGACGTTGACTATTTCGCATTCGAGGCTCAACCCAATCAGCGCGTTAATTTTGAGATTGAGGGTCTGCGTCTCGGCTCATCACCGCTTGACCCGACCCTTACTTTGTTTGATTCGACGGGCAAGGAGCTTCAAGCCGCCGACGACAGTCCGCTTCTCGGCGAGGATTGCTCGCTGGGTTACACCTTCAAGGACGCGGGAGCCTACACGATCCAAGTCCGAGAGGCATCTTATGGCGGAGGCGGAAACTATTATTACCGTCTCCATATGGGAACTTTCCCCCGCCCGCTGGGAATCTATCCTTCCGGAGGAAAACCGGGACAAACGATCAACGCGCGATGGTTGGGCGAGCCGATGTTGGGAGACCAACAAACGACCGTCACCTTGCCTCAAGAATCCGGCACGACCGGACTTTTTCCCATCGCCAACGGACATCTTCCTCCCTCCGAGGTTCCGGTTCGCATCTCCAATCTTGAGAACATCATGGAAATTGAGCCGAACAACTCGGTGGACAAGGCCACGACGATAACGCTCCCCTGCGCGGCTAATGGCATCATCTCGGAAGACAAAGATATCGATTGGTTTCAGTTCAACGCGAAGAAGGGGCAGGTTTTCGATTTCCAACTCTACGGGCGCCGTTTGGGGTCGCCGCTCGACAGCGTGGTGATTCTCACCAACAACGGCGGAGGGGGGATCATCGGCGACGACGACGCCGCCAAGGTGGACAGCTATTTCCGTTGGACCGTCCCCGACGACGGCCATTATCGCCTTTACGTCAAAGATCACTTGGATCGAGGCGGACCGACCTACTTCTACCGATTGGAAATCACGCCGGTCGAGCCGGGCGTGACGCTTGTGGATTACATGCCGGGAATTCAAAACCTTCAAAACGCCGCCGTACCGGTCGGTAATCGCATGGCTTCAATGTTGAGCGTGCGCCGAAAGGATTTGGGGGGCGCGATGAAAATTCTGGCGGAAAATCTGCCCGCCGGACTCAAGGCCGAATCCGAGGACGCCGCCGACGGCATCGGCGACGTGCCGATCCTGTTCACTGCGGATGAAAAGACCACCGCCTGCGGAAAGCTGGCCGACATCGCCGTCAAGCCCGCCGATGACAAGGTCAAAGTCATGGGACACATTGACCAACCCGTCGAATTGGTCAGAATCATGAACAATAATCCGATCGTCATTCACGATCAGAAGGAACTGGCCTTGGCCGTGACCGAGCGGGTTCCGTTCAGGATTGACGTCATCGAGCCGAAGGTTCCCATCGTCCGCAACGGCGTGATGAGTTTATTGGTCAAGGCGACGCGCGAAAAGGACTATAAGGAACCAATTGATTTGCGTCTGCTCTGGAATCCTCCCGGCATCGGATCGGGCGGAGCCAGAATCGAGGGGGGAGCGACAACGACGACGCTGGCCCTCAATGCCGCCGGAAACGCCCAGATCCGCGATTGGAAAGTTGCCGTCATCGGTCGAGCCAATGTCGGCAACGGACCGATGGAGGTCAGCACGCAACTGGCCAAATTAACCGTCGCCGAGCCGTGGATCGAGATGGCGTTTGAAAAAATGCGAACCGATCAGGGAACTTCGGCCACGCTGGTCGCCAAACTTACGCCCAAACATGAATTTCAAGGTTCCGCGAACGTGGAGATTCTCGGTCTCCCCACCAAGGTGACGACCAACGTTCAAAAAGCAACCAAGGAAACCGCCGAATTGAAATATCTGATCGGGATTCCTCCCGACGCGCCGGTCGGCAAATTCGACGGCATCTTCGCGCGCGCGACGATCATGGATCAGGGAGAGCCGATTGTTCATCAAATCGGAGGCGCGGAGTTGAGAATTGACAAACCGTTGCCGCCCAAGGCCGACGAGCCGAAAAAGGACGCCGGACCCAAGGTGACCGCCAAACCGCCGGAAGGTCCGCAACGCGGAGCGCGTAAAATGGCGGTTGGCATCGCGCCTTTCCAATTGGATAATTAGGGGGGGAATCCGAAAAACCATGAGACTCAAACTGTCCACCTTGTCCACAATGTCCACCAAGTCCACACTGCGACGCTCTGCTCGATTGATCTTGCTTTTGGCGCTTTGTTCTCTTGCGGTTGGGGTAATCATGGCCGGCGACCTTCCCGTCCCCGGAACGCAAGTCGCACCCGCGCCTTCCGCCGCCAAAATTGTCTCGCTCCAGATTTATCCTTCGACGATGAAATTGACGACTGCCTTTGCCAAACAGCGGGTCATCGTCACCGCTCTCTTTGATGACGGCATCACCCGCGACGTCACCGCCGAGGCCGCGCTCAAATTCACGAACGACGCAATCGCCAAGGCCGATCCGGCGTTTCAGATCTTGCCTGTCAGCGACGGCGGCACGAGTCTCACCGCGACTTTTTCCGGAATGCAGACCGCGTCGTCCGTTTTTGTTCATGATGCCGCGAAGAAGCCCGCGAAAAGTTTCAAACTCGACGTCGAGCCGGTTCTCATGCGGGCAGGATGCAATCAGGGAACCTGCCACGGAAGCGCGGCGGGGAAAAACGGGTTTCATCTTTCATTGTTCGGTTTCGACTCCCAGTTGGATTACACGAACCTCACGCGCCAGACCGCCGCGCGCCGCCTGACCGCCGCCGATCCCGATGAAAGCCTGATGCTCCAAAAGGCGACGACCGGCGTCGCGCACCAAGGAGGCGAGCGCTTCAAACCCGGAACGCCCCTCTACCAAACCATCGAGGATTGGATCAAGGAAGGGGCGAAGGGGGATCCGGACAATCTTCCCAAACTGAGCGGAGTGGAGATTCTTCCCAAGCAGATGGTCCTTTACGGAACCAAACCCGAACATCCCGGGGACAAGCATCGGATCACCGTCCGCGCGTTCTACACGGATGGAACCGAGCGCGACGTGACGACGCTTGCGGTGCTGGCCTCGATGAACGACGTCACCGCAGAAATTTCCGGTGAGGGAATCGTGACCGCAAAGGAGCGGGGCGAAGCCTCGATCATCGCCCGCTATGGGACGTTCGCCGTCGTTTCGCAAGCCATCGTCGTTCCGCCCAGCGAGGATTTCAAATGGCCCGAAAAGATCGCCGAGAATAATTTCATTGATCAACTGATAGATAAAAAGCTGAAGCAGGTGCGGATTCTTCCCTCGGAACTTTGCGGCGATGAAATTTTTGCCCGGCGGGTTTATCTCGACATCATCGGTCTCCTTCCCAAGCGCGACGAAACCGAGAAATTCCTCGCCGATAAATCGCCCGACAAGCGAGGCAAGCTGATTGACGAGTTGCTCAAGCGTCCCGAATTCCCCGAACTCTGGGCGATGAAGTGGGCCGAGATGCTTCAAATTGAATCCACCTCGCAAAAGATCAGCTATAAGGCGATGTATCGCTACACGACTTGGCTCCGCGACCAGATTATCGCGGGCGCGCCGCTCGATAAAATGGTTCGCGCGCTCCTGACGGCCAAAGGGGGGAATTTCGACAATCCCGCCTCCAATTTCTATCTGGTCGAAACCGATCCGAAGCTTGTGGCCGAGAACGTCGCGCAGGTTTTCGCGGGCATCCGCGTTCAATGTGCCCAATGCCACAATCATCCGTTCGAGCGGTGGACGATGGATGATTATTACAGCTTCGCCGCGTTTTTCGCCCAAATCGGGCGGAAGGGTTGCGACGATCCGCGGGAGACCATCGTCTTCAATTCGGGCGCGGGGGAGGTCGGCCATTTTGTCGGCGGACGGGTGATGGCTCCGAAGTTTTTGGGAGCGCTGGACCCCGTTGACCTCAAGGGGCGCGACCGCAGGGAGGTTTTGGCCGAGTGGCTCACCGCGCCGGATAATCCTTGGTTCTCCAAGGTCTTTGCCAATCGGGTTTGGGCGCATTTCATGGGACGCGGCATCGTGGACCCTCCCGACGACGTGCGGGTGAGCAATCCTCCCTGCAACCCGGAACTTTTTGAATTGTTGGGGAAAAGATTCGTCGAAAGCGGCTACGATTTGCGCGCCTTGGTCCGCGACATCTGCAATTCGCGGGTTTATCAAACCTCGACCGCCGTCAACTCGACCAACGAGGGGGACCTCAGCAATTTTTCTCATCGGATCGCAAAACGCCTTCCCGCCGAGCAGTTGCTTGACATCATTTGCGAGGTGACGGAAGCGTCGGAAAAATACTCGCGTCTTCCGCTCGGCGCGCGCGCGACGCAGGTGGCCGACGGCAACACGGGGAATTATTTCCTTTCGATCTTCGGCCGTCCGGCGCGCACGAGCGCCTGCACCTGCGACCGCCGGGCCGAACCGACCCTTTCGCAGGCGTTGCATCTCATCAACGGCGGAACGGTCTCCACGCGGATCAAGAACGACAAGGGACGCCTTGCGCGGATGCTCAAGGAGGAAAAGACGGACGCGGACATCACGACCGACCTCTACCTCGCCGCCTACTCGCGCAAACCGAACGACGAAGAACTTGCCCGCGCCCAAAAATACATAGCCGACGCCGGAGACCGCAAAGCCGGGTGGGAGGATGTTTATTGGGCAGTGCTGAATTCCAAGGAGTTCGTGTTTCATCATTAAGGAATACGGCCCGGGACAAAAGCGCATGAATAAAAAGATGAAATTATTTGTTTTGCTGGTCTGGTCAGTCTGTTTCGGATTCATCATGTCGCTTTCAAACAAGTTACCGAATTTCCCGCTGAGATTGTTAGGTGCTTCAGTAGCGGGTGGGATTTTGGGCTGGTTGTTAACCCTAGCTCAACGAGGCCGGATTGGACGTGGGCCTCTGGGAAAGAACCCCGAATAGGTGAAGAAAAATGACCTCGATAATGAAAAGCACTCGAATTTCCGCCATGGCTCTTCTCACCATGTTGGCCACTCTACTAGCCAAAGCCGCCGATGCCCCCGCGCCCGCTCCGGCTCCCGCCGCGGCGCCGGCGACTCAGCTTTCGCTGGATCAACTTTTCCAGCAACTTTTGGCCGTCAAACCGGAAGAACTCAAAAAGAAATTCGACGAACTCAAGGCTCAGGCCGTCAAGATGCAAGAGGACGCCAAGGGTCTGCGGGGTCAAGCCGATGGTTTGGACGCCAAGGCCAAGGATTTGTTGAGCCGCATCGCCCTCCTAGAACAACTCGCCGCGGCTTCTCCGGCGATTTCGGCTTCGGCGCCCGCCGCTCCAGCCAAACCCGAGGAAAAAAAGATGGCCGATGCCAAGCCCGCCGCTCCCGCCGCCGCGCCTGCCGCTCCCGCCAAACCACCGGCTAAACCCGAAGAAAAGAAAATAGCCGACGCCAAAATGGCCCCCGCCGACAACAAACCCAAAATCACCTATGCCGACAACGTGCAGGCGATTTTCATGGCCAAGTGCGCCTCGTGCCACAATCAGGATAAGGCTAAAGGCGGTCTGACGCTCGATTCCTTCGAGAAGGCGATGGAAGGGGGCGGATCGGGCGCGGTCATTGTCGCGGGCGACCCGCAAGGGAGCCGCCTCTATCGTCTGGTCACGCATCAGGAAGAACCCAAAATGCCGATGGGTTCGGCCAAACTCGACGACGCCACGTTGGAAGTCATCAAACAATGGATCGAGCAAGGGGCGCTCAAGGACAAAAACTCCAAACCCAAAACCGCATCGGCGATGAAACCCGAGCCTGTCAAAACCGCCCAAGCGGTTGTCATTCAGGGGGAAATTCCGATGCCGGTCAAGGAAGACAAAGTCCAGTTGACCCCGCTCAACGGTCCGTTGGCGATCAAGGCCGTCGCTTCCAGCCCCGTTGCGCCTGTCGTCGCGGTTTCGGGCTACCGTCAGGTTTTGCTTTACAACGCCGAGACGCTGGAACTTCTGCGCGCTCTGCCGTTTCCCGAAGGGGAAGCGGAGTGCATCAAGTTTTCGCCCAACGGCTCGCTGGTCGTCGTCGCGGGAGGGGAAGCGGGCAAGATCGGCTTGGCGGTTGTGTATGATGTCAAGTCGGGCAAGCGACTCGGCGATTTCGGCAAGACGTTCGACACGGTCTTCGCCGCCGACATCAGCCTCGATCACACGCAGGTCGCCGTCGGCGGGACGAACAAGAAGGTCAAGGTCTTCTCCACGACCGACGGGAAGATGCAATACGAAATCACTAAGCACACCGATTTCATTCAGTCCGTCGCGTTCAGCCCCGACGGTTGGTTCCTCGCCACGGGGGACCGCTCCGGCGGACTTTACGTCTGGCTGGCCGAAAACGGGCGCGACGTTCACACCTTGCGCGGACATACCGGAAGCGTGAACGCGCTCGATTTCCATCCCGATTCCAACACGCTGGCGTCGGCGGGAGCCGACGGCACGATCCGCCTTTGGGAAATGGGGGAAGGCAAACAGACCAAAAACTGGAACGCGCATCCGCCGGGCGTTCTTTCGGTTCGCTACGCGCGCGACGGACGTTTGGTCAGTTCCGGCGTGGACAAAACCACAATGATCTGGAAACCGGACGGAAGCAAACTCGCCGGACTTCCCGCGCTCGGCGATTGGGCATACGCCGCATGTTTCGCCGCGCAGGATTCGCGCGTTGTCGCGGGATCATGGCTCGGCGAGGTCAAGGTTTGGGAAGTCGCCGGAGCCAAGGAACTGGGCGCGCTGAAAATTACGCCTTGAACCGGCTCGCGCTCGTATTGCTTCACCACCCTCCTTGTCTCATTTGATCTTTTCGCTTGCATTCACGTGAGCGGATGCTAAAAGCGGCTGGCGGAGAATCACCATGAGCAAAGCGCTGGAAATCGGTCTTATCGGATTCGGCAACATCGGCGCGGGGGTCGTGCGGACGCTGGCGGAAAACGACGCGCTCATCCGCGCGCGGCTTCCCCGTCCGGTTCGTCTCGCGCGAATCGCGGACAGGGACCTCAAAACAAAAAGGAACGCCCCCTACGATCCGAAGATTCTCACGGACGACGTTAGCAAAATCCTCGGCGATCCCAAAATCGAGGCGGTCATTGAGTTGGTCGGAGGGATTGAACCCGCGCGGACATTTGTTGTCCGCGCCCTCAACGCCGGCAAGCATGTCGTCACGGCCAACAAGGCGTTGCTCGCCGAGCACGGGGCGGAACTCTGGCAACTTGCCCGAAGGAAAAAAGTGGGGCTTCTGTTTGAAGCGTCGGTCGGCGGCGGCATTCCGATCATTCGCGCATTGGAGCAGGGGCTTTGCGCCAACGCGATCACTTCGATCCAAGGGATCATCAACGGAACCTGCAATTACATCCTGACGCAGATGGAGGAGCGCGGCATTCCGTTTCATCAGGCGTTGGCCGAGGCGCAATCCGCAGGATACGCCGAAGCGAATCCGACGTTCGACGTCGAGGGGCACGACACCTGCCACAAAATCTCGATCCTCGCTTCGCTGGCGTTTGGAATGGACATTCGCCCCAAGGATGTTTGGGTTCAGGGAATCACCAACATTCAGCCGATTGACATTCGCTACGCCCGCGAATTGGGCTACACGATCAAACTTTTGGGGATCGCCAAGCGCGAGGAGAACGGTCCGGCCGAGGTCCGCGTTCACCCCACCCTTCTGCCCCGCTCCTCCCAACTCGCGGCGGTGTCCGGCGTTTACAACGCGATTCAGGTTCAGGGGCGGCCCATCGGGACGACGATGTATTACGGTCGCGGGGCGGGAGCCGATGCGACCAGCTCGGCGGTCGTCAGCGATCTCATGGCGTTGGCGGCGGGCGACCACAAGTTCAATCCGTATCTCGATGGGCGGCTTGCCATCCCGGTCGGCAAGAAAGAAATCCGTCCCCGCGACGCGCTTCGGCTTCATTATTATCTCCGCTTCACCGTCGCCGATCGGCCGGGGGTCATTGCGCGGCTCTCGCAAGCCCTCGCCGAGCACGACATCAGCATCGAATCCATGATCCAACACAAACCCGAATCGGATGCGACCCACGGCGCGACGGTGACGATTGTGACGTATCAGGCGCGGGAGAAGAAAATGCGTCAATGCCTGAAGGAGGTTGAGGCGATGGACTTCAATGCCGCCCCGCCGTTCGTCCTGCGGGTCGAGGAATGAGGCCATGATTTCGCCGACGCGATTTCATCATTCGTCTTGATCCGACTCCCTATTTTCCGAGCTACTTTTCGCGGCGAGTTTCCAATGAACCACGGTGGAATTGCGCGGAAAGACGCTCTTGTTCCAGACGGTGATTTCAACCGACCAACGGTCCGATTCGGCGGAGAGACTGCCGAAGCCGCTTCGCTCATCGTAAAGAGCTTCCTCGAACATCCATTTTCGCTCGTGAAGAAACGTGAGATACGAGCGGAAGATCGGTTCGGGGGGAAGATTGGAGCCGCTCAACGCCTCATAATACTCCGAAGGGACATAAAGCGCCGTTTTTAGCTCGACGTCGGACGGAACAATCAGAATGTCGGCGAGCGGAAACTCGACCTCGCGTTTTAGCTCATTCCCGATGGCGAAATGATACGGCGCGCGCGGCTTCGCGCTCCCTTCGGCTAGGCGCCGATGCCGATCGAAGCGATCTTGAAGTTCCGACTGATGTTCCTTTATGAGGAACTTCGCGGTAAAGGAATCCTTCTCGGTCCTTGCGGCGGCGGTTCGGAAAATTTCGTCGGGCGTTTGCTTCGCCATCGAAAATTGCATCATGGCTTCCTTGAGTTGCCGTTCGGTTTTCGGACGATGGGGATTGACGACTCCCCCTTCCACCGCGACGTCGAACATATAGAGAAGAACAACGAGGGCGAGCGTTGCGCCGATGCTCCGCTTGAACCAAATCCACAGGCTTGGCGTTTCAGAATTCATGGCGACTCTCCGCCTCCCCTTCCGGCTCGATGGCGTAGGTTTGATCCGCGCGCTCATCCGCGATCCGTTCCCCTTCATCCCATCCGAAGAAGGCCCACGCCCAAATCATCCCCGCCGCGAAGCCGCCGACGTGCGCGCCGAAGGCAATGCCCGATCCCTCCGCCGCGTAAAGGAAATTCAAGAATTCCTTGAGGAACCAAAATCCCATATACAGCCACGAGACGACGTAAAACACGCCGGAACCAAGGCGGACATAGATCCAAATCGCCCAATACATCTTTACCTTGCTGTAGGGAAAGAGAATGAGGAACCCTCCCATCAATCCGGCGATGGCCCCCGACGCGCCGACCATCGGCATCGGCGATCCGCTGGAAAACATGACAAACAGCGCGTTGGCCGCGACGCCGCTACCCAAATAAAATAGGAGAAACTTCCACCCGCCGAGCGCGTCCTCGATCACCGATCCCGGGAGATAAAGAAAGATGAAATTGCCGATCAGGTGGCCGAATCCGGCGTGCATGAACATGTGCGTGAAGAGCGTGAGCAGAGAACCGTAGCCGGTGACGTAGCCGTAGGCGATGGTCCAATCGCGCGCGGGAGTCGCGAATGTGACCGCAAGCTGGATCAGGAGACAAACGCCCATGATCGCGCGCGTGAACACCGGAGTGTGATGGATGGGGCGATTGACACCCACGGGAAGGATGAACATGATGGAACTCCGGTTTGACGCCCCTTGGAGGCAAGGTTGAAGGCAAGGTTAGCCAAACGCCGGGGAAAGTCAACGGCGGCATCGAGGTTGCGAGCCGAAGGGAGGATGATTTTGACGGGAGGTGATTGTGATGGTGAATCGTGGTGACTCAAGCGCAAAGGATCGTCCGGTTTCTTTCAGGAAGTCTCAGGGAGCACGTGCAAAGCGGACTATACCGGAGAACTGTCCGGCCGTTCGTTCCCCAATCCCGAAGGGATTGAATTTGAATAGCCGTGGGTGGAGCGATGCGGAACCCACGGAAACCGTCCATCCCTTTTCCACGACCCCGAAGGGGTCGAACTTGTTCAACCCCTTCGGGGTTCGAATCATTTTGGAATTCGTAATCCGTAGGTTTCACCTACGACTATTCAAATCGGTCCCCTTCGGGGACCTTTGCACATCTCTTTTGGTAATTCCTAGAAATGTGAAAATGTGGCACCGGCGCCCTCGCCGGTGGAACTTCCCTACTACCTCGCACAGCCGAGGGCGGCTGTGCCACATGGTCTTGGGGAATCTTGTTGTTGCATTGATTTTCTTCGGAATTGCTTCCGTTATATGCCGCGTTCAAGCCGAAGAAGAATCCATTCCCCGACCCGAGCATCCGCGTCCCGACGCGCAACGGATGGAGTGGCTCAATCTGAACGGAACGTGGGAATTCGCGGAGACCGACGACGACACGGATGAGAAATATCTCGGCAACGTCGCCTATCCCGACAAGATCGTCGTTCCGTTTTGCAGGGAGAGCAAATTGTCGGGATTGGAGCGCAAGGGATTCGTCAAAAACGTTTGGTATCGCCGGACGTTCAAGGTTCCCGCCGATTGGAAATCGCCGCGCATTCGCCTGCACGTCGGCGCGTGCGATTGGGCGACGCGGGTTTGGGTCAATGGTCAACTGATCGGCAGGCACTTCGGCGGGAACGCCGAAATCGTTTTTGAAGTCACCGACGCGCTCAAGCGAGACGGCGAGAATACAATCATCGTTCACGCCTTCGACGATGCGCGGAGCGGATTGCAGGCGCTCGGCAAGCAATCGAACCGGGAAAAAAGCTGGGGGATTTTCTACACTCGCACGACGGGCATCTGGCAGACGGTTTGGTTGGAAGGGGTGGGTTCGACATTCATATCCGATTTCTCCGTGATCCCCTTAGACCCCGGATCCAATCCCCTTTCGGAATCCTACAGCCAACGCGCTTTCATTCAAGCTTCGCTAGACGGGCCTTCCAATGGTTTGATCTTAGAAGCGGGGGCTTACATCTCGAATAAAATAGCAGGGGGGGATCGAGTTCCGGCAAATTGGCGTAACAATCATTTCGAACTCAATCTTGAAGGAAGATATCCATGGTCGCTGGACCGCCCGATCCTTTACGATCTGGAACTTACTCTTTGGCGCGAAAATGAGATCGTAGATACGGTTCAGGGCTATTTCGGCCTGCGCAAGGTCTCCCTCGAAGGCTCGTCGGTCCTCATTAATGGCAAACCCGTTTTCCAACGGCTTGTTCTCGATCAAGGTTTTTATCCCGACGGCGTCTGGACCGCGCCGAGCGACGAGGCGCTCAAGCACGACATTGAAATGTCCAAGGCGCTCGGATTCAACGGCGCGCGGTTGCATCAAAAAGTTTTTGAGCCGCGTTTTCATTATTGGGCGGACAAGCTCGGCTATCTGACGTGGGGGGAATTTCCAAGCTACGGCCCCAACTACGCCAATCCGGCGGTCAACACGCCGATCCAGCACGAGTGGACCGAGATCCTTCAACGCGACCGGAATCATCCCTCGATCATCGGTTGGTGTCCGTTCAACGAAACTCCGGCGACGGCGGGGGCGTTGCAAAATTCCATCGCGGCGATGACCCGTGCCATTGATCCGACGCGCCCCGTCATTGACACGAGCGGCTACATTCACAGTCTCCCCGATCCGGAAATCATGGACGCGCACGATTACGACCAAAATCCCAAGACGCTCGGGGAGCGGTTTCAGCGACGGCTCGGCGCGGTTGATTTGCCGCCGCAGTATGGAGGACCGAAAAAGCCCCTTCCCTTTATGATTAGCGAATACGGCGGGATCGGCTGGGTCGAGGAGGAAAACAAAAATGTCTGGGGCTACGGGAAAATTCCCAAATCGAAGGAGGAATGGTATGCGCGTTTCGCGGGATTGACGAACGCGCTCTTGGACAACCGCAATCTTTTCGGTTTTTGCTACACGCAACTGACCGACGTGGAGCAGGAACGCAACGGGCTATTTTTTTTTGATCGTCAGCCCAAGTTCAACGCTGAAAAAATTCGCGCAATTGTCGCGCGCGAGGCGGCGTATGAGAAAGACCCGCCTCTGAAGCCCTCGATTCAACGGCGCAAATGGACCGTGCTCGTCGGTGCGTTTCCCGACGCTTCGGCCAAGGAATGGAATTACACCACCGACGCGCCTCCCGCCGATTGGAACCAATCCGGCTTCGACGCTTTAAGCTGGAAACGCGGCATGGGGGGCTTCGGCCACAAGGAAGGATGGAAAACCCAATCGCGGACCGAATGGACGACCAAGGACATTTGGTTGAGACAGGAATTTGAATACGACGGCTCGTCGTTCGACGCCGCGACGCTGGTCGCGCATTACGATAATGGAGCCGAGGCTTATGTGAACGGACGCGAAATCTGGCGCGGCGAAGGTTGGAGCGACGACTACGCGCCGTTCGACGCGACTGAAAAACTGCGCGGCGCGATCCAAAAAGGAAAAAATCTCATCGCCATTCATTGCCACCAAGACGAAGGGGGGCAATTCCTTGACGCGGCATTGCTGGTGGGAAGGTGATTCCATCCTCCGATACCGTCATAATTGAAATTTTTTAACCTCGCGCCGCATCCGGCGGGTTGTGGACGTGCGGAACCGGTTGAATGAGATGCCCGAGGCGGCGACGTTTGGTTTCGAGGTAGGCCTTGTTGTGGGGATGATGCCCGACCTCCAACGGGATCCGCTCGACGACTTCCAATCCATACGCCTTGATGCCGACGATCTTGCGCGGGTTGTTGGTCATGATCCGGAGTTGCTTGAGTCCAAGATCGGCCAGAATTTGCGCGCCGATGCCGTATTCGCGCAGATCGGGCTTGAAGCCGAGCGCTTCGTTCGCCTCGACGGTGTCTTTGCCCTGCTCTTGAAGCGCGTAAGCGAGCAATTTGTTTTTCAAGCCGATGCCCCGCCCTTCTTGGTGCATATAGACGATGACCCCTTTGCCTTCCTTGGCGATCCGTTCCATCGCGGCGTCCAACTGCGAGCCGCACTCGCAACGGAGCGATCCGAGCGTGTCACCGGTGAAGCATTGCGAATGAACGCGGACGAGCGTCGGCTGGGCGTCCACTTTTCCCATCACCATCGCCAAATGCGTTTCCTGATTCACGACGTCCTCATACATGGAAAGCTCCCAATCGCCGTAGGCGTTGGGAATGTGAACGGAGACGACCTTTTTCACGAGCCGCTCGGTCGTCATCCGATATTCCATGAGGTCCTTGATCGTGACGAGCGGACAATCGAACCGCTCGGAGATTTTGATGAGATCGGGGAGGCGGGCCATCGTGCCGTCGTCGTTCTGGATTTCGCAGATGACGGCGACGGGGTTAAGTCCGGCGAACCGCGCCAAATCCACGCTTCCCTCGGTGTGTCCGGCGCGAACCAGCACGCCACCGCGCAACGCCGTGATCGGAAAAATGTGCCCGGGCCTGACCAGATCGGAAGGTTCGGCTTCGGGATTGACGAAGACTTTGATGGTCTCGCAACGATCCGCCGCCGAGATGCCGGTGGTGACTTTTTCCTTCGCGTCCACCGAGATCGTGAAATGGGTCCCGTGGAGCGAGGTGTTGGCATGTTCGGGGACCATCGGCTCCAAATCGAGTTCGGCCATGCGTTGCTCGCACGCGGCGACGCAGATCAGACCGCGCGCTTCTTTGGCGAGGAAATTCACCTTTTCCGGCGTGACGTACTCGGCGGCGAAGACGAAATCCCCCTCGTTTTCGCGGTTTTCGTCGTCCACGAGAATAACAATCCGCCCTTGGCGGATAGCTTCGATGGCGGAGGGGATGGCGGCAAAGGGCGCGGTCATACAAATACTTTACCTCAAGCCTTGGTCAAACCGAAAGTCGGATTCAGGAAACATTAATTCGACCTCGCGCCGCTTCCCATCTTCCTTATCCTGCAAATCCTGTACATCCTTGTTTATTCCCTGCTCATCATAATCCGTCTCGCACGTCCGGCAACATCCGCTGAAAAACCCAGCCCCCCAATGCCAAGCTGACGGATGGAAAAAGAATCACAACCAACCAAGCCAAGGAATGTGGCGCGGCGAGGGGATCGCCGAAAAGGCGTTGCGAGATCGAGATGAAGTGTTCGACGGGGTTGAGCCGCAGGAACCACGCCCATTTCCCGATTTCCGATTTTTCGATCATCCCGCGCGGATAGACGATGGGATTGAACCAAAATCCTATCGTTAAACCGATCATCACCAATTGCGAAACGTCGCGGAAAAAGACGTGCAACGCCGAAAAAGCCATACCCATTCCAGCGGCGGCGAGACCGGTTAATAGCAAGAGCGGAAAAACCAGCAACGACGAGACCGGCGCGGCATGACCCAACGCCAAAAGTATAATCCACAGTGCGACCAATCCCGCGCCTTGAACGAGCAGGACGTTGAAAAGAATTGAGGCGTGAAGCAATAAAGGAGGAAACCAGATTTTCTGCATGAAGTTGCCGTTGTCGGTGAGCGCGGTGACGCCGCGATTCAGCGTGTCGGAAAAAACCAACCAGACCAACATTCCTGAGCAGAGATGGATTGCGTAATCCATCGGATTGGATCCGCCTCGGTCGGTGAAGAGGGACGAAAAAATCGCCATGTAAATCAGGATCATGGTGATGGGATGGATCAGGCTCCAGACCGCGCCGAGGGTTGATCCGGCGTAGCGCGTTTTTAGATCGCGCCGGACCAAGAGCCAAAAGAAGCTCCAGAGCGCGGAGGCCGAAGGATGCGAAATTGCGGAGCGCGGTTGCATGTCCGCCGTATCAGACTTGTTTATTGTCGTAGTTCGCATTGATATACTCGCAACGATGAGGCAAGCCTTTTTCAAGCGCAATGGAATTTTACTGGTCACGCTTCTGGTTTACGCCGGAGTGGTCGTCGGAATTTCACTCGCGCTGGACACGATGGTCTATCAACGCGCCAAGAGCGACCTCTTGAGCAAGTATATTCCGGAAGAGTTGTTCCCCAATGTGTTGGAGGGATTTCTGAACTGGACCGAGTTTTGGCACAACGATCTCAAGAACGGCAAAGACCCTTCGCGTAGCATCGGCGAGATGAAGACCGCCGCGGCGAGGATTTTGCAGGGACCGAGCAGTGTCTATCGGATTGCCGTTCAGGACGCGGCGGGAAAATATCTCTTTGACGAAAAGGCCGACAAGTTCGCGCGGTTCAACAATTTCGACAATTCGCTTTGGCTCCGCCTATTCAGCGCCCAGCGGGTAAGCCGCCTTCCGGCGTTGGACCCCTCCGGCGCGCGTCCGCGCATCTGGATTTATTTCACGACGCCCGGACCCTCGCTCAAAGTCCCTCAGATTCAAACTGAAATCAACAAGCTGACGTTTCAATTCCGGATCGGGAATCTGATCGCCGACGGCATCATCACCATCTTCGTCTTTTTCTTCCTGACCCGCGTCGTCTTGCCGATGCGCAACGTCATTGGGAGCATTGAAATCTCGACGCCGCAAACGACCCATTTCATTTTTCGTCCGCGATCCCGACTTGAACGACTTTACAACGGCATGGCGCGCGACACCGCGTTGGCGCGACTGCAGGAGCGTCTGGGCGAGCGAATCAATCAGGGAACGCCCATGACCGGCTGGGAACTGATTCAATCGGCTTGCGACGATCTGATTGACCAGAGGGCCGCCGCTTTGGTGGTTTGCGTCGAATTGGCCGAAGAGGGACCCGGCAAACCAAGACGAACGGGAAGAACGCTGGTCCGGCGAGGCGCAAGAGTTCTGCCCAAAGTTCAGGATGCGACCTTGCTTGATCTGGCGGCGACGATGGCCTTCCCGGGGGAATCCACGAGCCGACTGAAATCGAAGGAATTGGCGTTGGCCAAAACGCTGGCAGTGCGACTGGCGGATGATCCGGAGCGGCCGGGGATTCATTACGTTCTGGCGTTGGGACTGTCCGTCGCTTCGAGACAGTTCGAGCCGCGGGAGGCGGAAACCCTGCTCGCGCGATTTTCCGCCATCATCCGAGCCGGATTGGAGTCGCTCGTGGCGCGGAATCGAACGCTCGTGCGCGAACGCGACCGCGCCAGCATCAATCTCTCGCGCAACCTCGGCCATGATTTGACCAACATCATTGCCACGAGCAAATTGGAATTGATGACGCTGGAGGAGCTTCTGCGCAACGGCGCGCCGATCCCCGAGAATCAGCGGCGCGAAATTCTGAATCAATCGCTGGAAGGGTTGCTCAATTCCACTCGCTTTTTGCAGGAGGTCGTTAACCTCTATCGCGCCTACGCTTTTTTGAAAAAGCCGATTTTGGAGACGCACAACGTCAATGAATTGATCGGCGAGACGATCCGGCTCTTCCGGCTTTCCACTTCGGAGAAGGTGAAATTCACCGAGCGGCTCGATCCCTCTGCGCCCAAATGCCGGATTGATCCGCGACTCTTCAAGCTCGCGCTCTTCAATCTATTTTCCAACGCGCTGGACGCGATTCGACGCGCGGGTGGCAAAGAAGCGGAGGGAACCATCACGATCACGACCGAGACTCTCAAGGGCGGAACCTCCACTGCGGACAAATTGGCGATCACGATTCAGGACAGCGGGACAGGAATTTTGAACGAGGAGGGAAAACTTGCCGACGCCGAACAGATCGAGCGGATTTTTGCGCTGGGATACACTCTCGGACGCCAACAGGAAGGGGAAGGCTTGGGTCTGAATTGGGTCAAAACCATCGTGCAGGACATCCACGGCGGAACGATCCGCGCCGAAAACGCGCCGGACGGCGGCGCGCGATTCACAATCGCGTTTCCGGCGATGGAGACGGCGGCAAAGTTAGCAGGATCATGACGCCCTCCGGGTCTTCAAATCAGAATCTCGTCCCTTTAATCCCCTTTTCAATTTCCTCCAGATGATGATTCGCGTCCGACGCGGCGCGGACGTATTCGACAACAGCGATTTCCCCGTTTTCGTTCGGATCGGCCAAGAGCCAGATTTCATAGGCCCAGCGCCGCCCCCCTTGGTTGGCTTGGGAACGGATGACCCTTCCTTGGAGGTGCGAATCGGTCAGCGCGAAATTCGCCGGAGGCTCCGCCTGATAACCCCGAAATTCCGTTAGATTAGGAATGGGTTTTCGTGGAATGATCGACTTACCGTTCGAGAAGGAAAGTCCATTTGTCGCGGATTATTCGGACTTTCCCATTTTAGCTAACGCGTTGGAGGAATCATGGGATACGGCGTACACATCACAAAAAAGAAATACTGGTTCGATGAAGAAGGTCCAACTATTTCTCTTCAAGAATGGCTTTCCGTCGTTAAGAACGACCCTGAAATGAGGCACGATGGCTATGCCGAAGCTGAGACTGGCGAGGGGAATGCTCTTCGAATCACGAGTGAGGGTCTTTCAGTCTGGCTGGCTTATTCCGGCCACGGCAAAGATGGAAACATGGCTTGGTTTGATTTTAGAGAAGGCAACATTGCGGTGAAAAACCCTGATACGGAAATCCTTAGAAAGATGCATCTTTTGGCACAAGCATTGTCAGCTAAGGTTCAAGGTGACGAGGGTGAGGAATACGACGCATCGGGAAATCAATTTGGCGTCGAATCGCCAACCCCGACTCCTCGAAAACCATGGTGGAAGTTCTGGGCTACAAGCTAAATGTCTTTTCGTGTGGTTACGCGGGAGGCGCATTGGATTGGGAAATGAGATTCCTCATTATACCTCTCACCGCTCGTCATCCTAAAATCGTCACAGTCTTGGGACGCGGAGCGGCACATCCGAGCGCGGAGAGCGATTGCTCCAACGCTTCCAACGCCTGCGCCACAAGCTTGTCGTCCGCCCAGCCCATCGCCGCCATGCGGAAAATTTTCCCCTTGATCCGGTCTTGTCCCCCCGCGATCGTGATGCCGAATTTCTCGCGCATCATCTTGCTCAAGTCCTTGTAGGCGACTCCGGCGGGGACGTCGTAGGCGACGACCGTGTTGCTCGGAGCCTGCGAGAAAAGTTTCAGTCCCAGCGCCTTGCCCCCTTCGCGCAGGGCGTCGGCCAACCGCGCATGGCGTTTCCAGACGTTTTCCAATCCCTCCTCCAGAATCATCGCCAACGCCTCGTTCAATCCGACGATCAGCGAAACGGCGGGAGTGAACGGGGTCGTTCCCTCGTCCAGACTCTTGAGCGCCTTTTTCAGCGAGGCGTAGAAGACCGGGCATTTCGCGGTCTCGATCAATTTGCGCGCCTTCGGGCTGACCGACGCGAACGCCAAACCGGGAGGAAGCATGAGCGCCTTTTGCGAACTGCCGACGGCGACGTCCACGCCCCACGCGTCGGATTCCATCCGATCCGCCGCCAGACCGCTGATCGCGTCCACGACCAAAACCGCCGGAGTTTCGCCGACGATCTTGCCGATCATTTCAACGTCGTTCAGCACGGCGGTCGAGGTTTCGCAAAGCGTCGCATAGACCGCCTTGACCCCCGGATTCTTGGCGAGGGTCAGTTCAACCGCCGCCGGTTCGACGGCCTGACCCCATTCGGTCTCAATCGTGATGACGTCCAACCCAAACGCGCGGGCGAGATTCCCCCATCGCTGGCCGAACTTGCCGGTCTCGATGGAAATCACGCGGTCGCCGGGAGAAAGAAGTCCGCCGACCGAGGCTTCCATTGCCAGCGTTCCCGATCCGGTGAAGATCACGACCGGATTGGCCGTGCGGAAGACTTTCTTCAAACCGTCGGTAGATTTGGCGAAAATCGGATCGAAATCCGACGAGCGATGGTGAACGATGGGGCGTCCCAGCGCCTGCAAAACGCGCGGCGGGACGTTGGAGGGACCGGGGGTCATTAAAAACGGTTGGGGCATGGGGCGGATGCGCTTCCTTTCTCTTGAGCGGCTCAACAATGGGCGCAAGACGATAGCAAACTGAACGAAAAAATAACAGCGCGGGGTTTGTTTGCCCACAAAGCGCGGCTCACTCGAAGAGGGTCCAGTCCCGGACCTGATTCGGCGTGGGAGTCGGCGTGGGCAGGAGCGACGCGCAGGTGAAGGAATAGGCCGTCCCGGCATCCACGATGCCGCTGGGATCGTCCGCTTCCGCTCCAACCACGGCCATGCCTCCGAAGATTGCAACCGAATAGCCGAAGAAATCGCTTGTCGCCGGAGCAGGGTTGTTCAGCGTGGTCGTAAGCGCCCCATTCGTGGCGTCGAAGACGTAAGCCGTTCCCGCGCCCCCCGTTCCGCCGGGGGAATCCCCGAACGCGCCGGCCACGGCCAAATTTCCAGAAATGGCGACCGACCATCCGAACCAATCGTTTGCCGTCGGCGCGGGATTGTTGAGAGTTGTCACCAAGGCTCCGGTCGTGGCGTTGAACACGTAGGCCGATCCCGCGTCGGTGAGTCCGCCCGGATCATCTCCCCACGTCCCGACGACGGCCAAGTTTCCGGAGATCGCAACCGAGTAGCCGAATCCGTCGTTCACCGCCGGCACGGGCTTGTTCAGCGTCGCCACCAAGTTGCCGGTGGAGGCGTCGAAGACATAGGCGGAACCGGCATCGGTCACGGCGCCGGGATCGTCATGGTCCGCGCCAACAACGACAAGATTTCCGGAGATCGCCACCGAGACGCCGAACTGATCCCCCGCCGTTGGGGCGGGATTGTTCAGTGTCCAGAGCAACGATCCGGTCGTCGCGTTGAAAACATAGGCCGTCCCCGCGCCGCTTATACCGCCGGGATCATCCAGATAGGCTCCGACCACGGCCAAATTTCCCGATATGGCGACCGAGATGCCGAAGAAATCGCCATTCAAGGGCGTAGGATTATTGAGCGTCGTCACCAGCCCGCCGGTTGTGGCATCGAAGACGTATGCCGTTCCCGCGTCGGTGAATCCGCCGGGATCGTCCCGATAACATCCGACCACGGCGAGATTTCCGGAAATCGCAACCGCGTCGCCGAAGCGGTCATTGGCGGTTCCCGCGGGATTGTTTAGCGTCGAGACCAACGCTCCGGTCGTCCCATTGAAGACATAGGCAATTCCCGCGTCGCTCACGGCGCCGGGATCTTCTTGCCACGCTCCCACCACGGCCAGATTGCCGGAGACCCCGACCGAAATCCCGAAGTAATCGCCTAGGGATGCCGCAGGGTTGTTCATCGTCGCCAGCAGGGTATCGGGCGAGCAGGGGGTAGGCGTGGCCGTCGCGGTGCGGGTCGGCGAGGCAGTCGCGGATTGGGTAGGCGACATGGTCGCGGATTGCGTCGGGGTTGGCGTGAACGTCGGGGTCATGGTGGGAGATGGAGTGCTCGTTCTCGTTGGCGTCGCGGTGGGCGTGGGGGTCTGCGCAAGCGGACAGGTTGCCCTTGTAAAAAATAGAGCGAAAAAAAAGAATGCAAAGAAGCAAGGTCGCAAAGCCGCGCAGACAAGCGCGATTTCCTCTTCGTGTCTTCTTTGCGTCTTCGTGTTTAAGAAATCCAAACTATTCATATTCCATCCACATCGGCGAGACGGCTTGGAGTCCCGATCCGGCGTTGAAAAACAGGACTGAGTCCACGGCAAAGCCGTAGGCGGCATCTCCTTTAACATTGATCCGCTTCCAATTCAAGGTTCCTAATCCGAGCGCCACGCCGGCGTCGAGCCGCCGGTCGTCCACGCGCATGATGATCTCGCCGTGGTTGTTGTAGATTGAAACGCGGTGACGAAAAAAGGGAGCGAGGTCGGTTCCGCCGGGATCGGAGGCTAGAACGTTCGATTCCGTGTTCTCATAAACTTCGAGCCGCGCGCCGCCGATGTTGGTTTTCGGGATAACGACACCTACCGCCGGACCCGAAGCCGGCTCGATTTCGAAGATGACGCGATTCGCCGGCGAATTGCTCGCATTTTGCAGTGTAAAGGTCGCCTCAAAAATCCAAGAGTCCGACGTAAAATCGGTTTCCGACGATTGGCTTGTGATATAAGGGGGATCGCTCGCCGAGCCTTTCCATTGCAACTGGCTGTTTTGAATTTCCCAATTCACCGGATTGTTGGCGTCGAGCACTTGCCACGAGTTGTCCCAAACGCTTGCGGCGGGGATCGGATCAATCGTCGTGGTCGTGGTTGTGAATGATTCAATGTAGGGAATGACGTTGAATAATTGGATATTGTCCACCGAGCCGGTCATCTGGCTCCCGAAAGTGACATCCGCCTCGTTCCAAGTGCTGAGTTTGATCGTGCCGCTGGTCGGATTGGAGCGATAGAGGACGTTGGTCGGAGTCGCGCTTCCGAGCCAATCGTCCACGAACAGGTTAACGAGGGACTCCTTGTTGACCAACGTCAATTCCATCTCGCGGTTGACAAGTTGATTGTTGGTGAAGACGTTGGAGTAGAAAAAATTGTTGTAGGCTCCGTCCTGCCCGAAATTGAGATCGGGATTGGGATCGGTCCGGTTGAGCAAAATCCGGCAACCGTAGCTTCCGTCAATCCCTTTGCAATCCATGGTGACGTAGTTGTAGGAACCGCTGGAATAGGAAGAGGTTCCCTGAATCGTCGCGCGCAGAATCCAGGAACCGGAAGTAAAGGCGGGAAAAGTGACATTGTGAATCGCCGCCGTATCCGTGAGCACAACCGACGCGCGGGTGCGGGTGAACTGCTCGCCGGCGACCTGAAGATCGCCGGATCCCAAAATGTCCACGTTCCAGCTTTGTTGCCCGCCGCTGTAGGTTTGACCGTTTTGAAGAATCACGGAGGGAGCGCCGAAGAGTTTTTCATCGAAGACGAAGGGATTTTGTGCAGGGAGAAGCGGCGCGTTACTCCACGTCAGAACGGCAAGAACAAAGCAGAAGGTAATGCGGGATCGGAGCAAAGAGATTGGACCATCCTCCACGATTCGCCCTAAAGTATAGGGCGTCCGACGCAAAGGGTCAACTTGACCGCTGGAAAATTTCCCGTTAAAATACTGGGTTTGGGAATTGAACCAAGGAGATCATCACCATGCCTGTACCACGGAGGCGACATTCCAAAGCCCGCCGAGACCGAAATCGAACCCACAAGAAGATGAGCGCGCCGACGCTGGTCGAGTGCGACCATTGCCACGCCATGAAGCCGCCGCACCGCATCTGCCCGCATTGCGGGCATTACAAGGGGCGCGCGTTCCGAACCGAAGTCACGCGCTAAGCCGCCACGATCATGGACTCCAACCGCATCCGCGTTGCCTTTGACGCCATGGGGGGCGACCACGGCCCGGAGGTGTTGGTCGAGGGGGCGCTGGCCGCCGCGTTGGATACCGATTTGGACGTCATTTTGGTCGGCAGAAACGGGAAAATCCGCACGATCATTCGGGAATTGGGGATGCCGGAACGCCGCCCGCGCGTCGTCAACGCCGAGGAAGTGGTCGGCATGGCCGAAGGTCCCAAGAAATCGCTGAAAAAACAAAATTCCTCCATCGCCGTCGCCGCGGAATTGGTGAAAAAAGGGGAGGCCGACGCGGTCGTTTCGATGGGCAATACCGGAGCGTGCATGGCGCACACGGTCCTCAAGTGGAGAATCCTGCCGGGGATTTCGCGTCCCGCGCTGGCGCAGATCATTCCCGTCCCGGAGCATCCCGTTTTGCTTCTGGACGTCGGCGCGAACGTGGATTGCCGACCCCGCCATTTGATTGATTTTGCGATCATGGGTTGCATTTACACGGAGCACGTTTTGGGTTGGCCGAATCCGCGTCTTGGGGTTTTGAGCATCGGCGAGGAAGACGGCAAAGGAAACGAACTTTCGCTGGAGGTTCACAAGGAACTGCGGAATTCCGGCAAATTCAATTTCATCGGGAACGCCGAGGGGCGCGATCTTTTCAGCGGGAAATTCGATGTCATCGTTTGCGACGGATTTGTCGGCAACGTCGTCCTGAAGGCGGGCGAAGCCTTGGGGCAGATGATTCTGACGAATTTGAAGATGGAAATTTTGAAAAATCCCCTGAGCGCGCTGGCGGGATTGGCCATCGGCCCGCAATTGCAAAGTTTCAAGCGGCAAGTCGCGCCCGATGAATTCGGAGGCGCGCCCCTTTTGGGAGTCAACGGCGTTTGTCTGATCGGCCATGGCGCCTCGAACGCGCGAGCCGTGACCAGCGCGATCCGCATGGCGGCCAAGGTCGTGCGCGGAAAAATCAACGAAAAGATCGTGGCTCGCGCGGCGGACTACCGCCCCGAACCGGTGGAAGCAAAAGTCGAAGCAAAGGCGGTGTAGGAAAAATCATGGCGCTGGAACGAACTCTTATTCTTGTCAAACCCGACGGGGTTCAACGCAAACTCGTCGGCGAGATCATCGCGCGGTTCGAGCGAAAGGGCTTGCGCGTCGCCGCGCTCAAGATGATGCGCGTCACGCCCGACCTTTCGGATCGTCACTATGCCGAGCATTTGACGAAGGGATTTTATCCCGATCTGAAAAAGTTCATTACTTCCGGCCCGATTGCCGCGATGGTGATCGAGGGGGATTCGGCGATCGCGCTTTCGCGCAAGTTGATGGGGGCGACCAAATTCACGGAAGCCGAGCCGGGAACGATTCGGGGTGATTTTGCCTTCTCGATGACGGAGAATCTGGTTCACGGCTCCGATTCTCCGGTTTCCGCCGGACGCGAAATTCCCATTTTTTTCTCTGATTCGGAGATTCACTGAAGATGACCGAGCAGATTCTGCTGGACGCCCCGGCGCTGAGCGGCAAAATCGCGGAGGTAGCCGACGCGATGGCGGGAATGATCGGCGATCCGAAACACGCCGCGATCATCGGCATCCGCACGCGCGGCGCGATCTTGGCGCGACGGGTGCAAAGCCATTTGAAGCAATCGCGCGGCTGGGATTTGCCGCTCGGCGCGCTCGACATCACGCTTTACCGCGACGACATTTCTCAACTCGGCTCCCATCCGTTGGTGCGCGGGACCAATCTTCCCTTCGACGTCGAGGGAAAAATGATCTTGTTGATTGACGACGTGCTTTACACGGGGCGCACGATTCGTTGCGCGTTGGATCAGATCATTGATTTTGGCCGTCCGCGCGCCGTGAAACTCGCCGTGCTGGTGGATCGCGGCCTGCGCGAGTATCCGATTCAGGCCGACTTCGCCGCGCTGACCCTCCAGACGACCCCCGATCAATCGGTTCAGGTTCATCTGGCCGAGCAAGACAACGCCGACCGCGTGACATTGACCCAGCCGACAGGTAGCTGAGAGCATATCCGAAAATTCATGCTTGGGTTTAATACAAACCGTGTGGCACAGCCGCCCTCGGCAGTGGAACTCCCGGAATCCATGACCGGCGAGGGCGCCGGTGCCACATTTTCGGATAGGCTTTGATCCGATGGAAGACCGGCGCGGTTATTTCATCGTCATCGAGGGAATTGACGGTTCGGGGAAATCCACCTTGGCGCGCGCCGTCGGCGCGGAATTGGAAAGGCGGGGAATTCCGACCGTCGTTTCGCGCGAGCCGACCGACGGCCCCTACGGGCGCAAAATCCGCGAAATCGCGCGGACCGGACGCGAGGGGATCACGCCGCTGGAGGAAGCCGATCTTTTCATCGCCGACCGCGAGGAGCATGTCCGCGACGTGATCCTCCCGGCGCTCAAGACGGGCAAGGCCGTGGTGTTGGACCGCTATTACTACTCGACACTGGCTTATCAAGGGGCGAGAGGGATGAACGTCGCCGAATTGATCGAACGCCACCGCCGATTCGCGCCCGAACCCGATCTGCTGGTCATTCTGAAAATCAAAGTGGACACCGCGCTGGAGCGTATCCGCCAATCGCGGGGAAACAAAACCGACCATTTTGAGGAGGCGCAATATCTCGCCTCGGTGGCGTTGATTTTCGATCATCTGGAACATCCGAATCTATTGAATCTTGACGCGACGGAACCGACGGCAAGGCAGGTCGAGGTAATTCTACATGCGGCGGATCAATGGGTTTCCGCTGTTAAACGATAAGTCGGCTCAGGAGAGCCGACCTACGGATTCGCCGCGAGCCAATCCTTGGCTTGTTGCGTGAAGGGAGAATTGGAGGCGGCGAGGCGGTCGTAAAATTTCCGCGCGGCGGTTTTGTCGTGGAGCACGTCGGCGGCTTGCGCCCCTTTCAAGATCACCTCCGGTTTTTCGCCCCCCATCGGCTTGACGGCTTCGGCCATTTCCTTGTTCCCCATGAGTTCCAGATATTGCGACGCCGCCTTGAGCGTCGCGGCGTTATCCTTCTTCTTTTCCGCGCGGGCGGCGATTTTCTCAAAAACCATCGGGTCCACCGGATTGCGCTCCAGCGCCTCGTCAACAAGGCGATTGAACGATTCTTCCATGCCTTGATCCGAGGCGATCTGGAGGGCTTGATACAGTAGCGAACGGTCGCCCGGATGGAGATTCCACCGCGCCCTCAATCCCTCGACGATTCCGGCCTGATCCTTCAACTGAACGGACGCCTCGTAGTATTTGTCGGCGAAATAGACGCTCGAAAGAATCTCTTCGGTCGGGTAAAGCTCCAAGGCTTTCTTGTAGGTTTCTTGCGCTTCCTTGAAGTCCCCCGCGCGAAAGTAGGTGTCGGCAAGTTGATAAAAGACCTCGGCCTTGTTGGACATCGCGCGCATTAGCTCAAAGTATTTGCGCGATTGCTCCTGCAAGACAATCAACTCGGCGTTCAAGCGGCGAGAGTCCTCCGCGTCGCCCGGCGGCAACTCCGCCAGCTTGCTTTTCGTCCAGAGCGCCAACCGAAAATCCACCACGCCCAGATTGTAGGCGATTTCCGCGTAGTCGGGAGCGTAGGTCTGTAGCGTCTCATAGACTTTCTTCGCCTCGCGCAAGTGCTCCTCCAATCGGTCGAATTCCAAATTGGCCAGCGTGTTCTCGACCGATCCCAATTTGTAGTAGGCCGAAAGGTTACCCGGATAAATATCAATGGCGCGGCGAAATGAATTTCCGGCCTCCTTGAGCGTTCCGGCAAATTGGCGGCGCTTCTCCGGCGGGGTGTTGAAATCGCTGACCTCTGCGGCGTGATAATCCATGACCCGCCCAAAACCGAGGAGGGCTTGATTATAGAGCAGGGCGCTGTTCCAGTAGCCGATCCCGTCGCGCCAGCAGAAAATTAAACCCGCCGCCGCCGTCAAGCCGAGACAGGCCAATTGCGCTTTCTTCTTCCATTCATTTCCGGAGGCGGGCGCGGAGCGCGAGGGAAGACTCCATCCGCCAAAAATTGCTTTTAATCCTTCGCCAAACTTCGGCGCGGGCTTCCATTGCTCCCCTTGGCGGATCAATCCCGCCATAAATCCCATCACCGACCAAAGGCCGACGGCGCCGATCGGCCAGCGCGCGCTGGTGCTCGACATGTTGCTCCCATAGATTCCCAGCAAGCCCGCCAGACAGGCGATTAACATCAGTTTCAGACGCGAATCCTCCGCTCGAAAAACCATCCGGAACGCCAAGACCGCGAGGGGAACGGCGAAGAAGGCGAACGTCGCGATTCCCGCGATTCCCGTCTCGGATAGAATATCGAGTATGTAGTTGTGCGCCAATTCCGTGACGTTGGAAATTTCATGTTGAAAGTAATCGGGGCTACGGTAGCGGGGAAAATAGAGAATGAAGGTTCCGGGCCCAGAACCGAGGATCGGGAAAGCGAGGAAAATCTTCCACGCGCCGGCGAAGATGATCTTGCGCGCCGAAACCGAAAAGGTGAGGGTTTTCATTTGCGCGATCAGCGTCGGGGAGTGGAGAAAAAGGAAAGTCACCATCAAAAGGAAGACCCCTCCCACCCAAGCGGCGAGATAGGAGGAAGCAATCGTCACCCTGCGCACGGCGAACGCAAACAGCGCGATCAGGAAAACGAGCGAAACCGCGCCGAACAAGTATTCCGCCTTGGACTTGCACAAGAAAATCGAAACCAAACTCATCAACGTCGTGACGATTCCCAAACCCCGCGCCGCCCATCCTTCCGCGATTAATGCCAGCGCGACGGCCATCGGGAAGTAAAGCAGGCAAAAATCGGCGTAGAATTGCCGGTTCAATATCGTGGACATCAGCCGTTCGCGCGCGTCCACGTTGAAGGTGTAGAGAAGCGCCTGAAAATTGGTCGGTTCGAGCGTTTTCGAGCGGTCGCCGTAGAGCGTCCGATAAAGCCACGTTGTTCCCGTCGAGCCGTTGCCCAAAACGTCGTAATGAAAAAATCCGAGAAGGTTCGCTCCAAGAAGCAAAAGAACGGCGAAGAGCAGATAAGCGCGGGCGGTTTGCCAAGTCGAGCCGGCGGCCATGCCGCCGAGAAAAAATCCAATCGCCGCCCAATAAAAGAAATCAAAAGGCCACCCCGCCCACGAGTATTTCGACAACCACGTTGAGACGAGAAGGACCACGCCGTAGGCCGTCAATCCCCAGCCGACGTATTTGGGAACCGATGGCGCAAGGCCGTCCGCGACCGCAAGCAAGCCACCAATCGCAAGCAGGGAACCCAATCCAAGGAACTCCAGCTTCTTAATGTCGTCGAGATTTCGGGTCAACGGCGTCAGCGAGAGGACGACCAAGGCGACGGAACCCATTTGAAGAAAAACCAAAACCCAAAGAGTAAGCGGAAGAGACGAGCCTCCGTTTTTTTGCGGAAGTTCGGGATTGGAAGATCGGGAAGGACGCGGTGGGGGCATGAATGAACGAATGACGTTGCGGAAATTGGCGAAGCAAATGCCTCAGCGGACAATATAGCAATGGGGAAGCGCGCGCTTCAGATTCGCCAAACCCTCTTCGGTGATCGGCATGTCGCGCAAATCAAGCCGCTTGAGATTGGTCAGGGTTTTCAGCTGCATGAGTCCGGCGTCGGTGATCTGCGTCCCCTTGAGCCACAGTCGCCGGAGCATGTTCAGTCCGCTCAGCGTCTCGGCTCCTTTGTCTCCGATGCCGGTGTCATTCAAGGCCAAAGCGCGCAACGAAGCGAGTTTGCCGACGGGAGCAATTCCCGCGTCGGTGACATTCAACCCGACCAGATAGAGTTCGCGGAGGGAATGTAAATTCTCCAAGTGTTTCATGCCGGCGTTGGTGATGTTGGTGTGTCCCAATCCCAAATCGTGAAGTCCGGCCAACCCCCGGACGTAATACAATCCCTCGTCGTTAACTTGCGTGTCGCGGCAATCGAGCCATTGAAGGTCTTCAGGACGCAGATAGCCGATGGGCGAGAGATCGGTCGAGGCGCCCCAATTCAGCTTTAACATCAATTCTTTGCCGGCGGGAACGGCCACGCTTCCCCGGGCTTCCGTCAAGTTTTGCCATCCCCCGTAGCCGGGCATTCCCCAATCGCGAACGCAGAGAACCCCCATCGAGCGTCCGGGAGGAAATCGAACGTTTCGCGGTCCCATCTTTTCGTCAAAGCTCATTCATGTTTCTCCCGATGATCTCGGTTTCGAAAACTCTTATACGGCGCGCAAGGCCATGACGGTGAAATCATCGAACTGCTCGGCGTCGCCTTGAAATTGCCGGACGGCGGCTTCGAGTTGAACGCAGAATTCCTGCGCGGAAAGCTTCGCGTGGGATTGAATGAACTCCGTCAGTCGCGCCGTGCCGAAGGTGTCTCCCTGCGCGTTCAGGGAATCGCTGATTCCGTCGGTGACGAAAACGGTCAGCGAACCGGCCTGCAACTCAACGGATTGCATTTCGAAATTCATGCCCGGCATGATGCCGAGGAAACTTCCCCCGGCCTCCAAGTTGACCAAACCGCCGTCGGGTTTGCGAAGAATCGGATAAGCGTGTCCGGCGTTGCAAAACGTGAGCCGCCGCGCCTGCGGCTCGAAGAGGGCCAAGACCATCGTGATATACATGTTGTTGGTCGTTTCCTTGCAGATCGTCTCATTGAGGCGCTCGACGACTTCGACCAGATTATCGCGATCCAAATCGCGCGCCTCCATCCGCGTGGCGGAACGGAAGGAAGCCAACAATAGCGCGGAAGCGACTCCCTTGCCGGAAACGTCGGCGATGGTCAAGGCGTAATTGCCGCCGTCCAAATCAATGAGGTCATAGTAGTCTCCCCCGACCATGCGCGCCGGACGACTGAGGCCGCCGAGTTCAAATCCGCGAATCTTCGGCATCGTCTTGGGGAGCAAATTCATTTGGATTGTCCGCGCGATTTGGATTTCTCTCTCCTGCTCGTGCTTGGCGATCATTTCGGCGTGAAGAAGCGAAATGGCGATGGCAAGCGCCGCCTGACCGGCGACTCCGGCGGCCCATTCCAAATCGCTCTCGGTGTAGTTCGCCGAGGGACCGCGTTTGTCCAAATAAAGCGCGCCGAAAACCTCTCCCTTGGAGATCAAAGGAGCGCAGATGGCCGAGTGAATCTGCTGGCCGACGACCGAATCGGACGCTTTGAACCTCGTATCCTTCTGTCCGTCTCCCATCAATACGGCGACGCGGTCCTCCAACGCCTGATGAATGACCGATCCCGAAATGATGATGTCGGACTCGCTGTCGGGTGGACGATGAAGCACCTTGGGAACCAGCGCCTTTTGTTTTTTGTCGTAAAGCATGATGCAGGCTTGGGTCGGCTGAAGCACTTGGCAAACGATTTCCATGACCTTGTTGAGAAGGACGTCCAATTCAAGGATGGATTGGATCAATTTGCCGATGCGATAGATGCTCTTGAGGCGTTCCTCTCCGGCGGCGGGAACCTGCTTGACCGCGGCAATCTCCGTTTCGTCGTCGGAGGGAAGCTGGAAAATTTGGCTGGTTTCGAGATCGGTGGTCTCGTCGTCCACCAACCGGACCGAGCTGTCGCCGCTTTTTTTGTCGTCCACGGTCGACGCGACGTCGGTCTCGAAGGTGAAGAGCGTGGAGCCGACTTGAATTTGATCCCCCGGGTTAAGCCGGACGGCCGCGTTGATCGGCGCTTCATTGACCAAGACGCCGTTCTTGCTTTGCAGATCGCGCACGGTCCATCCGGCGTCGGCGCGATCCAAACGGGCGTGGGCGCGCGACATGCGTGTATCTATAATCTGGATGGTGTTTTGAGGTCCGCGGCCAATGGAGACAAAATCCTCGCGGAGGGGAAAAATCATTCCCCGATTGTCGTCCGACTCAATGACCAAACGGCACGGAACCGTGGGTTCCATTCCCGACTCCCTTGGACCGCCTTGACCGCCCGCGCCTTGTTGCGCTCTTCGACGCGAGATTCGTCTTCATGTCGGTCCGGCTTGAGGATATTGAAATTTTCACCCATTGGCAAGACTCCCAAATCGGCGCGAGCGTCTCGCTTTTAAGCCTTTGTTTTTGTCCATGATTACAGGACAAGGATCGCTCGCGTCGGTCAGGAAATGCTCAAAGATAATCGTTGATCAAATTCTCCAGCATTTCTTGCCGTCCGCTGGGGTTGAACTCGGGGGTTTTGGCGATTCGCAGAGCGTGGGATTCGACTTCCTGCAGACTTGCCTTGTCCGACTCAATTTTGCGTCCCAGAGGCGAATTCCAAGAGGCGTAGCGCTTCTTCTTGAATTCGTCCAAAACGCCGTCCTGCGCGATCCGATGCGCAATTTTGAGTCCGCGGGCGAACGTATCCATTGAGCCGATGTGGGCATGGAACAAGTCCTCCGGCTCGACCGATTCGCGCCGGACGCGGGCATCGAAATTAATTCCACCGCGAAGCCCCTTGTTTCGCAAAACCGTCAGCATAATGAAAACGGCTTCGTGAACATTGGTTAAAAATTCATCGGTATCCCAGCCAAGCAGGAGATCGCCGGTGTTGGCGTCAATCGAGCCGAGCATCTTGCGGTCCGCCGCCCATTCCAATTCGTGGCGCATATTGTGCCCGGCAAGCGTCGCGTGGTTGGTTTCGAGATTTAGCATGAAATCCTCTTCGAGGCCGTGCTCCAACAGGAAAGCGTAAGCCGCCGCCGCGTCGTAATCGTATTGATGCTTCATCGGCTCCTTCGGTTTGGGTTCGATCAGAAATTGACCCTTGAATCCGATCTTTCTTTTGTAATCCGCCGCCATTTTGAGGAGCGCGGCCATGTGGTCGAGTTCGCGCTTCATGTCGGTATTGTTGAGATTCATGTAGCCTTCGCGTCCGCCCCAGAAAACATAGCCCGCGCCGCCGAGTCGATGCGTGACCTCAATGGCTTTGCGGATTTGCGCCGCCGCGAACGCGAAGGAATCCAGAAACGGCGAGGTTCCGGCCCCTTGGTTGTATCGGGGATTGGAAAAAAGATTCGCCGTCCCCCAGAGCAACTTGACGCCGGTCTGTTTTTGCAGTTTCGCCATGCGCTCGACGATGATGTCCAGATTGTCGTGCGATTCTTGGAGCGTCGTCCCTTCGGGGGCGACGTCGCGGTCGTGAAAACAATAAAACGGCGCGCCAAGCTTGGAGGTAAACTCGAACATCGCCTCGGCGCGGTCCATGTGCGCCTGCATGGAGAGATCGAGTAACGACCATGGACGATTGTGGCATCCCGGACCGAACGGGTCGGCTCCCGATCCCCGGATCGTGTGCCACCAACAGACGGCAAAGCGAAGATGGTCCTTCATCGTCTTGCCGCCGACTTTCTCGCCGGCGTTGTAATGGCGAAAGGCCAACGGATTTTTGGTTTTCGGACCTTCAAATTTGATCCTTTTGATCTTCGGGAAAAAGCGATCCATTACAAATTCCTTTCAAGAATTCTCATTTCCTAAACACAAAGACACAAAGGAGTCACAAAGGCGCCAAGAGCAAGATCGGAGAAATCTTCCTCTTTGTGAATCTTTGCGTCTCCTTCGCGTCTTCGTGCTTAATTCTTCTTATCTTTGATAAACTCCCACCAGTTCTCCTTCGCCGATGACGTGTCCCTTCATCGCGTCGAGAAGTTGCTTTTTGTCCAAGCCTTCCTTGAGGTTGAGTTTTGCGTCCAGCGCGTAGAGTCTGAAATGGTAATGATGCGGTTTGCCCGGCGGTGGGGAAGGTCCGCGATAGCCGGGTTGTTTCCATCCGGTCGGTCCTTGCAACGCGCCGGCGAGTTCCTTCGGCTCCTTAAGTGTCGCGTCGCGCGGCAACGCTTCGGGCAATCCCCTGGCATCGGCGGAAATACTGTAGATGATCCAATGGACCCAAGGTTGGGGTGTCGGAGCGTCCGGATCGTCGCAGATAAGCGCCAATTCCTTTGTCCCTCCGGGAAGATTGCTCCACGCCAGCGGTGGCGAAACGTCTCTTCCATCCCCGGTGTATTCAGTCGGAATTTTGCCTCCGGCCTTGATTTTCGGACTTTCGATCGTGATCTTTTGCATCGGTTTCTCCTCTGCGCCGTTGGTGAATCTCGCACCGGATGCGATCAGGCATCCGGCAATCAAACAAGCGCAAACTTTCGTTTGTGAAATCATGGTCCCTGCCTCCTCGAATTCGCCGACATTCTCGATTCCCGACGGGAAGCTGTCACTCAAAAAATGAGCGACTCCGGGCATTGCATCGTTCACTTCGCCATAATTCTCTGGAGGGCTGTCGGAATTGGGAGTAGGACAATCCGATGATTTCCGAACCCGCCACGGAGCCGCGACGATTTCCGAGCTTGGTGTTCGGGATGATCGTCTTTGCGTTTCTCGTCCAGTCGGCCTACCTCCTTCTTGTTCCGCTGAATAAACTCCTCACCGTCACGGTGGTTGACGACGCCTTCTACTATCTCCAAATCGCCCGGAACGTTTGGCAGGACAAGGGATTGTCCTTCGACCGCGTTCATCGGACCAACGGCTTTCAACCGCTGTCGCAATTGGTTGCGTTGGGAATTGGATGGATCGAAAACAAGACGGCGGCGTTGAGACTTTTTCTCGGCTTCGGCGCGCTGTTTTATCAAGCGGTCGCGTGGGTGTTGTTCCTGTTTTGCGCGAAGCATTTTGGTTTTCGACGGGCAATAGGCGCGGCCCTCCTATGGGAATTGAACGCGCGATTGGCGTTCACTTATTCCATTTCGGGCATGGAGTTTTCCCTCTATGCGTTTACAACGCTATTGCTCGTCTCTCGCGCCGAGACACTGGCGCGAACGAACGAGCCGCCGACGCGAAGGGATTGGTTCGGTCTCGGATTGCTCGCCGGAATCAATGCGCTCGCGCGACTCGATGGCGTGATCGCGCTGGTAATCGTTTGCGTTTATGAGGTTGTCGGCTTGCGACGTCGAAATGAAAAGCAGGCGTTCAAAGGCTTGTGCCTTTTTTACCCACTGGGCGGCGCCCTTTTGCTGATGCCATATTTCATTGCGAATTTTATCGCCTTTGGCCATCTCTTGCCGGTCAGCGGAACCATAAAACTCCATCACAATTTGGAAGAGATTCACCGGATCAGATCGGATCACTCGGTATGGTTCGCGGGAGCCTATTTGTTCAAATCGGGAATTTATCTCTCGGCGAAGTATTGGCTCCGATTTGCCACGGGCTATTTTTATTATGCGGTCCGCGAATTGAACATCAGTCAAACCGCGTCGGGAGTGATCGGCATCATTCTTGCCGCTGTTCTTGTCGTCGAAAGTTTGAGAAGGTCCGCGTGGATTCAATCGCGGAACCGATTCGCAAAACTTGAGTTGCTTGGCGTGATCGCGACCGTTCAGTTTTTGATCTACGTCGTCTTGTTGACCGATCAGGTCAATTACGGGAATTGGTATTTCGGTCCGCTGTATGTGTTCTTTTGTCTTGCGGCGGTCTTGCTTTTGGATGGATTGCCGCGGAGATGGCGACGAACAATTTCCACGGGCGCGCTTGCCGTGACCTTCCTCAACGCCGCCGTTTTTCTCGCCCGACACGACGAGGTAAAGATCAACATGGAGGGGGCCATGGAGGCGTTGGATTACGTCGAAAGGAATTTGAAAGGGGAGCGCGTCGGTTCGTGGAACGCCGGATATTTGGGATACTTCGCCGAGCGAAACACCTTCGTCAATCTGGACGGATTGGTCGGCGATTACGAATTAGCCGACGTTCATCTCAAGGGAACGAGCATGGAGGAATACCTTAGCAAAGAGGGCATCCGATACGTCTGCGATTATTTGACCGACCCGGATCAAATAAATTCGGGATTTTATGGATTGGAACCGGCGAAGTATGAAGTCATCTATCAATCGGAGTTCCGTAAGCCTCTCTACGTGGACCCGCGAATCTATTGCGTTTTGCGGCGACGATGAAATCTCAGGTTGAGTCAAGAAACAATCTTGGCGATATTCATTCTGTGCGTCGCATTCATTTTTCACTTCTCTCACTCTTTCTAATTTTGGCCTCGCCGCTCATTGCCCAACCTTTTTCTCCCGACGCATCGCTCAAGCATATTGAATTGACTTCGGGTTTCAAAATCAACGTTTTCGCCGCCGAACCGCAAATTGTTGATCCCGTTGCCATGTGCTTTGACGAAAACGGAAAAATCTACGTCTGCGAACTGCGCGAAATGGAAGTTCTTCCCGCGTTGACGCCGGGAACGAAGGCCACGATTCGTCTTCTCGAAGACCGGAATGGCGACGGACGAATTGACCATTCCACGATTTTTGCCGAGGGACTTTCCTTTCCGACGGGGATTATTCCCTATGACGGAGGCGTTTTCGCGCTTTGCACTCCCGATCTTCTCTACCTCAAAGATACCGACGGCGACGGTGTCGCCGACGTGCGGAAGGTTGTGCTGACCGGCTTCGGCCAAGGAAACGCCGAATGGCGGTTCAATAATTTACAGTGGGGTCCGGACAATTGGATTTACGCCGCGAATGGCCACGCGGGAGGAAATGTTTACGATCCCGCGATCAAGGATTCGCCGAAGGTTGATCTGGGCGGGCGCGATTTTCGATTCGATCCCCGAACGGGAAAATATGAGTCGGAATCGCGGCAGATCGGCGGGGGATTTGGCTTAACCTTCGATGATTGGGGACGCCGCTTCGTGGATCAAAACGAGATGCACGTCATTCACGTCGTCCTTCCGCAAAAGTATCTGGCCCGCAACCCCAATCTCGCCGTTCGCGCCGCGTCCGAAGACATTTCGGACCACGGCAAACCGGACGCAAAACTTTTTCCGATCAGCCGACCGCAACAATGGAGAATTGATCGCACGACTCGCCGCGCCAATGTAGAATCCAATAAATTCAGTTCGTCGCAATTGCAGGCCAACGGTTATTTTACCGCCGCCTGCGGGGTCACGGTTTATCGCGGCGGGGTGTTCCCTGAACCGTTTCGGGGAAATCTGTTCGTCTGTGACGCCGCGCAAAATTTGATTCACCGCGACATCCTTCATGAATCCGGCGCGTCAATGTTCGCCTCGCGCGCCGATCAGGGAACGGAGTTTCTGCGCTCCTCCGACCCTTGGTTTCGCCCCGTCAATCTTTGCGTCGGCCCGGACGGCGCGCTTTACGTCATTGATTTCTATCGCGAGATCATCGAGACCGCCGCTTCGATCCCGCCCGATATTCTCGCCACGCTCGACCTTCGCGCCGGAAGCGACAAGGGGCGGATCTATCGGATCGCGCCGGATAAAAAATCAAAGCCCTATCATCCCGTTCTGCTTGGAAAATTGAGCGACAAACAATTGGTCGGCGAACTCTCCAACGCAAACGCGTGGCAACGCGAGACGGCGCAACGTCTCCTAATTGAGCGCCATGTTAAAGACGCGATTCCCACCTTGAGGAAATTAACCCGAAAAGGTAAAGAACCGCGCGGGAGATTACACGCGCTTTGGACGTTGGAAGGACTTGGGGCGCTCGACGAAGCGACTGTTTCCGCCGCGCTGAGCGATTCGAATCCGAGGGTTCGGGAACACGCGGTTCGGTTGGCGGAGCAGGTTCTGAAGAAATAGGCTTTGATGTTGAGAGATTAAGATTAAGAGCATGAGCAAGAGTAAGAGCAAGAAGTGTGGGCCGGCAAGGGATGCTTAAACGCCGCCGATAAAGACCCGATTACGGCCGGCGGCTTTGGCTTCATACATGGCGTGATCAGCCCGTTCCAAGAGATGATCGAGATCGCTCACGTTGGAACCAAGCGCGACGACGCCGATGCTGAGCGTGACCGGGGCTTTCTTGTTTTTTTGCTCAAACGGCGCGTGCGCGACTTTCAATCGGATTCGCTCCGCGATCTGCTCGGCGGTTTTTTCGTTCGTCTCCACCAGCCCGATGACAAATTCCTCGCCTCCAAAACGTCCGATGATGTCGGTCGGGCGGAGGATACCGCGCATCAGTTCCACCACGGCTTGAAGCACAAAGTCGCCGAAGACGTGGCCGTGTTGGTCGTTGATTTCCTTGAAATGATCTATATCGGCGAAGAGAAGCGTGAAGGGACGGTTGAAACGACGACTCCGCAGAATCTCCATTTCCAAGGTTTCCATGAGAAATTGGCGGTTGTTGATTTTGGTCAGACTGTCCAGACGCGAGGCAAGGCGAAGTTTGTGCTCCGTGCTCTCCAACTCCTTCAACATGCTTTCGACCCGTTCGACCGTTGTTTCGTAGTAGGTTTCAAGGGCGAGCGTGAGATCGAGGGTGAAGATTTTCTCCAGCGACGCCAGAAGGGATGAAATTTTCCCGGCCTCTCCCGCGTGTTCGGCGGCGATTTCGCGCGCGGTAATCTCAAAAAGCGTGGCGTAGGCGCCGATATACCACTTGAGTTTCAGGCCGATCCGCTCATGGGCCATACCGACGCGCAATCGCCCCTCGAAATAATCAAGTTGGTCCGCCCCTAGCCCCACGCCGATCAGATATTGTTTTTGCGTCTCCTTGAGACGCAAGAGGGTCTTCTCATCCGGGATGAAGCGGTGAAGCTCTCCAAACTCGAGCAGGTGAGCGTAAAATTCCTCGATGATGTCCCCCGCCTTGCGCGCGAGGAGACTGCGGATTTCGGCCAGATTGGCTTCGTCGTCCGGCGTGAAATTATGAAACCTCCGCCGGGCGCGGATCTCCTCCGGCGTGATCGCAAAGCGATCGCACAGCGGGGTGAGGGAATCGAGGGAAGAGGATACGGTCATCGGTCGGGTTGACGGACGCGGGTCATGCCCGCCCATGGGGTTTGGTAGCATGATGCGTGACACGATGCAACCTAAAGGAAAATCACGGATGAACCTTGCATCCCTTGCATGGGGCCGGAGGCTGGTCGGAACTGTAGATGTCCGGTCTCGGATTTCCGGAGACTTCCAGATAACCGAGCGCGCCTTGTTCGATCCGGAAAATGGCGTGATCCACGAGCGTAAAGACGCCCGGGACTTCGAGGCCGAATTCCACGACCGTCGCGCCACCCGCCGGAACGAGCGTGGTTTGAATGCTCCGCCCCGGAGGACTGATCAGATCGCCTTCACGGTAAACGCGGTCAAAAATTTCACCGATGACGTGAAAGGAGGAAATAAGATTGGGACCTATGTTACCGAAATAAATCCGCACCGTCTCGCCGGTTTTGGCTTTAAGTCGTCCCTCGGCGATCAGCGAATCCTTGCGACCATTGAAAACGACAAACGTGGGATGCTCCTTTAATCCCGCTTCATGCGAGTATTCGAGAAGTTCCGGCTCCTTGGTCCCTTTTGTCTCTTCCTCTTCCTTGAACTCCTCCTCCTTTTTCGGCTCGGTCGAATAAACTTCGCTCTGAAGGACGTAAAATTCGCGGTCCACCTTCGGCAAACCTTGCTTCGGCTCGACGAGGATCAAACCATACATGCCGTTGGCGATGTGATCCATAACGGGCGGCGCGGCGCAGTGATAGATGAACAATCCGGGATGCAACAACTTGAACCACGAAGTCCGATGCTCCCCTTTGACGACGGTGAGGACCGGCGCTCCGCCCCCCGGGCCGGTGACGGCGTGGAAATCCACGTTGTGCGGCATTCCGCTCTCGTCGGCGTTCGTCACGTCCACTTCCAAAATGTCTCCCTCCCGCGCGCGGATGAAAGGACCGGGGATATGTTCGTTGATGGTCCAAAATTTATAGGCAAGCCCCGGACCCAGCGGCAAGACCTTGGTTCCGGAGTTGAGTTCGACCCGGACGATGGCGCTATTCTTTCGCGTGATGGGTGGGGGAACATCGGGAGCGTAGGTCAGGACCGCCTTTTCGCAGGGCATCTCCGCTGGCTTATTCCCATTCTGAGAACGCGGTCCGCCGGCGCAAGCGCCGAGGCAAAATCCCAAGCTCAAAATGGAGATCGTTCGGAGTCGGACGGTATTGATCGGTTGCATTCTCTTCTACTTCCTTCCTTCGCGCTTTCATGCGGCATCTCTTCTTAACGTAACGCACAAAGGGGGATGCAACAAGAATTGGTTCTTTGGAGCGTCAAGCATGAGACGTGCCAACACAAACAGGGAAATCCAGTTGCTTTTCACCACGATGACACAAAGAAGAATTAGAAAACCTTTGAAATGAGAAGCCGCCCCGCTTTGAATTGGTTTTCATCGGTCGTTTCAAACATCATCCTTGGTGTCTTTGTTTCTCGGTGGTGAAAATCAAGACGCAATATCGCTTGACTCAAACGGTAGCGGAACTTAATTTCGCTAGGAGAGACGCCCCGATGAAATCGAAGCCAAAGACAAAGAAACAACCCGCCCGAAAATCAAAACCCGGCGGATCGTCCATCGAAAGAAAAGCTCATGCGGTCTCGGCCAAGTCGCGCGAGAACGACGGAAATGAAACGGCGTTGCGCGAAAGCAACGAGCGCCTGCGCGCGATCTTCGACACCGCCGTCGAGGCGATCATCACGATCAATTCGGCAGGCATCATCGAAACATTCAACCCGGCGGCGGAGAAGCTTTTCGGCTATTCGAAGAACGAAACGATCGGCAAAAACGTCAAACTTCTCATGCCTTCGCCATATCGGGAGGAACACGACGGCTACCTCCAAAACTACCTGACCAGCGGCGTCGCCAAGATTATCGGCATCGGACGGGAAGTCACGGGTCGGCGCAAGGACGGCTCGGTTTTTCCGATCCGTCTTGCGGTCAGCGAGGTGCGGCTGACGGATCGGATACTGTTCACGGGATTCATCGAGGACCTAACCCAGCGCAAAGAATTGGAACGAGAAGCCGATTTGTGGCGCGAGGAATTGGAGCGGCGCGTCGAGGAGCGAACGCGGATGTTGGCGCAGGTCAACGAGGAGTTGGAGCATTTCGCGCACACGATCTCGCACGATCTCCGGACCCCCCTTCGCGGCATCCGCAACTACGTGGATTTTCTCACGGAGGACTTGGCGGGAAAGCTTTCACCCGAATCGGCGGAGGATCTTCAGCGGCTCGGACGCGCGACGAACGAATTGGAACAAATGATCGAGGAACTGCTCGGTTACACCCGCATCGGCAGGACGAACGATTCGTCGGAGGACGTGGACCTTGCGCGGTTGATCGGCGACATTGCCCAAGCGGTCGGAGTAACGGAAAACAAGGAGATCGCGATTTCTGGCGAAATTCCCCGGATCTGGGCGCCGCGCGCGTCGTTGCGGCAGATTTTCCAAAACCTGATCGAGAACGGTCTGCAATACAACCTATCTTCGCCGAAGCGCGTTGAGATTTCGGCGCGACGGAAGGGAGACGACTCAAATCCACGATGGCTTTTTTCCGTGCGCGACAACGGCATCGGCATTGATCCCCGCTTCCACGCCAAGGTCTTCGGCATGTTCCAGCGGCTCCATACCAACGAGGAATATCCCGGAACCGGAATAGGGTTGGCGGCCGTCCGCAAGGCGGTTCAGCACTTGGGAGGAACCATCGCTCTCGAAAGCGCCCCCGGTCAAGGAAGTGTGTTTTACGTCGAGTTGCCGGAATCATGCGTTCGTGAGAATCCGTAGTTGCATGTTGCAACAATTGAATCGGATTTCCATCATGTAGGGGCGAGCCGTTGGCTCGCCCATAATTTTTTTTCCATTGGGCGACCCACCTTGCGCGACCCACCGGGTCGCCCCTACGATCAGTTTCTTGCTCTTACTCTTACTCTTGCTCTTGCTCTTGCTCTTGCTCTTACTCTTGCTCTTACTCTTGCTCTTACTCTTGCTCTTACTCTTGCTCTTA
>CAZRCZ010000025.1:0-60617 GCA_964598765.1 uncultured Candidatus Sumerlaeota bacterium | reverse complement strand
GCTCTTACTCTTGCTCTTACTCTTGCTCTTACTCTTGCTCTTACTCTTGCTCTTAATCTCAATCCCAATCAAAAGAACTGGCGTTGCTGAATTCAGTTCGGTTTAGAGTAAGAGCAAGAGTAAGAGCAAGAATAGTGGTTGGCACACCGCTTGCTTTCCCATAATCATCGGGGCGCGGTCTTGGGCGCGTCCGGAACAGCCCGCCTGAAACAAGCCCAGTTTTGGGGGGAAGAGGCCCAATTCGCAAGGCTGTTGACCCAGCCGAGCGCAGGCGCCGGACGCAAGCCGTTACGACCGCGTCCCCGATTGAAGAATCCAAAGGGAAAGGTGTATCCAATGTTACACGAGTTGAAGCCAAAGGCGGCGCGAAAGGCAAGCGTAATCGGAGGAATTTGCGCCGTATTCTTCCTCTGTTGCGCGACGGCATCCACGTTCTCGCAAGAGGCCAAGAAGGCCGACGAGCCGAAAGGGGCCGACCTGCTCGCCAAAAAGATCGAAGCCATCAAGAAGGGCGTAACCGAGGCCCAAAAGAAATCCGAGCAGATGGCCAAGGAAATCAGCGAAGCAAAACTGGAAGAAGACAAGGACGGCTTTGAGAAAATGTTCAAAGGCTCGATCTCATGGGATCGGCACATGGCCGACATTGCCGGTCTTCAGACGACGATGAGCGGTTGCATCGGGGCGCTTGAGGATTTGGTTGACGCCAAAGTCGAGAGCGGAACGGCGACCGACGAGGAAAAGGCGCAATTCGACAAATGCCTCGCCAATTGCCGGGAGATCGTCGGCAAGATTCACTCCATGCATGACAGTGCGGCATCCATCTCGCAGAAATACGGCGCGCGCAAGAAATACATCCTCAACGGATGGGACAAACACAAAAAGGCCGTGGCCGAACTGCGCGACATGATGAAGGGATGTCCGGAAATGGTGGAAACAACGGCGAAGCATTGCGAGGTGAAGGAAGCGAAGAAAGCCAAGTAGCGCCGATCCTTGAGTGGGCGGCTCTGTGGCCCATTCCTTTTAACCCTTGCATTTTCTTGCTCTTGCTCTTGCTCTTAGTCTTGCTCTTTAGGTGGGATTCAATGGACAGAGCAAGAGCAAGAAAAGGACGGATTTGAATATGGACTTGTCCCTCCTTCCCAGCGCTCCCTCCGACGATCATCTTGTAAATCACGACCGGACGAACTAACATGCTCCTCGGAATGCCCGTTAAACCGCTCGTGATTCTCATGGCTGAAGACAGCGAACATGACATCCGTGCGGTGCGCCGGGTTTGGGAAAAGCATGGCATCCACAATCCCTTGATGATTGTCACCGACGGAGCCGAGTGCATGGAATACCTGATGGGACAGGGCCGATACGCCGACCGGCGGACTTATCCGCAGGCCGGTGTTCTCTTGTTGGACATCAATTTGCCGAAACTCGACGGATTTGAAATCCTGCGCCGGGTGAAAGAGACGCCGATCCTCAAGCGAATGCCGGTAATCATGCTGACGACTTCCACCCGCGAGGAAGACAAGGTTCACTCCTACGATCTGGGGGCCAATGCCTACCTGACCAAACCGGTCGGGATGGAAAATCTGGCCAAGGCGCTCACGGCCTTCAACGTCTTCTGGGAGCTGGTGGAATTGCCGGAGGCTCCCGGTGACGGAAAACACTGAGACCGCAAATCCAACATTTCCCCGCATCCTTTTGGTCGAAGACAGCGAGCATGACCGCCGGATCTTCCGCCGCTTGATCGAAAAAGAGGGGCATCCCTACGCCATCACCGAATCGCACGACGGCGAGGCGGCGCTTGAGCTTCTGAAAAAAGAAAAATTTGATTTGGTCGTATGCGATCTGAACATGCCGCGCATGGACGGCATTGAGTTGGTCAAGGAGGCGAAGGATTTTCTGGCCGACACGGGCGTCATCATCCTGACCGGCTCGCGCAATCCCGAAGCGGCGGCGCAGGCGGTCCGGCTCAAGGTGATGGATTACATTTTCAAGGAGCCGCAAGACGCCTTGCAGACGATCCTTCCCCAACAGGTCCGCAACGCGATCCGGCAGGTTCAACTTCTGCGCGAAAATGCGCGGCTCACTGAGGAATTGCGTCTTCGGCTCGCGCATCTGGAGCAAATCCACGACCAAATGCCCGAGTCCATCTTTGCCACCCTAAGCGAGGAAGGAAAGGTGGTGGAGATCAATCCGCAGGCGCGCGATCTATTGGGATTTGGACCGGATGAAAAGTTGATCGGGCGGCCGATTGAGGAAATCTTGGCGCCTCTTTCGACGCATCTGGCCGATTCGGCGCGGGAAATCTCGCGCAAGGGGGAACCCATTCAAAATCTCTATGTCGAGGCCGAATCGCCAAATCATCCTGAGCGCCTGTTCCTTTTCAATCTTTCCAGATTCAAAAGTGAATCTGCGGTCGAAGGGAACGATCAACCGCATTGGATATTGACGTTGCGCGACGTCAGCCCGACCAAGCCGTCGGGCGAAATTCGGGCCGTCGCGTTTCACGGGATCATCGGGCGCGATCCGGCGATTTTGGAGATGTGCGAGTTGATCCGGCGCGTCGCGCCTCTGCCGACCTCGGTCCTCATCACCGGTCCGACGGGGGCAGGGAAGGAAGTCGTCGCACGGGCGATCCATGCCGAATCGGCGCGGGCGAACAAGCCGTTCATCGCGGTCAACTGCACCGCGCTATCGAGCGAAATTTTGGAAAGCGAGCTTTTCGGCCACGTTCGCGGCGCGTTCACCGGCGCGATCGCTCCGCGTAAGGGGCGATTCCGCGAGGCCGACGGCGGCACGCTTTTCCTGGACGAGATCGGCGACACGAGCGAATCATTCCAAAGCAAATTATTGCGCGCGCTCGATTCCGGTCAAATTGAGCCGGTCGGGCAAGATCGCCCCGTTTCGGTGGACGTGCGCATCCTTTGCGCGACGAACAAGGACCTCGAAAAGTTGGTGGCGGAGGGAAAATTCCGCGAGGACCTTTTCTTCCGTATCAACGTCGTGCGAATTTACGTTCCGCCACTGGCCGAGCGTCCGGGAGACCTGCCGCTTTTGGTCGAGGCTTTTCGGCGGGAATTCAATCAGAAATTCAACAAGGCGATTCGCTTTGTTTCTCAGGACGCCATGCGCGCGCTGGCCGAATACAACTGGCCGGGGAACGTGCGGGAACTTCGACACGTCTTGGAGCGCGCGTTTGTCGTCGCGCAGGGTCCGACGATCACCAAGCCCGATCTGCCGCCGGTTATGAGCGGGCAACCCAAGTCCGGAATCGCGAAGGCTTTCCAGCTTGCCACCTCCTCGGCGACTCTCGATCCGGGAGAGCCGCAGGTCGGAAGGCGCGCTTCACTTGAATCTCCCGCGAAACCCGATCCGATTTCTTTCGCGCCGCCGGTGGAATCGGAAACGGACGAGAAGCAACGGATTCGGAACGCGCTTCAACAGGCCGGCGGGAACATCGGTCACGCGGCGCAACTCCTCAACGTCCACCGCACGACCCTCTGGCGCAAGATGCGCCAATACGGGATCGAAACGTAATCCTTTAGGAAGAGAAACAGCCAAGGCGCCAAGAGCGCCAAGTTTGCTCGCGAATAATTTCCGACGGCAAATGCGGCTTGATAATCCTCTTGGCGTTCTTGGCGTCTTTGCGGTTCAAAATCGCCGAACTGGCGAACCCGTCGAAATTTTGATCGAATCGTCACGATGGGACGGCATACCAAGCAAATGTCTCGTGAGCGAGAGGACCAAAACGCGCCGGCCTTGAAGGTCGGCGACAGCTACGACGGCGTGTTCCAATCCGCCCGCGAGCGGGGCGGATTTGTCGTCTTGGAATCGCCCGGCTTGGGAGACGTTTTTGTTGCGGCGGAAGCGAGCGGCGCGGCGCTCCATGGCGATCAAGTGCGCGTCGTGGTCCTGCGTCATCGCGCCGATCGCGCGCCGGAAGGACGGATCGAGCGGGTTCTCCGTCACGCCAATCGAAAAATTGTCGGGCAACTTCGTCGGACGGGAAAAATTTTGCTCGTCGCGCCGAAAAATCGAAAAATCCGCCGATTGATTGAAATTCATCGGCGGTTCTCCAATGAGGAAGTTCCCAACGGCGCGTGGGTCGTCGTCGAGATTCAATCTTGGTCGGAATTTCCGAACGTTCCCTTGACCGGGAAGTTAGTTGAGGTCCTCGGCACGGAAAAGGATGAGCGGCTTCCGATTCTGCTTTTGATCCGCGAGGATGGCGTTTACGAGGAATTTCCTTCGGAGGTCGAGGATGAGGCTCAAGAAATCCTCAAACGCAGGATTTCGCCGCATGAATTGGATCGGCGGCGCGATTTCCGATCCGACCGAGTCGTGACGATTGATCCCGCGACGGCCAAGGATTTCGACGACGCCGTTTCGCTCGTCGCGCGGCGACACGAGGGCTGGCGTGTCGCGGTCCACATCGCCGATGTCGCGCACTACGTCCACGCCGGATCGAAAATTGAAGCGGAGGCCTACGAGCGCGCGACCTCGATTTATCCGGTGGATCGCGTGATTCCGATGTTGCCCGAGGCGCTGTCCAACGATCTTTGCAGTCTGCGCCCCGACGAGGACCGTCTGACGATGAGCGCCGTGTTTGACGTGGATCGGCGCGGAAACGTCAGCGGCGTTGAACTCAGTGAAAGCGTGATTCACTCGGCGCGGCGATTCACCTACGAGGAGGTTCAGGGGCTTTTTGATGACGCGGACGGAATTCAACATTCGCCGTATCCAATCCCCGCCGTTCCGGAGAATTTGCGCGAGGACCTTCTGGAATTCCGCAAGATCGCGGCGGCGTTGCTGGCGGCGCGACTGCAACGCGGCGCGTTGGACCTCGAATTGCCGGAAACCGAAATTCTTTTCGATGCCGAAGGGATCGTCGCCGGCGTGCGGCGCAAAACGCGATTCGAAAGTCACCGGCTCATCGAGGACTTAATGCTTTCGGCCAATGAAGCGGTCGCGCGCGAGCTGGCGCAGAACGCCGTTCCGTTTCTCTATCGCGTCCACGAGGCTCCGGCGGAAAGCAAATTGCGGACCTTGGCTCCGGCCTTGGCTCGATTCGGCGTCGTGTTGCCGCACAAAGGAAGCATGACGCAAGAACAACTCCAAGCGGCGATCATCAAGGCGAAGGAGCATCCGGCGGGTGAAATTGTTCAGCGATTGATTCTTCGCTCCATGATGCGGGCGCATTATCAGCCCGGCAATGTTGGCCATTTCGGTTTGGCGAGCGCGTGTTATTGTCATTTTACCTCGCCGATCCGGCGCTATCCCGATTTGCTGGTTCATCGGGCGGTCAAGTCGTTGTTGGGTCGAGGAAAAGATGGGGAGCAATCCGAAGCCGCTGAATCTTTGACGGAGTGGGGGCGGCACGCCTCCTCACGCGAGGAACGCTCGCAACGGATCGAGCGGGACGCGCAAAAAATCATTTCCTGCGAATTCATGCGGCGATTTCTCGGCGACATTTTCGAGGGATTCATTTCGGGGTTAATCAATCGCGGATTTTTCGTCGAGTTGCTCGATCATCCCGTCGAGGGATTTGTCCCCATCCGAACTTTGGAAGACGACTATTACGATTTGGACGAGGCTGGAATGGCCTTCTACGGGCGAAGGAGTGGACGGGCTTACGCGCTGGGTGATCAGGTCAAGGTCCAAATCGAGCGGATTGATGTATTGGCCGGAGAAATGGACTTGATTTTGGTGAGAAAGGAAGCAGTCCGCAAAAAGCGCGGAATGAGACGGCGGAGAGATTAAGCTTAGGATTAGGATTACGATTAAGATTAAGAGCAGAAGCAAACGTAAGAGTAAGAGCAAGCAATGGAAGTTGGGGTGGACATAGGCGAGGAACGCGCAATTGAGAAAAGGCCGGAAACGCTTATGCCTTATCTCGGAGCCGTGGCCATCGCCGCTCTGACAATTGCGGCGTATTGGCCCGCCGTGAACGCGAAGTTCATTTGGGACGACGAAAATCATTTCGCGCAAAATCCGATGATGGTTCGGCCCGGAGGGTTGAGGGAGCTTTGGGTAAAGGAAGTCTTCTATTACCCGTTGACCTCGACCTCCTTCTGGATCGAACGGCGTCTCTGGGATTTGAGACCGACGCCTTATCATCAAGTCAACATCGTCCTGCACGTCGTCAATGCCTTGCTTCTCTGGAAATTGCTAAGCGCGTTGAGGATCGGAGGAGCGTGGCTGAGCGGAGCGATTTTTGCCCTCCATCCGGTCAACGCGCAATCGGTCGCGTGGGTGACGGAATTGAAGAACACGCAATCGGGGTTGTTTTATCTGCTCGCGTTGCTCGCGTTCATCCGATTCGAGCAAATGGCGCGAAAGAAAGATTATTCTTTTTCGTTGGCGCTGTTTCTTCTCGCGCTTTTGAGCAAGACCTCGACAGTAACGTTTCCCTTCGTTCTTCTGATCCTGCATGGCTGGCTTGGAAAATCTTGGAATCCGAAATCACTCTTTCGCTTTCTGCCGTTCTTTGCGCTTTCGGCGGGGATGGGGGGATTGACGATCTTTTTTCACCGCAAGCAGATCTCAACCTTGCGCGATTGGGACGAAACTCTGCCGGAGCGTGTTCTTCTGGCGGCGCGATGCGCATGGTTCTATTTGTTCAAGTTGATGTGGCCCGCGAACTTGACGTTCATTTATCCGCGCAAGCCGGTCGGAGACCGTCTCGGCTTTGACGTTGTTCTTCTGATTGGTTTGATGATTGGAACCGCTCTTCTTCTTTATTGGGCACACAAGCGGAGGAGCAAGAACGATCTCCTTTACGCTCTTGCCGTTTTCATCTTGTCTCTCTTTCCTGTTCTTAATTTTTTCAAAATGTTCTTCAGCCGGTATTCTTACGTCGCCGACCATTGGCAGTATTTGGCGTGCATGGGAATCATCGCTTGGATCAGCGGAGTGTCTTCACAAATCGGAATCAAAATGGGCAGGCCGGCGACGATCCCAGCCGCGCTTGTCTTGGCAATTTTGTTCGTCCTGACCTTCATGCACGTAGGAATTTATCATGATCCGGTAACGTTATGGACGCACACGCTCGGAAAGAATCCCGGCGCATGGATCGCCCACGCCGATTTGGCGGTCGAGCTGACGACGCAGGGCAAATACGACGAAGCGGTCGAACACGAGCGCAAAGCTCTCGCCCTCAAGCCCGACCTTGCCGAAGCTTGGCTCGGTTTGGGCATGGTGGAGATGAATCTCGGTCATTACGAATCGGCGATCAGCAATTTTCAGGACGCGCTCAAAATCAGGCCGGATTACGCCGACGCGATAGCGAACATCGGCTCGACGCTTCTGCACATGGGGCAGGTTGAAAAGGCCGCGGAGAAATTCAGGGAAGCACTTGAACTTCAGTCCGAACAGGCCTCCTCGCATTTCAATCTCGCCAACATCCTTGTCTCGCAGGGAAAATACGAAGAGGCCGCCGCGCATTTCTCGGCGGCGCTAAGGTCCGATCCGGCCAACGCCGTCGCGCATTTCAATCTCGCCAATCTTCTGGGCGCGCGGGAGAAAACCGATGAAGCCGTCGCGCATTACCGCGAGGCCATCCGGCTCAATCCCAAGTATCTCAAGGCGATCATCAATCTCGGCTCGGTTTTGGCGCGCGCGGGTCGCTTGAACGAAGCGGTGGAGCAGTTTTCCCGCGCCGCGGAGTTGGATCCCATGAACGCGTGGGCGCATTACAATCTGGGAATGGTGCTAAAACAAATGGGGCGCGAATCGGAGGCCCTGCCGCACATGCGAATGGCGGAGCGGCTCAATCCTAGCCTTGTTGTCCCGAACGTGGATTTTTCACCGCCAAGTCACCAAGACACCAAGAAGAATTAAAAATTTACGTTATTCGGTGATGGTCGCTCGCCGGCGTCCGATTTCATTCAACTTCGCCGGTGACAGAACGGAGTGATTTCTTCTTGGTGACTTGGTGCCTTGGTGGTGGAAATCTTATTCCTGAAAGTATTTCTTCGTTCCCCCCGCCTCAATCGCCTCGGCGATTCGGCGAAGAGCGTGAACGTAGGCCGCCGTCCGCATTCCGCATTTTTTCTCGGTGTTGATCGCGTAAATTCCGCCGTAGGCGTCCGCCATGACGCGGCTCAACTTTTGTTGAACCTCGTCGAGCGTCCAGTAATACCCCGCCTTGTTCTGAACCCATTCAAAATAGGAAACCGTCACGCCGCCGCTGTTGGCGAGAACGTCGGGAACGACGAAAATTTTCTTTTCCTCCAAAATCGCGTCGGCTTCGGAAGTGGTCGGACCATTGGCGAGTTCCAGAATGACCTTGGCTTTAATCCGTGCGGCATTGGCCGCGGTGATCTGATTTTCGGTCGCCGCCGGAACAAGAAGATCAACGGGAAGCTCCAGCAACTCCTCGTTGGAGACTTTTTCATGCGCGACCATGTCGCACATGGAATCCTTGCAATAGACGCCCGCCAACTTGTGCGATTCCTCCTTCACCTTGGCGACGGAGGGAACGTCGAATCCGTCCTGCTTGTAAATTCCCCCCTTGCTGTCCGAAAGCGCGACAACCTTGTAGCCGCGCGCGTGAAGCATCTGGGCGATATTCATCCCGGCGTTGCCGAATCCCTGAACGGAGGCGCGTTTTTCCGAGGATTTCCAACCCAGTTGCTTCTCGATTTCCTGAAGAATGTAGAATCCGCCGCGCGCCGTCGCTTCGTCGCGTCCGAGCGACCCCCCCAAGGCCAGCGGTTTGCCGGTGATGACGGCGGGAGTAAATTGGCGCGTGATGGTCGAATACTCGTCCATCATCCAACCCATGATCGTGGCATTGGTGTAAACGTCGGGAGCCGGAATGTCGCGCTCCGGTCCGATGAAATCAGCGAAGGCGCGAATGTAGCCGCGCGAGAGACGCTCCAATTCCTTGTGACTCAAGTCCTTGGGATTGACGACGACCCCCCCTTTCCCGCCGCCGTAGGGAATCCCCGTCACGGCGCATTTGATCGTCATCCAAAACGCCAGCGTCGTCACTTCGTCGGCGCTGACGTCGGGATGAAACCGGATGCCCCCCTTCGTCGGTCCGCGCGTGTCGTCGTAGCGACAACGATACCCCTTGAATACCTTCAGCGAGCCATCGTCCATCCGAACGGGGATCGAGGCGCTGAGCAAAAATTTCGGGTAGCGAAGCCGCTCCTGCACGTCCTCGCTCATCGGAAAAACTTTGTTCGCTTTTTCAAGCCGGATTTTCGCGTCCTGAAAAAGATCAATCGTCTGCGCCCGCGGAGCAGGCTCAACGGGGATGGTCGCTAGATGCATCCTTCGTAATTCCTTCCGCGAACCAATCGAAATCCGTATTCCGACAGGGGCTTGGCCGTGAATTTGCATTGAGCGCTTGCAAAGTGGACGGTCAAGACCCGGCGATGGCGGTCGCTCGTGCTCGGTCCGGTACGATGCAAAAGACGCGAATGGAAGAACACGCCGTCGCCGGGCTGAACTTCCAACACGACTTCATCGGGATGGCCGTCATAACCTTCGACGCCGAATGTTCCGAAGTTGACCATATCCTCCTTCGGCAAGGCGTGGCGAAGCACATCCAGCTTGTGCGATTTGCGAATGACCGAAAGCGTCCCATTGTCCGCCGAGGCGCGGTCCAACGCGACCCACGTCCCAACGATCCCATCGTGCGGCGCGAACGAGAAATAATAAGAATCCTGATGATAGGGATGAACCGCGTTCAATCCGGGAGGCTTGTAGATGAACATCAAAAGGAAGGCCTTGAGGTCCGGACCGATCAATTGCTCGACAACGTTAAGGAGATTGGGATGCGCCGGATAATCCTGAAAAACGGGATCGAACCGGTCGGGATTGAGGAATTTCCAGATGCCCTTTTCCGGATCGTCGGGCGTATAAACTCCTTTGGCCACGCGCACGTCCTTGACAATCTTGCGCGCGGCCTCCGGCGGATAATCCCCCAGCGCGATTTGCCGCGCGCGGACGCGATAGCGCTCCATTTCCTCCTCGGAGAGGATGTTGGGGACCACAACGAACCCCTCGTCCCAATAGTGTTGGCGCTGGCTCTCGGTGAGCAGGATGGATGGACTGGACAATGTGGACGTGGCGGACATGGAGGCGATTCCTCTTTGGGGACGTTGACGAGCGTTCGCAATTATCATCTTTCAGCATAAATCCCCGTGTCAATTTGAATCGGTTCTGCTGAAAATCCTTGCCGGCCTCCCATCCTCGTGACCTTCGCGACTTCTTGGGCAAATTGATTCGGCTTTTTTTCAGCGGCGGCAGAGCAAGATTGCCGGATAGAAATTAACGCAGAGGCGCGGAGACGCGAGGAAGTCAACGGCAAGTTCGGGACGCCAATCGCCATCGAGAGCCGATTCTTGGCATGTTTTCAGTAACTTCCTTGCGTCGCGGCGTCTTTGCGTTGATAAGAGATTTTGCCGATCACTTTGCCGGACGCAGGAGAAAATAATCCACGCCGATCATGTAATTCTTTTCCGCCTTATCGTTCGCGCCGGAAATCTTGAGGGTGATTTTGTTTCCACTCTTGGTCAAATGCCACGCGCCCAAGTCGGTTTCTCCGGTCGCCTTTACCTTGGCGTCGTAAAAGTCCATCGAAGCGACGGCGACTTTGCCGTTGATCGAAATCTCCGCGACTCCGTAATCGGACGCCTTGGTGAAATTCGCCAACACCTGATAGTCTCCCTCCTCGGGCGCGTCGAGATTGAACGCAACCGAATCCCCGGGATGCGCGTCATGGAACCAAGCCTGTGATTCGTTGCTCCATTTTCCCTCAAAACCGAGCATGTCTTGCGGTTCGAGTTTGCCGCCGCTGACCGTCGCGCTCAGCGATTCGGCTTCGATGGCTCCGGCGACCTTCGGGCGCGGAAGCGGCGGAACCACGGGAACGGTTAGGTCAGTGCCCGTGGGCAACGGCAAATTGTTCGTCGCGCCGGGTTGCGCATACCAATAAGAAACCGCCGCGTAATGAATCGGAATGGTCGTGTCCCAATGCCAGACTTCCATGTCGAACCGGAAATCCTTTTGAAACGGAATCGCGTCGAAAATGTGGAAGCGATTGACGGCGGTGTGGCCGTAGCTTCCCGGTCCGTCGCAACGCGATTGATTGTGGTAGGGGTGTTGGAATTTGACCGAACTTCCCCAAGCGTAGCCGTAATAATCCTCGGTTCCCGTGCCGAAATGACTGGGGAAGGTCTCGCCGTCCACGTAAATTTTCTCGTCCCCTTCGCCCCACCATTTTTTCGAGGCGTTGACGATGGCCAGCGAATCGCCGACGAACATCCCCTTCCCTTGAACCCCGACATAGTTCCAATCGCGGAACGGTCGCGTCGGCATGTCGAATCCGGCGCGATATCCGGCGTGGAAATAGAGCGTCCGATGAGTCCATCCGTCGCGCAACGGATGGAAGCCAACTTGAGAGGCGATTGATACGGGAACGGCGGATTTATTGATGACGTAAAATTTCGCGCTCTTGCGAAACGGCATCACCCAGCGCGAAAACATGGTCCCGTCCTCCAACATTCCCAGCGGCAAAGATTGATACGGATTGATGCCGGGACTGGAGCCGAAAAAATCGCCGAGCGGACAAAGAATCGTGGGATTCACTTCATCGTCGAAATAGGCTTCGAGCAGAATCCCCCGCAAGGCCGCGCTTAAATCGTCGGCTTGAACGTGAACCCTCAGCAAATCCACGACGGACTTTTTCGAGGAGGATTCAAAGAGCAATTTCTTCCCTCCGGATTTTAGCGCGTCGTGCGGGGCGTCCTTGAGTCCGGCGACCGGCTCCTCTTTGCACAAGAGCCGATCCATCGCGGCCTGAATTTCCCCCTTCAATCCCTCGACGACGGAGATCGAAAATTCCTCGACTTCCGTTCCCGCCGGATACGTCCGATAATTGACGTGATAATAAAATTTCTCCGCGTCCGCCGTGATTTTCAGATGCTTCGCGTAGGGAATCGGAAAGTAGAGGTTCCATCCCGCGCTGACGATGCCGGAAATCGGAGATGGAAAATCGGGAAGTTTGGCTCCGAGCAGATCGGTCATCGGCGCGCTGAAACCCGGCTCTCCGGAGCCGTTAAAATAAAACCGGATCGTTCCCTTGGGATTCGCGCTCCAGATGCGCGTGACGACGCCCGGACCGTCGGCGTCCATCATCACGAATTCCTTGCGGTCGCCGTGGTCCTCGACGCGAATGAATTTTCCCGAATCGTCGTTGGCAAACCAATCGTCGTTTCCGGACGCGACCGATTTGCGGTCGTAGCTCGACGCCTGCCGGGTAACGTAGGGGGGATCGGGAAATCGGAATAAACTGTCCAAGTCGGCCATTTCACCGAGCAGAGCCTTCATCGTGATCTTGCGCTCCTGCGGCGCGGGAGCTTTTTTCCACGGCCAAAGCGAACAGGCGGAGGTTTGCAGGAGGAAAACGGCGGTTAGTATCAAGGAGAGGTTGAATTGAAGCGTCGCAATTCTTTTCATTTCTGGTTCCTTTCGGGTTCCCTTGCACTTGGATTTTCACTTCGAGCGGCCAGAATAGCGAAGAAAGCGCGGGATTAAAATAATAGAATTCGCCACGGACACAGAGGGCCTTCCGATCAAATAAAACGCTGATGAGAGAAGGACGGGTCCAAGCAAAAGGCAAATGCGATGGAAATCAAGGTAGAACTGAAACGCAAACTGCGAGAATATGCGTTCCAAATGCGCCAACCACCGTTCGCGCGGCGAGTTCTTCTCTGTGTTTCTAGGGTGAATAACCGGCATGCAATCGCCTAGTCCCCAATTCAATAGTCTTCCTCCTTGGCGCAACTGGCTCGATCCGCGTCTCTTGATCCTTTTGACGATCCTCCTTGCTTACGCCCTGTGGCCGATTCTTCAGGTCCTGCTTGAAAGCGTTTGGGAGCCGGGCAAGGGTCCGACGCTGGAGCCGTGGCGGCAATTTGCCGAGAAATCGCATTGGATTTACGGCGCGCGGAGCGTCGGCATTTCGCTGGCGACGGTCCTGCTGGCCGGAATTTTCGGAACCGCGCTTGCCTTCTTTTATTTCCGCCTCGATTTTCCGGGGTGCGCGTTTTTCTCCGCGCTATCTCTTCTGCCGTTCACCTTGCCGCCTCTGGTCGGCGTTTTTGCGATCTGGACGTTGCTCGCCGAAGACGGTCTCGCCGATCATTTTTTGCGCGCGGCTTTTGGCCGCGGCTTCTGGATCGAAAAAGGCTACGCGGGGGTCCTGATCGTCCACGTATATTCGATGTTCGCCTATTTTTATGTGATGGTCGGCGGCGCGATTGCCAATTTCGATGAATCGCAAATCGAGGCGGCGCGCGATCTCGGCGCGGGACGGACGCGGACCTTTTTTCTGATCGTCCTTCCGCAAATCGCCCCTGCGATGGCCGGAGCCTCGCTCCTCACCTTCATGACTTCGATGGCTTCGTTCACCGCGCCGTTTTTCTACATGGCGGGGCGTCCGGTCCTGACCGTCGGCATTCAGCAGGCGTTGGAAAATTCTGCCAACGGTTTGGCCAGCGCCGATTGCGTCGCGCTCGCCCTCACCGCCGGAATTTTTCTGTATCTGATCGTTCGGTTTGAGGAATCGTTTCAGGGAGGAACCAAGGGCGTTTCGCGGCGTCGGTCGGCGGTCGTCTCGCGCCCCGCGCAAATGTTGGCGTCGCTCGGCGCGTTCGCCTTGACGTTGTTTCTCGTCGCGCCTCATCTGGCAATGCTACGCGAGGCGTTCGTCAAACCGGGAACCGGATTCGTCGGCAAGCCGATCGAATACACCTCCGCCAATTTCGCCAAACTCTGGAGCGACGCCGATGCGTGGCGACCCATCGCCAACAGTCTGAAGACGTCGGCAGACGCGACGGCGGCGGTGATTCTCTTCACGTTGACGAGCGCGTGGCTCGACGCGCGCCGGGCGTTCGCCGGGAAAACGGCGTTTCGGTTTTTGCTCATGTTGCCTTGGGCGTTGCCGGGGACGGTCATCGCCATCGGACTTCTCTGGATTTCGCGCGCGCCCAATCCGCTGACGTGGGGGATGGAATTGCGCGGGACGCTGGCGATTCTCGCGCTGGCTTATTTCATCCGGCTTTTTCCGCTCGCGCATCGGACGATCACGGCGGGACTTCTGCGCGTCGGAGTTGATTTGGAAGGAGCGGCGCGAAGTTTGGGCGCGACCCCGTGGCAGGCTTTTCTGCGCGTGACGCTTCCTTTGCTCGCGTCCGCCGTGCTCGCCGCCGCGACGCTCACGTTCGTCACCGCGATGGGAGAATTCGTCAGTTCGATTTTGTTGCAGGGTCCCGGAACCGAGCCGATCTCGGTGAAGATAGATCAACTCCGTCGCGGTCCGGCGGGGATGCAACTCGCCGCCGCCTACAGCGTCATCTTGACCGCGATGATTGTGGCGGTGTTTCTGGCTTTTGGGCGAAAATCGCAGAAGGTGTTTTAATGATGAAGATGAAGATTAACCACAGAGAAACAGAGGCACAGAGGAGACTTCTCTGTGCCTCTGTTTCTCTGTGGTTAATTTTAACGCTTCATCTTTCAACCTCCGCTTTTGCCCAACCCGATCGCTTCTACACCAACGACGGCATCACTGGCCTAGTCCGCCGACTCAAGCGCGTCGAGTGCGGCGTGCGCGTTCTTCACATCGCCGCGCACCCGGACGACGAGGACAGCGCGATGATCGCCTATCTCTCGCTCGGTCGCGGCGCGCGGGTGACCTATCTCAGCCTCACCCGCGGCGAAGGGGGACAAAATTCCATCGGCCCCGAAACGGGCGAGGATTTGGGGATTCTCCGCACCGCCGAGCTTCTGGCCGCGCGCAAGATTGACGGCGCGGATCAACTCTTTGGCCGCGAGATTGACTTCGGATTCAGCAAATCGCCCGACGAGTGTTTCAAGTTTTGGGGCAAAGAGAACGTCGTCGAGGACATCGTCCGCGCGATCCGCTACACCCGCCCGCACGTCATCATCTGCCGTTTTCAGGGCAACGCCAAGGACGGCCACGGCCAGCATCAAGCCTCCGCCATCGCCGCGCGCGAGGCGTTCGCGCTGGCGGCGGACCCGAACTACAAGCCGGAATTGATTCAACAAGGATTGAAACCGTGGCAGGCGCAGAAATTTTACGTCGGCTCGTTCGAGGATTCCCTCGCCGTCACGACTCGCCTCGACACCGGAGCCTACGATCCCCTTTCGGGGCGCTCCTACGCCGCCATCGGCTACCACGCCCGATCCCAACACCGCTCGCAAGACATGGGAATGATCGAATACGAAACGCCGATGCGGGAGAGTTTTTATATTTTGGAGCAACCGAGCCGCGAGCGTGAGCGAGCGTCCAATCGGCAAGATACCGCGCAACGTGCGCTCCCTGACGGTCGCGGCTCGGATGGAGATAGGAAGGAATCGAAACGAAGTGAGAAGGAGAATGAGAACGAGAAGGATGGAAGGCGGGAAGAGGACATTTTTGACGGCCTCCAAGTGGATCACCCCGACGTTTCCCCCTCCCCCGCTGAAATTCTGAAAAATCCCGATCTTCTGACTAACCCGCGAGCCGTCGCGCCGAAGATCGCGCAACTTCTCGCCGACTGGCGCAAAAAATCCCCCGACGACGCCGACTCGATCCACGATTTGGAATGCGCGCTCGGAATTGCGGTCGGACTTCGCTTGGAAGCGTTTTCCGACTTGCCCGCTTTGATCGTCGGAGAATCGGTAAATATTTCATGCAAGGCATATATGCCTGTCGATTCGCCAATTGAAAATTCCAAGTGGTCAGTTATTAACGCCCCAACTGGAAGCGCGGCGAGGGTCATAACCACCGCGAAAAATGTCGCCCAATACGAACTGATCGCACCAAAAACAACTGTAACCAATCCGCCCTATTTTTTTGCTTATCCCCGTGCGGTTCATCGGTACCCCTTATTCGGCGAAAGCTCGACATGTTTTGTCGCTGATGGTCTTAATTACGATCTACCACTATGGGCAAAGGTTGGGTTCTCATTTGAGCCGACGGTATTCACCGCAACATTCCAAGCTGATCTATCGGATGAGACTACTAGCTTTATTATCCCGATTGAGTATCGTCATGCCAATCCTGAATTTGGTGAAATTCGTGAAGATTTGTCGTATCTGCCAGTAATTCAATTTTCGTTTGGGTCGCGAGAACGGGTTGTCGTGCCGGGGAACCGAAACCCTACGGTAAATCTGACCGTTACTAACTTAAGTAAACACGAAATTACAGCTGTTGTTGATGTAAACCCAAATGCTGACCACAGGCCCACAAGTTTTTATGACTTATGGATGATATTCATGAGCAAGCGCTTTGAGATAGCGTTGAAATCGCACGAGTTCTCGCAATTGAAAGCCGAGATTCCCCGGTATTCGGGCCAGTCTCATTATCCTTGGGCGTTGGAGGTGGATGCCTACACAAGTGAGACGGCGCGAGGCGAAGTCCATCGTATTGCCTACCCCCACATCCGCCCGCGATATGTTTGTAGCGAGCATCCTGCATTCGTTTACTATGTCGCCGCATCGATTCCCCACGGCTTAAAGGCCGCATTGATTCCGGGACCGCAGGATCAAATCGCGCCGATCTTGAAGCAGATCGGCATCGAGGTCGCCCTCCTCGACGGCGCGAAAATCGCCTCCGAACCGCTGGCCTCCTACGACGCCGTCGTGCTGGGACCGCGCGCGTATGAGACGCAACCCGATTTGGTCGCCAACAATCACGTCCTTCTCGATTACGTCCGCGACGGGGGAACGCTCATTGTTCAATACAACAAGAACGACCTCTTTGAAAAGCAGGGAGTCGCGCCCTATCCGATGAAGATTGCCCATGACCGCGTGACCGACGAAACCGCGCCGGTGACGATTCTGGAACCGGATCATCCGATCTTCAACACTCCGAACAAGATCACCGAAAAGGATTTCGAGGGATGGGTTCAGGAGCGGGGATTGTATTTCTGGTCGTCGTGGGACGAGCGCTACCGGCCGCTCATGGCCTGCAACGATCCGGGCGAGCCGCCGCAAAAAGGAGGGATGATGTTCGCCAAGATCGGTAAAGGGAATTACATCTACACTGGCTACGCTTTCTTCCGCCAACTCCCCGCCGGCGTCGAAGGGGCGACGCGGCTGTTCGTGAACATGATTTCGTTGGGGAGGGCGGAGAAGAAGGAAAGCAAGAAGTAAATCTTCCGATCTTTCCACTCCGTCGTTCCGCGTCCCGAAGTGACGCTGACAATCCCAGCCCCGGACGTGAGTCCGTGGGTAAAGAACATTTCCTCGACGCCGGTCCCAATGGGACGGCACAAATTCCGGATTGTGTCGTCCTTTGCGGGACTCGATCTCTCTGCCCACGCCTACCCGCGCTCTGTCGTGCGGGGCTGAGATTATTCCGTCCCTCGGGCGACTAGGTAGGATTTCCCAACTACCGCGTAAGAGAGCCGTCTTACGGATCTGGGAGATGCACCCCTATTGGCGCCAAATTGACCTGCTTCATTGACTCCCCCTTTCACCCGCTGTAGAATGACTAGGAAAAGAAGATTGAGATAAGAACAACCGAAAAAACGCCGCCATGCTCCACGGGTGGGAAAAAATCACAGCCGACGAACGCCGCGCGATTATCGCAGGCATCCGCGACAACGCCGTTTATGGCGGGCCGTATCACGCCGAATTCAGTCCGACCGACGCCTGCAACTACGAATGTTTCTTCTGCAATTCGGCGTTCGTGGACCGCTCGCAACGCCTTCCGTGGGATTTGCTGAAAAAAACTCTGCTCGAGTTAATCGAGATGGGAGTGAGGTCGGTTCGATTGGCCGGAGGGGGGGAGCCGCTCATCTATCCCGAACTGAAGGAATTCCTCGATCTCTGCCTCGACCGCCGAATCGCCGTCAGCAACGTGACGACCAACGCCTTCAAGTTGACGCCGGAAATCGCGGATCGTTTTCTGCGACTTGATACCTCCGAAATCATCGTCAGCTTCAACGACGTGGACGCCCAACGCTACGCCGAGACCAACGGCACGACGGAGCGCGCGTTTCACGTCGTCCTCGACAACATCCGCAATTTTCTGGCCGAGCGAAAACGCCGCGGCCTGACCCGCCCGAAAATCATCCAGCAATTTTTTCTTTGGAAGGGAAACCACGATCAAATCGAGGGCGCCTATGACATGGCGGTCGAGTTGGGCGTGGATCACGTTTACGTCCGCGACATGTATGGCATCGCGCCGGAGAAAACGATGACGCCGGAGGAATTGGCCGTCGCCGGAGAGAGAATGCGAAGCCTGATCGAGCGCGACCGCGAACGCGGGTTGCTTCTCGTCGGGTTCAGCAACGAGCGCATTTTGCCGCAGGAGAAAACGCACGCCGAGCAATCCCAAACGCACCGCGCCAACGGCCACCGCGCGATTTGGCGGCGCGAGGGAAACAACCGGACCGAGTATTGCATGATCGGCTGGTATTCGACGGTGATCCGCGGCAACGGCGAAGTTTATCCCTGTTGTATGTTGGCGACGACGCCCGGCTATCCGCCTCTGGGCAACATCAAAGAGCGCGATTTCCGCTCGATCTGGCATGGCGAGAATTACAACAAACTGCGCGACGAACTGCGTGACATTGCGCTGAACGAAGGGCGATTCGATTCCAGCGGCAATCATTGTCTCACGTTTGAATTTTGCGCCATGCGCGACGCCTGTCCCTTTGTGCGCTCGCTGGCGACGCCTGAATTTTACGGAGAAATGGACGCGGCGCTGGAAACGTTGCGCCGGAAGCCGACGGCGACCGCTCTGCGGCTCGTGGAATCGCTGACCGCCTATCGCCCGTTCATCGGAGCCGCGTCATAGAACCTCAGCCGATCTATTCCGGCTCCGCCGATGCGGAGCGCGCGGCCGGCGAGCCGCCTCCCGCGCATCGCGGCGGCGCCGCCTGTCCCTTTTGCAGGGAGGAGATTCCCGTCGGCGCGGTGAAATGCGGTTGGTGCGGAGCCAACGTCGGCGACATCAAAATTTGCCCGGCCTGCGCCGAGCCGGTCCGCTCTTCCGCCGCGATCTGCCCCTTCTGCCGGAACGATCTGCGTCCTCCCGCGCCTCCGTCCGCATCCCTTTTGCCGGAACCGTGGGTGGTTTACGCCTCGCCGTTGGGGGCATTCCTCACCGAATACTCCGTCACGAATTTGTTCTTGCCGCCGATTCTGACGCTCACCGCGAACGAAATTCACATTCGTCGGCGGATGTTTTTGGGATTGCGCTCGCTGGATCAAAAAATTTCGGTGGATCGCGTGGCGTCGGTTCGCGCGTCGAGCGGCGTGATATGGGGCGGCGTCGCCGTCGAGACCTACGGCGGCGCGACGGGAATTTTGGCCATCAATGGGCTGAACAAGCAGGACGCCCGGCTCACCGCGCAGGTGATCGAGCGATTGGCCAACATCGGGCCTTATGCTTCCAAAAATGTTTAGGAGAACGATTTCACCAAGGAGACACAGGGAGGTCCTTGGCAGGCTCCGAGTAATTGAGAAATGCGGCTATTCTTAAATAAGACAATCACCGCAAGACCGAATTACAAAAATTCTTCCATTTTTTGAACCACCGCTTGCATCTCAGGTTCCTCACTGTGTCTCTGTGGTGAACGATTCTGCTCGCCGCTCAAAGATCAGTCCCCGTCCCTTCCCTATCCCAACGCGAACACGCTCCCCCCTCTGAAATTGAAGCGTCCGCGCCCCATCGCACCGCGCCCGAAGAATCTGCCCCGTTTGCTCCAGTTGAATTTCGATTTCCTGCGCGTTTCCGGCGAATGAGATCAGTAGAATTGTTCCAATCCAACCTTCTATCGAGGTTCGTTCTGCGGATTCAAGAAGGAAGTCGTCCGGTTTAACCGCCAACCAAATTTTCGCTCCGGATCGCCATTGCTGAAATCCCTGTTTCAACCCGACCCCAATCGTCCCTCCATCCTCGTTTTCCTCCAGCGTAATTCTTGCTTCATTTCCTTCCACTGCTTTCAGAACGCCGGGAATCATGTTTCTCTCGCCGATGAACCGGGCGACTTCCTCCGATGCGGGCGCATCATAAAGCTCGCGCGGCTTCCCGGTTTGCAGAATCGCTCCCGCCTCCATCAGCGCGATTCGATCCGAGATCATCAACGCCTCTTCCTGATCGTGCGTGACGTAAATCATGGTCAAACCCAACTCGGTCTGAATCCGGCGGATCGTGGATCGTGTGCTTCGGCGCAATGCCGCATCAAGGTTGGACAAGGGTTCGTCCATCAAAAGAATCGAAGGTTCAATCGCAAGCACTCGCGCCAACGCGACGCGCTGTTGTTGGCCACCGGAAAGCTCGTCCATTTTTCGTTTGTTCAATCCGGAAAGCTGAACCAATTCCAATATCTCATTCACCTTACGACGAATTTCCGCCCCCGATTTTCTACGGATCTTGAGCCCGAACGCGACGTTTCCCTCGACGGTGAGATGCGGAAAAAGAGCGTAGCTTTGAAAAACCATCGCGGCGGGACGCCTTTCGGGAGGAAGCGCGGTCACGTCGTATCCACCCATCATGACTGTTCCATCATCAGGATGCTCCAAACCACCGATGATTCGCAAAAGCGTCGTCTTTCCGCAACCCGAAGGACCGAGCAGGGAAAAACATTCGCCTGAAGCAACGTGCAGATCAATCCCCTTGAGCGCCTCGAACGTCCGCCCGTCGGGAGCGACGAATTGCTTGCGAACGTGGGAAAGAACGAGTTCGGACACGGGACTATTTCTTGGGATCGCGTATCGAAGTTTGCCAATGATCCATCCATTGGGTTTGGAGTTTGTCGAATTCCGAGAAATCGAATTGCATCGGTTGAAATTGAATTTCTCTCATCCGCGCCGGGAGTTCCTTGCGCGAAATATCCTCGCGCGCCAAGATTCGAAAATGATCCCGCGCAAGTTTCAGACAATTTTCCTTTGAGGTGACAAATTCATAAAACAATTTCGCTTCTTCGGCGTGCGGCCCACCCGCAATCAACGCAATCGGGTCGAGCGAAATCGGAACCGGGTCCGTCGGAATCCGATAGCCGAACGGATAGCCGTTCGCCTCGGCCTGAAAGAGAACGTCGGTCAGATTCCAAAGCGAGAGGTATCCCTCCTCGCTCTTGGCAACGCGGTCATAAAGCGCCTGCGGATTCGGCAGATAGGTTTTTGTATGTGCATCGAGCCGTTTCAAGAAGTCATATCCGGGCGCGGGATCGTGATTCGCGCCTCCGGAGCGCCAAATCAGCCCCGTGAAAATCGTCTTCATCGTCCCCGAATCCATTGGCTCCCGAATCACGATTTTATCTTTCCATTTCGGATCGAGAAGGTCGTCCCACTTTTGGGGAACTGCATCGGCCTTGTAAATGTTTTTGTTGAACATGATGGCCGGAACCTGAAGGAACTGCGCGAACCATGCGTCGTCGGAGTCGTGATATTCCGCCTTGATCGCTCCGGCCCAGCTTGGCTTGTAGGGTTCCAGAAGCTTTTCGTTTTTTGCCTGCGCGAAGAACGCCGAAGTCCCTCCCCACCACACGTCAATTTTAGCCGCCCCCTTGTCAATCCGAAGTTGGCTCAGGATTTGTCCGGTCGGCACGAACCTCCCGACGACTTCGATGTTGGGATACGCCTTCTCGAACGCCTTCTTGTATTCGTCGAGCATTTCCTGCCCGTGCGGCGTGAAGACGACGACCTGCTTGCGATTTGAGTTTGTCGAGGCGGCCGCATTTGATTTTTCTTTTTGCTGGCCGCAGGCGGCTACGAACAGAACCGGTCCGAAGAGGCTTACAATTATTTTCCGTGGCATTCGGTTGCAAAAAAGGGAATTTCTCAACCACCAAAACACCAAGGCACAAAGTTCCAGAATAGGAGGAGGAACCATGAAAATATCTTTTTTTATCTTGGTGTCTTGGTGCCTTGGTGGTTGAAAGGGATTAAAAAGATTGTTTTCCACCACGAGCTTATCGCGCGCCTTCGGTCTTGGCGGTCGCTTCGAGTTTGCGGATTTGCTCCAAGATGCTTCCATTCTCCAAGCATCGCTTCAACTTCTCGGCATCCTTGCATCCCGCCTGCGCGAACTGCGGCTTGCCGCCTCCTTTGCCGTCAAAAAGATGCGCGACGGCGCGAATCGCCTTGCCCGCCTCATAGGGCGATCCCGCGAGGTCTTGGCTGGCCGCCGCAACCACAATCGGATTTCCGCTTCCATCCGATCCCAGCAACGCGAGAAACCGCGATTGGTGTTTCCCCTTAAGCGAGTCGAGCGCGGAGCGCAATTCTTCGACGCCCGCTCCGGCGATCCACGCCGCGCCAACGGAAACGTCGCCGATTTTCTCGATCTTCATCTCCGCGCTTTTGCCTGCGGCCTGCTGGGTTTTCGCTTTTTCCATGGAGCGCTTGAGCGTCTTGACTTCGGCCTGCAATGCCGCGACGCGCTCTTCGATTTTTTCGGGCGGGACCGCCAATTGCCGGGCGAGTTTGGAAAGAACGGCGCGATCCTGCGCAATCGCCGCCGCCGCCGAAGTTCCGGTTTTCGCCTCGATTCGTCGAATGCCCGACGCCACCGACGACTCGGAAGTAATAATGAACGGACCAATTTCACCGGTGGATTTCAGATGCGTCCCGCCGCAGAATTCCGTCGAGAAATCCCCCATTTTGACAACGCGAACCTCCGCGCCGTATTTCTCGCCGAACGGCGCGATGATGCCCGGAATTTTGCGCGCTTCCTCAATCGGCAGAACGCGCGTCTCGACCGCCAAATTGCGCTGAACTTGCTCGTTCACCATCAACTCGATCTCGCGGAGCTTCTCATCGGAAAGCGCTTCGGGATTGGTGAAATCGAATCGAAGATGTTCCGGCCCGACGTAGGAACCTGATTGCGTGACGTGCGCGCCGATGAGACGCTTGAGCGCGCCTTGTAGCAAGTGCGTGACCGAATGATTCTTCATTGTCGCCCAACGACGAGGAAAGTGAATCTTCGGTTCAACTTCCTGTCCCACGCTTAGACGATTCACCGCTTCGCCGAAATGCAAAATGCGCCCGTCGTCGGTCTTGCGCGTATCCTCGACCCGGAAAATTTCAGCGCCTTCATTGTCGCGGAAAACGCCTTGGTCGCCGATCTGTCCCCCGCTTTCGGCATAGAAGGTAGTCCGATCCAGCGCCACGATCCCCGCCTGTCCTTCGCCGAGCGAATCCACCGCTTGATCGCCACGAACGATGAGAAGGATTTTGCCCGTGATCCGACTCCCAATATCCCTGACAAATTCGGTTGCGCCGACCCCTTCCATCTTGGGCAATGCGACGGCGGCGTTGCCTTTCCACGTCGCCCTCGCGCGTTTTTTGGCATCCGCCGATAGTCGCTCAAAACCCTCAACGTCCACAATCAAACCGCGCTCTTCGGCGGTCTCGATGACCAAATCCATCGGATAGCCGACGGTGTCTTGAAGAAAAAACGCTTCTTCCGCCGTGACGCGCTCCCCCGCCTTGCGATCCACGAGCATTTTTCCGATCCAATAATTTCCCGTCTCCAGCGTCGCGCAGAACCGGCTTTCCTCCGAGTCGATTTGCTTTTTGACCACGTCGGGGAATCGGCTCAATTCCGGATAATGCTCACCCATGACCGCCAGCACCGGCTCGACCAGTTTATGAAGAAACGGCTCGGGCGCGCTCCGGAATAATTTCGTCCCGAACCGCGCCGCGCGGCGCAAAATTCGCCGGATCACGTAACCTCGCCCTTCGTTGGAGGGAACGATTCCCTCGGCCAGAGCGAACGTCAGAGCGCGGGCGTGATCGGCGCAGGCATTCATCGCCAGCCGGATGACGGCGGGATCAAGACCCCGCCCCCACAATTCTTTTTCCGCTTCCTCCCCGCCGCGCAACCGCGGATAGGGAAGTCCGACGATTTCCGAAAGTTTGGCGATGATCGGGCGCATGAGATCGGTTTCGTAGGGAGACCAAATTTTGCCGCCGCTTTCGCTGAATTGACACGCCGTCGTCACGCGCTCCAATCCCGCGCCGGTGTCAATTCCGCGATTCTTGAGCGGCGGACGCGCGCCGTCGGGTTGCTGGTCGTATTGCGGAAAAACCAAGTTCCAAATTTCGAGAAAGAGATCGCCCTTCTCCACGATGTCGCGCCGAATTTTTTCAAGTCCCCTTTCGCCGCTCCGCGCGATTTGTTGGTATTCCTTCAACTCCTCGTCGGTCCCCATGAAAAATTTGATTTCCGAGCAGGGGCCGCACGCGCCGGTCCCTCCCGCCGGACCCCAAAAATTTTCCTTCTCGTCCAGCCGCGTGATCGGATTGACGATCCCCGTTCCCTCGACCCAAAACCGCTCGGCCTCGTCGTCCACGATCCATCCCCCTTGGCCGTCGGCTTTGCCATAGACCGTCGCCCAAATCCGCTCGGGGGGCAGGCCGAGCCATTCCTTCCCCGCGCAGAATTCCCATCCCCATTCGATCGCTTCCTTCTTGAAATAATCGCCGAACGAAAAATTGCCGAGCATCTCAAAGAAGGTGTGATGCCGGAGCGTGCGTCCCACTTGTTCGAGGTCCGAGCCTTTCCCTCCGGCGCGCAAACATTTCTGAACCGTGACGGCGCGCGTGAATGGCAACGGAACCGCGCCCGAATAATACGCCTTGAACTGCACCATTCCCGCCGTCGTGAAGAGAAGCGTCGGATCGTCCGGAGGAACCAGCGGCGCGGAAGGAACGCGCCTGTGTCTCCGCGCCGCGAAAAAATCCACGTAGCGTTGGCGAATTTGAGCGGAGGTGATCATTCTGTGGAATCGAACCTTTGACCTTATTCCTGATTCGATAAAGTGAAGCTCATCTTAGGGTGAGCGGCGAAGCCTGTCAATTTTTTCGCCGTCACCCTCAACTCCTGATTCAGATTCATGGAAAAAGGACGGAGAATAAATCGCATCGTGAGATTGCCGCGAATCCCCGATTGAGGTATTCTATTGCTGGATAGGACGAATCCTACAGCGCATTTTGGAGCTTGCTGCTCAAAATGAGATTAAAATTTCAGACCATGGATATGACGAACTTGCGGACGACGATATCCGGGCCGGAGACGTGATTGACGGAATTCAGAATGCCAGAACCATTGAGGAAAACTCAAATTATCCGAAAGGCCCCTGCGTGCTCGTTTTGCAGACGGATGCCGAGGAAAAGCCTTTTCACGGGGTTTGGGGGATTCCGCGCGGAGGAGGAAAGCCCGCTGTTTTGGTGACGGCCTATCGTCCCGATCCGGCGCGATGGACCGAGGATTTCACGAGGAGGAAATGATGACAACGCCACACAAGAAATTTCTCCACGAAGGCAAATACGTGGCCGAGGTCGAAGTTGAGCTGACGGAATCCGATACGGGATGGTCGCCTTACCTTTCCGTGGAAGACGCCCTCAGGCTTGATAAGGTTCGTGATGCGCTTCGGCTGGGCGATCTCAAAACCGCTTCGAAACTGGCGCGTGTTTTTACGATCTCGCCGGTGTCGGTCTGAGAAGCGCTTTCCGACTGGCTCGGGCACCTCGGTCCAAGCACCTTCATCATCCTGCTCATCTTGCCAATCCCTGTCTTTTTTGAATCAGCACCGCCCCGACGATGATGATCCCCGTCAAAGTCAGGCGTCCCGCTTCACTGACGGCGTTGATGCTGAGGATTTTGTCGAGGTAACCGATGGTCAGCGCGCCGACGAGCGTCAGCAAAATTCCGCCCCGCCCTCCGGCGAGCGACGTTCCGCCGATGACGACCATCGCAATCGCCGTCAGTTCGTAAGTGGAGCCGGTCTCCGGGTCTCCCTGCCCCTCCTGCGCGGCTTGGCAGATTCCGGCGACCGAGGCGAAAAGACCGCTCAGCGCGTAAGCCAGAATTTTAACCCATCCGACGCGCACACCCGAATATCGCGCCGCTTCCTCGTTGCCGCCAACGGCGCGGAGATGCCGCCCGGCGACCGTTCGCTCCAGCAAAAACCAGCAGAGCGCGACGCAGACGAAAAAAATCACCGTCACCACGGCGAGGTTGCCGCTGAAGAGACGGGAATCAATCATCTCAAAAATTTTGGGCGGTTGCGGCGGACTTCCGTCGGACAACAACGCCTTTTGCGAATAGCTGGAAACTTTTTCGCCTCCCGAAATCCATTTCGCCATGCCGCGTCCGAAGACCATCATCGCCAGCGTGGCGATGAACGGCTGGACGCCGAATCCCGCGATCACACCGCCGGAAATCGCGCCGCAGAGCGCGCCGAGCGCGAGCGACGCGGGAACCGCCAGCGCCGCCGGCCAGCGCCAATAAACGGTCATGATCGAAAATGCGACGGCAGTGAATCCGAGCAGACTCCCGACCGCCAAATCAATCCCGCCGGAAAGAATCACGACCGTCATGCCGCAGGCCAGCACGCCGAAGACGGAGGCTTGGCGGAGCATGTCGCGGTGGGTATTCCAGCGGAAAAACGCGCGATCGGCGTTGAACCAGCAACCGATCAGGACGATCAGACCGACGGCAAGCATGGCGCGGGAGAGAGGGGATTGGAAAAAATTCTTCAAGTTCAATCTTGCGGTAATCGAGAATTCTGACTCATATTGAGGGCGCAATCATCAGGATTGTGGGCAACATTTCATAGATGCCTCGGTGAGTCAATACCGGAGAAATTTGGTTTGCGCATCTGGCTCACGGTTGAAAAAAGCGGATGGGCGGCTTTGCCTTTTGAGAAGGTGAGAACAACTCTCTGGACGCCAACGGCGTCCCGTAGCGAAGCCCAAGGTTGCCGCAACGCGGCTACCTTGGGTAGGATTTCCGAACGATCCTGCAGCCCCAACGCGGGTTGCGGGATTGCGAGTCACCATTGCACAACCTTTTCAAGGTTGCGCAACGAAGTGAACCCAAGGTAGGCGCTCTGCGCCAACCTTGGGCTTCGTTGCTCAGCCCCCCTTGGGGCTGACGGTTATCGGTCATGGAAAAGTTTCAATGCGATCAGAATCTTCTACAAATTCGCCCAGTTGGACACGCCGAAGTTTCTTGGGCGGCATTGCCGTAGCCGGTCTTGCGCCCGCAACTTTGCTCCGCGCCGAATCCGAAGGCGCGATGGAGCGCAAAATTCGCGTGGATCCCGAAACCGGCGTCAACGTCTGGCAGATCACGTCCTTCCCGACGGTGAATCAAAATCTTTATTTTCATTCCCGTTGCTGGACCGCCGACGGCAACGCATTCATCTTCCAATCGCTCCGCGAGGCGTCGCGCGATTCCGGCTACGACCTCTATCGCGCCAACGTGGACGGGACGGGATTCAAGCGTTTGACCCACAGTCAGGACTTCGGAAATTTCGCGCTCCATCCCTCCAAACCGCTCGGCTATTTCAACGTGAAGAACGACATTTTCACGCTCAACATTGAGACGCGGGAGATCGCCAGGGTCGGCCACGCTGACGGCGACGGCGAAGTCGGCGGGCATCCGGGAAGTTTCACCAACGACGGACGGCTTTACGGTTTTGTCTGGCGCTCGCCCGACGGCGCGAACGGATTCGGCGTCTTCAACACCGAAACGAAAACCGCCAAGGTCACGACGCTCGGTCTGAAGGGAAAATTCACGCATCTGCAGATCGAACCGAAAGAGGGAAAATTATTTCAATTCGTGACCGACGGAGAAAACGGCAAGGGCGTCGCCGTTTGCGTCGCCGATGAATCAGGGCGGATCGAACGGCTTCCGTTCGCCGAGGCCAACGGCCACAACGCTTGGCTCGGCGCGACGGGCAAAGTCTATACCGACACGCTCGGCGAACAACGAGACCTTCTCGCCGTCAAGCCCGGAGGAGGCAAAGTGGAAGTGATCGCAAAGGCGCCACCGCGATTTTGGCATACCGGCGTCAGTCCCGAAGGGGACTGGATGGTTTCTGACACCTCAAGCCCCGACGACGGCCTGCATCTCATCTGCGTCAAGACGGGCAAGCACGCGCGGCTTTGCCGGGCGGAAAGTTCGCAGGGGCATTCTCAATACACGCATCCGCATCCCTCCGTCGCGCCGGGAACGAAGCACGTATTGTTCAATTCCGACCGCACGGGCATCCCGCACGTTTACGTCGCCGAGATTCCGGATGAGATGAAACGAAAACTGGCGGATTGAATCGCACAATCGCCAAAATATCTTTTCTTTTCATCCCTCATCCCTCATCCTTCATCCTCGAGAAACAAAGGCCGTTTGCCGATCACCATGTCGCCTCCAAGTCCCGCCCTTCCTCCATCCGGTCCCAAGGTTTTGGACGTCAGCGTCACGCTCCGCAAGGGACTGGCGTCGTGGCCGGGGGAGGATTTTTGGTCGTTCGATCCGGTTCATCGGATGGATGAAGGAGGTCCATGTAACGTCTCGAAAATCAGCATGGGTTGCCACACCGGAACGCATGTGGACGCGCCGTGGCATTTCGGCAAGAGCGCGGAAACGGTCGAGGCGATTCCAATGAATCGGCTCGTGATCGGCGCGAGGGTTTTGGACCTGACGCGCGTAAAAAAGGCGATCACGCGCGTTGATTTGGAAGGTAAGCTAGAGGGCGTCCGGGCGATCCTGTTCAAGACAACCAACTCCGGAAAATTGGAGCGGCTCGAACCGTTCGATACCGACTTCGTTCATCTGGACGCGACCGCCGCCGATTATTTGGTGGAGAAAAAAATCCTCACGGTCGGCGTGGATTATCTTTCGGTCGAGGGATTTCACGCGCAAAATGCCCCGGTCCATCATCGTCTTCTCGGAGCCGACGTTTTCATCGTCGAGGGATTGGATTTGAGCAACGTCGAGCCGAAGGATTATCTTTTCGTGGTTCTTCCTCTGAAAATCCAAGGCGCCGACGGCGCTCCCGCCCGGGCGATTCTGATTGATTCCAACTGAGTGGCGACACCGTTGCCGCCTTGAGTCCGATTTCTTGCTCCTGCTCTTACTCCTGCTCTTGCTCTTGCTCCTGCTCTTGCTCTTGCTCTTGCTCTTACTCCCGCTCGGAAGTAATCTCATAAACCTTCAAGCGATTGTTGAACGATGCTGAATTGGTTCAAGAAAAAACAGAATTCCCCTCCAAACGCGTCCCCCGTTTCCATCGCGCCGGCCGCAACGGCGGAACCCGAACCTTCCCCGCCCCAAAAGGGCTGGCTCGTTCGTTTGCGCGAACGACTGGGTCATACGCGCGGTCTGCTCGTCGGCAAAATTCTCTCGGCCATCGGCCTCCACGCCAAGGTTGATGAAGAACTGCTGGAGGAAATTGAGGCGATCCTGCTTCAAGCCGACGTCGGAAGCAAAGCCACGACGAAAATCACGGATCGAATCCGCGAGGCGGCGAGGAACGAACCGCAAGTCTCGCCGGAGAAAATCTTGGATTTGGTCAAAACCGCCATCCGCGAAATTTTGTCATCCGCTAATCGCCCCATGCAATTCGAAGTTCCCCCGCCCGCCGTATTCTTAATCGTCGGCGTCAACGGCACGGGCAAAACGACGACCATCGGAAAATTGGCGTTGGAAATAAGCAACGCGGGCAGGCGCGTGCTCGTCGTCGCCGCCGACACGTTTCGCGCCGCCGCCGTCGAGCAACTGGCGATCTGGGCCGAACGCGCCGGAGCGGGGTTGGTCCGATGTCCGGAGGGAACCGATCCGGCGTCGGTCTGCCACGAAGCGCTGGAAGGGGCGCTCAAGGACCCTCCCGACGTGATCTTGATTGACACTGCCGGAAGACTCCATACGAAGACCAACTTAATGAACGAACTGAGCAAGATCATCCGCGTCATCAAAAAACTTCATCCCGATGCGCCGCATGAAACGATCCTGATCCTCGACGCCACCACCGGGCAGAATGCGATGAATCAGGTTGCCACCTTCAAGGAAGTGGCGCAACTGACGGGTCTCATCATGACCAAGCTTGACGGAACGGCCAAGGGAGGAATCCTCGTCGCCGTCAAGGAGGCTTTTGGCCTGCCGATTTTCAAAATCGGGATCGGCGAGGGCGCGGAGGATTTGCGCGATTTCGATCCGGACGATTTTGTCGAGGCGCTTTTTGCGCAGGAAGGAACTCCATCGTGAGGGAAATCATCGGAAAACTTTTGGAATTGTGCGAGACCGACCGCGCGATTCACGCCTTGAACCAGCAACTCGCGCTTTATCCCAAGATGCTTGCCGAGTTGTCGGTGCGCGAGGAATCCGCCAAAAAAAAAGAAGCCGCGGCGCTGGATTCCTTCAATAAGGCGCGCGAATCACGGCGCAAAGCCGAACTGGAAGTTCGCGGCTTGCGCGAGAAAATTGACAAGTATCTCGGCCAGCAGGCGATGGTCAAAACCAACAAGGAATACGCCGCAATCACGCACGAGATCAACGGCGTTAAAGCGAAAATCGAAGAAATAGACCTCGCGGGATTGGAAGCCCTCGAAGAGGAAGAACGGAGCGAGAAGGAGCGGCAAAAAATCGCGGCATCTCGCAAAGCGCTTGAGGACGAAAACCAAACCGAGCGAAACCGAATCGAATCGCAATCCTCGGATAAAAAAAAGCGGCTGGCGCAACTTCAAGCCGAACGAGCACAAAAAGCCGAATTCATTCCCTCGGACACTTTGGAAGTTTACGATTTGCTCAACGAGCGCCATCCCGGCACGGCGTTGACGAAGATCGAGTCGGGCTGTTGCGGCGGTTGCGGCATGACGCTCATCCGCCAGATCGCGTTCGATCTTCGCAAAGCGGAAAAATTGGTCCGTTGCGAAGGTTGCTCCCGCATCCTCTACGATCCCGCCGCTCTGAATGCGCCGCTCCAAGAAGACCCAACGCTCATCTGAACTCCACAATGAATTACGAATAAAGGAAGTTCAACCGCGAAGGAATGCAGAAAGCGCAAATAAACAAAAATGCTCAGCTTGGCTGAATCCCGCGCAGGCGCGCGCGGCGACGTTGAGGAGAAAGATTGAGGAAATCCTTGATCCGTTCCAGTTCGGCTCCGGCTTCCTCGGCCCGTGTTTTTTCCGTCTGCAGTTCCTGAAGCGCGTCCTCCAAATTTTTTCCAAGCTCTTCCATCCGGTTTTGGTTGCTCAGCATTTGCGCGCGCTTGGCGTCCGCCGAAACGCGCAAGCCTTCGACTTCTTTCTTCAGCGCCTCAACCCGCGCGTCCCGATCCCGTTTATCGGCCAATGCGGCGCGATGAGCCTGAATGACGGTCACGTCCACGTTCTCGCCGGTGGCGATGGCGCGGAACCGGCGCGTCGCCTCCTCCAGACGACCCGTTGACTCGCGCGCGGCTTGTTCGGCGTCGGCCAAACGCTCCGTGCTGGCGCGCAACTGGGTTTCGACGTCGAATTTCGTGGATTTGGACTCGTCGAGAAGTTCGAGGTTCCGTAAAAATTGTTCGCGCTTCTTGTCATACTGCGCCTGTTTTTCTTCGATGGTCTTGCGCGACGTTTCGGCGGTTCGCTTGGATCGTTGAAGCAACGCCTCGCGCTCGGTTTCCCTTTTGCCGATGACTTCATTGACCTTGGCCAACTGGGCGACGCTCAGGAAATCCACAATCGTCGGGGCAAGTCCCAAAAGTTCGAGTTCGTCCACCACGAGGTCATGGCGGGGCAACGCGAGCAGGCGATCAAACGCCTCGCGCGAAAATTCCCTCCGAGCCAAATCGAGATCGGCGTTCATCGTCTGCGCGGCGGATTCCAAAACTTCGACCGCCGAATCGGAGAGCGTGAAACCGAGCGAATGCTTGAGGTGAAGAACCCGGAAGATTTCAAGCAATCCGGCGCGCGATACGGGACCCTCAACGTGAATTTCTTTTTCATTCAGATGCGCCGTCCCGCGTTTCCAATCGCCGTGCCACGTTCCATGATAATCGCTCCACATCCGATTGACCGTCGCGTCGGAGATCAAACCGTAGAGCTGATCCCCCTTGGCATCCGCGACCAGCCCCAAACGCGAAACCATTCGTTTCAGCCGTTGCTCGATTTGCAAAGGATGAAACGTCGTTTCCTGTTCTTCGAGCAGATAAGGCCCGACGTAATGAACGGGCAACGACTCGCCGTTCGAGGAGAATACCGCTTTGCCCGCGAGCAAATCAGCCACGCCGATCTTGAGCGCCGAGGCGAGATGTTCCAAGACGGGTTGTGCTTGCGCGGCGAATTGAAGATTCCATTCGACCGGATCGGGCAATTTCTGCCGAAGCTCGGAGGGAACTTGGAAATAGCAGGTCACGTCGAGATCGTTCGGTTTGCGACCGAGACGGAAATCGCGGAGCGCGCCGCCGATCAACACGACGGAATGGAGAGCATGGGATTCGAGAAATTTCAAAAATTCGCCGATCACTCCTCCCAATCCCGCTTCGCTTTCTCCGGTCGAGGCCGCGCCTTTGGTCATCGGCAAAATCCGGGTGTCGCGGTTGCTTTGGCGGTTTGTTCTACCGAAGAAATCGCGCTCGCCTGAATCGGAGCCGGATTGCGGTCGCGGCGGAGGGACCGCCGTCTGCGGTTTAGAGGGAGTTGGAGTTCGCTCCGGCGCCGGGCGGGAGGATTCGGTTGCCTTCCGTTTGGCCAATTCCTCTTGAAGCGGTTTCCAAATCGGGTTTTGGCACGGTTGCGCGATCCAGCCCGGTTCGCGCGTCAGCGGATTGGCAACTTCCCACGATTGCACGCGGATTTGCATGACGAGGTTATCCGCCATGGCGTGCAGTTGGTCCGTGTCGAGCTTTGGAGCCAGCGCGCTCATCACCGCGTTGATTTTGGCGCATTTCTCATCCGCCGACATTTTTTGCGCCGTGCCCGACATCAATTTCTCGATCCAGTTCAAAAGCGCGTCGGCTGAGTCTCCATTTCCGACCTTGGCCAACGCCAACGCCGCCGCGCATCCGACTCCGCCGTGCGGATCGTCCAACGTCCGCTTCAGCGGGAGCCGCGCGCCGGGGTCGCCGATTTTGCCGAGCGCCTCGGCGGAGCGCAACCGCAGGACGTCGTCCTGATCGTCAAGAGTTTCGATCAGCGCGTCCACCCCCTTGGGATGTCCGACAACCCCCAGCGCGATGGCGGCCTCGGCGCGCGCGTGACGGCTTTCGCTCTTCAGCGCGCCGACCAGCGGAAGCACAACGGCTTCGCCGCCGATCGCTCCCAACGCCTTGATCGCTTCGGCCTTCAGCGATTCATCGCCGCTGGAGACCAGCACCGAAGCCAGATTCCGTATGGAATCGTCGTCTCCGCGCTCCTGCCACTTTTGGATTTTTTTGAATTGCGATTTGACGGTGGGCCACATGGTTTTTCCTGCACGGTCGGGGTCTGCCGTGCCACATCACGATTCTTCGGCCTCCAGTCCGAACGCACAAGGATTAATCCTCCTCCGCGTTCCCGGACTTGAGGCCATAATTGTTTCTCGAACCGACGCTGGGCGTCGGAACCGATCATTTCAAGCCAGTTTAATCGTGGGAAGGGGGCGTTTTCAACCGTTCCGCGAAATTAATTTCCGTATTTGCGCAGGAGGCCGATGACCACTCCCTGAATTTTCACCGACGAGGCTGGGTAGAATTGGGGCTTCATGGTCGAATTGGCGGGTTGGAGCCGGACCTTTCCTTTCCCTTCGAGGTGAAATCGTTTCACAGTCGCGCGCTCTCCCTCAATCAGCGCGACGACGGTCTGCCCGGTTTCGGCGTTGGACCGTCGCTCGACGACGATCCAATCGCCGTCGCGGATGCCGTCGTCCATCATCGAATCTCCACGCACACGAAGAACAAAGGATTCCTTTGAGCCGACGAATTCCCGCGGAATCTCGACCGTCTCCGGCGCGGTGACGGCTTCGATCGGCGCGCCTGCGGCAACAAACCCCAGCATCGGCAAGAGCTTCGCCGTCGGGGATGACGAAACCGGAGATAACTCCAAGGCCCGGCTGTGATTGTGTCGCCGCTTGATCTGTCCCTTGGCTTCGAGATTTTCGAGGTGCTTGTGCACGGTTGCCGGAGATGAGAGACCCATCATCGCGCCGATTTCCTCCAGACTTGGGGAGTAGCGTTTCTCCTCGATGAACCGCTGGACGCAATCGAGCATTTGACGTTGGCGTTTGGTGAGATACATGGGGAACGGCCTCCTGCTGGAAAATCCCGCGCCGCAACCCCCGGCGCGACGAAGCCAACCTTGCTCAATCGCGGAAAAAGGTCAAGTCAATTTTCGCTTTTTATTCGGATTGGATTGCTGATTCGCCGAGATCGAGATCCCCGCCGCCGAGGTCCGGACCCAGCCGCAAAATTTGCTGTCCGAGCGGGATGTTTTGAAGTTGCCCGAACCGATAATCGTCCACTTGCTCAAGAGGGATGACGCCCGCGAGTGAATTGGTCAGGAAGGCGGATTGAGCCTCCAAAAGCGCATCGGGCAAAGCGGTGACGTCGTGGATTTCAATTTTTCTCTCCCGCGCCCAATCCCGAATTACCCCCGAAAAAACTCCGGGCAGACAGCCGCACGACAGCGAAGGAGTGAAGAGCCGATTTTCGGCGATCCAAAAGAGATTGGCCGACGACGCTTCGACCAATTCACCGCGTTCGTTCAACAATAGGGCTTCATCGAATCCTCCGGCTTGCGCCCGACGCTTGGCTTCGGAATAAAGTTCGCGTTTCGCGCTTTTGTGGCCAATAAGCGGATGTGTCGAAACTATCGAAAGATCGCGTAGGATCGTTGCGCGATAAGGACGGACGGGGAAGTTCAGATAATCCACGGGCAAGTCTTCGGCTTGAACGACAAGCTTTCCGAGGGAAAAACCATCGCTGTCAATCTTGCCTTCCCGTTCGGGTCGGACCGTGATCCGCAATCGTAGATGGGCGTCAGAAGGAAATCGGCAAATCTCGTTGCTTACCAATTGGACTAGATCATCCTTGGACTCAGGAAATCGGATATTCCACCGCCGCAGGGATAGATTCAGCCGATTCCAATGGCGCTCAAATCGCCGGACGACGCGCCGATCCACGCGGAGCGTCTCGAAAAATCCCAATCTCTCCATCCCTGTCACGTTATCATCCGGAAAATGCCGCGCCATCAACTTATGTCACCAAAAAAAAGGATCGGCTTCCACACTTCTCTTTTGGGAAACTTTGACGGCATTAACCTTTCATCTTGCCCAAGGTTTCGGAAGGGTCTATTGTTCTCGCCCATGATCTCTCATTATGTTTCTTTCACTCGCGGCGGGCGGTTCGCTTTGGTTCTCGTCGCGTGGATCATTCTCATCGGCGGTAAAATCAAGGCGCAGGCCGAAGAAATCCCGGCGGGCTCGCGCGCCGAACTGAACACTCCCGAGGTCCTTCGCGACGGGTTGCGTAAACTGATTGACGCCGCGCAGGAAAAAGTTTTCCCGGCGTTGGTCAACATTGAAGTTGTTATGGTGAATTATTGGGAGGGGCGGGACCACAAGGGACGCGCCGTCGGAAGCGGGACGATCATATCGCCCGAAGGCTACGTTTTGACCAATAATCACGTCGTTCTTCACGGCCAAAAATTCAAATGCACGCTGGCCGACAAGCAGGAAATTCCCGCCGAGCTGGTTGGCGAAGACCCGCTGACCGATCTGGCGGTTCTCAAGCTTGATATCTCCAAACTCCAAGACCGCAACAAGCCCCTTCCCATTGGTCCATTCGGGAATTCCGACGAACTGAAAGTCGGCGATTACGTTCTGGCGATGGGATCGCCGTTTGCGCTTTCGCGCTCCGTCACGCTCGGCATAGTTTCCAACACCGAACGGGTTTTCACATCCGGTTTTGGACGCAATGATCCCGACGAGGAGGAATTGACTCAAGGCCAGCGAACGGGTCTGTTCAATCGCTGGATTCAGCACGACGCGCTCATCAATCCGGGCAACAGCGGCGGGCCGCTCGTGAATCTCAAGGGAGACATCGTCGGCGTGAACAGCCGCGGCGGCGCCTCGATGGGGTTCGCCATTCCGGGTAATATCGCGCGCGGGGTCGCCGAGACGATCATCAAGAATAAGGAAGTCGTGCGGAGTTATTTCGGCATCAGTCTGCGTCCGATCCAAGACACGGGGCTGAAACAAGGGGTGCTGGTCAATTCGGTGGATGAGGAAGGTCCGGCTCACAAAGCCGGATTGGAAGCGGGGGACGTTATTCTGAAAGTGGACGGAGAAGCGGTGACCGTTCGATTCCCGGAGGAGGCTCCATTGCTGATGAAGCGGATGGCGGATTATCCGGTCGGCTCGCAAGTGAAGCTCAGCTATGAGCGGGAGGGAGCCGCGAAGGAAATCACCGTCGCCACGGAAAAGCTTCAAAAGGATCGCGGCGACGAGAAAGCGTTCCGGGGCTGGGGGATGACCGCGCTGGAAATCACCGACCGGATGGCGCGCGATTGGAGATTTGAGAATAAAGAGGGGGCTTTTGTGAGCGGCGTTCGGCCCGGCGCTCCGGCCCAACTAGCCGAGCCTCCCATCGGCGAGAACGACGTCATCCGCTCGATCAACGGCCAACCGGTTAAAAGCCTCGCGGATTTCATCGCGCAATATGACAAGATCATGGACACCAAGCCGTTGCCCGAAACGGTTTTGATCGGACTGGATCGGCGCGGCAAAAATTTGGTCACGATCATCAAACCCAAGCCGGAAAAGGACACCGACCAACCCCGCGAAGTCGCCAAAGCATGGATCGGCATCGCCACCCAACCGGTGTTGAAGAATTTGGGCGAAAAACTCGGCGGATCGAATTTGCTCGGTTTTCGCGTCACGCGGATTTATCCGGGAACCGAAGCGGCCAAGAGCGATTTGAAAGTCGGGGACGTCATCACCGGATTGGAAGGCAAACCGATGGCTCCCAAGGGAATGCAGGACACCGGTTTGCTGGAGCGCGCCGTGAAGAAAATGGAGATCGGCGAGCCGGCGACGCTCAACGTTGCGCGGGGAACGGACAAGATCGAAGTCAAAGTCCCGTTGGAACGGACCAAGCTGACGCCCGAGGAAGCCCATCGGGACCACAACCGCGATTTTGAAATCACCGTGCGCGAGACGACGTTCTTCGACCGCGACGAATACCGCTGGCGCGATGAAGAGCAGGGCGTCTTAGTTGAGGAGGTTGGTCGCGCGGGCTGGGCCGACTTGGGGGGCATCCGCGCTTACGATCTCGTTCAGAAAATCGGAAGATTTGAGATCAAGGACATCGAGAGCTACCGCCAAGCGATGGACAAAATCGCCGAGCAACAACCGGAACGGGTCGTGATGGTTGTCTTGCGAAACTCGCGCACGTTTTATCAGTTCCTCGAACCCGATTGGAAACCCGTCGCCAAGACCGACGACAAAAAAGAAGACAAGAAAAAGGAGAATCCGTCCAATGGACCGTAACTTTGCCTCGCGCCGCCTCGCGCCAATTCTGCTCCTGCCGGTCGCCCTGTGCATGTGGCTCAATTCCGCGCAAGCCGGAGAAGAAATCCCCTATGAAAAAATGATGGCCGAAAAATCCCCCGCGCTGGTGACGGTCAAGTTCATCCTTAAGGTCAACGCGCCGGGACAAGAGGCCGAGCAGGGAGAGGCCGAATCCGCCGGACTGATGATTGATCCCAAGGGATTGATCCTTTGCTCGAACACCTACATGGGGGGCTACATGACCGCCATGGCGCACATGATGGGGGGAAGGCGGCGGGACATGATGGAGAACGTCTCCATGACTCCGACCGATTTGAAGGTGTTGGTGGGGGAAGACACGGAGGGATTGGAGGCGAAGTTGGTCGCGCGCGACAGCGATCTTGATTTGGCGTGGGTGCAGGTCAAGGATCCGGGGGACAAAAAATTTGCGTTCGTGGATTTTTCCAAGGGGACGGTTCCGAAAATTGGCGACGTTTTGATTTTAATTGACCGGATGGAGAAGGGCTACGACCGCGCCCCGTCGTTCACGGACATCCGTCTTTCCGCCATCCTGAAAAAGCCGCGCGACCTCTACGCGCCGACCCTCGGGTTCCCCAAATACGGCGTGCCGGTTTTCTCGGCGAACGGTCAACCGGTCGGCTTCACGATCCTGCAAATTCCCGATGACGAAGGATCAGGCGAAAACCCGATTGCCATGATGACCTCGATGTTCAGCCGTCAGGAGGAAATGGGGGGATTGATCCTTCCCGCCGCCGAAGTGGTCAAGGCCACCCAGCGGGCCCTGCAAGGAGGCGGGGACAAGAAAGAAGACAAGAAGGGGGAAGGCGCGGAAAAAAAGGCGGAAAAGAAACCGGAATCGAAGGAAGAAAAGAAGGACGAACCGAAAAAATGAAGGACTCGCTGACGCCCGGCATCACGCATGAAACAAAATACAAGGTCACGAAGGAGATGGCTCCGCCGCATCTTCCCATGCCCGTGATCTCCACTCCTTCGATGATCGGATTAATCGAGGGAACGTGCCTCCAATGCGCCCAGCCTCATCTGGACGGAACCGAAACGACCGTCGGAACGCACGTCAACGTCAGCCACGGCGGTCCGGCCTACGCGGGGGAAGAGGTCACGATCAAGTCGCGCCTGAAGGAAATCAACAAACGGCGGCTTCTGTTCGAGGTCGAGGTCCTCTCGCCGCGCGGCGCGATCAGCGCGGGAACGCACGAGCGGGCGGTGATTGATCTGGCGCGGTTCGGGCAGAAAAACTAATTTTTGAAATCTTACGGCTCTTAGTCAACCGTGAATTCTCGATAAAATTTGGCTCAAAGCCGCAAGTTCTGTTCAGACAAGCCATTATTTTGTGAATTTACTCCTCTTCGGTCTTCAACCATGGTTAAGATATGAAAATATATGCGTATTTGCTTTACTTTATCATTTAAGAGCGTAAATTTTTCATCTATTATTTTATTCATATGCCTTTGATATAAAGACATCTTCAAAATGGATAAGAGCAGATTTGGAAAAAGTTCCTCGGGAATCCTCGTGCCGGTCACCAACGGATTGGGCCAAAAGGATTGGGCTTTCGTCCCGAGCGAAATGGCAAGGAAATTCGATTTTCCGTCCGATCTCGTCCCTCTTTTGGTTGAGGCGAGGGCATGTCTTGGCGAATTGAACGGCGTTGGTGGGACGATTGATAATCCCGACTTGCTCCTGCAACCGTTGCAACTTCGGGAATCGTTGACCTCCTCGAGTCTTGAGGGAACTTACGTCACGCCCGAGCAATTCTTCATGTTTGAGTTATCCGACCCAAAAAGAGCCGAGTCTTCCAAGAAGCAGGACTGGAGAGAGGTCCACAACTACCGGAAAGCCTTGAAGGACGCGGTTTTAATGCTCGGTCAAATCCCCATCTGCGGCCGACTGATCAAGCACGCGCATAAAACGCTCATGTCGGGGGTAAGAGGTGAACGCCAATCACGGGGAGAATACAGGAATCGCCAAGTTCAAATCGGATCCAACGCCCGGTTCATTCCGCCGCCGCCCAACGAAATTCCAAAACTGATGGATGATTTGGAGAAGTATATCAATTCCGAGGATGATGGCATTGATCCGCTTGTGAAGTCGTATTTGGTTCACTACCAGATCGAGGCCATCCATCCATTTACGGATGGAAACGGAAGAATTGGAAGAACTCTTCTGGCTCTCATGATCTATAAGACGCTGAATCTTTCGAAACCTTGGCTTTACATGAGCGCATTTTACGAACGCCACAAGTCGGAATACGTGGAAAAACTCTTCAACGTCAGCGCTGGCGGGAACTGGCGTGACTGGCTTGAGTTTTGTCTGAGGGGCACAATCGCCCAAGCGAAGGACTCCATCCGACGATGCAATGCCCTGAGAGCGTTGAGAAAAGATTTTCACGCCAGAGTGGCTGATCAGCGCCTCTCGAACAACCGGACGCACGAGATTATCAATTCGCTTTTCGAATCTTCGGCTCTGACGATTCCGAACATCCGAACTAAATTCAAAGTCACCTACCCAACCGCGCGAGCCGACGTGGACAGACTCCTCCGGACGGGGATTCTCGCGGAACTTGAGTTCCATACAAAGCCGAAGTTTTTTTATTCCCCGGAAATCCTCCGGATCGCCCACGAGGAGGGGGATTTTTCAGGCGAAACCGGAAAAGGGGAACTCATGTTTTGATCCTGCGCCGGCGACTCTCCTCCCATTGATCTCGGTCTCCATCGGAAAAGCGAACCGCGCCTTTTTTCAATCCATGGAACAGTCGGAAGAACGCTTGCCATCCTGTCAAAATGACGGTATAGTATGCGGAATTATGACAGACCACATTTCCCGAAAACTCGCGATCCACCTGAAAAAAGCGGGGGCAAACCGCCGCGAACCGCGTCTTGTTTGATTCATGGAACTGTCAAAATAACGCTTGCCATCATGTCAAAATGACGGTATAGTGTGCGGAAATATGACAGACTACCTTCCCCGAGAACTCACGGTCCGCCTGAAAAAAGCCATGAAGCGCTTGCCCGTGGTGGTGCTTTCCGGCTTGCGCCAGACGGGCAAAAGCACGTTGCTCCAGAACGAGACTCTCCTCGCGCGGGAACACGATTACCGCACGCTCGACGATTTTGCGACATTGGCCGTAGCGCGCGCCAATCCCGAATCGTTTCTGACAAGTCCGGTCATTCTCGACGAGGTTCAACGTTGTCCCGAATTGCTTCTGGCGATCAAAAAGCGCGTGGACGACGAGCGACGGCCGGGGCGGTTCATTCTTTCGGGATCGGCCAATCTGGCCTTGCTTGGCCACGTTTCCGAGACCCTTGCGGGACGGGCGGGGTATTTCACCCTGCATCCCCTCATCCGGCGAGAACAACGAAAACTGACCGGACAAAAGCCGTTTCTTCTCAATTTTATGAAGGCTCCCGCGTCGCCGTCGGCGAAGGCCAAACCCATTTCAGGGAAAGAAGTGTTGACGGGCGGATTGCCGCCGGCCTGTCTCGGTCCCGCAAGAGGATTGGACGAATGGTTTCGGGCTTACGTTCAGACCTACGTCGAGCGCGACGTCCGGCAACTTTCACAGATTACGGATTTGGTCTCGTTCCGCGCCATGGCGCAATTGGCCGCCTTGCGGACGGGACAAGTGCTGGTCGTCAGCACGCTGGCGCGCGACGCCAAAATGACCACCGACACGACGGGCCGATACCTGAATCTTTTGGAAACCTCCTATCTGATTCGCCGACTGCCGCCGTTTCTGAAGAATCGGAGTTCGCGCCTCATCAAATCCTCGAAGTTGTTTTTTACCGACAGCGGCTTGGCGGCGCACATGGCGGGAGTGAACTCGATCGAGCCGGGGCGGAACGATCTTCTTCGCGGCGGGCTTTACGAAACCTACATGGCGCAAAATCTGGCCGCGTTGCTCGAAGCCCATTTGCCTGACGCGCAGATGTCCTACTGGCACGAGCAGGGACGGCACGAAGTGGATTTTGTGATCGAGAACGGCCGCAAGGTGCTGGCGATTGAGATCAAGGCCGCGACGCGATGGAGCGAGCGCGACTTGTCGGGCTTGCGGGCGTTTTTGGACCGAACGCCCGCTTGCATCGCCGCGATCTTGGCTTACAATGGCGTGGAAACGGTGAAATTGGGGGACCGCCTCTGGGCGATGCCGATGGCGCAATTGATCGAGTGAAGGGAAAAAATGGAAGGCGAGGAAAAAATTCCGGCGACCGGGCATTTGACATGGCGGCAGATTGACCGCGCGGAGAAACCGCGCAAGATGCTCGTCCGCGCCGAGGGGATTCGTCTTTATTACGACGACGGAACGACCGCGATTGACGCCAGCGGCGGCCCGATTTGCGTCGCCATCGGTCACGGTCGAAAGGAAATCGCCAAATCCGTCGCCGAGCAGATGGAGAAACTTTCCTACGGATTCGATACGCCGATCATCCGCAAGTTTCAGGAGCGGATCAAAAGGATCACGCCGGGCGATCTCAATCGCGTTTATCCCGTCGCGGGGGGATCGGAGGCGGTCGAGGCGGCGATTCGTTTTGCGCGGCATTATCACTTCCAGACCGGCAACAAGACCAAATACAAAATCATCGCGCGCTGGACGAGCTACCACGGCAACACGCTCGGCGCGGCCTCGCTGTCGGGCGGCATCCCGCGCCGGATCAAATTCGATCCGATGCTGATTCCGTTTCCGCACATCGAGCCGTGCTATTGCTACCGCTGTCCGTTTCATCTCGAATATCCGGCGTGCGAAGTTCTGTGCGCCTCAAAACTCGAAGATGTAATCTTGCGCGAGGGACCGGACAGCGTCGCCGCGTTCATCGCCGAACCAATCGTCGGCGCGACGGCGGGAGTTCTGATCCCGCCGCCCGATTACTTCCGCAAAATCCGCGAAATTTGCGACCGATACAACGTCCTCTTCATCGCGGACGAAGTGATGACCGGATTCGGGCGGACGGGCAAATGGTTTGCGATGGAGCGCTGGGGCGTCGCGCCGGACGTGATGACTGTCGCCAAGGGATTGACCAGCGGTTACGCGCCGATGGGAGCGTTGATCGTCAGCGAGAAGCTCATGGCTCCCGCCGAACCGCGCGTCCCCGATTTCGGGAGCATCCACACCTACAGCTACCATCCGGTTTCAGCCGCCGTCGCGTGCGCCGTCATTGACATTTTGGAGCGTGAGAAATTGATCGAGCGCTCGCGGACGATGGGCGAATATCTTATGGAACGGCTCGAACCGCTCCGTTCGCATCCCATCGTCGGAGACATTCGCGGGCTTGGGCTTTTCGCGGGAGTCGAATTGGTCCGCGACAAAAAAACAAAGCAACCGTTCGAGGCCGCGCAAAAAGCCGCCGAGAAAGTTTTGGTCGCCTGCCGAAATCGCGGCGCGGCGTTTTATTCCGGCGGCGGCATGGCCGACGGCGTTCGCGGCGACCACATCATGATCGCGCCGCATTTCATCGTTTCGGAAGCGGAGATTGATGAGATCGTTGCGATCCTGAAAGATGGATTGGACGACGCCGCGAAGGCTTTGACTTGATCCGGCGCGATTCTATAGCCAGAAACATTCTTCCGTCCTTGACGTCGCCGGAGTTCTTGAAGTTAGATTAGACAATAGGTGAGATCGAATGAAGACCAAATCGTGCGATCTCTCCGCTTAAAGTCATCGGATCAGTTGAGAACAATCTGTGGAACACCATCCCCCTAATCCCGAGCATCTCTTTCTCACGCGGCGGGAATTTTTGCGCCGATCGGGGATGGGTTTCGGCGCGATGGGACTGGCGAGTTTGTTGTCGTCGCAGGGATTGCTGATCGGCGAGGCGCGGGGCGAGGTGAATTACGTCAACCCGCTCGCGCCGAGGAAGCCGCAATTCCCCGCCAAGGCCAAGCGGGTGATTCATCTTTTCATGAACGGCGGTCCCTCGCACGTGGACACGTTCGACTACAAGCCGTCGCTGGAAAAATACGCGGGCAAAATGCTCCCGATGGAAAATCCGCGCACCGAGCGCAAGACTGGCGCGGCATTTCCCTCTCCCTACAAATTCCAAAAGTATGGAAAGAGCGGAATTTACGTCAGCGAGATTTTTTCCAACACGGCCTCCTGCATAGACGACGTCGCCGTCATCAACGGCATGTATGCCGACATTCCGAACCACGAGCCGTCGCTGATGCTGATGAACTGCGGCGAGGCGCGGCAAATCCGTCCCAGCATGGGGTCGTGGGTTACCTACGGTTTGGGGACCGAAAACCAAAATCTTCCCGGATTTATCGCCATGTGTCCGGGAGGCTATCCGATTCAGGAATCGCAAAATTGGCAGTCGGGATTCTTGCCCGGCGTTTATCAAGGGACCTACATCAACACGCAAAACACCGAAATCGAAAAGCTGATCGAATACATCAAGAACGACGCGACGACCCGCAAATCCCAGCGAAAACAAATTGACCTGCTCCAGCAACTGAACGAGGAGCACCGCAAGAAGCGAAGCGAGGACGCGCAGATCGAGGCAAGAATTCAATCCTATGAGTTGGCCTACCGGATGCAAATGGAGGCGACCGACGCCTTCGACGTGAGCAAGGAGCCGCAACACATTCTCGACATGTATGGTCCGGGCACGCAGGCGCGGCAAATTCTCATCGCGCGGCGGTTGCTCGAAAAGGGAGTTCGTTTCGTTCAGGTTTGGCACGGCCAAGGCCAACCGTGGGACAATCACGACGACATCGAGGTCAATCACCGCAAACTGGCCAAGGAATGCGATCAAGCCATCGGCGCGTTGCTCAAGGATTTGAAGCAACGCGGCATGTTGGACGACACGCTCGTTCTATGGGGCGGGGAATTTGGCCGGACGCCGACCGTCGAACTTCCGACCCCCGGCTCCAACGCGGGGAAGATCAATGGGCGCGATCACAATAGCTACGGGTTTACCTGCTGGCTGGCGGGGGGCGGCGCGAAGGGAGGCTACGTTCACGGCGCGACGGACGAGTTCGGTTTCTCCGCCTCCGAGAACAAAGTTCACGTTCACGACCTTCACGCGACGATGCTTTGGCTTTTGGGCTTCGACCACGAAAAACTCACGTATCGCCACGCCGGGCGCGATTTCCGCCTCACCGACGTTCAGGGCAAAGTCGTCCGCGAACTGATCGCCTGATTCCGAAACGACGAAGATTTAGCCAGAGTTAAGTAACCTGTCCCTACATCCCCCCAAATCATTTTGTTGACAACATCTCCAACCGCGGCCCGACCGCGCAGTTTGACAAGCCGAGTCCGCAACCGCGCTTCGTCACTTACAGTCCATTCCAGCGTACGATTTTGGGGGGGGCTTGATGATTTCTTGGGGGGTTGATCGGGTACGCGCGCTACGAGCGTTTAAGGGTTTAGCGATTCTAGAATATTGAATATACAAGGGTTTCATGGTTGAACAGGAGTGCCTTAGGCTGTGTTCTTTGACAGCACACCCATTCTTGTTCCCGTTGGAGGTCGCTCCCATGAAACCCTCGTTGCCGTTGAACTTGCCAAAAATCAATCTCACCTTCCAGCGGCTTTTTCCCCCTCAGCCTTTGCAAGGCGCTATGGAAACAAGCCGAAGGGCGCGCCTATGCCCGCGCGATTCATGGCCCGGCCTTGGTGCGGGCGCTCATGACGGCATTTGTGACCCGTCTGTCGGGTCTGCGCGAGATCGTCGCGCGCTTGGGCACGGGCTTGGGCACAAACAATTTCAGCTCGCTCTCCCATGCCCTGAGCCGTCCCAGCACCCTGAGTTGGGTCCGCAGTCTGGTGGAGCATTTGGAAGCGCGCCACACCCCGCGCCAAGACGAGCTGATCGCGTTGGATTCGATGCCCCTGACCTTGCCGATCACCCAACGCCACCGGTGCGTCAAATGCAACCGCAACTCGGTCGGCGGCGGCGTGTTGTGGGAATACCGGCTTCAAGCCGCGCCGGGAAGTTGTCCGGTTCGAATCCTGTGCACGATCGCCGGGGGATGGAGAGACGCCGGGCTGATGAAAGCCATGAAGTTGTTGGCGCGCCGTCCGATCTATCTCATGGACCGGGGCTTTTACGCGATGGGATTGATTCAGAGCTGGAATCAGACGGGCGTGCGCTTCATCGTGCGCGCTCCCTTCACCTCGCTTTACGAAGTCCTCGGCCAGGCGGCCCGGCCCCACGCCTACGGCCGCAACGGTTGGATCAAGGTGGATGCCCTTGTTGGACTGGGGGGAAGATCGGTCCTATGCCATCCCGTCGTCCGGCTCATTCACGCCACCGTGGGTCGGGAGCATTTTGTTGTGGCGACCAGCGAGATGACGTGGACCGCCGCCCAAGTTCTGGACGCCTACAAGAGGCGCGCGCGCATCGAGCGGTTTCATCGCTTCGTGAAAGACACCGTGGGGTTGGCGCACCTCTACAGCTTTTCGCAGACCGGCCTCATGGTCTTGCTTCACGTCGCGTTGCTTATGGCGTTGTTGCTGTTCATGGGCGAGGCTCCGCGCGACGGCGAAGAGGAAACCCTTGCCGTCATGCGGACGGCCTTCCATCAAGTCCGCGCCTTGCTGGGCTTGGGCATCCCTTGGAAACGCAACACCAATGCCAAAAAACGGTCCCCTCACATCAAACGAGCCAAATGGCAACGACGGCTAAACCCTTAAACGCTGGTAGTACGCTCGCCTCAAATGCGTGATAGAAAAATACAAATTTCCGAGGCGGAAATCAAACGGTGCGGATCCCCCCTCTCTGCCGCGACGAATTGGTGACTCTGTGCGCGTCCAAGCGCCCTTGATCTCTCATTTCGATCTCACGCAAGTTCCACCCAAGGAGCCTCCTTTATAAGCATCGACCACGCAGACTTATCAGTTCCGACTTCACGCAGGGCCTTTTTGATCAGGCAATATTCACCGATTGTCTCCAATACTCCGAAAGTCGAGCAGAAAGGACAATTTACCTCTCGGATGCGGACTTCCACCTCGACCAAAGGTTGGTAAACCTCGGGTTTTTGCCCAATTCGTGTGCCTCCAGAAATTGAAAATCGAGCTCCCCTATAACCATTCTCACTTGGCAAACCCTTCATGCATTTCCCAGCAAGAGGTATTAATGATTGAAGCTCGAGCGTCTTCTTCCGGATAGGATTGTGCTGGTACTCATTTTCTACTTGTATCCCCATAACGAAGTCTTGTGCACTCTCTCCTGATGGATCGCTTTCGAAAATTCGAGATATTTCAGCCATCCGTGCATGGATCTGGCGTTTTGCATTGATACCCGCCAATGTTTCGCCGATGATCGCGTCCACCACCAAAAGCGAATCGCCAGCTTCTAGCGGTTCCATTTCATCAAAAGATACAATAATCAGCGGAAAAAGGGATATGTCGCAGGCCGTCAACTTTGTCTCAAGTTTTCTCCTGCGATTCGGATCCGCGAGCGAAATGACGTTGGTCACGTAATTACCGTCGCGAGAGAATCCTTGGCCAAGTCCGTCTAACTCAATTGCTAGGATTGGATCGGCGGACCCGCGTTTACATATCACGAAGTCGAATTCGGTCTTAAAAAGGTAGTCTTTCGCGTCATCGTCGAGAAATTCCGACTCTTGTATTCGCTTGTAGCCCAAGACGTTCTTGACCGGAATCTGCGGATAAATTTCGTAGCTTTGCCACGTTGATTGAAGGGCTTTAAACATCCTCCTTTCCGATTGGTTTGCGAAGATCGGCACTACACAACCTCTACGGAACCGTGAAAAACAGGGTCACTTGATGCGACGGAAAAAAGTTTGCCATCGCGGGCGGGAAGGCGGTTAGATGACTCTACCGGGTTCATGGGAGCGAATTTTTGCATGGCGGGTGGATGGGGCGCAATGCGAAACAGGAAATTTCGGGAGAAAGCAGGGAGAAAGTTGGACGTTTACTGCATTGCCAATTCACTCACACTAGAATAACCCCATGATGCGCGCCGACAGAGCAATCAAATTTTGAGCGCCGATCGGCAAATCCACCCTTCCTCGATTCTTCCAGTCCATCCCGTTCATCACCTCTCCGACCCTATCGTCCCTTAACGCTCCTTGCCGACCCTTAATCCGCATCCGTCTCTTGACCGCCCTTCACAAATTCATCCCTCCCGCCGATAATTCTCCCGCGAACCCGCGCCAAGGGGAAATTGTTCCCGCCGGCGATCTCCGCGGCTCGGCGTGAGGCATTCATCCGTCCCCCGCTCGGATTTTCATCTTGTCCATCCCCGTCCCAAATTGGCTTCGTTTCGTAATTTTTGAAATTCAGGGACTGGCTCGCGGGGGTTTGTCCGCGCGCCAGTCCCACGAATTTCAAAACGAACTCCGAAGGGGTCGCCCTCGAAAAATTGGCGTGGGCCGAAGTTGGTCGGACCGCCAAATGTTGTGGGAGATTTCATGGCAAAGATTTGAGTGAATAACACTCCTTTGCTTGGACGAATATTCATCGATGGAGAATATGCGCAATTTCGATTAGCTGAGCTTCAGGGGTTCGGTAGCCGTTGAGTGCTTCTGAAAAAGGGACGGCGGTCACGCGGCCAAGGCGCCAGCCGAGAACGAGGCCGTGCTCGCCGCGATCCAAGCGCTCAATTGCTTCGTAGCCGAGTTGGGAGCCGAGCAGACGATCGAAGGCCGTCGGCGCGCCGCCCCGCTGGACGTGTCCAAGAATCGTCACGCGCAGTTCAAACCCGAGCCGCTCGTGATGCTCGCGGAAATAGCGCGCCAATCCCTCCGCGTTATATTGCGCTCCCTCGGCGACCACGACCAACGCGCGCGGTTTGCCGCGATCATAAGCCTCGGTGATTTCTCGCGCAATCTCTTCGGGATTACATTCCACTTCGGGTACGACGATGGCCTCGGCGCCTCCGGCAAGACCGGCCATGAGCGCCAAGTAACCGCACTTGCGCCCCATCACCTCGACCGCGAAGACGCGCTTGTGAGAGCTGGCCGTGACCTTCAGGCGATCTATCGCTTCCAACGCGATGTTGAGCGCGGTATCCACGCCGAGCGATTGATCGAGCGCGGAGAAATCATTGTCAATCGTCGAGGCGAGACCGATGACGGGAACGCCGAGGCGATCCAGTTCGAGCGCGCCTGTCTGCGAACCGTTGCCGCCGATGACGATGACACTCTCGATTTGATCTGAACGGATTTGCTCCAAAGCGGCCTTTCGTCCCTCAAGTGTTTTGAATTCGGGACAACGCGCGCTCCCCAGAATCGTGCCGCCGCGCTGAATGATTTCACCGACGTCGCGGTTGCCCATGGGTTGAAATTCGCCGTTCATGAGACCGCGAAATCCATCGCGGACGCCCAAAACGGTCCACCCTTTGGCGACCCCGCATCGCACGACCGCGCGAAGGGCCGCGTTCATTCCGGGCGCGTCGCCGCCGCTGGTCAAGACCGCGATTCGCTTCAAGGAGCGCTTCCTTTCGCCAAGGATTCCCGAGCCAACCTCCGCTTCAGCTTTGCTTCCTCGATCGCGGAGAAAAGGCAAGGCACGATGAATCGGGAGACGATCATGACGACCGTTCCCCCGACCAAGGGAATCGTGATTGGTTGCATCACATCCGCGCCGCGCCCGGTCGCCCAGAATACCGGCATGAGGGCGATGACGGTCGTCGCCAGTGTCATGGCCGAAGGGCGAACGCGCTTGAGACCCGCTTCAACGACCGCGTCGCGTATTTTTTGAATGGTATCCGGTTTCCGCTCATCGAAAATCCCCTCAAGATATGTCGAAAGCACGACGCCATCGTCATCGGCGACGCCGAACAGAACAAGGAAACCAACCCACACGGCGACGGAAAGGTTGGCCCCCCAAAGGGGCAAGAAAATGAAACCGCCCGCCGCGGAAACGAGGATGGCGAAATAAATCAACGGCGCGGCCCACCAGCGGCGGAATCCCATATACAGCATGACGAACATGATGATCAGACAAGCGGGCAGAAGAATCCGCATACGCGCCATGGCGCGTTGTTGATTTTCAAATTGTCCTGACCACTCCCAATAATAGCCCGCCGGGAGCTTGAGCCGCCCGTCGCGCGCGGCGCGTTGAAGCGCGGCTTCGGCGTCCTCGACGACGCTGACCTCGTCCCGCTCGCGGGTGTTCATCGTCACGTAACCGGTCAACAGTCCGCGTTCCCCCTTGATTTCTTCCGGTCCGAGGACGCTTTTGATGTCCGCGACTTGAGCCAGCGGAATCTGCGCGCCGGAAGTGCCCGGCACCAGAATTTTCCGCATATCCGGAACCTCCTCGCGGAAATCGCGCAGATACCGGATTCGGATGGGATACCGCTCCCGTCCTTCGACCGACTCGGTGACGTTCATGCCGCCGATGGCGACTTCGATGACATCCTGCACGTCGCGGATGTTGACACCGTAACGGGCGCAACGCATCCGATCTATGTTGAATTCGATGTAGGGTTTTCCAACGATCCGATCCGCGATGACATCCACCGCGCCGGGAACTTCCTTCAGGATGCCTTCCATTTCCAGTCCGATGCGTTCGATTTCCTTCAAGTCCGAGCCGTATATTTTTACACCCATCATGGCGCGAAATCCGGTTTGCAACATGACGATCCGCGTCTGGATCGGTTGAAGGAAAGTCGGCAAAACGCCGGGAATCGCCGTTTTGCGCTGGATTTCCTCAAGGATCTCGTTCTTGGTGATTTGGCGTTCTTCCGGCCAGATCCAGCCGAGCGCTGTTTTGATCCACCCCGGCCAAGTGGAAAACCATCGCTGATTCGGCACGCGCCGCCACGCGCTTTCCGGTTTCAAGACCACGATGGTTTCCATCATGCCAATCGGGGCGGGATCGAGCGCGGATTCGGCGCGCCCCAATTTGCCGACAACCGACTCCACTTCCGGCACGCTTCCAATGGCGACGTCCTGACGGCCATTGACCATCACCGCTTGCGAGAGCGCCGCCGGAGGAAGGAGCAGGGGCATGTAGAGGATCGAGCCTTCGTCCAAGGGAGGCATAAATTCCCGTCCAATGCCGGGAAGAATCCCGCGCTCCGCGACAACCTCCCATCCGGCATGGCGGTCTTTTTCGCGTTCGGCGGGATCGGGGCGCCGCCGCAAAAACCGATGAAATTGGCTCCCTTTGGAATCGCGCAAGGTTTGCCATTTCAGCGACGCCAATTCGACGAGTGGACGACGGAGCGGGCGATCCTCGGCCACGGCCATGAGTCTTTTTAATTCCGGCGAAGCCCTTTCATAAGCGAAGACATTGATCAGTGCCTCCACCGGATGGAAGACTTTGCCGACGCCGAGCCAAATCGTCAAGCCCAGCAGGAGGAGAGCTATCGGCAACGCCATGAAGGTTTTTTTGTGATCTAAAATCCACCGTAGAACCGGCTCGTAAATTCGGAAAAGCCCACGCGCTATCGGGTTTTCCTCCAGCGGAACCAATCGTTCCCTGCTGATCCGGACCACGGCCAGCGCAATGATGACACCGGCGGCAATGGAAGTGGGCCAGCCTTGCAGATGAGTGAGTCCGGTCATGCGAAGTAATACCGCATGAGTCACGACCGCCGCCAACACTCCCACGATTGCCGCAACCCGACGCGTCGTTCGCTTGGACCATTGAATCGGTTGAAAGAGGTAGTAACACATCAGCGGAACGGCAGTTATAGTCAGAATGATACCCCCGCTGATGGCGAAGGTCTTGGTGAAGGCCAGAGGCCGAAAGAGCCGCCCCTCCTGACTTTCAAGAAAGAAGACCGGGACAAAGGAGACAATCGTGTTGGAGACGGCGGTAATGATGGCCGGCCCGACTTCCGAGGCTCCATCAAACACTTTCTGGAAATGCGATTTGGATTTGTCGCCGCTCGTGACGTGGCGATAGATATTCTCGGTCATGATGATCCCCATGTCCCCCACGTCGCCGATGGCGATGGCGACGCCGGAAAGAGACATGATGTTGGAATCCACGCCCAGCGCATACATAAGGATGAAGCAAATCGCCAGACCGAGCGGAAGCGTGACGATGGTGGCAAAGGTGGCGCGAAGGTGAAAAAGAAAAATCAGGACGATAAGGAAGGCCAATAAGGATTCTTCGGTTAAGGTCTCTTTGAGCGTTCCCAGCGTTTCATAGATGATGTCGGTCCGGTCGTAAAAGGGTACGATGCGGACTTTGGAAACTCTGCCGTTGGTCAAAGTCTTCTGCGGCAGACCGGGTTCGAGTTGGCGAAGCTTGGCCTTGACCCGCTCCATGACGCGCAGGGGATTTTCACCATAGCGCATCAGCACCACCCCGCCGACCGCCTCGACGCCTCTTTTGTCCAGCGCCCCCCGCCGGAAATCGGGACCGAGCGTCACGGTCGCGACGTTCTTCACGTAGATCGGGGTTCCACCCTCTTGCCGAATGACGACGTTCTCCAAATCCTCGACCGACTTGATGAAACCGACGCCCCGGATGAAAAACTCGATGCCGTTTCTCTCAATAGCCTTGGCTCCGACGTCAATGTTGGATTTGCTGACGGCCATATAGACATCGGGCAAGGTCACCCGGTGCGCGCGCAGTTTGTCCGGATGGACGTCAATTTGATACTGCTTGACGAATCCGCCGACGCTGGCGACTTCCGAAACTCCTTCCGTGGAATTGAGTTGATACCGGATATACCAATCCTGAATCGAGCGGAGTTCCGCCAGATCGAACCCTTCCCCTTCGACCGTATACCAGTAGATCTGGCCCAGCGCGGTTGCGTCCGGTCCAAGAACGGGAACCACCCCTTCGGGGAGGCGTTGCTGGGCGACGTTCATCCGCTCCAACACTCGGGACCTCGCCCAGTAATAATCCACGTTATCGCGGAAGATAACATAGACCATGACAAACCCGAACCCCGACATGGAACGAATCGTCTTCACGCCCGGCGTTCCGGTGAGGCTGGTCGTCAGCGGGTAAGTTACCTGATTGTCCACGTCTTGTGGAGAACGCCCCGGCCACTCGGCCATGACGATCACCTGCTTTTCTCCAATGTCGGGAATGGCGTCAACGGGCGTGTGCCAGAGCGCATACCATCCGCCGGCGAGAAGAGCGATGCCCGCGATCGCCATGAGAAACGGATTGCGCAAACACCAATGAATGATTCCGGAAACCATGACTGTTCCCTCAGTGCGCGTGCCCTTCATGGCCGGAGGATTGCGCGGGTTGAGGCGCGGAATCGGAAGATTTTGCGCCGCCGCCGTGCTGATGCATTCCCGCCATGGAAGCTCCTCCGGTCGCCGAAAAAAGGCTGGGAAGGCCGGAAATCTGGAACTGGCTGTCGAGAAGGAAATTGCCTCGAACCGCAACGCGGTCCCCTTCTTTTACTCCCGCGAGGATGGGGAAGTAATCTCCGGCTTTTTGTCCGGTTTCGATGGGAGCGGAAGCGAATTCGCCGCGCGTGCGCTCGACATACACCACTTTTCTCAAGCCGCTATCAAGAACGGCCGTCGCGGGGACCGCGAGAACTTTCCAATCTTCATCGGAGACGGCGACGGCTTGACCGGGAAGTTGTTTTAGCGCCATGCCACAAATTGGGCAATTGCCCGACGCGTCATTCAAAATTTCGGGATGCATCGGACAGGAGTATTTCCCTTCCCGTCCTGTTGGGCCGGGCTTTCCGCCCCTCAACACCGGCACGCTTACCACCGCGCTGACAAACAAGCCGGGCTTGAGAACATGCTCGCGGTTGGCGACGTTGACGCGCACGCGCACCGTGCGCGTGTCTTCATTCAGAAAAGGTTGAATAAACGTCACCATCCCCTCAAATACTTGACCGGGAACCGCCTCCGCCTTGATCTCGACTCTCTGGCCAATCTTGATCCATGACAGCTCGTATTCATAGATGTCGAGGTTGACCCAGATCGAATCCAGATTTGCTATGTGATATAATACGTCGCCGGGATGGACGGCGCTCCGCTCGACGATCATCTTTTCATAGACCGTCCCCCGAATCGGCGAGCGGATCGTCATCCGTTCCTGCGGTTGGCGGCTCTTGATGATTTCGTCTATCTGCTCCTCGCCGATCTCCCAGCGGCGAAGTTTGAGTTTGGCCGATTCGACCAGATCGGCGTTGGGATTCTTGAGGGCAAGCAAAAGTTCCCGTTGCGCGACGACCAAGTCCGGGCTGTAAAGTTCCAGCAGGTGATCCCCTTTCTCAACCTGAACGCCCGTGTAATCCACGAACAGTTTTTCGACATAACCCTCCACGCGCGAGGTGATCGTGGCGAGGCCGGTTTCGTTATACTGGACTTTGCCGAATGCCCGAATTTCGACGTTGAGTTTTCGTCTTTCGACGGGCGCGGTCTCCACCGCCGCCATCGCGCGCGCCTCGTCCGACAAGGCGAGCGCCATGCCCGCCTCGTTGTGCAGGACGGTCACTCCGGAAGGGGACGACGGAGCCGCGCTACTGGAGCGATGTTCCGCGAGCGCCACCAAACCCAAGGCAACTGCGACCAGCGCAATGATTGCGATCACACCCTTACTCTTGAAAAGTCGCGCCATGAAATTCATGGGCATCTCCTTCTTGGAATCAAAAGGATGGATTCACCACAGAGGCACAGAGAGGTATTCGGCATGTGTCCAGTATCAGAAAAAATGAAGGCGCTTTGATCTTTACGCGAGACGGCGACTTCCCTGATTTTCCCGTAATTTGCGGATTTCGCTCCATCTCTTTTCCGGCCGTTGATTTTTTTCATCAACTTTAAGGCTTCCAGAAACTTCTCTGTGCCTCTGTGGTGAATTCCGAGGGTTGATTCCGAAGTATTCTTCATCATGTTAGCCCCTCTTATGGCTGTCCCTTTGGCGTCGCCAACCGCGGAACGATGGTTTGTCCAATCGCATCTTGTAGGTCGGTCAGCGATTGAAGCAGATCGCGGCGGGACGCCGAACGATCCAGTGACGCTTGAAGCGAGGCGCGGGCCGCGTCGAGATATTCCACAAAGGAGGCGGTTCCGGCGGCGTAACGCTCTTGGATGTTGGAAAGCGCGGAGGCCGTCTTCGGAACGACGGCGTCGCGGGCGGTTTCGAATTCGCGCCGCGCGGCTTCGACTTTGAAAAGCGCGTCCTTGACGCCAAATTCCGTTTCCGTCTCGACCATCGTCAACTCCTTGCGCATCTGCGTCGCCCGAACGCGCAATTCGTCAATCCACGCCGCGTTGGGACCGAAACCCGAGGCGGCGGAGTCGGGCGCGGAGCCGTCGGGAAAGGATGTCATCATTTGGCGCGTCGGCCCCGCTTCGGCTCCCATGCCCAACGCAAGCTGGCTCATGCCTTGCGATCCGCGCGGATAAATCATCGTCTCGGCCATGCGAATCGTGACGTCCGCCATGCGGACTTCGGCTTGGGCTTTAAGAAGTTCTTGCTTAGCGGAACGAGCGTCGCGGAGCGCGTCGTCGAACTTCGGCGCGCGCTCATCGGGATTTGCCGTAACGAGATCGCCCCAAGCCGATTGCGCCGGCAATGCCAGCATGGTGTTCACTTCCGCGATCATGTTGAGGCGTTCCTGTCGTAGCGTCGCCAGTTTGGTTTCGATCATCGCCCGCTCCGATTGCGCTCTCAGGACATCGGATTGCGGCGCTTTGCCCGCCTGCAGTTGCGCCCGCGCGACTTCCTCCATTTGGGCGAAAAGATCGGCGTTGGCCTTGAGCGCGGCGAGCGCCTCGCCGAGATACGAAACCTCGAAGAATTTGCGGGCGATTTCGTTCAGAACCTTGCGCGCCGTCGCGCGATATTCCAATCGCGCCATCTCCGCTTCCAAATCCACCATCTGCCCCTTCAGCGCCAACGCCGAGGGGAACGGAAAGGTTTCGGCAAGCATTTCCTTGTGGGTCTGCGGACCGACGCGCGTGTCAAGCTCGCGGACGAACGCCCGGTAGCGCGTCACCAAGTCCTCCAAATAGGACGCCTGCTCGAACCGCCGCAACGTGGCGCGCCAATGTTCGCGCGCCGCTTGAATCTCGGGATTCCGCTCGGCGGCGAGATTGAGAATTTCTTCCAATGCAACGCCCTTGCCAAGGCTCGCCGTTGCTTCCTCAACAGAGTGTGTTCTTTTTGAAATCTTCTCCGGCGCGAGACCGTGGAGTAGATTTGCGGAGGAGGACTCCTCGGCAAGTTTTTTCTCCCAATCCTTGATCTTCGCTTCGATGGAGGCCTTGACGACGTGAAAATCGGCGTCGCCTCGCGAATTACCCTCAGCGCGAAGACTGATGGCTCGCGCTTGCGCGGTATGACCTTCCACCAACGCTTGCGCCTTGCCTTCAACTTCCGGAACTTCGGTCCGCGCGCAACCGAAGACCCAAGCGCAAACGCTGACAAAAACAATCTTGACGCGAATCGGCCTCATGGTTTTCCCTCCGAACTCGCGGGGATCGCCGTGCCGATCAGTCGTTCGACGCGCGCCGTGTTTTGATAAAAATCGGCGGTGGCTCGCAGACGCGCCAACTCGAAATTGTGAACCGTCGCCAGCGTTTCCAAAAGCGCGGCAAGGTTGGCTTCATGGCGACCGTAAAGCTCCTCGGCGGATTGCTGGGCTTGGCGCGCCTGAGGAAGCAGAGTGTCGCGGTAAAGCCGGACAAGACGAAAAGAATTGTTCAAGCGGAAATACGCCTCGGCCAGATCGGACCTCAACTTCAACCGTTCGCGTTCCTCATCCGATTGCGCGCTTGCTTCCATCTGCTTGGCTTCCTCGGCTTTCGCGCGATATTTGCGCGGCCAAAGGGGAACCGACATCCCGACGGCAAAACCGACGGGATTGGTCACCGGCATATCGGACTTATCCACCATGTCGGTGTAATTGACGCCGATCATGAAATCGGGGAAAGGGGCTTGACGCGCGAGGCGGCGTTCCGTTTTCGCTTTGACGACGGTCCGCCGGGCTTGGGCCAGTTCTTGATTGTTGGTTTCGGCAAGCCGAGTCAGTTCTCGGAGATTCGCGGTCGCGGTCGTCGGATCGGTAACGTCTAGCGTCCGTCCGAGCGGTGTCGGATTCTCCTCGCCCAGAATGGCGCGAAGTCGTGCCTCTTCGGTCTGCCGCATTTCCCGCAGAAAGATCAGATCGTAACCCAGTTGGGCGCGTTGCGCTTCGGCGCGGAAAAGTTCGGGCAATTTAGTTTGTCCCATGTCGCCGGCGCCGGCGGCCAACGCGGCGTAGCGTTCGTAAAGTTTTTCAATTTCGCCGGTAATCTCCTCGGCGCGATCAATGTAATAAAGCTCGAAGAAGGTTTCTTTCGCGTCGCCAATCGCGTCGCGCACGGCGGCGAGATACCCGAGCGCCTCGATCCTTGTTTCTTCATCCGCGATTTGGCCTGCCAGAATCAACTTGCCGGGCCATGGGATATCCTGTTTGATCCCGGCCATCCAGCGGTCGTCCTGCTTGGGATCGAAAATCATCCCCTCGATTTGCGGATCGGGAAGGCTGACTTCCTGCGGATGCTTTTGCGCCATGGCTTGCCAGCGATGCCAAGCCGATTTCGCTTCGGGATTTTCCTTCGCGGCCCGCGCGACGATGACCCCAAGTTGCAGGGGAGAGATAGATTCTAAGCTTGATCCCGCCCGATTTTGATCTTTTCCCGATTCGGCTTTGTCTTTGACGATGACCGATGTTGTAACAGTCGCGGATGCGGATTTCCCTTCGCTTATTTCCGTAGGATCCAAAAATCTTGCACAATTTGTCGTAAGGACGGTTAACCCAACCGTGTAGAATATGATGTGCGGATTTCTCATTACCATCGCTCGTGCAACTTAGTTGCAGGGGAGATATTCCCATGAACGTTAAGGCAAGGTCCATGCCACGGTTTGCGTCCTGTTTAATCCCTTACCATGCTTTTTTCGGAAGAATCATCCCGAGATGTCATGAATTCTTGAGGATGCAGGGTAAAGCGCGTAGCGCATTCCAACGAGCAGAACCAGTATTCATTTCCCCCTACGCGCACCATGCCCGCCGCCTGCGCGGGATCCACTTTCATGTGACATACAGGATCAATGAATCGGGAAGAATTCGTTGGATCAATATTCAGGGCGAAAATTTCGACCGGTTGACGGATATTATGAAGCGCAAAGCTCCCGAGTTGCGCGGTGTCGAATCCGAGGCTCCTTACTTCCTCGGCAACCGGCTTGGAGCAAAGGATCTCCCCGCTTCGCGCTTGAGCCGTGATTCGAGCCGTGAGGTTGACGTCCGCTCCAAATAGGTCTTTATTGCGTTCGACTGCCTTGCCGCAATGCAGTCCCGCGCGAAATTCCAGAAAGTTAGGTTCTTTGCGCGCCAGTTCGATCAATCGGCGGAAAAATTCGATCCCGCATTCAAGCGACGCGAAGCTGACCAAGACGGCGTCGCCGATGGTCTTGACGATGCGCCCTTCGCCGGCGAGCGCCTTGTCAGCCAGCTTGAAGAAACGCTGAGCCATCTCCGCCGCCTCGACGTCGCCGTGAGCCTCGGTCATCGCGGTGTATCCGGCCAGATCCACGAAGCAAAAAACGCTGTCCTTCTTCCCGGTCATGGACTGGCCTGCCCTTTTACGTAACCTCAAGGACGTGGTTCATGGTGCCAAAGGGATTAGGCACACACTTGAGGCATTCCAAATTGCGGTCGTTGCAACCCGGCTCTCCGCAACCCCAAATCCCATCCATGACGAATTTGTATTCATAGCGCCCCGGCGGCAGGTGCACGTCCAACTTCCAAATTCCTTCCACTCCCTTGTCCATCGGCCAAGCCGTGGGACTCCAATCGTTAAAATCTCCGGCCACGCACACCCTGACCGCTTCCGGCGCGAAGCACGACAAATGGCTGACTTTGGCGATCAATTTGGTTCTTCTCTTGGGTAACGTGACGGTCATGGTTCATAATCCTCCCTTTGTTTTACCGAAATTGCGAAGTGGTTTCCCGCGTCCGATCCCCCTGCCGATGATAACGATAAACATCGGCGTGAGGCCGGGTATTGGTCCTACCTCCCGGGGCGGTAAAGTCGCGGTGAACCCCGTTGTAGTGGTGCTGTTCCACCCCCTCGGTGAGTGACTGCCCCACGGCTGTTCCTCGCCGGTTGTTCTTGCTCTTGCGCCGCCCCGTTCCTGCGCTTTGGACGCCTCCGCGCAAACTTTTCAGATTGCGCGTGTGGGTTGTTTCCGCTGTGGCAAAAGCCACACCCGTCGGCGGAGCAAGGAAGCAGATTACACCCGAGCATGCTGTGAAAAAGAGAATACAGAGGACAGCGGTACGTAATCTTTTCGGGTTCATGGTCAATTCTCCTTTTCCCTGTCGCAGAAGGTCATTTGAGATTCTTCTCGATTTCCGCGGCGATCTGACTGAAACCGTTGTCTTTGCCGAAAAGCCCCAGCTCTTTTTTTGTCTCCGCGTTCACCAGATAGATCGTCCCTGTTTTGCCCCCGTTTTTCGCCCAAAGATCATCCAATCCCAGCGCGGCCGCCAACATCTCCGAATGGTGCCGCGCGGTTTGATTCGTCACGTCCAACGTCAGAACCAAGACCGGCATACCGTCAAATCTATCGGCCAAGTCTTCCATGATCGAATCATCCATTTGCTTGCAGAGCGGACACCAATCGGCGTGAAATTTGGCCGCGATGAGCTTGGGTCTGCCCAAGGCGCTCTTTTCGCCGGACGCGGAAAAAGTGGGACTCAGCAGGGTCCCGAAGCAAACCATGGCAACGAGGGAAGCGACAACCCTCCGGCTTAATTGATACGGCGACATGTTTCATTTTCTCCTTTGTTGCAACCAATATGTAGTGACCAAGGTTGCGTGAAGAGAGGAAAGCAAGAGCTGTGCCGCAGGCCCATGGTGAAGTTTGCCGCCAATGGCAATTTTTTCCCTTCGAGGCATCAATGGACCATCAGATCAGGGATCGGAAGGCGGTCGCGCATTCCGTATGGAACCCTGAATTTTCTAATGTTAGATCAATCTTGTTGCCTTGGCAGGTAGAGATTTTTCGAATCTGACTTGGCATAAACTCTGCTCACACCGTCGCAACTCGCTTTGATTCAGCTTGGCCGACCGAGGCGAGTGGCGAGTAGCGAGTGAGAGAGGTTGGAAACCAATTCATCTTAACGTGGTTTCGGATAAACCTTGAAAAACGGGTCTGAATCATGCCCAATGTTTTGGGCGCGACCGATCACCGGAGTTTTCGCAATCCGCAAGATGGAAAACAACCAAAATAAGAAGGAGCAATGAACAATATGTTTTACAAAAGAGATTCAAGAAGAAACGGCAGAGTTGCGAGGCCATGGACGGGGTTAACCATCTTGGCGTCCGTCTTGATCGCCGCTCCGGCGTTCGCTCAACAAGCCAAACCGGCGGAGGCGGCCCCGAGCACGGGAGCCGATCTCCTCGCCAAGAAAATCGAGGCCATCAAGAAAGGGGTGGAAGAAGCTAGAAAGAAAGTCGAGCAGATGTCCAAGGACATGGAGGAAGCGAAACTCGACACCGAGAAGGACAGCTTTGAGAAAATGTTCAAGGGCGCGATCTCTTGGGATCGCCACCAAAAGGACATTCTGGACCTTCAAACGTCGTTCAGCGCCTGCACCGGAGCCTTGGAGGATTTGATTCAGCAGAAGACCGAGAGCGGCACGGCCTCTTCGGAAGACAAAGCGAGCCTCGACGCCTGCTTGACCAACTGTAAAAAGATTCTGGAGAAAATTCACTCTATGCACTACGGCGCGGTTTCGATCTCCCAAAAATTTGGCGCGCGCAAGAAATACATCCTCAACGGATGGGAGCAACACAAAAAGAGCCTTGCGGAACTGAAGGACTTGATGAAGGGTTGTCCGGACATGGTCGCCGAGACGGCGAAACATTGCGAGGTCAAGGCCGAAAAAAAGGGATGACGGAAATAAAAAAGGACGGTTTGTGACTTGATAGCCGGATAAGCGACGATTCCAAATTCCGTTCGACTGGCAGTTTTTCGCGTGGTTCCGTCCATTATATTGCCCTGCCCATTCCCACAATTCCGTTAAGTCGCACAGGAACTTCTTCCAATCTCCGGGAGGCAGACCCTACGGTAATATCTCAGCCGTACTTTCGGGACTTTCTCTAACTCTTCCTCGATCCCCGCTATGAACGGAGCGGAAAAGTCTCCTTCCTTCCTCACCCGTCCATGAAAGTGGGCTGTCAAGATTATAAGTTTCCAAAATCGTTCACGGACTCATGGGACGACTCCTTTCGGGCTTGACGGCCTCGGCGAGTTCCTTGTCCAGATGGTTCACCGATTCTCGCGCCTGCTTCCACAATTGAGCGTGCATGGCCAGATAATTTCCGATGGCCGTCGAGCGCGTTCTCTTCACAATTTGAGGTGTGTCCCGTCCTGAAATAGGTTGACGAAAAGAGGGCGAAAAAACCAGGGGTACCG
>CAZRCZ010000024.1:0-67790 GCA_964598765.1 uncultured Candidatus Sumerlaeota bacterium | reverse complement strand
ACCAAGCATTCATGGATGCCGGAGGATACACGATGCAGGCCTACTGGAGCGCGGATGGGTGGACATGGCGGACAAGCAACAGCATCACTCAGCCACTCAACTGGGGGGACGACTCATACCATAGCGGCTCGGGCTGGCCCGGGTTCCCAGTGACTGGCGTGTCATGGTACGAAGCAGAGGCGTACCCAAAGTATGCGGGCAAGCGCCTTCCGACCGAGGCGGAGTGGGAATTCGCCGCGCGGGGCGGGATGGAGGGAAAACGCTTCGCTTGGGGCGACGAGTTATGCCCGAATGGGAAACACATGGCCAACGTCTGGCAGGGGCAGTTCCCCTATGAAAGGAAGACGGACGACGGATTTCTCTATACGTCGCCGGTCAAATCATTTCCGCCCAACGGATACGGTTTGTATGACATGATCGGCAACGTGTGGGAGTGGTGCGCAGATTGGTATCGGGGCGATTACTACGCGACGCTCACGAAAGATGGAAAAATTGCGATCAATCCGACGGGGCCCGCCGACAGCTATGATCCGGATGAGTCGTATTCTCAAAAGCGCGTTAATCGGGGAGGATCGTTTCTTTGCAATTCGCAGTATTGCGCGAGCTATCGTCCATCGGCGCGGATGAAGACCTCTCCCGATTCGGCGATGAGCAATCTCGGTTTTCGTTGCGTAATGAGCGATGCCGCGTGGCGCGCCAAGCTCGGAAAGGGGAAGTAGTGCTTGGCCGATCTTGGTTCTCGTCCCCTCGTAGCATTTTCATTTCAGGGTTGGCGCTTTTCGCGCTGACCCTTCTCGCTTACCTTCCCGCGATCCGGGGGGAATTTCTTTGGGACGACGACGCGCTTAGCGAAAATCCCGCGATCCGTTCGGCGAACGGCCTTTTGAAAATTTGGACGGATCCCGGAGCCAGCCCCAAGGAAGATCACTATTGGCCTCTGGTCTATACCACCTTTTGGATTGAATACCGGATTTGGGGACTTCATCCCCTTGGGTATCATCTCGTCAACGTCGGACTCCACGCGCTCAACGCGCTTCTGCTCGGAATGTTGCTGAGCCAGATCGGGGTTAGGGGAGCGGAATTGGCCGCGATCATTTTTGCGATGCATCCAGTTCACGTTGAGTCCGTCGCTTGGATCATCGAACGCAAGGACACACTTTCCGCGATGTTCTATCTTCTTGCCGCGCTCGCATTCTTTTGCTTTGAGCGGCAAAGGGACAAACGCGCTTTCGCGCTCGTCTTCTTTTTGCTTGTCTGCGCAATGCTAAGCAAATCCATCGTCGTCACATTTCCCTTGGCGCTGGCGATTTGGCTGTGGGGAAAATCCAAGACCGACGCGAGACTCTGGTTGGCCGTTTTCGTTCTTCTGTTTCTGGCCGCGACCATGACCGCCGGCGACTTGACGGTCGTTCGGCATCAGCAGGAGAAAAGCCAAATTTTCATTCAGGATGAACTTTCACTCGCGCAAAAGACATTCATCGCTTCCCGCGCCGTGTGGTTTTATGCGGGCAAACTCCTTTGGCCCGCGAATCTCATGGCGGTTTATTCCCGATGGAACATTCTTTCCAATCCTTTGGCAATGAGCGTCTTTACGTTGGCAACCGCGACGGTGATTCTTCTGCTTTGGCTTCGTCGCGCAAAGTTGGGACGCGCTCCATTGGCGGGAATACTGTTTTTCTGTATCACGCTGGGGCCGGTGATGGGAATCATTCCCCATACCTTTATGCGCCATTCCTACGTCGCGGACCGATTTCAATATCTGGCGAGCATCGGACTGATCGCGCTGATTTCCTCGGCGGGGCATCAGGCGATTCAGCGCTTTGGCCGAATCGGAACGCTCCCTCGGGGAATGGCGGAACTTGGAGGGATGACGTTCATATTGGCGCTTTCAATTCTGACTTGGCGCCAATCCGCGACCTATCACGACACCGTCGCTCTGTTCCGTCACAACTTGGCAAAGAGACCCGATTATTGGTCGCTTCGTTACAATTTGGGTTTGGCCTTGAAGCAGTCTGGAAAAACAGAGAAAGCCATCGTGCAATACCGCGAGGCCATCCGGCTTAATCCCGATGAAGTTCGGACATATAATAATCTCGCCAACGCATTGGCCGAAGAAGGGAAGATTGAGGAGGCGGTGGAATGGCTGGAGAAAGCCGTCCGCCGACAACCCGATTTTCCCGAAGCTCATTTCAATTTGGGAAATGATCTGGTCGGTTTGGGACGCCTCGACGAGGCGCGAATCCATTTTGAAGAGGCGCTCCGCTTGAAACCGGATTGGACCGCCGCCCGCGAGAGCTTGGAGCGTATCGGACTAGCCAGACTCTCTGCTCCAAAAAAGTGAGTCGCAACTCGCCGGATGGTATACAATAATCGGGGAGAGACGAGGAGATTGCGCCGGATGAAAAATGGCGAGAACGGACTGAGTCGAAGCGGCTGGCGTGGTTTCCCCATGTTGGCGGGATTCGCCCTCTTCAGTTTCTTTATCTTCTCCCCCGGTTGGAGCGCGGCGCAACTCAATCCGGTCATCATTGACCTGACTTCTCCCAACGAAGTTTCCTTCGGCGAATTTGGCGCCGGGGTGACCGGCATTCCGGACTTGACCGGCGACGGCGTCGGCGACGTGGCCATCGGGGCCTTCCACGAAACGGCGAACACCTTTGTCGGCGCCGGGATGATTCACGTCTATAACGGAGCCACCGGCGCATTTGTCCGCACACTGATTTCTCCCAATGCCGAGACCAGCGGACGATTGGGCGATTCTTTGCGCGGATTGTCCGACGCGAACGCCGACGGGAAAGGCGATATTATCGGCGGGGCGCGACAGGATGACGTGGGCGTCAACGTGGATGCCGGCAAAGCGTATCTCTACTCCGGACTGGACGGCTCCCTTTTGTGGACCTTTCAATCTCCCAACGCTCAAAACGGCGGATTATTCTCCGACGACGTGGGATGGATGCCCGACGTGGATGGAGATGGCAAACCCGATATTTTGATTAACGCCCCGATGGATAGCCCCGGCGGAAGCCCGTTGGGTTGCGGGCGCGTTTATCTTTTCTCAAGCGCGACGAAACTTCTCCTGCGCCAATTCGCCTCTCCTCTTCCTCAAACCAACGGAAACTTCAATCAGTTTTACGGCATCAGCGATCTGGACGGCGACGGAAGGGGAGACGTGATCATCGGCGCGCCGGGGGAAGACCGGCTGGGGAATGGAACACGCGTCGGTCGCGTTTACATCTTTTCGGGGTTGTCCGGCGCCAGACTCTACACGCTGGATTCCCCGAATCCCGAAGCCGGAGGCGAGTTCGGCGAGCATGATTGGTCCATACCCGATCTCAACGGCGACGGTAAGATGGACGTGATCGTCGGCGCTCCCTACGAAAGTCCGGATGGATTGTCGCAGGCGGGGCGGGCTTACGTCTATTCCTGTAATGGTCCGACCTCAGGCACGCTCCTGCTGACCTTGAAATCTCCCTATGAACAAGCGGGCGGCTGGTTCGGATTTCACGTCATGGGCATTCCCGATTTTGACGGGGACGGGAAAGGAGACCTCGTGATCGGCGCGCCGCTGGAATCCGATGGATCGAGTCCGCAGTATGCGGGACGGGTTTATATTTTTTCCGGCGCGACGGGTAAGGTGTTGCGCGTGATCAAGTCTCCGCATGAAACTTTTGCCGGCAAATTCGGAATCGCCATTGACCGGATACCCAACATCGGTACCGCCGGATCGCTGGGTCTGGTCATCGGGGCCAGCGAGGAGAACGGCGTCGGCGTGGGCAATTCAGGTCGCGCGTATATCGTCCTCTACGTGAACGCCGCGCGGCATTGGGATTCTTATCAATAAGGCTCAGCGCCGCTTTTGAAAATAGCGGCTCAGGATTTCCGCGCAAGGCTCGGCAAGGACCCCGTCAATCACTTCGGGTTTATGGGGGAAATGATTTCCCGTCAGCAAGTCGGTTTTGGTTGAGGCCGAGCCCCACTTGTCACTCCGCGCGCCGTAAATGACGCGCCCGATCCGCGCCATGAGAATCAATCCCGCGCACATGGGGCACGGTTCCAGCGTGACAACAAGCGTGTAGTGGTCGAGTCTCCAATCCCCTTGGAGCTTGGCGGCTTGGCGGATCGCCGAAACCTCGGCGTGAGCGAACGGATCGGCTTCTTTTTGCCGCGCATCTCCGGCGCGCCCGGCGATCTTGCCCTCGGGATCAATCACGACGCACCCGACGGGAACTTCATCGCGTTCGAGCGCCGCTTGCGCTTCGTTTAACGCTTCACGCATCCACGCTTCGGCTTTCCGTGGGTCATGGGGAGGAAGAGCGGGAATCGGAGGGATCACTTTTATCTTGGGAGTGATTGTTTTGGATTCTTACCACAGAGGCACAGAGAGGAAGACGGCGCGCGATCGGTGTTTGGGCAGTATAAAAGTCTTTCGCTGTCAAACCTGTGATTTTATCAATCAGGTTTTATTCGACCAGAATCCTCTCTGTGTCTCTGTGGTGAATCTTAGTCGCCCAGTCCCGCCCGTGTCGCCAATTCACCGCAAAACCGCACCGACTCGACGATGGCCTCTTCGGTTTGCCATTCGCCCCAATCCTCGGATCCGAGCCAGTTGAGATTGAAAATCCCGCGAAAGCCTACTTCGGCCAAAACTTGAAAGTATTCCGGCCAGTTCATCCGGCCCCGCTCGTTGCCGGGGGTTTGATCTTCGGGCGGTCCGGCGTAGAAGCGTTTGTAATCGCGTCCGGGGACCATCGCCTCCGAGGCGTCCCAAAGATAAGCCAGTCGAAGCGCGCTTCCGAGGGAGCGGATTTCCTCAATCGGATCGCGCTTGTCGGCCAAGGCGTGGGGAGGCGCAAAACCGAAACCGAGCGCGGTGTGCGGAATGTGACGCCGCACGGTCAGGAGCGCCTCGGCATTGTCGCAACTGGTGTGGGAGTCGTTTTCCAAAATGAAATGAACCCCGGCGCGCGCCGCGCAAAAGGAGTAGGTCCGCACACGGTCGAGCAGATCGGGAAAGGCAAGCGGCTCGACGCGATCCAAGACGGCGGGAATGCCGCGTTCGCCCGCCTCGGCGATGGCGCGGATTTTCCCGTGGTAATCGAGTCCGGTCAGCCGTAGCGCGGCGACCGACACGCCCGCCTCGGCCAGCACGTTGAAGAGGCGCGAGTTGTTGCCGTCGGGTTGATAATGAAGCGGCGCGAGGGGACTGGCCGAAAGCTCCAAATGCCGCAATCCCAGCCGCATCATCGTCTCGGCGGCGGACTCAATCGGCCTCGTCCGCCAGAGAAGGCTTGAGACGCAGAGATGGGAAAGGAAAAAATGATTGGGCATTAAAGATTCACCACTGGATCGCGGAGACGCACGGAAGAATTGTAAGGTAGCGAGTCAAGTTGGTCCATCTTAATTCGGCCTCGCAGGAATGCATCCATTTCCTTTTCACGCCTTTTACTGTCGAACGGCGCCGACAAAATGATCAAACAAGCTGATCCATCGCATAATGAAAGAATTGGCGGTCGGATTGAGATCGTGCGGACCGGGTTCGAGGCTCCAAGCCAAGGGATGCCTAAAGGACCTTTGAGATTCCTCTGCGTTGGAAAATCCGTAGATCGTCCAGACCTCAAGGCAATGTGGCAGGAGCCATTCAACGTCTTTTCCCTGCGGAAAAATTTCGTCGTTTTCAGTTTGACGGAGCAACACACTACGCGGGGCGACGAGTCGAATAACGTCGTCGAAATCCCATGCGGGAAGTCTGCCGGCGCGGAAATCAACGCGCAAACGCGGCATGTAAGAAAACCAATGATCGCGCGCCCAACGAGAGGGATCATTTTCGCATCGGAACGGAGCAAACCCGCAGGACGAAACGGCGGCCCTGACTCGATCATCGAAAGCCTCGACGAAGAGCGCCTCCTCCCCTCCGAGCGAATGACCAATAACTCCAATGCGTTCAGAATCAATGAAGGGATAGCGAATCTTGCCGCCGGAAATGGGCGCCATCTGCAGAATCGTTACGGCGCGGCGGCCGTCTTGAATCATTTTTCCCATGGCCGAGAGTTTAGGATGAGCATGATAAAAATCACGGGTATCAAACGAGCCGGATGAGGTGATTCGTTCACCCGCGCAGATCGAATCGGGAATCAAAACGATGAAACCATTGCGGACTAATTCGGGTCCCAACTGCATGCTCCTCCTTCCGGAGTGACCTGCCGGTTCCTCTTTCCCTTCGGGAACTGTTTGGTGAAACAGAACGATCCCCGGGGCGTGAGGAACCGACTCACCTCGCGTGGTGGAATACTGAGTTACCGACGGCAGAAGGAGATAGGCGCGGACCAGTTCGTCTTCCGCGACTAGGTATTGAATTTTTTGCTCCGTGTATCCGTCTCGTTCGTGGATTTCAAGAATTTCGTAGAGTGAATCGAGTATGGGAGAATCAACCGGACCCAGATCGCGCGCGATCAAGGCTTTAATCTGCGGTCTGATTTTTTCCCACTCTTCCTTGGTTTGAGGTTTGAATTTTGGATCGGGGCGCGGCGGAAGATGTTGATCGAGCCAAGCGTAAGCGGCTTCGCGTCCCTCCTTGGGAAAACCGTGTGGACCGGGAGTGATTCGCCCTTCCAATTCGTCCGCCGATCCATAGAGGCCATAGACTTGACGCAGTTGATCGAAAATTTCGCCGAAATTTTCGATATGCTGAAAATTGGAATCGTCGCTTCGCGCCCAGTTGAAATAGGGACGGGGCGCGAGGCAGGCGATGATCTCGTGCCAATCGAACGGAGCTTGCTTAATGTCGTCCATGTAAAATCCGAGGCGCGGCATGAGAGGGGTCAGATGGCTCCAGCGGTTGGGCGCGGGATCGGCGCGGAGCGTGGTGAATCCGCAACTGGCGACGACCGCCGAGATGCGCGGCTCGAAGGCCGCCCCCATGATCGCGCCGTAGGCTCCGTGCGAGTGGCCGATGATCCCGATCCGCCGTTCGTCCACTTGCGGAACCGTGCCGAGCCAATCCACGATCCGCTGAACGTCCCAAACCATTTTCCCGAAAAACGACCAATGGGGATGACGGCGATAAAATTCGCGCGCGGTCTGATACGGTTGCGCGCCCGGCGGAATCCGCTCGCCGAAACCGATCATGTCGGGGGCGAGGCAGATGTATCCGCGCCGGACCAATTCCAGCGCGAGCGCGAGTTCCGGATATTCTTTCGCGCGGTCGTTCACGCCGCATGGCTCGTCTTTTCCCTGCGCGACGGTTTGGTGAAGGACGATCATCGTCGGGCGCGGCGCGGTGGGGATGGGTTTGGGGAGCAGAAGGTAAGCGGGAATCCAATCGTCCGGTTCGGAGCGAATGCGGACATGTCGGCGGATGTAATCGCCGCAATCTTTTTCGTCGAGCGTATCGGCTTGCGGATCTGGAGGTTTTAAGTCGGTTGGCTCGCCGAAGAAGTGGCTCAGGACGCCGAGAATCCGATCCCGCTTGGCTTCCCAATCGTGGATCGTGTCAATGAGGGGAGAATCGGGTCCAGTGGAACGAAGCAACGGAACCAATCCGGTTTGTCCCGCCTGTGGACTTTGGATCGCGGGTTTTTGAACGCCCGTCGCCTCGCGCCATTGGTTCCAGTCGTGGCCTTCCCATGCGCGGATGGGCGCGGCGACGAACCAAAATGCAAGGAGGGGAAAAAAGTTTTTGCCCAAGGTTGGATTTCCTCACGGGGTTGGAAGGGCGTTGATGAACGCCGCTTGAATTATGAGGAAAACGTCGGTTTCAAGCCAAGGAATTCACCACGGAGGAAATCACCACGGAGGCACAGAGAGGTCTCTGAAGTGAATTGAAGTCGAATGGAAAGTATTTCCGATCAGGAGAAAAAAAGATTGGGAATGATAACTACAAATCGGACTGGATTAGGGCGCATCCTACTCCCGTCGCAGTTTTATGCGGAAGGATACTCGATCGCGGTTTTTCTCATCAACCCCGCGATCAATCGCGGGGTTAATGAGAATCAATGTATGAGGGACGCAAGCAAGATGCGGCCATTTGGATGCGGCAAATTGCCATGTAAAGCAAAATCGAAATCACCTTGATTTTCTCAAACGCCGAGCGCGCGCAGGATACCTCTCGGTGTCTCTGTGGTGAAACCGCTCTTTTATTTGGCCTTGAACGGGATCAACGCGATGTTGCGGGAGCGTTTGATGGCTCCGGTCAGCAGGCGTTGGTGATAGGCGCAATTTCCGGTGATGCGGCGCGGAAGAATCTTTCCCCGGTCGGTGATGTAGCGGCGGAGCCGCTCCAAATCCTTGTAGTCAATATAGACGGCGTGGTCCACGCAAAATCCGCAGACCTTCCCCCGATGAAAACGGCGCGGCGGACGGCGCGGACCGCCGAATCCCCGCTCTCCAAAATCCTCGCGGTCGCGGCGTTCCTCCGAGTCCCCTCGGGATTCCATGTCATCCCGGTCCATTTCCACTCGATCGCGATCTCTGCTTCGCTTCTCCATTACGGTTCCTTTCCTGTTTCGTTAAAACGGCAAATCGTCATGCGGTTCGGCGGCGGATTCTCCCGACGGCGCCGGCGAGGCGGCTTTGGCCGGAGCGCCGCTCCGAGGCGAATCTTCGCCCATGGCTTCGGCCCGTCCGGCGCGCGCTTGGGCTTCGGCTTTGGTTTCGCCGAATTGGACCCGGTCGGCGACGATGGCGACCTTTTGGACATCCTTGCCCGTTTCCTTGTCCTTCCAACTGTCAAGTTTGAGTCGCCCTTCGACGTAAACCGCGCTCCCTTTCTTCATGTATTCATTGCAAAACTCCGCCGTTTTCCCCCAAGCGTCAACGTCAATGAAGAGCGTTTCTTTTTGGCGTTCGCTGGAATTCTTATCGCTGTAAGTTCGATCGGCGGCGAGGCGCAATTTACAAACCGCCGTCCCCGACGGGATGTATCGCAATTCCGGATCGCGCGTCAGTCGCCCCATCAATAAAACTTTGTTTAATTCGATCATGGGCTACCTCCTCCCTTGAATCACGATTCCTGTTTTGCGCCTGCGTCCGGAGCCGACGACGATCCCGCCGATTCGGGAGCTGGCGCCTCCGGTTCGACGGGTCTCGGCTCGCGCTCATAACCCTCGGATCGCCGCCGGGAGAAATGCGGCCGCAATTTCATGGAAAAATCGGACAGCCATCCGGGTTGCGGAACGATCTGCGGAACTTCCTGCTTCTTCTTTTTCACCGGGACGTTCAGGATCATGCAACGCAGAACGTTGTCGTCATACTTGCAGACGCGCTCGAAGGCGCCCAAAACCTCTCCGGCGCTCGGCAGATTGAAGAAATAAACGACGTAGAAACCTTCATCGGCCTTGTTGATCCGATAGGCGAGCCGGCGTTTGCCCCAACGCGCGACCTCGCGCACTTGGGCGCCGCCGGAAACGAGTTGGGATTGTAGCTTGGAGATCAGCGCATCGGTCTCCGCTTCGGGCAAGAGCGCGTTCAATATCACGCACGCTTCGTAGTTCAGCATGGTCTGTCGGGACCCTCCTTTGGTCTCATTCGGTTCCGCTCCAAGTCCTTGGACCGGCGGAACAGGGGGTTATCGGTTTTCCTCGCCCGCAAAAGGGGCGGCACCGTTAAACTTGTTGGCGGCGGCTTCCGCTCCCGATTCCGCCCAGCATAAGGCGGCGTCGGCGGCCAAGGGGATCATCTCCCGGAACCGCTCCGCGTCTTTTGGCGGCGACTTTCTTAGCACGTATTCCGCCAAATCTTCAATGGCTGTTTGCGGCCGGACGCCGATCCGCAAACGCGCGAAATTTTCCGTCCCCAGACACTCGATCACGGAGCGAAGGCCGTTGTGTCCCCCCGCGCTCCCTTGTCCACGAACGCGGAGCCGTCCGATCTCCAGATTCACATCGTCGCTGACGACGAGAAGGCCGTCAAACTGGACCGGACGATTTCTCATCAGCTCCCGCGCCGAAATTCCGGAGAGATTCATCCACGTCGCGGGCTTGGCCAGAAGGAGCGGCTCGTCCCCGATTCGCGCCTCGGCGACTTCGGCGCGCTCCTGATTCCAGAACCGAAACGTCGCGGTCAGCCTACGGCTCAATTCATCCGCCACTTCAAATCCCATATTGTGCGGCGTGGCGCGATAGCGCGTTCCCGGATTGCCCAAACCGACGATGATTTTCATGTCGCTTTCCGTCGTCGGATCGTATTTCAGTTTTCCGGCGAAATCCGCAACCCCCTTGGGGTTGACTCGATATGTTCCATGACCCAAGGTGGCCGCGCCACGCTTGGCAACCTTGGGCTTTGATCCGGGACGCCGTTGGCGTCCTCTTTTTCTCCAATCTCGTTTTGCATCGGAAAGCTGAAATGCGCGCAGGATCCCGCGCCTTACTTCTTCTTTTCCTTGTCGCCCTTCTTTTCGGCTTTTTCGGGCTTCTTCTCCTCTTTTTTCCCTTCCTTCTTTCCTTCCGCCGCTTCCTCTTCCTCGCCTTCCTTCTTTTCCTTGCCGATCAGTTCGGGCTCGGGTTGAGCGGCTCCCTCTTCGGCGGGTTTGGCTTCCTCTTCCGCCTTGGGCGCGGCGACGATGAAGAGAACTTCCTCCGGAGCGGTCAGCAATTCAATCCCTTCGGGAACTTTCAAATCCGAAACGTGGAGCGTTCGGCCGATCTCCAAACCCGAAATGTCTATCTCGAAAAATTCGGGAACCTGCAAGGGCAAGCACTTCACTTTGACGCGCCGGATCAGAACTTCGAGGACGCCGCCGACGCGAACTCCGGCGGGAACTCCTCCGACGCCGTGAATGGGAATTTCCACCACGACGGGTTTATCCGCTTGAATCCGGTAAAAATCAACGTGCAAGACCTGCTCGGAGACCGGATCGCGCTGAATTTCCCGAATGATCGCCTGCTGAACGTCCCCTTCGCCGTTGGACTTCAGATTGAAAATCGTCGAGCCGTGAATGAGATGAAGCATTTTCTCGAATCCGACGGCGTCCAGCAGAACAGACATCGGATCGCGCTCTCCTCCGTAAACGACCGCCGGCAATTCGCCGTGGCGGCGCGCGCGCCGGTTTCCGTTTTTGGAGTTGGTCCCCCGCGGTTTGATGGTTAAATCCAACTGTTTCATCTTGTCCGATACATCCTTCCGCGCCGGATCAATTCCGAGGCGGGATCAAATTTCAAATCTTCTCTCCCGTCCGAATGGTTTTCCTTCCGGGCGTCAAACTTGGCATCTTAGACGGCTAACGCGCCGGACGCAAGAAATTTCAGCGTCAAATTATTCCTTGCTCAATCCATGCGCCTAATTCATTATAATGGACACAGTTTGCCAACTTTTAAGGTCCCTTGAAGGAAGGGTTGCAGGTTTCAATTCAGTGGCTGGCATAGAACATATCATTGGCATTGACCTTGGAACGACCAATTCGGTCGTGGCGATCATTGAAGACGGCGAAGCCCGGATCATCCCCAGTGCCGAGGGACAACCGCGAACTCCCTCGGTCGTGGCGTTTCAGGAAAACGGCGACGTGGTAATCGGGGAAATCGCGCGCCGCCAAGCCGCCACCCAGCCGAAACGAACCATTTCCTCCGTTAAGCGGCTCATCGGCCGACTGAAGCAGGAGATTGACGAGGGAGAGGAAGCTTATCCCTTCCAGTTGGGCGAAGACGAGCGAGGGATGATCGCGATCATCGTCGAGGGTCATGCGTATTCGCCCGAACAAATTTCCGCTCTCATTCTTGGAAAACTCAAGCAGGCCGCCGAGGATTACATCGGCGGGCCAATTGAGAAGGCGGTCGTCACCGTTCCCGCCTATTTTGACGACATTCAGCGGCAGGCGACGATCAAGGCCGCGGAACTGGCCGGGCTGGAGGTTGTCCGCCTCATCAACGAACCGACCGCCGCCGCCATGGCCTACGGTTTGAACAAGGACACGCAGGAGACGGTGGCGATTTATGACTTCGGGGGCGGGACGTTCGACTTTTCCCTTCTCGACATTGACCACAAGGCTTTCGAAGTCTTGACTTCCACGGGCAACAGTCGGTTGGGAGGGGATGATCTGGACATGGCCTTGGTGGATCATCTGGCCGAAAATTTTCAGAAGGCCAACGGATTGGATTTGCGATCCGATCCGGTCACTCTTCGGAGGCTCAAGGACGAGGCTGAACGCGCCAAGTGTGAGCTCTCCACGTCGTTCAGCGCGGTCGTACGCCTGCCGTTCATCGCCACGGTGGATGGCAAACCTCTCCATATGGAAGAGACGATCAAGCGCGAAACCTTGGAAGACCTGATCGAGTCCTACATCAGCGAGTCGCTTCAGTGGTGCACCCAGGGACTCAAGGAGGCGAATCTCCGAAAATCTCAAGTGACGAAAGTCATCTTGGTCGGCGGAACGACGCGGATTCCGTTGGTTCAAGACATGGTCGAGGATTATTTCGGCGCGGCTCCTTTCCGCGGGGTCAATCCCGACGAAGTCGTGGCCATCGGCGCGGCGATGCAGGGAGCGGTCCTTTCCGGCGAGCTTGAAGAAGTTGTGCTTCTCGACGTGACGCCACATACGCTCGGAATCGAAGTCAAAGGAAATCAGAAGAGCGTCATCATCGAGAAGAATTCGACGATTCCGATCAAGGCGTTCAAGACCTTCACGACGACCGAAGACAATCAAACGATGGTGAACATTCATCTGCTTCAAGGAGAGGAACCCAAGGCGAGCGAATGCCGCAGTTTGGGCAAGTTCACTCTTTCGGGGATTCCGGAATCGCGCGCGGGCCAGCCCCGCATCCGGGTCGAGATTTTCGTGAACGCCGACGGCGTGGTCGAGATTTCGGCGACCGAAGCCCACAGCGGCAAGGAACAAAAGTTGGTGACCAGTTGCACCTACCTCAACGCCGACGAGCGCCGCGCCCAGCACACCGCCAGCGCGGGGCGCCGTAAACGGCGGCGAAGACGCGGCGGCGAGGTCACGCCCGGAGCCCGCGAAAAAATCCTTCGCCCCGCCTCGGCCAAGCCGGGGGAAACGCCGCCGGCGCGCCCAGCCTCGGTCTCCGAAGAAGATACCGGCAGGAGGGTGGATTATGCCTCCACTTTTGCCGAAGTTGACACGAAGGGAAGAAAGAAGGAGGCATCGTCCGTTTCTTCCGACGCAGTTGAAGTTCCTCCGTCGTCGCCGACTTCCAAAAGCGCGGAGGTCGCGTCCCCTACTGCTCCGCCACGAGAATCGGCGCCGCGCCAAATTTCCGATGCGGCCGGTCCTCCCGAGCCGCTTTCCCCTCCCCCTTCGGGTTCGGCATGGAGACGCAAAGCCGCGGTTTCGACGGGCGAGTCTTCATCCGCGATGAGCGCTTCCCCTCCATCGGTGAAGATAAATCCGCCGGAAACCTTGAAGGAGGTTTTTGATTTCGTGTCGGCGGGTCGAAATGACGAGGCGGCGTGCGAGACCTATACCCGAAGGCGCGAGACTTTTCTGCAATTCTGCAAGGAAAACGAAAGCGATCCCGGCATTCAAGCGTTCAGGGTCCGGTTTTTGAATCTTAACAAACAGCCGGAAGACGCGCTGGCCGCCTTGTCCCTCATGAGGGAGCAGAGGCCGGATGCCGGATCGGAGCATTTGGAGATGTTCAATCTTCTCTGCTCCAATTTTCCAAATTATGTCGCGGCGCGGCGCGAGCGAGCCTCCCTCTCCTGTTCGCTGGGAGATTACGAATTTGCGATGGCCGATTTGGAATTCATCACCAAGCGCGAGGAGGAATCGGTCCCCGCCGTCCTCGACCAGCTTTCCATGGTTTATGAGCGCATTCTGACCGATCACCCCGACGCGGCAACCCAATTCAAATTGGTCAAACTTTATCTCCGCAAGGGCGAACTCGACGACGCCATTTCGCTCCTTCAGCATCTGGTTCAGGTTCCCGAGCATCGCGAGCGCGCGACCAAGGTGCTCGGTTATTGTTTCTGGCAAAAGGGACTGCGCTATCTTTCGTGGCAGAAATTCAAAACCTTGCCCGTGGACGAAGAGATGAAGGATATTCTCTACCGTCTTTCCGCCGATATGGAACAGGCCGACGAGTTGGTTCACGCCCAGCACGTTCTCGAGCGCTTGTATGGCGCGGACATTCATTACCGCGATTGCGCCGACCGGCTTAAAAAAATCACCTATCGCGTCGGACTTTTGCAGGATGAGCGCTACGGCGCGCCCGACAGTCCGCTGGAAGAGGCAACTCCGGCTCCCAAAGTCTTAGTGGATCGGTTCGAGCTATTGGAAGAAATCAATCGCGGATCCATGGGCATCGTCTATAAGGCCCGCGACCGCATCTTGGACGAAGTCGTCGCGATCAAGGTTCTCAATGATTTCCTCTGCGCCGATCCCCAGTCGGTGAAGCGTTTCAAGAGCGAGGCGAAATCCGCGCGCCGTCTCACGCACGGCCACATTGTCCGCATCCATGACTTTTATGACTTGGAGCACAAGGTCATTTCGATGGAATACATCGAGGGAGAGGATTTGCGGACCCTTTTGGGGCGTCATTCGGTCATGGACGAGGAGATGGTCCGGGAATATCTCAAGCAAATTTGCGAGGCGTTGGCCTACGCGCACAAACTTGGCATCGTTCACCGTGACATCAAGCCCGCCAACATCATGATCGAAGGAAAGAATCAGGTCAAAATCACCGACTTCGGAATCGCCAAGATGCTCGACGCCGCCGCCAGCAACACCGGAACGATGATCGTCGGCACGCCCCTCTACATGTCTCCCGAGCAAATTGACGGACGATCCGTGGACCAACGCGCCGACATCTACGCGCTCGGCATCATGCTCTACGAGTTGGTCACCGGAAATCCTCCGTTCCACGAAGGGAACATCGAGTATCAACACCTTCATAAGCCCGTTCCGCCGATCACGGAAAACATTTCCGAGCAATTAAAGAAGATCATTTATAAATGCGTGGAGAAAAATCCGGATGACCGGTTTCAGTCGGTGGAGGAACTTCGCGCGGCGTTGGAAACTCCCGTGGCTTGACGCATCGCGGGTGACGGATCGTGGCAAGCGTCTGAACGCGAGCGCTTTCCTTAGGTCCCGTTGTGGGGGTTTTGCCACAAATCCAATTCTCCCTGTTCGGGAATTCTCTTCCATTGCCGGACGGCGAGCGATTGCTCCAATTCGTTCAGATGGTTCATTGACCCGTTCGGCCAATCGCCCCGGTGGATCAAAACGTATCGCGCCTTCCATCGGTCGAGGAAATCCATCCACTCATTCCGCTCAAGGTCGTAGGGAATGATGACCGTCGGACAATGGGCGATCTGGTGCGCGAGCCACGGCTCGTTGGAGGCGATGATGGTGTCGTCCGTGAACGCTCCGCGATCTCGCAGAATCTTCAAGTCGTTCTCAATGTTTTTCACCGATTCGTTTTGCCAGAGGGCTTCGAGGTTGTTGGAATAGGGACTTCCCATCGTCCATTCGCGCCATGCCTGATAGGATCGGTCGGCGTCCTGAACCAGCCAGAGGAGAATAACGGTACTAAGAAAGACGGTCATCGCGTGTCGGGCAGGAGAATCGGGAATTCTTTCCTTCAACGCCGACGAGGCAATCGAAATTCCCAATCCGGTGAAAAAAATTGTGTTGAGATAAACGCTCCCCAAAAATCTTTCCGCATCGAATGTTGGCCAGATGCAGGTGATAAAAGCCAATTGAGTCAAAGCGAGCGCCGCCGGTAGGAAGTAGCGGCGAGCGCGGGGAACGATGGCTATCCAACAGGAAGCAAGAACAAGGCCGGGGAGCAGAATGCCCAACCCTCCATTCGTCCCGCCGAACGTCTTCAAATAGTAATAGCCGTTCTTGAGAATCTTTTTGATCACCGCGCCGGGTTGATCGGCAAGCAACGCCCAAGTCGAGGAATAGACCCTGCCTTGATGAAAGTAATGGAGATGGTCGGTGAAACTCAGTTCGCGGAGCAAAAAGTTTTGCGGCGTCAAAAAGATCGGCGCACCGGAGGCGAAGTTGATGACGGCGAGTCCGATCGGACCCAAGAGAGCCATCCCAAGAAATATGGGAAATTCAAAGCGGGAGGATGCGCATGACTGGCGCGAAAACCGCAAGAAATAAGCCGCGCCGAATACCACCGACACTAGGAGCGAACTTGGATGGGTCATGAACGCGAGCGCGCAAGCCAAGCCGGTGAGGAGCGGAGATTCGCGCCGAAAATATCCCCACAACGCGAGGGTCAGCAAGAAAAGCGTCAGAATTTCGGTCAGCGGAATGAGCGAAATTTCCACAAGGTTGGGATGAACCGCGACGAGCAGTCCCGTCCAGAATGCGGCTTGCGCCGATTGAGCGCGCTGGACCAAGTCATAAGCCAAAATGAGAATGAGAAGAAAAAGCGCGGGACCGACCACGCGGCCCGCCATTTCGGGCGAAAGGAAAAATTGGAGGCCACGGAGAACCAACGGAAAAAGCGGCGCGCGGTCGTAGCCGGAATAATGACGAACCGGCGTCGCAACGGCGTGATACGCCTTGATGTCGAGCGTGAAACTTTTTCCCTTTTGGAGATTCTCCGCGATATTTCGGTATTCGATGATATCGCGTCCGAGCGGAATTTCAAAAAGAGCGGGGGAGAGACGAACGATCACGCCGACGGCGAGGACAACCGCCAGCCAACCGAATCCGTAACGCTCGCCGGATTTCATTGGAGACGTTGCAAGATGCGGTCGCTCACGGCCCGCGCTTCGAACGACAAGCCCGTGGCCTTCAGTTTGCCCATGACCCGCCCCATCAACATGCCGGTGGTCGTGTTGGACGAGACGGGGCCGATTTCTGCCAATGTTTCGTCTATGACCTTGTCAATTTGCTCCATGGAAATGGGCGCAGGGAGAAAACTCTCGATGACCTTCATCTCCGCCTCGTCCTTGTCGGCAAGATCGTTGCGACTGGCGGCGCGAAATTGTTCGATCGAGTCGCGCCTTTGCTTGACCATGCGATTGAGAATTTTGATTGCTCCCTCGGCGCTCAGTTCCTTGCCTTGATCCACCTCGGCCTTCATCAGTTCGCTTTTCATCAGCCGCAGGGAGGACAACCGCGCGCTGTTCTTGGCCAGCATCGCCGCTTTGATTTCATCGTTGAGGCGTTCGAGGAGTGTCATGGCGGGCAGTTTAGCTTTTCGGATTTCAAAAAGCTAGGGCAGGGGAGAGGAAGAAGACGCGCGGATTTCTACTTCGCGGGCTTGGCGGGTTTTTGCTCGGGTGCGGGAGGAGCCGCTTCCTCAAACTTCGTCGTCCACTCTTGCGAACCCCACGCAATTCGCAAGACTCCGGTCGTTCCTTCCAGCTTGAGTTCGACGGTGAAATTCGGCGTTTCCGTCGCGCTCTTGCTCGCGGTGATCGGCACCTCGGCGGCATCGGCCTTGGGATCGTGCATCGTTCCAAAAACGTCGGCCTCGTTGTTGAAAACCAAATGCCATCCGTCGCCGACTCTTTTCAGCCAAAGGGCATAGACCCCCGGGTAATCTTTGGAAACGTTTCCTCTCTTGATCACCTTGTCGCCGAATTTGAGATCGGTCTGCGTCGTCAGCTTGGGAGGGGACTGATCGAGAAAACGGAGGATCGCGCCGTCCTTGGTTTTGGCCAGTTGTTCGTAGCTTGCTCCCTTGGCGGAGGATTTGCCGAACATGATTCGGACCTCTTTGTCGGAGAACCGGAGCGTGGTCGTTCCGAACGCGCCGCGTTCCCGACGCGCGCGGGCGCCGGCGCGCGAGCCGCTCCCTTCGGCGCCGCTTGTCGCGGAGGCGTCCTGATTCTGCGCCCGAACATTCCTCGGGCACTCAATCACTCCGCACAACGCTATCGCCGCGAGAAGAGTCCAAGAATTTGTGATGATCTTCATTCCCGCAAAATTCCGTTATTGTCCCGCTCCCGACGCGACGGCGGCGGGCGTTTTGATCGGTTCGGTTTCGGTGTAGGTCATCCAAGCGAGGTCCATCTCGTCGGTCGTGGGGCCGCCGAAACGAACCGCGCGCGTGGGATCAACCTCGGGAGCGCGCTTTTGCCGCTCGGCGGAGTTGTCATACACCATCGTCGCCTCGATCCGCGTTCCGGCGGGAATCCTCTTCGGTTCCTTGAACATGTAATCGGTCTGCCAGTTGAAATCGTAGCTCGGAACTTCGAGCAACGTTTCCTCTTTGCCGTCGGGGTAGAACGCCACGTATTTCGCGGCGGTCCCGCGAAGATGCGTGTGCGGAAGAAGCGACGTAATGATGATGTCCCTGTCAAACGTCCGTCCCATCCCGACCTTCCAATTCGAGGTGAACGGAGGAATTTCGAACCGTCCGTTGCTGATCGGCTCGATGTGAACGGCGTGCGCCACGGGCTTGTCGTAGAATTTCAACGCCATCTCGGATCGCTCCTCAACCCCCGTTCCCGCGCCTTTCTCCTTATGGTAATGCATCTGAAAAATGACCGTTGATCCCTTCTTAAGAAGAAGGCCGTATCCATCCTGCAAAGTCGTCGGGTCGGTTCCGGGAGCCATCCCGCCGATCATCCCGCGATCCATCGCCATATCGTCCCCCGGAGCGTGGGCGAAGGCGATGATGTGATGAACGACCTTGTTTCCGGGGCGGAATTCCAACGCCTTGATGTAGCGGTCTTCGGGAAGCTGGGCTTCGGTCAGCTTGATGGGGATATTCTGATATTGGTCCCAAACGTCATCCTTGACGAAATACGGTTTTTCCGGCGTGACGATCAAATCGGGCTTGCCGATGGTCCATCCGTCCACGCTGGTGAAAACTTTGGGGGCCGGTGCCTCTTCGGCGCGTCCCGCGGGAGATCCGTTCTGAACCCACTTGACGAGCGTGCTGATTTGCTCCTCGGTCAACGTCCGCTCATTGCGGAATATGCCGTGAAATTGCGGAGTGGCGTGCCAAGGGGGCATCTGCCGTTCCTTGACGACCTTCGCGATGGATTTCGCCCACGGACGGACCTCTTCGTAGCTCATCAATCCCATCGGCGCGATCATGCCGGAAAGGTTCTGTCCGGCTTGACGATGGCAATTTTGGCAGTTGGATTGCAAAATCGGAAGAATGTCCTTATAGAACGTCACGCCGGTTTCCGAGGCCGTGTCGTCGGCCCGCGCTCCGGCGGCGTAGCTCCCCAACGCAATTCCACCCAAGGCGAGAATCGCGGTCTTCATCCATCGAGGCATCATCATGGGTTTATCTCCTTTGAAATGAACCATCGAACGTTATTCTAATCCGATTACCGAGGACTTGCAAGCCCTCCCACGCAACTATAGGGATGACCAGCAATTTAAGTTTTGGGTTTGGCTAAAGATGAAATCATTTTCGGGCGGAACATTTTTTCGGCAAAATCCTTGAACTGCGCGGGATTGAGCGTAAAATTGCCGATGGAGACTCGTCGTGAATCGAACCGACTGCTCGATACTTCTCAATCAACAAGATCGCCGCGATTTCTTGAAGATCGCATCCGCCGCGACGCTTTCGGCCTTGACTGCGGGCGCCCCGAGGCTTTTGCCCTCCGCCGAGCCGCTCGAAAAAATCACGCCGACCGCCGACACGCTCATCATCCTCTGGATGGCCGGCGGCATGGCGCACACTGAAACGTTCGATCCCAAACGATTCACCCCCTACGAAAAGGGACTCGATCCGAACCGCGTCCTCTCGACCTTCCCCGCGATTGACACCGTCGTGGATAACATCAAGATTTCGCAGGGTCTGGAAAACATCGCAAAGGTCATGGACCGCGCGACGCTTATCCGCACCTACACCGCCGGCGATTTGGGATTCATTCTTCACTCGCGCCATCAATATCATTGGCACACGGGCTATGCGCCGCCGCAGACGGTTGCCTGTCCCCATGTCGGCGCGTTCGTCTCGCGGACGCTCGGACCCAAGAACCCCGATCTTCCCGCCTTCATTGACATCGGCCAGCGGCTCGACGTCGGGGAAGGGGAGGAACTCAAGGCGTTTCACACCGCCGGATTTCTCGGAAGCGAATACGGTCCCTTCATGATCGCTTATCCCGATCAGGCGGTCGAGACGGTCCGTCCTCCGGGCGGCATGACTCCCGGACGATTCGAGAATCGCGACAAACTTTACAAGAAGCTAATTTCTTCAAGTCCCGTCGGCAAATACGGAAGCGGGTATCAGAAGGAATCGCTTCTGCGCTCGATGGAAAACGCGCACCGCCTTCTGACTTCTCCCGCCGCCAAGGCGTTCGATCTCGCGCTCGAACCCAAGGCGAGCTACGACAAATATAACACCGGGCGATTCGGGTTGGGTTGTCTTCTCGCCCGCCGGTTGACCGAAGCCGGAGCGCGGTTCATCGAGGTCACGAGCGAATACGAGCCGTTCAAGTATTGGGACACGCACGAAAACGGCAACACGCGCCTCGTGGACATGAAGAAGGCGATTGACGCGCCGATCGCGCAACTCGTCCTCGATCTGGAGGAGCGCGGCTTGCTCAATCGCACGTTGATTGTCTTGGCGAGCGAATTCTCCCGCGACATGATGACCGAGGGCAAACCCGATAAAACCGTCACCAATCAGGTCGAGGTTCCCGCTGTCATCAGCGAGATGAAGCACTACGGAATGCACCGCCATTTCACCGATGCCGGCTCCGTGCTGATGTTCGGCGGCGGAATGAAGAAGGGATTCCTCTACGGCAAAACCGCCGACGAACGCCCCTGCAAAAGCGTCGAAAATCCCGTCCACATTGAGGACCTCCACGCGACCCTCTACCGCGCCATGGGCATTTCCCCCAAGACCAGCTACGAAATCGAACAACGTCCGTTCTACGTGACGAAAGACGGCTTGGGAAAACCGATCATGGAATTGTTTGCGTAGAGCAGAACGCGTGCGGTAAGCCAGATGCCAAGCGTATTTTCCGACGAGATCGTTGAAAAAATGGTTTCCGCGATCGTTCACGCGGCTCACCCCGAGCGCATTTATCTTTTTGGTTCGCGCGGACGAGGTAATCCCCGCGAGGACTCGGACGTTGATCTGTTGGTCGTCGAGCAGGAGCCATTCGGTCCGCTCCGAAACCGTTTCGACGAGGCGAATCGCCTCGCCCTCGCCGTCGGCTCGGTGGGCGTGGATAAGGACATTCTGGTTTATTCAAGCGACGAAGCGGATTTTTGGGGTAATACTACCAACCACGTCATCGCCCGTGCCCGGCGGGAAGGCCGGTTGGTCTATGAACGACCTTGAACACGCGCGCCGACTTTTGGCGCTCGCCCGCAAAGATTTGAAGGCATTGGCGGGGATGACCGATCCCGCTGTTTTCGAGATCGAGATTTTTGGCTTTCACGCCCAACAAGCGGCGGAAAAAGCGCTCAAAGCTTGGGCGACTTCCAAAAGTCTGGAATACCCGCTTCGGCACGATCTCGGGGAGTTGCTCGGTTTGCTCAACGAGTCGGGCGAACAAACGGGCGATTTTCGGGAACTGAGGGCATTGACGCAGTTCGCGGTGCAATTTCGCTATGAGGAACTTGCGTCGCCGGCGCCGCCCGTTGAGCGGTTGGCTACGATTGAAGCGATCACCAAACTTCTGGATTACGTCCAGACCCTTCTGATTTGAGCAAAAGCGCTGGGCCGTTCCAGATGCCTCATCGAGACCCTCCCGGCTCGCGCCAATTTTTCGGATTTTCAAACAACAGGGTTTGCGCGAGATCGAGGATGTTTTTGATTTCCGAGGAGATTTGTCCCAAGTATGCGTCGGCGCGATCGCGGGATTTTTGGCCGTTTCCAAATCCGTCCCAATAGCACAGAAGCAAAAGGACAGCGCTTTCCATAAGAAAGAGCGATTTGCCCGAATTCCAGAGAACGACGCACAGAGGGATCACGATAAGCACGAAGACACTCACGCCCTTAACGAAGCTGACAAATTTCTTAAAGAACCACGGAGGGGAGCGTTTGGCCGCTTGAGCGGCGTCGAGGCGCGCTTCAAGCAAAAGGCGCTCCGTCCTCAAAGTTTCTTTCCAACTCGGGAGAAAATTGTAAGGGGCGAAACGAAGATTACCCAAAGCCGCCGACGAAACGCAAACTCCGACAAGAAGAATTAAGATCTCATACCCCCGCGCCCAAGCATATCGCAGATGTAACCAGAGAATTACACCCGCATAGAAAATGAGTGCCACGCGAAACATCCAACGAATTAATTGAACTCGGCGATGACTCCCCATGTTTCCCCACATTCCGGCAAGAATCGTGGAGGAAGACACTCCTGATTGAATTATGTCTGCAACACACGGTAATTCGATCAAAAGGATCAAATCCCTTTGCCCGGGCTTGCAGAGATCAAATCCCTCCATGCAAAGAGGAGGGACAAACATCATCAAGATTGCCAAAAGCAGAACTGTGACGGGCATAAGGCGCATTCCCGGGTAGAAGAAGGGGAGAATTCTTAGGATCAGGAAACCGTTTAGAAAAGCGGCAATGATCCATGCAAAGGGATTCTTTATGGTTAAGAATTCCCGCTTTCTCCGACGAAGAATCATCCGAAAAACCGGATTATTCTCCAGATCGCGGAAATAATGGATCGAGGACCAAAGAGATTCCTCGGGCAAATCCCCTTCCCGCAACGACCATGTGTCCGCCGGTTCTTTACGAGGGAACAGCATTAAGAGTCTTCCCTAAATTTCAAGAGGGAGTCCGCAAATTCCGAGGAAAACTTAACGCAGAGGCGCGGAGGCCGCCGAGGAGCGCGGAACAACTGGAATTCGGACAAGTTCCTCCGCGAAACTCTGCGCTCTCCGCGCCTCTGCGTTTTCATTCTCACGCGCCGAACTTGGTCAGTTTCTCCGCGTTGGCCAACAACAGCCCCATCAATCGGTCGGCGGGAATCGTGCCGAGTCCGCCGTGGCGACATTCGCTCTCGGTGAACCGCGTCGTCTGGTCCACGTCGCAAAAGGAACCATTGATTAAAAGCGGAACCGGATGCCAAGAGTGGCCGCGCATGGGATGAGGCGTGCTGTGATCGCCCGTGATCGCGATAACGTCCGGCTTGAGATTGAGCAACGCCGGAAGCGCGGAGTCAACGGCCTCAATGGCGGCGGTTTTGGCTTCGAGATTGCCGTCCTCGCCACTGGAGTCGGTCTTCTTGACGTGAACAAAGAAGAAATCATATTTGGTCCAATTTGCCGCGACCGTGGCGAATTGATCGGCGGGAGTCGCGCCTGTTTCCAAGATTTTCATCCCCGCCAACTGCGCGACGCCGCGATAAAGGGGATAACTTGCCACGGCGGCGGGATGAAGTTGATACAACTGCTCGAACGTGGCAAGCCCGGGATGGGCGGAAAATCCGCGCAACGTCAGCGCATTGGCTTTGGTTTCCCCCTTCAAAACATCAAACGCGCGATCAAGGAATTTTTGGACGATCTCGCGGGTTCGTCGCGCGTTCGGCGTGTCGTTCTTTGCGCGCGCCGGCAACGGCTTCGCTCCCACCAATTGCGGGTCGGTGTCCTCAAGGTCGGGATCGAGATTCGGTCCGCCGAACACGACGCAGAAGCGATGTTCCTTCACCGGCAGAACTCGAACGTGCGCCTCGTCAATCCGCATGATCGAATCGTCTAAGAGCGACGAGAGATGATGACATTCCTCATTGCTGGGGCGTCCGGCGCGGCGATCCGCAATCCGTCCTTGGGCGTCAATCGTGCAGAAATTTCCGCGCGCGGCGATTTCGTCCGGTTTCAAATGGTAGCCGATCCCCAACGCCTCCAAAACGCCGCGACCGATCTGGTGGCGTTCCTCCTTCGGATCGTAGCCGAAAAGCGCGAGATGGCCGGGGCCGGAGCCGGGCGTGATGCCGTGCTCCACGGGCAGGCTCCGCCCCAAAATGGATTTCTCGGCGAGCGCGTCGAGGTTGGGGGTCGCGGCTTTTTCGAGCGGCGTTTGCGGAAATTCCCCGCCGTGAATGTCGCCGACGCCGTCCATCACGAGCAGGACGATCCTTTTTTCATTCGGTTGGGAGAGTTGGCGAAGCAGTTCGATGTGCGAGGTCATGGTTTCCTTCCCTTCAGCGGTAATTTTCACCACCAAGGCACAAAGACACAAAGAATTCTTTCGGAAAACAATCGGACTGCATGATTCGCTTTTTCCGAACTTGGTGTCTTTGTGTCTTGGTGGTGAAAGATTCCGGAATGTAAAACGCTGGACATTTCGATTGAGCGGAGCGAAAAAGACCGAATGAAACCTTGCCTCGTTTCGATTCTGTTGCTCGTATTAATCGCGCGGCTTGGCCGCGCCGAAGAAAATTGGCCCCAATGGCGTGGACCCAACCTCAACGGGACTTGCGACTCCAAGGACCTGCCGTTGACGTGGAGCGAAACGGAAAACATCGTTTGGAAAACCGAATTGCCGTGGTGGAGCGGCTCGACGCCGATCATTTGGGGAGACCGAATTTTTCTAACTTCGCCAGAGAAGAGCACTCCGGAAAATCAGGCCGGGGTTCCGCGGCGCGAAGGGAGCCGTGATCCCGGCGGACCAATGCTTTTCTTGCTTTGTTTCAACCGCGCCGATGGCAAGGAACTCTGGCGCCGCGAACTCGGCAAGGGGAACGCGCTCAACCGCAAAGGAAACAAGGCGTCTCCTTCTCCTGTGACCGACGGCAAAAATGTTTGGGCGGTCATCGGCACGGGAAACATTATCGCGTTCGATTTCGACGGCAAGGAAATTTGGCGGCGGAATTTTCAGGACGAATACGGCAAATTCGGCCAGATGTGGGGTTATAATTCCTCCCCGATCCTCTATGAAGATCGCCTCATTTTTCAAGTTCTGCACGGATACAACACGCATGACCCGTCCTATCTTTTCGCCGTGGACAAATTGACGGGCAAGACGATTTGGAAAACGATTCGCCCGACCGATGCGGTCAAGGAATCCCCGGACGCTTACAGCACGCCCGCGCTTTTGCGTTACGCCGACCGCGCCGAAGTCGTCACCAGCGGCGGCGACGCCGTGACCGCGCACGATCCCCTCAGCGGCAAGGAAATTTGGCGCGTCGGCGGATTCAATCCGAACAAGCAACCTTGGAACCGGACGATCACCTCGCCGCTTTGCGTCGGCGATTACGTATTCGCCCCGTCGCGTCGCAATCCGCTTCTGGCGATCAAGGCGGGTGGCCATGGGGAGGTGGGCTTGACCCACGCCCTTTGGTCTTATGATAAAGGACCGGACGTGCCGACGCCGGTGAGCGATGGAAAGTATCTTTGGATCGTGGACGATCAGGGAATTGTTTCGTGCCTAGACGTCAAGACCGGGAAGACAACTTACGATCCGAAGCGTATCGCGGCGGGAACCTATACCGCCTCCCTTCTGCTCGCCGACGGCAAAATTTTAGCCACGACCGAAAGCGCGACGACGACCGTCCTCGCGGCGACATCCGAATTCAAAACCCTCGCGGTCAACCAACTCGACGACGAATACACGCTCGCTTCTCCCATCGCCGTGGGCACCCGGATTTACATCCGGACTTCGACGCACCTGTATTGCATCGGGAAGAAATAAACGCAAAGTCGCAAGGAGGACAAAATTACTCTCTTGCGTCATTGCGCCCTTGCGTTAAATTCCTCAGGATGCCCGATTTCTTCCAGTGTGGCTTTGTTGCCACGTCCAAGCATGTCGAATAATCGTCTCCAATGATTCCCATTTCGGTTTCCAGCCGAGGATTTGACGGGCGCGGGTGGCGTCGGCGATAAGGCGGGGAGGATCGCCCGGGCGGCGAGGCGAGATGCGAGTCGTGATTTTTCGTCCGATGACCTTTTCCGCTGTGGATATGACTTCGCGGACCGAATGGCCTTGTCCCGTCCCGAGATTCAACGCAACCGAATTTTTGTTTGATTCAAGATATTTCAAAGCCAAGACGTGCGCCTCGGCCAAATCGCTGACGTGAATGTAATCGCGGATGCAGGTTCCGTCGGGAGTGTCGTAATCGTCGCCGAAAATATCGAGCGCGGGGCGACGCCCCAGCGCCGTCGCCAAGGCCAGCGGAATCAGATGCGGCTCAGGGTCGTGGTCCTCGCCGATTTCGCCGTCGGGATCGGCTCCGGCGGCGTTGAAATAGCGCAACGACGCGCTTTTGATTCCGTGCGCCGCATCGAAATCGCGCAGTATCCGCTCGATCATCAGTTTGGACGCGCCGTAGGGATTAATCGGATTTTGCGAATGATCTTCGCCGATGGGAATTTGGGTCGGCAATCCGTAGGTCGCGCAGGTCGAGGAAAAAACGATGATCTTGACGCCGTGCCGCGCCATCGCCGCCAGCAGATTGACCGAGCCGCCGACGTTGTTGCGGTAGTATCTTCCGGGATCGCTCATGGATTCGCCGACGTAGGCGAATCCGGCAAAGTGTAGAACCGCCGAAGGATGATATTTCGAGAGAGCCTTCTCAGTTGCGTCGGCGTCGAGAAGATCGCCCCGTTCCAGCGGTCCCCATTTCACCGCTTCGGCGTGACCGCGCGAAAGGTTGTCGAACGTGACGGGAAGATAACCGGCTTGCGCCAGCGCTTTGCACGCATGGGAGCCGATGTATCCCGCGCCGCCGGTGACGAGGATGGTGGAGGTCATGGAAAGTTAGCTCTCGGTGCGCGCCTAGAACGGTCTCTGAAAGGGATCAATTTGAATAGCCGTAGGTGAAACCCACGGATGGCGGATTTCCTCGAAGGGATCGAACCCGGAAAGGGTTCAACAAGTTCAACCCCTTCGGGGTTGGAAGATGAAAGGAATGAAGTTTCCGTGGGTTTCGCTTCGCTCCACCCACGGCTATTCAAATTCATCCCCTTCAGGGATGCGCCGGTTGACTCTCGAGAAGCTTCGACAATCATAGGGAGCCGGCTTTTAATCGGCCTCATTTTGCATTTCTTCATCCTTCGTTTTTTGTCCTTCGCCCTTCGTCCTTCGTCCTTCCCATTCTCCGCAAACGCCACATTGCATAAAACGTCCGGCAATACGCCAATCCAAACTTGAAAAGTTTCGCGTGCGATTTGCCTTCCTTGCGCGGGCGGTAATCGAACGGGACTTCGGCGACCGTTCCTCCCGCGTTGTAAATCAAAATCAGAATTTCCTCCAGCACGTCGAAATCGGCGGCGTGAAGCGGCAAATTCCGGACCGCATTTCGGTGGTAGAGACGAAAACCGCTCGAGATGTCCTTGACGGGAATTCCCAGCGCGGCGGTGAAGATGGTGTTCAGAATCCGGCTCAAGATCGCCCGGAATCGCGGCATCTCCGCCGTGCCTCCCGGAACGTAGCGCGAGGCGATCACCACGTCGGCGCGGTCCCGCTCGCTCCAGAGCCGCGCAATGAATTCCGGTTCGTGCGAAAGATCGGAATCCATCGTGATGATGAAATTGCCCTGCGCGACGGCGAATCCGCTCTTCAAGGCCAGTCCGTAGCCGCGTCCCTCTTGCCTGATCACCTTTGCTCCCGCGCTCGTTGCTTCATCGCGCGTGGAATCCCTCGATCCGCCGTCCACGACGACGATTTCATGCGCCGGACCAAGCTTGTCGAGTATCGCCCGGCAACGCCGAATCAACTCGCCGATGTTCCCGGCCTCATTGAGCGCGGGAATGAGTACGGAAATCTCGACGCTCATTTTTCTGCTTTCGTTCGCGGGCGATTGACAACTTCAGGATGATGCAACGTCAATTCTTCTTCTCCGCGCAAAAGATGATTCACGCATTCGACCCCCTGCATGAGCGAATGATCTTGATTGGATACTTCATACTTCCACGCTCCGAAGCGCCCGCGTGAAAAAATCCCCGATTTTTCAAGTTTCGGCAATAAAAACGTCAAGGCGCGGTCGCGTTCAAGCGACGGAGTCGGATAACCGAACGGCAAACGGCGATGCCACACATGAACGACGTCTTCCTGCGCATTGACCAAGCCGGTGGCGAGAACGCCGCGAATCGTTTCCTCGACGACCAAACTATGATCCACCGGCTTGAACGGCGATTCGCTCACCTCGCACATCAGCGACCACCCCTTGTTGATGTCGGGGACGTTGTTCGGCGAATAATTGGAGAAGACCGTGGCTCGGTAAAACGGGCAATCATCCTCGGGAAAATACATCCAGCATTTGGTCGCAACAGCGGATGGCGGTTTGCCTTTGACGCCCAGCCCGATGATGTGCGTGGAGGAATGACGCAAGAGCGCGGCGCGCTCGGAGGTTTCGGGATCATGGGCCAAATCCGAGACTTCAATTAAATGTTGAAGCGGAAGGGTCGAAATCAAATGTTCAAAACCTATTGCCTCGTTTGAACCCGCGACCCGAACTCCCTTTTCCTTGGTATCCACGCCTTCGACTTCGGCTCCCCATTTCAACCGTTCCGTCGGCAATCGCCTCGCGCATCGCCGCCAGACTTCGCCCGTCCCTCCTCGCAAAGGAAAACGAAAAGTTTGGTTCGGTCCCCATCCCCGGTCATCACGCTCGCGGATGACGTTGTCCAAAACCCGATCCACGTCCACCGTCGCCACGCGGTCGCCGATCCATTGATGGGACAATTCCTCCAATGGATAAGCCCACACCTTTTCGTTGTAGGGCCGCATGAAGAGTTTGCAGATACCCTCGCCGAAGGATTGCTTGGTCCATTGGCTGAAATTTTCCGGTGGCTTCTCGGATGGATTTTTCCGAACGCGAAGGAGCGAGCGAAGGCAATCCCACGCCGCCTCGTTCGGCAAATAACGAAGATTATTTTGAAAGGGATACGGAGCGAACCGCCCCTGAGTCCAAATCCACGACTCGCGCTGATGATGGAGCCATTCGTCGGGGGTGAGAAGCTCATCCATCAGCCCGTCGAAATAGTCGTAATGGGAGAACTGAATGTGGCCGCCTTGATCCCACGTATAGCCCTTTTCGTCGAGGACCGATCCGGCGAGACCGCCCGGTTCGCGGTTCTTCTCGAGCAGAAGCCAATCCGATTCGCCGAGCTCATTCAGCCGCCATGCCGCGCCGAGTCCGGTCGGTCCCGCTCCGAGAATGAGAAATTTCACGCGCATGGCGCATTATGGCGAAAGAAAGAGCACCTTTCAATGGGAGGCGGTTCCGGTTCCATTTTATTGGAATCTACAGGAGGTTGGGTTCACCACAGAGGCACAGAGAAGTTTGAGAACGAGGTTCAGCGTATTGAAAACTTCTCTGTGTCTCCGTGCTGAGAATTCAAGGCGCATCTCGATCGCCATCATTCCTTTGAGTCCGGCGGGGAGGGTATGATTTAATTAGGGTTTGATGTTTAAGAGGAAATAAAACGAATTCCCATGAAGATTTTCGACTGGCCGCGCCAAGAATCCGCGATCGAGGCTTTTTTCAAACGCTCGCAATCCCCTCCGGCGAATGTTTCTCATTCGGTGGATCGCATCATTGAATCGGTGCGGCGCGAGGGGGATCGCGCGGTTTCGCGGTTCACCCGCCAATTTGACGGCGTCGCGCTTCAACCAAGCCAATTTGAGGTTTCGCGCGAGGAATTAAAGAAAGCATGGGAAAAGACTCCCGCGTTTCTGCGATCCGCTCTCAAACTCGCCGCGAAGAGAATCGAAGCGTTTCACAAACGCCAACGGCTCAAGGGATGGAGCGTGAACGATCCCCAGCTTGGGCGAATGGAGTGGCGCGTCGCCGCCGTCGAACGCGCCGGAGTTTATGCGCCCGGCGGACGCGCGGCCTATCCCTCGACCGTCCTGATGGACGTCATTCCCGCCAAGGTCGCCGGAGTGCGGGAAGTGATACTCGTCACGCCCGCTGGACGCGACGGCTCTCTCAATCCCAACGTTCTCGCCGCCGCCTATTTGGCCGGAGCGGACCGGCTTTTTCGAATTGGAGGCGCGCAGGCCATCGCCGCTCTGGCCTATGGAACCGAAACCATCCCGCGCGTGGACAAGATCGTCGGCCCCGGCAATATCTACGTCGCCACGGCCAAGCAAAAACTTTTCGGCGTCGTGGACATTGACGGCATCGCGGGACCAACCGAGGTTTTGATTCTCGCGGACAACTCGGCGCGGCTCGATTGGATCGCCGCCGACATGCTCGCGCAAGCCGAGCACGATCCCGACGCCTCTTCGGGCGCGATTCTGATCGGCGGAACAAACGAGCGCGCTCAAGAACTGAGCGCGGAAATTCAACGCCAACTTCAATCCCTCTCGCGCAAAGCCATCGCCCTGAATTCCATTCGGCGCAATGGCTATATCATCTTGACGCCCGACGCCGATTCCGCCGTGGAGATCGCCGATCTCAAGGCTCCGGAGCATATCGAAATTCTCGCGAGCGGAGCGCGGAAACTTGCCGCAAAAATTCGTCACGCCGGAGCAATTTTCATCGGCGCTCACACGCCCGAACCGGTCGGCGATTACATCGCCGGACCCAATCACACCTTGCCGACCGGCGGAACGGCGCGATTTTTTTCCCCGCTGTCGGTCCGGTCGTTTTACAAATCCTGCCAGACGATTGAGGCGACGCCCTCGGGTTTGGCTCGCCACGCCGACGCGATCCGAACGCTCGCTCAATCCGAGGGATTGACAGGCCACGCCCAAAGCGTAGCCGTCCGATTTTCTCCACGAAAAAAGGGCTGAATTCTCGCCGAATTGGTTTTGTTTGAATTGAAGGTGGGAGGAGCGGAGCGCCCCTCCCGCCTTGATTTTTGGAATTGTCGGACAGACCCTAAAGAGCGCATCATCTATTATTGATAATTTTCCCAGTCGCGGACCGCGTTGGGGGTTGGTGACGCGGTTCGGGTTGGGGTGGCTGTTGGCGAGCTGGTGCGCGAGGCCGTGGCGGTTCGTGTCGTGGTTGAAGAGGCCGTCCGCGTCGCCGTGCGGGTAGCGGTTCGCGACGCTGTCGAGGACCCTGTCCGTGTTGCCGTAAGGGTGGCGGTCCGCGTCGCCGTCGGAGAGGACGTCCGCGTCGCGGTCGAAGAAGCCGTGCGTGTCGCCGTCGGAGAGGAAGTTCGCGTGGCGCTCGGAGTGGCCGTCCGCGTCGAAGTCGAACTTGCGGTCCGGGTGACGGTCGGCGAAGGCGTGGCCGTGGCCGTTGGAGTGGCCGCGGGGTTCAGCCGGGAGCCCTTGACTTCAATGTCTCGAATATCCACGGCGGGAGGCAATCCCATGGCATTGGAATCGAGCCAAAGGGTCGCGCTGAACAAACCGGTCACGGGGTTAAACTCCAATAGGTCCGCGTCGTCGAAATCCAACGGCAATCCGCCGGATACGTAAGCTCCGGGGATTTGACCGGCGGAATCAAAGGACATGATCCACTGGGTGGAAGAAAGACGTGAGAAGCCGTCCAAATCCTCTCCCGACGATACCCCATGGGCCGAGCCGTCGAAATCAATGGCCGTGAATCCGCTACCGTCAAGGTAATGAATCACGTCCTCATCCGCCACGTCGGTCGGCGTTCCTCCAATGGTCAACTGGGCGTCCGCATCCAAGGAGAATGAAAATTCCAGCGGCGAGATCGAAATAATGTCCAGAGCGTCCAAATTGGCGTTGGTCGGCAGACCGTTGGCCTCGCCATCCCACGTCAGGGAAAAAGAGGAGCCGTCCCAATGAATGATGTCATTGTCTTTATACGACACGCCGCTCAGTTTGGTGTCGGCGTCCAGTGAAAAATAAACATCGGTCGGCGACATGTAGGACAGCCCGTCAATATCCAAGTTGTTCGGGATGAGGGCGCTCATCGCCGGTTGTCCCAGATACCAATTCCCGAGCGTGTCGCGTGTCGGCACGTCATGTTTGGTCGGAGTGATGACGGAAAAGGCCGAATTATTCCGCAGGGAAATCGCCAGATCGTAGGTTTGGGCTTCGGCGGCAAAGGGAGCCATGGAGATCGCGCAGACGGCCCCGACGGCGATCATCCCTGCGATTTTTGGTGGTCTTGCGATTTTCATGGCCTTTCCCTTCCTTTGATGCCTCGAACGACCCTGATTGGGTTCATACCCTGCGAAGGACGCGCGTCACTGGTAGTAGATATCGTCCAAGTCGCCGGTGGACGTATCGCCGGTGTTGGTCGGCCGATTCGTCGGCAACGCTTCGGAACAACGATTCATCTCGGTTCTATTTTTCGTCGTCGTCACGGCGGGATAGAGAATACTGCCGGTGGCATTGCTGGAAGTCTTGTTGCCGGCCACGACGTTGTTGGCCCCCGTGATTTCGATGCCATAGCCGTTGGGCGTGTGATTGGTGCAGTCGTTTTTGTCCACGTGGTTATCCGTGGCCGCGACGATGCCGCGGGAGGTTCCCGCGCCGTTTCCGTTGTTGCCGGAGCACTTGTTGTCCCGGACGATGCAGTAATTGCCGACGACGATGCCCCGGCCATTGGCTCCGCCCCCGCTCGCGTTATTGCCGCCGCAGACATTGCCCGCGACCCGATTGGTGTTGCCCAAATTGATCCCGGTCCCGCTCCCGCCGCTCGTGCCGCCAATGTTGGCGTTGCAGACGTTGTTCTCAACCACGTTGTTGCCGGTCCCGGTAATGCCGACTCCTGCCGAGGATCCGGTCCCGGAGTTGTTCCGGCAAATATTGCCCGTGATGACGTTGGCGGCCGAGACGTTCATTCCAGTGCCGGTCCCGCTGGTTGAGCCGCCGCCGTTACCCTCGCAAACATTATCAACAATTCGCGACTGGCCGGTGGTCACGATGCCCACGCCGTTCCCCGATATCCCTCCCGCATTGCCTCTGCAGACGTTGCCGGAAATAATGCAATCGGTTCCGCCGTTGATTCCGTTTCCCCCGCCGCTCGAAGTGCTCCCGTTGCTGTTGCAATTATTATTGGTGATGATGCAATTATTGCTCGCGTTGATTCCCCGACCGATGCCCGTGCCGTTTCCGATATTGAAGCTGGAGCTGTTGTTGACGATCAGGCAATCCGAAAGCGTCTGAATGCCCGCCGTTGGAGTATTGGACGTGGTGGGTGAGTTGGCGTTGGCCACGCACGAACGGACCGTGCACTGGATGCTGGTGTTGATTCCCGACCCAATGCCGGTGAGGTTATTCCCGTTGGCGATGCAATTCTCGATGACGGAACGGTCCCCCGCGTAGATTCCCGTCGCTCCATTGCCGATGGTCGAAACATTGTAAATGTGGGCGTCCATTTGGACGGTGATGCCGTTCGCGCCGCAACCTTCGATCGTCAAATCATGAATGACCGTGCCGACGCCGTTCGGAGGCGGGCCTGTGGTTTGGATGCCGTTCGTTCCGAAACGCCGGATCGCTCCATTAAAGACCCGTAAACGGGCCGTGGCTCCGCCATCAATGCCGTTGCCCGAGGCCAGATTCGCTCCGTCAATCGTATGGCCGTTCATGTCAATCGTGACGTCGTTCACCCCCGCTTGGATGGAGATGCAGTGAGTCGTCGAGGCCGCCATGGTGACATTGTCAACCAGAACGTAGGAACCCGACGTGGTGATCACAACCGTCGAACTCCCGTCGGGTCGAAGGTCAATTTGACCGTCGCCGGCAAAACCGGACGATGAAATCATGAATGCCAGTGCCCCAAGGAGCAAGGCTCCAAAACCGTAAGCAACCTGAAACTGCCTTTTCATCTTCACTCCTCCTGATCTGAATTTGGCCAAAAGATACGTGTTCATGTGTCATTCCTGCAAGCAATTTACAGAATTTTTCATGATGCAGGAAGGATGCCGCTTGGCGACTCACATCGGTGAAGTCGGCGATATTTTGTTGCGGATGATTGATTTCGGGATGCTTGCATGCGCGGAAAAGAAACCTCCGCGACTTTTGCAGGTCTGTTCAATGGAAAAAAAGTGGATAAAATCGGCGAAAATTAAGGCGAAAATGGAAAACCTTTTCGCCATTTTTGCCAAAAAAACGAGGGGGATCGCAAGGGCCGGATAGGGTGCATTTCACTTTTCCGATGGAGAAGGGCGGTCTAGGCCAAGGAGGACGCCAACGGCGTCCCGAAGCAAAGCCCAAGGTTGCCGAGCGTGGCGAGGCTACCTTGGGTCGGTGAGAATGTTACGTCAACCCCACGGGGGTTGCGGAAATTCCTCGGAAAGCTGAAATGCACCCGCCCCGGATACCAATTTCGCAAGCAACCCCTTCTCAGCCGCAGTGGCGGCGGCATAATCCTAGGCTCTGTCCGATAATCCCTTTTCCGGCTCGATCCCGTAGGGATCGAACGAACGTAGCCCCGGGTGGAGCGAAGCGGAACCCGGGGGAAACGCCCCGCCCCCACAACCCGACCCCGTAGGGGTCGAACTATTTTCCGTGCCGCAGGCATATTGCCCGCGACTTTTTCCATCCCATGCCAAGAGCATGTGCGAAAAGATTTTCGCGGACCCGCGGAACCCCTCTCCCTTTTTAAGGGAGGGGGTCAGGGTGAGGGTCGCTCAGGAAATTCGGGGACTGCCTCGCGGGGGATGATGTGGCACAGCCCCCCACGGCTGTTATCCTTTTTGCCATGTTGTGTTGTCGGCTCGTAACTTACGCAAATTGAGTGATCGAGACTCACGAAGACTCCTCGTTGAAGAATTGCGCAACTGGATGATCGAGGTCGGTGGGTCCAACCGCGACTTGGCCAAGCATTTGACCGTAACCCACGGCTGTGTGAGGGACTGGTTTCGTGGCCGGAGTGTCCCGCCGGAAACCTTGGCAATCCGAATCAGAACACTCCTGAAGGGATGGGGCCAAGGGGCGGCAAAATAGTGGAAAACCTCGATTGAGGGTATTAGGCTGTCACAATCCGACTTGAAATGCGATGGCATCCCCGCGACGATCCGGCAAGTGGAGGGTAAGGAATATGGGGGTCGTGCGGAGTGTGGGGCAATTCGTTCGCGCAATGATGGAATTTGGAAGACACGCCATTTATTATGCGGTTGTCTTCGTTGGCGGATTCATTCAAACCCGCACCCGTGCCGCAATGGAAATTCTCGCCCTGCGGAGCCAGTTGGCACTCTGCCAGAACCGAATTGAGATGAAGAAGCTTCCGAAGCCGCGCCTGCCCTTGGCGTTTCGGTGGTTGTGGGTTGTTTTGTCCAAGACATGGGGAGGTTGGCAAAACGCGGTCTGTCTGATGAAGCCAGCCACGGTCCTCAAATGGCATCGGACCGCCTTCCGGTTGTATTGGCGGTGGAAATGCCGTCCGCGCGGGCGGCCGGCAATTTCCGCTCAAATGATCGCCTTGATTCGGCGGTTGAGTCGAGAGAACCAGCTGTGGTCCGCCGAACGGATTCACGATCACTTGGCGTTGCTTGGTATTGATCCGCCGCATCCCGACACGATCCGCAAATACATGATCCGTCCGAAGGAACGTGGCGGGAAATCGCAAACGTGGTTGACGTTCTTGAGAAATCACACGGGCGAATCTTGGGGGATGGATTTCTTCACCGTTCCGACCCTGACGTTTCGCTCACTTTACGTTTTCGTTGTGCTCAATCACGCCCGTCGCCAAGTGGTCCATTTCAAAGTGACGGGGGATCCGACGTCGGCTTGGGTGATTCGGCAATTGAGCGAGGCCATGCCGTTTGACCTCCGCCCCCGCTTCCTCTTTCGGGACAATGACGGAATCTATGGGCGAGCCGTTCCCGACTTTTTGAAAAACCACGGCGTAGAGGAAATTCGCAACGCCTTCCGCTCGCCGTGGCAGAATCCCTACGTCGAGCGATTCATCGGAACCTTGCGGCGGGAACTGCTCGATCACGTCGTCATATTCAACGAACGGCAGTTGCGGCGGTTGCTCCGCGAATTCATTGACGGATATTATCATTGCGCTCGCCCACACCAAGGGCTGGGTGGGGGAGTCCCCATTGAAGAACAAAACCTTGGATACGGGCCGATCCCGGTCCGTCCAGAGAATAACGACGAAGCGGATCAGCTTCTTGCTTTTCCTGTTGTCGGAGGTTTGCATCATCGCTACATTCGGCTGGCGGCATAAGTTACTGATTCCAAGCTTTCTCTCTTCGCGAAAAGCGCCAAGGACAGCATTGCGCCCTTGTCGCGGAGTTTTGCACGCCATCGTTGCGAAAGCCCACTTTTCCTTGGACAGGAGAACCTTCCGGCGGACAATCTCACGTTTAACGCGCGGAGTTTTTCAGTCTGACGATGCCGTTCTTCACCTGTTTCGCGGGGAACGGATTTTTTCGGATGGATAGTGAGTTTCTTGGACCGATCAGCGCTTGATCGGCGGCTCGATCCGATCCTCTCTCATGAACAATCGCCGCTCCAGCGGCCCCGCCGTGGAGGCGGGCCTCACCCCCTGCGCCATCAAACATTCGGTCTCGTCATTGTAATACCATCGGTGCGTGTAGAACTTCCGGTTGGCAAAGTGGATTCGGCGGAGGTTCGGCAACGCAAGCGCGCAGTCCAAATCCCCGTCCATGATGCGGCTCGATTCGACGAAGCTCAAGACCTCCAATTTTTTCAACCTCCGAACCGGAGCCAACGACTCGAGATCGCCGCAGTTGTCCACGTCCAACCGCTTCAGATTAATCAAGGGTTTAAGAGGGTCGAGTCTCCCGATTTTCTTGCACGCCCCGATCTTGAGTTCCTCCAACTGCGTCAGCGTCTCCAATCCGTCAAGACTCTCCAGCTTGGTCAGGTAATGCAATTCCAAATGATTCAGCTTCCTCAGCCCACCCAGCCCGCGCAAATCACGGATCGGAGCCACGCTGATCTCCAACTCCTCCAGATTCTCCAGCCGACCGAATCGCTCCGTGCTCTTCTCTTTGCTTGCATAGAGAAACAACCGTTTCAAACTCCGGCATTCGAATATCGAATCGCATCCTCTGCTCCATTCCAATTCACAATCCGCCAAGTGGGGAAAAAGAGTGAAATCAACCGTCACATTGCGCGGTGTGCGCAGAAGCAACCTACGCAAGCCACGAAGATTCTCAATCCCTTGGGTATCCTTCACGGTATCGACAATGATCAGGGTTTCTACAATGGGGGCCTCTTTCAGAAAAAGCAAATCGGGAAAGAGTGCCCCCAACACCAGCGTCCTGATCCCTCGCTCGATCATGAACTCCTTGACCGACTGATCCCACCAGCCCCTCAGAACCACCCTTGGACCCAGAGGCAAGTCGTCCTCAAATTCGAACCTCTTTTTCATCGGTATTTTCAACCCATCAACCAAAGTTGGAGTTTGATGATACGGATCCATTAGTCTCCCGGCGCGGGACAACTGTATTTGTTCCTCAGTTTGCGATTCAAAGCTTCCCTCTGGTTCGCCAGTTTTTCTCCTCGTGTTCTGGCGCTGTTCATCGCCTTCTGCTCCGCAATCCGCCGCTCCAGCGCGCCCCCTTTGACCTCCGTGAATTTCAATGTTCCCAGTCCCTCTTCCGTCAACACATCCTTTCCCATGTGCTCGCCGATCCGCCGCGCGATGTCGTCGGATTGGCCCACATACTTCAGCCCGTCCTTGGTCGTGAACTCATAAATCCCCTCGACCAGCTTCCCCTCGACCTTCATTTGCCGCCGGATTTTCTCCGCCCGGCTCAGCGCCTTCACGCAGGCTCCCGCCGCCTCGGCCCCCTTGACGATCCCCTTGGCCTCTTTGCCCACCTTGGCCAAGTCCCCGATCAGCGGGATCATCCCCGCCGCCGTCATCCCCGCGTCCCCCCATCGTCCCTCCACCAACCCCAACTCCGCCGCGTGAAGCCCGTCCACGATCCCAAACGGTTCAACCACCCCGGCGATGTCCGCCGCCGTATGCCACCACTCCTTCCATCCCTCCATCCCCAGCGGATCCACCAGATTGACCGGATCGTTGAAGACGTAAACGTAGAGGTTGGGGTCCCCCCCGGCGAATCCGAACGGGTCCTTGGCCGTCCATCGCCCGACCTCGGGATCATAATCCCGATACCCGAACCGCACAAGCCCCGTGTCCGGATCGTAAAGCCCTCCGGCAAATCCAAACGGCTGGAACCCCGGATTGCTGTCGGCCAGAACCCGTCCGAACTCGTCGTAATCGAGCCGCTGGACGATCTCGCCGCTCTGCGCGTCCGCGACCATCCGGACGCTTCCCAGATGATCGCTCACCAGCCGGTAATCCCGGAACGACCCGTCGGCGGTGAGTTTCTTGGACCGCATCGCCACCGGCACGTTGCCCCTTCCCCCCATGAGAAAGAGGGTGACCGGTTCGCCCTGAGCGTCCAACTCCGCCCAAGGTTGAAAGCCCGAGCCATACAACCATCCGGCGACGGGCTGGCCGTTGACTTTCTTCCCGATCCGCCGTTGCGCCGCGTCAATGACATACGCGATCTCCCGACCATCGGGCAACGAGACGCCCCGAAGATTGTTCAGCGCGTCGTAATTGTAAGTTGTCGTTCCGACGCCGCCGGTCGTTTTCGTCCGCAAGGTTCCGTCGGCGTGGTATTGGTAGGAATTGGCCCCATAATTCGTCAACCGATCCTGTTCGTCGTAAATGCCGAACAAATCAGGGCCGGATCGAGGCGTGTAACCAAGACGATTGCCGTTGAGATCATAACTGTAAGAGATCGGATTGGCGGTGTCTCCGTCAACGACGACCCGAGTCAATTGCCCGAGCGCGTCATAGGTGTATGAATAATCATGTTGTTCCGTTCCGGTCGGCAGAGTAAACGTCTCGGTCTTTTGCGTGATGCGACCGACGGCGTCTATCCCCGTTATTTGTTCCTCGAAGAACGCGGCTCCATCCAGAGCGGCTTGATAATCCTCCACCTCCATATATCCGTTGAAATGGTAGGCCTCAGATGTCCGGCCCAGCGTGGACGCAGTGATCAATCCGTTGCCCGGATCGCGCGTGATCGCCAAATTACCGGTTTGGGTCAAAAGCCCGTCGGCGTCAAATTGAACGGCTATCGGCGTCAGGTTGTTGACCTGCCATGATGTAAAAACGGAATTCGCGTCATAGGCGCGGCGGATCGCTCCGGTTATGCTTCCACCCTGCCAACTCACCTGCGTCGGTAGCAGGCCGTCTATTTGAACGCTTAATCCGCCGCCGTCCGGCGCAAAGGCTTCGAGAAGTTGGCCTTTCGAATCGTCGTATGTATAGGTGTAGGTCAAGCCGTCGCCCGGAAGATTGAGCGCCGTCGTCCGCCCTTTTGAATCATAGGTAAGTTCAATGTTTCTCCCGTCCGGCCACGTGAAGTTCGCCGTCTCTCCATCGTCCGTATAGGCGTAGTTGGCCGTCGTCGCCTGTGCGGCAACGATGGGAGGGCGATATTCCACCAATTGGTCGTGAGGGTCATATTGCCACTGATGCGTCAGTCCTCCCGGCGGAACCAGAGATGTCACATTGCCGTCGGCGTCCTGTTGGAATTGAATCCGAGGTGTTTCGGTCGCTCCGGCGGGCGTCGGCAGGACAACTTCCCTCAAGCGGCCAGTCATCGCGTCGTAGTTGAAACCGGCTTCCGACGCCAAGGGGTCGGTGATCCTGCTCAGGTAACCGTTAAAAACCGAAGCATTGTTGTAGTAATCAAACCCAGTGGCGCGCGCGTTTCCAGATGGTCCAACCGAAATGCTGCTCACGCGCCCCTGCGCATCGTAAACATAATCGCGCGGATGAAGTCCCGGTGGGGCATGGCGCAGCGTCCGCCCCAGCGGATCCATCAGGGTAACCGTTTGACGCCCTTGGGGCGAAGTCCATGTCTCCGTCCAATTCGTCCCCGGGCCGGCGGTCGTCTGCGTCGAATACGTTCGATTGTTGAAAGTCAGGGTGTCCGTTTGGGAGGCCAATCCCTGCGCGGGATCGCCGTTGACGTAAGCGACTTGGCGATCCATTGCGACGTCATAACTCAGCCCGGAGGGCAAGGTCGAAGTTATCTTCTTGGTGATCGGCGCCAGCATTCCGAATCGCGGATCCGCGACAACCAACGTTTCAATCTTGGTGCCGCCGGGCATTGTTAACAGTTCGCTGTCATCGCTCCTTGAGACAATATGATACGAGCCCCCTTCGGCGGGACGCACAATCCGATGCAGAACGTCCTTCGGTTCGAACGTCACTCCGGACGCGGATTGGAAATAAACTTCGTGTCGCGTCGTTCGCCCAAGCGCGGTCGTAACGTCCACCGCAAAGCTTGTCTCGTCAATCTCGCTACGGGTTAGTCTTTTCTCCGTCCCGCACGATCCGCACGCGACGTCGCGCGTCAGCCGCCCCAGCGCGTCATATTCGTAGCTCGACGCCGAGCCGCTGGGTTTGGCGTAGAGGGTCATCAATCCAAGATTGGCTCCCGTATCGTAGCTGAACTGATGCGCGATGCCCCCCGGCGCTTCAATCCGTGACAGGTAGCCGCTGGAGTCCAGCGTCAGCGCGGTCGTCTGCCCGAACGGTCCTGTGATGGCCGTGGCGTGTCCCGCGCCATCGCGCGAAATCTGCGTGACATTTCCGTCGGCATCGGTGATCCCAGTGACTCTTTGCACGTGGTCGAACCCTTCATCCGTGAAATCCCCATATTGGAACGTCAGCAAGGGAACTCCGGTCAGCGCGTCCACGGTCCGCAGATGCCGCCCCGAAGCGTCGAAGACGTAAATCTGACTTCCATCCTCGGCGGGAACTTGAACGTCAGTTGACTCCGGCACCGTCAACGCGTCGGGCGGAGCAATTGACCGCACCGCTATATCACCGACTGCGCCTCCCGAAAGATACAGTTTTCCGTCCTGCGCCACGGCAAGACCCGCGGGGGTGTCCACTTGCGCCACCGATGCGGGTCCGCCATCACCCGCTCTACCCCCGCCGAGGGGTCCCAAACCGGCCGCCGACCGGATGATTCCGTCCGGCGAAATGACCCGAACCCGTTGAGCGTCTCCGACATACAGATTCCCAATCCTGTCGGAGGAAAGGGTTTGGATGCCGTTGGATTGAAAGGTCGCAAGCGTCGCCGTCCCCCCGTCACCGGTGCTGTAGGGAAGCTGTGTCGTACCGCCCGCGTAATCGGTAAGGTTGCCCTGCGGATCGAGTCGGCGCACCTTATCGTAGTATTGAAAGCTGGATGGATTCGAATAGAGCCTGACTTTCGTGTCGAAAAAGAGACTCCCGTCCGGACCGAACGCGAGGTCGTTGATCGGGCCCGTTTCATAAACCGGCGACCCTGTCTGAAGTTCGACGATTGTTTCAATCAAATCGCCGGGAGCGCATGGCGCAATGCGGCGAATGCGGAAGCGGTCGGGATTGGTGGTTGAAATATGGTCCGTGATGTAGAGATTGCCATCAGGGCCGACGGCAATGGCTTCGGGATCGCTCAATTTTGCATAAGTGGAGGTGTCGGCTCCCTCAACTGGCGCGGTGGCGGGAACGGCGTCGTCCGTGCTCGTTCCACCGCCGGCCCCGGCTGTGTTCTCGCTTCGTAACCTGTACCGCGAATCTCAATGCCGCGTCAGCGGCGAAATAATTTTAGCCCCATGCGGAAGCATGGGGACGCGAGGAACAACCGTAAAATCGTCCAAGCCCCGGGAGGGGCGATATATTCCGTTTGATTTATGTCGCTCCTGCCGGAGCTTGATCTTGTGCGAGGGGATTTGTATCCCCAACCTTCCGGTTGGGGCTGGATTACTTCCGCCGCTCCTGCGGCTGGGTGGAAAACGCGGGAAACTCGGGGACCGTCTCGCGGGGATTCGTCCGCGTGCCTGTCCCACGAATTTCAGGTCCGCTACGGGTCCATAAGGTCCTCCAAGGGAATCGCCCTGCAACGCCCCTCCATCCATAATCCAACCGGCAAATCGGTCGCCGGAGCCTTTCCATGATCTCTATCTTTCTCCTTCTCCCTCCTTAATGAATAATCTGCGGCTTCTTGAAGATCGAATGATCCATCTCAAACCAAATCAACGCTCCCGCCTCCAAATTGGCTTCGTTTCGCAATTTTTTTTCTTGGCGTTCTTGGCGTCTTGGCGGTTGATTCTTCATCCTATTCATCCCGTCCATCCCTGTTCAAATTGGCTTCGTTTCGCATTTTTTTATTTTCGATCCCAATCCTGCGCCAATTCAAAATCTTCCGGGCGGCCGACGTCGAGCCACCTGCCCGCATAAGGATAAGCCATGACCCGACGCCCCCTTTTGAGTAGTTCCAACATTAATTGGTCGAATCCCATCGGTCGTCCGGGTTTGACCAAATCCAGACAGCGCCGATTCAAAACGTAAATTCCCATCGAAACGTCATAGGGAATCTTCGGCTTTTCCGTGAACGATCCGACGCGCGAGGTTTTGGGATCGTAGCCGAGAACGCCGTAGTCAATGTTGACCTCCCGTCGCCGCGCGGCGACGGTCAGATCGGCTCCCGATTTCAAGTGCGAGAAAAAGACGTCCGCCAAATGAAGATCGGTCAGAACATCGCCGTTCATCACCAGAAAATTTTCGCCGAGGTCCTGCACGAACGCCAGCGGGCCGATGGTCGAGAGCGGTTGATCCTCGATGGCATAGTCGAGTTGAAGCCCCCATTTTTTGCCGTCGCCGAAAAACGCGCGGATCAATTCCGCAAGATGTCCCACGCAAAGCGTGACGCGGCGGAATCCGCTCTTTTTCAAATTCCGCAAGGCGTGTTCAAGAATCGGCCGATCCGCGACCGGAACCAACGGCTTGGGCAAAAGCGTGGTGTAGGGAAGCAACCGCGTCCCCTTCCCTCCGGCCAACACGACCGCCCTCGTTCCCGCCGGAACCTGAGGTTCTTTTCCGCTTTTTCCCATCTTTATCTTGCTCTTACCCTTGCTCTTGCTCTTGCTCTAAAATGATCCGATGTTTCCTCAATCGCTCTGGAAGAGCGATCAAAGAAAGAGCAACATTAAGAGCAAGAGCAAGAGCAAGAAAGGGAAAAATACATGGAACAATCCTCGCCTTCTCCCATTGGTCCTGCGATCAAGACCGTAATCTTCACGTTCTTGGTCCCCGGCTCGGCGACCGTTTTCATTCCGCTCGGGATATTGCCGAAAAATTCCCTTCAGCAATTAAGCGATTTGGATTTGCTTCATGCCGCCGCCTTTTTCCCGATGCTCATGGGTCTTCTGATATTTCTCCGGTGTGCGTTTGATTTCGTCTTCGCGGGACGCGGAACTCCCGCGCCGATTGATCCCCCCAAGGAACTCGTCGTTCGCGGACTTTACCGCTACGTCCGGAATCCGATGTATGTCGGCATCATATTGATCTTGATCGGCGAGGCGTGGCTTTTCGGATCGTGGGTTATGGCGGTTTACGCCGCCTCTTTTCTCACGATCTTCAATCTCTTCGTCCTCTTTTATGAAGAGCCGGTGCTGGAAAAAAAATTCGGGGAATCCTATCGCCGCTATTGCGCGACCACGTCCCGTTGGATTCCTCATCCTCCAAGGGATGAGCCAAAGCCATGAATCTCTTCCTGCACAGCCGAGGGCGGCTGTGCCACATCGCATTTGGAGATTCAACCCATCCGTAGCTCGTGATCCACCATCCTCTCAACAATTTGTTCAAAGCCTGTCTTGGGCATCCATCCCAATTCCAATTCGGCCGGTCGAATATCGCCGAACGTATGCGGCCGATCCCCGCGATGCAACTCGGCGGGATTGATCTCAAGGACTTCGGCAGGATCGAGTCCCAATCGCTCGAACGTGAGCCGCACCCAATCGCCGGTGGTGTGAACTTGCCCCGACGCCAGCACAAAATCGCGCGAAATCCGCTTGGCCGCAATTGCGGCTATCCCTTCGACGATGTCCTCGGCCCACGACCAATCCCTCGCGGTTTCCAAACTTCCCAAGACCAATTTCCTTTCTTTGCCGCGCGCGATTTCCACCGCCTGCCGGACGATTTTTCTTTCCACAAAAGCCGGCGGTCTTCGGGGCGACGTGTGGTTCATTAGAATGGCGACCGACGTCCGCAATCCGAATTGTTGCCGATACGATTGGACGAATTGCATGGCGGCGGCTTTGGAGATCGAATAGGGATTGGTGCAAAGGAGCGGCGTGATTGGATTGATTCCGCGCGCTCCAGCCGTCTCGTGATCAAAGCAGTCTCCCGATCCGGCGAGAATCAAAAAAGTCTCCGGGCAATTGTGGCGGATGGCCTCCAATAGATGGAGCGTCCCCTCGGTGTTGCTTCGGACGGCTTGGACGGGATTCTCCCACGTCTCCGCGACGGAACTCATCGCCGCCAGATGATAAATTTCATTCGGCGGCGCGGCGTTCAGCGCCGCGCGAAGGGACTCCGGCTTAAGCAGATCGAATTCAACAGGCTCAAGGGCGGGCAATTCTTGCGCCATTTCCCGCGCGGCGAAACTTTGCGGATTTCGCGTTCCGCCGATGACCCGATGCCCGCGACCCAACAACAGCCGCGCCAGATAATAGCCGTCCTGTCCGGTGACGCCGGTGACGAGCGCGCAAGGTTGGCTGGTGGATGAAGACATGAATGCCGTCTCCCTCATGGGGAGGCGATGAGGGAATTTTCAGGATAGCAGGTTCCAGCGGACCTGCATCAGGATTTTTCCGAAAAACAATAGACTAGCCGCGCTTCACGCGATTTCGTATGATCTCAGGTCAATGTGTTCGGGAAAAGAAGATGGGAGCAGGAGAACCGATGAGCAACCACAAGCTGAAATTCGAGGGAACCGACCGCTATTATCTCGATCCGGAATTGCAGGCGATTGTCAACATCGCGCTGGTCATGGAGAAGCCTTTGCTTTTGACCGGAGAAGCCGGAACGGGCAAAACCCAACTGGCGTTCGAGGTCTCGCGCGCCTTGGACATGGAGATCGAAATCCTTCGCGCAAAATCCACGATCAAAGGGGAAGAAGCCTGCTACACGCAGGACACGGTTCTCCGCCTGAACGACGCGCGGTTCGGCCCCGGCGACACGGGGCGCAACGTCCAGAATTTCTACGACTATATTGTTTGGGGTCCCATCGGGCGCGCTTTCCGCGCGGGCAAGAAAGTCGTTCTGCTGTTGGACGAAATTGACAAGACCGAATCCGACGTGCAGGACAACCTGCTCGACGTGCTCGAGGATTGCGAGTTCACGATCCGCGAGGTCAACGAACGGGTCAAGGCGTCGATCCGTCCCGTCATCATCATCACGAGCAACGCCAAGCGGGAGCTTTCCGATCCATTTCTGCGCCGTTGCTACTGCCACCACATCGCGTTTCCCAGTCAGGATCAAATGCGGGAGATCATCAAACTGCATTACCCGGAGGCGAGCAAGGAGTTGGTGGACGCGGCGTTGACCATCTTCTACGAATTGCGGAGCCGAGGCTACGAGAAGCCTCCCGCGACGAGCGAATTGCTGAATTGGATCGGCGCGCTACAACACGCCGAAGTCATCCCCGACCGGCAGAACGTCCCGCTCGTGGGGACGCTTCTCAAACGCGCCGCCGACATTCAAAATTTTCGCCAAGGCAACAAGCAACGTCGCCATTTCATGTAATGAAATCCGTGTAATCCGTGAACTCCATGCTCAAAAAATGGGACACGGATTTTACGGAAACACATGGAACAATATAGGAGGAATTCCTCGTGTCTTCTCGGTTTTCAAAATCGGTCCGCAATTCGGCGATCCTGTTGGGATGGGGATTGTTCGGCGTCTGCTCGCTTCGCGTTTCGATAGCCGAAAATTCCGACCATGCCGTTTTATCGGGTCTTCAATCCTCCGTCGAAGTCGTTTTCGACTCGTTCGATATTCCTCATATCTACGCCAACACCCCGGAGGACGCCTATCGCGCGCTCGGCTACCTGCACGCCGGCGAGCGGCTTTGGGAAATGGAAATGATGCGGCGGCGGGCCGCTGGGACTTTGGCCGAGGTTGCGGGGAAGGATGAGCTTGAATCCGATATTCTGATGCGCAAGCTCGGCATCCGAAAAACGTCGGAGGAGGTCATGACCAGCGGGTTGCTCGGACCGGAAACCGAGCGGGCCTTCGCCGCCTACGCCGAAGGCGTCAACGCGAAGATCAAGGAACTCGGAGCCGAAAATCTTCCGTCGGTTTTCAAGGCGCTCGGACTCCAACCCGCGCCGTGGGTTCCCGCCGACAGCATCGCGTTTCTCAAATACATGGGTTGGGATCAGGGAGGAACCGACGCCGATCTCTGGTTCGGGATGATGGTTGAGACACTGGGGGTTGACGCGGCGGAGGAACTCTGGCCTGAAGAACGCCCCTACGAGATCGCGACCGTTCCGACTTGGCCGCCGCAGAAGGGGGAAGGCGAAAGTCGAAAGGCGGAAGGCGAAAAAGCGTCGGGTGACGCCGTTGCCGATTCCGCGACTATAAATCTGAAATCCCAAATCTCGGATTCATCCCTCATCCCTCATTCTTCATCCCTCTCTTCGGACGTTCTGGCTTTAGGGGAAATGGCCTCGCATCGCGCCGGAATCGGATGCGCGATTTATCTCGAACTGATGGCTCGTTTGAAATCCGCCGCGGCGAACGGAACCGGTATTGCCGTCGGAAGCAACAATTGGGTCATCTCAGGCGCGAAATCCACGACCGGCAAACCGATCCTTTGTAATGATCCCCATCTCGGATTGCAAATCCCCTCGGTCTGGTACACGGCGCATCTGGTCGCGCCGGGGCTTAACGTCATCGGCATCACCTTTCCCGGTTGTCCGTTCGTCATCATCGGTCATAACGACCGGATCGCGTGGGGAATCACCGATATGCAGGCCGACGCGGTGGATTACTTCATCGAGACGCTCAATCCCGACAATCCCAAACAATACAAACACAAGGGAGAATGGAAGCCCCTCGTCGAGCGCAAGGAGACGATCAAGATTCGCGGAGCCGAACCGCGCGAGATCGTAATTCAATCCACCGCGCATGGGCCAATTGACAAAGTCGGCGACAAGGTCATCGCGCTCGCGTGGACGGGGTTGGGTCTGACCGCCGACGGACGCGCGCTGGGCGGAATCAACCGCGCGCGCGGACTCAAGGATTTTGTCGAAGGATTGAAGTATCTTAACCTCCCCGCGCTCAACATGATTTACGCCGACGTGGACGGCAACATCGCCATCGCGCCGCACGGCGATTTGCCGATCCGCGCGCGCGGCAAGGGGCGCGTTCCGGTGGACGGCGCGTCGGGCGACTACGATTGGATCGGTTACATCCCGCGCGAGAAGTTGCCGATTTCGGTGAATCCGCCGCGTGGTTATCTCGCCAGCGCGAACGGCCGCCCGGCTCCGGTCGGCTATCCATATTATTTGGGATGGATGTGGGACCCCAGCTACCGGACGCGGCGGATCAACGATCTGCTCGCCTCGAAGGAAAAAATTTCGTTCGAGGACATGCAGGCGTTTCAATACGACGCGCATGATAAATCGGCGGAGGTCATCACGCCGGTATTGGTTGCGGCTTATGACCGCGCTCCTTACGGCGACGCGACGGTGAAAGCCGCAATGGAGCTTTTGCGCGCGTGGGATTGCGAGTGCGCTCCCGAGAAAAGCGCCCCGACGATCTACGCCAAGTGGTTCGACGCCTATCGCTCGGCGGTGTGGGACGACGAATGGAAATCGCGCAACATTAAACAGCCGGAGGGAAGCTGGGGCTTCACCGGCGACAACAAACGCGAGCCCGAGATCGAGGTCTTGGAATATCTCACCCGCGAGAATCCCAATTCGATTTGGTTCGACGACCGGACGACGCCGGAGCGCGAAACGCGCGACGACATATTGAAGAAGTCGTTCATGGCGACGATCAAGGAGCTGAGCGAGAAGAACGGACCTGATCCGAATGGTTGGAAATGGGGAAACGTCAACAAACTCCGGTTGAATCCCATCGTGCCCAATCCGATGGCCGCGCGCGCTGGGATGCCGGTGCATGGCGGACCCTACACGCTCAATCCGGGCAACAGCACGGGTGGTCCCGTGACCATCGGCGCGTCGTGGCGTCAGGTGGTTGACCTCGGCGATTTGGGACGAAGCGTCGGCGTTTATCCCGGCGGTCAGAGCGAAAATCTCAAGAGTCCTCACTATGACGACCAAGTGAAACTGTGGTTGGATGGCAAATACGCTCCGCTTTGGTTTCATGCGAAAGCGGCGGATTTCAAGCCGGAGACCGTCTCCCGGCACATGACGCTTGGCGCGAAATGAACGCATTACTCGGAAGGTCCTTCGCCGGACGCCGTCCGTATTGATCCCACAAACAACCGTGCCAAGCGCTCAACCTTCCTGTTTTCTTCAAGGTCTGACTCTGCCGAAGCTGGTTTTCATCGTTGGCGCGATAAGCTGGGCCATTCGGTTGCCGTTCTTGACCCTTCCCGCCGAATTAAGCGGTGACGAAACCCAAGCCGCCTTGGCCGGAAGCTATGGCGTCGCCTCGGCATTCATGGCCACCTCGAACTGGGCCGAGCGGTGGGAAATCATGGAAGTTTGCGGCGCCGATGGGCGGATGTTTTGGATGGGGGCGCATTTGATTTGGGGCTGGTTTATTCCCAACTCGACGGGGGCGTCGGGATTCGCGCTCACCCTGCTCTTCGCCTTCGGAGCCATGCTCGCGCTTTCCCTCGCCGCCGGAAGACTTTTCGGAAGCGAAAGTTTTTGGCTTTGTCTGCTTTACGTCAGCGTCTCCCCTTTGTTTCTGAATTATTCGATCCGACTGCTTGGAACGATGCCGTCCACGATGTGGATTTGCTTGGCCATCTACGCTCTGACCGGACGACGGGACTCGATGAAAAATTGGCTGGGAGCGGGATTGTTCCTCGGCCTTGCCTTCGGCACGCACTACGGAGCGGGTCCGGCAGTCGTTTCGTTAGCCTACGGCTGGATCGCGCTTTTGCCGACCGATGGGTTCCGAAGAACGGGGAGTTTGAAAAAACATCTCAAAGAATTCCTCTTGGGTCCAATGCTCCTTTGCGCTTCCGCGGTGATTCCGCTCTTGACGCTCCAAGTTTGGGCGGCCATGGCGGGACGCTCTTACGCGGAAAGACTTATCCGCCACGTCAACTTGACGGCTCTCCCGGCTTGGGGATCGCATGGCTTGTGGCTTCGGGAGATGTTCGAGTTGGATCCCCTTTTGGAAGTGGGGACTTGCGTCGTTCTCATCGAAATTGTCCGATCCTCCGCCGTCACGCGACGCGCGAAATGGACGGCCGTCGCCGTGGCGACATCTATGGTTGGATTGCTCATCCGTTCGATGGATTGGGATTTTCCGCGATGCGCGGTTTCGATTCTTCTTTTCGCGGCGGCGGGGATCATCATTTCCTTGAGCAAGGTTTTGTCCCATCCCCGGCTTGCGTCTTTCCCTTCGCCGGAGCCGATGAACGTCAAGGCGGAAACAAGCGCCGATACGATTCTCACTCCCAATCGCTTGCTGATGAGCGCGGCGTTTGCTTTCGCGCTCCTGACTCTCTGGCGGCCCGTCAGCAACATGCCCCGCCTGACCTTTTCCGTCTGGCCGATTTTTCTGCTGTCGTTGATCGGTCTTTTGGCGCGATCCCCTTTGCGGCTTCGGAGCGGACTGGGACGCGGGACAGCCCTCTTGGGCATCATTCTATTTCTGACGGCCGCATCCGCTTTGTTGCAGGCCAAAACCATGGCGACGCGGCGAGCGTCTTTCGCCGAACGCCACACCTATATGCAACCGCTTTCCCACAACCAATTCCGCGATCAGTCGGCGTTTGAATATCTTTTCTCGCGCGCCTCGGATAACGTTGTTTCCTTCGGGACGTCGGCCCGGCTTTATCCGGCCAGCCTCTATGAGGAAGAGCCGTACAAAAACGGCGAGATCCGCGAACTTCTCAAATCCTATTCTCTGACCCGATTGCTCGACACCGAGGACGTGATTGACAGTCAAGTTTTTTACGAAAGCATCCGGCAAACGTCGGCAGACGCCCCGCCGCCGGGAACGCCTTTTGTCCCTTCCTTCCGATTGAAGAATTCCCCCTCGGCGAAACCGAAGAGCAATGTCCCGAATGTCGCGGAACGCCTTGCCCGAATCCGGGTTCATCCTTACCGCGGCATCGAAGCTTTGCTCGGCGGCGGAAATGGGGAGGAGAAGTTTCTGAGCATGGCCTTGCCTGCGGAACCGGGAGCGGCTTCGCGTTTCGGATTTGAGTTCTTGGCCATCGCGCCCAATTCGCCCGATGGAACGGAACTTCGGCTGACGATCTTCCAAGGCGAACGCCAAATCGGCGAGGTCGCCTGTGACTTGAGTAACGTTCAAGAAAGGGAACCGGCGCCCCGCCTTTTCACCTTTCCCATCGTTCCAACCGCGCCGGTTCAGGAGGTCGGGGTGCATATCCGTCTGAAGGTTCCCGTCGGCCATTATTGCCCGCCTGTGGGATGCTATCTGCGCCGCGCCTTTATCCAATGAATCCGAGGGATCGCCCTAACCGAGGGGCGCATTTCCCTTTTCCGATGGAAGACGAGTGCGAGGGGCTTGAGGACGCCAACGGGGTTGCGCGATTCACCGGAAAAGTGAAATGCTCCCAAGGCTACGAGCAATTCAAGGTATTGTGTATCCGGCGGATTGGGCTCCGGCTTTGCGGAAGCTAGATCTATATCTTCGGGCGACCCACCGGGTCGCCCCTACGGAAGACGGAATTCTTGTGGTAGGGGCGAGCCGTTGGCTCGCCGGCTGAAAATGGCCACGCAATTTCCTGAGTTGCTATAGCTCAAGCATCTTGACATCAATGTATTAAGAAAATATGATGTATTGATGCGAACAACGGTGACACTGGACAAAGACGTTGAGCGGATGCTTCGCCAAGAAATGCACCGTTCGCAAAGACGATTCAAGGATACCATCAATGAGACGTTGCGGTCGGCCCTTTCGGGGAAACCCGCGCGAACTAAAACGCGTCCCTTTGTCCTTAAAGCGCGCCCAATGGGTCTGCGTCCCGGGATTGACCCCGCCGGATTTAACAAGCTGGCCGATGAGCTTGAGGCGGAAGCGTTCTTGCGCCTGAACAAACGCTCAACGCGGCCATGATTATTCCCGACGTCAATCTTCTCATCTATGCCCATGATTCGACTTCGTCTTTCCATCGCAAAGCCGCGCAGTGGTGGATGGATTGTTTGTCCGGCGCGGAAGCCGTAGGATTGCCCCAAATCGTGATCTTTGGTTTTGTGCGCGTGGCGACAAATCCGCGCGTATTCCTCCATCCCATGACGCCCGTGGAAGCGGCCGATCATGTTCGGTCGTGGTTGGCTCGACCGGTGGCGCAAATTTTGGATCCCGGTCCCGACCACGTTGATCGAACTCTGAAACTGCTGGAGGGCGTAGGAACGGCGGGCAACCTTGTCACCGACGCTCAACTTGCCTCCTTGGCGATTGAATATCGTGCGGTGGTTCACACCGCCGACGCCGATTTTGTGAGATTTCCCGAAGTCCGTTGGTTTAATCCTCTCTCGCGGATGGTCAGTCGCTCGCTCGGCAAAGCCCGATAGAAGCCAAATCGTTGGCTCCTCGCAAATCTTGAACGCGCAGGCGCATCTTGCTTCCGTCACGGATGCATTGAACTCCCATTAGCCCCGCGATCAATCGCGGGGTTAATGAAAAAATCCCTTCCCAAATTCGTCCATAGCCAAATCCGTGACGCGAGTCAAATGCGCCTGAAGGCGTTCCTTCGGCGGAGTCCGCTTGATAATTCCCTCCGAAGCTGGTATTGCATCGGCGGTCTGGAAAGATTTTTCGCCGAAAGGACCCCTCCATGGATAATCCGAAATATCCCAAGCTCTCCATTATGATGTTGCTTCAATACATGGTTTGGGGCGCGTGGTTGCCCGTCGCCGCGCGGTTTCTTTCAGCGAGTTCCAAAGAAGGCGGGCTTGGGTTTAGCGGAGCGCAAATCGGCATGATCCTCGGATTGGCCGGCTCCATCGGGGCGGTCTCGGCTCCGTTCATCGCCGGGCAACTGGCCGACCGCTATTTCAGCACCGAGCGATTCATGGCGTTTCTTCTTTTAATCGGTGGAATCGTCAAATGGATCACGGCTTCGCAAAGTTCCTACGGCGCGTGGTTGGTTCTATCCATCCTCTATAGCGTGATCTATACGCCCACTTTGGCGCTTTCCAACTCGCTCGCCTTCGCCCACATGAAGGACGCGAACAAGGAATTTCCCTACGTTCGCGTTTGGGGAACCATCGGCTGGATCGTGGCGAGTTGGATTTTTCCGATGATCTGGCTTCAGAAGGATTTGAAATTTCAATTGATGCCTCCCTTTCTCGTTGGTCCGGAGGTTGATGGAGTGACCCACCGTCTTGTGGATTCGCTTCGGTTTTCCGGCGTCATTTCGTTCGGTTACGCGGCGTTTTGTCTGTTGCTTCCGCATACGCCTCCCAAAAAAAACGCGGTCGAATCGCTGGCTTTTGCAAAAGCCTTTGCCCTTCTCAAGCGCCCATCCTTCGCCATTTTGGTCGCGGCTAGTCTTCCGATCAGCGCGATCCACCAGATTTACTTTCTCCAAACAGGTCCATTCTTTTCGCATCTAGGCATCGCCGACAGCAAAATCGGTCCGGTCCTGACCGTCGCCCAATTTGCCGAAATCATCGTCATTACCTCTCTTGGATTCATGCTGAAGAAATTGGGGTTCCGGTGGGTCGTCTTCGTGGGAGGCATGGCTTATTTCGCGCGTTACGCAATCTTCGGAACGGTTGATCTTCCGGTCCCCTTGATTGTTTGCAGTCAAGCCCTTCACGGATTTTGTTACTCCTGTTTCTTCGCCGCGTCCTTTATTTACGTGGATCGCATCGCCGAAGCCGACGTGCGACATTCCGCGCAAACGGTTTTCGGCATCATCATCCTCGGCGGAGGTCCCGTGCTTGGCGGTTTTCTCTCGGGCAAGTTGCAGGAACTTTTCACGCCGGAAGGAGGAAGCGTGGATTATTCAAAATTGTGGTATACGCTCTCGGCCATCGGTCTGATCACGTCGGTCGCATTCGCCGCTTTTTTCCGGGATGAAACCAAAGATCGCGTCGCGTCTCTGACTCTCGACGAAGCGACCGAAGAAAGCGAAGTGGTATAACGATCATGTCCAACAAACGGCTCGGCATCGGATTCATCGGAAGCGGGTTCATCACCAAATTCCACATTCAATCGTTCGTCGGCGTGCGCGACGCCGACGTGCGGGGGATTTGGAGTCCCAACAAGAAACACGCGGAGGAGACGGCGGCGTTTGCGCGGAAGTTGGACGTCGGCGAGACGAAGGCTTACCGCTCGATCACCGAAATGGCATCGGATCCCGCCATCGAGGCGATTTGGATTTGCGGACCCAATCACGCCCGCGTCGCCAACGTCGCGGAAATTTGCGACGCCGTCCGAAGCGGCAAGGCGACACTTAAGGGAGTCGCCTGCGAAAAACCGCTGGCGCGCAACGTCGGCGAAGCCAAGAAAATCACCGCGATGGTCAAGAAAGCCGGATTGAACCACGGGTATCTCGAAGACCAAATTTTCGCGCCGCCGGTCAATCGGGCGCGCGACATCGTTTGGGCGCGCGGAGCCAAACTCGCCGGACGCCCGTATTTGGCGCGATCCGCCGAAGAGCACAGCGGGCCGCACATGCCTTGGTTTTGGCAGGGGGAATTGCAGGGGGGCGGGGTGCTGAACGACATGATGTGTCATTCGGTCGAGGTGGCGCGATACATGCTCACCGAGCCGGGCAAGCCGCGCCGCTCGATCCGACCCTTGCGCGTGACGGCGCACACCTCTTGCCTGAAATGGTCGCGCCCCGAATACGCGAAAAAACTTTCCAAGATGATGGGCAAAGCAGTGGATTACCTCAAGAAACCCGCCGAGGATTACGCCGCCGCGACGGTCGAATATGAGGATGAAAAAGGAAACCGCTTGATCTCCGAGTTGACGACTTCGTGGAGTTTCGTCGGCGCGGGATTGCGCCTCTCGCTCGAACTTCTCGGTCCCGAATACTCCTGCTCGATGAACAGTCTGGAAAGCGGTCTCAAGGTTTTTTTCAGCCGGGCGGTTCAGGGACCGTCGGGGGAGGATTTGGTCGAGAAGCAAAACGCCGAGACCGGCGTCATGCCGCTGGTCTCGAACGAAGCCTCCGAATACGGCTACGAATCCGAAAACCGCCACATGTCGCGGGCATTTTTGTCGGGCGAGCCGCCCCGTCTCACGTTCGACGACGGCGTCGAAGTCATGGAATTGCTCATGACCGCCTACATGAGCGCCGAGCAAGGCAAGACCATCGAATTTCCGCCGAGAGGATTGGACACGTTTATCCCGGCGGTGGCGAAGGGGAAATGGAAACCGAAATAGGGAAGAATCACCACAGAGACACAGAGAAGTTTGTCTCAACGCGATTGGCGTTGTGAGTTGCTCTCGGTGTCTCCGTCGTGAATCATTCAAAACAGGAGTTTACGGCTATTATGGAATTGCGAGATCGGCGTAGTTTTCTCAAGACTTCAGCAACGGTGGGTGTCGCCGCTTTGGCGGGGCTGACGGAAAAATCATCCGCCGCCGCCAAGCGCGACTTCAAAATCTCCTGCGACGGGTGGACCTTCCACCGCGAGGTCTTCGGCGGCAAGATCAAGATGATTGACCTGCCGAAAATTCTCCGCGAGGAATATCAGATCGAGGGATTGGCGCTCGTCAACACGATGCTCGAATCGCCGACGCAGGAATACACCAACAAGTGGAAAAGTCAGGCCAAGAAATACGAGATCACGATACCTCTGATCATGTGCGACGCCGAAGGTTCGCTCGGCCACAAGGACAAAACCGAGCGCGACAAGGCGGTCCGCAATCACGAAAAGTGGGTTTACATGGCGTCCGATCTCGGATGTCATTCGATCCGCGTGAATTGGCACGGCGCGGAAGGGGGAGCCGAAAAAGACGCCGCCAAGGCCAAGGAAGTCATTGACCGCTCGACGGAAACGTTCGGCAAGCTGGTCGAGATCGGCGTTCAAAGCGGCCTCAATGTCATCATCGAAAACCACGGCGGAATTTCGTCGTATCCCGAACATCTCGTCGGCTTGATGAAGGCGGTCAACAACCTGCATTTCGGCACGTTGCCCGATTTCGGCAATTTTCCGCCCAACGTGGATCGCTACGACGCCGTGGACAAGATGATGCCCTACGCCAAGGCGGTCAGCGCAAAATGCTACGACTTCGGCCCCGACGGCAACGAAACCAAAATTGATTTCGCCAAGATGATGGAAATTTGCGTGGACAAGCACGGCTTCCACGGCCTGATCGGCGTCGAGTTCGAAGGGGACCGCATGACCGAGCGCGACGGACTGAAAGCCGGGCGCGATCTGCTCATTAAGCTACGCGGTTGATGGCGCTCGTTGACCAAGGGAAGTTCACCACCAAGTCACCAAGGCACCAAGTAAGACGAACGACTATTCTCCGTATCCCTTGGTGGCTTTGTGCCTTGTGTGGTTAATGTCAGAGAGAAGAAGGAGCCGTTCCATGCGTGATTCCGACAGCAACCGCCCGTCCTGTGAGGTTTCCCGTCGCAAGTTTCTCGGTCTTTCAGGTTCGGCGATTGTCGCCGCCGGAGCGTTAAGCGCGGAATCGTGCGCGTCGTTCCGCCCGGCCAAATCCTATTCCGTCGCGCCGCCGCGCGTCCTCGGCGCCAACGACCGCATTAACTTCGCCCTCGTCGGATTCGGAATGCGCGGCAAGGATTACATTTCCGCCATCAAGAAAATCGAAAATGATCCGGCGCAAAACGCCAAGCTAACGACGATTTGCGAAATCTACGACCGCCGAAAAAAGGAAATGATGGCGGCGTATGGATTGAGCAAGTGTGTCCACGAATTTGAAGAGGTCATCACTTCGCCCGACGTGGACGCCGTCCTGCTCGCCATACCCGATCATTGGCACGCGACAATCTCGATGGATGCGATGCGTTGCGGCAAGGACGTTTATTGCGAAAAGCCGATGACGCTCCATTGGCACGAAGCCAAGCAGGTCGCCGCCTTTCAAAAAGAAACGAAGCGCGTCTTCGCCGTCGGCGCGCAATCGGCCTCGACCGACAAATGGAAACAAGCCCGCAAATTCATCGGCGACGGCAAGACCGGTCTGATCGGCAAGCTCCTTCATTTTCAGGCGGGCTACAACCGCAACGTCCCCGGCGGCGATTGGAATTACACGATGTTCGACGATTGCACGCCGGAGACGCTCGATTGGCGGCGGTGGCTCGGTCCCGCGCCCGTCCGCCCCTTTGACCGCGAGCGTTTCTTCCGCTTCCGCAAATACTGGGATTATTCGGGCGGCGTCGCCACCGATCTGCTTTATCACCAGTGGGCGCATCTGTCGGTCGCGCTCGGATTTCCGTTTCCCAAGCGCGTCACGGCGACCGGCGGCAATTACGTCCACTTCGACCGCGAAGTTCCCGACACGTTCACCATTGCCGCCGACTATGAAAACGAATCTTCCGGCTTTCTCTTTTCCACCGAGGGGAACCAAACTGAAACCCTCGAAACGATCCGCGGCGAGCACGCGACGTTGACGTTCGACAAAGACACGATCATTGCCACGCCCGAGCGTCCCTACATGGACGCCGTCGCCCAAAAGGCCAAGGAGATCGGGGGAGCGGAGGTCGTCGAACAGGAATCGGGGGGCAAGCAAGTCATCAAGGAAATTCGTCTCAAGACGGTGAAATCCCCCGACGAGACACTCGCGCATCTGGAAAATTTTCTCCACTGCATCCGCACCCGCGAAACCCCGAATCTCGACGCCCAAGCCGGTTATCGCGTCATGACGACCATCGCGCTGAGCATCAAGGCATATCGGGAGAATAAGGTTTGTCTTTTCGATCCTCAAAAAGAGCGATTGATTTGACGAGCCAATGTGATCACAATGGAATTACCGTATCGGCGGAATGTCTAATGCAAACAATTAGAACTCACCTTGTCCAAATCGGCAATTCACGCGGTGTTCGTATTCCAAAACCACTATTGGAGCATTCCGGCCTAACCGGAGAGGTGGAAATTTCGTTTCGCTCCGGCGGACTCTTGATCCGGCCTTCGAACAGTCCCCGCGCGGGGTGGGAGGAACAATTCCGCGCCCCTGCGGAAAAGGGAGATGATCGCTTGCTGGATCCGCCAACTCCAACGCGGTGGGATCTGACTGAGTGGAAATGGTAGTCCAACGATTTGAGGTATATCTCGTTGGGTTGGATCCGAGGAAAGGGAGCGAAATTCAAAAGACCCGTCCCTGTCTTGTAATATCACCGGATGAAATGAACCGACATCTCTCGAAGATCATCATTGCTCCGATGTCAACTCAGGAGCGTATGTATCCGACGCGCGTCTCCTGCCGATTTGGCGGCAAGCGGGGACAGGTGGTGCTGGATCAAATTCGGACGGTGGATAAGTCCCGGTTACTTCGCCGCCTCGGCTCGTTGCACCAGTCAAGCCGGAGAATGCTTCTCCAAACGCTCCAGCAAATGTTTGCCGAATGAGCATCATTTTCAACAGGGCCGTGCTGAGGGGTGGATTCAGGACAACCTCAACGCAATCTCAAAAGTTGATAGGAGAATTGATATGACCTGCATGAATTATCGCCGAATCTCTCTTTATCTTTTTCTACTCCTCTCAGCTTCCTGCTCGACGCTGTCCGCGTGGCGGTGGAAGGATCCAGTCAGCGGCGCGTGGGAGGGAAATTGGTATCTGACCAACATGCCAAAACCGGGGGGCAAATTGACCTGCACCGTCGAGCGGACCGAGCGAAATCAATGGAAAGCGGTTTTCGTCGCGGAGTTCGGCCAGACGGCCAGCTACAAGGTCGAGCTACTCGGCAAACGCGAAGGGGATAAGGTCGCCTTCGGCGGCGACGTGGACTTGGGCGCGACCAGCGGCGGCGTCTTCCATTGGTCCGGCCAAGCCGACGGAGAAAAATTCACCGGCCAATACGCGAGCAAGTTTTACACGGGGACTTTTGAGATGAAGCGCGTTCCCGCCGGCGCCCATCCCGACGCCTCGCCGAAGCCCCAAGATCCGACCACGCCTTCTCCCGCTGGCACTCAACTCAAATCCTGAACGCCCGGGTCGAGCGACTGTCCCGAAACATTGAATTGCTCCTCCGCTTTTTTTCTTCGCGTGGCGGCGTCCATCGGAATCCAAAAGTAATAAATTTGCGGAAGGCCTCTCCAATCGCTCCCTCCGATCAATCCGGCCGGCCGATACCAATCCAAGATCGTTTGCGCCATCATCGGAGTCCATCGGCCGGGCGCCTCCCCTCTTTCCAGCCCGCGCAGGTCTTGGGAAGTAATGATCAGTCGGTACCGACGGTGGCGAATCTGGTCGTTAATCTTCTCCTGATCCCACATTCCCTCCGCGGCCAGACGCGACATGATGAACGGCTCATAAGTCACGGCCTTCCCTGCAAGAATAGAGAAGATGGGATATTCCCCCATGACTTCCCCGTCGGTCGTCTCGACGATGAACAGCGCTTCGTTGCCCCGCTGGCGGTCAAGGACGGATGGATTGGGACTGCTGAACATGTCGCGCGCCAGTCCTCGCAGTTGAAATTTGCCCAACTCAAATCCGTGGAGCCAAGTTACGTGGACAAGCAATCCGACTCCGATGAACAATACGCCCAGTCGCGCCCAACGCCGCCGCCACGACCGCGCCCCTCCGCTCCAATCCAGTAATCGTCCCAACGTTTCCATTCCCATGATCGAAGCCGCCGCAAGCGGTTCCAATCCGTAATTCGGAGCGGATCCCGCTTTGGCGTAGGAGACGAGCGAAAGAGCGGCCAGCGCGAAGTATAGTCCGACGGTTCCGCGCGCGTGATTTAACCAAGCGCCTTTTCCGACCGATCCGCCCGAATCGTGTCTAGACGCGAATTTTGCAAAACCCAAACAAGCCGCGCCCACAATCAGCGCCGTTATCCAGGCGCGGTAAAAATGCCAAATTTCATTCTTCATCACGAGTCGCCATTGATGCCAATCCACCAAGTTGCGGTTGTATTGAACCGTGTGGCGGTAAAATTCCCCTCCCGTGCGATGGTTGAGGATAAGAAACGTTCCCAGCCCCGCGACGAGATAAGGGACGAGAAACCAAACCATTCGACGGCGGTCGTGGAGAACCATTGCCCCCATGCAAGCCAACGGCGCGAGAATAGCCGTTTGCCGCGTGTAGCCCGCTAGGACAAACAAAAGCGCCGAGCAAGCCGTCGTCGCATGGGATTGCGCGTTAAGGAAAACGCCAAGTCCCGCGAGCGTGAACGCCAACGCCGGCAAATCCACCCTGCAAAACGCCGACCAGTTGTGAAATTCATATGTTATCAAGAAGAGAAGCGGCGCCAAAAGGGTCGGCAAAATTCTTCGCGTTCGTCCGTGGACGATATAGGCTAGCAACCAAGCGATGAGAAACGAGGAGAAGGCGACAACCAATCGCCCCAGCGGCAATCCAAACCGTCGAGAGGTCAGCATCCGCGAAAGAATCCACGGAAAAAGCGGGGGATAATTCCCGACCAAAAAAGGCTCGTGATCCAAATGGTGATAAATGGATTTCCCGTCGCGCAGTTCGACGGCTTGGTAGTAGACAAACCCTTCTTCCGCGTCCATTTGATAAGGAAACCGCAACGCGGCGTCCAGCCTTTGCGCCACCGGAATCAAAAAGGCGGCGAGGCAAAGCAGGGTCGGAAGAAAAAGAAGATGATATTCAAACGGAACGTCGCGCGAATGAACCGGAGAAGATATCTCCGGGGAGGTTTCCTTTCCGTCTTCTGCGGAAGGGAAGTCAGTCATGCGGTTCATCCCGTCCCAAGACGCGGACGGGGCGAAAATAAAGCTGACGCCCCCGGTCCGTCTCCTCGCCCGATGGAATTTCCGGGACGCCTTCCATTTCCCGTTCAAGATCGGCGATCAATTCCCCCCTCGCAACAGACAGGACTTTTCCCTTGGAGTTCAAAACCACGGAATTTTCCGACGGGCGAGGCAGTGCCTCGCACGAAACGATGTCGCGGATTGTGAATCCTTTGCCGTTAAGAACATCCCGCTCCGCCGTCGCGCTCACGGTGATCCTCGGCAAGTGGGCGAGCGACTCGGCGAGGCCCAGAATCCGCTCGGAAATCAGCGTTGGATTCTCGATCAAGGTTGCCAGTTCCACCGCCTCGCCAACGTGAAAATGCCCGACCCGCTCACGCCGAAGCTCGGCCAAATACGCGCCGCATTGCAATTGCACGCCCAGATCGTGCGCCATTGAGCGAACATATGTTCCGGAACCAACCTTAGTCCGAAACCGAATCTCCGGCTCGCAATATTCGATCATTTCAAAGTGATGAATTCGGACCCGCCTTGGCTTTTCGGGAACTTCTTCACCTCGGCGCGCATACTCATACAATTTTTTTCCACGCACTTTGATTGCGGAATACGGCGGAGGAAGTTGGGTTTGCCAACCCGTCTGATGCCTCATCGCTTCCCCGATGACTTCCGGTTCCCGTGGAAGCGAAGCCGACTGCGCCATGATCGAGCCTTCCGCGTCGTAGGTCGAGGAGAACGCTCCCAGCTTGATGACCCCCGTGTATTCTTTGGTCAGTCCGGTCAAGAACTGAGCGATACGCGTCGCGGGACCGACGCACACCACCAAGAGGCCTTCGGCCATCGGGTCCAATGTTCCGGCGTGCCCGACCCGTCGCGTTCCGGCGACCTTTCGCACCCGATCCACAACGTCGTGCGATGTCATTCCGCGAGGCTTGTCAATCAGGATGACTCCCTCGATCTTTTCGACACGATCCAATGTTCCATTCTCTTCCATGCAAACTCGCCCTCTTCCATCACCCCATTCTAAATGAAACGGACGCATTTACGTTATCGTTTTTCGGCGCGATGGAAAAGCCTTTTTGACACGATGGGCGTTTCATGTTTGAATGACGCGCCCATGTTCCGTTCCGATCGGAGAAGGCGCATCAGATCGCCCAACCCGTTCCCAACTCGCAATCCGATTCCTCTCACGGCGAGTTCTTGTCTCTTTTTTATTCTTCTCCCGATTTTCAATTCACGCCTCGAAGCGGGCGAGAACGCCATTGCTGAAATCAAGGCCTCTCCGGATGGACAAAGTGTCGCCGTCGCCTATGAATCCGGCGAACTCGGCGTTCTCAATCTTCAATCGGACGACCCCCTGCCCGTTTACACCCGTTATCTCGATGGAGGATTTAATTGGGCTTCCGATTCCAACGCCCTCGCTTTTGTCGAGCGCCTTCCCTCGCAACCTCCGCAAATTCGCCTCGTGCATCCCGCGCCGAATCAGGTTCCCAATTCTTCCGTGACCGATTACGACTGGAAAGCTCAACCCGGGTGGCTGGCGCCTGAGCAACTCGTCTATCGAAGCGACCGCGATTCCGATCACGTCAATCTTTGGGTCTTGGACCTCCCAACCGGCAAATCGCGTTGCCTGCTGGATTGCGGACGCGACGTCACCGGAATTTGGGTTTCCCCCCAAATGGGCGAATTGCTTTACACCGTTTTGAATGAAGGACGATTAGAACTTTGGTGGTTGTCTTCAAAGAGCAAGGAACCGCGCCGCATTCGCCAATTCCCGCGAAATGAAATCCTGAGCGAGCGCAATATGGCATTCTCTCCATCGGGAAAGGCGTTGGCCTACGCGACGAAGAAAGGATTTGAAGGTGAAATTTCCCTCTTCGATTTTGGAACTCAAACGCGCTCCGTCTCGCTTCCGCTCAAATTCGGTCCTGACGGTCTCGCTTGGCTTCCGCAAGCCTTCTTGGCGGACCATTCCGTTGCCCTGTCCATCCAATCCGGAATCGTCTCCTGGAATCCCGAAAAACATTGGGGGAATCCTCTCTCCAAACCGATTGCTTGGAATAATCTTTCCCTAAGGTGTCCGGCGAGATTAGGAGAAGGAGGATTCTGCGCCGCGCTCAATGACAATTTGGTGGTCGCCTCAAGGAACTCGGACGATCTTGACGAGGGACAAATCCACGCGAGGCGATTCGAAGACTTGCTTGGCCTCGCGATCCGGCTCGATGACGTCGGGCAATCCTCCCGCGCCCGCGACTTTTTGGACGGCCTTTGGGAAAACGAGCAAAATAACCATAAGAAGAGATCGCTCGTGGCCGCCGCGCGCGCGCAACTCGAACGTCGCCGAAACGCCAAGCGCTGTGATCGCAACCTGACTGAAGCTCTCGCTCTAAACGGGAGCGAATCCGATTTCTTTTCCCTTCTCGAACGCGAACGGCTTCTCTGTTCGTTCTTCGAATTCCGATCCTCCGATATGACGCGAAAAATTCTCGCGGGCATAACTCCATCGTTGGCCGATCAACCTCTCGCGCGATGGATCGCGGCTCTGTTGGATTCCGGAGACAAGAAGATCGTCTCCCAATGGCAACGCATCGGGAGGGACGCGCGAAGACGGCGTTGGCAGGATTGCGCCAAGAGCGTCCACGCTCTTATCTCCGCCGATCCCCGCTCTGTCCTTCACCGCCATGGGATTGCTTTTCTTCTGCGCGGAGAATTTGACGCCTCTCTTATTCCATCTTCCTCAAAAGATCATGATTATCCTGAATTGATGCGCAATCGTGATTTTCAAGAATCCCTCTTGATGCTCTCCGGCGGCGATCTTTCCGACGATTTCACACGAAGCAATCTGCGGAGCCTTCTTCTCAATCAATGGGCCAAGGACGGTCAAATTGATCCCGCGCGCAATTTGGTTTTGATTGATCTCAGTGATCCCGCCGGCTCGACGCTCGATTATCCCGACATTTTGAATCGTTACCTCGACTCGGAGGAAGAAGACCGTTGGATGGAAAAAGGGGTGGCCGAAATCCTTCTCTTTCCCCGCGTCGCCCATCTTTTGGATCGGCAAATGAACGACACCCGGTCGCATCTCATTTTTACGCTGGCCAAGGCCAAGGGGGGGATCACCGGGGAAAACAAGGAAAATTTGGACGCCGCCCTCAACCAGCTCGACGGCGACGTCTCGCTAATCCCGCCGAGCTTTTGGGATGCGCGCTCTTGCCGTCTCCTGCTTCTCATTCATCTCTATCGAGCCAAAGCCTTGGAACAGCGCAACCAATGGGACGACGCTCTGCAAAGCTATCGGCGATGCGAGGAAATCATTGACCGCTTCCCGACTGATTGGGCGATTTACGCTTTCGATCTCGCCTCGGCGAGCGCAAGAGTGCAGGCAGGCAAGGCGGACGAAGCGTTCTTAAATCTCTATCTTCCGATTCTTCGCGGTTTGGGCGATCCGCTCGTCAATCCGCCGCATGAACCGGACGCTCTGGCGGTCGGTCTTGCCAATCTTCAAATGCTCGAACCTTACAGCCGCACGCCGACGCTTCGACCCTTCGTGGATTACATCGAAGCCGCCTGTCTTGAATCGCTCCATCGTCCTTATGAAGCCTTGGCGGCGCTTCGCAAGGCGCGCGATCAGAATCCGCCCGACGGTTTACGCGCGAGAATATTGCTGGAGGAAGCCTCCGTGCGGAGTTCGCTCGGCCAGCACCGCTTGGCGTCCGACCTGCTCGCCACTTTGGGGACCATGCAACTTTCCCCCGCGCAACAAACCGTCGTCATCAAGGCGCGCGCGCAGGCGGAAAAGGAATTGGGCTTGATTTTCTCGCAGGAAGACCGCATCCGCTATCTATGCTCGGAAATGAAACTCCCCAAGGAATGGGCCGCGACGTTAATTGACGAGGATTCCCTTCTTCCGGCGACGGGCAATGTTTCAAGGGAACCGCCGATCCGATCCCATCCCCGCTGAATGTAATTTGCATTTTGAGGAAAACCCAGCCGTGAATCCCGACGAACTCGAACTTCCAGAATCCTCCCCATCCCTTCTTCCGGCGTTGCGTCATCGTAATTTTCAGTTGTATTACGTCGGACAGGCGATCTCGCTCCTCGGTTCGTGGATGCAAACCGTCGCGCTGGCATGGTTGGTTTGGAAACTCGCGGAGAAACCGAGTTATCTGGGAATGGTCACGTTCGCCTCGCAGATTCCCAATTTGCTTTTCACGCCGCTGGCGGGAGTCCTAGCCGACCGCTATTCCCGCCATCGTCTCATCATCGCAACGCAAACGCTTGCCATGTTGCAGGCGACGATCCTCGCTTCGCTCACGCTGACCGGTTTGATCCGATTTCCCCATGTGTTGCTTCTCGCCTTCTTTCTCGGAACCATCAATTCCTTCGACATGCCGTTCCGCCAGTCGTTCGTCGTCGAATTGGTCGGCAAGGCCGATCTCCCGAATGCCATCGCGCTCAATTCGTTTTCCTTCAACGGCGCGCGCATTCTCGGCCCGGCGCTCGCCGGACTTCTGATCCGTTTTTTTTCGGATGGAGAAACCGGAGCGTCGGGAATCGAGGGAAAAATTTTCGTCATCAACGCCGTTAGTTTCCTCATGGTGATCGGCGCGTTGTTAATGTTGCGGGTCGCGCCTCGCCCGATGGAAATCCACCCCGGCAACATGGCCGAACATTTGAAAGAGGCCGTTGCCTTCGTCCTTCGCCAACCCGCCCTGCGCGATTTTCTTCTTTATATCGGCCTCATCAGCTTCATGGGTTTCCCCTATCAGATGCTCATGCCCGCGTTTGCCGCCAAAATCCTCCACGGCGGGGCCGACGTTTACAGCAACCTCATGTCCGCGCTCGGATTCGGCGCCCTGCTCGGCGCGGTCGTCATGATCCGGGGGTCGCTCAACCAACGGCTCGATCTCATGGTTCCGATCTCCGGCGTGGGGTTCGGTTTGGGTTTGACGCTTCTTTCCTTCTCCCGCTCGGCTCATCTCTCGATGTTCCTCCTTGTGCCGACGGGCGGCTCCATGATGATCCTTTCGCTCTGCACCAATACGCTCCTTCAAAAGCTCGTTCCCGACCGCCTGCGCGGCAGGATCATGAGTTTCTATACGATGATGCTCTTGGGTTTTGTCCCCCTCGGCAGTTTGTTGGCGGGCAAACTCGCCGAATGGATCGGCCTTCTCCCCTCCATGCGCTTCGGCGCGGCGATTTGCATCGCGGGAGGAATCGTCCTTTTTCTGCGCCTGCCGCTCATTCGCAAATCCATAGGGACGCTTCAATCGGAAAGCCTCCGCGGTCCTTAATCCGTGTAATCCGTGCGCCTACGTGTCCAATTTCGAAATTCTCGCCCCGAACCGCCAAGATCGCGGGGACAACTGAATTATCGGATGTGGCACAGCCGCCTCCGGCTGTGTAAGTGGCGCAGGCGTCCTCGCCTGTGATACTCCCCAAAATTCATCCTTCATCCCTCATCCTTCATCCTTTGCTCTCTCCCCTCGCGAATTTTCTTCCTCGCGCTGACGACCCGATCACACGATTGAATTAAAAATGGGGTCCAGTCTCTCGGCGCCGGCGGGGTATCCCATCCCCCGTCTGGACAACTCGCGCCTATCGTGGCATAATCCCCCCAAGTTTGGGGATCGAGCGTGTCAAGGCCGACTGGATTTGAGCATCCCGGCCACGCATCCCCGAATTCGCCGACGCTCAAATGAACGAAGGATAAATTACCTTTCTGGTGAACGTCCCCCCTGTTGCCCTGTTTTAGAAAGAGATTCTAAGTGTAGGGTTGAACTGATGCGAAAAGCAATCATAGGCTATATACGTTATATCGCCAGAGTAGCAGGGATCACCATGGCCATCCTTGGGTTTTATTTTTCGTCCCCGATGCTCAAGTTCGTATGCGTTCTTTCAGCCATCACCTTATTGGTAATTGGCACGATTCTTACTGTCATTTACTATGATCGCTATAAGGAAGAAATGATCAATGCGTTACCGAGTGGGTCAGCGGTCAAAATAAGAATAGTAACGATGGTCGTGTTCGCTGTATTTGTTATTCTAGCTACTCTGTTAAGCGTTCTGTTAGGAAGATGAGTGGGAATAGGGAAAGAATAGGGGAGTCGGAATCGGGGGACGTGAACTACCGGGAGACTGGGGACGTTGACTACAAAAGTAATTCAGTTTGCCCTTCCCTCTTCCCACTTCTCAACCCATCCTCGCCAACTTCTTCTTTGCCCCTAAAGCCAAACCGATTTTTCTCTGCGTCTTTTGCGTTCTTTGGCGGCTGAAAATTCTTCACGATTTCGCGCCCCTAAGTGCCAAGAAGAGCCTCCATGGGAATCCCGCCCCAAAGACATTCCGATTAGAATCGGGTCCATGCCATTCCCCCACTTTCCGTTCCCTTGCCCAAATCCGCGTCTTCGACGAAATCCGGGGATAATTATCCCCTTGGCGTCTTGGCGGTTAATTTGTCGCCTCGCAACTCCAATCCAATCAACTCTCCCCAACCAAAAGTGTGTTAAAAATTGGGTTCGTTCGGTCAAAACTGTCTCCGCCGCATCTCCCGCTCATCCGGGCAATCTTGTATAGATGAGATTCGATCGGGAATGCGAGACTGAAATCGGTTCCAGCGTGGTTTCCTCTCATGTTGCAACATGGTTGCGTTTGAGACCGAATCATGGAACCCGAATCAATACCTTTTCCCCCCACTGGTTCCCCATCGGCGCAAATCCGCCTTCCAATCATGAATCCTAACACCAATAAAATCAGTATAAAATAGCTCGTATGCAACAGGCATGATGCATCAAAGTCGTCCATTCGAGGGAAAAGGCCCGTGTTTTTCCGAAATCGAATTTTTTGGCACGCCTCCTGCCTTATCTCCCCGGCAAGACGAAGAGATGCAACCATCTTTTCAAAATCTAAAGTCTAGCGTCTCTTGCCGAAAGCAGAAGACAAGGAGCATGAAAATGAAAAAGCTGAGCGTGAGTTTGATGGTGTTGGGAATGTTGGCGGCGAGCGGAATCGCCTTCCGCGTCGCGGCGGTGGATCAGCCCAAAAAGGAAATGGTCACCGGCGACATCCAATGCCTCTATTGCTACATGGCGCGGGCCGACATGGGGTCCAACCCCAGCGGTTGCGTTGACCGGTGCATCAACAAGAAAATGATGTCGCCGATCATTGTGCAGGAGGGAACGAACGAAATTTTCGTCGCGGTTTGGAAGAACGGCGAATCGGCCACGGCGAAGTTGACCCCGCTGATCGGCAAGAAGATCAACGCCCAAGGCACGATCTATCGCAAGAACGGGCTGAACGTGATCGAGATCGGCATCGTCTCCGAAGCGCTCTGATCCGAGTTTGAGGAAAGGGGGAATGAAAGATCATTCCCCCTCGTCGGAGCGTTCGCGGCTACCCGGCGCGAAGAACGACCAGATTGTCTCGGTGGACGATTTCGTCGTAATCGTGGTGGCCGAGAATCCCCTCAATTTGGGTCGTCTTGCGTCCCTTGATCTTCTCGACTTCTTCCGAGGAATAATTGACCAAACCACGCGCGACGGGAGCGCCGTCGGCGGAACAGAGGTCCACCACGTCGCCGCTTTGAAATTCCCCTTCGACGCGCGTCACGCCGACGGGCAAGAGCGAACTCTTCTTGCGCAGAAGCGCCTCGACGGCTCCATCGTCGAGCGTCAGGCGGCGTCCGCGCGGGGCGCGGCCGAATCCGATCCAGCGCTCCAAGGCCGACATCGAAACATCCCGCGACGAAGGGATATACGTTCCCCGAAATTGACCGCTCGCGATTTGCCGCAAAATTCCGGGCGTCTTGCCGCTCGCAATGACCGTGTGAACTCCCGCATCCGCGGCCATCTTCGCGGCTTCCAGTTTGGATCGCATTCCTCCCAAACCCCGCTCCGATCGGCTGTCGTCGACAAGTCCCATCACGGCGGAATCAATTTTTGAAATCAGGGGGATCAACGCATCTTCTTGAGGGTCTTCTTTGGTAGAGACGCCCCGCCGGGGCGTCTCTACGGGGCCTTTTTGGGGCGTTCCCACGGAAATCTTCGAGGAACGGCGCTCTTGCGGAGGGGATTTCATCACGCCTTCGACCGAAGTGAGAAGCGCGAGAAGATCGGCTTTGACTTTCACCGCCACATAAGCCGAAAGCATGTCGTTATCGCCGAAGGAAAGTTCATCCGTTGAGATCGTGTCGTTTTCATTGATGATCGGCACGGCTCCGAGCTCCAAAATTCGTTCAAGCGCGTGCCTCGCATTGAGATACCGTCGGCGGTCCTCCATGTCGGCGCGGGTGAGAAGCAACTGCGCGGTC
>CAZRCZ010000023.1:0-86480 GCA_964598765.1 uncultured Candidatus Sumerlaeota bacterium | reverse complement strand
CGCGCCTCCGCGGGAAATCTGAAACGCCTCTCGCTCGAACTCGGCGGCAAATCGCCCAACATTGTCTTTGACGACGCCGACATTCCGGCGGCTATCGGTGGCGCGATGCGCGGGATTTTCTTCAATCAAGGGGAAGTCTGTTGCGCAGGATCGCGCCTCTTTGTCCAGAGCGGCATCCACAAGGAATTCGTTCAGGAATTGGCAAACAAGGCCAAGACGATCAAGGTCGGCGATCCGCTCGACACGAGCACCCAGCAGGGGGCGCAGGTCTCCGAGGAGCAGATGAACAAAATCCTCGGCTACGTAGACGTCGGCAAAAAGGAAGCGCAATTGGTCTGCGGCGGCGAGCGCGTCGGCGACCGGGGCTATTTCGTCCGGCCGACCGTCTTCGACGGCGTGAACAACGATATGCGGATCGCGCAGGAGGAAATCTTCGGTCCCGTCATCGCGGCGATTGACTTTAAGAATCTGGACGAGGTCATCGCGGCGGGGAACAAGACGATGTATGGCCTCGCGGCGGCGGTTTGGACCAAGGACGTCACCAAGGCGCACAAGGTCGCGCATGGCTTGAAGGCCGGCACGGTCTGGGTCAACTGCTACAACGCCTTCGATCCGGCGTCTCCGTTCGGCGGCTACAAATTCAGCGGCTTCGGACGCGAAAACGGCAAGGAAGTGCTTGAGCTTTACACGCAGACGAAGAGCATTTGGGTGAGCTTGTAAGCGAACATTGCCCTACGACGATTGAAGTGTGAACCGAGCCGCGACCGTGAGGGAGCGGCCGATGACAGAAGTGTTGCGTTAAGGGCGCGCTCCCTTACGGTAGCGGTTCGGATGGGATCGGTCCAAGACTTGGCTTGATCCTCAGCGGCTTACCCAATTGATTGGATCAATGAAGGTGAACATCTATGGCCGACGTAAGAATTCTTCACGGCCAAGCGGGACAAGCCATCGGTTCTGAAAGGCTGAATTTTCAGGCCTCGGAACCCCGGCCTTTGAACGTCGCGTTTGAAACGCTGGCTACATCAAAATGATCGTCGCGGCGCAACGGTCTCGTTTTCATCGCTCCCTCCTCTTTTGCATTTTCAGTTTCAGTTTGACGGGTTGCTACCAAATCGCGCGCGGACCCGGAAATCGCTCGATCTGGCACACCCGCTTCCCGAAGAAACCGGATTTCAAAGGCGTCGTATTCATCCTCGAAAACCCTCCCGCGCCTGAATTTGCTCTCCTCCTTGCGCAACAATATCCGCAAAGTTTCGTGGTGAATATGCGTGTGGAGAAAAAGCCAAGGGATCCGTTTTACCTGCTTCGGGATTCATATACTCCGCTGGCTAGGAGCGAAGGGACAATCAAACGCAAAACCACTTGGTTTACAAAAGGCCAAACAGTTTCAGTCCGATCGCGCGCGCTACCCTCCGTATTGATATTACACCAAATGTTTTTGACAGCGTGCGATCAATTGTCGGAATCGTTTACTCGCGGCTCGTGTGTCCGTCTCACGTGGTCCAAAACCCTCTATAAAAATGCCGAAGCTCCTCAGAAGCACTCGATTTTGACCGATCTCAACGCCAGCACCGGCGGGTTTTCGTTGCTGAACCTTCTCAACATCCCAGATGTTTTAACGGCAGGTGCGCTCTCGCGTCCTCGAGTTATTTATGCTGTCCCGACAGGTAAGAATCAGAATACGATTGAGGAATTAACGGTGTCATTTGCATCAGCGGATGGAGATATCTCGATACCTGCTCGGAAAGCAGCTTATCGGGGAATCTTCTACGGCGACGCTTTTGCCCCCTTAATCTCCCCCTTTGTCAAGGCCTCAACCATCATCCCGTTCTCCGAGCCGGCCTACTTTGATGGCAGGGCTCGATCTCCGGGTGGATGGGCCGATTGCCTCGAGCAAATGTTCCTTCACCCGGAAGTCCTCAAAGTCGCTTCGAACGTGATGCCAGAATGCTTGGGCGAGCGCGAGACTTGGTTCAAAAAACAATTTGAGGTCAAAGGCTTCCGAATGCAACCGATACCTGACCCTGATCCATACGCGCATGAGGAGAGCAACCTGCGAGCCTACCTTCTGCCGAGAAATCCGGTATTGAATTTGTATATCGCCGAGCGTGATCTATTCAGCCTTAAATTTGGTCGCGTGGAGTGGCCCGGAGTTTGTGTTTTTACAGATGCCTCTGATCCGCAAGGTCCAGAATACTTGTGGGCGGGTTTCGATTCGCAAGGCAATCATTTCTTCCAAGTCCTGCACGAATACGATCAGCCGATATAGAATTCGAATACATATGAGACGAAAGCCACAAATGAGTCGAAATAAAGGCAACCAACGCAAGACGCGGCGAGCCTCAAGCCGTGGCGCAAATCCATTAACTTCGGTGAGACCCCGAAATGCCCAAACTGAAGCAACCCCGTTTCCCCCCGATCCCGTCATCGAGGCGTATAACCGCGACGTGGACCGGACGCTGTTGCGCGAAAATCTCAAATTGGCGCACGAGCAACGACTCCTCAAACTCATGGCCATGCGAACGTTCGTGCAAGAAATCAGCAGGGCAAAGCGGACCTATGACGGAAAGGCGTGATCCGGCTAACTTCAAGGCATTCGCGGAGCTGGAAGTTTTGTTGGAGGAACGGCAAAATCGGCCAGAGGTTTAGTTCGGATGCATTCCATTCCTTGCGCCCGCGAGCACGCAAGGGGCACTTTGCCTAACGCCCCGATCATTTTCCTCCGGCGGCTTTGCCCCAAAGCTTGAAATCATCCACGTTGCCCGTATCGTCGAATGACCCGACCCCGACGCGCCCGTGGATGAAGGTCTGATCCACCGCCGTCATCACCGGCTTTTCCATGTCGTCGAAATAGACGCTGATTTCGCCGCTGGAGGCTTTCCGGACGACGCGCACCGTATGATACGTCTCCCCCCAAGCGATGCCGTTGTTGCGCGTTTTGGCAACGGACACGCGGGGCGTTCCGTTCACAAGAAAGATCGAGTTGGCGTGCGCGTCGCTCTCCAGCGCCAAATGGACGTAATAGAAATGCGAGCGATCCTGATAGCCGAAAATCACGCACATGTCCCGGTGTTTGTAATCCTTGGTGGTCGACCGGAGTTTGACTTCTAGGACAAAATCCGAAACGTCCCTATCCTTGACGAGCGAATAATTGATCGGCGAACGGACGGGCGACTCGTATTTGCTTTGAGTAAAGAGTGAATAAACGTGGCCGCCGTGATCTTCGGCGATTTTCCATGCCGCCGGATCGGTCGGTTCCCATGCCGAAGCGTCTCCCTTCTCAAAATCATCGACGAAGACCAGCGGCCAATCCGACGGCGGATCGCTCGTCGCGGCGTGGACGTTTTGGACTGTTAAAATTAAACACGAAGACACGAAGTAGCACAACGAGGGGAATTTCATCGGAAAACCTTTCTTCCATTCACGGATTCGAACCGGGAGTTGGAGGATGCGATCTCAAATCTGAAATCTGAGATCGGAGATGTCAAACGCTTTCGTATTGACACGCCCCGTCATTTTTTGAGATTTTCATGGACCCCGCGCCAAGCGGGGAAATGAACTTGGAGTCTGGATCATGCCTCAGAAGTGCGACATTTGCGGAAAACAACCTTCGGTCGGTCACAGCGTTTCCCACGCCAACAACAAAACCAAACGGCGCTGGAATCTCAACCTTCAACGGGTTCACGTCGTCGTTCGGGGCACAGTCAAACATTTGCGGGTCTGCGCGCGATGCATCCGCGCGGGCAAAATCGTCAAGGCTCCTTACGATCATTCCGGAGCCAAGGCGCGTCGCGGCGCCCCAGCAACGCAATAGTCTCCCCCAATAAAATTCAACGCAAAGGCGCAGGGAAGCAAGGAGGATAACCTTGTGGGTATGCCATTATGGCGTCCTTGCGCCTTTGCGTCATTGCGTTAAATTCTTTCCTTCTCGAAGATTCTCCGCCAATTTTTTCGCTTCTTCCGAGGCTGAATTCCACCCTGCCTGCTTAAACACCTCCGCCGTATCGAGCAGAAGTCCCCGCCGATCCGGCGGTTTGAGGAAAGCATCGGCCGGAGCGAGCGCTAAGGCTCGCGTCGCCGCCGCCAAGGCTTGCGGTTGTTTTCCCGCCAACGCCGAAGCCATCATCGTCATCCGCCAGAAATTGGAGGGGGAAGTCGGGGGCGAGGGATTGATCGCCATCGCCTCCCAGAGAAGATTTCCCGCCTCGGCGTAATCGCGCCGAAGATACGCCTCCTCCCCGGCCAACCGACGGACGCTCGCCTGATTGGGATGCTCGGCCAGCAACCGAGGAAGCAAGGCGCGCAATTCGCCGCTTTGCCCCGTCGCCTTGAACTTGGCCGCCCGAATGTAACGCGCCTGAAAATTGTCCGCGTCCCAAGCCAAGGCTCTGCGGGTCCATTCCAGCGTTTGGACGTGGTCGGGGGTGGTGGCCGAAACCTGAGCCGCAAATGCGTAACGGCGGGCTTGGAAAGAAGTCGTCTCGCTGAGCGCCGCGAGGGCGCAAATCAAGACAAATACAACATGGGAGGCAAGCTTCATCAAAGCTGTAAAAACGCTGTAAATTCGTTTCGTAGAAATTACCCGAAGTTAATCACTCTATCTTCATAAGAATCAGGCTTTTATTCCGCAATGAGCGTAGATTTTGTTCACGTATTTTAGGAATGCCTTGGGGTCCATGAGCTTGTTCAGTTCCTGAGCCGACATCAGGGGTTGGAACTCGGAGTCGGCGAGCAAATGTTTGGCCAGCGGAACCTGATCGCTCCACGTCTTCATTGCGTTACGCTGGACAATGGCATACGCCGCCTCCCTTGACACTCCCCTTTCGATCAAGGCTAAGAGGATTTTTTGCGAATAGATCAATCCCCCCATCTTCGCCAAATTTTGCTCCATGCGGTCAGGCTTCGGCTTTGCGCCGTCGAGGATGCGGTTGCAATGATGGAGCATGTAATGAAGAAGCCCCATCGAATCGGGAAGGATGATCCGCTCTGCGGAGGAGTGGCTGATGTCGCGTTCGTGCCACAGCGCGACGTTCTCAAAGCCGACGACCATGTTGCCGCGCAGGACGCGCGCCAGCCCGCAAAGTTGCTCGCTCCCAACGGGATTGCGTTTGTGCGGCATGGCGGAGGAGCCTTTTTGGCCTTCGCGGAACGGTTCCTCCAGTTCATAGATGTCGGTGCGCTGAAGATTGCGAACCTCCGTGGCGATCTTTTCAATCGTCGCGCCCGTCAAGGCGAGCGCCGCAAGAACTTCCGCGTGTCGGTCGCGCTGAATAATCTGCGTGGTGATCGGCGCGGGTTCCAACCCCAATTTCTTGCAGACGTAGCGTTCGAGAAAGGGGCCAGTGTGAGCGTAGGTTCCGACCGCGCCCGAGATTTGACCGACGGCAATGGTCTTGCGCGCCGCTTCGAGCCGCGTCCGGTTACGTTTCATCTCCATCAGCCACAAGAGAAATTTCAGTCCAAGCGTCGTCGGCTCAGCGTGAATTCCGTGCGTCCGCCCCATCATTATCTGCGAGCGAAATTGTTTCGCCTTGCGCCCCAAGGTTTTGGTCAGAGCGTCCAATTTGGCAAGAATCAAATCCAGTCCTTTTGCCATCCGCAGATTGAGCGCGGTGTCCACGACGTCGGAAGAGGTCAGCCCCAGATGGACAAAGCGGGAGGAAGGGCCGATGGATTCGGCAAGGCAAGTCGTGAAGGCGATGACGTCGTGGTGAACCGTCTTCTCGATTTCCTCGATCCGCGCCACGGTGAATTTTGCTCGCTTCTTGATTCGGTCAAGATCGGCGCGTGGAATTTCCCCCTTCTTTGCCCACGCCTCGCAGGCCAAAATTTCCACGTCAAGCCACGACTGGAATTTGGCTCCCTCGCTCCAAAGATCGCGCATTTCGGGAAGGGTATAACGGTCAATCATGGGAAATCAGGAATAGCGAATGACGAATTTTGAATTACGATTTGTGAATGCGGATATGATCTGCGAAACATCAAGTCAAGTCTCCGTCAACATCCCGTCCTTTCGCATGGCTCGCTCCAGAATAGAATCGAGAAACAAACTCCACCGCTCCGGTTCCTGCACGCGCATCTGAATTCCGACGGCGGCCAGCGGCGGCAACTCCGCGTTCAGACTCTCCAATTTGACCGCATCTTTTTCCGTCGTCAAGGCCAACTCCGCTCCGGTTTCCTTCAGTGCTTCGGCGACGGTTTGAAGCGTTCCAGCATCGTATCGGGCGTGGTCGCCGTAGGCAAGATGTTCGACGACTTCGGCGCCGGTTTGGACGATCATGGCTTCAAATCCATCGGGACGGGCCAAGCCGCAGATGAGAATCACTTTTTTGCCTTGGAGATTTTGGGGAGGCGAATATGCGGTCAAATCGAGCGGCGAATCGGAGTTGGAAGATTGGAGTGGCCGAAATCCGGTGACTTCCGTTTCCGCTTCGAAAACGGGAATGCCCGGCGCCTTCCGTTTCAATGCCGCAATTACGTTTTGCGATTGTTCCTCTCTCGCGTCGGATTCAAGATATTCCGCGTGAGTGAGAATAATCGCCGACGCGCGCCGGAGCGCGGATAACGCCTCGCGCAAACGCCCCGCCGGAAGTTGCCGCATTCGCGACGACACGTCGCGCGCGTCCCATAACACCAGATCGGCGTCGCGGGCGAGGGCTTCATGCTGAAATCCGTCGTCGAGCAGAGAGATGTCGAGACGAAAGGCATCGAGCGCAAGTTTTCCCGCCTCATAGCGGTTTGCGCCGATCACGACCGGAACACCGGGACATCCCCGCGCCAAGAGCCTCGGTTCATCCCCCGTCTCCGCGCAAGACCCAAAAATTTGTGTTCCATTGGAAACGATTCGAGGTTTGCGAGCGGGAGGAACGGCCTTATAGCCTCGGCTCAGAATGGCGGGATGATGGCCGCGCAAACGAAGCTCTTGCGCGAGCCGGATGAGAAAAGGGGTTTTTCCCGTTCCCCCGACGGTCAGGTTGCCGACGCAGAGCACTGGGCGCGGCAATTTTCGCCGTTCCCGTAATCCCCAGTTGTATATTTCGCGGTGCGCCAATCTTCCCGCTCCATAAATCCATGAAGCAGGGCGCGAAAGCCAAGGGGAGGCGCTGGAGATGAGAGGATCACTGGGCATCAGACGCAACTTATCATTTCACCACCAAGACACCAAGGCGCAAAGAATTCATCAAGCAAGTGAACTCAAGGCGAATGAGACTCGCTCATCCTTCATCATTCCGCTTTGTGTGTTGGAGTCTTGGTGGTGAAAATCTCATCGTAAGTATTCGCCCTATCCCTTTGGAAGCAATTCGCCCGGGAAAAACCTGAGCCGAATAACGGAAAACAGGACTCGAATCATGATCTTCAAATTGAAGGACGATTGTCCGGCGCGGCGTTCTTCAAAGAGAATCGGGATTTCGACGATCTTGAATCCGCGCGCGTGAGCGGCGACGAGAACTTCCTCCACGACCTCCGGTCCCTTGGCGTGCATGGCCTCCCAAGGCATGGACTCCAGCAATCGGCGGCTGAAAAGACGAAAGCCCGACGTCGGATCGCGGACCGGAAGGCCCAAAACCAATCGAATAAACAGACTCGCGAAAAAACTGATTTGACGCCGAATGATCGAGCGTCCCTGCTCACCCCCCCCCGGAACCATGCGCGAACCGATCACGAGGTCGGCGTTTTTGGAGGCTTCCATGAACGCCGGAATGAACCGAGGATGATGCGAAAAATCGGCGTCCATTTCCAAAACCCAATCGGCTCCAAGGTGCAACGCTTCGCGGAATCCGGCGATGCCCGCCAGACCGCGCCCTTTATCCGTCAAACGATGCAAAAGGTGGACGCGGGGGTTCTTTTCCGAGATGTCCTTGACGAACTTCCATGTTCCGTCCGGTGAATTGTCGTCCACGACCAGCGCCTCCAAGTCTGGACCACAAACGAGAATTGCCTCCAGAAGCGGCGCGATGTTGGCCGCTTCGTTGTAAGTGGGAATCATGGCCATCACGCGGGGCATGAGGTTCGTTCACTTCGCTCCGTCCGCGAGCATCTTGACCAAAGCGTGATTCGCATGGGGAGGATGCTGAAAGATGAACGGTTCGCCGTGCCGCGCGCCGATCAGATGTCCCCAACGGCGCGACCAATTTTCCTGCGATTCCCAAAACTCCGGCGAGGAAAGATAAGTTTGCGGACCCGAATCGGTTTTGCCGGGGGCGTGAAATTGAGTCTCGTAAGCCCGCAACGCGCGAATTTTGGTTTCGTAAGTTTCCGAGACGTCCACGATCCAATCGGCGGCGACCGGAGTTCGCCCCTCGTGGCCGAGATAATAGACGACTTCCGAAACTTTGTGCCGGAGCGTGGCGGGATCAAACCCGCCGACGTTGGCGAGAAAACAGGCGTCGCGGACCAACTCGTGAGCGCGGTGATGATCGGGATGGCGAGTTTCGTGGTAATGCGTCATCACGACTCGCGGTTTCAATTTGCGGATCACGCCGACGACGATCTGGCGATTGGCTTGGGAATTTTCCAAGCGGCCGTCGCCCAAATCCAACGTGATCGTTTTCTTCGCGCCAAGAATTTGCGCCGCCGCTTGACTTTCCATCATTCGGGTTTCCGGCGTGCCGCGCGTTCCGCACTCGCCGCGCGTCATATGCAGAATGCCGACGCGATAACCCTTTTGATTCAGCAACGCCAGCGTTCCACCCGCGAACAACTCCACGTCGTCGGGATGCGCGCCAATGGCCAGCAAATCCAGCGGGGAAGTGGAAGGGGAATCGGTCAAGATTTCAAGAGCGGCAAAACTTTTTTGAACGTCTCGGTTCCGGCGACTTGCATCCATTCCATCAGCAACATCTCGACGGTCGCCGGAATCACCCCTTCCCGATACATGCGGGCAATTCCCGCGGAGCAGTCCGAAGCTTTGCGCGAAGAAACGGCGTCCTCGGCGAGAACCACTTTCATTCCATCATCCAGCGCGCGCAAAGCGGTTTGAAGAACACAAACGTGCGCCTCGATTCCACACAAAACCAACGTCTTTCGACCGAGATTATTCACCTGCTTTTTGATTCCGTCATCGTCCAGACAACCGAACGTCATTTTTTCGAGCGGCTTGGCGGCGTCGCCAATCGCGCGCTTGATTTCCGGGGAGCTGTCGCCCAAGCCCTTTTTGTATTGCTCGGTCCAAACAATCGGGACCCCGATAATCTTCGCTCCCTCGATCAACTTGACCGCCTGCGCGCTGACACGCTCGTGCTCATGGATCGCGGGAAGAAGCCGGTCCTGAAGGTCCACGACCATCAACGCGCAATCTTCCTTTCGAATCCGATGCGAAGCGTTTTGACTCATCTCGAAATTCCCTCTCAAACCAAGGTTCGAATAAAAAGTTGTTTCAATTGATCCGCGTCCACAGGCGACGGCGCGTCGGTCATCAGGCACGTCCCGCTTTGCGTCTTGGGGAACGGCATCACGTCGCGGATTGAATCGGTTCCTTGAAGACTCATCATAATTCGCTCGATGCCGAAGGCGATTCCGCCATGCGGCGGCGCACCGAACGAAAGCGCCTTGAGCAGAAAGCCGAACCGTTTTTCCGCGTCCTCGGGCGCGATTCCCAACGCGGAAAAAACGCGCTTCTGCACGTCGGGACGGTGAATTCGGATGGAGCCGCCGCCGATCTCCTCGCCGTTCAAACTCAAATCATACGCCAGCGCCTTGACTTTGCCCATGTCGCTTTCGAGCAAATCCAAATCGGCGGGGCGCGGCGAAGTGAATGGATGGTGCATCGCCGCCCAGCGATTGTCCTCCTTGCTCCATTCGGCGAAGGGAAAATCGGTGATCCAGCGAAATTCAAGCGCGTCGGACTTGATGAGGTCCAAATCGCGTCCTAACTTGAGGCGAATCTGCCCCATCGCCGTCGCCGCGGTCTTCTCGTCGTCGGCAATGATGAGAATCAAATCGCCCGGCTTGGCCCCCAGCGCCGAAGTCAGAGCGGCCAGACAAGCCGGCTGGAAGAATTTGGAAATGGTCGAAGCGAGCGCGGTCTTGCCGCTTCCCTCGCCTGATTCGGCGCGGAACCACGCCAGACCCTTCGCGCCATATCGTCCTGCAAGCTCCGGCAACTCACCGCCCGGTTTGAGTTGCGTGTTGGAGTACTTATCCGCGCCTCCCGAAACGCAAATCGCGCGGGCGACGCCCCCCTTCTCAAAAACGGAATTAAAAACCTTGAACTCGCATCCGGTTGAGAAGACCGAGGTCACGTCTTTGATTTCCAACCCGAACCGCAAATCGGGCTTGTCCGAGCCAAACCGGAGCATGGCGTCATCGTAGGTCAAGCGTTGAAAGGGAACCGGAAGATCAATCCCCTTCATCTCGCGGTAGATCGCCACCATCATCCCCTCGATTAACTTGAAAATGTCCTCCGGCGTGATGAACGACATTTCGATGTCAATCTGGCTGAATTCCGGTTGGCGGTTGGCGCGCAAGTCCTCGTCGCGGAAACATCGCGCAATTTGATAATAGCGGTCGAATCCGGCGACCATCAGGATTTGCTTGAAGAGTTGCGGCGATTGCGGGAGCGCGTAAAACGAGCCGGGGTTCAAACGGCTCGGCACGAGGAAATCGCGCGCGCCTTCCGGCGTCGAGCGCGTCAAGACCGGCGTGTCGAATTCCAACAAGCCTTGCCCGTCAAGATAAATGCGGACCGTGCGGATCAATTTCGCCCGCGCGATCATGTGGTCGCGCATCTGGGGCCGCCGCAAATCGAGGTAGCGATATTGAAGCCGCAAGTCCTCGCTCGCCTTGCAGTATTCGTCCACGGTGAATGGCAAAGGTTCGGAATGGGCGAGGACCTCGAACGACTCGACGAGGACTTCCACCTCGCCCGTCTTCATGTTCGGATTGTGAGTTCCTTCGGGACGAACGCGCACCTTGCCCCGGATGGCCAAGACGTCCTCGCCCTTCAAATGCTGGGCGGATTGAAATCGCTCTTCCGTCAGTTGGGCGGGATCAAAAACAATCTGCGCCAATCCCTCGCGGTCGCGCAGGTCCACGAACATGAGTCCGCCGTGATCGCGGCGATAATGCGCCCACCCCTTGAGGACAATCGTCTGCCCGATGTGCGAAGAACGTATTTCTCCGCAATAGCAGGTCCTTGGGGTTTGGTTCAATTCGGCCGTCATGTTTTCGCTCTGATTTGCTCGCGCAAACTTTCCTTATATCCAAAAAGAGGGTTGATTCTCAAAGTTTTAATGGTTCAATGCGAAGTTTATGAAGATGCGCCCCGTCAAATCCCCCTTCCCGATCCGCCGCGTCATGGAGACGCTCCGCCGAGCAAGCCGCCAATGGAGGACGCCCGTCGTCACGATTTATTCCGAGCAAAAGGCCGATCCGTATATGATTTTGGTCGCGACGATTTTAAGTCTTCGCACTCAGGACAAGACGACGGCGGAGGCATCGCGCAGGCTATTCGCGCTCGCGCTGTCGCCGGAAGCCATGTTGAAGCTCACCCCGAGTCATATCGAAAAAGCGATTTTTCCCGTCGGTTTCTACAAAACCAAGGCGCGGACGATTTTGGATTTGAGTCGGAGATTGCTGAGCGAATTTGGCGGGCGCGTCCCCGATGAGGTCGAAGAACTCGTGAAATTCAAAGGGGTCGGGCGCAAAACCGCCAATCTCGTCGTCACGCTCGGCTACGGCAAACCGGGCATTTGCGTGGACACGCACGTTCATCGGATCACGAATCGCTGGGGATACCTGAAAACCAAAACGCCGGAGCAAACCGAATTCGCCCTGCGAGAAATTCTGCCGAAAAAGTTTTGGATTCCAATTAACGATTGGCTCGTGGCGTTCGGACAGAATGTCTGCAAGCCAGTTTCGCCATTATGCAGTCGCTGTCCGGTTCGGCGCTTTTGCGCGAGGCGGGGTGTGGAAATATCTCGTTGATCATTTCAGCCGTAATTGTCTGCGGACGATCCGCCGGATTTGGCGGGCCACCGTCACCGCCCGCTTCGCATCGTCCTTGTCGGCGAACTCACCCGGATATCGGACTTCGACGGGACGAGCCGACAACCATTTCAATTCATCGCGACTAAATTCCCAAAGAGGCTCAACAACAATTAACGACGCGAGCAAGGATTCCAGATCTTGGGTCCGGGAAAATCGAACCCTCGCCTCTTGCAGGCGCGCCTTGAAATACATTTCGACGCACTGCTGGTCGTGGAAGCACACAACGTCATAAACGGGATTCTTACGGGCGCGATGCTCCCGCTCCATCGCCGTGAAGTCCCCTTCAGCTTTGGCGATCCAATCGCGCGTGAGCGGCTTCATACATAACCTTGCCTTTTTCGACGATTTCCATGATGAACCAATCTTCATCGGCCAACCGTTTCTCGATTTGCGCGGGGGTTCGGACCATGAGGTCCATGGGAAACGGGGCAACGGCGCGCCTGCGAATTTCCGCGCTCTGATCCATTGCCTTTCCCTTGAACGGCATAATCACCATCAAGTCAACGTCGGAATCGCCCGAGGGCTTGCCGTAAGCGTAAGAGCCAAAAAGAACGATCCTCTCGGGGTGAAATTCGCGCGCGATTTGATCGCAATATCGTTGGATGGATTTCAGCGTGGGCATAAGGTCATTCGTGAAAAGGCCGGTTTCCGACGCCCCTTCTTCCGGTCATCATACTCAGACACTCCGGCGAATGCAAACGATCACGAATTCGCTTTTTGTTTCATAATGATAACCGATCGGAAATCGCTTAAAGTTCAATCGTTCAACTGAAGGTAAAACAAGAGTTTGTCCATCATGTCCCAAGCGATTCCTTCTTCTTCTCCCTCCAAGCGGGAACGCTCCGCGCAACTGGAGCGATTGGGCAACGACACGTTTGACGTGTTGGTTCTCGGCGGAGGGATTTCGGGCGTCGCGGCGGCGCATGTCTTGACCCGTCTTGGTTATCGGACCGCTCTGATTGACAGTCATGATTTTGCCTCCGGCACGTCGCAGGAAAGCTCGCAAATGATCTGGGGCGGGATCAAATATCTGGAGCAGGGGCATTGGCGGCTTGTGCGGCATCTTTGCCGGGACCGCAACGCATGGGTCCGGCAATATCCCGGCCGCGTCGCGCCTCTTCCCTTTCTTTATCCGCATTACGATCACGACCCGCGCGGATTATTCACGATGTTGATCGGCGCGTGGGTTTATTGGGCTTTCGGAAGCGGCTACGCCGAACGCCCGCGCCGACATTCGATGCGCGAGATTTCGGCAGTCGTGCCATCCCTGCAAACCGAAACCGTTCACGGCGGATTGCAATACTTCGACGCCCGGATGATCGAATCGGACGCGCGCCTGACGCTTGACGTTCTGTTCGACGCGATGGACGCGGGGCTGGTCGCCGTGAATTACGTCGAGATGCTCGAATCGCGCCGGAAATCGGATCAAGACCTCCACGAAATTTCCGCCCGCGACGGCGTGACTGGAAACAATTTTTCCATTCGCGCGAAATGGATCGTCAACACGACCGGCGTCTGGGTGGATCAGGTCAACGAGCGGCTCGGCGTCAATCCGCCGCATCGCCATCTTTTTTCCAAGGGAATCCACATCGTCTTGAAGAATATCCCGACATCGGGACGCGCGCTGACTTGCCTTTCCAAGGACCGGCGGATTTTCTTTGTCGTCCCTTGGGGCGAGGCGACGCTCATCGGCACGACCGACACGCCGTTTGACGGTCCGCCGCAACGGGTCAGGGCCGACGCGGAGGACGTCGAATATCTCCGCGCCGAGTGCGAAGCGAAGTTCAAAATGAAGTTGGAGACCCGCGAAATTCTAAACACCAAGGCGGGATTGCGTCCCCTTCTTCGGCCCGCGAAAATGGGAACGGAGGATTTCCTCGCTCTTGCGCGGGATCACAAGGTCTGGTTCGATCTCAAAGCCGGCGTCACGGCGCTCTGGGGCGGCAAATACACGAGCGCGTTCAGCATGGGGGAAGAAATCGCGGGGACGATTCCCTTTGCGCCAAGTTCGTCTCCTCTCGCCCAAATCGCGGTGACTTCGGACCAAAATCGTCTGAACGACGAAATTTTCTTCTCTAACGCGCCCGAAGCCGGATTGATTGAATCGTGTCGGCGCGAGATGGTCGTCACGCTGAAAGACCTCCTGCGACGCCGAACCAACCTCGCGCTCAAAATCGCCAACGGAGGCTGGGGAATGGATCGTTGCAACGAAGGCGCGCTGACTCGCCTGGCTGATATTGTCGCCGACGCCGACTCGGAGCGAGCGAAGCCGTGAATGATATTTTGATCCGAATCAAGCGGGCGGTGGTGGAAGGGCGTTACCGTTTCGCCGACAAGGCCGAAGTTGAGTTGGAGGCGGACGGATTGAGCAAACGGGACGTCATCGAGTCCATCATCAATGCCAAGGCCATCTGGAAAACCCTCCGATCCAAGAGTCGCGTTCGGGGACGCGCGAGAGAACGCCTTTACGTTGTCATTGGCCCAAACCTCAATGGACTTCTGATCTACACCAAGGGTAAGCTAATTGACGAAGGGGGCGAGGAAATCTATTACGTCCACATCTCCGCGAAAAAGTCTCTACCGTAAACGAAATAGACCAAGATGCTGGAAAGAACCGTCGTCATCACCCGTTGCCCGACCTGCGGAAGCAAAAAAATCAAACGGGTCCGGCGAACCTTGACGCGGCAATATCGAGACCAGATTTATTCGGTTCCCGATCTTGAATTTGAGGAATGTCCCGATTGCGGGGAAAGACTTTTCGATCACTTCGCCATGCAGAAGTTTGAAAAGTATTCGCTGGCGTATGCGAAGAAGCGAAAAGCAACGCGAACCGCCACCGGAAGAAGACGCGGAGGCACGGGGATACGGGGACGGGGAGAAACAAAAAGAACAGGCGCGAGGGCAAGGCATCAGGCGACGCGGTAGATTGAGATTAGGATTAGGATTAGGATTAGGATTGGGATTAAGAGCAAGAGTAAGAGCAAGAAATGGGGATTTATCTCTCTGTAACTCTGCGTCTCCGTGGTGAAACTTGATTTTCCAAGCATAGCTGAATTCTTTCATGGACCTGAAATACTCCCCCGAAGACGAAAAATTCCGCGCTTCAGCGCGGCAGTGGCTGGAGGAAAACGTGCCGCCGGAAATCCGCGACAGCGCGTCGTCGCGCACGACGGTCCCGCGCAAGTATCGCGTCCAATTCTACAAGGGCCTGCGAAAAAAAGGATGGATGTGTCCCAAGTGGCCGAAGGAATACGGCGGGCCGGGATTCACGTTGACGCAACAAGTCATCATCTTGGAAGAGATGGGGCGCGTCGGATCGCCGAATATGGACCTCGGCGTCATCATGGCCGCGCCGATGATCATGGAATTCGGCACGCCGGAGCAAAAACGACGCTATCTGCCGCCGATGCTCGAAGCGGAGGAAATGTGGTGTCAGGGATTTTCCGAACCGAACGCGGGGAGCGATCTGGCGGCGCTGGCGACCAACGCGGTAATCGAGGGCGGTCATTTCGTTCTCAACGGCCAAAAAATCTGGACGAGCAACGGACACGAATCGGATTGGATGTTTCTGCTCGTGCGGACCAACGCGCAGGCGAAGAAAAAACAGGACGGCATCAGCTTTCTCTTGATGGATATGAAAACGCCCGGGATCACGATCCGTCCGATTCATCAGATCACCGATTCGAGCAATTTCTCCGAGGTTTTTTTCAACAACGTTCGCGTGCCGGTGGGCAATTTGCTCGGCAAACTGAATCAAGGCTGGGAAATCGCCAAGCGGCTCCTGACGCATGAGCGCGTCGGCGTCTATAGCGGCGATTTGATCCGGCGCGCGCTGGAAAGTTTGCTTGAATACGCGCGGACCGAGAAAAACGGCGGCGCGCCGCTGATCGAAGACCCGACGATCCGACGGCGGCTGGCGCAGGCGTCGATGGAAATTGACGCGGTCGGCGGACTCGGCTATCGCAACATCACGCGCGTCCTTAAAGGCGAACCTCCCGGCCCCGAATCATCGGTCATCAAGGTTTTTGCTTCGGAGACCTATCAGCGAGTTTGCGATTTCGGCGCCGAACTCCAAGGTCCCAAGGCACAAGTCTGGGGCGACCCTCAATTCGGCGCGTTTGATTACAACGCGGCGAAGATGGCGGTCTATAGCCGTTCCTTCACGATCTCGGGCGGCTCGTCGGAGATTCAGCGCAATATCATTGCGGAAGTGGTGCTGGGGATGCCGCGTTGACGGCGGGCGCGCCATTGGTTTTGTAAAAGTGATGCGCCGCGAGTTGGCCGCAGGCGGCTTCGATTTCGCGCCCTTTGCTCCACCGCACTGAAACCGTATAATGTGCGTCCACCAACAACTTCACGAAGCCGTTGAGGACGGCTTCCGAAACGGGTTTGAAATCCAAGAGTTCGTGCGGATTGAACATGATGAGGTTGATCTTGCACGGAATTCCGCGCAGAAGTCCGGCCAGCCGCTTCGTGTCATCGGGCGAGTCGTTCACTCCGTTCATCAGAACGTATTCAATTGTAATCCGTTGACGCGGCTTGAGCGGAAATTTGCGGAGCGCTTCAATCAAAGCGGCAATCGGATACTTGGCATTGATCGGCATGATGGAAGTCCGCGAAAAATCGGTCGTCGCGTTGAGCGAAAGCGCGAGGTTCGCTCCGGTTTCGGCTCGGCCAAATTCTTCGATCCCCGGAATGATGCCCGACGTCGAAACCGTGATCCGGCGCGGCGAGATGGAAATCCCTTCAGGATCGCCGATGAGGCGAATCGCCTTCACCACTGCGTCCAGATTCAACATCGGCTCTCCCATCCCCATGAAAACGAGCGTGTGGAGCGTTTCCCTCTCCATCAATAAGTGCCGCCGGACCGCGAGGACCTGCCCGACAATTTCGTCGGGCGAACATTGCCGCTGATAGCCGCCGTATCCCGTCAGGCAAAACGCGCAGTCCACCGCGCATCCGACTTGCGACGAAAGGCAGAGGCTTGTCCGCTCCTTGCCTTCATCGCGCATGAGAACCGACTCGATCACTTTCCCGTCGCCCAAACCGAAAAGAATTTTTCGTGTTCCTGTTTCTCGTCCCTCCGTCTTGATTAGCTTCACACCGCCGAATTGGGAGCGTTCCGCGAGAAATTGACGCAAGACTTTGGGCAAATTATTCATCTCATCAAGCGATTCCGCGCCATGCTTATAGACCCAGTGGAAAGTCTGTTTCGCGCGAAAAGCCGGAAAATTCCCCTCGGTCATGATCGCGGTCATTTCGTCGAGCGTCATGCCGCGCAGAGCGGGGAGATTGGAATGAGCTGTCGCGCCTTCCGAAACGGACGCGGCTTCGTTTGCCCGCTTAGTATGATTCACTGGCAGATTCATTGAGTCACCGTCGGATCGCCCGCTGTTCAAATCGCTTAAACTCCGCCTGACGTTGGGTTCGGAATTTGATCGTGTAGGGGGTGTTGGAGATCATTTGCCCGCCCGTGGTTCGGAGACGGCGCGGGATAATGACTTCGTAGCGCGTGTCGGGCTTCCAGAACGATTGAATTTGAAGCGAACTCCAACCCGTCGCCACGTCGTTGGAGAGATGAACCGTTGGCGTTCCGCCAACCGAAGGACGAATCTGAATGTCGCGCGCATTCAGGGAATCCGGCGCAATGGGCGCATTAAATCGAATCACGAGCGGTTGCGCGGGCGAGAGCGTCACCTGCTCCTCGCCATCAGCCGGCGCGGTATCGGTGATGGCCGCCTTGCCGGTGCGGAAATGGAGCGTAAACGACTCCTGAAGATGAAGCCCCTCGAAATCCTCCGCCTTCTCGGAAATCGTTAGCCGATACGCGCCGTCGAATTTGACCGGTTGATTTCTCGACGCGCCATCCACGAGGATCACCATGAAATCATAATCGGAGTCGGGATGCTCCCGCGCCGCGTAAACCTTGAAATCCGCCGAAGGCTCGATTTTCACGCTCCCCTTCAGTGATTCCGGCTTCATCTTTTTGCTGAATCGAACGTCGATCCGCATCTGGGGACGGACCACGACGTCCCTTGCTCCTTCGGCAGGATCGGTCTCGATCACGACGGGATAATCGCGGATCGGCTCCAGAACAATTTCTTCGGCTTGGACTTCTTCGGTCACGTTGACTTGGACCCCTTCGGCTTTGGCTTGCTCGTAGCCGTCCGCTTTGGCGATGAGGTCGTGCAATCCGACGGGAACATCAGCAATGCGGTAATGACCATCGGTGTCGGTGACGGCGGCAAGCGAAGTCCCCGTAACCGCGACGGAAATGCCCGACATATCTTTTTCGGCTTCGGAGTTTTTCCGAGCCACCCCGACGATGGAACCGCCCTTTTGCTTCTTCGCGCTCGAAGCCTTTAGCGTCAGCTTGACTTGCGTTGAAGGCTCCTGCGTCAGGTCCGCTTCGGCATCGGCGGAATTCTCATAACCATCCCCCACAGAGAAGACCGTATAGGACTGAGCGGCGAGTCCACCGATGGTGAACGTCCCATCCGGTTCAATGGCAACCTTGCGTTCGGGCAGTTCGCGCAGACCGACCGCGATCAAGTCGAAATCATTGGATACGGACCCGTCGGCGTAGAACAATTCCAACGCGCCATGAATTGTTCGCGCTCCCCTTTCGACGCTCTGCTCGTCGAGCGAGATTTCAACCTCGGTCGGTTTATCGCTCGCCGCAACCTCGACTTCGGCTCGCTTTAACGCGAATCCCTTTCCTTGAACGATCAGACGATACTTGCCGGGCTTCACGCTCCAAAGAAAGAAATCCCCCTTGACGTCGGCTATCGTCTTCATCGCCGTTCCTTCCAACTCGACGCGCGCTTGGGATAGATCGGGAGGGTTTGCGGAATCCGGGTTTTCGCCGACGCGAATGTGTCCGCGGATGGAGCCGAAACGGGCTTCGGCGGAATTCGTCGGCGGGACGGCAACGGGTTGAAGAAGAGCGGAAGGCAAGACGTATCGTCTCCCCTTTTCCGAGGCCGGGATATCCAATTCCCCTAACTTCGCTGTGATGTAATTTTGTTGTTGCGCCATGACTGAAAAGTGCCCCGCTTCCAAACCGGAAATGACGAATCCGCCGTCGGCGTCCGTCATGGCCACGAGTGAAGTCCCCGGAATAAAGACCTGAATTCCGCTCGAATCACCGGCGTCTCTGAGAACAACGCGCCCCTCGATTTCGTTCTTAACTGAAATTGTCGGAGCAGTTGGAGATAAGGACTTGGAGGGGGAAGACGATGGACCGCAAGCCGTGCCAAGAATCACAGCGGCAAGCGACGCCAACGCGGCGATGACCTTGGAGCCTCTCATTTCCCATCTTTCTTTTTTTCGTCATTCAACAAGAATTGATATTGAGCCAGACGGAGCCATCCTTGCTCCAAGACCGGCGTCGCATCCTGCTTGGCGCGATCCACAAGCGTCTTGACGACCGCATTCTTTACCTGAGCCAGCGGCATGAAATCCGACTCCAAACGGTCGGTCACGGCTACTGCTCGAATGCGCCCTCCCTCGATGTAGGGATCGCTCCACTGACCGGCCTTAAGTTTTTGAACCCACTCTCCCGTGATTCCGGGCATTCCCTCGACCTCGATCGGGGTCGCAACGCGAAGTGGCGGCTCGCCGGGATCAGGGCGGTTAATCCGATCCGCCAAGGCGATGAAATCATGAATGTTTTTCACCCCTTGCAAAGTCCGACGAAATTCCTCCAGAATTCTCCCCAACTCGGCGTCCTTTTCGGCGTCCGGTTTTTGATTCCACTCCGGACCCAATTTTTCCTCGATCACTTGAAATCCGGCTCGAAGCTTGATGCGAAATTGCTCCTTCTTGTGCTCCTCGTAGAACTGAGCAATCGCCGGTTCTGTAATGGATTGGACCGCGAAGTCCTCCATCTGAATCTTGATGTGAGTGGCCGCGATGACGCCCGTCCGAAGAGCCTTGTATTTGAGTTTCATCTCCGGCTCCTCGAAAATTTGATGGTCCTTACACCAGATCAGGGCGAGAGCATACTGGACGTCGCCGTTTCTTTTGATCCCGGAAAGAATTCGTTCTTTTCCCGCCCCTTCGCCGATCCAGCGAATGAAGGTCGAATTAAAGTCCTTCCAGACAAATTTCTGATCCGCCACCTCGACCATGACGGCGTCGTCGGACAACTTCGGCGCTTTCGCGAAGTTGTCATAATTGATCTTCAATTGTGGCATTGCGTAAAGCTCATTGTTTAGGTCCTTGAAGGCTTGTTCCTCCTGCTTGTTGCGAAGAATTTTCATGATGTCGGGCGTGGCTTCTTCAAGCGGTTTTGTCCCTTCCTCTTTCTTTTCGGTTATCTGAATCAAGTGAAATCCATGCCGCGTGGCGATAATCGGGCTGATTTGGCCGACTGCGGTCTTCTTGGCCGTCTCAACGATTTCCGGCAGAACATTTCGTCCGGCGCCAACCCCCGATGGGAACGGACCGATGACTTCATCCTTCGTCTCGGCCTCGGAATAATTCTTCGCCAAAATCTCGAAAGGCTCTCCATTCTTGATTTTGCCCTGAATCTCCTCCATCCGTCTGCGGACCGCTTTCGCGTTAGCCGGCGACATCGGCACGAGAAGATGCTCTCCGACGCTGACTTCCTTGGGAAGACGCTGTTTTTTCTCCGCCTGTTCGGGCGAAACCCAGCGGGACGGATTTCCTTCCACGTTGCTTAAGATCAGATTCGCTTTGGAGCGGTCGCCGGAGATCTTTTCCGCGACGGATTCCAAGGTGTCTCCCCTTTGCGTCGTGTATGGCTCATAGGTCGCAAGGTAGATATGGCGCATGGAGAATTGAAACGGTTGGCGGAATTCCAACTTGTGTTTTTCATAATAACCTTTGACTTCAGGCTGGGTTGGATCGGTGATGCGGACCTCCACTTTTCGCTTCTTGACTTCCGGCAAGGCGTAGCTCAAAAGCCATGAATTAAAACTCTTTTGATATTTGGCGATCCGATCGGGATCGGTGACTTTGTCGGCTTCCTTCTCCGCTGTTTGGGCGATGGCCAAAACCTTGGCAAGGCGATCCAGCCAATTGGCGGGCATTTCGGGGACGCGATCCGGCAAAACCAACGGCTCGACCGGCGCGTTGCCGGAGGGATAGAGATACTTTCCGTAATAATCCACGAGGTCCCGCATGGTAATGTCGCCCCAAGCCGTTTTGGCGACGACCGTTTCAGGAGAACGAGGCTCCTGTGGCGCGGCCAATGCCGGGGGCGGAGCTGATTCCTGAGTGTCCTTGGGAAAGACATTGGGGGATGACAGCAAGCCACAGATGGTCAGGATGACGCCGCCAAGCCTACAAAACGCGCCAGGCCGCATTTTGGAAGGAGGATTGAACTGGAGTTTGGAGAGGGTCTTCATTCGACTATTTTTAGCCACAGATTTCACAGATTACACAGATTTTTTTTGTGAATCGTCACAATCCGTGAAATTTGTGGCCTGCACCTCTCCGAAATCGGTCAGGAGCGCGTCACCGTTTCGTGGAGGTTCAGGAGGATTCGCGCGATTGAGGTCCATGCCGCCAGTTCTGTCCGGTCCAAATCCGAAGGCGCGGGCGACAACCCGGTTTGCAACAGCCTGCCCGCGGCATCGGGATCGGATTTGTATTGCTCGCTGTGTTTGGAGTAAATCTCCGCCAGAATCTTTTGCTCCGCGTCCGCAGGCGGACGGGAAAGCAATTGCCGGAACGCCCACCGAATTCGCTCGTCCGGATTCGCGCCCCCTTCGCGGACGATTCTTGCGGCAAACGATCGTGCCGCTTCAACGTAGCTCGGATCATTTAACAAGGCCAACGCTTGGAGCGGAGTATTGGAGACCACGCGTTGCGCGGTACATTCCTCCCGCGTCGGCGCGTCGAACGCCTTCATGCTCGGATGCAGAAACGAGCGTTGCCAATGAACGTAGAGTCCGCGCCGATACTGCGAGTCGCCTGCGTCAGCGAAGTATTTTCGTGGCGGAAAATTCAAATGGTCCCAATACCCGTCAGGCTGATACGGTTTGAAGCTCGGTCCGCCAATGGAATCATTCAACAGTCCTGCGACCCGCAGGGCGTCATCGCGGATAATTTCCGCCTCGTGGCGATGCGCCGCCTGTCGAGCATACCATTTGTTATCCGGGTCGGCTTCGCGCGACGCGGCGTCGGCGTTCGAGCCTTGACGATACGTTTGCGAAGTCACCATCAGGCGGATCATGTGCTTGACGTCCCAGCCACTCTCCATGAATTCCGTCGCGAGCCAATCGAGTAGTTCCGGATGCGTCGGCCATTCCCCTTGCGCGCCCAGATCATCCAGAACCTTGGAGATGCCGCGCCCAAAAAATAACTTCCACATCCGATTCATATAGACTCGCGCGGTCAGGGGATTTTTTTTCGAGACCATCCATTCGGCAAGGTCCATCCGCGTTCCCCAGCGGTCGCCGATCCGCGGCGGGGATAGGAACGCCGGAACGGACGGGCTGACGACCTCTCCCGATTCATCCTGCCAGTTGCCGCGCCGGAGAATGCGCGTAATGCGCGGTTGCTCGCGGTGTTTGGAAACGAGCGTCGTCGGAATTTCCTTGAGCAACTTCTCGCGCCTTTCGCGAGCCTCTTGAAGCTGGGAGCGCACACTCTCCAATTCCGGCGCGATGGTTCGATAATAAGCGGCGATGGTCTCGTCCACTTGTTTCGGGCGTTCAATTCCCGCAGGCGCGTTCAGGACGTATTCGGGCGGGGCGAGTTTTGCATCCAACGCGGGCGCGGGATCTGTTGTCAGCAAGAGACGGATTCGCGCAAACGCCGTCCGGTCGAACATCGCGCCCCCTTGATGACGCAACCGCACGGTCAATACCGTTCCGGGTCCTCCCGCAATCGGTTCGGCGAACGAAAAAATCCCAGTGACGGTTTTTCGCATGTCCTTTTCAGATGGGTAGCGAAACCACGCGGACAGCATGTCTCCGTCAATGGCTTTAGAAGCGTCTTGCCCGATCCCCTTGGTGTCGTCCTTGGCCGACGCGATTCCGATACGATGCGACACCGCGCCATTTTCCGACGCCTCCACCTCAAATTCATTGAGGTAAAATTGCCCGCGGGTGCGCGTCACCCCTTTCTTGAAGGAGGGATCGCTGATCGCCTCAAGCCGGATGCCGGTGATCTTTTTCAGGTTCGTGGCGAGCGTGACCGTGTAAGTTTCCTGAAACGGAATGATGCCGGAAGAGAGGATCGAAAAATCGTCCAGCAGTTTCAAATCGCATCCCGCTGCCGAAGTGAAGGTCACGGGACGGGAGGGAGACCATCCCGCAAAGGAGGCCAGTTCCGAGCTTCGTATTGCCGACTCCCATTGCCGTTGCCCTTGCGCCAATTCGTCAGTTGGGGTCTTTGGGATTTCTTCGAGACTCTTGATGAGGTTTTCCAATGCGGCCAAATGTCCCGCTTGTCGCTCGTTCGGAAGCCGCAAGAGCGGCGCCCAGTCGTCCTCACCGGGAAATACGTCGTCCTCTTCAAGGTCCGAAAAGAACGCCGCCATGCCATAGAAATCCCTCTGCTTGTAGGGATCGAACTTGTGATCGTGACATTCCGCGCAACCCATCGTCGCGCCGAGCCAGACGCTCGCCACCGCGCGCACCCGGTCGGCGTTGTATTTCGTGCGATACTCCTTGGCTTGCGCTCCCCCCTCGGCGGTAATCTGATTCATGCGATTGAATCCCGACGCCACGATTTGCTCGCGTGTCGCGTTCGGCAAAAGGTCCCCCGCCAATTGTTCGATGGTGAACTCGTCGTAACGCTTGTTGCGGTTGAACGAATTGATGACGTAATCGCGGTAGGGCCAGATGCTTCGATATTCGTCGGAGTGATAGCCGTTGCTGTCGGCATAGCGAACCTGATCGAGCCAATCAATCGCCATCCGCTCGCCGAAATGGGGCGAAGCCAGCAATTCTTCGACAAACGCCGAATACCCCTCGTCGCTCGGATTCTTAGCGAAGGCGTCAACCCGCCCGGGTGTGGGAGGCAATCCAGTCAGATCGAAACTGATCCGACGCGCCAACGTGATCGGATCGGCTTGAGGTGAGGGCTTGAGTCCCACTTCCTTCAGTTTGGTTTGAATGAAGGCGTCAATCGGATTGGATAAGCCGGACACCGCCGGAGGCTCAACCCGCTTGGGCGGGATGTAAGCCCAATGTGGTTCATATTCGGCTCCCTGCTGAATCCACGCCGCCAAAATTTTCCGCTCGTCGTCGGTCAGGTGCTTTCCTGAATCCGCCGGTGGCATTTTGTCCTTTTCATCGGGGCTAAATATCCGGCGGACCACTTCGCTCTTGGTTAAATCATTGGCGGTAATCGCGCGTCTCCCACTTCCTAAATCGCGCGTTGCCTCTTCCACGCTGTCCAATCGTAAATTCGCCTTGCGGGCATTCTTGTCCGGACCGTGGCACTTGTAGCAATTGTTGGAAAGGACGGGTCGAACGTCGCGGTTGAACTCAATCTTGCGCGTCGGGAGATCGGACGGGATCGCGGTTTGCGCCGGTTCTTTTTGGGGTTCGGGCCTCGCTTCCGGTTTTGATTCCGGTTTCGGCTCCGCGCCCGCAACCTCCTGCTTCCAATCCCCAAACGACGCCCCCTCCTTGATCCATCGCCCGATGATTTCAATTTCCTTGTCCTCCAGCCGCTTCCCGCCGGAGGGCATCATCGTCGGATCCCCCTGCGAAGCTGAAATCCGTTGGAAGAGCGAGCTTTCGGCGGGATTACCCTGCATGAATATCGCGCCCGTGTCTCCCCCTTTTTGGATTGCTTCGGCGGAATCGAGCCGCAATCCCGATTTATGTTTCGCGGGACCGTGACATTCCACGCACTTGCTTTTGAGAATCGGCCAGATGTCCTTGGCGAATTGAACGGGGTCTTCGGCAAAAAGAAATGTCGGACACAAAACGAAGATAAAAGAACAGATCATTCGGTTGAATTTCGGAAGACTCGCCATCGCCCATTCCTCCCCGGCTCACTCCCCTATGTCTTCCATCATTTTGATCCGCAGGTCAAGCCGCGAATCACCAAAAGTGGGAGGGGCGCTCCGCGCCTTCCACATTCTCGCACACTTAGTATTTCATACCCATCGAAACGCTCTAGCCACGCCCATTCTTTCCCACTACAATTCCAAAGGCCGCCAATCGGCTTTGAATCGCGCTCGCAACGACATTCGCCCCATGACCACACTTCCCGCCCAAACCTCCATCCATGACGTTCTGAATGAGATCAAAGGACATCCGTCGCTCGCGCGGAATATCGCCGACTGGAAAATTCTTCCGGCGCAACCGGCGCGATTCGCCCCGATGCCCTCGACGATGGATTCGGCGATTTTCGCGGTTCTGAAAAAACAGGGGATCGAAAAACTTTACACGCATCAGGCCGAGGCGATTGAGGCGAATTTGCGCGGCGAGAACGTCGTCGTCGTCACGCCGACCGCGTCGGGCAAGACGCTCTGCTACAATCTGCCGGTTCTCCAGCGCCTCGTCGCCAATCCCGAATCGCGCGCGCTCTATCTTTTCCCGACCAAGGCGCTTTCGCACGATCAATACGGCGGACTCTACGAACTGACCCGCGCCATGGGACGCGAGATCAAAGTCTATACTTTCGACGGCGACACTCCCGCTTCGGCGCGCGCGGCGATTCGCTCCGCAGGACAGATCGTCGTCACCAATCCCGACATGCTTCATTCCGGCATTCTTCCGCACCATACGAAATGGATCAAACTTTTCGAGAATCTTGAGACGGTCGTCATTGATGAAATGCACCAATATCGCGGGATTTTCGGGAGCCACATGGGGAACGTGATCCGGCGGCTCCGGCGGATTTGCAAATTCTACGGTTCAAATCCGAAATTCATTTGTTGCTCCGCGACCATCGCCAATCCGAAGGAAATGGCCGAGCGGCTGGTCGAGGAGCCGTTCCGCTTGATTGACAACAGCGGCGCGCCGCGCGGCGAGCGCGTGATGATTTTTTACAATCCGCCGGTCGTGAACCGCGAACTCGGCATTCGCGCGTCGTCGGTCAAACAGGCGGAGAAACTGGCGACGCACTTCATCGCGCGCGAATTGCAGACGATTGTTTTCGCGCGCTCGCGTCTGCGGGTGGAAATTTTGGCGTCGTATCTCAAACGCGCCATGACGCGAATGAGACGTGATCCCGAAAAAATCAAAGCCTATCGCGGCGGCTATCTTCCGAATGAGCGCCGCGCAATTGAGGCCGGAATCAAGAGCGGAGAAATTCTCGGCGTCGTCAGCACCAACGCGCTTGAACTCGGCATTGACATCGGATCGCTTCAGGTTTCCATTCTCACCGGCTATCCCGGAACCATCGCCTCGACGTGGCAACAAGGGGGCCGCGCGGGACGCCAGCTTCAAACCGCCGTCGTGATTCTCGTCGCCAGTTCCTCGCCGCTCGATCAATTCCTGATGTCGCATCCCGACTATTTCTTCGGCGCGTCGCCGGAGCACGGCATCCTAAATCCCGACAACGTCGCAATTCTTGCGGGTCATTTGAAATGCGCCCTGCACGAGCTCCCGATGGAGGACAATGAGGTGTTCGGTCCGAATCATCCCGCGGCGTTGCTCGATCATTTCGCCGCCGAGAACATCGCGCGCCGAACCGGAGGCCGGACTTACTGGTCCGCCGACTCGTATCCCGCCGAGGAAATTTCGCTCCGCACGGCGACGCCGCAAAATTTCATCGTTCACAATACGAGCGACGGAGGACGAGCCATCGCCGAGATTGATTACGATTCCGCGCAGGTTTTGATCCACGAGCAGGCGATTTACATTCATCAGGGGCGGACGTTTTACGTGGATAAATTGGACTGGGACCAACGCAAGGCGCACGTACGCGAAATCAGGGCCGATTACTACACCGACGCGATCAGCAAATCCGATCTGGCGGTTCTGCATGAGGACTTGAGAGAGGATATCGTCACAAAGGAGAATAAGGATGAAGAAGAAAAGGATAACCCCAAAAAGTTCAACCCTTTGCTCGCCCGAAGTTTCGGCGAGGTCAAAGTTTCCACGACCGTCCCGAAATTCAAAAAAGTGAAATTCGAGACGCACGAAAGCATCGGCTACGGCGACGTCGTCCTTCCGCAACATGACCTTCAAACCGAAGCGGCGTGGTGGACTTTTAGGCCCGAAGCCGAAGCATGGCTCAAAGAAAAAAAACTTGATTTGGGAAGCGGATTAAAGGGACTGGGTTGGTTGATCCACAACGTCATTTCGCTCTACGTGATGAGCGATCCGCGCGATCTGGCCTGTCTGCCGATGGTCCGCGCGCCGTTCTCGCAACTACCGACGCTTCATCTTTACGACCGCGTCCCCGGAGGCATCGGATTGGCGCGGCGGGCGTTTGGCATGGATCAACAAATTCTGCGCTCCGCGCTCGATGTCGCCCGCGGATGCTCTTGCAAGGAAGGTTGTCCATCCTGTGTCGGTCCCGCGTTGGAAATGGGCGAACGCGCCAAACAATCCGCCCGGGCGCTGTTGGAAGGAATGATTCACTCGACCTGATTTGGTCGGTGGTCAGCGGATGAGATTTAGAGACAAGCAAGACCATAGATTCAGGGATAGGATTAGGGTAAGCTTGAAATGTTGTTCATAGCGGAGCAAAAGAGATGATCTTTCATGTCACGATTGAAAAAGCCGAGGACGGGTGGTTGGTCGTGGAATGTCCCGCCCTGCCGGGTTGCGTGTCCCAAGGACGGGATGAAAAGGAAGCCATGGAGAATATAAAAGAAGCAATCACGGCTTGGCTTTGGGCCGAGGATCAGAAGGCGCTGGCCGCTTCTCCCCATCCGCAAGATCGGCCAACGGTGGTTGTGGCGGTCTAACCTCCCGGCATGGGACGACTCGCCAACATTTCCGGGCGTGAAGCGGCCAAGGCGTTCGAAAAAGCTGGTTGGCGCACTTTGGGTCAGGTCGGTAGTCATCTGGTCATGGTGAAGACCGAGATGCGGGTTAATCTCTCCATTCCTCAGCATCGCGAGCTTTCGGTCGGCACGCTTCGAGCATTGATCCGCAATGCGGGTCTGACCGTCGAAGCCTTTTTGGAATTGCTCAAGTGATGACGGAGGCGCAACGAATGGCGCAAATCCTCGACGGCAAAGCAACAGCGCTGGCGATCCACCATGAAATCGCCGAACGGGTCCGGCACGCTCGCGCCGAAGGCAAGCGGCCGCCCGGTTTGGCCGTCGTCATTGTCGGCGAGAATCCGGCGAGCCAAAGCTACGTTCGGGGGAAGCGCAAAGCCGCTGTCGAAGCGGGATTCCATTCGCTCGTGCACGAACTTCCGTCACATGTTACGCGCGAAAAGCTTCTGGCAATCATTGACGAACTGAACGCCGATCCGAAGATGGACGGCATCCTTTGCCAATTACCGCTTCCCAAACATCTGGACGAAACCGAGGTCACGCTCCGCATTGATCCCGAAAAGGACGTGGACGGATTTCACCCGATCAACATGGGGCGATTGGCTTCGGGGCTGGAGGGGTTTGTTCCCTGCACGCCGCTCGGATGCCGCGAACTACTTTTGCGCCATGAAATCCCGACCGCCGGAAAACGAGCCGTCGTTTTGGGACGCTCCAACATCGTCGGGACGCCGATGGCGCTTCTGCTCATGCGCAAAGGTCCGGGAGGCGACGCGACTGTGACGGTCTGCCATTCCCGCACGGCCGATCTCAAGGCCGAATGTTCACGGGCCGACATTCTCATCGCCGCCATCGGCAAACCGCGCTTCGTCGCCGCCGAGATGGTCAAGGAAGGCGCGACGGTCATTGACGTCGGGATCAACCGCATTGAGGATTCCTCGTCTCCCAACGGCTATCGGCTCGTCGGCGACGTGGATTTCGAGTCGGTCAAGGAAAAGGCGGGCGCAATCACGCCCGTCCCCGGCGGCGTCGGACCGATGACGATTGCGATGTTGCTGAGCAACACGGCGCGTTCTTGGGAACGTCACCTCTAAATGCGTTTCTTGAAATCTTTGATCGTGAGTCCCGCATCCAACACGATCCGTGCCATCGTGTAAGCGTTGACGGGATCATGGCGGGGAATCGTGACCGTTCGCGTTCCATCGGTCATGACGATGTGCTTCCCTTGCCGCGCAATCCAAAAGCCTGCCTTCTCCAAAGCGCGAACGGCGTGCAAATGCCGGACGCCCGCAAGTTCCGGCATGAGTTAAACGGCAACCTCGATCTCGCGCAATTCAGCGCCGTCGAGTTGTGTCATCGCCACGTCCAAGTATTCCCGGATCGCCTCTCGGATGTTGGCCAACGCTTCATCTTCCGTCTCCCCCTGCGAACAACAACCGGGAAGACCGGGGGTCCAGACGCTGAAACCCTCCTCCGACTTTAACAACGCGACCTTGTATTTCATTGTCCTTCTCCTTGCCTCCAATTCTAATTCATTTCCCTTAAAAATCCAAAATTGGACTGCTCGCGTTCGCGTATCGGCGCTTCGGCATTCGTCCTGCCAGAAACGCCTGTCGTCCCGCTTCGCACGCCAACCGCATCGCATGGGCCATGCGGATTGGTTCTTTCGCGCCGGAAATTGCCGTGTTAAGCAATACGCCGTCAATGCCGATTTCCATGGCGACGGCGACGTCCGACGCCGTTCCCACTCCGGCGTCCACGATAACCGGAACCTCCAACGCCTCCATGATGAGCCGGATATTGTTGGGATTGAGGATGCCCTGACCCGAACCGATGGGGGAACCGAGCGGCATGACGACCGCCGCGCCGGCGTCCTGTAATTTTTTTGCCATGATCGGATCGTCATTGGTGTAGGCGAGAATCGTGAAACCTTCTTTGACCAATTCCTGCGTTGCTTCAAGCGTCGCCACGACGTCGGGCAGAAGTGTCTTAGGATCGCCGAGGACTTCGAGTTTCAGCAGGTCGCCGATTTCCAACTCGCGCGCCAGATGCGCGATCTTGATCGCGTCCTCCTTGGTGTAGCATCCCGCCGTGTTGGGGAGGATTTCGTATTTTCCTTCGAGGATCGTGATGAGGGCTTTTTCCTCGGGTTTCTTGAAGTCAATCCGTCGAAGCGCGACGGTGACGATCTCCGCGCCGGAGGCTTCCAGCGCCTGTTCGGTGATTTCAAGTGACGGGTATTTCCCCGTTCCGACCAACAGGCGACTGCGGAATTGCTTTTTGCCGATGACGAGCGGCTTGTCCTCGAGGGTTAAGGTTTCGGTTCTCATGCTCGATATTCCATGACTTGAATTGTAATCATGACGAACGGGAGACGCAACCAGACATCCTTCTGATTAAACACCAAGACACGAAGTCACAAAGCCCCGCAAAGAAGGAACCAGAACGAAAGAATCCGGCTTTGTGAAACTTTGTGTCTTCGCGTCTTGGTGTTTAATTTCTTTTCAATCCCGCCGATTTGGGTTAAAAGAAGTTTCTGGAGGAAATGAATCTTATGACCGCCGTCATTACGCAAACCGATCTTCAAAGCATCCAACGAAAATCCACCGGCAAAGTCCGCGATATTTACGAATTTGAGGACAAGCTTGTCCTCGTCGCCACCGACCGGATTTCCGCCTTCGACGTTGTTTTCAACGAGGGCATTCCGCACAAGGGGGAAGTTCTGACGCAACTTTCCGCCTTCTGGTTTGAGCGGACGCGCGGAATCATCGAGAATCATTTCATCACCGCCGATTACGCCACATTCCCCGACACGCTCAAGCGGTTTGAGTTCCTGCGCGGGCGCGCCACCCTCTGCAAGAAAGCGAAGGTCATGCCGATCGAGTGCGTCGTGCGCGGCTACCTCGAAGGCTCGGCGTGGAAGGAATATCAGGCCAACGGCCAAGTCACCGGCATCCAACTGCCGAAGGGACTCAAACGCCGGAGCCGATTGGAACAACCGATCTTCACTCCCGCGACCAAGGCGGAAACGGGCCACGACGAGAACATCACCTTCGGCCAGATGGCCGAGCGCGTCGGGCGCGAGGCGGCGGAAGCGGCCCGCGCGACGAGCATCAAGCTGTATCAATTCGCCTACGATCTACTGGACGCGAAGGGAATCGTTCTGGCCGACACAAAATTTGAATTCGGATTTCTCGACGACAAGTTGATCCTTACTGACGAAGCTCTGACGCCCGATTCGTCACGGTTTTGGGTCAAGGGATCGGTCTCCGAACAGGGGGAGCCGATTTCCTTCGACAAACAATACGTGCGCGATTATCTGGAAACGCTCAACTGGAACAAACAGCCCCCGCCGCCGAAATTGCCGACGGAAGTGATCGAGCAAACGTCCAAGCGGTATTTGGAAATTTATGAGAAGATCACGGGGCAGAGTTTGAAAGTTTAGCTATAGCCCGCGAAGCACGCGAAACAACGCGAATTAAGCGGATCTTTCTTATATCAAATTTTTCCCCGTCGAACTCATTGAGAGCGCGGCGTGGAGAACCCCTTTTTGCTGGCGCATGAGATCGGCGAGTTGGCGGATTTGATTCGCGTTTCCCCGGAGCATGATCATCTCGGCGCAGAGATGCTTGTCCAAGTGAATGTGCGTCGTCGCCATGACGGTCCCGAAATGCTCGTGCTGGAGTTCGGTCAGTTTTTCGTTCAAATGGTGAAAATGATGATTGTAAATCAGCGTGATCGTGCCGAGAGCCTCTTCTCCCGCGGACCACTCCTGCTCCACCAACTCGGCGCGGATCATGTCGCGGATGAATTCGGAGCGGTTGGCGTAGCGGCGTTGCTTAACCAGCCGCTCCATCTCCTTGAGGAGCGAATCCTCGATGGTGAAGCTCAATCTTGAAAGTTTGGACATTTCCATCTTCCCCGAACGCCGGGTGCGGGTATAACATGGAGACGTGACCGATGGAAGAACTTTCACCTCCTGCTGGAAGGGAGACAAGACATGAAGGCGATAAACTTTAGATCAGCAGAGGAGGCGGGAAGCGCGAAGATTCCCGCACCAAGATCTTCCTCTGGTCCGAGCTCTCTGTTTTCTCTGTGTCTCATTCTGTTGGCGATTCTCAAGGGAGCGCTGGCGTCGGGTTTGGATGAACCTCCATCTCCCGCGTCAAACCCGCCGACGCGAGCGCAAATCCGATCCCAATTGGACGGGCTTCATCGTCACGCCTTGGAGCAATACCATCGGGGCGACTTGCCCGGCGCGAGAGAGACATGGACACTAATGTTAAAGCTTGCCCCCGGCGACAAGCGGGCGACGACCTTCTTGGCGGAAACGCGGAGCGAGTTTGAAAGATTAACCGCCTCAAAGGAGACTAACGACAAAGTCACCGCGCGGAATAAGCTGAATCGGAACCTCCTCATTTCCCCGGTGACCATATCAACCGAACATCCCATTCCCCTCGGCGAATTCATGCGGGATCTTTCGTTCTCCACTCCTCACGAATTTCAATACTCCATCGCCGCCGGAGCGCAGACCGACGTGATGGTCAATTTCACGGACAAACCGCTGGGCGAAGTTCTCGACGCCGCGCTGAAACCGAGCGGATTGGCTTGGGAGATGGATGAGAAGGGCGTAATTGCAATCCGCCCCTCGTCGGCAACTCGCATTTTTGCTCTCTCTTCGGATCAGATGAAGAAAGTTCGGACGTTGATCGCAAGCGGCGAACTTCAACGAGCGGTTTGGGGTCCCGCCTCATCCGTCGCCAAAGGATCGGAGCTAAGACTCGACGAATCGCAGAGGTCGCTGATTGTCGTCGGCACGTCGGCGCAGATCAAGAAGACAGCGGAATTCCTCGAAACGCTGGATCGCGCTCCGACTGGCGATTTGGAAACGCGCATCTACAAAATCCGCGCGGAGGATGGATCAAAGATCAAAGCGCTGGTGAACGCGATGATTGCCGCGGACAGCACGCTTCCTTCAAGTCTCGAACGGAAGGTCTATATTGACGGATCGGATTTGATCGTGCGCGACACGCCGGAAAATATCTCCAAGACCGAAGAACTGTTATTGGACAAGAAGTTTGTCGCTAACTTGCGGGACCACCAAATGGAAATCGTCAATTTCAGTCTTGTTCCGCGCGACGTCGAATCCTCGAATCCGGACCAAATCAACGCCTTCACCAACCGGATCGTGGAGTCGGTGCAGACTTTTCTCTATTCGCAAAACGGGATTAAGGCGGCGCAAGCCGAAGGGCGACGCATGTGGTTTGACACGGCCTCGCTTCAAATGACCCTCGTGGACACGCCGGATAATATCCAACGCGTCGGCAAGTTTATCGACTCGCTTCCCGAATTGCGCCACGAAAAGCATCAAAACGTTCTTCGATTGAGTCACGCGGTCGCCGAACAAATGGCGTCGGACCTTGCCGAGGTTCTCGGAGCGCAAAATCCATCCGAGACCAAACGGGGCGGCGAGGAGGTCATGCGTCGTTTGCGACGCGGCGATCAATTCACGTTCCATGATCTTCGCATCCGCCTCATGCGCGTCGAGGAGAATGATCCCAACGACCGCAACGACGACGAATGTGAACTCTCCATCAACACCGGCACGCAGGTCAGCACGATCACCCTGCGCGAACTCGACACTCAATTCTTCGAGGATTATGAAATTACGGCCGAAGACGTTCAGCCATCGGGAGGCGCAACCGCGACGACGGGAGGAACCACCGCCAATCGCGGTGAGGGAACGGTAAGGTTGAGAATTCGTTACACCCAGCGATCCAGCAAGCCATAGGATTCACCACGGAGACACAGAGGCACAGAGAAGTTTGTGACAACGGTTTTGCGTTGCAAACGTCCTCTCTGTGCCTCTGTGGTGAACATTCGAACCTTAAACTTCATTAACCTCCGCTGAACGCCATGATCAGCGCGACTTGATCGTCAGGTTTGATCTTGGCGTCAAGATTCCGCGCAATCTCGCAGTTGATCGTGATTCGAATGTGCGGACGAATTGAATCCTGCTCGTCCACAACGCGAAAACGAAATCCGGGATACTTCCGATCGAGTTCGACGATCAACTCGGCCAGTGTCGCGCCGGAGGCCTCAACTTCTTTCATGCCGCCGGTATAGGAATGAAGCGCAGAGGGAATAATAACGCGCATGGGCCTAGCGCGCCATCCGCGCCGTCTCGACCGCGTAAATATGCGGGAGATACCGCGCAAGGCACGACCAATTTTTTCCCTCGTCGCGGCTTCCCCACACCTCGCCGTGCGTCGCGCCGAAATAAATGCCGACGGGATCGAGTTCGTCGGCGGTCATGGCTTGGCGCTTGACGCTGAACCAAGCGTGTTTGCGGGGAAGACCGCGATCCAGCCGCCGCCACGTTTCGCCCGCGTCGCGCGTGGCATAAACCGCAGGCTTGCCCCCCGGACTCGTTCGCGGCCAGACCTCGGTTCCATCCATCGGGAAAACCCAACAGGTGTCGGGATCGCGCGGGTGAAGAACGACGGAAAATCCGACGTCGCCGACGGCCTTCGGCATGTTGCGGCCAATGCGAATCCATTCCTCCGACGGACGATCCAGCCGGTAAATGCCGCAGTGATTTTGCTGGTAGAGACGGTCGGGCGCGAGAGGATGAAGCCGGACGCAATGGGGATCGTGAACCAAGGGATCCTTGACGTCAAATCCCGCAACGACGTCCAAACCCTTGATGAGGTGTCTCCAATCTTTCCCGCCGTCGGTCGTTTCCATTACGCCGCCGCTGGAAAGCCCAAGATAAATGTGATTACGGTCGCGTGGATCAATCTGAATCGAGTGGAGTTTGGGTCCGTCTGGGGTCGGGTCGCCGCCGCACCAACTCGATCGTTTCGGATTCTCATTAAATCCATCCACTCCTTCCCATGTCGCGCCGCCGTCCTCCGAGCGGAAGACGCCGTGAGGCGACGTCCCCGCAAGCCAAACTCCCGGTTCGGAAAGGTGACCGGGCGTCAGCCAGAAGACGTGATCCACGACGCGACCCGTCTGTCCTTCCGGTGCTTTGTGGAAGGCCGGGGGGTTTTGCGCCTCGGTCCACGTCCTGCCGAAATCGTGCGAGCGATAAACGGTTGGTCCCAAATGTCCGGTTCGAGCGGCGATCAGAATCGTCTTCGGATCACGCGGGTCTTGAACCATGTGATGAATCACATGGCCTAGAAAAATCGGATCGGAGAGCTTCCAATTTTTTCGGGCGGCATCGGCGCGCAAAATAAACGCCCCTTTGCGGGTGGCAATTAGAAGCGCGGTTTTGGGTTTCATGCGAGGCATCATTTTATTGTTCTCCCTTTATTCAATACGATGATTCACCACAGAGACACAGGGAGGACTCTGGAATGAATTGAAGTTGATACAAAAGATAAACGAGCATGTGGAGAAATCATAAAAAAGATTTACGCCAAACTAAGGCTCACAAATATTGTCGTCTTGCTTGGAAACCTTATAGCCTTTATTTTCCCGAATACCGTCCCCCCGCCAACCACCTCTCTGTGTCTCTGTGATGAATTTTCATTTTTCCAGCGACGCCCGAATAATCTCTTTGTCGTTGCGCGTGACGAGGTGTTTGTTCGCGTAGGCCGGATGCGTCCAATTGACGAATTCCAGATCGCGCTTTCCCGCGCTACCCGTGGTCGGATCAATCAGTTTGGTCCGGCTGATTTCATGATAACCGTCGGGTTTCAGATCGGCGATGATCAATTCGCCCCGGTCGTTGTTCAGGAAGAATTTGTCCTCATGCCGGACGATGAACGCCGACGCCCAGCGTTTGTTTTCCTTCGTGATCTCCATGCTCTCCCAAACGCGCTCGCCTGTCTGCGCGTTGAGGCATCGAAATTGGCCGTAGCTACAAACACCGTAGATGTAACCATCCTTGATGGCGGGAGTGGAATGACAGCAATGCAGACCGTCGGTTTTGATCTCACTGTTGCTTTTCCCCTTCCAGAGCAACTGCGCCGCCGGTTTTGATCCGTCCAGTTCCATCATCATCGGGCCGTTGTAAAACGCCGAGACGAACAACTTGGAGCCGTCTCGCACGGGCGTGGCGAGCGGCGCGTTCATTTTGATCGCAAACGGTTGCTCCCAATAGACCGAACCGTTGACGGGATTGAGCGACGAAAGCGCGGTGGGATGCCAGATGATCAGTTGGCGCGCGCCTCCCGACTCGATCAAGATCGGCTGGACATAGCCCGGCTCGGAATCGGACGAAAGCGCGCGCCAGATTTCCTTTCCGGACATCTTGTCGAAAGCCATGACTTTGGCGTTGTTCGCGCCGCCGACGAGACAAATCAATTTGTCCCCTTCCACCAATGGCGCGGCGGTCATGCCCCACGTCGGAACCTGAGTCCCGTAATCCACGACGTAATCTTTTTTCCAAATGATCTCGCCTGTCTTGGCGTTGAGACACTGCAACAATCCCATCGCGCCGAGCGTGTAAACGCGATCCTCATCCACCGTCGGCGTGGCGCGGGGACCGAAATTGTAGCTGAGGCTTCCGTAGTTGACGTCCCACTGAACCGTCCAAAGAATTTTTCCGGTTTTCTCTTCGAGGCAGATCGCGCGTTCGACGCCTTGAACGCCATAAGATTGGGCGGGAACAAAATCGGTGACGAAGACCCGTCCCTCGGCAACGGCGGGACCGGCATACCCGCCGTGAATCGGCACACGCCAATCGAAGGTCAATCCCCTCTCCGGAAATTTTTCCATGATGCCCGATTCATTCCAGACGCCGAGTCTCCCCTTGCCTCGCCACTCGGGCCAGTCTTCGGCGCGAAGCATGGCGACCATCAAGATGAAAAAAATAATCGTCGTAATCTTTGGAAAATCGCAAAATCGCATCGTTTCTTGTCTTCGATAAGAAATTCACCCCAGAGACCAAGAGAAGATGGGAAATCGGCATCTCGCATTGAGATAACCTCTCTGTGTCTCCGTGGTGAATATCCTAAACGCCATAAGCGCATTTTACATTTTTCAAATGCCAAAGCACGTAAAAAGCGAGCGGAGATTTGCTCCTGAATTCATCGCCGATTGGCCTTGACCGCAAACGGACAAGAAGCTAAGAATGAACTTGAACATAGCCGCAGGAAGTTCGCGGGAGAGAGGTTCCGACGAGGAACCCGCCGAAGGAGTAAAGACCTCCGATAAACTCTCAGGCCAACGGACCGCGAACCGACGGCTCTCTGGAGAGCGGCCGCAAGACTCGAAGAGAAACTTTGAGATTTGCCAAGCCCACCGAAGGAGAAATTCCGCCGATCCACCACGACGAAGCGGAATTCAAAATCTCTCAGGTTCAACGGACAGAGCGGAGGAAACTTCAACCGATGGGTTGGCGTTTCCTCCGCTTTTTATTTGCAACGGGCTTCAAGATGATCGTCCACTCCCCCGCGTCCACTTCGTCCACTACGGACTCCGGCACATCTTCATCCCGTCGACATCTTCCTCCTTGGCTCAAGCGACCTCTGGGCGGAGGGGAAACTTATCTTCGCACTGCGCGGGCGGTCGGACAGAATCGTCTCAACACGATTTGCGAAGACGCGCGATGCCCCAATCGAGGGGAGTGTTGGAGTCGCGGAACGGCGACCTTTTTGATCTTGGGAAATCTCTGCACGCGACGTTGCGGATTTTGCAGTGTCGAGGGGGGGCGACCCAAGGGATTCGTGGATCGCACGGAACCGGAACGGCTCGCCGACGCCGTGAAGATGATGGAATTGCGCTATGTCGTTATCACCTCCGTGGATCGAGACGATCTGGAAGATCGCGGCGCGCGGCATTTTGCGGACTGCATGACGACGTTGCGCCGTGATATTCCCGAGATCGAGATCGAACTGCTGACGCCCGATTTTCGAGGACGACAGGAAAAGGCGCTGGAAATTTTGACGCGGTTGGCTCCATTCATTTGGGGACACAACGTCGAGACGGTTCCCCGGCTCTACCGCAAAGTTCGCCCCGGCTCGGATTACGGCGATACTCTTTCTCTTCTTCGCAAAGCGGGGCAACATGCGGGAATCACCGCAAAAAGCTCGATGATGCTCGGATTGGGCGAAACGCGGGATGAAATCCTCAAGGTTATGGATGATTTACTCGAAGCGGGAGTACGCCGCTTGACCCTCGGACAATACCTCCGTCCCACGCCGAAACAACTTGAGGTCGTCGAGTTCATTCATCCCGACGCTTTCGCCGAGTTGGGAGCGGAAGCCCGGAAGCGAGGATTCAAGTGGGTGATCTCAACGCCGTTTGCGAGGAGTTCGTATCATGCGGAGATGAGCGAGACCGGTTGCGGGGGAGATTAGGATTAGGATTATGATTAAGAATGACCACAGAGACGCAAAGGCACAGAGAAAATGACGGCGGTTATCGAACGACTTCAAAGGACGCCACTCTACGATGTTCACGTTGCCGCCGGAGCCAAGATGGTTCCCTTCGGCGGGTGGGAAATGCCGCTCCATTACGGTTCGCAAATCGAAGAACACCACGCGACGCGACGGAACGTCGGAATTTTTGATGTTTCGCACATGGGGCAAGTCGAGATTATCGGTCCCCATGCCCTCGATCTCGCGCAGGAAATTGTCACGCAGGACTTATCGGTTCTGAAGGACGGCGATGAAGTCTATACCGTCATGTGCCGGGAGAACGGCGGTCTGATTGACGATCTCATCGTTTCGCGTTTCAGCGCTTGGCACTATTTCATCGTGATCAACGCGGCCACCTACAGCAAGGACGTGGCGTTCATGCAAGAAACCGCCTCACGTCTTGCGCTCAAGGACACCGAATTGGTCCCTTGCGCGGAACGATGGGCGATGATCGCCGTGCAGGGACCGAAGTGGAAGGAGGCATGTCGGGCGACATTGGGAACAGGAGTATGGGAACATTTGCCGCCGTTCAAGACCCTGCGATTGGTTTACGGCGGCGGCGAATTGATTTTGTCCAGCACGGGCTACACCGGCGAACCGGGCGCGGAATTGCTGTGTCCTCCCTATAATGCCGTTTCGCTCTGGAACGATTTGGCCAAAGCCGGCGCGATCCCGTGCGGTCTTGCCGCGCGTGACACGTTACGATTGGAAAAAGGATATTGTCTCTCCGGACAAGATTTCACGGAAGAGAATAACCCCTTCGAGGCGGGATTGGGTTGGGTCGTGAGATTGGGCAAAAAAAGTTTTTCGGGTCTTTCCGCCCTCAAAAATATCAAGGCGCAAGGTATCCGCAAGCGTCTGATCGGACTTTTGCCTGAGGGAAAGCGCATGGCCCGACACGGCGCGCCGATTCTTTTCCAAGAGCAAACGGTCGGCGAAATCACCAGCGGCGGCTACTCCCCTTCCCTCGAACGTCCGATCGCGCTCGGTTATTTGAAGACCGATCTAGCCGAACCCGACAAGATCGTGGAAATCAATCTGGGTTCCACAACCATCCGCGCCGCAGTCGCGCGGCCTCCATTTTATCCCGAAAAGAAATCGAATTAGGAAAGGCACACCATGGACAAAGAACATCTCAAATTCACCAAGACGCACGAATGGATCGAACCTCAAGGTTCGCGGCGGAAGGTCGGCATCAGCGATTTCGCCCAAAGCCAAATGGGAGACATCGTCTATGTCGAATTTCCCGAAACCGACCGCGACGTCGAAGCGGGAGAAGAGGTTTGCGTGATCGAATCGTGCAAGGCGACCGCTTCCATCTACGCGCCGGTGAAGGGAAGAATCGCGTCGCACAACGGCGCGCTTCACGACGCTCCGGAAAAAATCAACCAAAGTCCCTACGGGGAGGGATGGCTTTTTGAAATTCAGGTTGAGGCCGAAGTCAACGACTCGGCGCTCATGAACCACTCCGACTACTTGACGACCTGCAAGGAAGAATAGGAACAAGGGAAAACTAACATGGCGTTCATCGCAAACACCGAACAAGACACGCGCGAAATGTTGTCGGCTATCGGGGTCGCCGACGTTGAAGAACTCTTCGCCGACATTCCCGAAAAAGTCCGATTGAAGGAATCGCCGATTGCAAATCGGCCGCTTTCAGAATACGAGACGCTCCGTCTCCTTCGTCAACGCGCGGAGATGAACCGTCCCGCCGCGATCGCGTTTAGCAATTTCATGGGCGCGGGGAGTTACGAACATTTCATTCCCGCCGCCGTTCAGGCTATTGCGCAACGGGGTGAATTGCTCACGGCTTACACACCCTATCAGGCGGAAGCAAGTCAAGGAACCCTTCAAATCATCTATGAATTTCAGACGATGATCTGCGCGTTGACCGACTTGGACGCGGCGAACGCCTCGATGTATGACGGCGCGTCGGCGCTGGCCGAAGCGATCCTCATGGCGCATCGGATCAACGGCAAGAATCAGGTCGTTCTTCCTGAAACCTTGCATCCCGCTTACGCGCAGGTGATCCGAAGCTACACCCATAATCTGGGAATTGAGATCGTTTTTTGGAAATCCGCCAACGGCGTGACCAATCCCGATGGGTGGCCCGCCGAAGCCACGAACGCAACTGCGGTGGTGATTCCCCAACCGAATTTCTGGGGTTGCCTCGAACACGCCGAAGCGTTGGCGGACACCGCGCATAAGCACGGCGCGCTGGCCGTCGCCGTGGTGAACCCGATGAGCCTTTCCGCTCTCGCGCCGCCCGGCCAATGGAGGGCGGATATCGCCGTCGGCGAGGCGCAACCAATCGGTCTGCCGATGAATTTTGGCGGTCCCTACACCGGATTCATGGCCACGCGAGTTGAACACATCCGCAAAATGCCCGGCCGCATTGTCGGCAAGACGCAGGATCACGACGGGCGCGAGGGATTCGTTCTGACGCTTCAGACGCGTGAGCAACACATCCGCCGCGAGCGCGCCACCTCGAACATCTGCACTAACCAAGGACTTTGCGCGACGATGGTCACGCTCTGGCTCTCGCTCCTCGGCAAAAGCGGATTTGAGAAATTAGGCTTGATCAATTTGGATAGGTCGGGTCGGCTCCGCGACGGTCTGTTGAAAATCAGAGGCGTCCGCCCGTTTTCCGACGCGCCGTTCTTCAACGAATTTACTCTTCGCCTGCCGATGGAAGCCGAAAAGTTTTATCAACGTATGCGCGAGAAAGGGATTCTGTCCGGTCTGCCCGCCTCGCGGTTGGGATTCGCCGACGCCGTTCTGCTGATCGTCTGCGCGACGGAGACCAAATTGGACGAAGACATTGAAAATTATTTGAAGACGGCCAAAACCATCTTGGAGCAACAATCATGATCGCCGATGAAATCCTAACTCAACCCGAAACCAATGGAACGGTCAAAGCCGAACCGCGTCCCTCCGCCGGAGACGTTCTGATTTTTGACAAAAGTCAAAGAGAACGGGAAGGAACCGCCGTTCCCGATTTGCCGATAGGCGCCGATCCCTTGAGTCGCATGCCGGGCAAATTCCGGCGCGCGTGGCCGGCGGCTCTGCCCGAAGTGAGCGAACCGCAAACGGTTCGTCATTACACCCGTCTCTCCCAGAAGAATTTCTCGATTGACACCCATTTCTATCCGCTCGGCTCCTGCACGATGAAATACAATCCGCGCGCCTGCGAAGCGGCGGCGGCCATGCCGGGGTTCACCGGATTGCATCCCTATCAGGACGCGCAAGATTCACAGGGAACACTTTCGATTCTTTCTGAATTGCAGGATTTGCTGTCCGCGGTCATCGGATTGCCGAAGGTTTCGCTGACGCCCGTGGCCGGAGCGCAAGGGGAATTTGCCGGCGTTGCGATCATTCAAGCATGGCATCGGGACCGAAGGACCGGACGCGATACGATTCTTGTTCCCGACAGCGCCCACGGCACAAATCCTGCCAGCGCGGCGATGGCGGGATTTAAGGTCCGCACCGTTAAATCGGGAGCCGACGGCAGAGTGGACTTGGATTCGCTCAAGGCGGAGATCAACGACAAAACCGCCGCGTTGATGCTGACCAACCCGAACACTTGCGGGTTGTTTGAGACGAACATTTTGGAGATTTCACGCCTTCTTCACAACGCGGGCGCGTTGCTTTATTATGATGGCGCAAATCTCAATGCCATTGTCGCCAGGGCGCGTCCCGGTGACATGGGATTCGACGTCGTGCATTTGAATTTGCACAAGACTTTTTCCACTCCCCATGGCGGCGGCGGACCCGGCGCGGGACCGATTGCAGTGCGCGAGGACCTCTCCCCCTATCTTCCCACGCCGCGCGTCATCAAGCAATCCGACGGACAATATAAACTTGAGGAGGACGGCGACAAATCCATTGGACGCCTTCACGCCTTCTACGGCAACGTCGGCGTCCTTATCCGCGCCTATACGTATATTCGCCTTCAAGGAGACAAGGGACTGCGCGACATTTCCACTCATTCGGTCTTGAACGCGAATTATCTGCTCGCCAAGCTTTCCAAACTCTACGACGCCGCCTTTGCCGCGCCTTGCAAGCACGAGTTCATCTTAACGCTCAAGAAACAAGCGGCGAAGAACGGCGTCAAGGCGTTCGACGTCGCCAAGCGGTTGCTCGATTTCGGATTCCACGCGCCGACGATTTATTTCCCCTTGTTGGTCCCTGAATGTCTCCTCATCGAGCCAACCGAAAATGAAGCCAAGGAGACGCTGGACGCCTTCATCGCGGCGATGGAACAAATCCGGCGCGAGATGGAATCCGACGCCGACAAATTGACCAATGCGCCGAATGATTTGGCCGTCGGGCGATTGGATGAGGTCCGCGCCGCGCGGCAACTCAACGTTTGCTGTTCGCTTGAACCGGATATTCATTGATAACCTCTCCGGCAAACGCTAAAAACGAATCACCTTAATCTGGAGACTCACCCATGATGTCCACCGCCATCCGTTCGTTCCGAACGGCATTATTCCTTGTCGTAGCTTCATGCTTCCTTTTCCCTCAATCCACGAGGGCCGATGCCAAGAAACTCAAATTCGCCTTCGTCACCAACAGCGCCTCGACCTTCTGGACCATCGCGGAGAAGGGGGTGCGAAAGGCGGAAAAAGAATTCGGCGTCGAAGTGGAAATGCGGATTCCGGCGACTGGCGCCGTGGACGAACAACAACGCTACATCGAAGACTTGATCGCCAAAAAAGTGGACGGCATGGCGATCTCGCCGATTGATCCGGCAAACATGACGAAAATTCTGAATGAAGCCGCCAAACACGTGCCGCTCATCACACAGGATTCCGACGCCCCGCAATCCAATCGCATCGCCTACATCGGAACCAACAATTACGAGGCGGGGAAAGCCGCCGGAGAAGAAATCAAGAAGGCGCTTCCCCAAGGCGGAAAGATCATCATCTTCGTCGGACGGCTCGACGCTCAAAACGCCAAGGACCGACGACAAGGAATTCTGGACGCGACCAAGGGAACCAAGATCGAAATCGTTGACACGCGGCTCGATTACGCCGATCAGGCCAAGGCCAAGCAAAACGTTGAAGATTCCCTCGTCGCGCATCCGGAGATCGCCGCGTTCGTCGGCCTTTGGTCCTACAATGGACCCGCCATTGTTTCGGTGGTCAAAGCCGCCAAGAAAGTCGGCAAAATCAAAATCGTCTGTTTTGACGAAGAGGACGCCACGCTACAGGGAATCAAGGACGGAGCGATTGAGGCAACGATCGTGCAAAAGCCGTTTGAATTTGGCTATCAATCGGTCCGCCTGCTGAGCGAACTGGCCAGAGGCAACAACAGCCGCATACCCGAAAACAAAATGATAGACACCGGCGTCGTGATCGTGAACAAACAGAACGTCGCCGAATTTTGGGACAACCTCAAGAAACTGACGCAATGAGCGAACTGGTCGCCGCTCCGCTTTTGGAAATGCGCGGGATCACCAAGCGTTTTCCCGGCACGACCGCGCTTGACGGCGTGGATTTTGCATTAAAGTCGGGCGAAGTCGTCGCCCTCATCGGCGAAAACGGCGCGGGCAAATCCACGCTGATCAAAATTCTCGGAGGCATTCATCAGCCCGACGAAGGAACTATCGCGCTCGACGGGAATGCAACCCGGTTCGCCACGGTGCATGATTCACTCGCGCATCGGATCGCAATCATTCATCAAGAGTTGATCCTCGCCGACAACCTCGACATCGCCGGGAACATCTTTCTCGGACGCGAGCCGATCAAGAATCGCATTCTCAAGACTATTGACCGCCGGACAATGAACGACCGAACGCGCGCGTGGTTGAAGATCGTCGGTCTTGACCTTGCGCCTACGACGCCCATGACGCGGCTATCCACCGCCGAACAACAACTGGTTGAAATCGCCAAGGCTCTCTCCGCCGACGCTAGGATCGTCGTCATGGACGAGCCGACCTCCTCGCTAACCACGCGCGAGACGGAGTTGCTTTTCAAAGTCATCGAGGATTTGAAATCGCGCAAAATTGGCGTGATTTACATCTCGCATCGTTTGCCGGAAATCCGCCGCGTCGCGGATCGGGTCGTGGCCTTGCGCGACGGCAAGCGCGTCGGCGAATTGGATCGCCGGAACGCCACCGAAGACGCCATGATCCGACTGATGATCGGCAGAGACATCTCGGATTTTTTCCCGGGCCAACGCGGCGCGACGCGCCAACCCGTTCTTCAAGTGAGAAATTTGCGCCCACACACCTTCATACATCCGATCAACTTTGAACTTCGCGCGGGAGAGATTTTGGGATTCTCCGGGTTGGTCGGCGCGGGACGCACCGAAACCATGCGCGCCCTTTTTGGAATTGATCCGATTGACACCGGAGAAATCGAGATCGAAGGCAAAGTCGTAAACATCGGCAACGTCCGCGACGCCATCGCGCAAGGATTGGCGATGGTTCCGGAGGATCGAAAACTTCAGGGACTGATCCTCGAAATGTCGGTTGAGCAAAACATCTCACTGGCCGGATTGCGGCGATTTTCGCCGTGGGGAATTCTGCGGCGCGCGCGATTGGGACGACTCGCTCAAGAGCAAACCACGAAATTGCGAATCAAGGCGCATGACCCGCGCCAAGAAGTCCTGAGTCTCAGCGGCGGCAATCAGCAAAAGGTTGTTCTCGCCAAATGGCTTTCGCTCCGCCCGAAAATCCTGATTCTCGACGAGCCGACGCGCGGCGTGGACGTCAACTCCAAGACGGAAATCTATCAACTGATGCGCCAACTGGCGAACGAGGGGGTCGGGATTCTCATGGTCAGTTCCGACATGGAGGAAGTGCTCGGCGTTTCGGATCGCATCGTCGTCATGCACGAGGGAAAAATCGCGGGCGTGCTGGAAAAGAAAAATTTCACCGAGGAAGCGGTCATGAATCTGGCTTCGGGTCGCGGTGCGACGATTCAGGTTTCCGCGTAGTCTCCTGAGGCCCCGATGAAAAAAGTAATCGGAACCCTGATCTTCACGTTTCTGCTGGCGGGTTATTTGACTCTGAAAAACGGCGCCGCGTTCGGCTCGGAATACAACCTCCAGAATCTGGCGCGGTTGATTGCCCTTCTTTCCATTCTCGCCATCGGCGAGGGACTCGTCATTATCACCGGTGGGATTGACCTATCCATCGGCGCGATTGTCGGTTATTCCGCCCTGCTTGTGACCTATCTGATCGGGCGAAAGGATTTGAACCCGGCGACGGCAATCCTCTGCGTTTTAGCCTTGATGGGAGCGGCGGGAAGGATCCAAGGTTGGCTTATCACCCGGCTCAACATTCAGCCCTTCATTGTCACGCTGGGAGGGATGATGGTCCTGCGCGGGTTGGCGCAAGTCCTGACCGGCGGCGGAGCGGTCGGTCCCGGAGAAGGTCACGAAATGTTTCAAAACCTTGGAGGCGGATTCATCCTCCAGAAAATTCCCATCCCCGTGGTCATCATGCTGGCCGTCGCCGCTGTTTTTTATTTCCTCATGCACCGCACGATCTTCGGACAATATCTCTACGCCATCGGACGCAACGAGGAAGCGGCGCGATTCTCCGGAATCAACGTCTCGCGCTACAAACGTCTGGCTTACTTCTTCTCTGCCCTGCTCGCTTGCCTGACCGGCATCCTTTATGCCTCCTATCTCTCCTCCGTTCAAACCTCGTTCGGCACGGCGTATGAGCTTTACGGCATTGCCGCCGCTGTATTGGGGGGTTGTTCCCTGCGCGGCGGCGAGGGAACAATTCCCGGCATCATCATCGGCGCGGCGTTGATGCGATTGATCTACAACGCGATCACTCTGCTGAACATCCCAACCGATTGGGAGTTCGTCGTCATCGGCTCGGTGATTCTCATCGCGGCGTTATTGGAGGTTTTTGTGAGGAGCCGAGAATCGGCGGTCGAGACACGCGGGGGAAATTAAACGCGACAATCAAACCGAAACTCGGGCCGTATCAGTCACAATCGCGTAGTTCGGATCCTTACGCAGTTTCCAAATGTAGCCGTCCACGATGAAGTGGTGGATGTTGATGACCGCCGCGACGAGCAACATGCTTTGCGAAAGGCTAAACCCTGCCAAGACGTAGGCGCGCGGCCAAACGCTGAAGAGCAGATAACCGAGCGCGACGCACATCGCGTAAAACGCGAGTGTGTGATAAAGCCGACCGTGGCGATTCCCCGCGAGGCGCGTCTGATCCTTGACGTGAAAAATCGCGACGATGGCCAGATATTGAATCCCGTGAAAAACCGTCGCCCAAGTGAAGGCGTCCATGTAGGTGTAAAGAACCCACCAAATACCATTGCTCACCATGAGCAAAAGGCAAATGAGCGGCATGGTCAAACCTCGACTCCAGCGCAATCGAAAGAACAAAAGCGGCGGCAATAGAAAAGACGCAACCTCCAACCCACGCGTGATAATTTGATGCGTCAACAACAGGGAGGCATGCTCCGAAATGATTCGCCCGGGCACAAACCAACCCAAGCCCGAATTGGAGCCTCGCATGAACGCCCAGAGAAAGGGAGCCATACAGGTCCAGCGTAAAAGACGTTTATCGTTTAGCTCAAGTCGGCAATTCGAGCGATAACAATACATCACGGACAAACCGTAGGCTTGCGCCGCGTAGTGAAACGGCGACCAAGTGAAATAGAGGGCGTTAAGATGCCGCCCCAAGACATCGGCGAAGAGAATGGAAAGCGTCACGACCGCAATCGTCACGAGCGGAAACGCCATCGTGAGAAATGGAAGGTCCTTGAACGCGCCGGGTTTGGTGTAGAGCCGCACGGTCGAAGCCGCGAAATGGGCGCTGTTGCTCAGAAGGATCAACAACGGCGGCGTCACGGAGAGAAGTTGAAGATGAAGCGCCCTTCCATTCAAAGCCAATCCTCCAACAAAAAGCAGGCTCAATCCCCCTCCGATCAACATGTAATCAAAGAGGGGATGAATAAACGAACGTCCCATTTGCAATGGGCTTTCGTGGGGGGATGATGCGGGGATGGCGGCGGCGATGGAAGTCATGTTTGCGAACGCTTCAACTCAACCCTATGATTTGACTATAGAGAGCGCAGGGAACCGGATCAAGGCTTCGATGCCGGAATTTGCCCTTCGCTTCGTTTGAGTCGCGCCTCGGCTTGGGCGAGATTTCTCTTGGCCGATTCGGAATCGGGATTGATCCTCACCGCTTCCGCGAAAGCCGCAACGGCTCGACGAAAATCTCCCCGCGTGGCCCACGCCGCGCCCAGACCGTTGTGCGCGTCGGCCAACTTGGGATTGATCCGCAGGGCATCTTCGTAGGAGGCAACGGCCTCTTCCAATTTCCCTTGGCGCAGAAAGACATTTCCCAAATTCACGCGCGCGTCGGAGTATTGGGAATCAAGCCGCGCCGCTTGGGAATAATAATTCGCGGCGTCATCGAGCTTCCCCTGCCTCTCATAAGCCATGCCCAGCGCGTTGGGACTTCGCGGATCATTGGGCCGGAGATCGCGGGCGCGTTTCAACGCCGCAAGTTCCCCTTCGTTGTCTCCCAATTTGCCAAGCGCCTTGCTCAAGCCCACGTAAGCGTTGACGTCGTCCGGATTAATCCGCGCGGCCATCTGATATTCCTCAACCGCCGCGTCATACTTTCCGCGCTCGATGAGAAGTTCGCCCAGTTGCAGGGAATCCAGTTTCAGTTCCGGCGGGCGACGTTGGACGCTCAGCGACCAATAGAATCCGCCGATGATTGATCCCCCCAGCAGGGTCACTCCCAAGAGAAACGCCGGGCGATAAATGCGCTGAAATCGGTGACCTAAATTGAAAGCGACTGGAGAGAGCGCCGAATCCGCCATCGTCGTCACTCCACCGTCACGCTCTTGGCGAGGTTGCGCGGTTTGTCCACGCTCAATCCTTTGAAGCAAGCGGTGTAGTATGCCAAGAGTTGGAGCGGCACGACCGTCAAGAGCGGAAGAATGGGTTCGATCACCGACGGAACGTAGAAAACGTGTTCGACCAATTTTTCCAATTCCTTGTTCCCTTCGGTGGTGATCGCGGTGATTCTCGCTCCGCGCGCCAAAAGTTCTTGGATGTTGTTTTTGATTTTGTCGTAGCCTCGATCCTTCGGCGCAATCACGACGACGGGCATCTGCTCGTCCACGAGCGCAATCGGTCCGTGCTTCATTTCGGCGGCGGGATACCCCTCGGCGTGAATGTAGCTGATCTCCTTCATCTTGAGCGCCCCCTCAAGCGCGATGGGGAAATTCACGCCGCGACCCAGATAGAGAAAATTCCTCGCCTGACGCTCGACGACCCAACGGGCGATCCGCTTGATTTCCTCCAATCGCGCTTCGGCGAGCATTTGTCCGATCAGCGAAGGCACTAGCTGAAGGTTTCGGCTGAATTCCTGAACGACGTATCCGGCCAAATCACGCCCGCGCCCAATGTGCAAAGACAAGAGGATCAGCGTGACCACCTGCGTCGTGAACGCCTTCGTCGAGGCGACGCCAATCTCAACTCCGGCGTGCGTGTAGATGCCGCTATGGACTTCGCGCGCGATCGTGCTGTTGACGACGTTGCAGATTCCCAGCGTCCTCGCCCCTTTGCGTTTGACTTCGCGCAAGGCGGCGAGCGTGTCCGCCGTTTCGCCCGATTGCGAAATGAAAACAACCAAATCCTCCCCCGGACGCACAATCGGATTGCGGTAGCGCAGTTCCGAGGCGTATTCAACCTCGACCGGAATCCGAAGCAAATCCTCGATGATGTATTTGCCGATGAGTCCCGCGTGCCACGAAGTCCCGCAACCGACGATCACGATGCGGCGAAAGGCACGGATTTCCTCCGGGGTCAATCGCGCCCCTCCCAAATGCACCTCGTCGCCGTCGGGACGCACCCGTCCCCGCAACGTGTTGGTGATGGCCGTCGGTTGGTCAAATATTTCCTTGAACATGTAATGCTCAAACTCGCCCAATTCAATGGATTCCAATTTGTGATCGAGTTCCTCGACCTTGGGCGTGACGGGCGTGCGATCCAAAGAGGAAATTTCATACCCTTGGATGGTTGCGCGGACCATCTGGCCATCGTCCAGATACACTACTTGCGAGGCGCGCGAGACGAGCGCGGGAACATCGGAAGCGAACAAGTAGCTCCCCTCGCCCAAACCCAACACCAAAGGACTTCCCATCCGCGCGGCGACCAACGTCCCCGGCTCCTTCGAACTGACGGCGAGCAACCCGTAAGTCCCTTGTAATTCCCTCGCGGCCAGCCGGACGGCTTCGGCCAAATCGCCGTCGTAAAATTTGGCGATCAGATGCGCGATGACTTCAGTATCGGTCTCGGAGCGAAACTTGATTCCCTCCGATTCCAGCGCGGCGCGCAAGGCTTGATGATTTTCGATGATGCCATTGTGAACGACGGCGAATTGTCCCGACGCGTCGGTGTGCGGATGCGCGTTGGCCTCCGTCACGCCGCCGTGCGTCGCCCAGCGCGTGTGGGCGATGCCGACCGAACCGTGTTGCGGCAAACGATGTCCGTTGGATTCGAGATTGCGGACCATTCCAACGGTTTTGGCGACGTGCAACCCGCCGTCGTCAACAATCGCCATGCCCGCCGAGTCGTAACCGCGATATTCAAGCAGTTTCAATCCACTCAGCAAGCAATTCCAAGTTTCATAAACGCCGACGCAACCGATGATGCCGCACATGGGATCGTTCCACCTTATTCCTCATATTATCTTACCGCAATTTTTATGAACCGCCAAGACGCCAAGAGCGCCAAGTTGGGATCGTCAGAATTTTCATCGTCGAATCTGTCCAAATAAGGCATTCCGGGCGTCCTTGGCGTCTTGGCGGTTTTCATTCCTTGCTCGTGATCTATTGCTTCCGACTTTTCAGTTCTTCCAACTTCCTGAAATTCTCCAGAGCGTTGGGATCATTCGGCCGTGATCGCAAGACCTCCCGATATTCCTTTTCAGCTTTATCATAATCTCCACGGGAGGCAAGCAGATTACCCAAATTGATCCGCGCGTCGGCAAAATCAGGATTCTCTTTTAACACTTTCCGATACTGCTCCTCCGCTTCAACGGGATCGCCATTTCTCGCCAATGCGTTGGCCAAATTGAAGCGCACTTCGAGAAAATCGGGACGTAACCGCAAAGCTTGGCGATACGATTCAATGGCCTCCTTTAACTTGTTCTCCTGAGCCAAAACCACGCCAAGATTGTAATGTCCCTCGACGTAATCGGGGGCGACCCGCAACGCCTCGCGGTGGCACTTTTCCGACTCCTCCACATTCCCTTGAAGCTTCAACGCAATACCCAAGTTGTTCCAGACCCGATGTTGATTCGGAGCCAATCGCAGAACTTCGCGGTATTCCGCAACGGCTTCCGCAAGACGATGCTCCGCCTGCAACATTTCCGCTTGGCCTAGGCGATCCTTGAACGTCGTCGGTTCGGCTCGCATGACTCGTTCCTTTTCCTCCTGAAATCTCCGAAGCACCGATTCGTCCGCCGCGCGGACCCATCCCTTTTCCGTCAGACGCCGGCGAACTTCCTCGGCGACGACCAAATTGCCAAATCGGTTGAAGTGGCCGGAATAAACGCTTCGCCCCTCTTTTTGCGCGACCTCCTTGAAGGTCGGTTCCAAATCCAAGAAGGCATATCCGCTTCCCTGCTCCAGCCTTTCAAGATTCCGCGCGTCCGAAGCCGAATTGAAAACCGAAATCAAATCCGTGGGAATATAAACGACAAAGGTCTTCGCCCCTCGATCCGAAGCCAGATCATAAATTCGCGATAGAAGCGCGGTAGCCAAAGCCAACCGCTTCGTGTGACGTTCGGAACCACTGCTCCGGTTTGAGTTCCAGCGTGCGCGCAAACGTGATTGATAAAAATGCCAAGCGAAGCTGAGGGGATTTCGATCTTTTTGCCGCGCGAGAATTTCTTCCAGTTTCGGAACGGGCACATTGACCAACCGAAGGTCGTATTCTTCCAACACGAACATCGGCTTGGCGTAATCGCGGAAGGGAAGCAGATTGCGGTCCATGTCCTCTTCATAAAGACCCACGAGCACGATATCAGGGTGATACCGCAAACCTTCCCGTTCCAGCATGAGAAGCTGTTGATCCATTCCATAACCCGGGACACCGAGGTTAATCACCTCGCAGTTGGAGAGTTGCGCTTCGAGGTCAACCGGCCAGATCTCATCATCCGCGCCGTCGTAGCCGAAGGTGTAGGAATCGCCGATGGCAACGATTCGTGTGATGTCGGACGGCTTTTCATAGGGAATTTCCCGGCGCGAGCGAACTCCCCGCGAATTGGTCGTGACCGGAGGTTGATCCTCGACCCGAACGCCCTGCAAGTTCGGTTTCAATTTCCATCCCAAATGCGAATCATATTGCGTAATTCCATACGGGAAGTCGTTGCCTTTCTTTTCATGACGCTCGATCCAATTTTGAATGTAACTTTCCGCAACCGTTCCATAGACGGGATAAAGGGGCGCGCCGCTCAGTCGGTAGTAAAGTCGAATTCCGATTTCCGTAAAAATCAGAACTGTCGAGATCGAACCCGCGACTAAAAAAATTCGGAAAGTCACGGTGCGCCGGGGATTCGGTCGAGATAGGGCTGACATCAGCGAACCTTGAGGGTTTCCTGCGCCAACCGAAGATTTTCTCGCGCGGCGTCGTTGCCGGGATCAATCTGTAGCGCACGGGAAAAATGTTGCTCCGCATCCTTGAATCTTTTTTGACCTGCCAGCGCGATTCCCCAGTTGATTTCGGCCCGAGCAAAATTCGGACTGATCTCAAGAGCCTTCGCGTAATGCGTTTCCGCCTCGGCAATTTTTCCATCCCGAACCAATGCGTTGGCCCAATTGAAATGCGCCTCGGGAAATTCGGGGCGCAGGCGCAATGCGGCTTCATATTCGGCAATACCCTCCGCGTCGCGTCCCATCTGAACCAAAACAAAACCCAAATTGTAATGGGCATCGGGATATTCGGCTCGAAGTTTGATCGCTTCTCGATACCGGACCGCGGATTCCTCCAGTTTGCCCTCGAGTCGCAACACGATTCCCATGTTGTTCCTGATTTGCGCCGAATCGGGCGCGAATCGCATGGCAAGGACGAATTGCGTTTCGGCCTCGTCAAGCTCCCCGATTTGGGTCAGAAGGTTTCCCAATCCATTGTGCGCCGCAGCGTTGTCCGGCTCGATTTCCAAGGCGGTTTCATAATGGCTCCGCGCTTCATCCGTTTTACCCAAATGAACCAGAGCGTCCGCCTGCATAACTTGCGCCGAGGCATCCGTCGGATTGATCCGCGTCACTTCGGCATAATGACCGGCCGCGCCTTCAAAATCCCCTTTGGCGGTGAGCAATTCCGCCAACCGCCGGTGTCCCTCCGCTCCTTCGGGGAATTTCGCCAGTGTATCCTCCCAATGTTCGATCAGATGCGAATACACCACCGGATCAATTCGCATCACTTCGTGCAGGTGATAGAGGTATTCCTCGTGGTGGCCCATTTGAAGATAAATCTCTGACAGGGCGTGATGCGCCTCCGTGTTGTCCGGATCAAGCTCAAGCGCCCGTTGCAGATACTTGAAGCCCTCCTTGGCGTCGCCCCTTTCCGAAACTTTCATTCCCAAATGATAATAGGCCATTGGCGAAGTCGGATTTTTCCGGATCGTGTCGCGCCATAATCTTTCCTCGCTCCGGTAAACCACCCCCCGGCTGAAACTTGTCGCTCCGAGAAGGACTATGATTCCGGCCGGCAATGCGCGCGGCCACGTTTTACCCGCGCCCAAGGGATGGGCACGCTCCAAAAACAGCGCGCACTTCCGGATAAATCCCGCTAACACAACAAACAATCCGATTCCCGCCAGATACTGAAAATGATCCGCGACGTAGGAAAATCGCATGGGATAGACGTTGACGAAACCGAGAGCGGGGAAAAGTGTACCAAGATAGAAAAGCGCGGCGGCAAGTGGACCCCGTCCCGATGAGCCACGCCGCAACCACAGCGTCGTCAGAACTGCGAGGCCGCCGATTGGATAGGCAAATTGGAAAACCTGCGACGAATTCATCCTCCAGCGCGAATAAAAAAAACTCAAGGTTACCGGCGAAGCCAATTTGCCCGGATAAAACCACGCGGCGCGTCCCGCGATTAAAAATCGCTCGACCCACGGCCAATCAAATCCCTTCCCCGACGCGCCGACCTGTTCGCGCTCAATCCGCGCGGTCAGCAATCCCATGAGAAGTCCAAGAAAAAAAAACGGGATCAGCGGCACAATATCCGCGAAAGAGATTCGTCCCCTCCTCCACCAAATCAGCAACATGATCGCCACCGGAAAAGTGCAAGTGACCGTCTTGCTCCATAAGGCGCACAGGAACAAAACAAACGCCGCTCCATAAGCGAGCCAATGCTTCCCCTCCCGCCTCGATGGAAGTTCGCCGCGAGATTCCTCTAGGCCCCCGAATCGAATGTAGAACGACAACGACATCAGATAAAAAAAAGCAGAAAGCAGATTTTTTCTCTCCGCGATCCACCCGATGGATTCCACCTCGACGGGATGAACCGCAAACACAGCCGCCGCCAACCATGCGCCCGGAACGGCAAGTCGGCGAAGAACCAGCCAAAGCGCAACCGCGTTAAGTGCATGAAGCGCAATGTTATCAACGTGATAACCGACGGGATTCAGTTTCCAAAGGTGATACTCCATCCAAAATGTTGTATGGACCAGAGGATAGTATTGAGGCGTCGCTCCCATCTCGAACCAGATGCGCCGCAGGCCGTCCAAGTTGCGGAGCGTATTGTTCTCCAAGATGTAGGTGTGGTCGTCCCAAATGAAATCGCCGCGCACGAGAGGGAAGTGCGCGAGAGCGGCAACCGCGATCAACGCGCTCGCCTCGCGCCATTTGAATATGGGCACATTCACGCCGGGCATCTAGTCAATTGTCCGTGCAACTTCTGAAATTCCAAGGGAGAAAGATTTTCGGCGCGGGCGTCGGGATTGACGCCGATTTCCTCCAACGCCGAGCGGATCGCCTCTTTTCCGGGTGAAAGATTCCACGACGCCGACAGTGAATTATAGAGCTTTTTCCGCCGCTGGCTGAAACTGCAATCTATCATCTTGGACAAATCGGGCCACAATTCGCCCGATGGGGATTGCGCCGGATTACCGGGATCAAGAATCAAAACCGAGGCGTTCACTTTCGGCGATGGACGAAACGATTCCGCCGGAACTTCAAATCGTCCCGCGACGCGCCACCAATACGCCAGCTTCACGGTCAGAACTCCGTATCTCCGATTGTGAGGACCAGCGGCGATGCGGTCGGCCACCTCGCGCTGAACCATCAGAACCATCCGGCTCCAAGGCTGATCCGGACCACACTGCCCGAAAAGCAACGGTGAGGTAATCTGAAATGGAATGTTGCCCGCCAGAACCATGTTGGGAAGGTTCCACTTTTCGGCGTGCTCACGCGCCAATTCCCAAAGATCGAGCTTCAGCGCGTCTTCATAGACGAATCGGACGCGGTCCGTCGCGCCGAAAATCCGCTCGTGAAACGGTTGCAATTTTTTGTCCAACTCCACGGCGAGAACGCCTCCCGCGCGCCGGGCGAGCATCGTCGTCAGCGTCGCGGGTCCGGCTCCGATTTCCACGACGAGCGTTTGATCGTCCGTCTTCGTCGCTTCGGCGATCTTTGACAACAAATGCTCGTCGGCCAAAAAATGTTGCCCCAAACTTTTGGAGGCTCGATAACCTCCTTGCCGAAGCGATGACAACAAAAATGATGGGGAAGGATAATGAATCATAAGGCCGTCCGCGATTTTCGCTCGCGCCGACGCGAGGCCAATTGATACGCCACGTCCAGCGCGGCCAGCATACTGCCGATGTTCGCGCAATTTTTTCCCGCGATGGGATACGCCGTGCCATGATCGGGGGAAGTTCTGACAAACGGCAAACCCAACGTGATGTTGACACCGCCGTGAAAATCGAGCGTCTTGATCGGGATCAATCCCTGATCGTGATACATGGCGACCACGACATCAAATTCGCCCGCCAGTGCGCGATGAAATAATGTGTCCGCGCTGAAGGGACCGCGCGCGTCAATTTTTCGCTCTTGCGCCGCCTTGATCGCCGGAGCGATGATTTCGATTTCCTCGCGTCCGAAATTTCCTCCTTCTCCCGCGTGCGGATTTAATCCGGCGACGCCGATTCTCGGTCGCTTGAAACCGAAATCGGGCAACGAATCGTGGACGAGTTGAAAAAGTTTCACCAATTTTTCCACGGTCAAGTGCGAAGGAACTTTAGCCAGCGGCTCGTGGATCGTCGCCAGCGCGACGCGCAATCCTCCGCCGCCCAAGAGCATCGCCACCGACTTTGCACCGGATCGGTCGGCCAACATTTCGGTGTGGCCCGGATACGGAAATCCGGCGGCGCGCAGATTTTCCTTGCTGATCGGCGCGGTGCAGAGGGCATCCGCTTTTCCGGCGAGGGCCAACTCAATCGCGCGTTCCAGACAACTGATCGCGCTCTTTGCTCCCCACTCCGATCCCTCGCCCGGGGTGATTGCTCGGTTTAATTCATCCGGCCCCGGCATCCCCCAGAACACCCCCGGCTCCGCCTCGCGCTGAATCACCTGATCCCACGGTTCGAAATGAGTTGTGGAAGTTTTGCGTTTCTTCGCGTGTTTAGCGGGTTGTTCAAAATGCTTCGGAAATCCCGTGACGATGACCCGACAATCCGGCGGACGATTCCACGCCTCCAATGAACGCGCCACGATCTCCGGTCCGATCCCGGCGGGATCGCCTTCGGTCACGACAATGGTCAGGGGCCGGCCCACGCGCCCATTCTACAAAGGTCGCCCTGCAATCTCCAATGAATGCGACGCGGACGCGGGGGTCGCAGAACGCTGAGGCGGGACGCACGCCTCGCCCGTGACATCCACGGTCAAGATGCCGGAGGGGTCCCTCCACCGGAAAACATTTTTTGCGAAACGAAGCCAATTTGGGACTGAAATCGGCAGAAGGGGCGTGGATTCCGGTGATCGTGAGGCGTCCCGAAAAGAAAAATTACGAAACGAAGCCAAATCGCACAGGGATTGTCCGGATGAATAGGATGTCCGAGTAGGGCGGAAGGCAGAGAGCAACTTTGACCGAACGAACCCATTTTTTGACACACATTTTGGCGGGGAGTGTTGATTGGATTGGGGTTGCGACGCATGAATTTTAAGCTCCAAGACGCCAAGAAGGAGAATTGTCCGCAGATTACGCCGATGATGCGGGTTATGGGGAGGGAATGGGAGCGAGGGGATGGCATGGGGGCGATCATAGCCGGAAGGTCTTTACGACGGGATTCCCTTGGAGGCTCTTATCGGCGCGTGGCGAACAAAAAAGGAGAAATTTTAGGCCGCAATCTACAATCCGCAGTCCGAAATTTCTTCCTCGCGCCGACTATCCGATCTCACGATTGAATTAAAAATGCGGTCAACGTCCCACGGCGTCCACGGCGTCCCTCGGCGTCAAGTCCCTCAGGTCTTAAGTCCCTCCGCCTCTAATGGATTGACTTCAATTTGCCGTCCCGCCTAAACTGAAAATCATGGCCGAATCCACCCTTACCATCACCGAGGCCGCAACGCATCTGAACGAAGTGGTTGATCGCGCGCGGAGACTCCATGAATCAACCCTGCTCACCGAGAACGGCGAGCCTGTCGCCCGGGTGGTTCCCGTGGCGTTCGAAAGCGGACATACTGTTGGCGAGTTGCTCGCGTGGCTTCCAACGCGCGAAAAACTCGATGCCGAGGAAACCGCGGCTTTTGCCGCCGACGTCGAGGAATTCCGCCGCCAATGCAACAAGCCGCCCGTCTGGCGATGGGACTGATTCTCGAAACGTCCATACTGATTGCAATCGAACGCGGCCGCTTTGATCTGCGCGGCTTCCTGCAAGCCCGTGCTCCGGATGAGATCGTGGGCATGTCGGCGGTCACGGTCAGCGAACTGTTGCACGGCGCAGAGAGAGGCCGGAGACCGGAGCAGAAGGAAAGGCGCCGGAGATTTGTCGAAAAGATGGTGGCGCAATTTCAAACTCACTCCTTTGGCCTTGCCGAGGCGCGGGTTCATGCCCGGATCGGCGCCTCATTGGCGGAATCCGGGCAAATGATCGGCGCGCATGATCTTCTCATCGCCGCGACCTGTCTTCACTTGAACGCCCATCTCGCAACGCTGAATACTGTGGAATTCGCCCGCATTCCCGGATTGAAACTCATCGAAACCACGCCATACACGCGCTGAACCAAACCATCCTGCACAGCCCGCCCCCGGCTATGATGACCCCAACATTGCCTTTGCCTCTCTTGCGCTCTTTCGCAACGACGGGTAATCCGCAATGTTCAATCCACAATCTACAATTCGCCGTTTCTTCCTCGCGCCGACTGCCCGATCTCACGATTGAATTAAAAATGCGGTCAACGTCCTTTGCGTCCTGATCGCTTCTTGATCTCGCAGTGATACTTGGTTTTTGAGTCCCGCAGGGACGACCGATAGTAGCCCACGATGAAATCGTGGGAATAAGAAATTGGATTTGCAAACCACCCAGTCCCGTAGGGACGACTGAAAATCCCGCACTGCGGGACCAATTTCTCCCTCAATCCCAAAGATATTTCTCGTCATAAATAATCCCGTATTCTTTCAAAAATCCGACGTATTCCTCTTGAAACGTCCTCAACCGGTGATGTTCCTCCTGATTGCGAATATACTCCAAAATCGCTTGCATCTGCGTTCCGTCCACGCTGAAAACGCCGTAGCCCACCTGCCATTGGAAATTCCGAAAACCGGGAAGTGTCTCGGAAATCCATTTGGAGGAACCCGCCTTGATGAGTTGGATCGCCTTGGCCGAGGCCATGGTCGTCGGCAGGGACAAGAGGAGGTGCGCGTGATCGGCCGTTCCCCCAACCGCAATGGCCTTCATCTTGTTTTCGAGCGCTATTCCGGCCATGTAGGGCCAGAGGCGTTGGCGGATTTCGGGGGATAGGATTTTTTCGCGCCCGTGAGTGGAGAAGATGTAGTGGAGAAGAATGTTGGAATAGGTGTGGGACATGGCAACGGTTTTTTCGTTCTTTTCATTCGTCCCTACGGGACTCAGGGATTTTGAATCGGTTCGGCCTGACGCCCAAGATTTCATCTTGGGCTACTATCGGTCGTCCCTACGGGACTCGCGGATTCTTTGCCTCGTCGTTTCCGCGTTCCGGTGACGCGCGTCCCATTAGGGACGCGACGAGAATGACCTAGCCTGTCAAGGCTGGGATTCCGATTGCCAGTCAAGGAATACAAGTGCCGTAGGCACGATTGAAAGGACTTTTTGAACACGTTCCGATATATTTGCAGAATATAGAGGATTTGCTTGCCTTTCCAATCCAATCCCCCCGCGCTTTCGGCGAGGTTCGTTCGTTGAATCAGCCGTGGGGGAATTAGGAATGGAGCAAACGTGGGGCTGTTGAAAAACTCCTTAATCTCCGTGGCGCAGGCATCTTGCCTGCGATTCTCCCTCGTGGAAACGACGGGTTCGCAGGCGGGACGCCTGCGCCACAAAGGCTTTTTCAACAGCCCCAACGTCCCGCGTCGTCAGGAACCTATGCCACCATGTGTTAAAGCGAATATGAGTATTTAGATGTAATGCTATTTTATTAAGCGGAAACGTCGCGGCGGTTCACGTAAGTAGCCAGCTTATATCCAAGAGTGGGGTTATCGCTCTTGGGCATCGAGACGGATTTGGAGCGATCCGGGGCCGTCTCGTTTTTTGTTTCATCGCTTTCATTTCCTATTCGCCTGATTTTGAATTACTTTTGCGGTCAACGCCCCTCGATCCCCGTCCCTCGATTTTGATTACCCCCGATTCGCCCGATTCCCGGCTGTTTCGTGGGAACGGGCTGAAACGGCACAAATCCGGAACCCTCCAGCTGACGCGCAAATTGCTCCGAATCTGTATGAATACTCCATTGGCTCGAGTCACAACATTCCAAGCAAAATAATGAGTGACGAGGATCATTACTTGAAAATGCCTCAATAGTGCCTTCCAGCATTTGTGGCGCCGTATTCAGAAATTGTCTGAAATCCTCATCTGAGATTCGGATGCCTTCCGGCTTGGAACGCGAAAGATCAATAAACTCAGGAATACTGTGTCCAAACATTCTATATCCCTCAATATCAGACCATCCGAATTCCACCCATCTGAAAATCCAGAATGAGATGTGGCATGGCCGGATGCGACCAATCATTAAGGGGAGCGAGATTAATACTCCACTGTCATCGAATTCGCGTAAGAAAAAATGTCTCATCATTATTACCAAGTAAAAGGCTCTAGGAGCTGGGGACGCTTACCGTAAATGTGATTCGTTTTGTGCCGGCTCGAAGGAACGTGTCTCACTGATTCTTCATCCCTGATCGGATTGATTTTTACCACGAAGGATGGGGAATTACAACAGGTACGGGCGGGTCGGGCGGATTGAGAACAGAGCAATGCAAATCGTAGAGTGGGGATCGAGAAATTGGACGCGGATGGACACGGATTCCACGGATAAAAAAATCGGCGTTTGCAAACGAGGAACGGATGGGGGATGATGAGGTTCATCCGCGAACGCGGCGATTCGATTCAGAAAGGAACGACGCTTATGAAACGGAAACTTTCTCCGGCGAATCCTCTATTTTCGGCGATTCTTCTATTTTTTGTTCTGATTCCCGCCCTCTCCCTTCGGGCCGAGGATCAGTTTTTCGACTCCAACGGAGTCAAGATTCATTACATCATCCAAGGGGAAGGGGAACCGGTTCTGCTGATCCACGGATTCAGCGCGAACATTCAGTTGCAGTGGGGATTGCCGGGGGTCATCGGGACGCTCTCCAAGGATTATCGGGTGATCGCGCTGGATAATCGCGGTCACGGCCAGAGCGACAAGCCGCGCGATCCCGAAGCTTACGGCGTCCAGATGGTCGAGGATTCGATCCGCCTGCTGGATCATCTTCACATCAAAAAGGCGCACGTCATCGGGTATTCGATGGGGGGATTCATCACGTTGAAGATGTTGACCCTGCATCCGGACCGGATGATCACGGCGACGCTCGGGGGCGCGGGATGGGGCAAGACGATGCAGGAAAATCCCGAGCGGATGAAGCTGATGGATACGCTGGCCGATTCTCTGGATCGCGGCGACGGGATCGGTCCGCTGATTGACGCGCTGACGCCCGAAGGGGAACCGAAGAAAACGCCGGAGCAACTCAAGAGCATGAACGCGATGATGACCGGCATGAACGACCAGAAGGCGTTGGCGGCGGCGGTGCGGAGTTTCAAGGCGTTCAACGAAACCGAGGAAGAAGTCCGCGCGATCAAGGTCCCGACGCTGGCGATCATCGGCGACAAAGACACGTTGAAGCCGACGGCGGACGCGCTGGTCGGGGTTCTGCCGGGTTTGCAATTGATCGTCATTAAGGACGCGAATCACATGACGGCATTCAATCGTCCGGAGTTCAATCAAGGATTGGGGGATTTTCTGGCCGCGCATCGGACCGCGGCGAAACCGAAGCCGGTCGCCATACCGGTCGCGGCGAAATGAAGTTCGGAAGGTTCGCCGAAGGGCGCGTTGTATTTTTCCGAGAAATATCCGCAACCCGGTTGGGGTTGGAGGTTATGGCCGATGTCCCAAGGTAGCCTCGCTACGCTCGGCAACCTTGGGCTTTGTTCCGGGACGCCGTTGGCGTCCGGAGGAGCCGGTGTCATGGAGGAAATTGGCGGGATGGGCACGCCGACGCCCCTCCGTGCCAGCCGCCGGATTTCCAGTTTGGCGTGGGGCAGGCTGGAAAGATTGCCCACAGGTCAAATTGAGACCCAGCCGTTTTTAGTGGAACAATCCGATCCACGGTGATAAAAATTGCTCATGGCCATGCTTGAATTGTTCGATGGGAAATTGAAGGGTGAAACCATGACCTTCCAATCGCGCCTGCGACGCGGATTCCGAGTTGCCGTCAGATCGGCGATACCGGCGGCGATCTTGGCGTGTTGCGCCCTCCTTCCGGCGGAAGAGGCAAAGAAAGACGCCCCTGCCGACGGGGACAACCCATTCGGCGAGGTTAAAACCGCTCCCAAGGAAGAAGCCAAACCCACCAAGCCGGCGGAGACTCCCGCGCCCAAACCGGTTCCTCCCGGAGCCAAAAGTTTGGACGAATACCGCGATTTGCTTCGCCGCCATTCGCTCATGCGGGAATACGACAAGGTTCTTGAGCTTTGCGTCGAGGTGGAGAAATTTTATCCCGGCGAGGACATTATTTTGCTTTATCGCTCGCGGGCGCAAAAGGGAATCGAGGACGAGAAGACCAAGCAATCCATGCCGTTCAAGGGACTCCGTGAACGGCCCGTGGTCTTGGACACTCCCGCCCCCGTGGAAACCCCCAAGAAAGCCGCGCCGACTCCGCAGACTGAGACGGCTCCGCAACCCAAGGCCGCCGAAGAAACCACCAAACCGGACCAAGCCCAGCCCGCCGGCGCCCCGCAGGCCGCCGAAGCGCCCGCTCCCGCGAAGGGAAAATCCGCAGGTAAACTCATCGCGCTCGGTTTGGCGGTCATCGGAGTGATCGTCATCGGGTTGGGAGCGTTGATGGCAAGCCGGAAGAAGAAGACGCCAGCCGAACCCGCTTATTTCGAGAATCCTGAAGAGGTTTCGTCTTCGCCCGGATTGGATTCTTCGCCGGATTTGAAAGGCTGGGAGCGGATGAACATGCCGCCCTCCCATCCGGTCCAGCCTGCTCCAGTCGCTCCACCGATGCGGCAGGCGGCTCCGATCCACCAAGCCTCGGCGCAACCCGCGGAAGAGGAGCTGTTTTCCCCTTCCGGCAAACCATCCGCTCCCGTTGCCTCCGCCACGACTTCGATTCTGGATGCCGATATTTTCGCTTCGCCCGAGCCGACGGGGAAAGAACAAGGAATTGCAAGAGAAGCCCATCCCATCGGCACCAAGGACGAAGAACTCTTCGCGGCGTTCCAAGAAGAAAAACCGGCGGGTACCAAAACCGGCGCGAAGGCCTCGCCTCGTCCGACCGACACTTCGTCAGGCCCCATCGCATTTGACACGCCCGTCGCCAAGGGCAAGCCCGCGGCTCCGTGGGAGGAACCCAAGGGTGCGGACACGACACCGCCAATTCATCTGGAAACCTCTCAACCCGCCGCCGCCAAAGCCCCCGAACAAGCCCTTCCTCCCGTCGCGCCATGGGAAACCGACGCCGAGACGGTCACGAATCGCCCCCTCCAAGCCGACGAAGTCGGTGATGACAGTCTTCCGTTGATCGCGCCGGAACACGGCAAGGTTTTCAGCGCGTCCAAGTTTGCGTCCGATGCGCCGCCGCAGGCACCGCCGATGGGGGATTTTGCCTTCCCGACCGTCGGCTCGAAGGAAAGCCGCGCCGACAGCACCGCCGCGCCGTTTGCCGAAGTGTCGCTTAAGGGAATTCGCTCCCCCGAAACCGCCGAGACCATCGCCAATTTTGAAGTGCCTTTGGCCGGCGACACGCATCCCGGATTTGAGATTCCCACGCTCGGCAAGGAATCAGGGGGCGCGCCGGAGGAGAAACCCGATTTGTCGCTTCCGTCGATGCCGATCGGAGAATCCACGGTCGTTCTTTCCAGCCGACAACTGGCCGAGGACCCCGATTTGCTCCTCTCGAAGCCGCGTTCGGAAAAGGCCAAGGAGGCTCCCGCAAAACCGCAGGAGAATGTTCAAGTCTTCCGCGCCGATGAAACAATCCAGGTCAGTTTTGGAGAGGTCGCCGGAGCAACGCCACCCACCGAAGCGAAAAAACCAGAATCTCCCGAACCGGCGGCCAAGGACAATTTTGATCGCGAGCGCGATTTGGGAATGAAGGCCGTCAACGAATCGAATTGGGAACAGGCGATTCTCCATCTTTCCATCGCGGCGGCGTTGCGTCCGGACGCCTCCGAAGTCAAGGAACAACTTCGGCGCGCGCGCCGAATGCGCAAAGAACAAGAGGGTTCCTGACCCTTCGATCTCTCTCGATTCGCATTCGGTTTTTCATTCTCAGCTTTTATTCGTATATCGTCCAATCGCGCGCGAGATTGGGCGTCGGCGTGTGCGTGACGATTTGAACTCCGATGCTCACCGTCGCGCCGAATGAACTGCCCGCGTTGGTCATTTGAAATTCAAGCGCGCAAGATTGCGGCGTGGATGGAGCCTGCAGAACGGCGGAAAACACATAAAAATCCCAAGGAACCACCGTCGCGCCCGACACAATGCCCGACTCCGCCGGACCGACCAGATTGCATGGGTCGGTTGTTTTTTTGAGCGAATAAAGAACTTGGGGATCCCAAGTGGTGTTGCCCGTGTTCAACATGTAAATCCCCACCGTATAGTTTTGATCCGTGTAAAGTTGGGCCGGAACGGTATGCCGGATGAATTGGGCGTCGTCGAAGGGCGTGGGGGTGATGGTCGCCGTCGGGGTAGGAGTCGGACTCATCGTCGGCGAAGGAGTCCCGGTCCGAGTCGGACTGGGGGTGGCGGTGCGAGTGGGCGACGGTGTTCGCGTCGCAGTCCTTGTGGAAGTTCGAGTTGCGGTACGGGTTGGCGTGGGAGTCGGGGGCGGAGTGATCACCGTGTATCCCAGTCCCGCGAGGGTGGCAAGCTCGACCGACGTATAGGCGCGTTTGTCCACGCCTTTGAAAAGACTGGGATGCATGACGGCATTGGGAACCGCAAGGTCGTAATGCGAAAGACTGCTTCCGCTCGTGAAGGGATTCGGAGCGTAGAGAGGGGGAGACGATCCATAAACCGCCTTGGCTTGGGTTTGATTGAGAACCAATCCGTTGTCGTTGCCCGCCAAATCGGAAGCCGTGCCGAGAAATTGGCCCGCGCCCGTGTTCAAGAACAAGTCTTTTCCATTTCCCGTCTCCATGTCCCGGTCAATATAAGAACGCACGTTGGTCCCGATCAGACTGCTTCCATCGGACGCGGTGAGCGAAAGGAAACCGAGGGCGTGGGTGAATTCGTGCAACGCGACGGAGAAGAAATCATATTCCCCGGCGGAAGTGGGATTCGGGTAATCGAAATTCCAAGTCTGGCCGAAATCGAAGATCATTTGTCCATCAAAGCCCGGCCCCGGATTCACGCCGGTCGTCAGATGTTTCTGAATCCAGCCGATCTGAAATCCGGCCGGAGTCGTTGCATATACGGATCCCGCCCCGCCCAGCAAATGGTTTCCATCAACGAAGGAGACGAGCATGTCCAAGTCCACAGTTCCCGTATGGTTGAGAACCGTTCCGAGGTAATTGACGACGGCGGTGATGATGGAACGCGCTTTCGCGCCGTTGACGGGATCGTTAAAACCGATGCCGTTCGCCGCGACGACGTCCTCATAGGTGATATTCCAAGTGATGCTCGTGGTGTGGATTGTCTGAGTCGAAGGGACGCGGAAGGCGATTTCGTCGGGGGAAATTTTTCGCGCGACGCCGGTGTGCCCATACACGATGTAAAGATCGGCGGTTTGAGCGGGGACCGGATCAGGCTCGCTCGACATGAAGACTCCGAACAAGACGGCGATGACTCCCATGATGCCCCATTTTCCGCGCCGACATTTTGGATTGATTTTCAATGCGCCATACGCCTCGCGTTTTATTTTCTCCCGATTACCTCCCATCGTCAATCATGTCCCTTGTTGAACCCTGCGTGGATTCAGATTTCCGCTTCGTCCATCATGGATCGGTAATCTCGCGGATCATGCGTCGGATGCGCAAATCGCCCGGACGCCACTTCAGCGCATCCTGAAGATGATTTAGAGCCTCGTCGTTTCTCCCCTTTTTCATCAAGGCGGAGGCAAGATTGAGTTGAGCCTGCACCAAACTCTGGTCGTTTTGGACGGCTTGCTCATAGTGCGCGATGGCTTCATCGAGTTTGCCCTCCTTTTCCAAAATCATCCCGACGTCCCGATGGGCTTCGGGAAAATCAGGGCGCAACGCGAGCGCCTTCCGCAAATCCTCCCACGCTCCTTTCGAATCGTCTTTGAGACGAATCAATCCTCGAACCCGCCATACGCGGGCGGATTGCGGATTGATTTGAAGCGCGGTGTCGAGGTGTTGTAATCCCTTGGATACCTCGCCGCGTTCCGCAAGGAGTTCCCCAAGCCGCCACTCAATTTCATATCGATAGGGATCATCGCCTAATTTTTCGATCACGTAGGGAAACAACGTGAACCCGCTGGTCCACCGCCTTACTTGAATCATGCTCAGAAGGGCGCATCCCGCAAGAAGAAGCGCCAAAAGAAACGAACAGACCCATGCCGCTTTGCGCCATGCAGGATTACTCCAAATGACCGCCATTCCCGCGCTGACGCCCACCCCCCAAACCATGCCGGGGAGATAAGAATAACGGTCATTGGTGTAATGGGGATGCAAGGTCACACCCAACACGGGCAGGAGAAGAAGCAAATGAGCCATCCAGAGCGCCAACCCCGCAGGCAATCGCCGACGGTATCGGAACAAGGTCAGCGATATTCCGATCACTCCCGTCAAACTTACCACAAACACCGCATCAAAAGGCTCAAACCGAATCAAACGCGAATACACGGGCGATAGATTGATCGGATAAAAAGTTCGCCACACATAGTAGGCTTCGACGTAAGCGGCCTGCATGAACCGCGACGCCATTCCAAAGTTCTCGGACGGACGCGTCGGATTCATGGCGTGACTCCCGTGCCGTCCAGCAATCGTGATCCCAACCACAAAAGCCCCTCCCAAGATAAAGGGAATCTTTTCCACGATGATTCGTCGCGTCGGACCTTCCCGCCATCGGGTAAAATCAAATCGTCGAAGCGGATAGATGTCCAAGATCGCCAGAGCAAAAAAAAGGGAAACGACCGTCGGGTAAGATAGTAGCGCGGCGACGTAAGCCAAGGCCGACGCGACAAGATAGGCTCCGCGAGTCCGCGCTTGCGCGGGGGGATCCGCGAAACGCAAATAGGATAAAAGGCACAACAACGAAAAAAACGTCGAGACCGAATAGGGGCGCGCCGCGCAGATCGTCACCGGCTCGACGCGAAGGGGATGCAACGCCCAAAAGAGCGTTCCAACTCCCGCGCATATGCACCTTGCCGAAGGGGTCAACTTTGGCGATTCCGAAAATCCAAGGTCCAGCAACCGCGCAATCAAAAAGTAGAGCAAGATGACGTTCAAGAGATGAAAGACCAGATTCCCAAGATGGAACCCGAACGGGTCCATCTCGAAGAGGACATACGTCAACGCCCAACTCAGCCAACTCAGCGGAATGTAGAACGACGGATATTCGGTCGTCGTGAACATCCAGCGGATTTGCGTCCATCCCAACCCGCGAAAATTGGGATTGCCGGTCAAGGCGGGAACGTCGTCCCAAACGTAAATAAAATCGCAATTCAAAACGCCTGAAAACGTGATTCCCACAATGATCGCGAGAACCGCGCAGGTCAAAAGATCCGCGGTTCGCCTCTTGCGCGTTGCGGAACCGCCGAGAAATGAAATGTCTCTTTGCATTGGATGCCGTGACGGTTAAACTTTTACTCGACGGCCGTTGCGACGGTCCATCCTAAATTCATCGTCGGGTTAGCGCCAAATGCCGGAAGGTCCGAATGCGCCGCAGGTTGATACAAACCATCATCATTTTTGCTCTGGCGGGCTTGGGACTCGCGTTCCGCGAGCAAATTGGAGCCGTCATCGCGGAAGCCCGAAGTCATTTTCAGTCCGACACAAATGACGAGGCGGACGAAGAAACCTCCGGAAGTCCGCGCCTTCAAGAAGTGAACAACGCCCAAGAGTTGAGCGGCAACGTTGCGGGTTCCGGCTCCGGTGTTGCCGGGGCGGCGGATGGAGATCGGGCGAGAAGGGCGGTCGAGGGGGCGCGCGAGCGGGATCAAGAACCCTAAACGGCAATCTCGTCCTTCATTCGTAAAGTTCCCAATTCCGCGCCGCGTTGGGCGTGGGCGTCGGCGATCCGGCGGGGGTCGGGGTCGGCGTCGCTTGAATATACGTGTCAATCCGATAGGTGACGCCATTGATCGTCTGATTGCTGTCCTGCTCATAAACGACAAGGTAATACGTTCCGGCGCTCGGCGCAGTCCAAATCAGATTCTCCACCAGACAATCGGGTTGTACCGCCGCCGTAGCCAAGATCGTGTTCGCGCCGTTGCGCACTTGAAGCGCGATGTTCATGCTGAGCGAAGGAACAAACGTCGTGCAACTGATCGGATTACCCACAAACAGATAACGGTATCCCGCATTGGCCGAAAAAGAGTAAAAGTCGTAAAAGGGAGCCGGAGGATCGGCTAAATCGCCGAAGAGTTGGTCCCCAATCGTGAACGGATTGGCGGTTCCGATGGAGTCGTTCGGTTCGCTTTCGTTGACCGCCTTCACGCGGCGGGGGCCCAGCGCGAACAAAACCAGAACGACAATAAGGACCGCGAACCGCGGGCGACCAGAAAATGAAAAGCGAAACATCCTTCACCTCACCCGCTTAATATAGGGCGCGAAATCCGTGGCGACAACTCAAAATGAATCTGCCGTGAAAAATCCGCGAATTCGCAAGGCGTTGTTGGTTCACTCCGGGAGTCTCGGCGACTTCGTCATGGCTCTGCGGATCGTCGCCGCCTTGCGTCAAGCCGGAGCGGAACACGTCACGGTCTTGGGGAGACCCTCCATCGCGTCGGTCGCGCTCGACGGAGGAGGCGTGGATCTAGTCTTGGACACGGAAACGGGAGGCTTTCATGCGCTCTATCACGCCACCGCTCCACTCGCCGATTCGATTCGCGATCAAATTGGCGGACACGATTTGACCCTCACGATGACCGCGCCGGAGAAAGCGAAAGCTTTGGCTCAACGTCTGGCCGAAGCAACGGGAGGCATTGTCATCAACCTCGATCCCCGCCCCCGCGAAAACTGGACCGGACACGTCAGCGATCAATGGTTGGAAAATCTGCAAAACACCGGAATTGAATGTGGAACGCCATTTCCGCGCATCGCGGTTAAACGCGACAATATATCCCGCGCTCGGCAGGAATCAGCTCTCGCCGCCGACGAACCTTTTGTTCTTTTGCATCCGGGAAGCGGCGGTCGGGCCAAATGTTGGCCTATCGAGAATTGGCTCCGGCTCTCGCAAGAACTACATCAACTCCACTTCCACGTCGCGCTTCTTCTCGGTCCCATCGAAGAGGAACTTTGGCCTGAGGAAATCATTTCCCGATTGGCTTCGGCGGGAAAAATCATCCGTGGCAAGACCGTGCCGGAATTGGCGGCCTTGCTCGCGGCGTCCCATATGTTCGTCGGCAACGACAGCGGCGTCTCGCATCTCTCCGCCGCCGTCGGAACGCCCACGCTTGCGATTTTCGGTCCGACCGATCCGACCCTCTGGCGTCCCTTGGGACCCTCCGCGCACACTCTCGGCGGGAATGGTGCGTGGCCCAAATTCGATAAGATACTCGCTTACATCCGAACCGCCTCAACCGAGCCGCGAGTGTCGGCGAGCGACCAAAAACAAACATGACGCGCACTGGGCGCTCCCTTACGGTCGCGGCTCGGATGAGATTGCGACGCCAATCCCGAAGGGATCGAATTTGAATAGCCGTTGACGCTTCATCGGCGCGAGGGGAAAATAGTTTTCATGGCCACGGTGAAGTTCGGCTATGATTGAGTTGGTGACGTGTCTGGCCCGAAAAGGTCGGGTGAGGATCACACTCCACGACCGCGAGGATGCAAAAATGAAAACCTGTTATTTCTGCAAGGGCGCAACGGAGCACCGGAGCGTGGATTACATGGCTCACGGGAAAGCGGGATACGTTTTGGTCAAGGGTCTGCCGGCGGAGGTTTGCGTTCAATGTGGCGAGACCTGCTTGGACGCCGCTTCCTCCCGTCGCGTGGACGATGCCTTGTCGCGCGCAACCGCTTCGCCCGAACGCATCGAAATCCCCGTGGTCGCTTGCCGATAGACCTGATTCAACGTCAAATTGAATTAGGAATAGAGTAAACATACCGCATTGCCTAAGGACATTCAAATCGCCGAGGAACGAATTACTTTTGCAGTAAACGTCCCCAAGGTCCGATCCAAGCAATGAGTGACAAAGAAAAATCATCCGCAATGCGCGTTATCTTTCGTTCTCTTCTTGTTCTCGCGATCCTCGTCTTCATGGCAGGCGGCGGGGGGTTGCTCATCACCGCTTACCTCTCGATCGGCATTGACCGTCTGTTTCATTCTTCAGGAGAGCCGAAACGGAAAAGCGATATTCTCTATAGCGAAGCGGAGGAAGCGAAACGCTTGCAACAATATGGAAAAGCTGAGGAATACTACCGGAAGTGCATCGAGGAGGAGAAAACCGAAAAGAAGAAGGAGTCGGAAATGCTGACGGGAGATGCTTACGGCTCGCTTCACTCTATTTATGTAGCCGAAGGAAGATATGCCGAAACCATTAAAAATGGCGAGATTTGCTGGCAGTTTGTTCTAAAGACGCAGGAGCGGATGCGCCGGGACTATCCGAACGTGCCCCAAAGTAACAATATAGGTCCTCATTATTGGGCGGTTGGCGACGTCTATCTGGCGTGGGGACGGTTCGATCTGGCCTTGGAGAACTTCGAATTGGCAGGGAAGGAGTTCGAGAAAATGGCCTTCAAAACCGAGACGGGTAATGAGCGTGCGATCAAACAAGGATTTAGCGCGGAGGGGTTTAAGAAACTTGCTCGACAAGATCGAGAACTTGGAGTTGCTCAAAACAACTGGTATCTAGGCCGATATTACCTCCAACGGGGGGAATATGAAAGGGCTAAAGACACTTTTCAGGAAAGCATGGACAATTTTCTCAAGCACAATCTCGTTCGGGGGGATCAAGGTGGAAAATCGAGGGCATTGCTGGGAATCGCTTATTATTATCTTGGCGATGAAGCCAAGGCCGAAGAGTTATTACGCGGTAGCGCTGAGTTTTCGTTCCTAGGAAGAATTGAAGAACATCGCAAGAACACCGACAAGGCATTGAAGCTTTATCAATCCGCGCTCCACGCTTGGCCTGATAAGGAGGCTCAGGAGCATCGGACCGAACGAGCCGACGCCCTCAATCAACTCGGCGGATTTTATCTCCGGCAGGGCAATTTGCAGGAATCCTCAAAGGCATACGAGGAAGCCAAATCCTTGCGCGAAGCGACCACAACTGCGACCCATCCCGAATACGCCGTCACGATGAGAGGATTGGCGGCCATCGCGGTCTCCCGCAATGAGTTGACCAGCGCGACGCTTCTTGTCCGAAAGGCTCTTGACGTTCTGGACGCCTCTGTGGTCCCGACCCACGCTCGCATCGCTCCCGTCTTGGTTGCGCTGGCCTCGATTGAAACCCTCAACGGCCACCCCGAAGAAGCGGCCAAGATCAATCAACGCCTTGAAACCCTCCTCCAAGACCGTCCCTTGGCAATTTGGAAAGAAGATTTCCTTTGGACCGCGAACTTCTACGCGGGCGTCTTGGAAAAAGCGGGCAAGTCCCCCGAAGCCGCCGCCTTGCGCCAAATCCATGACCGCCAAAAAGATCGGAGATGAATTTCCACTCGAGGGGCGAAGGGTCGGTCCTGCCGCAAACGGACGACGAATAAAGAAAGTTTAGCCGCAAAAAAGTGCGAGAGGCGCAAAAGATTTCGCGCCTTTGATCTTGCCAGCTTGATTCAACTGTGAAATTTTTCCTTTCACGGCGCGGGCTTTTCGGTCCGCGAGTCCTTCATGTTCCGGCGCGTCGTTATCACATTCCTCCTCGTCTTGGGCATCCGGCGCGTCGCCGCGCAGGAGCTGAGCGCGGACCTCAGCGCGCGATTTCGCTACGACGGCAACACGATGGGCGACGAAGCGGACCTCCTCTTCTACGCCAATGTCTCGATCACCGATCTCATCAAGGATCATTTGGATTTGAAAATATCCGGCTGGGGATATTGGAATTTGAATTCCCCCGGCGGCTTCGATCAGGGGATTGAAGGAGGACCGGTCCGAATCTCCGAGGCTTACGCCGACTTGCGAAATTTGGGATGCCTCACACGGTTGCGAATCGGACGGCAATATCTTTACGACGTGGATTATCTTCACTTCGACGGCGCGACGCTTCGCTTCGATGAAGGAAAGCCGTTCTCCTATTTTCTTTTCGGCGGGCGGGAGGCCAATTTTTATCAAACCTCCAAGGACGATTGGGTCGGCGGCGGCGGCGTGGTCTGGAAACCGACGTGGCGGACCCAGCATCAATTCGACGCCTACGCCCTCAACGAAGGGGGAGACACCTTCTTCGCGCAGGCGTGGCGATGGAACCAATACTGGGGAAATTACTGGCGCACCACGTCGCGTCTGCGTTTCCTCGAGGGCGAAATCCGCGACTGGCGATTCCACCTCTCCAAATTTTTTCAGAAAATAGGCGTCGGACTGGACGTGGATTATTATCTTCAACCGTTCAATCGCGGACAGGGCAGTCAGCTCAATTCGCAAAGCCTGTCCGCTTATGGCTTGATTCTTGGCGAGAGCAAGCCGTATCAGCGTTTGAGCGTCGAGCTGAACAAACTCTTCGCCGAGAAGTGGATGCTCCAACTCGGCGGGACAATCCGCCGTCAATTCGACACCGCGGACAATCAGGGCTACAACTCCTACAGTTCCAATTCCGCTCATCTTTCCCTCACCCGATTCAACGCCTTCGTCAAGAACCTCGATCTCACCCTCGCCGGTGAACTCATAGACAACCAGCGCGACCGCATGGAAACGATCACCGGATCGGCGACGTATCATCCGACTCGCACATGGACCTTCAGCACGGGAGCCTCCTACTCGCATTTCCTTTTCGATCCGTTCGATTTCAACACGAAACTCAACGGTCAGGCGGACGACCTCGACCTCCTGCTGAACGATTTGAAAATTCCCTCTTATTTCTTCGAGGTTCAATGGAAACCCAACCGGACGTTCGACGTGCGCGGGATGGTCAATTGGGAGATGACGCAAGACCTTCCGGGGAGCGGATTGACCGTCCGCTTGGGAATCAATTACCATTTGCGGCGGTCGCTGGCGCGCGACGATGCGCAGGCCGGCAAGCCCGCGCCACAGAAGGATCAACCATGAGTCCCAGAGCGGTATTACTCTCTCAGAACGGCCAACCGCGATGGACCGGCATCGCGCTGACCGTTCTCATGATCGCGCTTGCGGGGTGGATCGAAAGTTGCGCGACGCTTCGACACGCCGTCCACCTCGACGAAAAAGGGGATGACGTTCTTAAGTTCTCCCACGCCAAGCACGCCCAATACGTTCACGATTGCAACGCCTGCCACCTGAGTAAAAAGGAAGGGACCATCGGACCCGCCAAACATTCGGCCTGCGTCGCCTGTCATCCCGCCGCCGTGGACAATAAGCCCGCCGATCAATCGTGTCTCCTCTGTCATCACACGTTGACGCCGAAAAAATCGCGCCGCGCCGAACGTCCCGATTATTCCAAGGCCTCTTTCGATCACGCCAATCACGTTTCGGTCAACTGCGCGGTCTGCCACGGTCAGGTGGATAAATCGGGACCGTTCGCCAAGGTCAATTATCCGAGGATGGAGGAATGTCTCGCTTGTCACTCTCCGGCGCTGGGACAACCCTCCGCCGCCGATTGCGCGACATGTCACTCCGGCATCACGCTCAAGACGGTTCCGGCGGACCACAAACAATTCAACTGGACCGAACATCTCCACGGCCAAGCCTCGCAGAACGATCCCGCGCTTTGTCTCCGTTGCCATGAGCCGGCCAAGGATTGCCAGACTTGCCACAGCATGGACCTCCCCAAGAGCCATACGGCCTCCTTCCGCGCCAAAACCCATGGCTTTCATGCGCGGGATAATCCGAAGTCATGCGAAACTTGCCACGCGCAGGACTTTTGCGAGTCTTGCCATCGCACCACCGAACCGATGAATCACACGGTGAGTTTCAAGGGACGCCCCTATCTGCATTGTGTTGTCTGTCACATTCCATTGGAGGACGGGAATGAATGTTCGGTTTGTCATCGCGGCAATCCGCATGAGCATTTGGTCGCCGATCCTCCGCCGGCTTATTTGATCGCCAGCGGGCAAATTCGATTGGATCGTCCGTGTCTTCCCTGCCATCCGGTAGCGCTGGTTCCGATCACGCATCCCTACAACACGATCTCCCCGCTCGAATGTATTTTGTGTCACCGCCCGCCTTGATCTTCCCGCGACCGCAGAAAACCGAGGATCAGCAACGACCCTCCGGCTCCGATGAGAATGAAAATTGGGATGAGCAGGGTTTTGCTGAGATGACGCGCCTGCAAACCGGAATAGCCAAGTCCCGCTGAGTCAATCCACCAAAACGCGGGCGTCGGACGTTGCAGGGGTTTGTTCCAATTTGGAATTCCCTGCCAACCCCACGGCGGATTGTCGGGCGATCCCAAGCCGATCTGCATCTTGAACATCGCGTGATGAAACGCCAGCGGCGAGAGGGATGGAATGAAATGCGACTTCCAAAAGTCGTCGGTCACGGGATAAGTGGAGGGAGCGTAGGGGCGGACGATACCCGTCTCCTCGATCAAGGCGTGATAATATTCGATCCAAGGAACGGAACATCCGATTGCTTGAACGTAAAGCGACGCGGCAAGGAGAAATGCCGCGCCGCATTTCCGCGCGCGGCGGATTGAGATGTTTGCATCGTTCCACCATTCCGGGACGGAAAATAAAAAGAGGCTGAGCAAGGGGGTTAGCGGCAAAAGAAACCTCGGCCCCCAATGCCAATCGCCGTGCCACGCCCACCATTTGGCGTAGCCGCAAAAATAAGCGATGGCGGTTAAAATGCCGAACCACCCCGCGACGGGATGCGACCGCAGAAAAATTCCGCCGCAAAAGAAGGTCAGAAGAAGGACGGGAGAGTAATACCAAAACCCTTTGGATGTTCCGACCGTCAGGCCGAAGAATCCCTCGTAGAAGGGATTGGAAAATCCCAAGGCGTCCCGATCTCCGGTGTAGCCGAATTGCAACCAATGCCCGCGCGCAAAGCGATTCAGGACAATCTGGAGAAGAATGGCCATCCAAAATCCGGCAAAAAGCGTGGCCCCTCGCGTTCCCGCTCCGGCGCGCCATTCGGACCGTCCCGACTCGCTTTTCCGTCGCTCGGAAATCCAAAAGACAACCGCCACCGGCAATGCAACCAGCGCGAGCGCGAAAAATTTAGTCATCGCCAAGAGGACGAGCGCAACGGCGGCTGTAATTGCTCCCCGCTTCCCGTCCATCCGATCTGATTGAATCATTCCCATCGCCACAAGAAGGGTCAGGAGCATCTGAAGCGGCTCCGTGTGCGGGGAGCGCGAAAAAACCGTGGCATAGGTCGCCGCGCCGAACACGATCGCGGCAAGCGCGCATCGTCGCTCGCCGTAGCCGAGTGATCGCCCGATGAGGAAGAAAACCACAACGGTCAGCGCGGTCTCCAAATTCGGTTGAAGCGCCACCGCTTGCCAATGGTCGAGTCTCCCTCCCGCCCAGCGGTAAAGCACCTCGAAGGGAATGGTGAAAAACGAAGTTAAGGGACCATACTTGCTGAGCGCGCTCGGATCGTTCCAATGTCCGTCCAGCCATGTAATTGCGGTTTGAAGCAGGATTTTCGGATCCACCGACGGCGGATTGCCGTCGTAGATGAACATGTAAAACCCGAAATAAAACATCCCCGATCCCAGCGGAAAAACCCAACGGGGGATTTTTCGCGCGGCGGAGTTTAGAGAAGGGAACTCGGGATCGTTCATTGGATTTCGCGTTTTGACGCGGACCACTTTATCCCTCCGCCAATGGCGACTTCAAGCTCTTGAACGCTGATCGCGAGTCTCCGAGTATCCTTCACTTCTCCGAGAAATTGCGCAACCCCGTTTGGGTTGCAAGGGCATGGCCGGTGTCCCAAGGTAGCCTCGCTTCGCTCGGCAACCTTGGGCTGTGCTCCGGGACGCCGTTGGCGTCCTCAAGCCTCATGCTGTCCACCTCTAGCGGAAATCTAAAATGCACTCGTGTTTGCTCGCCTCAATTTTCATCCTTGCGTCCTTGCGTTAAATTCTTCCTCCAATTTGACCCCTAGCCTTCGAAGTTCTATGATTCACTCCGCACTATGAAGATTCGTGTCCTCCGTCTCCGATCTAAGTTCCTCCGCTCCCATTTGGACAACATCGTCTTCCGCCACGAGATCGGCATGGATTCGCTGGGACGACTGCGCAAGGGAAGCCCCATCCGCGCCGCCCATCTCATAATGCTTGCCGTGTTGGCAACCGTCGCTCTTTCCTATTTGATCGAAAGCTGGACCGGGGTTCTCTATTCGTCCGGCGCGGCATTGCTGGTTCTTGCGCTCCTCGCCTACCCTATCGCCTATCGCCGGGGATTTCTTTCGATTCACCGCGAGCGCGTGGCCGGGACGCTCGAACAACTCTTCCTCACGTTGCTGAGCAGTCGCGAGCTTTTCGATGGCAAATTTTTCGGCTCGCTCGCGCCGTTTTTTGAAATCCGACGTTACTTGATGCTTTTGAGTGCCATGTTTTGCGCCTCGGTGTGGACGCTCTTGTCCGGTCCGGAGTGCGTGGTGGCCGTTGCCTTATGCCTCACGATTATCAACCATTTTGGGTATTGCGCCTATTTGGGAGTTCTGGGGGGATTAAAGGTGGGGGGAAACCGCGTGAAAATGAGATTGTCCGTCTTGGCCGACGTTGATTTAAGCCCTTGGCCTCACGTTTGGCTGATCGTTAAACACGCGCGTTATTTTTTCTTTATCCTTATACTTTTGGGAGGCGTGGGCCGGATCGCTTTCGCAAGTTCGGCGCCCGCTTACGCCCTCGCATCGTTGGCGCTTGCGCTCACCTTCAGAGCGACCTATAAATTGCAAGACCGAGAGCACGAAGAAATGAATAGATTGGCATTGACCTTCAAAAAAAACATCCGTTTCGACATATCGCCTTGAGAGCCTGTCCCAAAAGTGGACTTTGGCTTGCGTCCCGCCAAGGACGCGGTGAAAATAGCCCAGCCTGTCAAGGCTTGGATTTTGGTTTCCCCCTATGAGAACAAGTTCTGAAAGTGTCGAACAAAGACGTGGATAATATCTCCATAAACGACATGCCTAAAGAGCTTACATCCTTTCTCTCCTTGATCCTTGCCTTTCTAGCGGGATCGTTCCCCACGGCTCTGCTCATGGGCAAAGCCAAAGGCGTTGATCTGCGCAAGGTGGGAAGCGGGAACATCGGCGCGACCAATGTTTTCCGCTCTCTCGGCAAGGGACTCGGCGTCCTTTGTCTGGCGATTGATATTTTCAAGGGGTGGTTGCCCGCGATTGGTTTTTCCGGCGATCTTTTTCGCCCTCTGATTTTCCTTCCGCAGACTTGGACTTTGATCGTCGGCTTGGCCGCCGTCGCCGGACACGCCTTTTGCCCATGGGTCGGATTTCGCGGCGGCAAGGGAGTGGCGACGAGTCTCGGTGCTTTTCTCGCCGTCGCGCCTCAGGCGATTTCCGTTTGCTTTGCCGTCGGATTCGTCTTGATCGCCATCACGGGTTACGTCTCGGTCGCCTCGATTGCCGGCTCGATTTTGCTTCCGTTGATGTTGGTCGTCTGGCCCGAAAGCGGTGAACGCTCGTGGACCGTCATCGCCCTCGCAACCGCGCTGGGAGTGTTTGTCATTTGGAAACATCGTCCGAACATTCAACGCCTGAGGACAGGGACAGAAAACCGAATTTTCGGCCAACGCAAACCCGCGACTAAACACGAAGACACGAAGAAGTCACAAAACAAACCATGAAGCGGAATCCACAACATTGAAAAAGTATTTCCCTCAATTGGAATCAAACCGGAAACATTCTGAGTCGCGGATTACTGTTCTCGCGCGCCCTTCTCCTTTGTGTTCTTTGCGCCTCCTTTGGGCCTTTGTGCTTAATCTTGAACAAGATATATTCAGACACCTCGCATGAAGTCCAACTCTCACAAACAAGTCGCCGTTCTCGGCGCGGGAACTTGGGGACTCGTGTTGGCGAAAATTCTTTCGCAAAACGGCCACGCCGTTCGCTCGTGGGATTTTTTTCCCGCCGTGATTGAAAAGCTCAAAAAGGACCGGACGCATCCCCGATTCCAAGGATGGAAAATCCCGGAGGATATTGCTTTAACCGCTGATTTGGCTGAAGCGCTGAAAGGAGTTGAAGTCGTTGTCCTTGCCGTTCCCTCGATCGCCGTTCGATCCATCTGCGAGGCCTTGCGCGAAGCCAAACTCGACTCCGCGATTCAACTCTGGGTCATCTGCGCCAAAGGGATCGAGTCGGAATCGCTCATGCCCCTTCATGCCGTTGTCGGTGACGTGCTGGGCAAGGATCTCCAAGCCAAATGTTGCGTGCTTTCGGGTCCGAGTCACGCCGAGGAAGTCGCTCAAGGGTTGCCCGCGACAGTCGTGGCTTGCTCCTCCAATCCTTCCGCCGCGGAGGAAGCGCAGAAACTTTTCTTTCAACCTCGATTCCGCATCTACACGCATGACGACGTGTTGGGCGCGGAATTGGGCGGCTCGCTCAAGAACATCTTCGCCATCGCCGCCGGAATTTCCGACGGCATGGGATTGGGAGACAACGCGCGGGCCGGTCTCATCACGCGCAGTCTGGTCGAGATGATACGCCTCGGCGTCGCCATGGGTGCGCGACAGGAAACCTTCATGGGACTTTCGGGCATCGGCGACTTGATCGTCACGGCCACCAGCCGCCATTCGCGCAATCACCAATTCGGCGAACTGCTCGCGCGGGGCAAGACAAGCGACGAGGCGTTGAAGGAGGTAGGGATGGTGGTCGAAGGTTACAATACCGTCAAGGCCGCGTGCGCCTTGGGTAAAAAATTCGACGTTGAGATGCCAATCTCCGAAGCGGTCCGCAAAGTCATATTCGACGACGTTCCCGCAGCCAAAGCCATTCAGGGGCTTCTTTCGCGGGAAGCCAAACCGGAGAAAATATGAAACTGTTGCCCAAGTTCCTCGGGCCTTATCTTTGCGCCGCCTTTCTTATATCTTGTTCGACTTTTGAGCATGACGCGGAGATGAAGGCCGCCGAACCCGGCTTTCTTCCCAATGCCGAAGCATCCAAGGTCGTCGCCGTCGCCGAAGCCGCGCCTTATTCCGCCGAGATTACGGTCTTGACCGAAGCCATAGCCGAAAAGGAGCATGGTCCCAAGGAAACCGTCGCTCAATTTGGAGAGGTCTATGCCTTCGCCCCCTCCTATTTCGCCGTTCACCGCGACGAGCCGACGCGCATCGTCTTTTGGAATCTTCAGGGGGACGACGAGCACGACTTCATGCTGGCCGATCCGCAGGGCAACGTCTTGATGAAGGCAATTCTTCCCCCTTTGAAGAAGACGGGTTTCGTCTTCACTTTCCATGAAGAAGGACTTTTTTCCCTGTATTGCACGATGCACCGGTCTGAAATGAACGCGCAGATTCTCGTTCTGCCTCCGATGTCCACTTCCCACTGAGGTGATCGGCTCAACCTATTTCTGATTCGATCTTGCTCTTGCTCTTGATCTTTCCAACACCTTCCGATCTCCGGCCCCCTCGGTTGACGGACGGCCAACGTCGCACTATACTTTTTTATATGTTGAATTTCTTCGTTTCGAAGGCCCGCTCAATGACATTTCCAGCACCGCGCGGATCAAAAGATTTCACCGAATTCATGCTTCCAGTATTGGCGCTGAGCTTCGTTCTCCTCGCGATTCCGTCGTCTCTCTTTGCGGCCCAGACAGTCGTCAACAGCGGCAATTATTTTTTCAATCCTCCCGACGTGACGATTAACGTCGGCGATTCGGTCCAGTGGAATTACTCGATCCTGCACAACGTCGCTCAAGTGGCCGACGCCTCGTCTTGCACCTACAATGGCGGCTTTCGGAGCGGCGACGTCGGAGCCAACACTCAATTCACCAACGTCTTCAATACGCCGGGCGTTTATTATTACATCTGCGAATCGCCCACCCATTGCGGAAAGGGGATGAGAGGATCGGTCACGGTCACCGGGCCGACGCCAACGCCCACTCCGACGCGCACTTCCACGGCAACCTTCACGAAGACACCAACCTCCAGTCCCACTCGCACGTCAACCCCCACGCCGAGCCCCAGCGCCACTCCGACGCCGACCGCCACCATCACACCGACGCCGTTCAACGACGCAACGGTGGTCTATCAGACCATCCCAACGCAGGTGAATACGAATCAAAACCTCACCGTCGGCATCTACGTCCGCAACGACGGCAACACGACTTGGAGTCCGGAAGGGTTTTACGCTTTCAAGATTACGAACGATACTTGCAATCTATTCAGTGGCGCGGGGCAATTGAACCTCGTTTCCGGATTGACCGTTTCGCCGGGCGAAACCTACATATTTTCAGGCGTAATCCAAGCGCCCGGGGCGCCGTCAGCCGGTTGCGCCTTGCGGTTTGACATGGTGGAAAACAGCGTCCCCTTCGACGCGCCGCTGATTTTGACCGTAAACGTGGTCGCGCCCACGCCGTCCCCCAATTTTGTTCGCGATTGGACGATTTACGAATAGAAAATCCGTGTCCGATTTTGGGCACGGATTGCACGGATCAGGCGTCAACCCAATAAGCCTCTACCGATAACTTTCATCTCGAGAATCGGCTCGACGCCCTCGAAGATCGGAAGAACCAGCGCATCCACGACGTAGCGCGAAATCGGATACTCCTCCGCGTAACCCCATCCGCCATGAAGAAGCTGACCGCGTTGGCTGACGTTGACCGCCGCGCGGCTGGAGAAGAGTTTCGCCATCGCCGCCATAAGGGTTGAGTTTTCGTCGTGACGATCCATCGCGCGCGCGGCGGCGTAGGTCAACTGCCGCGCCGCCGCAAGTTGCACGGCCATCCAGCCGATTTCATATTCGGTATTCTGAAATTCGGAAATGTTTTTGCCGAACTGAGGTCGCGTCCGCGCATAATTAACGGCCGCTTCCAACGCGGCTTGGGCCAGTCCGATCGCGCGTCCGCCGGTTTGCAAACGCCCCGCCGCGAATCCCCCCATTTGGAGATAAAATCCTTTCCCTTTTCCCTCCTCGCCGCCGACGAGATTTTCCGCCGGAACAAACCACCGCTCGAATTGAAGCGTGAACGAGTGCATCCCTCGGTAGCCGGGCGTGGGATCGGCCTTGCCCGATAATTTGCCGCCGCCGCTTTGCGTCGCGTCAAATTGATGGCCGTCGAAGGACGGCTTCTCGACGATGAAAAGGGAAAGCCCTTTGTGTCCCGAATCGGGCGATGAATCGGTCCGCGCCAGCAAGGCCAGAATGTTCGCGCGTCCGGCAAACGTGCACCATGCCTTGGCTCCGTCGAGAAAATATCCGGCTTTGCCGTCCAGACTTCCGGCCGTTGCCCGACATTTAAGACCCGCCACATCGGAGCCGATATCCGGTTCGGTCACCGCAACCCCGACCATTAATTTCCCCGTGGCCAACGGTTCCAGCCACTTGGCTTTTTGCTCTTCGGTCCCCCCTTTGAGAAGAGCCTTGGCCAGAATTTCCGGGCGCGTGATAAGACTTCCCGCCGATGCAAGCGACGCGGCGGAAAGTTCCTCCGTGGCAATAATCATCATCAGATTGGTCATCCCGACGCCGCCATATTCGGCGGGGACGGACATTCCGAAGAATCCCAATTCCCCCATTTGCGTGATGAACTCCTCCGGGACGATAAGATCGTGGCGATGAATTTCCTCGGCCTTGGGCGCGACCACGTCCCGCGCAAACCGGCGCGTCATGGCACGAAGCTCGCCCTCTTCCGCTCCGCCGCTCTCCGACCAAATCCAGCCGTTGTTTTCCGCTCCGTGGTCCAACAGATGCCGTCCCAGCACGCGATAATTGGATTCCCGCAGAGCCGAGCGAATCAGCCCCTTGGCATCCTCGCCCGCGACCGATTCACACAAATCTTTTTCCTCCAATCCGAAATCCTCCAACGATTGATCGGATTCATGCGCAAGGTCGCGCGCGACCTCCGCCGCGAAAATCCGCGCCGTCGTCTCAGCAAATTCATCGGGCTTCCTTTGGGCTTTTTCGGATTCCCGGACAAAGGAGGTCAGATGCCCCGCCGCTTCGACGCGCGTGGCAAGGTTGGCGACCTTGCGGGTCAAAACCTGAAATTCGTCAATCAATTTGCCTTCGCGCGTCTTTTCCTTGGCGCGCGCGATTATCTTGTCGAGAAGTGTCCGCGAGGCGTCCATCAGTTCTACGCTTGCGGATTGTTCGGCGGTTGCCGCCGGATTTTGCGTGCTCATTCGTTCCTATCTCCCCGTCTCCATTGGTTCAATGAAAGGCAACTCGATCGTGAAAACCGATCCTTTGCCGACCTCCGATTGCAATTTGAATTTTCCCCCGTGTTCTTCAATCGTCTTGGCCGCGACGGCCAATCCCAATCCCGTCCCCTTGCTTCCCTTGGTCGAGAAAAACGGCTCGAAGACCCGCGCTTGAACTTCGGGGGTCATGCCCGGTCCATTATCTTGGACTTCAAGTACAATGCGTTTCTGTTCGGGCTGAAAGGACGCGCCGACGGTGACTTTCCCATGCTCGATCCGATGCTCCTCAATCGCCTCGACGGCGTTTCCCAAGAGATTTAAGATCATGTCGTGCATACGCGCCGGATCGAGTTTCGCCGCCGGCATCGTCCCTTCGATTCGGACCTCCAACTCCACGCCTGCTTGATTCGCTCGCTCCCGACATTCCTCCGCAATCTCACGGATCATTTCATCAAGTTGAACGGATTGCAGTTCAGGTTCACGCTCGCGCGAAATGGTCAGCATGTCTTGAACGAGCTTGGCGATTTTATCGTTCGCGCGTTTCAAAATCGGCCAGCCGTTGGCGATCATTTTGTCGTTCCCTTGGGCCAATCCCATATCAATTAACGTCGCCGATCCCTTCCACTGGCTTAGGATGTTTTTGATGTAATGCGCGAGACCCGCGGCGGTCGTTCCGAGCGCGGCCAATCGCTCGGCTTGAACTTTCGCCTTAATGAGTCGTGTGTTTTCAATCTGCGCCGCCGCGTGTTCGGCCATGATCTCCAAGATTTTGACGTCCAGCGCGTCGAATCCCTCGTCACCTCGCTTGTTCAGGACTTCGAGAACGCCGATCAGCCGATCCTTGCGAATCATCGGCGCGGCAATCAGATTGCGCGTGACGAATCCCGATTCCGAATCCACCTTCTTGAAGTGCCGCTCGTCCGTCGCGCAATCGTTGACCACTTGCGTTTGGCGAAGCGTTGCCGCCGCCCCGACAATGCTCCGATCCAGCGGAACCCGGATTGAGCGGATCGCGTGACCGTGATCCAAGACGACTTCGAAATAAAGATCATCACACTCGGCGTCGTAAAGAAACAGCGAGCTTGTCTCGGCGTCGAGCAACCGCTTGCTCTCCTCCATGATCGTCTGCAAAAGCGCGGGCAAATCACCGACGCTCTGAATCGCACAAACGATTCGATGAAGCGCCTCGACGATGCGGTCCTGAACTTCCTCGCTTGGCCGCGTTGAGATCATGATTTTGCCGAGACCCCGTTGTTCAGATGCGCGAGGATTTTTTGGCCATGCGTCCGCGAATTCTCGATGAATATCTCACTGCTCACGTTACCCGCCAACATCACGCCGACGATGTAGAGACCGAGACGCTCGCTTTCCAACGTCGCGGGGTTATGAATCGGTCGGCAAGTCTTCGGATCGGATCGCACCCCGAAACGCCCCAACAACTCCGGATCGGGGCGATGTCCGGTCAACGCCAGCACGTAATCATTCGGAATTTCCTCCGGTGAACGCCCTTTGCGTTGGAGCACGACCGAGTGAGGCCGAATCTCGATCACGCGTGTCGGACGATAAACGTGAATTTCCCCGTTCTTAATTCGGTTCTCGATGTCCGGCTCGATCCAATATTTAAGGCTTCCGAATTTCGCGTGGCGATGACAAATGCTGACCTCCACTCCGGCGCGCCATAGTTCCAATGCCGCCTCGACCGCCGAATTTCTGCCGCCGATCACCAACACTTTGGAGCCAAAGTAGGGATGGACCTCGCGGAAATAGTGACTCACTTTCGGCAGATTCTCGCCCGGGATGTTGAGCATCTGCGGCGTCGCAAAGGCTCCGGTCGCGAGCACGACCTTCTTGGACTGAACGACGAATTCTTCGCCGTGGCGGTTCCTTCCGGCAAGTTTGAACGCCCCGTCCCGTCCCGAGAGCGAAAGAACTTCGTGCCCGGTCTTGACGTTGATTTTCTTCTCGTGAACAAACCGGCGCAAATATCCAAGATATTCCTGTCGCGTCGGCTTTTCGCTCGCGATTGTGAGGGGGAATCCCCCCAATTCCACCAAATTCGCCGTGGAGAAAAAAGTCAGGTAGGTGGGAAATTGTACGATGTGCTCGGCCACGGCGCCCCTCTCCAAGACGAGCGCGCTCCATCCCGCCTCCTGAAGCGTGTTGGCCGTGGCCAGCCCGGCAGGCCCGCCGCCGACGATTGCGATTTCCGTTTTGAACGTTTCCATCCGTTGCGTCTCAACCTTGGAATCTAACATGATCCAATGTTTCGGTCATTCATAAAGTCGGATTTTCTCGCCTCGGATAATTCCGCTCCAACTCCGGTGGAAAATTTCTTGCGCGAATCTCATCGCCCGATACAATAAGGTCGTCGGCTGGCTAAACCGACGAAGGGGAATCGAGCCCCGCTGAAATTTGAGAGCGGCGGATATTCGGAACGCGCGCCGCTCCACGAAAATAAGCCATCCCTGTGACGTTGGTGACGGATGATATTTTTTGAACCAACACCTTCAAAAGGGAGCTTGAGCTTCTCCGTGGCTTGTAGGCCCCGCCTTCACCGGCGGGGATTCAAAAGGCGGGGGATGAAGGCGCCCACGTAATATTTGGAGGTTCAAAAGATCATGACGCACGGCGAAATGGGGATGGCTTATTAATTTGAGTGATGTTGGCGTTCCCGCCTTTGGCAAAGCGCCCAAATTTTCTTGCTCTTGCTCTTAATCTTGATCCCGCGCTAGTCCTAACAGAAGTCATTCGTTTTTTCCTGATAGAGCAAGAGCAAGATTAAGAGCAAGAATGTTTCATTTGCAAACCCTGTCGAGCAAGCGATGAATCCAACCATGCCTCCGTCCCCGTCAGCCTTATGGGACCGCTATCGCAAATACCTTTGCTCTCTCCCCGAATTGAATTTCCTCTTAGACATCAGTCGGATGAATTTTCCAGACGATTTCTTCGCTTCGATGCAACCGGCCTTAAACCGCGCCTTCGAGGCGATGGATCAACTCGAAACCGGAGCCATCGCCAATCCCGACGAAAACCGCATGGTCGGCCATTATTGGCTTCGCAACCCGGACCGCGCCCCAAATCCCGAAATCGCCCGCGAAATCCGCCAGACGATTGAGAAAATCCAAGCCTTCCGCGCCGATGTTCACTCTGGAAAAATCCGGAACGAAAAAGATTCATTCTTCCGTAAGGTTCTCGTCATCGGCATCGGCGGATCGGCGCTCGGCCCGCAACTCGCCGCCGACGCGCTCGGAACGGTAGCCGACAAAATGGAAATGTTTTTTTGCGACAACACCGATCCCGACGGCATGGACCGCCTCCTCTCGCGCATCGGCCCCGCGCTCGCCGAAACCTTGACGCTCGTGATTTCAAAATCCGGCACGACCCCCGAAACGCGCAACGGCGCGGTTGAAATTGCGGCGGCCTATCGCCGCGCCGGATTGACCTTCGCCAAAGCCACCGTTGCCGTCACCGGCGACGGTAGCGCGCTGGATCGCCAAGCCAAACAGGAAGGCTGGCTCGCCACGTTTCCGATGTGGGATTGGGTCGGAGGCCGAACCTCCGAGCTTTCCGCCGTCGGGCTTCTCCCTGCGGCGTTGCAGGGAATTGCCATTGCGGAAATGTTGCGAGGCGCGCGCGAAATGGACGAGGCCACGCGCAATCGCGACATTTCGGTGAATCCCGCCGCTCTGCTCGCGCTGATGTGGCATTACGCCGGCAACGGCAGAGGCGCCAGAGACATGGTGATCCTTCCCTACAAGGACCGCCTTGTCCTCTTCAGCAAATATCTCCAGCAACTGGTCATGGAATCGCTCGGCAAGGAGCGCGATCTGAGCGGCAACGTCGTTCATCAAGGCATCGCGGTTTATGGCAACAAAGGCTCGACCGACCAACACGCCTACGTTCAGCAATTGCGCGAAGGAGTGAACAATTTTTTCGTCACGTTCATCGAGGTCCTTCGGGATCGCGGGGAGCCGGGCATCGAAGTCGAGCCGGGCGTCACGACGGGCGACTTTCTTCATGGCTTCTTCTTGGGAACACGCACAGCCTTGTTTGAAAATGGCCGTGAAAGCATGACGATCACCGTTCCTGACGTTTCGCCCCGCACGCTGGGAATGTTGATCGCCCTTTTCGAACGCGCCGTCGGACTTTACGCTTCGCTTATCAACGTCAACGCGTTTCATCAACCGGGCGTCGAGGCTGGAAAAAAGGCGGCCACGGCAATTCTCGCGCTCCAGCGTCAAGTTTTGGCGGAATTGGAAAGGACCAAAGGCACACCCCGAACCGCCGCACAAATCGCCTCATCGCTCGGCTCGGAAAACGAAACCGAAACCATTTTCAAGATATTGGAATACCTCGCGGTGAACCCCGACCGCGGCGTGGTCAAGACCCCGGGGCAAAATTGGTGCGACGCGCACTACACAAAGACCGCGCGGGATTAGGGTCTGTTCGATAAATCGCACGGAATGTTTTGAATGTGGGAGGCGCGGTGAGAATTTCGATGTCGCTCAACGGCTTGTTTATCCTGTCCATCCTGCCTATCCCTGTTTCAACCCGACGCGAAATCTGATTGCGGATTAAGGACCGGACGCCTATTTTGTTTGCGGCTGATATTTTATCTGAGAAGGAACCGCGATGGAATTCGAACACTCGCCCAAGGTCAAGGAACTTCAAAAGCGCCTCACGAGATTCATGAACGACCACGTTTACCCGAACGAGGAAAAGGTCGAGGAGCAGATGAGGCATTCAAAGGAATACGCCTACGCGCCGCCGCTGATGAAGGAATTGCAATCGCTGGCGAAGGGGGAAGGGCTCTGGAATCTCTTTCTGCCGGATCCGAAATTCGGCGCGGGGTTGACCAATCTCGAATACGCGCCGCTCTGCGAGATCATGGGGCGAAGCCGGATCGCCCCGCGCGTCTTCAACTGCGCCGCGCCCGACACCGGCAACATGGAAATCC
>CAZRCZ010000022.1:0-89994 GCA_964598765.1 uncultured Candidatus Sumerlaeota bacterium | reverse complement strand
TGGACATGAATCCGCATTTGGATTATTCGACTTCGACCATTGCGCAATCCGAGCGCAATAAATCCATCGGCGATCCTCGCGGGATCGTTTGGAACTCCGCCGGGACATCGGCTTACGTTACCGGCATGGGATCGAACAACTTGATCGTGATTGACGCCAATGGAAATCGAACGGCGGGAACCGATGCGGCTCCGACCAACCTCGCCTCGGGTCCGACCGGACTTGCGCTCGACGAGCCGCGCAATCAACTCTACATTTTGGACCGTTTTTCCTCGGCCATCTCCGTGGTCAATACCTCCACGCTGACTGAATCGGCTCGGATTGTTCTTTACGATCCTTCACCCGATGCAATCAAGGTGGGACGCAAGCATCTCTACGATACCCACAAAAATTCGGGATTGGGACAGATTGCCTGCGGGTCGTGTCACATTGACGGGAAAATGGACCGCATCGCTTGGGATCTAGGGAATCCCGCCGGAGACTTCCGAACGACCGCGGGTAATAACAACCTCGGCGGGATCGGCGATCTTTTGGGCGCTCCGTTGGACGCCAACTTCAGCCCGATGAAGGGACCGATGACGACGCAGACCTTGGTGGATATCGTCGGCAAGGAGCCGTTCCATTGGCGCGGGGACCGTTTCGGCCTGGAGGAATTCAACGGCGCGTTCATGGGTTTACAGGGGGACGACACCCAGCTCACCGATTCGGAAATGCAGGAATTCGAAGACCTGCTGGCGACCATTTATTTTCCGCCCAATCCCAATCGGAACTTCAACAATACGCTTCGAACCTCGCTCGATCTTACGGGACATTTCGCCTCGGGTCGCTTCACGCTTCCCGCGGGAACACAACTCCCCAACGGCAACGCCGTCAACGGCAGAAACATCTATCGAACGGGGAACTTTGATCAGAACGCCATCAATTGCGTCACTTGCCACACGTTGCCGGTGGGCGAGGGAGCCAATCGAACCGCCACGGTGACCAACATCAATTTCGGCACCGGGGAAATTGACGCGCGATTCGACCCGATACCTCCGGGGTCTCATGGCGAATTGCATCTCTTCCTGACCTCGCTGGACGGATCAACGCAGGACGCGATCAAGGTTCCGCATTTGCGCAACGTTTACAAGAAGGTCGGTTTTGAAATGACGCCCAACGTTGGGGCGCAACCGGACCACACGCAAAACCACGCCGGATTCGGGTTCATTCATGACGGGAGCGTGGATTCGCTTTCCCGTTTCGTGGATGAGCCGATCTTCGCCTTGACCACGGACCAACAAACCGCCGACCTTGTGGCCTTCCTTCTTTCATTCGCCGGATCGGATTTGCCCCTCGGGAAGACGACGGGCTTCATCAACATCAACACGCTGGCTCAAGATCTCGAGCCGCTTGGCGAACAGGGACGCGACACGCACGCCGGCGTCGGAAAGCAGTTGACGATCGCGAGTTCGGCCGCGAACGCCATCGTGACCGCCATGATTGCCGAAGCGGCCAAAGCGGGGACTCTCACCAATCGGGGGGCTGATCTCGTCGTGAAAGGGCGACAGCAGGAACCCGCCAGCGGCCCGTTTATTCCGCGTGGTTGGTCTTATGATCGCGCGACGGGCAACTTCAAATCCGACCGCGACAGCGAATCGGAAATCACCCCGACCGCCTTGCGCGCGTTGTCCGTCGGCGCGGGAAACGAGCAAACCTATACGCTGGTGCCGCGCGGAAGCGGCACGCGGATCGGCATTGACCGCGACTTGGACGGTTACGGCGATCAAACGGAAATAGACAATTGCACGAATCCGGACGACCCGTCCTCGCATCCGGGCGTCGCGCAACCGAACATCAACGTTTCGAACGCCGGTCCCATCAATTTTGGATCTCAGCCCGTTGATTCCGGCGCCACCTTGCCCCAGACCGAAACGATTTCCAACATCGGAACCGCCGACCTTCATTTCGTCGGCGCGGAATTGGTGATCACCGGGACTGATGCGGCGGACTTCCATATTTCCAATAATCCTTCCATGAATCCGTTGGTTCCGGCGGGCGCGCTCGACGTGGACGTGTATTTTGACCCCTCGTCCCCGGGGGCAAAATCCGCGGCCCTGACGATTCTGACCGATGATTGCGATCAAGGGACCATCAACATTGCATTGAGCGGAACGGCAACAAGCGGCGGCGCGACGCCGACCGTCACGGCGACCTCAACACCCACGCGAACGGCCACGGCCTCGCCGACACGGACGGCCACGCCGACGCCCACTCCATGTGCGCCCATTGTTGTCAACGACCGCGCCGATTCGGACATTAACGTCACCCAATCTTTGCAGGCGGGCACCTTTGTTCAAACCACCGCCAGCGACAATTCGTATGAAATCATCGTGGAATCCTTTACGGGCGGACATTGGCAACTCGAACACAAGTGGACCATCCCGATCACGCAGTGGTCGGTTGGACATACTTTCTCCGTCGAGGGATACCACACGCCGGTCCACGCCGGTCAGGACGATTTCATCTTCAGTTACTCGACCGATGACATCACCTATACGAACATGCTGACATTGACCAAGACGGCGGACAACGACACGCCTCAAACTTTTGCGCTTCCTGCTTCTCTTCCCTCCGTGGTTTACATCCGCGTCGTGGATTCCTCCGCCGCGGACACGAACTCTTCCAGCGCCAACGAGGATTCGGTTCTCATTGATGACATGTTCATAGGCTCGACGGTCACTTGCGATCCGACGCCCACGCCGACGCACACCGCGACGCCCACTCCGACGATGAGCGCGACCGATACCCCTACCCTCACGCCGACTCCCACGCCGACCGATACGGCCACACCTTCCGCAACTCGTAGCTCCACGCCGTCGCTTACGCGCACTGCAACCCCGACGCCCACCAACACGGGCACGCAGTCTCCAACCCGGTCCTCGACGTTGACGCCAACCCGTTCAGCCACGCTTTCTCCGACTCGGACGTCGTCGCTGACCGCCACCGGAACAGCGTCGTCATCTCCGACACGGACGGCGACCACAACTGCTTCGGGCACTGTGACGCTCACCGCAACCCGATCCGCCACCGGAAGCCCAACTGCTTCTCCAACGACTTCTTCCACCCGCACGGCGACCGCCTCAGCGACGCGGACGGCGACCTTGACGCCGACCCCATGCGTGCCGGGTAGTTTTGTGAATCGCGCCAACGCGGACCTTCCGGTGCTTGGGACGGTGACGGGGGATTACACCAACACGCTTTCCAGCGACAATGCCTATGAGGCGATCACGGAAGTCTATAGCGGCGGGTTCTGGCAACTTCGACACAAGTGGACGGTTCCGATCACGCCGGGTTCCGACTTGCATGTCTTCTCGGTTGAGGCGTTCCACTCGACGAACACGAGCGGACAGGACGATTTCATCTTCGCCTATTCGACGGACAATGTGACGTTCACGAACATGCTGACGGTCACCAAGACGGCGGACAGCAACACGCCGCAGACATTCAATCTCCCGTCTTCTTTGCCGTCGGTGATTTATATCCGGGTGACCGATTCGCTGGCGTTCGACACGAATCCGAATCCGGACCGGGCGACGACGATCAATGTGGACGATATGTTCGTCGCGTCGTCCATCACCTGCGGAACGACGCCGACGGCGACGCCCACCCGAACCGCCACCGTCACGCCGACGCGCACGGCAAGTCGAACTCCGACCCGGTCCGCGACGCTGAGTCCAACCCGAACCGCCAGCAAATCGCCAACCCGCACCGCGACACGGTCCCGCACGAGAACGGCGACGCCTTCTCGGACCCGCACGGCAAGCACAACGCCGACTCTCACCCGCACCGCGACGTTGACTCCGACCCGCACGGCGACCGCCTCAGCGACGCGGACGGCGACCTTGACGCCGACCCCATGCGTGCCGGGTAGTTTTGTGAATCGCGCCAACGCGGACCTTCCGGTGCTTGGGACGGTGACGGGGGATTACACCAACACGCTTTCCAGCGACAATGCCTATGAGGCGATCACGGAAGTCTATAGCGGCGGGTTCTGGCAACTTCGACACAAGTGGACGGTTCCGATCACGCCGGGTTCCGACTTGCATGTCTTCTCGGTTGAGGCGTTCCACTCGACGAACACGAGCGGACAGGACGATTTCATCTTCGCCTATTCGACGGACAATGTGACGTTCACGAACATGCTGACGGTCACCAAGACGGCGGACAGCAACACGCCGCAGACATTCAATCTCCCGTCTTCTTTGCCGTCGGTGATTTATATCCGGGTGACCGATTCGCTGGCGTTCGACACGAATCCGAATCCGGACCGGGCGACGACAATCAACGTGGACGATATGCTCATCTCCTCATCCATTACTTGCGCCCTGACCCCGACGCCGACGGCAACAAGAAGCGCAACGGCTTCGGCGACCCGAACCGCCACGCCGTCGGCGACGAGAACGGCCACGCGCACTTTCACGACCACAGGCACGCCCTCGGCCACGCGGACCGCGACGCTCTCAGCCACGCGGACCGGAACTCCCTCGACCACGCGTTCGGCCACGGTTTCGCCGACTCGCACCGGCACCTTGTCCCCAACCCGAACCGCAACCCTGACGGCTTCCGCTTCCGCGACGGGATCGCCGACTCGCACGGTCACGGCAACCTTGACTTCCAGCGCGACGGCTTCGCGCACCCGCACGGCAACCGTCAGTCCCACGCGAACCGCGACCGGATCGGCAACGTCATCGGCGACGGCCTCCCCGACGCGCACGGGCACAGCGTCCGCCACCTCGACCGCCTCGCCCTCTCCGACTCGGACGGGAACTTTGACTTCAACCCAAACCGCGACGATGACGGTTACGGGCACCGCGACACCATCGGCCACTCAGACGCCAACTCCCACCCCGACGGGAACCGTGACACCCACAGCCACGCAATCCGCGACCCCTTCGGCTACGCAATCACCCACGGCGACGCCAACCGACACGGCCACGCCATCCCCGACGGACACGGCTACCCCGACGCCGAATTCGACGCGCGATTGGGAACTGTTTGAATAGGGCTTCGGCTAGGGCGATGCGGCGGATCGCCCTATCAATTTCCTGAGTTATTCCGACCACTCGTTGTCTTCCAAGAATCTCAAGAGCCCGGGGTTGTTGAGGGCGAGGGGAGAAAGCCACAAGCCGACCCGCTTGCGCGTCCACCACAGGTCCCCCGGATCCTTCCAAGTCGTGAAGTGATACTCATAAAGTTCGGCGCGGATGAATCGGGGCGGCGCGTCGGGGAACGGATTATTCGCAAGCAGGCTTAGCGCACCTCGGTCCCCTTGCAAAAGTTTGTAAATAAAATGAACCAACCACGGGTTGTGCGCGTAATCGGACATGGCCGCGAACCAAATTTGCCAATCGAGCCGGTAATGATACGGCGCGACGACGGGAGGACGATGGCGCGGATCTCCCGGCTTCCCTTTGAATTCGTATTCCCGCCATTCGGTCCGAGGGCCGACAACTGCGTCGCACGCTCCCTCGACTATGATCTCATAGCGCGTTTTGCCCACGCTTCCAAAAGCGCCGTAAGTATTGACGAGACGAAACGGATCGAAGGAGGCGTTCATCATTTGGCGCGACGAAAATAAATTCAGCGCCGGATGAATGCTTAAAACCGCGACGACCGCCGTCAGGACATAAACCGCGATTCTTTGTCCGAGACGGGGTTTTGATTCGAGGGCAAGCGCGGTTGCGCGTTCGCAAATCTTGCGCGGGCAAACCCACTTCCAAAAGGTATCGTCAAAACAGGAAAGACCCACGGCAATCGTGAGCCAATTCAGCCATGAGAGATTGCCGCTCAAAATGAGAATCGCTTGGAAACTGATCGTTAAAACACCCGCCAAGTGCCGGACGCGGCGCGGACCGAACATCATCCACGGAACGACCAGCTCGACAAAATGATTCCACAAGACTCCCGCCTCGTGGAACCACGCGGGACATTGATGAAGATACCAACTGAGCGGATTGGGCATCGGTTGGGTTTCGTAGTGGTAAATCAGGCAGGTTAGATCGCGCCAACACGGATCGCCCCGCAGTTTGATCATCCCCGCTCCGAACATCACGCGAAACGACAACCAGCGCAGTAGCAAGAAAACGATGGTCGGCGGAGGGGTGGACTTGGGGAAGGGATTCACGCGCAAAAGGGGACAAAGAAAAATTGCGAGAAATCCGGTTTCCAAGAGAAGCGTTTCCCATCCGAAACTCCAAAAAAGCTGTCCGATTTCGACGAATGAAAAATACAAAAGCCAAAGCAAGAAGAGGATGGGGACATTCGCAAAACCGAGCATGACGACGGCGGAAGCCAAGAGGCCAATCCAAGCGAAGAGTTGCAGGGTTTGATCCGACCAGCCGAAGCGAAAGATCGTCGGGACTTTAAGAAACGAATCGAAGCCCGGACCCAAAACGGACCTCACTCGCTCCAAATACAATCCGGCCGGAAGCAATCCCTTTGAGCCGATGAGCGGCAACATTTGTCGAGCCAAGACGAGAAAGCCGATAAAATAAATGAACCCGACAAAGCGGAGAAAAATGAATCGGGTTAACCAGTAAGACGATGAGGCTGGCGCGACGCCGGTTTCGGGCATTTCTGGTTTGCGCGCAAAGTCGTCACGCGGGGAATTGCTTTGCGCTTCATTCATGACAACCAGAGGCTTGCCCCCACGGGGAGAAAACAGGCAACAGCCTTCAATTGACCGATATTTTGCATTCCGGCAAGGCTTGGCGCAACTCCATCATGAAGACCTCGGACAGAGAGGTCTTCTGAAGGGTCAGTTTTCGGAGCGCCCCGTGTTCCTTCAGAAGGGGAACCGACCGATCATCAATACCCGATCCTGACACGGCCAAGATTTGCAGGTCTTTCATGTTCCGCAGAGAATGCAGACCCGCGGAGGTGATCTTGTCACCGCGCAGATCAAGCGAATCCATCGCCGTCAATGCTTTCAGGTGTTCTAATCCGGCATCGGTGACCCGTGTGTTTTGGAGATAGAGCGTTTTCAACGAAATCATGCCGGACAAATGCGCCAATCCCGAGTCGCCGATGCCCGTGTTGTTCAGCGACAGCGAGTCGAGCGATTTCATGCCTTGAAGATTGACCAAACCCGCGTCGGAAATTTGCGTAAAGTGTAACCAGAGGCGTCGCATCGAAGTCAGGTTTTTTAAGTGAACCAATCCCGCGTCGGTGATCGGATCGAAGCTGAGTTGCAATTTTTCGAGCGAAGCGATTGCGCCGATCGAAGCCATTCCCGCGTCGGTGATCTTCGTGCCGGAGAGTCCCAATGTTTTCAATACCGGAAACGCGCGAAGATTTGCCAACCCTTTATCGGTGACTTGGGTTTCGTGGAGCATCAACCCTCGAAGTCCGGTGAGTCCTCGCAACTTATCCAAACCACGATCACCGAAGGAAGCGCGGGTCAGATTGAGCGATTGCAAGTCGTTGGGACCGAGTTTGGCGAGCGCGCCAAGATCGGGCGATTGTCCCTCGTCGGGGCAAAACAGGAAAAGTTCATTGCCCGTGGGAACCGTCACGTCGCCGATGGCGTTGCCCAGCAAGCGCCATTCTACTTCATCGTTCGACCCCCAATCGCGGATTTTTAGCGTGCCCATCGGTCGTTTGACCTTGAACGAGACGACGCGTTCGGGGGGCGGTGAAGTCAAGGGAGATGCGGAAGAAGGAGCGGGAGTCCGATCACACGCAAAAAAAGCCAATACCGCGACAAGGCAAACCATCGGCAACCGTATGAATTTTAGAGTCTTGTCGAGAATCGCGATCATGGCGTTCATGGATTAAGACGAACGATCCTGAAATTTCTTAGAAAGCGAATTTGCCACAAAGAGGCCCAAAAAGCGCAGATTATATTTTGCGACATTTGCGTTTTCTTGTGGCTGATTTGTGTAAATTGATTCTGCTGGACGATCAGCTATCCGCTGGTGTAAATTCTCCATGACGTTTCTGGACGTCAAGTTGCATGGCGCTGGCCTTTCACGAACTCCTTTCCCAATACGAGCAATTTCTCCGCGTCGAGAAGAATCTGGCGGAAAAGACCCGACGGGCCTATCTCTATGATTTAACGCGGATGGAGGAATTTCTCGTTCATCTTTACGGTCGGCTTCCCGCCGCCGATAAAATCACGCCCGACGCCATCCGAGAATATCTGAATCACTTGCAAGTCGAGCGCGGATACAAATCCACGACATTGGCGCGAACCATCGCTTCGATTCGGATATTCTTTGAATTTTGCGTGATGCGCGGCGAGATCGAAACCAGCCCCGCCGCCGTGATTCATAATCCGAAGCAACCGAAGAAATTGCCGATTTATCTGGTTCAAGGTGAATTGACGCGCCTCCTTTCCGCGCCAGACCGCTCGACTCGTTCCGGTCTGCGCGACGTGGCGATTATGACCACTCTTGCGTTTACGGGATGCCGCTTGAGCGAGATTGTGGGACTCAACGTGAATGATCTAAATATGGAGCAACGCTCCATCCGCGTCGTCGGCAAAGGGTCCAAGGAGCGTGTGATTCCGTTGAACAACGCCGCCCTGCACGCAATCAACCATCATCTCGACGGCCGCAAACACAACGGTTGTCCCGCGCTTTTCCTCAATCGCTTTGGCCGGCGATTGAGCGGTCGCGCGGTCGAGTATTTGATCCGCCGTCACGCATTAAACGCGGGGGTCTTCAAAAATCGTCTGAGTCCGCACAAGCTTCGACACACGTTCGCCACGTTGCTCCACTCGAACGAAGTGGACATCTTGGAGATTCAAGCCTTGCTCGGTCATTCTTCGATCACCTCGACCCAAATCTACACGCACACCTCATCATCGCGGCTTCGGTCGGCGGTGAGGAAACTGGACACGTTGAATGTTTAGCATTCTCGTTTAACATCGCAAATCCTTGCAATGACTTCGGATGGCTTTGAGAGTACTGACCCGTGCGCATCGCTTGAAATTTCTTCCGACACACGGCTATAATCTCCCAGCGAAACGAAGCCGGCAGTCTCACCTGAATCTCGGGTGATGATTTTGCCATACGGCGTTCGCTGTGCAACGCCGAAACATCGGCTAGTATGCTTCTACAGCTTCGCGCTGTTGGATCGCGTCAGGAACCAGCCTTCGGGCGCTGGAAAATCGGCCATGCGGGCGATCTTCGGATCATCCCCGCCGTGCTTCCGGGGTTCCTGACGCGGTCCTCTTATTTCGGAGGAGAACGGAGAGGAAAATTCATGTTTCTACTTTACCTGTTTTACCTCGCTCTATTGTGCATCATCGGAAGCATTGTTTTTCGCGCATGCTTTTCAAAGGTGATCCTTCATGATTATGAGGCGGGATTGTTCTATCGCACCGGACGGTTTCAAGGATTGTTGCCTCCGGGTTTGCACTGGATTTTGAAGTATCGGTCTCGAATTTTGGTGGTGGATACCCGTAGAAAAGTGGAAACCGTTCCGGGGCAGGAGGTTCTCACCTCCGACAACGTTGGTCTTCGAATCAGCGTTTCACTAATCTATCAAGTTGAAGACCCGGTTAAGGCGAAGCATGAGGTGACAAGTGAAACCGAGTACCTTTATTCCTCTGTTCAAACTGCTTTGCGCTCCATCGTCGGGTCACAAGAAATCGAGAAACTCTTGGAAGAGCGGGTGGAAATCGGTAAACAACTTATGGATGAGGTTGCACCGAAGGCTAAAGCGATCGGATTAAGAATTCACGAGGCAAGAATCAAGGATGCGATGTTGCCTGCCGACGTGCGAAAGGCCTTTGCTGAGACTGTTAAAGCCAGAAAGGAAGGAATGGCGGCCCTTGAGAGAGCGAGAGGCGAAACCGCCGCGCTCCGTCACTTAGCCAACGCCGCAAAGATGCTGGACAAAAATCCAGCGCTCATGAATCTCCGTCTTCTTCAGTCGCTTGGACAATCCGCCGAAGGAAGAGGAAATACCTTGGTGTTAGGGATGCCGCAGGGACTGGTCCCGCTTGAGGGAAGCACCGCAAGGACGACGAGAGACAAGAAGACCGGGCCCGCATGACCAATAAACCCACGATTTTGTCCTCTTTCGACATCCAACAACAAATAATTGCCCACTTCCATGAAGCATCTATGGGATATCTGCGGTCGTCCCATCCCGATATGGACGGCTTGCTTCCCGATTTTAAGATCGAACTTGAGATTCCTCGGAATCTCGGGCACGGCGATTGGGCGACGAATATCGCCATGCGGTTGGCCAAATCGCTCAAAATGAACCCGATGAAAATTGCCGAGGGGATTGTGGCGAATCTTCCTCCCAATGACTTGATCGAGCCGCCGCAAATCGCGGCGCCTGGTTTCATCAATCTTCGCGTCGGGATGGGCGCGATTCGAGGCGTGATCCAAAAAGTTCAAAGTGAAAAAGAAAATTACGGGAAAAGCCAAACCTTCGCCGATCAACGGGCGTTGGTCGAGTTCGTCAGCGCGAATCCGACGGGACCGCTCCACATCGGCCACGGACGCAACGCCGTCGTCGGCGATACGCTGGCGCGGATTTATTCGGCGGTCGGGTATCAGGTCGAGCGGGAGTATTACCTGAACGACGCCGGAGTTCAGATGAACAAGCTGGGTGAATCGCTCCGCGCGCGGTATCTCGAACTTTGCGGCAAACCGACTGAATTTCCCGAGGACGGCTATCATGGCGATTACGTTCGGGAGATTGCAGAGCAATTCAAAAGCGAATTCGGCGAATCGAAGGTCGGCGAGACCGATCTGAAATGTTTCTCCGAATACGCGGCCAAGAGGGTAATGCAATGGATTCAAGCCGATCTCGCCGCGCTCAGTATCGCTTTTGATCACTACTATTCCGAGACGACGCTTCACCGCGAAGGGCGCGTCGAGGCGGTCGTCCAGAAACTGCGATCCGCCGAAAAAATTTACGAGAGCGAAGGGGCTCTTTGGCTCAAGACCAAGGAGTTCGGCGACGAGAAGGACCGCGTCGTCCGGAAAAGCGACGGGACCTTCACGTATCTCGCGCCCGACATCGCCTATCACGCCGACAAATACGCCCGCGGATTCGATCGTTTCGTCAACGTACTCGGAGGGGACCATCACAGCTACGTCGTCCGGCTCAAGGCCGCGATTGACGCGCTCGGCTACGATCCCGCCAAACTGCATCCGGTCCTGATTCAGATGGTCAGTCTGGAGATCGGCGGCGAAGCCAAGAAACTCGGCAAGCGCTCCGGCGAATTCATCACGCTCAAGAGCATTCTCGACGAGATTGGCCCCGAATTGGTCCGCTTTTTCTTTTTGCTCCGTTCCGCCGACAGCCAAATGGTATTCGATCTCGATCTCGCCAAGCAGGAAACGATGGACAATCCCTATTGGTATCTCCAATACGCCCACGCGCGTTGTTGCAGTCTGCTCGCCAAGGCGGAGGAAAAAGGAGCCCCTTGGCGGGGAGGGAAGGAAGCCAAGATCGAGTTGCTCTCCGCGCCCGAAGAACGCGCAATCATTTTTCAGATTGCGCGTCTGCCGGGCGTCCTTCTCGAAGCCGCGCAAAAGGACGAACCGCTTCCCGTGACCACTTATTTGCGCGATTTGGCGACGAGTTTTCACGCCTATTTTTCGGCGGGCAACAAGAACGACGCCCTGCGTTGCATCCAACCGGATCAACCCGACCTGACCGAAGCGCGATTGACTTTGATTGTTGCGCTACGGCAGACGCTGGCGAATGGATTGCGGTTGCTGGGATTGACGCCGATTGAGCGGTTGTAATCGTCGTTCAGCCGAAACGAAATTTTACGAAACGAAGCCAATATGCGTTCTCATCCTCCAACCGGGCTTGTGCATCACGGGCAAAAAAAAAATTACGAAACGAAGCCAATTTGAACGGGATGGGCAAGACTTCTGCGATCGGTCGGGATCTGCATGGTTTGACCAGACGAACCCATTTTTTGACACACTTTTTGGCGGGGAATGTTGATTAGGTTGGGGTTGAGATGCAGGAAATTTAACCGCCAAGACGCCAAGAATGAGAATTGTTTACGGAATAGGCCGGTGACGCGGACTTTGGAAAGGGAAGGAGGAGTCTGGGAGCGACATGGGAGCGAGGATAACCGGAAGAGATTTTCGGCGGGAGTCCCTTGGAGGCTCTTATTGGCGCTTAAGGGATCGAAAAACGAAGAATTTTTAGCCGCGAAAGAACGCATAAGATCGCAAAGAAGAATGAGTTCGGATTTGGGCGGAAGGAAAATTTGGCGTGGGGGAGGTGAAGTGATCGGGATGTGGGTCTCGGACCGAATTGCTTTTGTGGGAAACGTGCCCGGTCGCCGACTTGAAACCGCAAGGCTTGAACCGAAGGTGGCTTCGTGTGATGATGATTGATGTTGAAAGGTTGAGAGTTATGACGCACGCCAAGCTGGAACAGATTTTACGCGAATACCATGTGGGATTGGCCGAGGAGTTGGGAAATGACCTTGAAGCGGTTCTTCTCTACGGTTCGCAGGCGCGCGGCGACGCACGCGGCGAGATGTCGGACATTGATGTCCTTGTGGTGCTCCGGGGTCCGTTTGACTACGGGGAGGTCATGAGAAAAACCTCGGCGCTCACGGCGCGGCTCAGCCTCGAAAACGACACAGTAATCTCGTGCGTCTTTGCCGCCAAGGCTGATTATGAAGCGTGCCGCCTGCCCTTTTATGTCAACGTCCGCCGCGAGGCCGTTCCCGTTTGAATCCCGAATTTCAGTTTTTCTTCACGAAAGCGAAGCGAAGTCTCGAGAGCGCGAATTTGCTCCGTGAGCACGGGGACCACGATTTCGCGGCGTCGCGAGCCTATTACGCCATGTTCTACATGGCCGAAGCATTGCTCTGGGCCGTGGGTCAAACCTACAAGAGTCATTCCCAAGTCATCGGCGCCTTCGGGCGAGAATTTGCCAAGACCGGCAAGCTCGATCCCAAATTTCACCAATCGCTTATCGCGGCGGAGAATTGGCGCAAAACCGGCGATTACGACATGAGAACGGCGGTCACGACCAAAGACTCAGCCCAACTCTGTCTTCAGGCAAAAGAGTTTATTGAAGCGGTTGAGAAATTCCTTGAAGAAAGGAACCGATGAGTGGAAAAAGATAAATCTACAGATCAATGGATTTCATCCGCAAAAACGAATTACTTTTAAGGTCAACGTCCCGGTCCGCCCAATGGAATTGAGTATCCTGTCCCCGTATCTCCCCCAGCCGAGTGGTATTCCTCTCCGCCCTCCTAGTGCTCCCCTCTATTATCCGGGGGATTGATCATGACATTTCTTCGCCGCAAGTCTGCGTGGGTCATGCTATTGTTGCTAATTATACTCACCATTCTTGGCTATATTATGATGCCATGGGTGAGGTCGGTCAAAGCCTATAGAACGCTAAGTAAGACATGGTTTATAGGATCTGACATACACCCAGCAAACCTGTACTTTGAGCATGAAGGAATTATAACTAATCAAGATTTGGTAGCTTTATCCGCCGTCAAACCTCTGCTCTCTGATCGCACGTTTCCTCACCTCTATCTCCGGTATATCACCGATCAGGATCTTGAGCGTATATGTAGCCTAAAAAATATCCAAGAGGGTGCCTGCGATGTAAGAATTATTGATTCAAACATCACGAGTGTTGGACCCTTGCTACGCCTAAGCGCGGCCGATAGAATGGCCTATAAAAATGATACCATGGATAACCGATGTAAAATTGTAATTATTAATTGTCCCTTAATAAGTGATGAGATGGTAAGCGGCACACTCATACGGCGGGGAATCGGGGGACGAATCGGGGGACGTTGACCGCAAAGGTAATTGATATGAGGATGAGCAGGACAGGTGACCTTTCCCCTCAAAGATGGTCCACTTTTTATGAGAGTTTTCCCTTCTTCCGAGGTTGGGAGCGTGTGGAGGCGCATCTCTCCTTGGCTTTCAACCCTCACCCTGCCCTCTCCCTTGCGAAGGGAGAGGGGTTCCAAGGGGCTAGGCGAACTTTTTCACACGCGCTATGAATGTCCGTCCGGCAATGCTTGTTCGACCCCTGCGGGGTCGAGTTGTTTTGGACGGGCGTTTACCCCGGGTTCCGCTTTGCTCCACCCGAGGCTACGATCATTCGATCCCTACGGGACCGAGAGCAAGGGAAGGGTCGGACTGAAATTCGTGGGACAGGCACACGGACGGGCCCCCGCGAGCCAGTCCCCGAATTTCGCAAAGGTTTCCGATGTGGTCTCGTTTTTCGCGTAGTGGACGCTCCCTAACGGTCGCGGCTCGGATGATATTCCAATTCCTAAATCACGCCATTCTTCTTTCAATAGGCGCGGGCGAAGATGGCGACGTGTTTGGCCGGGGCGGCGGAGCGGATGCAGAGTTGGCCGGGGTGGGGGGAGCTTCCGTCCAGAGGGATGCAACGGATGGTCGCTTTGGTTTCTTCCTTGATGAGGGCTTCGGTTTCGGAGGTTCCGTCCCAAGGGGCTTGGAAGAAGCCGCGGCCTTTTTCCATGGCGGATTTGAATTCGTCGTAGTTGGAGACGGTCCGGGTTTCGCTCGACAGAAAGGATTCGGCTTGGGCGAGGAGGTTGGCTTGGATCGCATTGAGAAGTTCGGGAATTTTAGTTCCCAATTCGGCGAGGGGCGTCGGCGATTTCTCGCCCTTGTCGCGTCGCGCAAGCATGGCTTGGCCTTTTTCCAAATCGCGCGGACCGACTTCCAGCCGAAGCGGAACGCCGCGCAATTCCCAATCGTTGAATTTGAATCCGGGGGAGAGCCAATCGCGTCCGTCCAATTTGACACGAACGCCCAGCGCGGCGAGTTCCTTTTCAATTTTGCCGCACGCTTCCAGCGTCGCCGCTTTGGTCGCGTCGAAGAGGATCGGCACGATGACGACCTGAATCGGCGCGACGCGCGGCGGCGTCCGCAATCCCTTTTCGTCGCCGTGCGCCATGATGAGCGCGCCGATGAGCCGCGTCGAAACGCCCCATGAGGTCTGCCAGACGAATTTTTCTGTGTTGTCTTCGTCGAGGAATTTGATGCCGAACGCCTTGGCGAAATTTTGTCCGAGAAAATGAGAAGTTCCGGCCTGCAACGCCCAGCCGTCCCCCATCATCGCCTCGACGCTGTAGGTCTCGACCGCGCCGGCGAATTTTTCTTTTTCCGTTTTGCGCCCGCGGATCGTCGGGATCGCCAATTCCTCGCGCAGAAAATCGTGATAGACGTTGAGCATTTTGAGCGTTTCGTCCATCGCGTCCTCGGAGGTTCGGTGGCAGGTGTGCCCCTCCTGCCATAGAAATTCCGAGGTCCGCAGAAATAGGCGCGTCCGTTTTTCCCAGCGCACGACGTTGGCCCATTGGTTGATGAGAAGGGGCAGGTCGCGGTAGGACTGAATCCATTTGGCGTAGGTCGCGCCGATGATCGCCTCGGACGTGGGGCGGATGCAGAGGCGCTCCTCCAGTTTCTCTTCGCCGACGTGCGTGACCCACGGGACTTCGGGGGCGAAACCCTCGACGTGCTGGGCTTCTTTTTTCAGATAAGTTTCGGGAACGAAAAGGGGGAAATAGGCGTTTTGATGCCCGGTTGCCTTGATGCGGCGGTCGAGCGCGGATTGGATGTTTTCCCAAATTCCGTAGCCGTGCGGCTTGATGACCATGCATCCTTTGATGTCGGCGTGGTCGGCGAGGTCGGCCTTCTTGACGACGTCAATATACCACTGTGCGAAATCGTGTTCGCGCGAGGCCAGCGCGTTGCCGAAGGATTTGTCTTTTTCTTTTCGAGCCATGTTGAATCAGGGAACCACCTTTATCCATTTGTCGGGATGCTTTGCCACCGGATCCCATAGGTGTTGATCGCCTTCGATCAGAACGGGCGAGAGGGTCAGCAACCATTTTTCGCCCGGTGGGGAGGGAACCGCGACCGTCAAATCAACCTTGCAGGTTTTTCCCTTGGCAAGATTTTCGGGGAGGAGAGCAAAATGATTGTCGTCCCACACCACGGCGTCCCATTTTCCCGTTCGTTCGGGATCGCTCCAGTGATAGCCGATAGCCAGTCGCTGATTGCCGCCCGGGAGAGCAACCGAAGCGTCGTTGCGAAGCGTCAGGGAAACGGAAGCCGTCTTACCGGATTGAAAAGTTGTTGGATAGGATTGAGATAAGAAGGTCAGCTTCATGTCCTTGGCAATGTCCCAATGGGGACCGGACGATGCAACTTTAGGCGGATTCGCCGGAGGTGGAGTTTCGCGTTTGGTCGGCGCGGGAGTCGGCGTCTTGGTCGGCTTCGGCTCGATTTTCTTGGCGGGCGTTGATGCGGAACCGGCGGGAAGAACCTTGAGGTATTCATTCAGTTGTTCGGCGCCGGCGACCCAATAATGTTTATCGCCAATGGCAATCATGGGGGAAATTCCGAGAAGCCAGCGGTCTCCGGGTTTAGCTGGAGCCAGAACCTCGATGCTGACGGCAAGCTCATCTCCGGGAGCCAACGTTTCGGGGAGGAGCGCGCAATGACCGTCGTCCCAGACGACGGCGTCCCAGCTTCCCGTCCTTTCCGGATCACTCCAGTGATAGCCCAGCGCAAGTCGGGCGGGTTTCTTGAGAAATAAGGCGGTCGAATCATTGCGCAGGAGGACATTGACCTTTTCGATTTTTCCGGCCTCCCAAGTCGGATAACTCATGTCGAGGAACGCCAACTTAACTTTCTTGGTCAGACGTTCGACTTCTTCATCCGTCGGAGGCGGGGCGGTCTTGCTTGAAGTTTTGGGATTCGCCTGATCCGAAGCGGCGGGCTTCTTGGTTTTGCCCGATTTTCCCGAAGTCATCAAGGTGGCTTCGGACTTGGAGGCGGGAGCTTCGGCGACCGTTTGGCCGACGGGAATAACCCGGACGTATTCATCCAAGGGCTTGGATTCGATGTTCCATGAATTCTGCGCGCCGTTGACGGTCAAGGGCAGGATGCTCAAGAGCCAGCGGTCGCCGGGTTGATCGGGAGCCTTCACTTCGAGGTCGAACATAAAGGAGTGCCCCGGGGCGAGCGCGTCGGGCAAAACGGTGTGGTGTCCGTCGTCCCAGATCACGGCGTCCCATTTTCCCGTTCGTTCGGGATCGCTCCAGTGATAGCCGACGGCGAGTTTGCCTCCCTTCACGGAGAGGGGAGACGTCCCTTCATTGCGGACGACCAAGCTGACTTTGGCCGTCTTTCCCGCATTCCAGTATTTGGGAAATTCCTTACTGGCAAAGGCAAGGGGGAGTTTTTTGCTTTCGGCTCCCGGTTTGGCTTGCGCGATCTCGACCGGTTTTTTCTGGGACAGATGCTCCTCGACCATTTCCTTCTCGATGCGAAGCGGAGGATCGCCTCCCACCTGATAGAGGGCGCAGGTTTTGAAGTTCTTGACCGGCTCCTTGTTGAATTTCCAATTCGCGCCCGCCAAAAACCATGACTTATCGGAAGGAAACGGAGAAATAATTGCGCCTTCATCGGCGAGGGCGAGCGGATGGCCGAACCACAACCGGTTGGATGGGTTCAGATGGAGCGCCATGTTGGGGTTATAAAAGGCCGCGTTAAAAAGCGTGGAAGTCTTTAATCCATCGTGCAGGATCAAGACTTTGTCTTTCGGGTCAATCTTGGATTGAATTTGCCCGGCAATTTTCCTGTCTTCTTTTGCCCACGGTTTGAGAAGAAAATGATGCGTTCCATACCAACCCAAGTTCAAACAGATTAATAGGGCCGCTACCGACCACGGACGCACCCGGACGAACCGCACGGCGGCAGTGGTCAAACCCAGCGAGAACGTCATTGTGACTCCGAGGACAATGACCCATCCCATCGGCAACAAATGAGGACTAAAAAACATCAAAAGTCCCGTGAGCGTCGGACTATCGCTGGGGAGGCTGTAGATTGATCCCATGGCGATGGATCCCGTGATGACGGTAAGAATGAGACCGACCGCGACGACGGTTCCAAGCCCTAAGACCGGAAGGCGCATTGAGTCCGTCTTCGATGGTTTGTCGGCAAGGAAAAGAGTTAATGCCATGGGGAAAACAACCATGAAATATCGCTCATGCAAATGCCATTCCTGATCCGCCAGAAGAGTATGGCGGGCAATGAGAAGAAGAATCAAGACGGAAGCGACCGCAGTCAGAATCGCCAAGATGCGCCTACGTGTCATCGCTGTCGCGTTTCGAACGGGAAGTAGAGCGCGGATTAACGATCCGGCGGAAAAGAAACCGGTGCCCAGCGTCCAGACGCCAACGTTGCCTAGAAAAACGAGCAAGAGCGATCCAAGTTCGATTTTTTTTCCGGGAAATCCGACCAGACTGCCGTAGCTCCCAACGAACGCCGACGGACTGATTGAAGAAATGGAATGACGAATCAACGTTGTTTCCAAGAAACGGGGTGATATGCCAATCAGCCATCCGAGCGCGGTCAAAACGTGGTGACGGGCATTTGTGAAAAAGGCTTTCCAATTTCCGCGCGAGCCTTCCTGATTTTTCAAGAGTCTTTCGGTCTCGATCCAAAATACGGACAGGGCAAAGATGGCGGGAATAAACAAACCCTGTGGCTTGACGTGAAAAGTCAGACCGAAAACAATCCCTGCCGACAAGCAACAGCCGACCGTGGGACGTTCGATGGCGCGAACGGCCAAAAGCATGGCCGCGACAAATGCCGGCAAAAAGAGGTTTTCAACCATGACCTTGCCGCTATATCCTAATGCGGGCAACAGAGCGGTCAGTCCGGCGGCGCCGAGCGCCAGACGGCGATTGTTCGTCAGTCGCGCCAAACGGTAGCTCAAAATCGGCGTGGCGCTCATGAGGAGGGCATTGAGCGCGAGAATGCAGGGGTATGCCGTCTTCATCGGAAGCAAGGTCAGAAAAGGCGCGATGATCAGAGGGTAAACCCAACATGGAAAATCCACGGGAAGATCGCCCCACGCCATTCCTTTCCATGCAAGGGCGGTTCGCCCGAACTCGACGTAGTTTAATTCGTCGGTGAAGATCGTCGGTCCGCCGATGCATTTGGAAAGAAGAAATCGCGCGAATGAGGATGCGACAAACAGAACGGCCAGACTACGCGCGGCTTGGGGGCGAGAGAGTTGCGGAGGGATATGAAGAATTGACAAAAAGGGGAAGACACGGCCCATCGCGCCGTAGTCTATCGGAGTTGAAGGGGAAGTCAAGTCGGCATGATTAAGGTTTACGACGCATCATCCCAAAATTCGCGGGTGAAACCCGGAGCCGAGTCCGTTTGGGTCGTCATCGCGGCCTACAATGAGGCGACGGTGGTTCGTCGGACCGTTGACGCCGTGGCAGAGCTTGGTTATCAAATCGTCGTCGTGGATGACGGATCGGGGGATGAAACGTTCAAACGAGTGGAGGGGGGCAAGGCGCATCTTCTCCGTCATTGCGTCAATCTGGGGGCGGGGGCCGCATTGCAGACCGGAATGCGATACGCGCTGGATCAGGGGGCGCGATACATCGTCGGTTTCGACGCCGACGGCCAACACGACCCGGAGGATATTGCGACGTTGATCGAACCGTTGGAACGAGGCGAGTGCGACGTGACGCTCGGAAGCCGTTTCATGGCGGGAGGCAGAGTCGTCAACATGCCCCGCCTGCGGCGAGGGACCTTGAGGGTGGCGGTATGGCTAACGCGCCTCACGACGGGATTAAAAGTGAGCGACACCCATAACGGCATGAGGGGCTTCAGCGCTCAAGCGGCGGGAAAAATCCGGATCACGCAGAACCGTTATTCCCATTGTTCTCAACTTTTTTCGGAGATTAAGCGACTAAAACTGCGCTGTCGCGAAGTTCCCGTGACGATCACCTACACGGAATATTCCCTGCGCAAGGGGCAAAAACTTGGGGACGCCCTGCATATCGTTTGGGAGTCCCTCATGGAGGTCTTTCGCCTATGAAAACAATTCAGGTTATTCTGATCCTGTCGCTTTCAATGTCGGCTTGGCTTTACTTGACCCGATTTCGCACTATTTTCAGGGATCGCTTGGCCGCGTTGGTGCTTCTGGCGGCGGGCATTCTTTTCATTTTGTTTCCCGATTCCACGACCCGCATTGCCAACATGGTCGGAGTCGTGCGCGGAGCCGACCTCGTCATTTACGTTTTTATGGTCACTTTCATCTACCTCATGATTTTGCTTTATACCAAAATTCTTCATCTCGAATTGCAACAGACGGAGATCATTCGGAGTCTTGCGTTGTTCCAAGCCAAGTCGCCTGCCGATCACGAGGAAACAAACGCAAAAAGCGGATCGAGCGAATGAAAAGCGGCGGTTTTTGCGAAGCGTTCGGATCTCGCATTGAACATGGCGAACGGTGAGCTTCATGGCGATCACCCCTGAAGAAATAGATCGTCTTCCCGTTCTTCCCGGCGTTTATCTCATGCGGGGGGTCGACGGGAAAGTCCTTTACATCGGCAAGGCGGCCAACCTGCGCTCGCGCGTCCGAAGCTACTTCACCCAAGCCGGAGATGCAAGGTTCAACGTCCGATTTCTCATGCGCCACGTCCGAGGCGTGGAGACGGTCGTCACGGCCAACGAGAAGGAGGCATTTCTGCTTGAGAACACGCTCATCAAGAAGGAACAGCCGCGATACAACATCCGATTGCGCGACGACAAAAGTTACGTGAGCGTGAAGATCAATTTGAGAAATGAGTGGCCGAGAGCGGTAGTCGCCCGGAGGCGGAACGAACGGGAAGACGGCTCGCTCTACTTGGGACCCTACGCTTCGGCGGGATCGGTCCGCGAAACGCTCCGCCAACTCCAGCGCGTTTTTCCGATACGGTCGTGCTCCGACAACGTTCTTCGCAATCGGACGCGCCCGTGCATTCTCCATTCCATCGGAAGGTGCTGCGCGCCGTGCGTCAAGCCGGTGAGCCGCGACGAATACGCCGAGATGATCCAAGGGACCATTATGGTCCTGAAGGGAAAGACGCGGGAGGTGCTGGAAAAACTGCGCGAGAAAATGGAAGGCCATGCGGGAGCGATGGAATACGAACGGGCGGGAGTGATTCGGGACCGCATCGCCGCAATCGAACGAACGGCGGAAAGACAGCTCGTCCATCAGCACGACGGTCAGGACCGGGATGTGATCGTTTTCGAGAGAATGGGGGGAAGAATCGCTTTTACGGTCTTCACGTATCGGAATGGGCTTTTAATTTCGAGTCGTCCGTATATTCTCGCCGATCACGAGCGGAACGGCCCCGAAATGATGAGAGAATTTCTTGCACGATATTACGAGACCGAAACGCCTCCGGGGGAGATTTTGACCGATCCTCCTCCGGAAGACGACGCCGTGCTGAGCGAGTGGCTCGGCGAGCGGCGCGAGGGAAAGTGCGAAATCCATCTTCCTCAACGAGGCGAAAAATTACGGCTGATCGAAATGGCGCATGAAAATTGCCGGCTGGCGTTGGAGCAACATCTCTCGGGACGCAAATCCTTCGAGGAAATCCAATCCGAGATCATGGATCGGTTGAAACTGGAATCTGCTCCCGATCCGATTGAATGTTACGACATTTCGACGATCCAAGGATATGCGACCGTCGGTTCGATGGTGGTTTTTAGTCAGGATCAGCCGGATAAAAGCCGTTATCGCCGGTTTCGGATCAAGGGGATCGAGGGACAAGATGATTTTGGCTCGTTGCGCGAAATGCTGACGCGGCGTTTCCGTCGAGCCATCGAGGAAGAGGAGGCTTTGCCCGGACTGGTTTTGATTGACGGAGGCAAAGGACAACTGAACGTTGCGAGAGCGGTTTTTGAGGAACTTGGAATCATCAACGTCGGATTGGCGTCCATTGCCAAAAGCCGGGTGAAACGACGCGGCGACAAGGTCGAGCGAACCGAGGAACGATTTTTTATCCCGGGGCGAAAAAATCCGATCGTTTTTCCCGCCCATTCTCCCGCGTTGTATCTCCTGCAACAAGCGCGGGACGAGGCGCATCGGTTTGGAATCACGTTCCACCGGAAATTACGGACCAAGCGCGACCTGCGTTCCTCGCTTGAAGATTTGTCGGGCGTGGGCAAGGCGCGAGCCAAGGTCCTGCTGAAGGCGTTCGGTTCGCTTCGCGGGTTGGCGTCAGCCACGGAGGAGCAGATTATCTCGACGGCACAAGTTCCGGCGTCCGTCGCGCAGGTTGTTTGTGAATTTGTGAAGGGGACAGGGACGAGCACGGACGCGCAGGGACGCACACGGAGAGATTGAGCAAAATCCGCGATTTACGCGTGAGTCCGCGTCCTATTTAGTCTTTTGAGAACAAATCATTCAGCCAGAAGACGGGAATGAGTAAAACTCCGAGGACAGTTGCAAAGAAAGCGGCGGGCCATGCGAGCCAGCCGCGAGCGGAGAAAAAACGCAGACCCCAGCGCACCCAGCGTTTTCCCAGCAAGGTGTTCAATTGCGCGCGGACGCGCGAGAGTTCATTCTGAGTTTTTGTGAGCAACCCGGCGCGATCTTCGGAGGCGAGTCGCGCGGAAAGTTTTTCTTCGCGGGCGCGAGGCTCGGCGCAGAATTGGACCAGCGGCCCGATGGTCTTCTCCCAATCGAGTTTTTCGGCGACCAAATTCCGAGCGGCGCGGGCTTGCGGCGTTGGGTCGGTCGTTCCATTCAGAAGATTCCGAACCAGCGTTCTCAATCCGTCTTTGTCGCGGGAATTGAAAGTCCATCCCGCACCTGCGTTCCGGATCCACTCTCCTAGCTCGGAATAATCGTCGTGAATCACAGGCAGACCGCAAGCCATGTATTGGACGGTTCGCGTCGTGAAGGCGAGTTCGCGCTCGGCGTTTCGCGCCATGAGGTCGAGCGCGATGCCGCCTTGACGCAATTGCGCCGTGTAGTCGTCGTAGCTCATCGGCTCGAACATCCGAACGCGGGGATGATTTTTCAGCCGTTCAAGAAGCGGCTCAAACCGTCCGCGTGAAACGTCTGCGTGAGGATGCGCTCCGCCGATGAAAACCAATTCTCCGTGACCCGCCGTTGAAAGCTCCTCCATCACAATTTCCAAGCAGTCTGAGGGATCCTGCCACGGAAGCAAAAAGCCGCCATAGTTGAATCGGTCGGCGCAAACAGGGGCGGGCATTGCATCAGCGCGGAGCGAAAACGGAATCACCGGCAAAACTTCGCCGGGCGAAGCGATATCCCATCCCGCCATGGCGAGGTAGGGGAGAAAGTAGAGCCGTTGCCGTTCTCCGCTCGCCGTGACGAAATCGGCGCGGCGCAGGGCGTCTAACTTTTCGCTCACATCCCCTTCGGAACAAAGCGAACCCCAAAGTTGCCGTTCCAATAAATGGGGTCCGGCCAAATCCATCGCCAGCGGAACGTGAACCTCGCCGAGATCCCGGGCAATTCCCCAATGCTGGAGAACAATCACGTCGCAATTTCGGACGCGTTCATCCTCGGCCAGTTTTTTTCGATGAAACGTTCCGATCCAATCAGGAAAAACTTTGGTTGGAGGTTTTACGTCCTTGGGGGACGAAAACGCCGCCAGCGCATCGTCGGGCATGAGCAGTTTGACTTCATGACCGCGCGAGCGCAAACCTTGCGCCAATCCCCAAGCGCGCAAACCGGCTCCCGTCGTCGGCCAACCTTCGAGCGGAAGGGGTTCAGTCGTGATTAAAACAACTCGACTCATGCGAAATGCCTAAACGTCCGGTCCGCGCTTGGCAAGGTTTTTCCATGTTCATCGGCCAGAAAAACGCGTGGCGCGCCTCGCGCTCTGAGCGTTTGACCGATGGCCGTCACGGGAGTATCCAATCCCGCCTTTCGAAATGCACGGCGAATTGCTTCAATGGGTTGGCGTGTCGTGAACAATAATTCGTAATCCTCACCGCCATAGAGCGCCCAGTCCTCGGCGTGATGGCGCGAGCGCGAAGCATAGCGTTTCAAGTCTTGCGAAAGCGGAAGACGACTCGGAAGAATTCGGATCGAAACCTTGTTCTCGCGCGCCAACTGTCCGGCGTCATTGACGATTCCATCGCTCACGTCAATCATCGCCAGATCGGGACAAATTCTTGCCAACGCGCCCGCTTCGGCAAGTCTCGGCGTCGGCCTGATGTGACGTCGAATCAAATCGGGTTTCGCGTCGCCGCGTTGGAGCGCGTGAAGTCCGGCTCCCGATTCCCCCGGGCAACCGGTCACGTATAGCGTTTGGCCGAAGATCGCTCCGCCCCTTCGGATCACGCGGGAGTGGGTTTGCGGCACGCCGATCAGGGTGAGATTGATCGTCCATTGCGGCGATCGGACCAGATCGCCGCCGGCGAGCGGGCAAAAATATCGCAGTCCTTCGCGATGGAGGCCGCGAAAAAAATCCTTTATGTCGGCGATTTGCGTTGAGGATGGAACGCCGAGGGACAGAAATGCCGCGACGGGACGCGCCCCCATGGCCGCCAGATCGCTCAAGTTCACCGCCAAGGATTTGTGCCCCAAATCACGGGGAGAAATCCAATCGAATTTGAAATGGGTTCCTTCGATTAAGGCGTCGGTTGTCACGATCAACTCGCGCCGGCGGATGTGGAGATGAGCGGCGTCGTCGCCGATGGAAAGGGGAATTTCGGGGCCGGTTTTCCCGGCGAGGGCGCGAACCCAACGCAAGAATTTCAATTCCCCCCAGTCGGCAATGGTCGGGTCCCGCGCGCCTGATTTCATGGCCACCGCCCAGCGTCGCGCCCGACTCTATCTCGATTTTCCCTTGGAAGATCCGGAAGCCGACGCCAACGCGGGTTCCTTCCGTTTGACTTCAGTTTTGCGAGCAGTCCCCGTCGCGCCTCGGTTCAGCAGGCTTCGGACGATTGCCGTTCGCTTGGGCTTTAGCAAACGGCGAACCGTTCCCGCAATCGCGACGGGGGAGATTCCACACTCCTGATAGAGCCGATCCAGACTGCCGTGATGGATGAATTGATCGGGGACGCCAAGGACATGAGCGCGTTGGGTTGCGCCGATTTCCTCCAACGCCTCATTGACCGCCGACCCGAATCCACCCGCTTTCACGTTGTCCTCAATCGTGATGAGATGGGAGTAGCGTTTGGCGAGATCGGCGAGCAATTGGCGGTCCAGCGGTTTGACAAAACGCGCATTGACGACGCCGACGGAGATCCCCTCCTCTTCCAGCAATTCCGCCGCCTTGAGCGCGTGCCCCGTCATGTTGCCAATGCCGATCAGGCAGGCCTCATCGCCTTCGCGCAGTTCCTCTCCCTTCCCGATGGGCAAGAGTTTGAAAGGTTCGTCGGCGTCAAAATCTCCCGACGCCTTGCCGCGAGGGAAACGGAGCGCAATCGGTCCGCCCGCGTATTGATGCGCAGTATAGGTCATGTGCCGCAATTCTCGCGCGTCCATCGGCGCCATGACGACCATGTTCGGTATCATGCGGAGATAGGTGAGGTCGAAGACGCCATGGTGCGTCGGTCCGTCCGCGCCCACCAATCCCGCGCGGTCGAGGGAAAAGACGACCGGCAAGTTTTGAATCGCAACGTCATGAACGATTTGATCCAAGGCGCGCTGGAGAAACGTGGAATAAATGCAGACGAAGGGGCGAAGCCCGTCGCAGGCCATCCCCGCCGCGCAGGTGACGGCGTGTTCTTCCGCAATGCCGACGTCGTAGGTTCGCTCCGGAAATTCCTTTTCAAATTTGGTCAACTCGGTTCCTTCGAGCATCGCCGCCGAGAGGGCAACGATTTTTTTATCATCGCGGGCAAGGTCACGGAGCGCCGAAACGAACACGCCGGAATAAGAGGGAGGACCGGGTTTGGCGGGAGGAGCTTCGCCGCTTTCCACTTTGAAATTGAGCGGCGGACTGTGCCAAGTGATCGGATCGGCCTCGCTGTAGGGACGCCCTTTGCCTTTGACCGTGATGACGTGCAGAAGAATCGGACCCTTGAAACTGCGAACTTTTTTCAACGCGGGAACGAGCACGTCCAGATCATGTCCATCAATAGGACCGAGGTAGCGGATGCCCAAATCCTCGAAGAAAATTCCGGGGAGAATCAATCCCTTGACGCTTTCCTCAAGCTTGTGGCCGATGCGCGCGACACTTTCGCCCGCGGGCATTCGCCGAATGAAATCCACGATCTCCTTGCGTCGCTCATTGTAGAAATGGGTCATGACGATCTTGTTGAAATAACTGGAAAGCGCGCCGGTGTTCTTGGAGATGGACATGCGGTTATCGTTGAGGACGATCAGCAAATCAGCCTTGAGATTGCCCGCGTTATTGAGCGCCTCATAGCACATGCCGCCGGTCATCGCGCCGTCGCCGGTGATGGACACGACCTTGTAATTCTCTTCCAATCGGTCGCGCGCGACGGCCATTCCCAACGCGGCGGAGATGGAGGTCGAGGCGTGTCCCGCGCCGAAGGCGTCGTAGGGACTTTCGGCGCGCTTCAGGAAACCCGACAGCCCGTCGTCTTTTCGGATCGTCGAAAAGCGCTCACGGCGTCCGGTCAAAATTTTGTGCGCGTAGGCTTGATGCCCCACGTCCCAAACCAACCGGTCGCGGGGTGTTTCAAAGACGTGATGCAAGGCGACGGCCAGTTCGACGGCTCCCAGCGACGAGGCCAGATGCCCGCCGTTGATCGCCATGACGCGCAAAATTTCCTCGCGCAGTTCGCCGCAAACTTCCTTTAACTGCTTGAGCTTAAGTCCGCGTAGGTCAGCGGGTTCGTTGATTTTGGAAAGCCATTGCGTCATTGACCTGAATGTCCTCTTTCGGACAAGGCGGATGACCGATTCAGACGCCTCAGTTTAGCACAGGCACGCAGTCCTGTAAGCGAAAAGATCAGACTTTGCGTTTTGAGAAAAGATAGGCGAAATCAAGGGTATCACTCAGTTTCCCATGTGCGCCTCCCATATATTCTCAATGTCTCCGCGACAAAATGCGCGATTTCGACAATTCGCTTGAAGGCGAGGCAATCTGAGCGTAAGAGAGAAGCCCGAAGGACTCGTGAGATGAAAAATGCATTTACCCCGGTTCCGGCGCGCCCGTGCGCCAAACCGAATCCAACCGCCAATTGAACCACGGGGGAGAAAACTTAAACAATGAGCAAGGAAATGGAGCCTGCCTCAGGCGGTCGTATATCCCCATTCGAGCAGATCAGGCGTGTCAACGACGCCGGGATTGAGTTTTGGTCAAGCCGCGATTTTGCCGAAGTGCTGGGCTATGGTGATTACCGTAATTTCGAAGGGGTGATCGAAAAGGCCAAGTTGGCTTGTTTTAACAGTGGTCACCGAATCGAGGACCATTTCGTTGACGTCAACGAAATGGTCGGGATCGGGAGCGGCGCGGAACGCCCGGTCAAGACCATCCTTCTGTCACGATACGCATGTTATCTTGCCATCCAAAACGCCGATCCCAAAAAGGAAATCGTGGCGCAGGGACAGACCTATTTCGCCGTCCAGACGCGGTTGCGGGAACTGGAGGAGGATCGAATCGAAGAGGAGCGGCGAATTTTCCTGCGCGAAGAAATGCGCCGTCACAATGCTCAACTGGCCGACGCCGCCAAGGGAGCCGGCGTCGTGGAGCCGATTGATTACGCGATTTTTCAAAATCACGGATACATGGGCCTTTACGGCGGGTTGAGGATGGAAGAGATCCATCAGCGCAAACGATTAAAAAAGAGCCAGAAAATTCTGGATCACATGGGAAGCACGGAGTTGGCGGCGAACTTGTTCCGCGCGACCCAAGCGGAGGAAAAATTGCGCAGGGACAACGTGCGCGGAAAGAACGCCGCGAACCGAACCCATCACGAAGTGGGCGCGAAGGTGCGTCAGACCATCCGGGAACTGGGCGGCACCATGCCGGAGGATTTGCCGCCTGCCGATAGCATCAGGAAAATCGAATCTCACCGGCGAAGACAAATCGGCAGGGGCGATCTAGCCGCAAAGAAGGAAAAGTAAAGGTCCATAAGAGGGCACTCTTTCGGCTCTCCCTTATGGCTCTCTCTTCCGCGGTCCCTCCGCCTCTGCGTGGGATTCCCATCATCTCCCTTTTTTCCGTAGCGCATGTGTTTGGAGGGTGATCACCCTGATCCGCGAGACCTAGGATTAACGCCTTCTTCTTTTTTTCCAAAGGGAAAGAGAAAGGATTCGAATCTCTCACAATAGAACGCCCCGAGCGCGCCAATTAAACCGACTGAGGACGAATTCAATTCGGCGCCGGATGCCCAGAACATCTTTCCACCAGATAGGATGGTGACGAAAAGGCAGACGGCGGCCAGCGCGCCCGCGATGGGACGGAACAGTAGATATCTGTTCGCCAGCGGAACCTTTTTCAAATACCTCAAGATGAGGAGAACTGAGCTCATTAGGTATCCAAGTCCCAAACAAAAAAGCACATTTCGAAAGTTATCACTACAATGCAAGAATGGCTCAAGCGGTCCGACCGTTGCCCTCGACAGCCGGATCGTCTGATTTGGGTTTCCCATATTTTCTTCGCTTTTTGTTTCGAATTCGTAAGCCAACGTATATCTGTGGAATTGCACAGGGGCCTCTTGGGGCTTGATGTTGACGTCCAAAAGTTTTTCAGATGCATCACGGTTTTCCACAATATCAGGGGGACCTGTGATTAAAGCGGTCAAAACCTTATCGACGTCAAGACCCTCGGTTTTGCATCTTCCGATGATGTCATTTATCGTTATCCAACCCCACAACAGGTAGATTGATGCAAGGAAGAGAAAAAGATTTATAAGGATCGTAACGCGCCTTGAACGCATGAGGGATCATCCCTCACCACCGGTTGCAGATCAAGATTCGTCTCCCGCCCACCATTGCGGAGTTTTGGCGTAGAACAACTCTTGAACGGACAAATGTATTGGCGTTTTCGCGACCGCATCGGGGTCACCCGCCAGATCGCTTCTATCCGCGCTTGCCCCTATTTTTTGCTCCGCGTGCGGCGGCAAAAGAGATCGTCAACAGGCAACCGCCGATCAGCCAAGAATTTCCCCAGCGGACGAAAAATGTCTGGATCGTTTGGGGCGCGATCTCGCCGGTCAAGACGCCTTGCTGTCCGAGCGACAAGGTCGCCGTGATTCGTCCGGCGGGATCAATGATCGAGGAAATGCCAGTGTTGGCGGCGCGGATCACCGGACGGCGCGTTTCCACCGCGCGCAGGATCGAAAGGTTGTGATGTTGCGCCGGACCCGCCGACATGCCATACCACGCGTCATTGGTGATGACCGTTAAAAATTCCGCTCCCGCCCGGGCGATCTTGCGGGCTTGGGATCCGAAGCTGGATTCAAAGCAGATCATGGTTCCGAAGCGTCGGTGGTGTGATTCGAAAATCGTCACGCTCTTGCCTTCCGTGAAGCTGGCGATTTGAACGATCTGTTCCTGAAAGCCCGGAATCAAATCGAAGTAAGGGACATACTCGCCGAAGGGAACCAAACGCATTTTGTCCTGATGGGGCGCGTCGCTCATTGGCTTGCCGCAGAGAAGAAAATAGGAACTGTTGTAAATCTCCTCGGGTTTTTCGCCGATGGGAGGAAGGTAACGGTCGGCTCCGAATAACAAATCCGCTCCGGAGGAGGACGCCATTGTTTCGATCCGCCGGTGGAGACGGAAATCCTCGCCGAAATCGAGAGCGGAAAAGGTGGTTTCCGGCATCACGATCAGTTGAGTTCCGGCCGGAACCTTCTCGGCGATCAAGTTTTCGTGAAGTTGATGCGAGCGTTCTTGTAAGTTCCCGCGAAGCTCGGGGTCTTCGGACAAGTAGCTTGTCAATTTCGTGTCTTGGTCAATGTTCGGCTGAATCGCCGCGACGCGAAGTTTTTCAGCCGCGTTAATTTTAATCAACGAATTTTCCCAGCGATACGCTCGAATCGCCGAACCGCCGAGAGTGGCCACCGTGAGGATTGTAAGCACGATGAAAGCGGAAAAGTTCCGGCGGCGTTGTGCGGCGTCCGTGGCTGGCGCAAGGGAGAAACAAATTTCGCCGAGTCGGGCGAACCAACGGGTCGTCCCCACGTAAAAATCGAGCGCGGCCAAGACTACGGTGGAAACGATTAAAATTTCCGCGCTCACGCCGATTTCTCCGAAACAATCCGCCCATTGGATCGCCCAAGGCCAGACTGCCCACGCATGGCCGAGCAATGTCCACGGCATCGCCAAACGCCCCAAGGTCCGAAACCACTCAAAGAAAATCCAGAGCCCGCCCCACACGGCGAATTGCCAGACGGTTCCACCGACGAACAGGAACCGGCGGAAAATCCACGCCGACAATGCCGGATAGATCGCCATGTATAGCGCGGTGAATGCGATTCCGACCGGAGCCAGCGCGTTGAAATGCCACAGACTGCAGAGCCAAGAAATCGCGGTGAAGTAAAAAATGAACCCCCCAAACAGGACCCGACCAAACGCGCCGCGCGGCGACGGCGCGCGGCGCGCGGCGCCGAAAAGCAGAAGGGGAGCGAGCGGGATCAACATCCGCAAACCGAACGGATCGAAGCTCAATCCTCCGGCGATACCAGCCGCGATTGCCGGCATCCAACCCGTCGGTGAACGCGTCGGCTGTTCGGCCGCGAGACGCTTCATTTTGTCCCGGTGTTTAACCACACTAAAATCCGAGTTCCCATTGTTGCGTGTTCTCCGTAAACGACGGTCGAACAGAGGAAGGCGAATCCCGTTAATTTGAGGGTGGCCCATTTGTCCTCAAGCCATTCGCCGTCGGAGATGGACCACCAATCAGGTTTGATGAAATAGACAACCGCCTCGAAAAAATCGTCCCATCCGTCGAAGATCAATTTTCCGAGCATTAAATAGACAGGGATATTGATAAGAATGAGGATGATCCAGTAGAGAATCATCAATTATATTCCGCGTTGATCCGAATGTAATCCTTGCTGAAATCGCAGGTCCACACCTCGGCGGAGCCGGGACCGTTGCCCATTTTGATTTCGATGAGAATTTCCGCGCTTTTCATTTTCTTACTCAAGGCGTCGCGGTCGAATTTGCAGGGAAGCCCGCCGATCAACGTCGGCGTTTTTTGAATTTTGACAGCGACGTGATCCGGTGAAAAGGGGACCTTCGTTTGACCGAGCGCCTGAACAATTCTTCCCCAATTCGGATTTTCGCCGTGAATGGCGGTCTTGACCAACGCCGAATTGGCGACCTCCAGCGCGAGTGTGCGCGCATATTTCCGATACTTGGCTCCTTGGACGCGAATCGTCACGAGCTTGGTTGCTCCTTCGCCATCCAGCGCAATGGCGCGGGCGAGGTCTTGGCAGACTTCGGTTAAGGCGTTCTCGAACGATTTAGAATCCTTGAGCGAATGAGACGGGCGTCCCGCGCCGGATTGACTTCCCATCAATAAAACCATGTCGTTGGTGCTGGTCTGGCCGTCCACGGTCAGGCAATTGAAGGATTGGTCTACCGCTGAATGAAGGCGTATCCGGGCTTCCCCTTTCGACAGAGGAAAATCAGTGACGATGAAGGCCAACATGGTCGCCAGATTGGGTTGGATCATCCCCGATCCCTTCGTGATGCCCAAAATGGAACAGCGCTTACCGTTTGAAAGCGTAACACTCCGGCAACTGATTTTTTTTCGAAGGTCGGTTGTCATGATCGCTTCGGCAAAATCGTCCCAGCCGATTTCGGAAAGGGATGCCGCGAGCTTGGGAACGCCTTCGACGATGCATTGCAGGGGGAGACGCTTGCCGATGATGCCCGTCGAGGCGACCAGAAAGGAACCGGCGGGGGAGCCGGTAGCCCTTTCGGCGGCGACGGCCATCGCCGTGGCATCCTTGATTCCTTCGGCTCTGGTCATCGCGTTGGCGTTGCCGCTATTGACGATGACGCCGCGAATGTGACGGCCCGGAAAGGTCAGTCTTTTCCTGCAAACCGTGACGGGAGCGGCTTGAAATCGGTTGGTCGTGAAAACGGCGGCGGCAATCGCCGGATGCGGGGAATAAATCATTCCCAAATCCCGTTTGGAGGAACTTTTGATTCCGGCGCGGATTCCGCCTGCAAGGAATCCCTTGGGAATGTGAAGATTGTGCTTCGTGGACATGAACAATAATTTCCGCTTTTTGAATTGCCTACAATAAAAGATTTACCACAGAGACACAGAGGCACAGAGAAGAGAATTAATGCGTCGCATTTGAATCGCGCTTGCCTAAGGAACCCACATGTAAAGAAATCGCGCGCCGGAGGGCCAAGCGGATTTTAAACCCAAATCCATTTTGAAAAGATTGACTTCGCTTGCGCCGAATCCCGCTTGCGGTTTCGGCGCGGAGCCGCGCGCATAAACGTTGCCGCGATAACCGCCGGGATATTCGTAGCTGACGACGGCGGCGTCGCTGAGATTGGCCGATTTTTTCGCCTGTTTGATCACGTCGTCAAAATACATCACGCCGTCCACGAGGCCGTATTTGACCGCCGCCGGACCGTCAAAGACGCGCCCGTCGGCAAATTCCTTGAGCTTTTCCCGCGTCAACCCCTTCTTTCCACGCGATTGAACAATGATCTCTTGAAAGCGATCATACATTTCGTCTATCAGGCTTTGGAAAATTTTCCGCTCCGACTCGGAGAGATCGCGCCACGGCGAACCCAAATCTTTATTTTCGGCCGATTTAATCACGCGCATTTCGAAGCCAACCTTTTCCGAGAGACCTTTCAGGCCGGGCAGAAGCGTGATGACGCCGATACTTCCGGTGACGGTCGTCGGCATCGCGTAGATTTGGTCGGCGGCCATGGCGACGTAAAGTCCGCCCGACGCGGCCGTATCCCCCATGATCGCAATGATGGGAATTTCCATCTTCTTCTTGAATTCCATCAATTCATGAAAAATGGCATCCGAAGCGGTGACACTTCCGCCGGGAGAATCAATCTTGAGGATGACCGCCTTGATCCGGTCGTTTTTTTCCGCCGCCATGAGGCGGTCCTTGAGTTCGACCAACGTCCCCGGCGTGGTTCTGCCGAACAATCCCTCGCTGTCGGCCATCGAAATTTCGCCGCTAAGGTCCAGAAGCAAAATTCGATCCGACGAATACCAATGATCCGCCGGAAGGAGGGTTTCCATAGACACGGGTCCTCGCGCTTCACCGAAAATCGTGGAGGGTAAATTGATGCAACCGGCCGACATCGCTAAAGAAGCCAGAAGGAGGAACCTGCATGTTGCGTGGTAGAAACTTTTGGGTTTCCTCATAAAGTTTTGGGATTGACCCGAGCGGAGGGATGTTTTGGTCTGCATGATGCAACAGGATAACCAAGCTTCGGTGGTCGGTCAACGTCAAGGTGGACGAAATGGACCAATCGCACGAATTTTCCGAGGATGAAGTGGAGTGCGAAAGGTTGCGCCTGTTTTGGTCGTAGCGGCTTGCCATCGTATCAGAGGCATTCGGCATCCGGGCGCGAGCAAGCTCGCGCTGGAAAAGCGGCGGCAAGCCGCCGCACTCCACAACCGGAGTTTGCAAAGATCCCGCAACAATCCAAGTTCAGAAAAATAGGGGTTGCCCCCATGGTCCTTCCCCCATAGAGTCGTAGCCCGAAGATTGTGTCGCATACAGCTTGGCATGAATTTGGTTAGGTTTGAGACACTGTTGGGGAAGAAACATCGTGACCGGTAAAAAAGACTCCCAAGAATCAAAGGAAAAAAAGAGGGAATCAGTCGCCGATTCCGAAAAATCCGGCGTGGGGGACCGGATTCGGACCACCGTGGAGAAGATGAAGAAGGCGATCACGGGCAAGGGACGAAAATCCGCCCAAGATTCAGAACCAGCAACGGAATTCCCTAAATTAAGAACGAAAAGGAAGCGTTCCGAAGGGGTCGTTGAACCTTCGGAAAAAGCGGCGATACAAAAGGCGGCGCGATCCGCCGCGCAGGCAAGTCCCGTGGCCTTGCGAGGACAAAGCGGCGGGGAAACGTCGGCGTCCGAATCCGCCGTTTTATTGCCCGTCCCCGCGACGATTCTTCTCAGTCCCCCAATTTCTCCCGCGCAATCGGACGCATCCTCCGCAGGCGATATGACGACGGCGCAAGCGGTGAATAATGATCTCGAACCGGGAGGCGCGGCGGCGGAAATCCCCGAAGCACCGGCCGCCACGAAAGAGACCGACCGGGAACTTCCGTCCTTCTATGAATTGACGCGGCTGGTCCTGCTCGTGCGCGATCCGCAATGGCTCATGGCCTACTGGGAGATCGCGTTGAGCGACCGATTGAAATTCGGCTGGGGAAGGACCGGCAAGGAAAACGAGCTTTCGCTTGCATTGCGAATTTACGACATGGGGGTCGGGGAGGGGAGAAAGCTCGAAGGCTCGGTTTACTTCGACGTTCCGGTCAAGCCGTTCGTCGGAAGCTGGTATGTCCATCTGCCCCGACCCAATCGCCGTTGGATCGCGGAGTTGGGTTTGCTCCGCAAGGGAGGGAAATTCACGCCGATCTGCCGTTCGAACGCGGTTCAAACCCCGCGCGATTCGGTCGTGACCGCGGAGGAAATCGAGGCGATCAGCGCGATTGAGCAAGGACGGTCAAGCAGAGAAGAAGCGATCCTGCTCGTTTCCGGAGCGCAAATCTTGGGCGGGACTACAGAAGCTGGAGAGAAATCCTTGTTCTCGCAAGACCCAATTCGGAAATCTCCGGTCCTTCAAGTTCAGAGCGCCGGATCAAGCGAACAATCTCTTGGTCATGAAAATCAATAATCGAATTCAAATTTAGCGCAAAAACGCAGAGACGCAAGGAAGTTCTTGGAATTCTTTATTGCGTCGTTGCGTCTCTGCGTCCTTATCGTTAATTCCGTTCTTTTTCAAACACGTCCTACCAACCGATCCAAATAAATCGAGACCGCCGAGCGCACCGACAAGTGGTTGAAATCGCCCGGTCCACGAATCGGCTCCAACACGGCGTCGGCCAATTCCATGACTTCGGAATGGAGGCCGTATCCGGTTCCAAAGATGAGGCAAACATTTTCGCCCGCCTTTAATCGGTTTTGAATGTCCTCTGACGTGGCCGTCAATTTTCCCGCGCGGGCGGAGGTCGCCACCCAATACGGTTCGCGTCCATGTTCCCGCGCTATCGCGTTGCCCACGGCGACCAAATCGGGCAGGACCTCGACATTTTCCAGCGACTCGCGCCGCGAGGGATTGTATTCGGCTCCTTCGCCCTCCAACCAATGTTGCATGATGCGGCGCACGAAATCGCGTTGCATGGCGAGGGGAGTGACGATGAAGTAGTGGTCGAGATCAAACGTGCGCGCCGCGCGCGCGATGTCGTGCACGTCGAAATTCGTCACCGACGTCGCGACGACCGTCCCTTGCTTATTGACCGTTGGATAATGAACGAGCGCGACGGAAAGTCCCATGTCGAATTCACTTCTCGCGTTCGCTTCGGACATATTCGATCCACTTTTTGTCTTCGTCGTCCAAATTGATTGTCTTCAAGAGATCAGGCCGCCGAAGCGCGGTGCGTCGGAGGGCTTCGCTTCGGCGCCATTGGGCGATTTTGGCGTGATGACCGCCGATGAGAATCTCAGGAACCGAGTGGCCTTCAAAAACTTCAGGGCGCGTGTAATGCGGAAAATCCAGCAATCCATCCTCGAAGGAATCATGGACGGCGGAATCAGCGTTGCCCAAAACCCCGGGAACTTTGCGGGCGACGGCGTTGAGGAGAACCAACGCGGCGATCTCGCCGCCGGTCAGGACGTAATCGCCGATGGAAATCTCGCGGTCCACGACCATCTCCATCGCGCGCTCGTCAATGCCCTCGTAATTTCCGCAGAGCAAGATCATGCCGGGCAATTTTGCCAATTCGCCGACGAGCCGCGCGTTCAGGAGTTCCCCCTGCGGACTGAGATAAATCACGGGAGCCGTTGGGCCGCCCGCTTCCGCTTGCTCCCTCACTGCTCGAACGGCGCGAACGACCGGCTCGGGTTTCATCACCATCCCCCCCCCGCCGCCATAAGGCGCGTCGTCGGTGACGTGATGTTTGTCCTCCGTCCAATCGCGGATTTGGTGGAGATGAATGGAAAGAAGACCGGCCTCGACGGCTTTCCCCAAGATGCTCGCTTTTAGAGGGGAATCGAAGGTTTCGGGGAAGAGAGTGAGGATGTCAATGCGCACTCTGGACCTCTGCCTTCTTCGTGGCCGCGCCTCGCTCGACTCTTCCATTCTTAATCATAATCTTGATCTTAATCGTAATCCTCCTCCCCGTCCTCATGATTATCGGATGAATTAAAGATGCAAGTTCAAGATTAAGATTACGATTAAGATTAAGAACTCGGAAAAGTCCGTGTTTAGACCACCTTATGCCGCTGAAAGCCCCCCCCATGAACATAAATCACCTGACCGCTAATATAGCTTCCTTCCTCCGAGCAGAGAAACGCGGCGAGGTTGCCGATGTCCTCCGGCTGGCCGACGCGCCCGAACGGGAACGCCTCCTTGATCGCCTCGATCTCGACACCCGACCGCGCCTTCATCAATCGCCGCCCCATGTCGGTTTCAATCAATCCGGGTCCGATGACGTTGACGCGAATCCCGTTCGGACCTTCCTCTTTGCTGAGCGTTTTGCCGAGCGACTCAATCGCCGACTTTGCCATGTTGTAAGGAGCGCCCCGCTCGCCGTGATTAATTGTCGCGACGGATGACATGAGAATGACGTGGGCGTTGCCCTGCGCCCGCAGGGAATCCAGCGCGGCGCGGACGCACCAGAAACTTCCCAAGACGTGCGTATCCAGCACGCGCCGCAGTTCCTCGGTCGTCGTGTCGTGAATGAGATTTCCACGTGAGGCGATGCCCGCGTTGCAGATCAAAAGGTCAATTTTGCCCATTTGCTCCAAGACGGTCTTCACCATCGCGTTGACCTGATCCTCGAAGGCCACGTCGCACGAAACCGCCAGCGCCTTGCGCCCGAGCTTCTTGATTTCCTCGACCACGCTCTTCGCCGCTTCCTCATCCTTGCGATAGGTGATCGCAACATCGGCTCCGGCGCGAGCCAAGGCCATCGCGCATCCTTTGCCGATCCCGCGCCCGCCGCCGGTCACCAATGCCGTTCGTCCTGAAAGATTCATCGTCGCTTCTCCAATTTCGCTCAATCTGTCTTCGCTACATTCGGGTTCGTGCCGCACAGTAGCGCAGGGAAAGAAAAAGTTCAAAAGAGGAAATCGAGCTGAAATCTTGATTTGAAGCGCGGGGAGCGTCGAGGGCGCAATCCACTCTTCCGAGAAATTGCGCAACCCGCTTGGGGTTGCCAGAACCCGGCCGAATTCCCAAGGTAGCCTCGCTTCGCTCGGCAACCTTGGGCTGAGTTGCAGAACGCCGTTGACGTCCTCCTGCACCTCGCTCCCGTTTTCTATCGGAAAGGTGAAATGCATCCGGCGTCGAGGAAATTCGTCTTCCCCATTGAACCCTTCCGTCGCTCCCGCTATGCTCACCGACGACGCGGCAAGGGGAGAGAAAGATGGCGGGTCTGAACGAGATTCTGAACGAATCGTTTGAGACGACGGCAGGGAAGAAGAGCTTGCGCGAAATGATCGGCGGAGAGCGGGTGACGGTCTTTATCGCTTATCCGATGGATTTCACGCCGGTCTGCACGCGCCAGCTTTGCAGTTACCGCGACCATTGGCCGGAGATGGCGGGGTTGGCGTGCCGATGGTGGGGGATCAATCAGGCCTCGCCTGAAAAACACGAGCGATTCAAACGGGAGAAGCAATTGCCATTCGAATTGATTTCCGATCCGGAGGGGACATTGCTGAAGGCGTTGGGGCTGTGGGGTTGGCTCCGGACGAAGAGGGGATTCGCGGTGGTCGCGCCGAGCGGAGAGATTTTGGGAACGTCGAGCATCTTTCCTTTTTTCTATCGCCGCTGGGATGAAGTGATACAATTCGTGGAATCGCTTTTGGCGTCGTGAGGTTTTTTTGAGAGCGTAGAGGGAATTCAAACGCAGAGGCGCAGAGCGCGCGGAGAGAGGACAAACAAGAAATGAAAAAGTTGCTTGAGACGACGAGAGCATTTCGCTTCGGCATGGTCGTTTTGATTTTTTTGTGTTCGCCAGCTCGAACATTCGCCGGCGAGGAAGAAGGGGCGATACAGCTACGCAAATTTTCCCAACTTTATTCGACGCGCGAGGAATGGGAAGCGCGGAGGGCCGCGATTCGCAAGGGAATCTTGCGCGGCGCGCATCTTGATCCTTTGCCTGAACGTTGTCCCTTGAACCCGATTATTCACAGCCGTCGGGAACACGAAGGCTACAGCGTCGAGAATGTGGCGTTCGAGAGCCTGCCCGGATTTTACGTCACCGGAAATCTTTATCGTCCCTTGGGGCGGACGGGAAAATTTCCGGCGATCCTTAATCCGCACGGCCATTTCAACGACAAGGGATGGTTCGCCCGGACCCGCCCGGATATGCAGGCGCGGTGCGCGCAATTCGCGCGCATGGGAGCCGTCGCCTTCGCCTACGACATGGTCGGCTGGGGAGAGTGCAATCAAGCGGCGCACAACGATCCCAATGTTTTGACGCTTCAACTTTGGAACAGCATGAGGGTCATTGATTTTTTAACGAGTCTCGACGACGTGGACCCGACGCAGATCGGCGTCACGGGCGCATCGGGAGGAGGGACCCAGACGATGCTCGTCACGGCAACCGATGACCGGATCACCGTCAGCGCGCCGGTGGTGATGGTGTCGGCTCACTTTTTCGGCGGATGCCAATGCGAGAGCGGATTGCCGATTCACCAAGACCCGGAGACGAATAACTGCGAGATCGCCGCGATGACCGCGCCACGCCCTTTGCTTGTGGTTTCGGACGGCGACGATTGGACGAAAAACGTTCCGGGCGTGGAGATGCCCTATATTTGGAATGTCTTTCATCTCTACGGCAAGGAAAAGGACGTGCAAAATTTTCATTTGCCCTATGAAGGGCACGATTACGGCTACAGCAAACGCGCGCCGGTTTATGAATTTTTCGCGCGCCATTTAAAGCTGGATCGGATTCCCGTGAATCCCGTCGAAAAGAAGACGCCGCCGGAGGGAATCACACTGGAAAAGCACGAGTCGCTATTCGTTTTCGACGCGGCGCATCCGCGTCCCGCGAACGCGCTCAAAAATGGAAGGGAAGTGGCGGGCGTTCTGTTCCTCACAAAGCTGTAGCGGACGGCCAAGCCCGATGGTATCGTTCGGCGAGCCTCCAAGGAGGCCGGATGGGTCGGATGTTGAAAGTCACGAGGATAAACAATTTCATGGGTGGGCGAATCGTTGCGGGGATCGCGTGGATTTCTTGCGGTTGGCTGGCGTTGATGGCGACGGGGTGTTCCACGATCCCGGAAAAGGGTTATCGGGAAGACACGGCGGAATTCACGGTCAAATCTCGCGCGCTCTCCGGCGGCGCGAGGTGGCCCATGGTCCGCAATACCGGACGCGGCTATAGTTTTCCCCCTCAAGATGGAATTGTCTCGTATTACGGTTTTGAAATCGGTCAAATGGGCGCGCGAACCGCGAACGGGGAAATTTTTAATCCGCTCCGATTGACCGGAGCCAGTCCCAATCTTCCCTTCAATACCCTCGTGCGCGTCATCCGCGTGGATACGAACCAGAGCGTCGAAGTTCGGATCAACGACCGGGGGCCCAACGCCGAGGAACGCGCGAAGGGAAGAGTCATTGACATCTCGAAGGCGGCGGCGAAAAAACTGGGACTTCTCAAGAAGGGGATCGCGCCCTGCCGCGTTGAAATTTTGGAATATCCCATTGTGGAGACCACTGGACCGGGAGGAAACGGATGAAGAAGCGAATCGGAATCGGAGTCATCGCGTGCTGGATTCTCGCGGGGTCCGCGATGCCGGCTCATGCGCAATACGGCGTGAAAAACGGCGAATGGCCCTCCTATAGCGGCGATAATGGAAGCACGAAGTATTCGTCGCTGGATCAAATCAACAAGGACAATTTCAAAAATCTTCAGATCGCGTGGCGATGGCGGTCGGTGGACGACACCGCGACGCCGCCGGTCTCGGCCTATCGGTTCGAGCCGACGCCGCTCAAAATCGGCAACACGCTCTATTCGAGTCTGTCTTCGAGCCGCGTCGTTTCGCTCGATGCCAAAACGGGAAAACTGAATTGGGTTTTCGATCCGGAAGTCACGAAATGGGTCAAGCGTCCCACCAATTTGGGGTTCGTCCATCGCGGCGTCGCGCATTGGACCGACGGCAAGGAGGCGCGCATTTTCATTGGAACGGGAAGCGCGCATCTGGTCGCGATTGACGCCAAGACGGGACAAGTCTGCAAGGATTTCGGCAAGGATGGTTTTGTGGATCTGAGCGCGGGACTTCGCAACGAAGAACGCTCGGTTTACGCCGTGACTTCGCCGCCGGTCGTTTGTCGCGACGTGGTGACGGTCGGCTCTTCGATCTTCGACGGTCCGGTTCGAAAAGAGATGCCGCCGGGAGACGTGCGCGGTTACGACGTTTACACGGGCAAGCAACTCTGGATTTTTCACACGGTCCCGCAGGAAGGGGAGTTCGGCGTCGAAACGTGGGAGGACGATTCCTGGAAATACACGGGGAACGCCAATCCTTGGACGTTGCTGACCGCGGACGATGAACTGGGATATTTTTACATTCCCATCGGCACGCCGACCAACGATTGGTATGGAGGCCATCGCCACGGCAACGGCCTCTTCGGCGAATCCCTCGTGTGTCTGGACGCGAAAACGGGCAAGCGCGTTTGGCATTTCCAAATGGTGCATCACGGCAACTGGGATTACGATCCTCCCGCCGGGCCGGTGTTGTGCGACATCAAAGTGGATGGCAAACCGATCAAAGCCGTGGCACAAGTCACGAAGCAAGGTTTTTGCTACGTCTTTGATCGCGTGACGGGCAAGCCGGTCTGGCCGATTGAAGAGCGTCCGGTTCCGCAGTCCAAGGTTCCCGGCGAAAAATCATCGCCGACGCAACCATTCCCGACCAAGCCTCCGGCGTTTGAGCGTCAAGGCGTGACGGAGGATGATCTGATTGACTTCACGCCGGAGATCAAGAAGGAAGCGTTGGAAATTTTGAAAAATTACGATTACGGTCCGCTTTTCACGCCTCCGACCGAGCGAGGCAACATCGAGATGCCCGGATGGCAGGGAGGCGCAAACTGGGGCGGCGCGGCGTTTGATCCCGAAACCGGAATGTTGTATGTCCCTTCGATTTCCGATCCGATCCGCGTGGCGTTGGGCAAGCCCGATCCCAATCGCTCCAATTTCATGTATTCGCGTGTGGGGAGCATGAGAGTGGATGGTCCCAAAGGAGGCGGCAAGGAAGCGTTGCCTTTGTTCAAACCTCCTTATGGGCGGATCACCGCGATTGATTTGAACAAGGGAGAGCACGCGTGGATGGTTCCGCACGGCGACGGACCGCGCAATCATCCTTTGTTGAAGGATTTGCATTTGGGTCCGTTGGGTTCCCCCGCGCGATCCGGCGCGATTGCGACCAAGACGTTGCTTATCGCCGCGGAGACCGCCAGCGGTTACGGAGCGACGGCCGACAGCCCGAGCAAACCGAAACTCCGCGCCTTCGACAAAGCGACGGGCAAAACGATTCACGAAATCGAATTGCCTTCGCCAGCGGGCGGAACGCCGATGACCTACCTGCAGGACGGGAAGCAATACATCATCGTCCCGGTCGGCGGCGGTCGCGCGGCCTCGGAGTTTATCGCGTATAGCCTGCCGTAACCTCCCCTGAGGGAGGAAAACGGTGGCGGAAATTGGATAGTTCACCACCAAGTCACCAAGCCACCAAGGCTTCCGGCCATCGAAGAAACCCCCGACTTGGATCTTCTTGGTGTTTTTGTGACTTGGTGGTAAAAAATTAGTCGGGAGGAATCTTTGATGCGATGGACCTTTTTAATTGGCTTAAGCATTTTCTCTTTTTCGGCTTTTTCGTTGCGCGCCCAATTGCCCGCCGACGCGATTGACCTCGGCAAAGTGAAAATCGCCGAAAAGTTCAAGGCCGCCGGAGCCGAAGACGCGAAGGCCAAACTGGATCGCTACATCAAGAACTACATCGCCGCCATGAGCACGGTGTGGTGTCCCGTGACCGACCAGCTGACCCCCGGCGGGATGCAACAATGGACCAAGGAGGGGGTCACGTGGGAAAGCTGTTGCGCCTTTTGCGACGACACGGTCAAGGATGAGGATTTTCCCAAGGCGTTGGAGCGTCTGACGGAGCGCGCGAAAAAAAGTTTTGAACTGACCGGCGGGAAATACACCGAAGGAGCCAAGAGTCCGATCGAAGGGGCGCTGAAGGCCGACGCCACTTCCGCCAAGCCCGCGCCTTCGGGGGGAGGGGAGAAGGGGAACGCGAAGCCCGACGAGGAACCGGCGTGGCTAAAAGGACAAGCGCTGAAGCCGACCTATCACGAGGGGATCGGCCTGATCTTCGAGCATCGGTGTTTGGAATGTCATCACCCCGGAGCCGTCGCGCCGATGTCGTTCATGTCGTTGCCGGAGATTAAGAAGTGGTCGAAGTCGTTGAAGTCCTCCGTCGCCAACCGCGAGATGCCGCCGTGGCCCGCCGATCCGACCGTCGGCGCGTTCGCGACAAATCGAATTTTGACCCAGAAAGAAATGGATTTGATCGTGCAATGGGCGGGAGCCGGGTTTCCGGAGGGAACTGGAAATTACAAGGCTCCAACGCCGGAAGGGGATGGGAACCCCGAAACGCCGGGAGTGGTCCCCGCCGGGGCCAAAGCGGTCAAGGTCGCCAACGCCGATTTCAAACTTCCGGCGGGCGCGGAGAACGTCGAGGTCAAGGCGAGCTATGAACTCAAGGAAGACGCCAAGCTGGCGACTCTCCAACCGATCATGAACTTGCGGGGCAAGGAGATTGCGGTGTCGGCCAAACTGCCCAACGGGACTAAGAAAGACTTGCTGAAAATCAGCCATTGGGACGCCGATTGGAAGATTCGGTATCAGCTCAAGGAGCCTCTGGTGGCACCCAAGGGAACGGTCGTCGAGATCGTCGCCCACTACGATAATTCCAAACTGAACGCCAAAAACCCCGACGCCTCGGTTGAGGTTAAGTCCGGTCCCAACGGCGAAGCGCTGGAGTGCTGGCTGGGCTTTCTTCCCTGAGGTTTCCGTTCTGTCGTTCAGCCAATCACGAAATGAAGGGTCCCGCGTTCCTCGGGCGAGCCAACGGCTCGCCCCTACGCGATGGATTTCACCTTTGGGAGGCATGACCGAAGGGTCGTCCGAGGGGACCGAGGCGCTTGCCCCGAGGTCAATCCGATCCAACCGGGTCAGTGAAAAACGTTGAAGCGACCTCGAATTCTCTGACGGGACGGGGGTTCCGGCAGTTCCCAAGCCGTTCTTTTTGCGGGATTCCATATTCGTTAAATGTAAATTTAACGAAGTTACGTTTCAGAAAACGGTTTTAGTGTCAACTTGCTTGAAAACAAGGAGCTTGCGCAGGAAATCTCAAGCGTTCTCTAGGAGCCATAACAGAACCCATTGTCGTTAAACTGCGGTCGTAACGAGGGGTAAGAGGGCGCAAAACGGCGCGGACCTCGCGCCTGCTCAATCCGAATGGTCTCGGGCGTCGAAATCGAACAAATCATGGGTACGATGCCTGCATCACGGAAGAAAGGTGCGGACGTCGTGGGACCCATTCCCCCACCGTCATTTCGTCTTTCGCTTTTGAATCATCGTCGTTTCTTTCTTTCGCCTTGAGTCTTTCGCCTTGCGTTTCTCCCCTCCCCCGGCGGTGGAAATCCGGGCGCCCATCGGTTAGGATGATCGTCGGGCCGGGATGGCGGAATGGCATACGCAAGGGACTTAAAATCCCTCGGCTTCACGGCCATGCGGGTTCGAGTCCCGCTCCCGGCACCATTTATCTTTTGCGCATTTTGTGCTTTTTCGTGGCGATTCCCCATGCTTGATGCCGAATACCTCTGCGCTTATTGCGGTCAACCCAACCCTACGTCTGTGGACCCCTCGGCGGGTCGCCGCCAGAGCTACGTCGAGGATTGCCAGACCTGTTGCCGCCCCAACCTTCTGCGGATCGAAATCACCACGGACCGGACGCCGACCGCGATCATCGAAGCTGAACCGGAATCTGGAGCGGCATCGTGAGGACGGCCAGGACGGCTGGATTTGAGAGATAGGAATGGGTCAATCGTCCGCCTTGCCTCCAGTAAGATTTAAGATACTCTGGATCAACAGGTATTGGCAAAAATACATCGCCGAGAATCCGCTGATCCTCCAGCAGGGAGGAATTCGTCGCGATCGTCCGTGGTGGCGCTCTCGGTTCGGATTTGTCCTCGGAATTTTAATCCTTCTATCAGCTCTGCGTGCCTCGGAGTTCATATGGAATGGGGCAAGGCTCATGGGTCTGCGCGGTCCACTGGACCAGAGTGTAAATCCGGTTGTGCATTCGTCTTTGGCATCCAGACTCCAAACCGTGGAAGCCGTTCTGCTGTTGCTTGTTTTTTTGTTCTGTCTTGCGAACATCGCCTATGGATGGACGCGCGATTCCGCCCCGAGTGTTCGCGAGCAACTTGCCATTTCCCCGTTGACGCTCGATCAGATTCTCGGGGCGCGGCTTTATCTCTGGATGTTGCCTCTCATAATCCTGTTCGGTGCGGTCGGCTTGGGAAGTCTCTTGCGCGAGCTTCTAGTGATCGCCTTTGTCCCCGACGATTCCTATTTTTGGTATGCGGCGTTTTGGGCGATCAAACCGGAGAAATCGCGGGTCGCCCTCGCGGCCGCTCGGTTCTTGACCCATCTGCCGGTTGTCAGCTGGTTTGGAATGCCCATCTTGACAATCGGGCTTGTGACGCGATTGACGCTGATCCGGTTTCGCTGGTTCCTCTCGATGATCGCAACCCTTGGCCTCTTCGTGGGTTTCGTTTTTATTTCAGGTTTGGCGCAACGCCGGATAGACCCCGTACTCTATCCGAGAATTGGCCCCGCTTGGGGGATCGCCGTCTACTCTCTGATCGAAGATCTTGCGGTGTGGGTCATGAGCTTCGCCGTCTGGCGCGGTCTCAGACGGCATGTCGGTAGGCGTTATTACTTCCTCGACTGATTTGGCCGCAGTAGGTCGCTGAGGAATTACGCGTTCAACTCGCGCCGCAAATCCTCAAGCGAAATCGCCGGTTTTTCCTGCGACCACTCCCGAAGCAAGGCCATGAATTCGGGATGGTTCCGGAGGAGTTGTGCTTCCACGTCGGCATCGTCCACTTCGGAGAGGGCGAACACGGAGCCGTTGGGTTGGCGCAGAACGACCAGTTCTTCTTTGGCGAGGCCGATCACTTCCTCCAGCGTCGGATGGTCATGGGATAGCTCGACGATCTTCACCAATGCGCTTCCGTTTTTGCCGTTTCCCGCCTAGCCCGCCACTCACCGCCCCGCCGCGTCAGTGGCGGAATAATGTTAACCCCACGCGGAACCGTGGGGAAGCAAGAACCATCCTAAAATCTTCCAAGCCCCGGGAGGGGCGACATCATACAAAATCCCACTGCGGTGAAATCCGATCGGTTCATTGGTTTATTCCGCTCCTGCCGGAGCTTGGATTTGGTCGGGGAATTTTATCCCCAACCTTCCGGTTGGGGCTGGATTATTCCCGCCGCTACTGCGGCTATGGACCAAACGACTCACCTTTCCGAACCGATCCGCAACCCCCCTGGGGTTGGTGCGGTAGCCCCGTGGACCCAAGGAGGCCTCGCGTTGCTCGGCGACCTTGGGCTTTGATCCGGGACGCTGTTGGCGTCCTTCCTATCTCCTCTCCCCCATCCTTGGATAATTCGAATGCGTCCGTTCCCTTTCAAACCGGGCGCGCCTTGTTCGCATCACCGATTCATTCATTCTCATTAACCCCGCGATTGATCGCGGGGGACGGGCCACGAGCGCGATTTTCCGAACCGTTTTAACGGTTTCCATCCATGCAAAACCGTTGAAACGGTTGGAATCCGTGAGTGGGGTGTTCCTCGGATCCCCGCGATCAATCGCGGGGGAAGTGAGAAAAACCATGGCTGGTCCTCCCATCCATACAAAACCGTGGCGCGAGCATGTTGCGCCCTTTCACACCTCCACCCCCATGAAACCCTTGACCGCGAATCCGAAGACGAGCGAGAGGACGAAGAAGATCAGAAGCCAAGGGGTGTTCCAGCCGAAGAGGCGGAACGACAAGGGGGGATGGGGGATGGCGATGGATTCGATCGGCGAGGCGGCGTCGAGCGGCGGTTCGGCGGGATGGAGGAGGCGTTCCCAAACATTTCCTCCGGTTCGGATTTCGGAGACGGTTTCCCATCGGGGTCCGACGCAGAGCGATTTGGTTATCGCCTGATCGCCGAGAAGAAGCGTCAGATTGTAACATCCGGCTTGCGTCGGCTTGATGCGCCACGCGATTTCTCGCTCGGAGGCGATGCGGACCGGAGGGCTGTCCACGAGAATGCCGTCGGGGGTTTGCAATTCGATCTTCTCGCGCAGGGTCTCGGCGTCACGGACTTTGACCTTGAGCAAGGCGCGTTCGTTGGCGTGGAGGGGACGAGCGGAGAAACGCGCTTCGAGCTGGATCAGGATCAACGTCATCGGAATCAACATGATCGCCAGAGGAAGCAGAGAATGCCCCATGTAAATCAACGTGTCGCGGAGGATGCGGCGTTGGAGCGCAAAGACGACGCGCAGGTCGTGGCGATAGAGACGAACGCCGAGGAGGTTGCCGCTGATTTTATTTCGGATCGTTTTGATCGCCGCTTGGTTGGAGACTTTGCCGAAAATCCAGACCATTACAATCCCCGCCAAAAATGAAATCGCGGTCAATGCCCAAATCGGAGAAAGTTTGGCAAATGGAAAGAAGAGCGCGTTAAACGCGCCGGTGAAAAGACGATTCAAAGTGTAAATCATGGGAGATTAAACACGAAGACAGCACAAAGAATTGAGCCGCGAAAGAACGCAAAGATCGCAAAAGTTTAAGAGAGATATCCCAATCCTTTAAGCTTCTTTTTAATTTCCTCCTCGGAGTCGGCGGTTTCGAGTTGCGCGAGTTCGCGCTCGAGCAGATGCGTGATGAATTCGTCCACCGAGGCGTAACCGGCGATCTCGGAGTATTTGCGGGCCTTGTCCAAGAGGGCTGGGTCAATTTTGATTTTGGAGCCGAACATCGAGGTCTTCCTTCCTTTCTACCAAAGAATTAAACACAAAGACACGAAGAAGGCACAACGTCGCACAAAGAAAATCTTTTTTCACGCCCGGATTTTTTCTTCATTTGTTACTTTGTGCCTTCTTTGTGTCTTCGTGTTGAAGCATTTTGTTTTCCGCCAGACAATTTTTTCCGATCATCTCCGGCAACGGCTCGATGCCGTATTCCTTCAGGACCGCGACGGTCAGATCATAGAGCGCGGGTTGATCGAGGGTGATTTTGCGGTTGGCGATCAGAACACCCGGCACGATGCGGTAATCGTTGGAATGGTCGCCGCTCCACGGGTCCTTGTTGTCCACGATGACATCCTTGGGAAATTCGCCGAGCGGACTTTCCCACGAACTCCGATAGCCCCAGTTGTAGCCGATGATGAGATCGGGGCCGACGTCCACGTGGGGACCATGGAAGTCGCGGTGCGTTCGCGTGACAAGGGTAATCGGTTGTTTGCCGTTACGCGGATCGCGCAGGGCCAGAAGATTGGCGGTGAGTTTGTCGAGCAATTCGTCATAGGCTTTTCCCGACGAAACCATCCCCTGTTTTTCGCGTCCCTGAAGATTGACGTAGAGACCGTTCAATCCGAGCGCATAGGCTTGCGTCCGACTCCAATCCACGTCGCCGAAGTATTTGTAATCCTGCCGTTGCAAGGGATGGCGCAACGCGACATAGCCCTTGTCCGCGAGAAAGGAATTGAGATTGACGCCCCAGTAAAAAGGACCGAAGCCGTGATCGGACATGACGACCAGCGGCGTATCGGGATCGAGGGATGCGCGCACGCGCCCCAGCGCCCCGTCAATCCGCTGATAGATCGCGCGGATACTGCCCATCAGCTTCTCGTCCGCGACAAATCCGGGATGATCACGGTCCATGTAGCGCCAAAGCATGTGGGAACCTTGATCCACCGTCGAAAAATAGACGAAGAGCAATCCCTCGCGGAAATGGTCGAGTTGGTAATCGAGGGCGCTCATTTGCTCGTCGAGGACGAATTGGGCTTGCTCCCAAAATTCCTCGCCGGTGAAGATGCCGCCGGTGAGCGCCTTGGTTTCTTCGGGGAGTTCCTTGGTGGAAAAGTAGCCGAGATTGTCGCAGAGTTCGCGGGACCAATCGGCGGGAGTCGAAATCGGCATCGCGGGGTCTTCGGGATTGATCTGGAGCGGCGAGACGTACAGTTTGAAATCGGGGCGAACCTCCTGCAAATAAAAACGCCCGATTGCGCTGACGTGGACCAGATGCGGCACGGGTTTGAAATCCACGCGAATCCAATCGCTCCACTCCCCTTCCCTGAGAATGAACTCGTGATCTTGGACGGCGAATTTAGCGACGGGATTTTCGGGGTCGAGATAAACCGTGAAATCAATCGCGCAGGGCGGATTTTCGTATTGGACGGGTTGCGTTTTGGGAATCGGATTTCGACGGAAGGAGTTCTTGGGTCCGATGAGTCGAGCGTTGACGCGATGGTTCATCACTTTGACGGGATAAACTTCGCCACCGGTGATTTTATCGGCGTTGGCCGGGGGATTGGTGGTGAAGAACGAAAACATGCCGGGTGTTCCGCGAATGTCGGGGGTGCCCATGCCGGAGAGTGATTTGCCGCGGGACGGGACGGGCGGAAAGTTCGCGGGGATGCGAAAGATCGTCGTCGGAACGCCGTGATCCTCCAGAATTTGCCAGAAGGCGCGTCCTTTGCGCAGTTGTTCGATCTTGTCGCCCGAAAGGGGGATCACCCACGAGCCGACGTTGATTTTTTTCTCGCCGGGCATCGCTTTGGCCATCGAAAGATAAGGGTCCAGTGTCAAAGGATCGCGGTGAACAAAATCAAAAATGCCGTGACCGCCGGGGTCCATGCCGGTGATGAAGGTCGCCCACGCGACGGGGCTAAGCGGCGGCATGGAAGTCTGAAGCGGCTTGAAATCCCCTTCGGCAATAAATTGTTTGAAATTGGGAAGCGTGCCTTCGTCCATGAATTTTTGGAGGAGTTTGGGATCGAGGCCGTCCACGCCGAGGATCATCATTTTTTTCTTGGGCGATCCGGCGAGAGCAACGGCGGCCAACGCGACGAAAAAAAGGATCGCCATAATTCGCAATCGGTCCATTATGCGCGACAATTTCATTGGCTTTCCACCGTCAAAAGAGATTTTCCATCCATCTGCGGCGGAACCGGGACGCCGAACAAATCGAGAATCGTCGGCGCCAAATCCATAATCCCCGGCGAATCGGACGCGATTTTCCGATTGCAGAACAAAATCCCCGGCACGTCGGGAGGATTCATGCAGTGATCGCCGCTCCAACTCTTCACGTTGTCCTCGATGACGCTCTCGCTGATGACGCCCGTCGCGCACGACCACGAGGCGCGATAGCCGATGTTGAACCCGACAAAAAGATCGGGCGCATCGGCGACGTAGGGACCTTGATAGACCCGTTTGCAATCATAGACTTCCCGAATGGCCGATGTGTTGCTCTGTTCGTCGCGAAGGTCCCGAAGTTTCGACGCGATCTCGTTTCGCAATTTCGCTTCTTCGTCGCCATGCGGAACGATGCCTTGAGCTTCGCGCCCGGCTGTGTTGAGATAAATGCCCCCTAAGCCAATGGCGTAGGCTTGGGTCTTGGTCCAATCCACGTCCTGCAACCACTCCGAATCGGTCGGTTTATTCTTCAAATTGTCCTTCAGCGCGAGATAGGCATTCTGCCAGAGCCACGTATTAAGATTCACGCCCCGGCGGAACGGCTTGAAGCCATGATCGGACATGACGATCAAGAAATCATCCTCGCGGAGCAAGGCCATCACGCGCCCCAGAAGATCGTCCATCCGTTGATACATGTCGCGGATCGCGGTTTTGTGACGGTCGGCGTCCTTGTCGCGGTTGGCGGGATGATCGGATTCGAGGTAGCGCCAAAACATGTGTTGAAGGCGGTCGGTGATGTCGAAGACGCAAACGACCGCGCCTTGGTCGGTTTTCTCAATCGCGTCGAAAAACATGCGCTCGCGTTCAGCGTGGATGAGGTAGGTCTGTTTGAGAAAGGCATCCTCGGTCAACACGCGCTCGTTCAAGCCCCATGTATCCTCGGCCAAGCCGAGCGTGCAGAAGGGGCCTTGGGTCTTGGCGAGATAAATCGCGTAGGTGAACGGATGGGAAATCGGCAAGGCGGGATGCTCGGGATCAATGTTGATCGGCGTGGCGTAGAGTTTGAGATGAGGCGAGGATTGCAAAAGCAAGAACCGACAGATGCCGTGAATGGTCCGACCGAATCCGGCGCGGAACTCAACGGAAATCCAAGGGGTGAATTCCCCCTGCGCGAGACGATGGCGCGATTTACCAAGGCGCAGTTCGGCGGATCCGTCGCCGCTGAGATGGACGGCGAATGGAACATTGGAGGCGCTTCCATTGTTGCCGGATAGATTTTCCGGACCGGAGAGATGACTTTGAAAATCGTTGCCCGCTTGCAGAACGGGAATGCGCGTGCCGCCGGTCATGGCGGCGGGATCGTTGGGATCGGTCGTAAAATAGGAAAACGTCCCCTGACTCCCCTTCAAATCGGGCGCGGCCATGGCGGAAAGTAGAACACCGTTGAATTTTTCCGGCGGAAACGAAATCGGCACGCGCAGAATCGAGCTGAAAATTCCGTGATCGCCGAGGATTTTCCAAAACGATTGGCTCTTGCGGCCAAAGCTGATGGCGGGCTTTCCATAGGGAATGGAAATAGGACCGAGTTTGAACGCGCGCGAAGTCGCGCCGATTTTGGCGGAACATAATTCCGGAAGATAGGTCTTGCGGTTCGGGACGAGGAAATCGAAAACCCGATGCTTACCCGGATTGCATCCGGTTTGAAAACAAGACCACGCGACGGGGGATTCGGCGGGAATCGAAGTTCGCAATCGGCGATAGCATCCGGTTTCTTTCAATCGCGCGAAATTCGGAAGGACGCCTTCCTTCAAGAATTGTTCGGTCAGTTCGGGGTCTTGGCCATCCAATCCTAAGACAATGACGCGCCGCGCCTTTTGTTTTCCGCTCGCGCGTCGTTTTCGCAACGAACGAATCACCCACGTCAACGGCCACGTCAGAAGCGTGAACAGCGCCAAAAAGAGCGTGACGAAGACGATGAAAAAGGAGGAGACGAAGGCGAATCCCGCGCCGGGGCCGATGTAGGCGTAAGCTGAATGCGGCGAAACGCAATCGCTTAGAACGAATGCGACAACCGCAATGAGGAATCGTTCCGCGTTTGTGAAATTTTTTTGCCTGCGCAAATTTCGATTCCTACCGTGTAGCGACCTTGGAGTTCCAAATCCGTTTTTCGCGGATGGCCTTCAGCTGCTCCAAATGGTGCGCGGCGTGAGCGTGGACGTGTCCGGCGATTTGAAGGGCAGTCATTTCACCCCGTTCGGGATGGACGGCCCTGCGCTTGAGAGCCGTCGGAGACAAATGGGTGAGATGATGCATCAACGCGGTGCGGATCGCATGGATCAACGCGAGCGATTCGGCGACCGGACGCTCCCCTCCCCGCAATTCCTTGGTCCATCGATCTTGATCGAACGGAACGATGGGACTTCCCTCTTCGGCAACGGTTTTCAAGAAGCGATAATAAAGCACCAATTCGGCGTCGGCGAGATGGGCGAGAATCTGGCGGGCGTTCCACTTGCCGGGGCCATAGGCACGCCTCAATTCCGTTTGGGTCAGCTTACCCATGGATTGGAGTTCGCGTTCGGACTTGCGGAGTTTTCGGATCAGAGTTTGAATTGGCATATTGGGAGTTGTCCCTCCGCATTAAAACATATTATTAAGATTGGAATTCAACGCAAAGGCGCGGAGACGCAAGGAGGAATTCTTGACTGTGATTCGTCGTTGCAGTCGTGCGCCTTTGCGCCCTTGCATTAAATTCAAAATAGCACACGCCACAATATCGCACGTTTTCAGCGTTTGATCCACTTTTGAAGCGCGAACGAGCCGACCCATCTTTCCTCGCCCGATTTTTCGAGTTCTTCGGCCAATCGGATCAACTCATTATATTTGGCGAGGCGGGAACTTCGGGAGAAGGAGCCGATCTTGATTTGCCCGGCGTTCCAACCGACGGCCAAATCGCTCATGAACGGGTCTTCGGTTTCGCCGGATCGAGCGGAGAGAACCGTAGTCATTCCGGCTTGTTGCGCGCGGTTCAAAACGCGGCGCGCCTCGGTCAGCGTTCCGACTTGGTTGATCTTGATCAGCACGCTGTTGGCTGAACCGTTCCGCAATCCCTTTTCCAGTCGCATGGGATTCGTCGTGAAAAGATCATCGCCGATCAGTTGCGTCCGAGTTCCCACGCGCGCCGTGATCTTCTTCCAATCGTCCCATGCTTCCTCGTGCAACGGGTCTTCGATGGAAATGATGGGATATTGGTCGGCGAGCCGAGTTAAATAATTGGTTAATTCATCGGCGGAGAGCGAACGCTTCTCGGCCCGCAAGAAATAACTGTCCTTTGAGGAATCGTAGAAATGGGACGAGGCCACGTCCAAGGCGTAGAAGATGTCCCGTCCCGGTTTTAATCCCGCGCCCTGCACGACAGAATTGAGAATTTCCAACGCGGCCTCGTTCGAGGGTAACGGCGCTCCGAAGCCTCCTTCGTCGGCGACGCCGAGATGCGCGAAACCTCTTCGCGCCAGAATCTCGCGGGTCTTCCACCAAATCGCGGAGGTCCATTCCAAACACTGATTGAGATTTTCCGCTCCCGCGCAGAGGACGAGAAAATCTTGAAAATCCAACGCTCCTCCAGCGTGAAGACCGCCCGAAAGAATGTTAATCATCGGAAGCGGAAGCGACAGTTTGATTTTGCCGATTGCTTCGATTTCGGAGAGATGACGATGAAGCGGGACGCCCTTTCCCAAAGCGGCGGCCCGCGCCATGGCACAGGAAACACTCAGGATCGCGTTGGCTCCCAACCGCGATTTGTTCGGCGTGCCGTCGAGCACGATCATCGCTTCATCGAGAACGGTTTGATCGGCAGAGTCCTTGCCGACAAGAAGCGGCGCGATTTGGTCGTTGACGTTTGCAACCGCCTTCCGCACGCCGCGTCCGGCAAAGCGGCGCGGATCGCCGTCGCGGAGTTCGAGGGCTTCGCTCTTCCCGGTCGAGGCGCCGGACGGAACCATCGCCCGACCGATCAGACCGGATTCCGTCATGACTTCGGCCTCGAGGGTCGGCCAACCCCGCGAATCAAAAACTTCGCGGGCGTGAATGGATGCGATGCGGGTTGGTGATTTCATGACGAGAAATCTCCGGAGGCCAGAGCATCGGCGACATCGGCGATGGATTTCCAGCGATGTTGGAGCATGGATGTCCCGAAGCCGCGCAATTGAGCTTTATGCCGGGGATCGGTCAGATATTCCAGCGGCGATTTGCCGTCCACGCGAGCGAGCGCGACCGCGCCCCAATGGAGAAGCGCATCCGATTCTTTCGCCCCCAATGGACCGCACTCAGAAAAGTAAGCGACCGCAAAGGCGCGGATCGCGGCGGCGAATCGCGGCGCTTCGTTCGGCTTGAAAATCCCTTTGGCGAGCGGATGCGTCAAGAAAAAGCCGAGATCAAAGGCGGGATTGCCCCAATGCGCGACTTCATAATCGAGGAGAATCAGATGATCGGTCACGGGCGTCACCAAAATATTCTTTGGGGAGAAGTCGCCGTGGACCAAACAGCGGGCGTCGGAGCGCGCGGAAGCGATGACGGCATCAAACGGCCTGTTCAGTTCAGGATGGGATCTTGCCGCCCAGCGATAGTAGGCGTCAACCCTCAAAGGCTCAAAATTGAGGGCGGGGTCAAACGAGGATACGAACTCAGTTGGGCGCTTCGCGGTTTCTCGATGGATTGCGGCAAGGATTGTTCCGCAGTCATGGAACCAAGATTCTCTCCACGGTCCGGCAATCAGAGCGCTTTTCATCGGAACTGCCTCGACTGGCGCGGCTTCCATGCCATACGTAAAAATGTCGCGGTCGGTGAATAGAATCTTCGGAACGCAACCGTCGGGTAGGAATGGCGCGAGTTTTTGCATGGCCAGCGTTTCAATGAAAATTCGCTCTTGCGGGGCCTTCCATTCCTCGGCGACGGCCAGTTTATCGCGGGCTTGCTTCATCACCCAGCGATCTCCCCGGGACGACTCGCAGAGAAAAACCAAGCAGGAGACTCCGCCGGCCAAGTTCCGAATCGTGAACGGAGCGCGATCGGGAAAGCGGCGAGTCAAATAATCGTTCAGTGACTTCTCGTCAAAGTAAGAAATCATGATTCACCTTCGGCTCTGGAAAAAGTCCTGTTCGGTTCCCTGTCCCGAACCTGAACGGGCTGGGAATCTCGAAAATGGAGAATTCACCACAGAGACACAGAGAGGAATTTGACATGCAGTCGGTATTTGAGAAACTAAAAGTGTTTTGATTTTCAGGCTAGTCGGCAAAATCCGTGATTCCATTTGATTTGAAGGCTTCGCCGATGATTATTCTCCATGCCGGCCGTTGACTTTCTCAACAACTTCAAGGCTTGCAAAGACTTCTCTGTGCCTCCGTGGCGAATTCCGTAACTTGAATTGATGTTGAATTCGGCCTGTGGCGCCTTTCATATCCGATCAAAATACCGGCGTCGCTCCCAATCGGTCACGGCCTTGTCGAACGCCTCCTGTTCCAGTCGCGCCAGATGAACGTAATGATTCACGACTTCGTCGCCGAAGGCGTGGCGGGCGACGCGGCTCCGGTTCAGGGATTCGGCGGCGGCGGGGAGATTGTGAGGAACCGACCGCAAATTTTCCGCCTTGTAGGCGTCGCCGACGAACGGCTCGCCGCAATCGAGATTTTCCTCAATTCCAGCCAGACCTGCCGCGATGGTCGCCGCGAAGGCCAGATAGGGATTGGCGTCGGCTCCGGGCATTCGGTTTTCGATGCGGAACGACGAGCCGTGGCCGATGATGCGGAATCCTGTCGTGCGATTGTCGCGGCTCCAAGCGACCCGCGTCGGAGCGAATGTGCCGGCCTGATAACGTTTGTAGGAGTTTACCGACGGGGCAAAGAACAAAAAGAGTTCGGGGCCGTAACGAAGCTGACCGCCGAGAAATTGGCGGAACAATTTCGATTCCTTTTTCTTCTTCTCATCCCAAAATAAATTCTTTTTCCCGGTCTTGTCGAAAATGCTGGCATGAAGATGGCAACTTGATCCCGCCTCCGTCGCGTCGTATTTCGCCATGAACGTCGCCGAGCAATTTTTGCTCCACGCGATTTCCTTCACGCCGTTTTTGTAGATGACGTGACGGTCGGCCATTTCGAGAGCGTCGGCGTAGAGCAGATTAATTTCTTGTTGCCCTTTCCCCCATTCCCCTTTGCTGAATTCGACCGGAACGCGCGCCGCGGTCATCATGTTGCGGATGTCACGGATGACGAACTCATCACGCGTCGTGTGGAGGATGTGGTAATCAATGATGTATTCCGAGGACGGTTTGGGATTGGCGAAATTGCGTTGGGACAATTCTTCGTGCGGTTCGACGAACAGATAGAATTCCAATTCCGATCCCATCATCGAGCTCAGCCCCATCCGGCGGGCGCGTTCGATTTGCCTCTTCAAAATCGCGCGCGGGGACTGCGCGACAGGTTTGCCTTGATCCCACTCCAGATCCACAAGCGCGAGCGCGGTCCCTTCGAGCCACGGCGTCATCCGAAGCGTCGCGGGATCGAGAACGCCGTGGAAATCGCCGTAGCCTTTTTCCCAACTCGACATCTCAAAACCGGACTGAGGATTCATCTCCATGTCCACGCTCAGAAGGTAATCGCAGGCGTGCATACCCGAAGAAACGATTTGCTCAAGGAAAAACGCGCCCGTCACCCGTTTGCCGACGAGCCTTCCCAGATGATCGGGAAACGCGACCAGCACCGTGTCAATCCGGCCGTCGGCGATCATGCCTTTCAATTTTTCAATCGTCAGGGAATTCTTCATTTCTCTTCTCCCATAAAAATGAACACGTTCTTGATTTCGGTGAAATTGACCAGTCCCTGCATACCTAGATCGCGCCCCATGCCGCTCTTTTTGTATCCGCCGAACGGCGCTTCCAGATGAACGCTACTGTTGCAGTTAACGCTGAGAACGCCGGAGCGGACTCGGCGCATGGTTCTCAAGGCTCGATCAAGATTGCTCGTCCAGATCGAGCCGGACAAACCGTATTCGCAGTCGTTGACTTGGCGGATCATCTCGCGTTCGTCGGTGAAGGGAATCACGCTCAAGACGGGACCAAAGATTTCCTCCTGACAAATCCGCATGGGATACGCGGCGTTGGTGAAGACGGCAGGACGCAGATAAGCCCCTTTGGCGAAATTCCCTTCGGTCATGATCTCGCCGCCGAACGCCAGCGTCGCGCCTTCTTTTTTTCCGGTTTCAACGTATTTGCAAACGGCGTCGCGTTGTTTCATAGAAATCAACGGACCGATTTCGGTTGCCTCATCAAGCGGATCGCCGATCACGGTCTTTTTCGTTTGGTCAATGAACGCGGAGATGAATTGATCGTAAACGGATTTTTCGACGAAAGCGCGGCTTCGGGCGCAACAATCTTGTCCCGTGTTGCCGAAAACCGCGAGGACGGAGGTCCTCGCGGCGCGATCCACGTCGGCGTCGGCGAAAACGATGTTGGGCGATTTGCCTCCCAATTCCAGCGAGACCCTCTTGATGCCGTCGGCGGCGAGTTTCATGATTTCGCGTCCGGTTCCCGTTTCACCCGTGAATGAAATTTTATCCACAGCGGGGTGAACAACGAGCGCGGATCCCGCCGACGCGCCCGGTCCGGTGACGACGTTGAACACGCCCGGCGGCATTCCGGCTTCGAGCGCGAGCCGACCGAACCAGAGCGCGGAGAGAGGCGTGTGGCTGGCGGGTTTCAGAATGACGGTGTTTCCCGCCGCCAAGGCCGGAGCGCATTTCCACGCGGCCATGGGAAACGGAAAATTCCACGGGACAATCGCCGCGACGACGCCAATCGGTTCGCGGAGCGTGAAATCGAAACCTTTCGCGGTGACGGGGATTGTCTCGCCGAAAAACTTGGTTGCGGCTCCCGCATAGTATTCGAAGCAATTTGCCCCGCCGCCGACCTCATCGCGCGAATCGCGGATCGGCTTGCCGACGTTGAGCGATTCGATCCGCGCAATTTCTTCGAGATGCTCCCGGATCAGAGCGGCGAGGCGAAACAAAATTTTCGCACGCTCCGAGGCGCGCATCCAAGGCCAAGGGCCTTCGTCAAAGGCCTTGCGCGCCGAGCGCGCGGCTTTATCCACGTCGCCAGAATCGGCCTTGGCCACCGCCGCGATTTGTTCGGAGTTAGCGGGATTAAAAACGGGAAACGTCTCGGCGGATTGCGCGGCAATCCATTTCCCGTCAATCAACAAGTTGTGGCGATCCATCGTCACCAACTCTCTTCATACATCTTGAGCAAGTCGGCTTCCGTGCAAGGACGCGGGTTGGTTGCATGGCATGAATCGGCAAATGCCTTGGTCGCCAATCGCGGGAGCGCCTCGATGGGGATGCCGACCTCGCGTAAGCGGGTCGGAATGCCGAGACGATGAATCAAACCGCTCACCGCTTCGACGCAGACCGTCGAGGCCGTGGCGTCGGAAACCCCGTAGGTGTTCATTCCAAACAAACTTGCCACGCGCGCGTAATGCTTGGCGGCGGCATCCTGATTGAAGCGCATCACCGCGGGAAGGCAAATCGCGTTGGCCAAGCCGTGATGGACATTGAATTCCGTCGAGAGAGGATGGGCGAGCGAGTGCGTCGCGCCAAGGTCTTTCTGAAAGGCGATGGCCCCCATGATGGCCGCGAGCATCATGTAACCGCGCGCTTCGATTTCCTCGCCGTGTTTGCTCGCCCGCTCCAAATACTTGATCGCCAGCTCGATCCCCTTGATCGCAATCGCGTCGCAGAAGGGATGGAACACCGGCGAGGTCAAGGATTCCAAATTGTGCGTGAAGGCATCCATGCCGGTCGCGGCGGTAAGATGAGGCGGTAAACCGAGGGTGAGTTCGGGATCGGCAATGGCGCGCTTGGGCATGAGCAACGGGCTAAAAATAACAATTTTTCGACCGAGCTTCGGAATCGTGATGACGGCGCTCCGACCGACTTCGCTTCCGGTCCCCGCCGTGGTCGGGATCGCAATGACCGGAGCCAGCGGTCCAGTGATTCGCTCGTAACCGCCCGTCTGCGATTCAAAAGAAGCCAGCTCGCCCGAATGGGCGGCGCGGACGGTGATTGCCTTGGCGACGTCGAGCGGACTTCCTCCGCCGATGCCGATGACGCCGTCACAGTTTTCTGCTTTGAAAATTTCCGCCCCTTTTTCGACGTCCTCCTCCGTGGGATTGGGATGCACGTCGAGAAAATGCGCGTGCGCTTGATGAGCCTCCGTCAGAATGGAGGCGAGAGACTTGAAGACATCGGTCTTGACCAGACCGGGATCGGTGACGACCAGCGGCTTCTTGACGCCAAGTTCCGCAAGGCACGAAAGAAGCGAATGGATGGCTCGCCGACCGAAAATGATCGTCGTAGGGAAAGAAAAGCGGGAGATTTCGTCAAACATCACTCAAGCTTCCGACGCAAGGATAATTCACCGCCAAGGCACAAAGACACCAAGAAATTGAGCCGACCTTGCATAGTCCATGAAACCGCTTGAAGTTCCGGCCTTCAAGGAATTTATTTACAATGATTCGCGTAAAAAGGAATCTTGATCCGTTTGAGGAGTTTTGCATGAAGGAAATATACGATTTCGCCGTCAAGCTGGCCGAAGAGGCGGGGAAGATTACGCTGAAATACTTCCGCACCGATCTTCGCGTGGATTCCAAGCCCGACCTGTCCCCCGTGACTATTGCCGACCGTCAGGCGGAAGAATTTCTCCGCAAGGAAATCGAGAAGCGATTTCCCGACGACGGCATCTTGGGAGAGGAATTCGGCGAGAAGCCGGGAAAATCGGGATACCGCTGGATTCTCGATCCGATTGACGGAACCAAGACGTTCATTCGCGGCGTGCCGATGTATGGGACGATGATTGCCGTCGAGCGCGACGGCGAAAGCCTGATCGGCGTCATTCGGTTTCCTCCCTCGAATGAAACGATTGCCGCGCTCTCCGGTTATGGATGCTTTTTTAATGGGGCGCGATGCAAAGGCTCCTCCACCGCTTCCCTTGCCCAAGCGACCGTGCTCACGACGGCCATGGACGGCATCTTGAAATATCGAGGAGAAAAAACACTTCTGCGGCTTCTCAGGGAAACGGGCATTCAACGGACGTGGGGCGATTGCTACGGCTACATGCTCGTGGCAACGGGGAGAGCTGACGCGATGATTGATCCGATCGTGCATCTTTGGGACGTCGCGCCGATCAAACCGATCATCGTCGAAGCCGGCGGGCGTTTCAGCGACGCAGATGGGAACGATTCAACCGGCGTCACCAACATGGTCGGTTCCAATGGATTGGTTCACGACGGCATTTTGAATATTTTGCGTTCCTGAGTTCCTTATTTCGCCAGACGATCCAGCACGTTGCGTGTCATTCGATCCACAATCGGATCATTGCCGGCGAGGCCGTCGGCCCAGTCGGTCGAGCCGCAAGTGAAGACGGTCCCATTGCGCATGTAGGTTCCGAGGCAAGCCGCGCCGACTCGCCCTTTCTCCCAGCGGTCATACCATTCGCAATCGTCCGGATGCCATTGGGCTGGAGCCGAAGCGAGGATCGTAAAATTTTCCGGCGTTCCGTCGCGGTGGGTCGGAATCGGCAGGCCGTCGGCGTCTTTAGTCATTTCGCAACCGTCGCATTCATAACCGACGATCGTGTCCTTGCCGCCGAAGACGTCGCCGCGCTTCAAGTTGGTCCCCGCGAAAATCCAATGGTCGGGACGATGAACCGTAAACGCGCCCGATCCGTCCATAAATTGTTCGTGGCTCCGGTGATAGCCGCCCCATAAAAAGCCGACGCCCGTCAGTTGGTTTTCGGGACGCTTGACGAGATGATGGCTCCAGAGCGTGCTGAGCAAGTTGTCGTGCCCTTGTCCATAGAGCGGATCGTCCAAGACCGCTTGTTTCCAGCAAACGAGCGCGTCGCCGTTTTCTTCGGGGCGGACTTGCCAACAGCAGGTGTTGCCGCTGAAAAAGGCGGCGTTGCCTCCCTCGCCGATGAATTTTTCAAGATTGTCGCGCATTCCCCACGACCAATACTCGTCATGTCCGACGCTGAGAATCAGTTTGTAGTTCCTCAAGACTTCGGGATGAAATTCGAGATCGAGGTTTGCGGCATAATCGAGTTTGTAACCCGCCATCTCCGCCCACGCGACGAATTTCCGTTCCCAGTTGCCAAATTGCGAAGCTGGAGGGCGCTGAAACGACACGCGCCGCCATTGAACTTTGTCCACGGCGTTGTAGGCGTAAAGGCAATGGCCGTTCCAATTGTTGTAGGCGTTGTAGGTGTTGGTCGTGAGTTGAATCAGGATTTTGGCGTCGCGTCCGGGATTAGCGGAATGAAGAATGAAGAAACAGGACGACTGCGCCGAGCGGGGACCGCGCTGGGTGTATTCGCCGCCGCCGTCGGCGACTTTCAGAATCGCCTCGTAATAGCCGCCCGTCCAATCCGTGGGAATTTTCAACGTGTGCGCGACCGGCCAATCGCATCCGTAGGACGAAGCGTTCCACGGAATTGAAAACAGCCCGCCATGAATGTCTTTTTGCGAATGGACAATTTTGCGCTCGGCTCCGACTCGCGCGATTTCCAAATCGAATTTCGGCGAGGAGGTTGAAACGTGAAATTCGACCTCCTCGCCGGGCTGATAACTGACCTGCCGCGTGTAGCCTTCGATCCAGAGGGATTTGACGGCGTCCATAATTCTTACTCGAGTTTCAAAATCGTCCCCGCGATGTGACGCGGGCCGTCGGCCTTGTTGAAATAATAGACGACCAACACGCGATTGTCAGGAAGCAACGTCGCCCAAGGATAACCCAAATCGCCGTTACCGCCGTCGTCGCGCAGGATGATTTCGGGCGCGGAAGAAGCATCGGAACATTCGGAATCGAGAACGCGCGCGCGGACGCCGAAAGGGGAATGACGGTAGCCATAAACCAAAAGCACGCGATTGTCGGGCAGGCGCAAAGCGTAATGGGGATGTCCTTGAAATCCAGCGTCTTGCCACGGCCGAAAACTTTTTCCGCTGTCGCTCGAGCGGGCGATGACGGTGTGGTCTTGTCCCTGCTCGGTGCGGATGAAGGCGACAAGATCGCCCTTGGGTGTTTCATAAAGCGACGTTTCGTTGAAGGCCATTTTGTCGTCGCTGGCGACAGGGCAGGAATAATTCCACGTCCGGCCTTGGTCGGGAGAAGTCATCAAATGGGTCGCGGTCAAATTGGGTTTGGCCGGATGGCGCGCGGCGACGACCCAATAAATTTTGCCGTCATCTCCCTCGCACATCGCGCCGCGATTGTAAGCGGGACAAGGCTGATTGAAGAGGACGCGCGTGGTCTCGCCCGGAACTGGCGGAGGGATGATCGGTTCCTGCCAATGATGCCCGCCGTCCTCCGAGCGTAAGATATAGCCCCCCATGAAAACAAAATTGCCGATGCGGGCGGAGTCGGTGATTTTCTCGGCGGCGGCCGCCTCGAGCCGCGACCACCCATAACTCGAACACAAAATCGAGCCGTCGCGCAATTGGATCAAGCATGGGTCTTGGGAGCCGCCAAAAGGATGGGCGTAAATCAATTCAGGTTCCTTGCTCCATGTTTTGCCGCCGTCTTTGGATCGCACCAAGACCAGATAGCTGTTCGGATCGGTGTGGCTCGTTCCTCCCTCGCCCAAGGCTCGACGTTCCGGCGCGCGACGGAAGGCGCAGATTAATTCGCCGTCGGGGCGGGCGATGATGGAAGGAAAAGCACTGTAGAATTTGTCGTCTTGGTAGATGACCAAATCTTCGGCTTTGGTGAAACCCTGACCCTCTCCGCCGACGCTGGTTTGATCCGCAGTACAGAAGGCGAGCAAAGCCGATGCCCACAGGAGGATAAGGCGAAGGCGATTAACCGGCGGACTTGGCGTGGTCGAGCGCTCCATGAAATTCACCACGGAGACACAGAGAGGATTGTCAAAACGCGTAGCGCATGTTGCCAACTTCTCAGTGTCTCTGCGGTGAAATCTCATTCACTTCTTCTTTTTTCCAATGCAATACAGATGCGATTGCGACCTTTGAAAAATTTGGCCGTCGGATATCGCCAGCGACGCCATGTCGTTTCCTTCCCCCAGTTGATTCACCGCCAGCGTCTTGAAGGTCGTTCCTGCTTCGATCACCGTCGTCTCGCCGTCCTTGTTGGTCAAATAAATGCGCCCTTCCGAGGTGACCGGCGACGCCTTGAAATCGCCGCCGATACGCTTTTGCCAGATGAGGCTTCCGTCGGATTTCTTAAGGCACATGGCGACGCCGGTGTCATTGACGACGTAAAGATAATCGCCAAGCACGAGCGGAGATGGAACATCGGGCGTGGAATGGGGATATTTCCAAAGGATATGCGATTGGGTGACGTCGCCGTTGCCGCCCGAACGAACGGCATAGATTGCTCCCCGCTTCCCTGCCGTGACATAGACAACGCCGTCCTGATACGTCGGACTCAGAATCGTGCGATCGCCGCCGAGGTCGGCCTGCCAGAGAAGTTTACCATCTTTCGGATCGTAGGCCGTTCCCCACGTTCCGCCGACGATGAAAACCTCTGATTTCCCCTGAGCGGTATAAACAATCGGCGTCGCGTAGGCGTCGCACGCTTCGCTTGTCGCCGGAGTTTTGCGCGCGGTTTTCCATTTCGTCTCGCCTGTTTTTTTATCCAGCGCGAGCAGATAGGAGGGTCCCTCGTTTATCACTGTCACGAAAACCAAATCCCCATAAATCACCGGCGAATTGGAGTAGCCCCACCAAACAGTGAATTTTCCATGCTCTTGCGGAAGATTGTGTTTCCAGAGTTGTCTCCCATCGTTGTCGAAACAGACCAAATCGCCGGTTCCGAAAACTGCCACGACGCGCTCGCCGTCGGTCGAGGGAGAAGCCGAGGCCATGTTCGCGCCCGCGCGAGTTCGCGTCATTCCTTTGCCGACCTCGCGTTCCCAAAGAATTTTGGCCTCGTTCCGTTCCACCGCGATCACCCATTCGATTTGATCTTCGGTTTGAGCGGTCAGAAAGACGCGGTCCCCCCAAATTACGGGAGTCGAACTCGCCGTTCCCTTGAGCGGAAGTTTCCACGTCACGTTTTCGGTTTCGCTCCAGTGGAGCGGTAAATCTTTTTCGTTCGAGATTCCGTCCTGCGATGCTCCGCGCCAGAGGGGCCAGTTTTCGGCGCGGGTTGGAAGCGCAGGAAGAGAGAGCAACGCGGTCACCGCGAGAATCAATGATTGGGCGCGCCTTGAAAAATGCGAATTCCATCGTTCCGCGACCCCGTTGGGGTTGGGTGATTCGATGCGATGACCCAAGGTAGCCGCTTCACGGCAAACTTGGGCTTCGACCCGGGACGCCCCTGGCGTCCGAACTTTAGCTTCTTTTGAGGACTTTCCGGTTAAATTTATGCCCACGCTTTCAACCTTCCTAACCACATTTCTTGCTCTTGCTCTCAGGTATTTTCCCTTGAACTCCTCCATTTTGCTTGGTCCTTGCAATGAAGTCCAGTTTTTGACGCTGAAAATGGCATCGGCAAAACAATTTGCATGGCTTGTGCGAAATGTGACCCGTTGCGGCATATATTATGGGTAGAAGGCGGAATTACGCCTTTTCCCCCTTGACCCCGGTTTGGCTTGGGAGAAAGAATTAAACTGGACGGTAAGTAAATATGATTTCCCAATCTTCTTGGACCGTCAAAACTTTGGCGCGCAAAAGCGCCTTCATTTTAATCGGCATCGCGGGATGGATTCCCCTGCCCGTCGTCGCGCAGTGTCCCGTTGGCTGGACGTTTATCAATCCCTCTCCTGTGGTCGGCGACAACTTTGGCCATTCGGTCGCGATTTCGGGAACCAACGCGCTGGTGGGAACACCCTATGACGCCACCGGCGCGTCCAATGCCGGAAGCGCGTATCTTTTCGACACCACCTCTGGCTCAACGCACCAGACATTCAACGACCCGACGCCGTCGGCGGGCGACTTCTTCGGCTGGTCGGTGGCAATTTCAGGGAATAATGCCTTGATCGGAGCATGGGGCAAGAACACCGGCGCCGGAATCGCTTATCTGTTCAGCGCCTCGACCGGAGCGCTTCTTCAAACTTTCAATAATCCGGCACCGGCAGATGACGATGCCTTCGGATGGTCGGTGGCGATTGATGGAAATAATGTTTTGATCGGCGCGCCGTTCAAGGACATCGGCGCAACCGACACCGGACGCGCCTATCTATTCGACGCGACCACAGGTAATCTCCTTCAATCTTTTGTCAATCCGGCGGGAGTCGCCTATGACAAATTTGGTTCCTCCGTCGCCATCTCGGGAAACAACGTCCTGGTCGGCTCGCCTTACAACGACACGGGCGGGACCGATTCGGGCGTCGCTTATTTATTCGAATCTGTAAGCGGTTCCCTGCTTCAATCCTTCGCCAATCCGACTCCGGTTGCTTACGATTATTTTGGCGCGGCTGTGGCGATTTCGGGAAACAACGCCTTGATCGGGTCGTATCAGGACGACACCGGCGCGACCGACGCCGGAACCGCCTATCTGTTTGACGCGACGAGCGGTTCTCTGCTTCGGACCTTCAACAATCCGACCTCGCAAGCCTACGACAATTTTGCGTATTCGGTTTCGATATCCGGAAACAATGTTCTAATCGGGGCGCGCTATGATGATGGTCTTGCCACCAATGCGGGAAGCGCGTATGAGTTCGACGCGACGACGGGCGCGCTCATCAATGCGTTCCACAATCCGACGCCCGTCGCCTACGATTATTTCGGCTGGTCGGTGGCGATTTCAGGGACTAATGTTTTGGTCGGCGCGCCCAATGACGACACTGGCGCGACCGACTCGGGAAGCGCCTATTTCTATTCCGCCGCAAGTTGCGCGACCCCGACGCCAACGCGAAGCGCCACGCCCACACCCACGAGAACGGCCTCACGAACGGCGAGTCCAACTCCGACCGCTACGCCTTGCAGTCTGTCGCAAACCATCAATAACCCATCCCCTGCGGCCACCGATAACTTCGGTGGCTCGGTTTCGATATCAGGAAATCGCGCCTTGATCGGCGCGCCGCACGACAACACCGGAGCAAGCGATGCCGGTAGCGCTTACCTTTACAACGCCTCAACGGGTGGCTTGATTCGAACCTTCAACGATCCCACAGCCACCGCCAGCGACCTATTCGGCGCGGCAGTGGCCATCGAAGGAACGAACGCGCTCGTTGGAGCCATCGGGGTTGATAACGGCGCATCCGCCTCCGGTGCCGCGTATCTGATTGATGCAACCTCTGGGACAGTGATCCAAACTTTCAGCAATCCGGTCCCGTCTGCAAACGCCTTGTTCGGGAGTTCGGTTGCCATTTCAGGAAATTACGTCCTCGTGGGATGTCCTTTCGACGACACGGGCGCGACCGACGCAGGAGGCGCGTATCTTTTCAATTCCGCCACCGGCGCGCTTCTCCAGACCTTCAACAATCCGACCCCGGCAACGGGAGATCAATTTGGATACTCCGTTGCGATTTCGGGGAATAATGTTGTGATCGGTGCACCCTACGACGACACTGGCGCGACCAACGCCGGTAGCGTATATCTTTTTAACGCCTCCACCGGTGCGCTCTTACTGACGTTCAACAGCCAAGTTACTAATTTCGGCTTCGCCGTCGCGGTATCCGGGAACAACGTCGTTGTCGGTGGACCCAGCTACTACGGCTACACGGCTTATTTGTTTGACGCCTCGACTGGGTCCGGCTCGCAAACCTTTTATCAACCGAACCCGAACGTTACCGATCTTTTTGGATGGTCGGTTGCAATATCAGGAAACAATGTCCTTGTGGGGGCCATTGGTGTTGATTCAGGTGTGGCTGATTCCGGCGCGGCTTTCCTTTATGACGCCTTAACCGGCTCTCTCCTTCAAACTTTCAATAACCCAACGCCCGCCACGGGAGATAATTTCGGGGCCTCGGTTGCGATATCCGGAAGCAATGTCATTATCGGGGCCTATCAGGACGACACCGGCGCAACCGATTCCGGTAGCGCCTATCTTTTCGGATGCGCGGTTGTGACTCCATCACCGACCCCGACTCGAACTCCCACTCCCACGGCGACCCGCACGGCCACGCCAACGCCTTCCTCAACCATCACCCCGACTCCCACTCCCTTCGACAATGCCTCCATCGTTTATCACACGATTCCGGCGCAGTTGAACACCAACCAAGAGATGACCGTGGGACTCCGCGTCTGGAACACGGGCAACACGACTTGGGGTTCGGCGGGGCTGTATGACCTTAAGGTTACGACCGACAGTTGTAATTTGTTTGCGGGAGTGATTCATCTCGACATTGTTTCAGGGCTGAATGTTTTGCCCGGAGATTTTTACATGTTCTCCGGTGTGATGCGCGCGCCCGTCGCTCCCTCGGCGGGATGTTCACTGCGGTTTGACATGGAGGATAACAGCGTTCCGTTCGGTTCACCATTGAACCTTAGCGTGGACGTCGTGACGCCCACGCCGACGCCCAACCGCGCGCGGGATTGGACGATTTACGAATAGCGCGACGATGAATTGACCGGACCGGAAGTTGGTGCGACCGCCCAAAAACGAAGATGGCAAGCACTGGTCGCTCCCTCACGGTCGCGGCTCGGTCGGGCCTCAACTTCGGAATATGCGCCCTCATCCCCACCCTGCCCATCTTGTTCATCCCTGTTCTGTTTATCCCGTGCATCCCGATTCAAAATAATGTAGAATTCCCATCCGTATTCCTGTTTTCAATTCATCCATTCGTCTGAAAGGAGTGAAATCCATGTCGTCTTCCAAATCGCTTCGGTTCGGTTGCATCCTTTTCTTGGCGGTTTTGCCGGGCTGTTCTTATTTCCGATCCAAAGTTCCGGTCATGGACACGGGCTACGTGATCCACGCCTACGACAGCCCAACCGCGGGGCACGAGCGCAAATTTGGAATGTTCGTCCCTTACAATTACAATGAGTCACGCCGGAAATGGCCGCTGATTCTCTTTCTGCACGGCTACGGTGAAAGCGGCGACGACGTCGAACTGACGCGCAAGCATGGTCCTCTCAAAGAGGGCATTCTTCGGAACAATTTTCCGTTTTTGGTCGTCGCTCCGCAATGCCCCAAACCGAAACCTGAACCGGCCCTCTTGATGAACGCATGGCGCAACTTGGAGCCGGACGTCACGAAAATTCTGGACGAAGTCAAACGGGATTACCGCGTGGATACGACCCGAATTTACCTGACCGGCCTCAGCATGGGGGGATTCGGTGCGTTTTGTCTGGCGGAGGATTGGCCCGACACGTTCGCCGCTGTCGCGCCGGTCTGTGGCGGAGGAGACGCCTCGGCCCTTAACAAATGCTCGCGCCTCCCCTTCTGGATTTTTCACGGCGAGAAGGACCACACGGTTCCGTATAATCGCTCGGTCGAGATGGCCGACGCGCTGAAGGCGTTCGGCGCGGACGTGCAAATCACGCTTTATCCCGATCTCGCGCACGACTGCTGGACGGCGACTTATTCCAACGACAAACTTTACGCTTGGTTCTTGTCGCATAAGATGGAGGAGAAGAAGAAGAAACATGACTAAGGCAAAAATCTCACAACAGAGGCACAAAGACACCGAGGGCAGAAATTCGCGCAGGCGAATCTTTCTCCGTGCCTCGGTATCTCTGTGGTTCTTTCTCGGCGCGTTCGCCCACGCCGCCGATCAGCCTCAAGTCAAGGCGGAACCCCGCTCCGAGGATTTCATGGTTTCGATGCGCGATGGAGTAAAACTCGCCACGACCGCCTATTTCCCCGAAGGGCAGGGACCGTGGCCGGTGGTGCTTTTCCGGACGCCCTACAACAAGAATAGCAATAAGGGAGGCGCGAAGGGATTCACGGAACGTGGTTACGTCATGGTCGCGCAGGATTGCAGGGGGCGATATAAATCGGAAGGGGAATACGTTCCGTTCCGCACCGACCGCGAGGACGGCTACGACGCGGTCGAGTGGTGCGCCGCGCAAAAATGGTCCAACGGGAAAGTCGGCATGTCGGGCGGTTCGGCGCTCGGCATCACCACCAATCTGGCCGCGACCGCCGCGCCGCCGCATTTGGTCGCGGGCTACGTTGTGGTCGCGCCCGCGTCATGGCGCCGTCAGGCGCTTTGGGTCGGCGCGCTCTATCGCAAGGAACTGATGGACAACTGGATGGAGGCGCAGAAATCCACCGAGGTCCGAAAGGAATGGCAGGCCAAGGCGATCATGGACCCGTATTGGGATTGGGCGGAAATCGCCGACCAGCACAAGGCGATTCAAATTCCGATGTATAACGTCGGCGGATGGTTCGACATTTTCGATCAAGGGACAGTCGAGAATTTCGTCGGCTTGCAAGCGCACGGAGGCGGCAGGGCCAAAGGCAATCAAAAATTGCTCATGGCGGCGGCGGGACACGGAGCCATCGGGCCGCGCCTGAAATATCCCAAGGACGCCGGCGATTTGCGCGGCGACGATCAATACCGTTGGTTCGATTATTGGCTCAAGGGGATTGACAACGGGATCATGAAGGAACCGCCGATTCAGTATTATTTGATGGGGGATCCCGAAACGCCCGGCGCGCCCGGCAATCAATGGCAGACGGCGAATAGTTGGCCTCCCAAAACGAAAACCGCGTCGTATTATCTGATCGGCGACAACAAACTTTCGACCGAACGTCCGAAGGAAAAAAATTCGGCCAGCCGCTATGTCTATGATCCGGCCAATCCGGTCAAAACCTACGGCGGCCCCAATCTCACCATCGCCAAGGGCCCGATGGATCAGCGCCCGATTGGCGAACGCCCCGATTATCTTCGATTTAATTCCGATCTGCTTGCCGAACCGGTCACGGTTGTGGGACAGGTTTCCGTCGAGCTTTACGTCCAGACCGACGCGCCCGACACCGATTTCATGGCCAAGCTCGTGGACGTGTATCCGGACGGTTACGAGGCGTTGATTCTCGACAACGGTTTGCGGGTGCGCTACCGCAAGGGGTTGGACAAGGAAGTGACGATGACGCCGGACAAAATCGAGAAGATCGAGATTGATCTGTGGTCCACGGCCAACGTCTTCGCCAAGGGGCATCGCATCGGCGTGCATGTCACCAGTAGCAACGACACGCGGTTCGAACCGAATCCCAACACCGGCCACCCCTTTCGCGCCGACGCCGAATCGCGCAAGGCCAACAACGCCGTCTGGCATGACGCGAAGCATCGGTCGAGGATTTTGTTGCCGGTGATGAGCGAGATGCGTCAGTGATCGTTTTCTCGCGCGTCCTGTCATTCTGACTTTCCTGATGCAAAGAGGGTATGCAATGAAAGCGAAGAAGATTGTCGAAAGGAAATTGCGCAATTCAATCAAATCCGCCACTGTTCGATCTCTCGAGAGAAGACGTGGTTTGAAAGAAGAAACTAATGGCGTGGTTGACGAGGATGTTGCGCTTGCGCGAGCCATTGAAGAGGGATTAGGGAGTCCCCCTCTTTCACGATCGCGAGTCATTTCCCAATTAGAGAGCGACCATTGAAAATTGTCTCCAAGGGAAACCTTGCCAAAGGGAGAATCGCAAAAGCCAAGGATTGGTTTGAATGTCGGCGCTTGTTCTTCATAGCGAGCCTAATTTTTTTGCTACTCGTCATTCTGGCCGGATGGCTTCTCATCCAAGTTTTTCACATCCACGATAAAATTGGGATTACAACGAGTCGGGACGCGATTGACCGCGTCTCACTGGAACTCGAATGGTTCAAGGCTGTCCTTACTTTGCTTGGAGGAAGCGCGATTGTTGTCGGAGCGGCCTTTACGTGGAAGCAAATCAAAGAAACACAGAAGCGCAACACCAATGACCTTTTCGCAAAGGCGATTGAACATCTGGGTGCATGCGATGCTCACGGTCAACCCGCGCTGGAAATCCGTCTCGGTGGCATTTTCGCCTTGGAGCGCATCGCTCGCCATTCAAAGGAATTCCACTGGCCCATTATGGAGATTCTGACGGGATATGTGCGGCATAATTCCCCGTTGCCCAGTCAACGCAACACCGACGAAGACAATGGATTCGGAGAAATGCCAACTCTTCGCCCTGACATTCAAGCAATTATGACCGTCACTGCACGGCGCAATTTGAATCATGAAATTGGGGAAGATCGAATGCTCGATTTTCGAAGGACTGACCTGCGACACCTCGAACTTCCCGAGGGGGTTCATTTCGAAAGGGCAAATTTTTACGACTCCAATCTGCAATCAGCATGGATGGTCGGCGTGGTTTTGAATCGGGCGAATTTAAGCAACGGAATATTGCAGGGGGCTTCATTGCACCAAGCTGATCTTCGCGGGGCTTATCTGAAGGAGACTGTTTTGTCCCAAGCAGAGCTTCCATTCGCAGACCTGACTAAAGCGTCACTCGACGGCGCCTTCTTGCAACGTGCGAGACTCAATGGCGCAATACTTACGGAGGCTTCCCTAGAAAAGGCTGATCTATCGTCGGCAATTTTATCGGGTGCACGTTTTAAACACGCCTCGCTCAAACAGGCCATTTTGACGGGCGCAGAGTTGGACGGCGCTGATCTCCATGAAGCTTTTAATTTGACCCAAGCTCAAGTGGACGCGGCAAATATTGACGCAAAAACAAAACTTCCGGATGGTATTGTCAACCGCGCGGTTGAACTGAAACATTGAATGCCTTTCGCTTCACTTCAATAGAATCTTGAACCCTGCTTGTTCGAAATGGCGGTCGGCGGTGTAGGTCTCGGTCAGATACTGGTCCATCATCACCGCAAAAGAAATGCAATCCACCATGGACCAAGATTTGTCGCCCCGCCTTCCGTATAATTCAAACCCCCTCTCGAACCAGCCTTCATTGCCCGGCAAAATGAGAAATTTCGGATCGCGCCGCAACTCTGCTATAAATGGGACGAATAGCCTGCGGTTAGGTCCGCCGCCGAGATAATTCCCCAATTCGGTCAAAATTCAATACGTCGTGACGAGCGGCTGACGCGCTCTCTCCATGCAGTCCATCGCTTGGACATGGTGCTTATCGCGCGGATTTAAAAAGGCAACGAATAGCGACGTATCGGCAAAGGCCGCCTTCATCGTATGGGCGAGCCGTAATGATAAGAATCAATCGTTTCGGATGCGTCCGGTGGCAATCCTCTCGCCTTTCCTGCAAATTTCATCAGGCGCCGATTGGGAAGCAATCGCTTGCGTTCCTTGTCCGACCTGCCTGGCTTTTCGGAGGCTTTGGGCGCGTACGGCGGTCCGCTACTTGTCGCGCTACTCTGCTTGGTCTGTATTCCGTATCCCATATACCAGTATGTCCCCTTCCGGGGCAAAGAGCGAGAATTCCCAGATTGCGCCGGAGGGTTTGCAATTGCCGCCATCCGCGAATGGAATTCAATATCTCCCCGCCTCTTTGTCAATTTGTTCCTGCATCCGGAGAGTTTGTTTGCGGCGCGACTGCGTGTCCGCGGATCGGAGGCGCTCTTTGCGTTTTCGATCCTGTTCGCGGATTTGTTCGAGCGTGTGGCGCTTGGGGGTGAATTTTGCGCGCGCCGCCAGAATTACCTCCGCGATTTGGCGAAGAACGGATTCGGCGGGCCGATCCAACCGGATCGGATCGCGTCCCGAAAGTTTCCGGTTGGTTTCCGTTTCCGCCTGCGAAATGTCCGATCCGATAAAGCAAATCTCATGGTCCTTGAGCATTTGCCGGAAGAAAAGATTTTGAATGAACGCAATCCCCGCCATTTTTTGGCGAGGATTGTAGAGGATCATGTCGGGTTGCAGGCGGTAAAGATTCGCCAGACATTCCCCCGGATCGTCGGACCACAGCGTTTCCCAGCGTCCTTTGTCGTCGTCGGATAAAAGACCGCGAATCCGATTCATGGATTCGGCGTTCGGATCAATCGTCAGGATTCGGACGGGATGCTCGAATTCCGGCGCGGCGTGAGACGTCGGCGGAGCCGGTTCCTTCGCTTCCCTCGCCCGGGGCGTCACCCCCATCTCCGCGACGTAATCCTGAATCAAATCGAGCAAGCGAAGCGGGTCAATCGGTTTTTCCAGATAAAGATTCCCGCCGACCTCCATGGTCAATTCGGGCAAATCCTGATGCCGTTCGCCCGTCAGGAAGAAAACCGGAATGTCATAAAATCGAGGATTCTTTCGTATCGCCTCCACCGTTTCCAGTCCGTCCAGCACGGGCATCATGATGTCGCATATCACAAAATCAGGCTCGAAATGCTCCAGCATCGTTAGTCCCATCAAGCCGTTTTCGGCCTCGGCGACTTCGTGTTCCTGACTGAGCGCCATGCGCAGGAGGGCGCGCAAATCCGGGTCGTCATCTATGACAAGGATACGCAACTTGGTTCTGTTCGTCGGGGGCGGTTCTTTGGAGGCGGAATTCGAATCCATAAGCGCCTATAATCGGTTACGCTAAAATCATATCCGCAAGCGACTCGACCCTTCGCGCCGCGTGGGAATGCCCAATCTAGCCGAATTTCCCCTTGCTTATCAAAACTAAACGCAATAGATTGCCGTAGCCCAAGCCTAAAAAAAGCGGGAGAGTTTAGGCTCCGGGAGAAAGAGGATTCAACCGTGACGATTGAATACGTTGAAAAAGTCTATGACGGCTACTCTCGTTTCTACGATCTGATTTTCGGCAAAGTGTTCCACAGCGGGCGCGAGATGGCCCCCGAGTTATTGGATCTTAAACCCGGCGCGCAGTTGCTCGAAGTCGGCGTCGGAACCGGTCTTTCGCTCCCCATGCTCCCCAAGGACATCGAAATCACCGGCATTGACCTCTCTCAAAAAATGCTCGATCAAGCCGCCAAGAGGGTTGAGCGGCTCGGTCTCAAACACGTCCAATTGATGAAAATGGACGCGACGAAGCAAAGTTTTGCGGAGAATAGTTTTGATCGTGTTCTCGCCGCGTATATTATTTCGGTCGTCCCCGATCCGGTCAGCGTCGTCAACGAGATGAAGCGCGTTTGTCGCCCCGACGGATATTTGGTTTTTCTCAACCACTTCCACAGCGAGAATCCGGTCAAAGGATTCCTTGAAAAAATCATTTCTCCCCTTTGCTACCGCATCGGGTTTAACACCGATCTCAATTTGCGCGATTTAATGAAGAAGTGCGATCTGGAAATTGAAACGCTCGAAAGCATAGATTTCCTCGGCAATTGGAAAGCCGTGCGTTGCGTCAATAAGAAGTAAGGCGCCCTTCCCTTATTATCCGTTTTTTGCTTCAAGCTTCCAGCGTCGCCGCGTGGCGTTCCCACTGCGCCAAGTAGGTGTCTCGATTGCTTTGGAGTTTGTCCCGCTCGCCCACCAGCGGATTGGATTTTCGGAAATCCTTATAGACCTCCGGCTTGGCCAATTCCGTTTCGATCTCCTTCAGCCTTACTTCTGTCTCGGCGATCTGCTTCTCAATTTGAGCAACCAATTTCTTGATGCGCGTCTGCTCGCGCGCCGATTCCTGCGACAATGGATTGCGGGACTGAGTTGCGTCTGAAGCTTTGGACGGCGCGGGAGAAGCGGGCTTCGCATTTTCCTTCTTGCCGCTGAGACCACCTTGACCGTCGGCGCCGCTAGAATCCCGCGTCATTCCAAAAGATTTCGTCTCGCCAATCAATGGCGATTCCTCCCCCATTGCGCGCAAGGCGTGACAATAGTCGGTGTAATTTCCCGGAAAGGAACGGACCCGGCCTCCTTTGATTTCAAGAACCCGCGTCGCAACCGCGTCCAAAAACGCCCGATCATGCGACACGAAAATCACCGTCCCTTCGTAATCCTTGACCGCGTTCTCCAACGTGGCGCGGGAAGCGATGTCGAGATGGTTGGTCGGCTCGTCGAGCAGGAGCGCATTGGCTCCGGAAAAAAGCATCTTGGCCAACCGGACACGGGTCCGCTCCCCCCCGGAAAGAACGTGAATCGGTTTGTCCGCGTCGTCGCCGCTGAAGAAGAAACCGCCGAGCAACGCGCGCGCCTGCTCCAAATGTCCGACGGGCGCGACACTCGCGATTTCCTGCCAAACCGTGTTTTCCTTGCTCATGCCGTCGTGATCGTATTGGGCGAAGTATTCGGCCCGCGTCTTGACGCCGGCCCGAACGGTCCCGTCGCTTGGTTGCTCGACGCCCCCGAGCATTTTGAGAAGCGTGGTCTTTCCCGCGCCGTTCAAGCCGACTAGCGCGATCTTTTCTCCCCGCCAAAAGCCGACGTCAACCCCGCTCAAGACCCGATGATCGCCGAAGGATTTAGCGACTCCTTCCATGGCAAAAACTTCCTTGCTTCCCCGATCGGGCGCGGGAAATCGGAATCGGATCGAAGCCGCGGCCTTCGGAGGGGGAGGAATCGGAACGATCTTCTCCAGCGCGCGAATCCGGCTCTGCACCAAGGCCGCCTTGGAGGCGTTGTAGCGGAACCGATCAATGAATTTGCGAAGATGCGCGATTTCGTCCTGCTGATTGTCGTATTCTCGTTGCCATTGCGCCCAACGCTCCTCGCGTGATTTGAGGTAATCGGTGTAGTTACCCCGATAAACCGTGAGCTTTCCCTCGTGGACCTCAAGCACGCGATTGGCGAGCGCGTCCATGAATTTTCGCTCATGGCTGACCAGCAAGACCGAGGCGTCGCTTTCCCGAATCCAATTTTCCAGCCAGATCATCGTCTCCAGATCGAGATGGTTCGTCGGCTCGTCCAAGAGGAGAACATCGGGATTGGTCAGGAGCAACGCGCCCAGCATGATTCGCATTTGCCAGCCCCCGGAAAACGCGGAACAAGGTTTGTCGCGATCCGAGGCTTTGAATCCCAGACCCGCCATGATTTTCTCGATTCGCGAATCAATCTCATACGCGCCGAGACGGTCAATTTCATGTTGCAAATGGCCGTAGCGGTCCGCGATCTGGTGGTATTCTTCGGAATCGTGCGCGACCTCCCCCATGCGATGGGCCAGTTGCTCACATTCCTCAAAATGGCTGTCCACGTTCGCGAAGACGGCGCGCAATTCCTCGAAGAGGGTTCGGCCCGTGTTTAACTCGGCGTGTTGGGGAAGGTAGCCGACGGCGGCGTCGCGCGGCAGGGAAATTTCACCTCCGTCGAGCGGAATCTGACCGGCGCACATCCGCATCAGCGTGGATTTGCCGGAGCCGTTCACGCCCACCAACGCGGCCTTTTCCCCCTTCTCCAACCGGAAGGAGACGTCCTCGAACAGGTCGCTTCCCCCAAATGATTTTTTAAGAGCCGTCACGCCTAACATGATTTAACCTGCGGCGAACCCTTGAGTTGCCTTTGACATTCAGGCACGCGGTTCGGGACGCCCCCTGATCTTAGCAGACTGCGCATCGGCGAACAATCCGATAAGGCTACACTTTTTTTCCGAGGCCTTTTACTCTAGATTTCACGCGCCCTGTTGAGGGGCGAGATTTGGGATTGGAAGAGGCGAATCGCGGTTGATGCCTGCTCAACTGAAAAAAAACTCTCGTCGAATTCTCCTCTACATGGGAGGTTTTGCGCAAATCGGAGGAATTGAAATTTTTGCCCGCGATCTGGGGCGGCTTCTGATCGGAAATGGCGATCAAGTGACCTTGGCCTATTGGCCCATTCGAGGCGTCAGCCCCATCGTCCGTGAAATGGAGGCGATGGGAGTCCAAACAATTCGGGGAAGGATCACGCGAGGCGCGCGGTTTGATCTGCCTGATCGTTCCTTGGTCTTGCAGGCGCGGAGTGAAATTGCGGGTCCGCATTTGATTTACCTTTTCAAACTTTTTCCCGATGCCGTGCTCGAACGGATCCTTCGCGCCGCGCGTCGGGACAATCCCGGATCGGCGATCATTTATGTTCCTCCGTATTGTCCGGCGGAAGACGAGACCTATCAATTTCGTCCCAAACCGGACCCGCGACTGGTAAATCAGCTAGACGCCATCGTCGCACAATGTCCGGCGATGGAGGAGCAATGCCGCTCGTTTCTCGGGTATGAGGGTCATTTTTTTCGATTCCCTTATTTCAGCGGTATGCCCGATCCGCCCGTATCCCCTCTCCCGCCCACCCGAAGTGACAGGCCGATTCGGATGGGGTATCTCGGACGCCTCAGTCGGCAAAAAAACGTCGAAGCCCTGTTGACTGCCTTTGAGTTTTACCAAAAGGCCAAAGGCGAGTTGCCGGACCATCGTTTGGAATTGCATCTCTACGGCGGCGGGGATCAAGAGTCGTTCCTGCGCGCGCGCGCCTCGCAATGCGGCGCTCACGATCGCATCTTTTTTCATGGTCCTTTCCACTCCGACGATATTCCCCGCATCGCGGCGGAGAATCATTTTTTCGCCCAAACGACCCGCTTTGAGGGACAATGCCTTGCCGCCGTGGAGATTCTTGCTTGCGGACGTTATCTGCTGGCGACTCGCGCCGGGTGCCTCGCCGACGCGCTTGCCGACGAATCGGTCGGAACCGTGATCGAGCAGGACCGACCTGATTTGTTTGCGGATGCCATTGAGCGGACGATTGACCGTCTCCGCGCCGGACTCGTGCGCCCCGACGAAATTGCGCGATACCATCGGAACAAATTCTCGCCCCGAATCGTCGGACCTCAATATCTTGCCATGAATGACGCCTTGATATCCGAACGCGCCGCGAAAGATCGCAAAGCTCCGCCATGAATCAACCCATTCGCATTTTGTTTATCCTAGGAAGGGGCGGATTCGGCGGTATTGAGCGCCACGTTCAATCGTTGATCCGAAATTTGGATCGAAAGCGATTTGAGCCTCGCGTCATCGTTCTGTTTGAGGATGGGGTAATCGCCGAAGAACTGCGCGCCGATGGGGTGGCGGTCCAAACGCTCCATGGACGATCCGGGCATCAAATATCTTTGATTTGGAAACTTCATCATGCGATCAAAGAAGCGAATCCCGAGCTGATTCACGCGCACGAACTCCACGCCGTCGTCGGACTTTGCATGAGGTTGAGATATCCTCTCCCTTGGATTCAAACCGAGCACATCACCTTTGAGCACGGGCCGTCTCCCGACCGCGCGCGAATGCTGTGGCGTTTATTTCAGGGGCGAATGAGCGCGGTCTTGGCCGTTTCGACGGAGACGGGACGATCTCTCGCTCGCAATACGGGCCTCGATCCCGCAAAAATTGTTGTAATTTTTAATGGAGTTGATTTGAGCCGATTGCCTCCAAAGGATCCCGATTATTTGAAGAAAGAATTGGGATTTTCGTCGGAAGTCCAGCTGATCGGTTCGGTGGGACGGCTTGCAACCGGCAAGGGATGGGAGGATTTTGTGGAAACCGCGCAAAAACTATTCATTCTTCGTCCGGATTGCCGGTTTGTGGTCATCGGGGACGGAGCGGAACGAGAAAATCTTCAGAGGCTTGCGAGCCGGACTACATGCGCAGAGCGGTTTCACTTTCTTGGAAGTCGGCCCGACGCTCTTGCTTTGCTCGGCTCGCTCGATTTGTTCCTCTTTTGCTCTGAATACGAAGCCATGCCGACCACGCTCTTGGAAGCCTTTGCCATGCGCGTTCCCGTCGCGGGTTTTGTGTCGGATGGAGGCGTCCGGGAAATTCTTGAGCTTACGGGTCAGCCCGCGGCAAAGTTTTTGAATCAACGTAACACTTCGGAGTTGGCCGAAATGTCCGCGGCACTTCTTGAAGGGAAAGACGAATCTTCCGCCACGATCCAAACGGCGCGCGATCTTGTGGAATCGCGATTTTCAATGGCGTCGCTCACGCGCGAGTTGGAACAACAATATCTGAAGGTCTTAACACGTAAAGAAAATTTATGACCTCTCCCAATCCCTTGACGATCATTTATCCCGCTCCGAGTCCGCACGCCGTGGATTTCTTTCAGGCGATTCACGAAAATCCGGCCTTCGACTTGGAGGTCCTCTACTGCGCGGATCGTCTTGTCGAGCGCGACACTTGGCCTTCTCCCAAAGGGAATTTCAGACATGAAATTCTCCCGCATCGCCGTCTGCCCGGCATGGGAGAATTCGGCATCTGGAATCCCGGACTGATCGGACAAGTTTCCGCGCGACTCAAACAAGGCAGGATTTTCGCGCTAGGCGGAGGCTACACGATGCCGTCGGTGGCCGCCGCCATGCTTTACCTCAATTGGCGAAAAGCGACATGGTATTATTTTTCGGAAAAGCCCGGGATGTCCTCCTCCGGATGGAAGTCCGTTTTCCGCAATTTCTGGCTCAAGGTTTGTCTGCGCGGCGTCACGGGCATCTTGGCCCACGGCCCCTTGGCGGCGCAATCCTATCACGCTCTTGGTTTTTCTACTGCTAAAATTCATGAGATTCCCTATTATATGAACGCGGATGAGTTTCGGGCGATCCCGCGCGAGCCGCGCTCCGATCAGACCATTCGGTTTCTTTACTGCGGTCGTTTGCTGAATTGGAAAGGCTTGGATTGGATGCTGGATGCCTTCGCGCTGTTGCCCAACGGTTGTTCCTGGACTTTGGACATCGTGGGTGACGGACCGGAGCGTTCCCGACTCGAGAAGAAAATTTTGACGATGAATCTCCCCCAAATTCACTTTCGCGGATCTGTTCCTTGGGATGAGCGGGTCTCGCAATTCGCCCAGCATGACGTTCTGCTTATGACAAGCTGGAATGAAGGTTGGGGCATGGTCGTCATGGAAGCTTTGGCATCGGGCATGGCCGTCATCGGAACCCAAACGGCGGGATCCGTCGCGGCGTATATTCGCCACGGGGTTAATGGATTTCAAGTTGAAGCGGGCGATTCGACCGCCTTGGCAAAACTGCTTGAGCATTGCGCCCGTCATCCTCCCCAAACCCGGGAAATCGGTCTGCGGGGACGTCATTCGGTTGCGAATTGGACGCCGCGCTTGGGCGCTGAACTCATGCGCAGGATTGTATCTTCTGAATTTGGAGAAACCGCTCATGCGGCTTAGCGTCGCGCCCACCTTCCCCCTTTCGCATTCCTTTGAGGCAACGTTTCGCAACCGTTCCCACGGAGGCCGCCTTACCTTCGGGGTGCTTCTACTTGCGCTGTGCATCCTTTGCTTCATCTTCACGACTTTTGAAATTCCGGGCCTTGCCGCGATCATGAATTACGTTCGATGGGGGGCTTTGTTTTTCACCACGGGCTTGTTTTTTCTGATTCGCCGGCGCCAATTTTCCCGTTTCCGCTTTCCGGTATTGCTTTTTCTCTTTTCGGGCTTCGTTTCGTCCATGAACTCCGAGGTTCAAGCCTTTTCCTTGGCCAAACTTGCTCCGCTCGCCTGCACCGTGGTCCTTATGTTTTATCTTCTTCCCGTCACGTTCTCGGCGGATCAATATCGCAAGGCGATGGAATTGATCGCGTGGATATTGGTCCTTCTCACGTTTATCAGTGGATGCAAGGGCGTAGTCACCGGTCGGATATTGACCCTGAGCCGATACGGCGGACTTTTTGGCGGCCCGAACAGCGAGGGAACCTACGCGGGTTTCGGCGTGCTCAGCGCCTTGTGGCTGTATTCGGCGTATCCTCGCGCCTTTTATCGGCATTTCCTCGTGGGTTGCATCGTCCTGAACACCGTGGCGGTTTACGCCACGGGATCGCGCGGAGCTTTTTTCGCGGCTTTAGGCGGAGGAATGGTCTGGGGGGCAACTCAGCTGATTCACTCGCCGTCCCAAAGGAAGCGCCAAGTGATGAAGGCCGTCGTCGTTTTCGCCGTTTTGTTGATCGGGGGGCGCGAATTCTTCTTCAGCGTCCGCCTCCGCTCCATGATGCGTACCAATACTTCGGATTCGTTTTTGGCATCCCGGATTGAGAAATGGCGCGCCAGCTACGACGCCTTCCAGAAAAAACCGTGGTTTGGCTATGGCTACGGGGCCTCCGAGCAAACCGACGACAAAATGGAGATCGCCGCCTCGGGCGAGCGAGCCGTTCGCGACGGCACCGGCTATTTTGCGGTTTTGGAGTCGATCGGCGCCATTGGCGGTAGCGCATTTGTTCTACTCATGATTGCAGTCTGCCGCCTCGAGTGGCGCGTCGTGCGGCTCAAAGTAGTCAACGATTTCGCGTTCGCCGCGCATGGGGCCTTTGCGTATTCCGTTTTTCTTCTGCTTAATTTGGGAAGCGAACCGTGGATCTTGGGACCGGGCAATCCCACCTTTCAACTCTTTTGGTTCTTTATTGCGTCCGTCGCGTTTTTTGCGGAGCTTGCGCTTGCCGAACATCGAAGGAGCATCCCCCGATCGAGCCGACTCTCCGCTGGGCGGCTGAGTCCCCGGGACGCATGGCACCATGCAAAATTGGGCGCCTAGGCGATGCTCGAATCAACGGAGACGTGAATTCCATGGCGGCTCCGCGATCAGTTCAATACCTTCACGTCTTGGGGGCCTTATCCGAACGAGGCGCCGGCGTCGCCAAGGCCGTCTGGGATTTGGTGTTTGCGCAGGCGCGATTGATTCAAAAACAGGGATTGGTCCATCTTGTCGGCCTTAACGATCCGGATTGGAGCGGACAGAAGCCAAACGGCGAAGGCATCTCGCTTCACGCCGCAAGATATTGGGGCCCGTTGAGTTTCGGTTTCGCGCCCTCATTGAACCGTATTTTGAGGGAATATGCTTTCTCCGCCTCACTCCTGCACTCGCATGGATTGTGGGGGTATCCGAATTGGGTTGCCGCTTCCTTCGCCCGACGTATGCGGCATCCGCTGGTTATTTCAACGCACGGGATGTTGAGCCCCGAGGCGCTTCGTCATTCCCAATGGAAGAAATGGCCCGCCTATCGTCTCATTGAAAAACGCGACCTTTCCCGAGCCTCCTGCCTTTTGGCGGCCTCGCCGCGCGAAGCCGCCGACATTGCGAAATTAAATTTAGGATCGCCGGTAGCCGTGATTCCGTTTGGAATCCGAGCCGATGAATTTCCCGATCCCCGCGAGGAACCTTCCCAAGAACTTGAGCGGGAATGGGAAGCACTCCTGCAAAGGAATCCGGATTGGCGCGAGAAGCGTCTGCTTCTGTTCCTGGGCCGTCTGCATCCCATCAAGGCTCCGGACCAACTGTTGGATGTTTGGGCTGAAATCGCGGATCAGTTTCCAGACGCCCATCTCATTTTTGCAGGTCCGGACCAATTGGGAATGCTGGAGCGACTGACCGCGAGGGTCCGCCGAAATGATCTGGCCGCGCGCGTTTCTTTTCTGTCCTCCGTCACAGGCATAACGAAGGTCGCACTTCTGCGAAAGGCAACGTTGCTTATCCTCAGCTCGCGCTCAGAGAATTTCGGCATGGTCGTGTTGGAAGCCTTGGCCAGCGGAACTCCGGTTCTCGCCTCGGATCGAACACCTTGGGAAATTCTTCAAGCCGCCGGAGCCGGATGGAATTATCCGTTCGGAGTTGAGGGATTGCGCTCCAAATTGGAGACCATTCTGTCCTCTCCGCCGGAACAACTCCGCGCCACCGGGTTGAAGGGACGCCAATTGACGGAACGGGACTTTGCATGGGATTCTCTCGCCCGAAAAACATTGGAGCTATATTCTTGGATTCAAAGTCACGGCCGGAAACCGGATTTCGTTTGTTGTCCGCGCGATTAAACGATTGAAAGCATGGCATGAGATGAGCAAGCGCGTTCAAACCCCACCCTCAATCATTGATGGGGCGCCGAACCGTTCTTCCGCGGATCGGGTGGCCAACTTGGATCTCTTGCGCGCTTTGGCCATCATCAGCGTCATCGGTTACCACTTCAACACGCTCAAACTATGGTCCGCCGATACACCGGGGCTTAATGTGCTGAAGGGAGGGTGGGCGGGCGTTGACCTTTTCTTTGTTTTGAGCGGGTGGTTGGTCGGAGGACTTTACTGGAAGGAAGTTCAAGTCTTTGGCTCCGTTCAAGTTCCGCGTTTCATGCTCCGCCGTCTTATTCGGACCATTCCTCCTTATCTCGTTTTTCTCCAATTTTCGTATTTCGCGAAGCGGGTTTATGGCAATGCTCCGGTCGCTTACGACTGGGGCTATTGGGTTTTCATCCAAAATTATTATCGGGAGATACCTTACTTTCAGGTCAGTTGGAGCCTTTGCATTGAAGAGCATTTTTATCTTTTTCTGCCGCTTATCCTTATCCTCGCGCGAAAGCTCGGAAGGGGCATTCATCTGTTCTTTCTCGCCGTCTTTCTTCTTCCCTTGATCCTGAGGATCGCGCTGGTGTCGGAGCGGACCGATGAATTGATGCGACCTCCCATCGCGACGCACCTTCGTCTGGATGGCTTGGCCATCGGGGTTTGGTGCGCCTACCTCCAACGCTTCGAATTGACGGCATGGCTTCGCATCAAGAGCCTTGCCCGCCGGTTTTTTCCGTTCGCCATCGTGTGTGTCTTTCTGAATTTCGCCTATCCCCCGAATTGGATGAACCGTTGGGGCTTTACCCTTCTCGCCTTGAGTTTCATGGTTCTTCTTGTCGCTTTGGTGGAAGAGAGATCCTTCCTTCCCTTTGGAAGTCGCTCCATCTACTTCATCGCCACTTGGTCCTACAGTCTCTACCTTGTCCATCCTTTGGTGATTAACGTTTATCGTTCGTGGATTCTCCGACGCGTGCCCCTCTATGTTCCCATCCACGTTTTACTTTTAACGGCATTGATTTTATTGGCCGGCTTCATCTGCCACGTATTCGTGGAGCGTACCGCGATGAATCTGCGCGATCGCTGGGTTGCCCGACGGACTTGATGCGCGCTCAACAGTTTTGATTCTGCTCTGCCGAGGGATTTCGTTGCGCGTCATTCAATTCTATATCCGGCTCAATTGCAATTCGCTCTTGAAGCGGTTAAGACTATACGGACTCAACCGACGCCGCGCATGAAGGAATGCGCTCGGCGTCAGCTAGGATCAACTCTGGCCTCCCAACTCGACATCGCCTCCAATCGAAGCGCCGTGAAATATCCTCGTGGCGTAATGATTCGCCGCGTATTCTGGGCGTTCGGGCGTATCTTCTTTCACCTTAGCCCTCGTCCCTTCTTCAGCTGGCGCTCCTTAATTTTGAAGTTGTTCGGCGCCAAGGTGGGACGGAACGTTCACATCTATTCGTCGGTCATGGTTTACATGCCTTGGAATTTGGAGATCGGCGCTTGGTCCTCGATCGGCGAACACGCTTTTATCTACAATCTCGGTAAGATCACGATTGGCGAACGAGTCACCATTTCCCACCGCGCCCATCTGTGCGCGGGAACGCACGATTACACGCGAAGCGACTTGCCATTGTTAAAACCTCCAATTCAAGTTGGCGATCAAGCGTGGATTTGCGCCGACGCATTTGTCGGGCCCGACGTGACCGTCGGCGAAGGGGCCATTATCGGCGCGCGCGCCGTCGCGGTCGAAGACGTTCCCGCTTGGACCATCGTTGCCGGCAACCCCGCGCGCGCGATCAAGAAGAGAGAACTCCAAGGATAATTTCGTGGACGTTTCCGTTTTGATCCTGACGCTGAATGAGGAACTCAATTTGTCGGCCTGTCTCGAATCGGTTCGAGGGTTCGACGACGTTGTGATTCTCGATTCGTTTTCGTCGGATCAAACCGAGCCAATCGCGCGCGATTCCGGAGCGCGGTTTTATCAGCGCAAATTCGACGATTTCGCCTCGCAACGCAATTTCGCCCTCAAGGAAATCGAATTTCGGCATCCATGGGTTTTTCATCTCGACGCCGATGAGCGCTTTACACCCAAACTCTTCGAAGAAATCCGCGCGCGGATTCAAAATCCCGATTGCGACGGTTATTTCGTCGCCTCGCAAATGATTTTCATGGGACGCTGGTTGAAGCATGCGGGAAGTTATCCCGCTTACCAACTCCGTCTAATTCGTCTCGGAAAAATGGAATTCATCCAGCACGGTCACGGTCAGCGGGAGTCCTCGCGCGACCGCGCTGGATTTTTGGAGGAACCCATGCTCCATTTTTCTTTTGAGAAGGGACTTGCCGATTGGCTCGAAAAACACAATCGCTACGCATCCGCCGAAGCGAGGCAATCTCTCTCCGAATCCGAGAAAAAAAGCGGGAGAATAAGCCGCATTCTCGCATCCGATTTTCTCGAACGACGTCGCGCCCTAAAAACTTTCTCGACACGCCTCCCTTTTCGTCCTTTCATGAAATTCATGTATCTGTATTTTCTGCGTCTGGGATTTTTGGATCTACTGCCCGGCTTCGCCTATTGCGTTCTGCAATCGTTCTACGAACATTTGATCGTTCTGAAAGTCGAAGAACTGCGGCAAAGGAAAGACGACGCTTAAGCTTTTCTGTTTCCTTACCTTAATTGGCTGAACTTTAAGAATTCCACGAATGAAAATCCTCCTCATCAATCGCTTTTTCTGGCCGGACGAATCGGCCACGGCTATGCTCTCCGCCGATCTGGCCGAGGATTTGGTCAAGGCCGGGCACGAAGTCCACGTTCTTTGCTCGCGCCTTCGCTATGACCGTCCGGACGCTCCCCTTCCCAAACGGGAAACTTGGAACGGCGTCTTTATTCATCGCCTTCCCTCGGCGAATTTTGGCCGCTCTTCCGTCTGGAGGCGCATGGCCGATCTTGGAACCTTCCAACTAAGTTTACATCTCCTTGGGCCATGGATTTGCAAACCCGATGTCATCCTCGTCCTCACCGATCCGCCGATGGCGATGTCCGCCGCGTTTTGCGTTCGCCTTTTTCGCGGGGGCAAAATCATTCATTACGCCATGGATATTTATCCCGACGTGGGTATCGCGCTTGGAACATTCAGGTCATCTTCGATTCTAACGCGCCTCCTTGCGCGACTTGCAACGCATTGGCTCCGGCGATGTGATCTGATCCCTGCTCTCGGAGAGACGATGGCGGAACGCTTGAAAAACAAGGGAATGAACCCAAACCGCATTGCAGTCGTTCCCCCTTGGGCCGATGGAATACAAATCACTCCCCTGCCTCATGAGCAAAACAGGTTCCGGCGCGAGTTGGGTTATTCCGCCGACGACGTGGTCGTCATGTATTCCGGCAACATGGGGCGCGCGCATGACTTTGAAACGATTTGCCAAGGCATGATTGAACTCCGCGATAATCCGCGTCTGCATTTTTGCTTCATCGGCGGAGGCGCCAAACTTGACGAAATTAAATCGGTAATCGAGAAGTTCTCGATTGCCCGGGCGCGCATTTTACCCTATCAACCGCGCGAGCGGTTGCGGGAAACCCTCGGCGCCGCCGATATTCATCTGATTTCGCAGGCGCGGGGGACAGCAGGTCTGATTGTTCCCAGCAAACTCGCGCCGATCCTCGCCGCCGGCCGCTCCGCGATATTCATCGGAGAACCGGAATGTGAGATCGCCCGTTGTTTCGAAAAAGAAAAATGCGGGCGCGCGATTCAACTCGGCGACGTTGCCGGCTTCGCGCGGTCCATCCGCGACCTTGCCGTCTCAAAGGAAACCCGCGACGCGCTGGGCATCCGCGCCCGCGAGGTTTTTGAGCGCGATTACGCCCGGGGGATTTTGACCAGACGGCTTATATCGCTCGTTGCAAAGATATGAATCCGTGTTATTCCGTATAATCCGTGTCCCAAAATTTGGACACGGATTTTACGGATTACACGGATCATGACCCGGACATTGCTTGGATCAGACCGCGGGCGAATGTCTCGACCTCCTTCTCCAGTTCCGGTTTCCCAGCGTGCGTCCCAATCAACGAAATCAACGCGCTCCCGACCACAATCCCATCGGCAACTTCCGCGACCAATCGGGCATGGCTCGGCTTGGAGACGCCGAATCCGACGACAACCGGCAGATCGGAAATCTTCTTGATGGCTTTAACATTTGCCCTGAGATCTGGAGGCAACTCCTCCCGCGCGCCGGTCACGCCCCGAAGCGAAATGTAATAAGTAAATCCGCTGGAATGTTCCACAATCAGTTTGCGCCTCTTGGAATCGGTCGTCGGCGCGACTAAAAAAATCGTTTTCAAATCTCGCGTTCGAGAAATCGAAATCAACTCCTCCGCCTCCTCCGGCGGCAAATCGGGTATCAAAACGCCATCGGCTCCCGCCGACGCCGCATCGGCGACGAACATGTCCAGTCCATAATGAAAAATGGGATTGTAAGCTGAAAATAACACAAGCGGGATTGCGGTTTGGTAGCGAATACGTCGGGTCAATTCCAGCGTCTTTCCGACCGTCGCTCCTGCCTCCAGCGCTTTTTGCGACGCCGCTTGAATCGTCGGTCCGTCGGCAATCGGATCGGAGAAGGGCAATCCCAACTCGATCAGATCCGCTCCGGCCTTCTCCAAAGCCGCGACGACCTTTTCCGTCGTTGCATAATCGGGATAGCCCGCCGTCACGTAAAAGACCGATGTCTTTGCCCCCGCCTCGCGGTTGCGGGCAAACATTGTGTCAATGCGGTTTTGGGATGCATTCATGAGGGAAGTTTCAGAGCGTCGCGCAGAGTGTAAACGTCTTTGTCCCCGCGTCCGGAGATGCAAACAATGATCGCCGATCCTTTCGGCAGTTCCTTGACGATTCGCGGAAGACAGCTGATCGCGTGAGCGGTTTCGAGCGCGGGCAGGATTCCCTCCGTCTCACAAAGCATCCGAACTCCGGTCAGCGCCTCGTCGTCGCTCGCGCTGATGTATTGCGCGCGTCCGCTTTCGGCGTAATACGAATGTTCCGGCCCGACTCCCGGATAATCCAGTCCCGCCGAAATGCTGTGCGCGGGAGTGATTTGTCCGTCGTTGCTTTGCAAAACGTAGCTTTTACTTCCGTGGAACACCCCGACTTCATGCTTGGTGATCGTCGCGGCGTTCCGCGGCGTATGGAGACCATGTCCCGCCGCTTCGACGCCGATCATTTTCACCTTCGCATCGCGATAAAACGGATGAAACAGCCCGATGGAATTGGATCCGCCGCCGACGCACGCCAGCAGTGCGTCCGGCAAACGTCCGATTTTCTGTTTGATCTGCTGGCGCGCCTCGCGTCCGATCACCGACTGAAAATCGCGCACGATCATCGGAAAAGGATGCGGCCCGACGACCGAACCGATAATGTAGTGCGTCGTGTCCACGCTCGCCATCCATTCCCGCATGGCGTCGTTCGTCGCGTCCTTGAGCGTGCAGGTTCCGGAGCGGACGGTGTTGACCTTCGCGCCGAGCAGTTTCATGCGAAAGACGTTCAATTCTTGACGCCGAACATCCTCGGCTCCCATGTATATCTCGCATTGCAAACCGAGAAGCGCGGCGGCGGTCGCCGTGGCGACGCCGTGTTGTCCCGCGCCGGTCTCCGCGATGACCCGTCCCTTGCCGAGCCTTTTGGCGAGAAGCCCTTGTCCCAGCGTGTTGTTGATCTTGTGCGCGCCAGTGTGGCAGAGGTCCTCGCGCTTCAGGAAAATCCGGCATCGCCCCCCCAATCGCGCCGCGAGCCGTTTTGCCTCGAAAAGTGGAGTCGGCCGCCCCGTGTAATCCCGTAGCAAATCCCCCAATTCCCTCTGAAACTTGGCGTCGCGTTGAATCTTCCGATACTCCGACTCAAGCTGGGTCAACGCCCCCATCAGGGTTTCCGGGACGAATTTCCCTCCAAATTGCCCGTAATGCCCCCTTTCATCGGGCAAGACAATTTGCTTCTTAGTCCTGCTCTTAATCATAATCTTAATCGTAATCGTAATCTTTTTGCCGTCACGTGTTTCTTGGCGTCTTGGCGGTTACGTTCCGGACCCGGCCTCAACCCTGCCCCGTTTCCGCTCGAACGCCGCGATCTTATCCTCCTGCTCCAGCGTCAATCCGATCTGATCCAACCCGTTGATGAGGCAATGTTTCTTAAAGGGATCAACTTCGAAGGCGATGGCCGATCCGTCCGGCCTGATGATTTTTTGATTCGGCAAATCAACCGTCAGCCGATACCCTTCCTTGGCTCGGACCTCCGCAAAGAGCGCCTCGATCGTCGCCACGGGCAAGACAATCGGCAACATTCCGTTGTTGAAGCAGTTGTTGAAAAAAATATCGGCGTAGCTCGGCGCGAGGATGCATCGGAATCCGTAATCCTCCAACGCCCACGGCGCGTGCTCGCGTGAGGAACCGCAACCGAAATTGTCCTTGGTAAGAAGGATCGTCGCGCCTTTGTAGCGCGGCGCGTTCATCTCAAAATCGGGATTCGATGCTCCGCCGTTCTTGAACCGCCAATCGAAAAACAAAAATTGGCCGTAGCCCGTCCGTTCGATCCTCTTCAAGAATTGCTTCGGGATGATCTGATCGGTGTCCACGTTGAGCGCCTCCAACGGGGCGACGATGCCAGTGAGCGTGGTGAACGGTTTCATGGTGTCGAGGTCCTTGGGTCAGAAGTCCTTTGAGACGAGATTCAACCTTGCGCGAAACTCATGCTCCTATTCTGGCAAAAATCGGCGCGACAGTCACTCCCCTTTGTTAGGCGACTAAAATGTTGTAAAATGTCGGGATGTATTCTCCATATGAATTCATTTTGGATAGTCAAAACGACCAAACCGCAAATCGGTTTGGGCAGTCATTAACTTGGGGGAATGGAGAATTGCGCGGTCGAGTAGCCGCGAGGGGTTGAAAAACCGGGACAAGCCGGTGGAAAAATGAGCAACCGGATTTTTACAGCATTTCCGTCGAGCCAGTCCCCGTTTGTCCCCTTAATTCTCCATTGAGACCAAGACCGGTTCTTGGTTAAATTGAGTGGGAATTTGTGGGATCGGCGAGGCGCAGACGCGCCGCCCGAGGGGAACCGTGTCGCGCGTTCTCCCCAAGCCAATTCCAAGGTTTCCGACGGGACGATCAAAAAATTATAAAGACTGAAAGGATTAGGGTTATGAACAGCTTCTTGAAAATTTTGGCGACAAGCGGAACAGCGATGGCGCTCGCTCTCGCGCCCGCGACACAAGTTCGCGCCGACGATGCTCCCTCTAATCCGACCTATTACAAGGACGTCATGCCGATCCTTCAGAGCAAATGCGTGGATTGTCATCGGCCGGAGGGAACCAACCTCGGCGGGATGATCGCTCCGATGTCCTTCACCAGCTACGAGGAGGTCCGCCCGTGGGTCAAGTCCATCGTCAAGGACACCCAGTCGAAGTTGATGCCGCCGTGGCGGGCCGCCGAAAATTTCCACGGCATTTTCCGCAATGAGCGGACGCTCAACGACAAGGAGATCGCCACGCTCGCCGACTGGGCCAAATCGGGCGCGCCCGCCGGCGACAAGAAGGACGCCCCCACCGAAAAAACCTACGTCCAGAGCGAATGGTCCATCGGCAAACCGGACCTTATCGTCAAGTTTGAGAAGCCATATCACGTCGGCGATGAAGTCGAAGACCTGAACACGATGGTCCGGGTGAATCTCACCGCCGAAATGCTCCCTGAGGACAAATTCATCACCGCGTATGAGTTCAAGCCCGGCTCCAAGGTCGTTCATCACATTCTCGGTTTTGTCCAGCCTCCCAAAACGCAAGGGGGTGAAGGAGTTCAGATGATCGGCGGCGAAGCCCCCGGCTCCCAACCCGCCGTCTATCCCGATGGATACGGTCTCAAACTTCAGGCCGGATCGAGCTTTATTTTCCAGATGCACTACCACAAGGAAAAGGGAGCGGGGACGGGCGTGGAGGACGTCTCGGCCATCGCATTTAGGTTTGCAACCAAACCGGTTCATCGGATGTATGTCGAGGCGGTCGGCGATCCGGGGAAAATGTATGTCAAGCCCGGAGATCCGACCTGCCGGATCGCGTCGAGCCGAAAATGGGACCGCGACATCATTATCGCGGGTTATCTACCACATATGCATTTGCGCGGCGATTACTCGAAATACGAAATGCACTATCCCGACGGAAAATCGGAGGTCGTGCTTGAGGTTCCGAAATACG
>CAZRCZ010000021.1:0-99070 GCA_964598765.1 uncultured Candidatus Sumerlaeota bacterium | reverse complement strand
CGGTACCCCTGGTTTTTTCGCCCTCTTTTCGTCAACCTATTTCAGGACGGGACAGTGTCCATTGGTTTGGCAAGCGTCCTTGTTGAAACAGAGGAAGCGGGCTATCCTGATAATATCCGTCGGGTTATCGAGAAGTACGCCCGAGATCCACAATTTCTTTCTACTGCTGATTCCCAGCTTGCTCTTCTCTGCACCCTCGAATATGAGAGGATGCGCCATAATCATTCAAAGGCGCTCACCGCGTTGATTAGCGCGTACGATTCTGACGCGAACGCAACCAAGACGGGATCAAGCATCCAAGCGGCGCTTCAGAAGGCGAAAAATGATCTCGATGCGTTGGGGTCTATAAAGAGTCCTTTCGATACGATCCGTTTGCGTGTTTTCCAAAAGAATGAGATTTCAGGATCTGTCTCCGACATATTCCGCCTCTCGCGTTCCTCTACTTTCATAGAATCCAAACTGAAGGACACGGGTCCTGAATGGCTTGGGGTTTCGGATGAGCGGTTGAGGCCGCTGGGGGAAGCCAAGCCGATCTCCAAAACCCTCGAATTCACGGTCCTGCCTTCGTCTCCGTAAATCCGACTTGAATCCACCGTCATGAGTCCGGAAGGCGTGGCATGGACATCCTGTCCATGAATCGCCGACCCTCCTCGACGCGCTGGGGCCGATGCAGTCGCTGGCCGCCTACAACTGGGCGCAGGATTGGTTGACGGTCATCGAGAAGGAATATCCCAAGCGGACCCATCTCTTTGATCTTCTGGCGACACCGGTTTCGCAAGCCGCGCAGAGGTCCGACGTAATCGCGTTCGTCGCATCGCTCCCGCCGTTGATCGCCGTCAATCACCTCCACAACATCTCTCAGGCGTTCCTGAAGATCGGCGACGAGACGTCGGCCATCAACACGATGAATCAGATTATCGCCATGTCCGACGCCGATCTGCCGGGAGACGAAGTCATCCGCTACGACGCCGAAAGCCAGCGATTGGGCGCGATGTGGGATCAATCGCAAAAACTCCCGACGCTGGCGCAACGTCAAGCCGTTTGGCAAACGATCGTGGATTATGCGCGGCAGAGGCTTTCGACGATCCGGAGCACGGACGAAAATCGGTTCAACTTGGCGGCGTGGGGTTTCACGGCGGCCAAGCAGTTGCAGGATCAAACCGCCATGGCGGAGTTCAGCGTGTTCCTCCAGACCGCGCCGAAAACCAGAATGTTTTGAAGATGATTTTCTCCGTGTCTTCGTATCTCGGTGGTGATGTAAGATGAAAGAGCGTTTTTCAGACCACCTCCGCGAACGGGCCAATGTCTTGGTCCGCGCCCTTGCGGTTTGGAGCGCGCTGGGAGCAATCGTCATGTTGATCTGGCTACTTGAGCGAGAAAATTCACCCGACCTGCTCACGCGCTCCGCCCAAGCATGGCCGCGCCCGACCCCGACCGTTTCTCCCAGCCCGACGCCGACGCCCAGCCCCACGCCCAGTCCTTCGCCGTCGTCGAGTCCCTCCCCGACGGCGAGCGACACCTCCACGATCACGCGCACGCCGACGAAGACGAAAACTCCAACGGCGGGTCCCTCCAGCACTCCGGACGGCGGCGGCGGAACCACGGCAACCCCGGCCGGCACGCCCAGCCCTTCCCCGACCGGGAACGGCTCCACCCCCTCGCCCACGGCGACCCCTTCCCCCACTCCCAAATGCCCGGACGGAACAATCAAGTGGACCAAACATTTGGTTGATGCTTGCGAGGGTTCGAGCGGGGGCGGCGGATGGCTGATCTTTGACTATCGCATGGAATTTACGATCACCAACACCGGAGCCTGCGACGCCTTCTATGCTTGGCAGGTGACCACGATGACCTCGAGCGATCAGGTCACCGCCTTCGCATCCCCGATGGAATCCGATCCGAACAACCCGGTCTTGGTGTTAAAAGGGACCAGTGTAAAATTGAACACTTATATTACGGTCGGCATCCCGTTTCCCGGAAATGCGGCGTTTGACGAATCGGCTTGGCTCACGATCTCGCTCTATTCGCCCGACGTGAACACGCTTCCCAAGTTGAGCGAGGACACGGCGACGGCCATTCTGCACAATTGCCCGATCATAGGTCCGACTACCACCGCAACCACCAGCCCCACCGCCACGCGAACCGCCACCTCGACCCCGACGGCGACCTGTGTGGATCAATACGGTAGTCTGGTCCAGTGCACCACCACGGGAACACCGACGCCAACTCCCACGCCCGATCCTTGCACCGGTCAATCGCGAGGCGGATCATGGACGATCACCACTTATTACGCCCCGGTCGAGGACACCGTTGTCGGCGATAGAACGTATGCGATGCCTCTTGACACCGGTAGTACGATTTACGTAAAGCCGAAGTTCTTCAATGAGATAGTTGTGGAGGGCTTCGGGCAGATATCGTCCGCGGATCCTCTTTATCCTAACATGTTCGTCAGTGGCTTTAAAGAAAACGGAGTCTATCTCCTCAGATCGCAACCCATCGGGAACAGGGAGAATCCACTTGCCCCTTGCGTATCCATAGCGGCTGACAAAACTCTGATCGCTTTTGGTAAGCGCGCTGGATTTTCCTTTGATGATGTGAATGGTTGCGGCAAGGGAGATAAATGTGGTCGTTGTGACGATGTGGGGAAAGCCATAAACGGTCCACATATTGATTTCTATGTTGGGGTGCGTGACGCGAAGGCCGACATCAACGTGAACCCAGACGATCCACAAAGATATATACCCGTATCGGCTAGCGGCGTGGCCGTCTCGGTGCAACCCTGAAAGGAAGCGAGGTAAAATGAATCGAAAACTCCGGCATATACTTGTTTTTCTCTTTTGTTTGCCCGCATCCCGCTCCTTCCCGGAGGAACAAACCAAAGAGGGGGAGATTATCGCCTACGATGATCAGAACCGCTTCTCGTTTCATCATGTCGGCTCAGGCAAGACCCGGCTGGACATTGTCCGCGGAGGCAGGTCCGAACCCGTCATCCTTGATCACAGGGCCGAGCCTTACCGCGGGATCATTCCAGAAAAGTCAATCAGGCGCGTCCTCTTCAAGGGAAGAGACCAAGTGTGGATGACCTTCCGGTGTGGGCATCGGCTTGACTCCGCGATCGTATTTGATCTTCAACGAAAGGAGATCGTAGACAGCTATATGGGGAAGCTGTTTGCGTTTTCCCCCGATGGTGCGCATGTGGCTTATTGCTATCCATCTGAACACTCGTTCAATCACAACATCCTAGGGAGAATGGTTGTCATCGTTGACCATTCAGCCGTTTATCCCATGCAAAAAGACGGGCTTCAGTTCAAGGATTTGGTGGTCCTTCAGGACGCAACCGGGAGGGAAATCGGGGCATCCCTCCCTCCGGAGTATGAGAACGTCGAATTCGGCCCCGCTGGATCCGATAACCCGATACATTGGATTGACAACTCCACCCTGCAGGTCACTCTGGATGAAGTGCCGGGGACAGCAGTTGGCCAGCCCGATGAGAATCAAATCACTCGCTTCTATAGGATTGAAATCAAGGGTACGACAGATGCCAAAGGGGCATTCAAGGTTAAGGATATACGGAAGGTGCCCATTTCGCGCGAAGAAGCCCTCAAGGACAATAAGTGATGCAAAGACCTACGGAGCAAATGGTCCAAGGTGTAATTACCTCAGTTGGTCCCGACTGGCTGGGGGTTTCGGATGAACGGTTGAGGCCGCTGGGGGAAGCCAAACCGATCTCCAAGACCCTCGAATTTACCGTCCTGCCGGCACCGTAACCCTCACCCTCCCCTCTCCCTCAGAGAGGGAGAGGAGTTTTGGAGGTAAATCCTCACCTAACTTTCTCCCTCAAGGAGGGAGAGGAGTTTGAATGCGGAACATGGACCCCGCCCAAGCGGCGTGGCGCGACACTCTCCGCGATCCGCTCATTCAGACTGTCGGGATCGTGGACGGAGCCAACGCCGCCCAGCGCGCAAGACCCCTCTTTCCTTGCCGCCTCCGGTGAGGTAAGATGGGAGCGCACTCAACGACGGATTCCCATGCGCGTTCAATACTCCCAGTTCGATCCCGAAATGCTCAAGCAGATGAGCATGGAACAAATCATGAAATTGTTCCTTCAGCTTTTGGGGCACACGGGAGGGGACGTCGAGCAGGCGTTGAAGTGGCTCGAATACCTGTGGGAGCGACATAAATTCTTCGACGGGAAATACGGCATCGAGGATTTCAAAAAGTTCCTCGAAGAGGCAGGACACGTCGAAGACGCGCGGACCGGCCGCATGAAGCTGACCGAAAAAGGGGAGCGGCGCATCCGGCAGGACGCCTTCGAGGAGATTTTCTCCCAACTCCGGAGCGACGCGCTCGGCAATCACCGCACCTCCAAATCCGGATTGGGGGGGGAACTTTTGCCCGAAACGCGCGATTTTCAGTTCGGCGATTCTTTTCCCGATCTGAATTTCAATCGCTCGATTCACAATTCGCTCGTCCGAACCGGCCACGGCGAAATCGAATTGAGCGAAGAGGACTTGGAGGTTCATGAGCGGGAACATTTGACCTCGTCGGCGACGGTCATCGCCATTGACATCTCCCATTCGATGACGATGTATGGCGAAGACCGGATCACCCCCGCCAAAAAGGTCGCGCTCGCGCTGGCCGAGTTGATCCAGACCAAATATCCGAAGGACAGTTTGGACGTCGTTCTTTTCGGCGACGAGGCGTTTCTCGTGCCGCCCAAGCAAATTCCCTATATCACCAACGGCGAATTCCATACCAACACCAAGGCGGGAATTGATCTGGCGCAGAAAATTTTGCTGACCAAGCGCCACATCAACAAACAGATCTTCCTCATCACCGACGGCAAACCGACGGCGATCAATGAAGGGGCGCGCATCTACAAAAATCCGTCGTGGTATCTCGATCCCAAGATCGTGAATCAGACGATCAACAGCGCGACCTTTTGCCGACGCAAGGGAATCGTCATCACGACCTTCATGGTCACTTCCGATCCGCACCTGCGCGATTTCGTGGACCGCATGACCAAGGCGAACAAGGGGCGCGCCTTTTATGCCACGCTCGACAATTTGGGATCGTTCCTCCTGACCGATTACGTCCAAAACAGGAGGAAACGAGTGTGAGGATTCAATTTCGCGGAGAGACCCTCACCCAACCCTCTCCCTTAAGAAGGGAGAGGGGTATTAAAAGCATTTGCCTCTGGGGACTTTTATTTTTAACCGCAAGATTTGGCATTGCGCAAAATACCGCCACGCCTCCCCCCTCCGGCAAATCGGTCGAGATCAGCGAACAAGGCGCGCCGTTGACCCAAAACAGCGTCGCCCCGACGACCGAAACTCTGAAACTTCTCCGCGCCATTGAGTCCGCGCACGGCAAGGCCAAGACCGTGCAAGGGACGTTCGATCAACTCAAGGAGAGCGAAATTTTCCTCGAAAAGATCAACTCCAAGGGAAAATTTTCCTATCTCAAGCCCGATCTATTCCGTTGCGACTACGACCCTCCCGACGAAACGACGAACCTCATCCTCAAGGACGACATTTACGTCTATGTTCCTTCGATCCAACAGGCCGAACGCTACCATTTTCATTCCCCCGAAGAGCGGGACCAGCAACTTCACGTCATGGTGTTGGGCTTCGGCTTCAAATCCGACGACATCACCCGCGAGTATCAGGTTCGCTCTTCGCAAGACAACGCCGAATTGATCGGCCAATTGAAGGGGGACAAGCTCGATCCGGCCAAGGTCGTCCTGCTGGAAGCGGTCCCCGCCCCCGGGTTGGCCGACACCGCGCCGTTCACCCGACTCAAGCTTTGGATTGACAAAGCCTCCTTCTTGCCTCAAAAAATCTGGTTTGAGGACTACAACGGCGACAAAACGACGATGACCAATTTGAAAACGCAATTCGACGTCACGCTTCCCCCTTCGCTTTTCGAGGCGAAGTTTCCCAAGGGGACCGAGATTATTGACAAAACGGAACGGTGAAACAGTCGGCCAAATGAAAAACATCCGCGCTCAATCCTCCTCCTCTCTTCTCATTCTTGCGGCGTTCCTTCCCGCGCTTTTTTCCTGCGAGCGCATCCAACCCGTCCGGACGCTCCCCAACTGGGTCCGCTCGGTTTATGTCCCGATGATCCAGAACCGCTCGTCGGAGCCGGGATTGGAGGAAGTCGCCACGCGCCTGACGCAGGAGGAATTTTTGGCCGACGGACGCCTCCGGATCGCGCCGAAGGCATCCGCCGATTTGCAAGTCGTCGCCAAAATCGTCTCCTATCACACCCGCGTCCGCCGGGTTCGGCAGGAGCGAATCCCGTTGAACGACGAGATCGAGCTTGTCACGGTCCTGATGCTTTACGACGCCTCCGCCGATCCGTTCGATCCGCAAGCGCCCCCCATCGCCTACTTGGGGGAGATTGCCACGCGCACGACCCGCATCGCCGACGTCCGCTCCACCAGCGTCGTGATCGAGCCGGACGCCAAGCAATTGGCCCTCGCTCAATTGGCTCGACAAATCGTGGACCGCACCATCAACGGCTTTCCCACGGGCTTGAAGGACACGCCTTCGGGAACCAATCTCCCGAAGGAGACTTCCCCTCAATACGGAACGCAGGGCAATATCTTCCGCAACCACGGATCGAATTGAAGTGAAGGCCGCCGTTCATACCAAGCCCGATCATTCCGCCATGGATCGTTCCATTGCCCAAACCGTGGAGCAACTGGCGCGCCGCGCGCGCGAGGTCGCCCGCGAACTGGCGACCGCTTCCTCGGCGTTAAAAAATAATGCCCTGCTCGGCATGGCGGCTTGCTTCCGAAAAAATGCTTCGGAAATTCTCGCCGCCAATGAAAAAGACTTGACCGCCGGGCGCGAAGCCGGACTTGGCAAGGCCATGCTCGACCGCCTCGATTTGGGCAAAGGGCGGATCGAAGCCATGGCCGTCGCGCTCGAACAAGTCGCGGCGTTGGACGACCCGGTCGGCGAGATCGTCGAAATCAAAACGCGCCCCAACGGCCTGCGTGTCGGGCGGATGCGCTCCCCCATCGGGGTGATCGGCATCATCTACGAGTCGCGCCCCAACGTCACCGCCGATGCCGGATGCCTTTGCCTTAAATCGGGCAATGCCGTCATCCTGCGCGGCGGCTCCGAGGCGTTTCACTCCAATCAAATTCTGGCGCGGCTGATGAGCGAAGCCGCGAGCGCCGAGGGGTTGCCGAAAGGAAGCATCAGTTTTATCCCGACCACCGATCGCTTGGCGGTCGAGGCCATGCTGAAATGCGACGAGTTCATTGACCTCATCATCCCGCGCGGCGGACGCGGCTTGATCGAAATGATCATGGAGCATTCCCGCATTCCGGTCATCAAACACCTCGACGGCAATTGTTTTATTTTCGTTGACGAATCCGCCGATCCGGATCAGGCCGTGAAAATCATCGTCAACGCGAAGACCCAACGCCCGGGGGTCTGCAACGCGATGGAGTCCCTCTTGATTCACGAAAAAATCGCGCCCGGATTTTTGCCCAAGCTTCTTCCGTCTCTGATTGAAAAAGGGGTCGAAATCCGCGCCGACGAGGCGACGCGGAAGATTTTCGGCGCTCAACTCAAAGCCGCCACGGACGAAGATTGGCGAACCGAATACCTCGACCTGATCCTCACCGTTGGAGTGGTTCCCTCGCTCGAATCCGCGATTGAATTCATCAACGTCAACTCCAGCCACCACACCGAGGCGATTCTCACCCAAGAACACGATAGCGCCATGCGATTCCTCTCGGCCGTGGATTCGGCGTGCGTTTTCGTCAACGCCTCGACCCGCTTTTCGGACGGCGGCGAATTCGGCCTCGGTTGCGAAATCGGCATCTCCACCGACAAACTTCACGCCCGCGGTCCGATGGGACTCAAGGAACTGACGACGCTTAAATGGATCGCGTTCGGCAACGGCCAACTTCGAACCTAAGATCAAGCCACAGAGAACACAGAGGGCGCCGAGAACGAAAATGCTCCGGTTTATTCTCTGCGATCTCTGTGTTCTCTGTGGCTATTCTTTGCCTTCTCCAAATTCCGCGCCGCCTCAAGATGATGCGGATCAAGCGCGACCGCCTTGGAGAATGCTTCCATCGCTTCCTCCATTCTATTTTTCTCGGCGAAAATAATTCCCAAGGTGTTGTAAGCGTCGGCATAAGGGGCTTGATCTCGCAAACGGGATTTAAGTTGTGCGACGGCTTCTTCGGTCTTTCCTTGACGCGCCAAGGCAAGGCCGAGGCTCGCGCACGCCTCCGGAGAATCGGGCGCGATCCGGAGGGCCGTGGCAAAATGCTCCGCCGCCTCCGCGTCTCTCCCCAGTTTCATCAGTTCCTGCCCCAAATTGTCATACGCGACGGCGTAATTCGGATTGATCCGTAGCGCCTCCTCATAGTGGGATACCGCCTCGGTCGCCCGGCCCGTTTCGGACAGCGCGATTCCCATGCCGTTATGAATTGTTTCGATCCCATCGGAAAAATCGCTCAAGTCGCGCCCCGATTCCAACGCTTGGGACAAAAGCCGAAGGGCTTCGGCGTAGTTTCCCTGTTTGGTGAGCAAGAGACCCAGCTTGGCTTGAACCTTCGGCTGATTCGGATTCAGCCGCAACGCTTCCCGACAATTGGCGATGGCCGTATCATTTACGATCCCTTCGTCTTGCAGGGCCGCTTCGAAGTTATGCCGCGCGCGCGGATTGTTCGGACGCTTTGCCGCGGTGTCCGCGTAAATCGCGCTATGGGTCCGATAATCTTCATTGCGCCGGATGGTCAGGAGACCGAGAACCATTGCCACCAAAAGGAGGGTCGTTGTTGCGGCAAAAAATCCCTTATCCGTCTTTCCAAAAAGTCCCGCGATCAGGCGGTCTCCTCCCGTTGCGAAGCAAACGGCCACGGCCGCCAGCGGAAGATACAATCGGTGCTCGAAGGCCGGATCGTCCAGCGGCAAGAAGCTGGAAGTCGGGGCCAGAATGAGAAAAAACCAAATCGCCCAAAAACCGAGCAACGGCTTTTTCCGAAGCATGAAGCACGATGCGGCCAGCAATCCTCCGATTCCGGCGACGAAGGGCCAAGCCTCCGCGAGGCTTCCCGCCCGGGGCCAGCCGTAATCCAAAACCAATCGCATCGGCCAAAGGCACAAGCGCAAATAGTGAAAGACCACTCGGCACTCGGTCAGCGCGTAAAGGATCGGCGCGGATTGCAAGAGATTGTATTCTCCGCTACCCGTCGAACTCGTCCCGCCCAACGCCGAAATCGAGGAATGACGCGGACTGGCCGCGATCAATCCGATCAAAATCATCCAAGTCATGGCCAATCCCGCATAGAAACCCCAACGATTCCGCAAAATATCCCTCGCGCTTTTCGAGACGAAAATCCGGTCGTAAAGAAAAATCATGATCGGCGCGGTTCCCATGACCTCCTTGCTCGCCATCCCGCAAGCGCAGGCCGTAAGGGAAGCCGCCTGCCAGAAAAGCCGATTGGAGCTATTCAGCACACCGTAGGTCGGCTCTCCAGAGCCGACGTCGGGACTGGAGTCCCGACCTACATCCGTGCCAAAGCTCCGAATCGCGCAGTAGAGCGTCAGCAGATAAAACAAACCCATCATCGCTTCGACGCGCTGAACAAGGTAGGTGACGCTTTCGGTTTGAAGAGGATGCGCCAACCAAAGCAATGCCGCAGACAATGCAATCGCGCCCGCCGAATTTTCATTTCCGTGGGGCAGGCTTTCCAGCTTGCCTTGTCTTGACAAGAAGGTTCGGCGAACAATCCCATAGAGCGCGAGCGCCGCCGCCAAATGAATCGCCATATTCGTCGCGTGATAGCCCCAAACGTTCAATCCCCCCAGCGCAGAATTGACGGCGAATGAAAGGGCAACCAACGGACGCGCCTCGAGGGTGGATTCCTTCGGCGCGCTCATCGCCTCCCAAATCGGCCAAAGGTGGCGCACATGGGGATTGTCCGAAATGGCGGGAATATCATCGAAGATAAATGGACCGGAAAAACTGTTGGCGTAAACCGCGAGCCCTGCGACGACGATCAAAAACGGCGCCCACGTCTGGAGGTGGGATTTCTCCGGCGGGATCATCGGTCGGCAAGGCTCCGGCCTAATTGTTCTTCGATCAATTTCTGATCGGCTTCCAGCTTCTCGATTCCGGTCGTTTCTCCCCGTTGAAGCCGGCTTTGCCGATGCCGGATGCGCGAATGGAATCGCTCCCATGTCCGCAGAAGCGAAAAAGTATCAATCGCCCCGCGATCCATCGGGCGATCCGGGCGGGCGTGCCGCAGATAGGCTCGAAGAAAATTCTCGTAGGTCTCCCCGCTGAACAACGCCCTCGCCGAGGCCAAATCCTGTTCGGGCAATCCGTATTGCGCCGTGCCGAAATCTATCCAAGTGATTTTCCCGTCCGGCGCGACGAACAAATGCTTGCTCCGAATTTCGCCGTGAAGGAGAACGGGGACTTGAAGCTGAATCGCGCCGAGACCGGTTTCCAAGTTCGCCAGAGCCGCGTCAAATTCGACGGGGGACAATCGGACCAGATGCGACGGTAGCCGCTCCCTGAATTTTTCGAGCCGCCCTCTCCAATACGCTCTCGGATCAGACCCCTCATTCTCGGTTCTCCACGGCTTTCCCCAAGCCGGCCCCGTTTGTCCGTGAAGTCGCGCGGTTTGGCTCGCCAAATCATCCAAGAGAGCATGGTGTTCCGTGCGGCGCGGGTCGAAATTTTCCCCCGTCGCGGCGGTCTCGATCACACATTCCAACCGCCATCGTCGCATGGTTCGGAACGACTGGTCGGCGAACAAAACGCGCGGCACGCTCAATCCCGCTTGACGGAACAAACCGGAAATCGTGGCATGCTCCCGCGCCGGATGTGATCGGGGATTCCACGGCCACGCGCGGACGTAAAGTGTCCCCTCCGGCGTTCCGATCCAACGCCGCAAAAGGGTATTCACCCCCGATTCCGCCGACTCAATTTTGATTTCCTGCTCGCCCCAATCCAATTGCGGAAGAACCTCGCGTTGAAGATAGGGCGCGATCCGCTCCCCCAATCGTCTTTGCGAAACCGGCGGCCAAATCTGGCGAATGAGAAATGAAGTCAAGCGATTCAATCGGTCAATCTTTGTGCTTCTTTGTGTCTTCGTGTTTGAATATCATCCTCCCGGCACGTTTAGCAACTTTTGGAGGAACCGCGATCACGATGATCCTGACCGGACCTGAAATCATCAAGCAAATCCAAACGGGAAAATTGGTCATTGATCCCTATCTCCCCGAATTGGTCAATCCCAACAGCTACAATCTGCGGCTTCACAACGAGCTGATGATCTACGAGGACGAATCGCTCGACATGCGCAAACTGCCGACCAGCCGCCGGATCGAAATCCCCTCCGAAGGCGTCCTCCTCAAGCCCGGACAACTTTATCTCGCCCGGACGCTGGAATACACCGAAACCCACGGCTACGTCCCGATGCTCGAAGGGCGCAGTTCGATGGGGCGGCTCGGATTGTTCGTCCACGTCACCGCCGGCTTCGGCGACGTCGGCTTTAAGGGGTTCTGGACCTTGGAGATGATCTGCGTCCATCCGATCCGCATTTACGCCGGAGTCCAGATTTGCCAGATTTTCTATCACACGGTCGAAGGGGAAATTCAGGAATACAAAAGCTCGAAGTATCAGGGCAACCGCGACATCCAGCCCAGCATGCTTTACAAGGAATTCGAAGGGAAGAAGTGACGCGGCCCTCTTCATCCGTATCTCAATATTTTGGATACGGATTGCACGGATGCACACGGATTCTTATTATTGTATATTTAATAACACTTTAGTAATTATTTAATAATCCAAGTGTGACTTAATCCAAAATCAGCAGTCGGCGGCGCCATTCGCCAAAATCCCAAATTCCCCATGAAAGCAACAGCGTGATTTTTTCTATTGCCTTAGCCTAGGCTTTGTGGTCTGCTGAAACCCTGACGGCGGCGGGCTAGGCTGTCACTCTTGTTCCTGCGGTCGCTTCCCAAAAGCGGTTCGCTCCAGTTGTAATTGTTTCACGTGAAACGTGGCCCATATCATTGCCATTAATAACCAAAAAGGGGGGGTGGGGAAAACCACAACCTGTGTCAACCTCGCCGCTTGCTTCGGCGCGGCGGGTTTCCGCACCCTCTTGATTGACATGGACCCCCAAGGGAACGCCACGAGCGCCTGCGGCGTGGACCCACGAACGATTCATCCGACCCTCTACCGTTCGCTTGTCGGCATGGAAACTCCCGAACCGATCTCCCTCCATGAAAACATCGCCAACCTTTCGATTCTCCCCTCCAACAAAGACCTCGCAGGCGCGGAACTGGAATTCATCCAATTTGAGGACCGGGAACGGCGTCTCCGAGGTGTTATTGAGGCGGTTCAAGACAATTTTGACTTTATTCTTCTTGACTCTCCCCCAAGTTTGAGTCTCTTGACCCTCAATGTCCTTTCCGCCGCCGACTGGGTGATCATCCCCGTTCAAGCCGAGTTTCTGGCCCTGGAGGGTCTTGCCCATGTCATGAGCATCGTGGACCGGGTTCGGCAAGGATACAACCCTAAACTCCAACTCTTGGGGATCGCCGTGACCCTTTACGATTCGCGCACGCGTCTCGCCAACGAAGTCGTCTCGGAACTCGAAAACGCCTTCAACGGCAAGGTCTTCAAAAGCAAGATCATCCGAAACGTCCGGCTCAGCGAAGCGCCGAGCCACGGTAAACCGATCATTTATTACGATCTCCGCTCGGCGGGATCGTTGGCCTACATTCAACTTTGCGAGGAGGTGCTCCATGTCTGTGAAAAAGCCGGCGCTCGGCCGGGGGCTTGACGCCCTATTTGGATCCGGTTCCGGGTCCGCTTCGGCGACCATCGCCGTCCGGACGGAAAATGCTCCGTCCCCGACTCCAATCCCGTCGGGTTCGGTCGGATTGCGCCAAATTCCGATTGAGGAGATCATCCCCAACCCCTTTCAGCCGCGAAGCGATTTCGATCCGGAGAAATTGGCCGATCTGGTCGCGTCGGTTAAGGAGAAAGGGATACTTCAACCCCTGATACTTCGGGGGCGTCCCGGGGCGTATCAGTTGGTTGCGGGGGAACGACGCTGGCGCGCCGCCCAACAAGCCGGTCTTCGCCAAGTCCCGGCCATCATCAAGGATTACAGCGACCGGGAAATGACCGAAGCGGCGATCATCGAGAATATCCAGCGCGACGACTTGAACCCCATCGAAGAAGCGCGTGCGTATGAGACGCTCTCGATCAAGTTCGAAATGACCCAAGAAACCATCGCCACGGGCGTCGGCAAATCGCGCGCGGCCATCGCCAATTCGCTCCGGTTGCTTCGATTGCCGGAGGAAGTGATCGCCCTTATTAAGGAAGACAAGATCACCGCCGGGCAGGCTCGGCCCCTTTTGGCGTTAGAATCGGCGGAGCAACAAATCGCCCTCGCCCGCGAAATCGTGGATAAGGGGCTGAACGCGCGGGATTCGGAACGAATCTCGAAGCAACTCGGCAATGGTTCTAAACATCATAAGTCAAGTAAAACCAATACAATGAACGGATCCATCAGCGATATTCAGGAGAAAATTTCCCTTCAATTGGGAATGAAGGTTAAAATCAGCCCAAGATCGAACACTTCGGGAAAAGTGGAGGTCTTCTATAGTTCGCTGGATGATTTCCAGAAAATCTGCGACCACTTTGGCGTCACGCTCTCCAATCTGCTCTGACAAGGTAAAGGTATTATGCGGGCAAAACGAACTTATTTTGGTTTCCATATCATTCTGGCGACGGCGCTGACTTTTCTCACCGCCCAGTTTTGCGTCTGGGCCGCCGGGGAAAGCTCCTCCAACGTCCGCGGATGGTTGGGAGTGGACCTCATGAAGATGGTCCGCTCCTGCGACCTTCTCGGCAAATCGTCGCTGGTCTTGCTGGGACTTTTCTCGATTTCCTCTTGGGCGGTAATCGTCTATAAGTTCCTTCACATCCGCCAAGCGATGGTCCAAAGCGATTCCTTCGTCCGGGCGTGCAATACCGGAACCGGACGGCTCGACGAGGCATTCAAGGTGGCGGCCGAGTATCCGAACTCCCCTCTGGCGCAAATCCTCCGCGAGGCGTATCTGGAGCTGGAATTGGAGAATTGGTATCGGGAGGGATACAACTTGGACGACGCCGGTCGGGTGGACCTCGCCAAGATCGGCATCGAGCGCGTCGTCGAACGCACGATCACCAACGAAATCGCGCATCTGGAAAGCAAGCTGATTTATCTGGCGACGACGACGAGCGTTTGTCCCTTCATCGGTTTGTTCGGAACAGTTTGGGGAATCATGGTGGCGTTTCAGGGGTTTGGGTTGAGCGGAAGCGTTTCGATCAGCACGCTGGCGCCCGGCCTTTCGACGGCGCTTCTGGTGACGGTCGGGGGCCTTTTCTGCGCGATCCCCGCGTCCTTAATGTATAATAACCTGTCGAACAACGTCCGAATCCTGACCTCGCGCATGGACGCCTTCGGATTGGAATTGAGCAACATCATTCAGAAGCAGATTTTGAAACACGCGGTGTAGTAGGTCGGGAGACCCGACGTCGGCTCTGGAGAGCCGACCTACGGAAACGGAACGAACACCAACGATGAAACGACGCAGACGCGAAATCGAACCCCTTTCGGACATCAACGTGACCAATCTTTTGGACACGGCATTCGTCCTATTGATGGCCTTCATGATCGTGGCCCCCTCGATCAAGCACGGCATCGAGTTGGAATTGCCGACCGTGGACGCCGGCACGAAGACGATGGACAAGAAAAAGACGGTGACGATCGCCATTCAGAAGAAAATCTCGGAGGGGGGAACGGAACGGATCTTCGTCGAGGACGCGCGGTTGACCCCGAAGGAACTAACTGAACTATTAGTAAAAAGAAAACAAACGTTTCCAGAAATGGATGTGATTATCGAATGCGACAAGAGCGTCAGCTACGAGACTTTCGCGCAGGCGGTCGGGGCGGTCAAGGAGGCGGGCATCGAGGACATCGGCCTGCCCACCCTCCCGCCGACGCAGGAAACGGCGAAGGTGAAATAAAATGGAACGCGGATTCCGCGGATGAACACGGATCATGTTTCGTTGTCTTCTCATATCCTCCGGCGCGCATTTGTTGTTGATCGGGATTGTTTTTATTCTCGGACTGATCAAGCCTCCCGCGCCCGCCTATAAGCCGCTCGACATCACCAAAATTCACGCCATCGGAATGTTGCCTCCTCCGGGAGGAATGACGGCGAAACCGGGACCGATCGCGCCTCCCCCCGTAGCTCCTCCCAAGCCCGCCCCCCCTACTCCCGCTCCGGCTCCGCCCCCTCCGACGACCAAGGAGATAGCCAAACCCGCAGATGCCGCGCCGAAACCCGCTCCGATTGTCAAAAAAGCTCCGACGCAAGCCGCGAAAAAGATCATCGCCAAGAATAAAGATATCGTCGAGTCGGCGCCGACGCCCAAGGCAACCGCCGCGCCGACGGCTGAACCCGCCCCCGCGCCCAAGGTAACGCCGCGCGGAACGCCGCCCCCCGTTCAGCTTCCGGGGAATCTCACGCCCCCGACCAAGGCGACGCCGGGACCGATGATTGACGTGAAAGGGTTGCCTTCGGCGGCGGCGGGACACTACACCGGACCGAGCGTGAACACCAACATGCTTTCCACCGGCGGCCCGCTGATGGAATTGGGCGAGAACTACGCCTACAACGCGCTCTACATCATCCAGCAAAATTTCCGTCCCCCCTATACGCTGGCGGGGGTAAGTTGCGTGGTCGAATTCAAGGTGATGCGCGACGGCACGATCAACGAACCGAAGATCAAGACCCCTTCGGGTCGGAGCGATTTGGATCAATCCGCCATTCGCGCCATTCACGATACCGGCAGGCTCCCCGAACTTTACGACGGCTTCAATAAGCCGTTCATGGAGGCGGAGGTCACGTTCGAGTTTGAGAAGAGGGAATAGCCTTCACCACCAAGGCACAAGGACTTCTTTCGCTTTCCTCACAAACCGAACTTTCGCCAGAAGTTGCGCCAAAAACTTGAACGTGTGTGTTTGAATTTCGCCGGGCGGAATTCATCGGGCCATTGGCCGGAAGCCAATCGAGTTTCAATCGCGGAGCGCGCCTCCCTTGCAATCGCCTGACCGACCTTCCTTAACGGAGACGACAAACCTTCCGAATCGAACGCCGCATATTCGGACGAGAGACGTTCTAGGGATTCCTTAATAGTTGCCTCATCAGGCGAGGACGCCGCCTCGGCCATGCCATAGAATCCCCCCAATCCATCCGGCTTGGGCGGCTCGATTCGATTTCTTCCCAATTCAGCCTCTCGCGCCGATTCGAGGTGATCGTGGAAACTCAGAAGCAGTTCCGCCAAATGTTGAATCGCGCCGGATGGGGTAACGGAATTTTCCACGACCAGCGCCAGCGGAACGGCGATCAGAATTCGCGCATGGCGCGCGCGATGATCGCTTCGGCTATACGATTTCATCGTCAATCGCTCGTTGGCGACCTCGATCCATTGGAAAATTGCCTGTCGTCGTGTCGGTCCGCTGTCGGCGGGAGAAAGAAGGAACGTCCTCAGCCACGGCTCAAAATTCTCCAATCCCGCGATGGGATCCCCCATTTCGCCCGGGCGATTGACCAACCGATGCAACGCCCACGTCAGGTCGCGCACCCGGCTTCCCGAAGCGCGAAAGGCGTCGCCGAGCAAGGCCGCCATCGCGCCGAGCGAACCGGCCAGGGCAAAAAGTTCGCCGTCGGAATCAAATTGGCCGGCCAAAATCTCTAGCCAGCCGAACACGCCGGAGGGGAGAAGCTGGGCGCCCAGCAGATCCCGTCCGATCCGCGCGGGTTTAAGGTTGATTTTCATCCCTTCAGACTCTTGCCTTGCAACATCGTTGCTTTTCGCGAAGATGTTTGAAAGAAAAACGAATGAAATCCTTTCACGATTTGCTTCACCACCAAGGCACAAAGACACCAAGAAGAACCGAGCCGGGAACGCCTCCCATCGGACGGAGGGTCTTCTTGGTGTCTTTGTGCCTTGGTGGTAAGTGTTCTCTTTTCGTTAAAATGACGGCGGCCCGGAAGAGGATTCCGGGCCGCCGGTTGGTTGTTAAGCACGGCTGGAGGTTCGGAGGGTTGGGAGAAAAACCTTTCTACTCCGCCGAGGTTGCCGAGGGGACGCGCTGTTGACCGCTCTGGTTGGATTTGACGCGGAAGTCGAGATCGTCCCCTTCCTTCGTGGTCACCAAAACATCGGAGCCGTCGGGGACCGTTCCGTCAATCATCAAAAGGGCGAGCGGATCCTCGACGTAGCGTTGAATCGCGCGGCGCATCGGTCGCGCTCCGTATTCGCTGTCGAAGCCCTTGAGCATGAGGAACTCGCGGGCCGCCTCGTCAATCTTGATGACAATGCCCCGTTGCGCGATCCGGTCGTTCACCTTGTCCACCATCAGGTTGACGATCTTTTCAAGTTCTTCCTTGTCGAGCGACCGGAAGGCGATGATCTCGTCAATGCGGTTCAGGAACTCCGGATTGAACGTCTTCTTGACCTCGCTCATGATTTTATCCTTGAGCTTGTCGTAGTCGAGCATCTGGTCGCCGGTGTGGAAGCCCATCGAGCCGGTCTTGCGCAGAAGGCGCGTTCCGACGTTTGAAGTCAAGATGATGACCGTGTTGCGGAAATCCACGACATGGCCCCAACTGTCGGTCAGGCGTCCGTCGTCGAAAATCTGCAGGAGCAGGTTGAAGACGTCCGGATGCGCCTTTTCGATTTCATCCAGCAGGACGACCGAATACGGCTTCTGCCGGACTTTCTCGGTCAGTTGGCCTCCCTCTTCGTAGCCGACGTAGCCCGGAGGGGCGCCCAGCAAACGGGAGACGGAGTATTTTTCCATGTATTCGGACATATCCACGCGAATCAGCGCGGCTTCGTCGCCGAAGAGCAATTCGGCCAGCGCCTTGGCGAGTTCCGTTTTGCCGACGCCCGTCGGTCCGAGGAAGACAAAACTTCCGGTCGGACGGTTGGGGTCCTTCAATCCGGAGCGCGCCCGACGCATGGCCTTGGAAATCGCCGAAATCGCCTCGCGCTGTCCGACGACCCGCTTGGACAATTCCTCTTCCATCCGCTTGAGCTTTTGAGTTTCCCCTTCCTCCAAACGCATGACCGGGATGCCGGTCCATTTGGAGACGATGTAGGCCACGTCCTTTTCGTTGATGACCTGAAGGTTTTCCTTGCTCTGGCGGACGGCGTTCCATTCGCGGGTCAGGCGTTCCTTCTCGGTGAGCGCCTCATCCTTGGCGACTTTGATCTCCTGGCACTGCTCGAACTCCTGTTTTTGCGAGTGGACGCGCAATTTTTCGTCGAACTCCGATATTTTCTTCTCCACGCTCCGGATTTCATCGGGTTTGACGTTGGCCAACAGGCGCGCGCGCGAGCCCGCTTCGTCAATCACGTCAATCGCCTTGTCGGGCAAATGACGGTCGGTGACGTAGCGGTCCGAAAGCGTGACGGCCTCGCTGATCGCCTCGTCGCTGATGATGACGTTGTGGTGTTGCTCGTAGCGCGGACGAAGTCCCTTGAGGATTTCGACGGTCTGCGGAGGCGTCGGCGGATTGATGATGATGGATTGAAAGCGCCGCTCGAGCGCGCCGTCTTTCTCGATGTATTTGCGGTATTCATCGAGCGTCGTCGCGCCGATGCACTGCAATTCGCCGCGCGAGAGCGCGGGCTTGAGAATGTTGGAGGCGTCAATCGCCCCTTCCGCCGCTCCCGCGCCGACGAGCGTGTGAAGCTCGTCAATGAAGATGAGCACGTCTTGGCTACGGCGGATTTCCTGCATGATCGCCTTGAGACGCTCCTCGAATTGTCCGCGGTATTTCGTTCCGGCGACGACCGCCGCCAGATCGAGCGAAAGGAGCCGCTTGTTTTTCAGAATTTCGGGGATGTCCTCGTTGACGATTTTCTGCGCGAGTCCCTCGACGATGGCGGTCTTGCCGACGCCGGGTTCGCCCAAGAGGATCGGATTGTTTTTCGTGCGTCTGCAAAGAACCTGCAGGATGCGCTCGACTTCATCCTCGCGTCCGATGACCGGATCGAGTTTGCCTTCGCGCGCCAGTTGCGTCAGGTCGCGCCCGAACATGTCGAGCGCGGGGGTTTTGCTTTTTTCGTAGCCTTCTTTTTCCTTGCCTTTGCCCGCGTTGCTTCCCTCGATGACGTTGACGACTTCGCGCTTGGCTTTTTCGTAATCCACGCCGAATTGGCGCAGGCACTTGGAGCTGATCGTGTCTTCTTCTTTGATCAGCGCAAGAAGAAGGTGTTCCGTGCCGACCCACCCATGCTTCATGGAATTGGCGACGGCGCGGGAGGTTTCGAGCACGCGCTTGGCTTCGGCGTTGGGAGAGAAAAGTCCGACGGTCGGCCCCTTGCCGACCTCGACCATCCTCTCGATTTCCATCTTGACCTCTTCCAGATCCACGTCCAGATTGGTCAAGGTTTCGACGGCCAAGCCGTCTCCTTTCCGAATGACCGCAAGCAGATAATGCTCGGGGCCGATGTAATCATGTCCCAGCCGTCCCGCCTCCGCCTTGGACAGCTTGAGGACTTCCCTCATTCCGGGGGTATATGGAGTTTTGTCTATCATGGTTTTATCTCCACGCGTCGCCGCCTGGAGCCTCATTTTCGACCGGCCTCGGCGAGCAGATGGAACCCCTCGCCGTGGGCCATCGCGGGACCTTGCGCGGTTGGCGCAAGATCCTTTCGCCAATAGTGTATAGTTTTGCGCTCATTCTGTCAAATCGCCGACCTCTATTTTTTAACCATCAAGGCGAATGATTTCGCTTTTTCCTCTCATGCGGAGTGGCTCCGAAGAAGTGGCGCAGGCATCTTGCCTGCGGTTTTCCGACCATGCGCGTTTCGCAGGCGGGACGCCTGCGCCACAACGGCTTTTTCAACCGACAAGGACACCCTGCCGCTCAATTCTTTCCCGGCGAGCCGCCATCGCGGAATCGCGTCCGGAGATAAGCGGCCCGCGCGGCGTCGCGTTGTTCGTCGGAACTGGAGGCTTGCGGTGTCAAGTGCAAGAGATGCGCGGGCTGAATTTCGATCATCAAATGATTTAATTCCTCGTGTGAAATTCGGTAGCCGAAATCGCGGTTGACTCCCAACCGGAGACGCGAGAGAAGCCCGCTGGCTTCGTTGGAGTCGAGGCTCCGCGCAAAACTCAAGATGCCGACGGCGCGTTGAATGGCGTCCTCGCATTTGGCCGCCGCCTGTTTGAAAAGCGCGTCGCGAGCCTCGGCTTCGCGCTCCATCACTTGTTTGACGGCCTCTTCCAGCAAACCGATCAAATCCTCCTCGGTCTTGCCGAGCGTGATTTCGTTGGAGATTTGAAACAGGTCGCCGACGTTGGCGGAGTGTTCGCCGTAAGCGCCGCGCACCGCCAAGCCGATTTTTCCCAGCGGAGCCAAGGTTTCTTCAGCCTGATTGGTCATCACCAACGCGACCAAATGAAGCATGACGGAGACGCGCAAGCCCGTTCCCGTGTTGGTCGGGCAGGCGGCCAGATAACCGAATTGCGGGCTATAGGCGAAATCCACGCTTTTTTCCATTTCGCGCTCGACGGTTTCGGCGCGCTCGTAAACTTCCGCGATTCGCAATCCTGCCATCATCGCTTGGATGCGCAAATGATCCTCTTCGTTCACCATGACCGAGGCTCCGAGCGCGGTGTTCAAATAAACCTCGCGGTGCTTGCGTCCCTTTTCCAGTTCCGTCGAAATCAGGTGGCTCTCGCGCAGGTAACGACGATCGTTGGGCGCGAGCGAGGCGACTTCGTATCGGATAAAATTTCGGAAGTAATCCCGCGAGGCCAAAACGTCGTGGATGGTTTGGACCACTTGGGCGAGTTGGGCCGGTTGGGCGTGAGGGGCGAAGGGGAGTCGGGGAAGGTTGCGGGCGAGGCGCGCCCGGCTGGAAACAACGATGTCAGAACACGGACCTTTGTCCAAAATCCAGTTGTCCGCGTCTTCGGGTATTCGTTCGCTCATGATCGCAGGCTTGTCTCCGATTCAAATTTTAAGATTCACGGAGCAAACCGTTCGCCCAATTCATCTTAAATTGAATCGTCGAAAATGGCGAATTTTTTTTGCCGGAAATTCCGCAACACGCCCAGTGCGGGAATCGGGGCGAAATTGGGTTGATTGACCGTGCGGATCGTTTAGACTGGTCGAAGACCGGTCGAAAGGGAATGAAACCATGCAAACGGTCGGAGTGTATGAAGCCAAAACCCATCTGGGCAAACTGCTGGACCGCGCCGCCAAGGGGGGAAACGATCACCATCACCCGTCACGGTCTTTCCGTCGCCCGGCTTGTCCCTCCCGACGCCAAACCCCGGCGCGACGTGAAGGAAGTGATCGCGGAGCTTCGCGAATTCCGCAAGGGGATCAAGTTGCGGGGACTTTCGATCCGTAAGATGATCGAGGAAGGTCGGCATTGATGCCTGAATTCGTCTTGGATGGCTCGGTCGCAATTACTTGGTGCATGGAGGACGAAGTCAACTCCTACGCGGAAAGAGTTTTGGAACGAATCAAGGAATCGGACGCGGTCGTTCCGGGAATAGGCCGTTGGAAATCGCCAATGATTTCCTCACGTGCGAGCGCGCGGCCTTACCTCTTACGATGCCGCCTATCTCAATCTCGCGTTACGCATGGGACTTCCCTTGGCGACGCTCGATGAAGGATTAAAAAAAGCCGCAAAATCGGCCGGGATGGAACTATTCAAGGCTTGAACGCAAGTCAAGCAACTTTGGGTCGTGCTCGGAAAAATCACACGAACGACGCCGGAAGCAATTCGCGCAGTTCAGCCGCCAGCTTGTGTTTCTCCGCCCAAGGCTGGGCGCGGAGGAACGGCAGTTGCGGCTCGAGGGTGACGTTGAACGTCTCGGAAAACAACTCGCCGAACTCGACGTTCAGCCGGTTGGAGGTCCCGCCGAAGACGACCACGCCGCTTTCCAGATGCCAGATCATTTCATAAATGCTCATGGAGGGGGTTTGGGCGCGGAGCAATTCCATCCGAACCTTGTCGTTGAGCGCGGCGCGTTCCTCCTCGTTCAGGACTTCGCGCTTGCGCGCGCGGAGGGTCTTTTCCGTTTCCTCGGCCAGCTTCGCCCGAAACACCCTCGGATTGATCGTCACGCGGTCCACGCGTAGCGCCAGCGCGATGATCTCGCGGAAATGAGTTTTCTCAAACGTGAGGTCGGTGTCCAGCGCGTTGCGGATGTTGACCCATCCCCGGCTCCGCGTTTCGCCGCGGTCGGTCGCGGGGGGACGAAAGGCGTGGCGTTTGAGGTTGCGACTGAAAAGCTCGTTGAAATGAGGCGGAAGCGCGTCGCTGACGCGCCACAATCTCGCGCTCAAGGCTCCGGCGGTTATCGGCATGGTTAAACCTTTTATTTAGCCGCAAAAGGGCGCAAAGATCGCAAAGAAGAAGAACCGAATATGATTCTTTGTGATCTTTGCGTTCTCTTGCGGCTCATTCCTTCTTTCATTTCTCAAAACAACTTATTCAAAATGTCATTATACGAAACGAAAATCGCCAGCGCGATGAAGGCCAGCACGAAGACGGTATAAACCGGATTCAGGATTTTGGTGGAGACCGGACGGCGGATCGTCGCTTCGAGGATCGCCAGCACGACAAAGCCGCCGTCGAGGACCGGGATCGGCAGGAGATTCAGCACGGCCAGAAGAAGATTCAGGTTGATGAACCAATCCAAGGCGTGGCTCAGACCGAGTTGCGCCTGACGGTAAGTCTGCCGCGCAATGGCGATGGGGCCGCCGAGGCTCTTGCTCAACCCCTTGGCTCCGGAATGACTGATGATCTCCCGAAGAGCCATGTATTGGCCCACCGCAAGCTCGGCCAAGCGAACGACCGTCCGCCCCGGAGCGTGGATGACGGCCCGAACGAACGGCTCCGTAACCCGCTCCATTTCCGCCGAACCCGAAACGATCCCGATGATGCCCGTTTGGGGTTGCATCGGATCGGGATCGGGAACGAGGCTCAGCTTGATGTTGTGGTCAACCCCGCGCCGCTGGACCGCCAACGCAATGGCTTCATTGGGATTTTTTCGGACGATGCGCGACATCTCGCTCCACCACTGGATCGGTTTGTCGTTGACGGCGACGATCAGGTCCCCCCGTTGCAAGCCCGCCTTGTCCGCCGGAAGACCGACGACCACCTCCCCGATGTAGGGGCGCGTGTCCCACCAATTCTTTTTCTCGACGTAGAGCGCTTTGTTTTCCTCGGTCAAGGGGGGAAGCGTGAGGGGGAGAATTTCATTGTCGCGGCGGATCTTGACGTTCAATCCGCTCGCGCCTTTGCCCGACTTCAAGACCTGTTCCATTTCTTGGAGGGCTTCCTTGCCGTTTTTCACCGGCGCGCCGTCCACCTCGATCATGAAATCCCCTTCACGCAATCCGGCTTGGGCGAAGGGGGAATCGGGAGCGATGTCCACGACGCGGGTTTCGGGAGGCAGGGGGACGTCGAATCCGACCCACGCCAGCGTCGCCACTGCGACCATCGCCGCCAGAACGTTGAACGTCACTCCGGCGGTGAAGACCATCATTTTGGTCAGCAAGCCTTGATTGTAAAGCGCGACCATGTCCTCGTAGGCCGCTTGGCCGAGTGATTTATCCGCGCCCTGATCATTCTCCTTCTCTTTCTCATCACCCGCATGTTGCGCGAGTTCCCGTTCCCGTGCCGCTTCCTCCGCCTCTTCCCGAACCATGTGATGAAGTTTGACGAACCCGCCGAACGGCAACCAGCGCAGGGAGTATTCGGTCCCGCCTCGCGTCCACGAAACGATTTTGGGTCCCATGCCGACGGCGAACGCCTCGACTCCGACTCCGCGCACCCGCGCCGCGAGGAAATGGCCGAGTTCATGGACGAACACGGCGATCCCGAAGGTCAACGCGACGCTCAAAAATCCGATCAAGATGTTTAATAGATGACTCATGCTCCGTTTTTCCGGCTCCCTATTCTACTCATTTTGGGCACAGAAGGGAAGAAGATCGGGAAGCGGCAATTTTCCGAGGACGCGCGTCAAAGGCGACTTGTGGGACACGCGCTCACAAGATTTTCCATGAATTTCAGCCTGTCCATCCTGTAAGTCCTGTCCCTTTTTCTGGCAATTTTGGGAGGTTGAGGTATTTTGGGGAGGGAAGAGCAAGAGCAAGAGCAAGAGAAAGAAACGATGAAGGGAATCATTTTGGCCGGAGGGTTGGGGTCGCGGTTGTATCCGCTGACCAAGATCACCAACAAGCATCTGCTTCCGGTTTACGACAAACCGATGATCCATTATCCGATCCGCACGCTGATCGAGGCGGGGATCGAGGAGATCATGCTCGTCACAGGCGGGAATTTCGCGGGGGATTTTTTGCAGTTGCTCGGCAACGGCAAGGAATTCGGCCTGCATGAAATTCATTACGCCTACCAGCAGGGAGAAGGGGGAATCGCCGACGCGCTGAAACTCGCCGAGCATTTCGTCGGCGGGGAGCGATGCGTGGTGATCCTCGGCGACAACATCCTTGAGAAGTCCATCCGGCGGTCGGTCGAGGCGTTTGCCAAGCAAAAAAAAGGCGCGCGGATTCTGCTCAAGGAGGTTCCCGATCCACAGAGATTCGGCGTGCCGCGATTTGACGCGCAGGGGCGGATCGTGGCCATCGAGGAGAAACCGGCGGATCCGGCCAGCCGATACGCCGTGACCGGAATTTACATGTTCGACGCGCAGGTTTGGGAAATTCTTCCGACGCTCAAACCCTCGGCTCGTCAGGAACTTGAAATCACGGACGTGAACAACGCCTACATCCAACGCGGCCAGTTGGAGCATGACGTTCTGGAAGGTTGGTGGACCGACGCCGGAACTTTTGAATCGTTGCTCCATGCCTCGCGTCTCGTGGCGGGACTTTGATCGTAGCCAAACCAACCGATTCCGGGGCTTGTCCTATCCTCTTGTCTGGAAAATAAGCAAAAAAAGATCAATAATGACCTTTAATCTCGTATCCGAACGGAGGGTTTCATGTCGAACACGCTGACCAATCTCTTGAACGATTTGCGCCTTGATGAGCAACAACCGCTCCAGATCGTCGTCAATCTGCTCATGGCGCTCGTGCTTTCCTTGGCGACGTCGTTCGTCTATCGCAAGACCCACAGCGGCTACGCCTACAGCCGCTCGTTCAACATCACGCTGGTCGTGGTCGCCATGGTGATCACGATGATCATGGTGGTCATCAGCAACCACCTCGCCCTTTCGCTGGGATTGGTCGGTTCGCTTTCCGTCATTCGTTTCCGGAGCGCGATCAAGGAGCCGAAGGACATCGCCTATCTCTTTCTGTCCATCGCAATCGGGTTGTCCTGTTCGATCGGCAGTTACTTGAGCGCGATCTTGGGAACAATCGTCATTGACGGAACGCTTTTGACGCTTCACTTCCTTCGGTTCGGCGCGGGGACGCAATCGGCCTACAGCCTTTCCTTCCTTCATCCCAAAGGACAGGAGGAGGTGGAAAAGATCGTCGAGGAAATCAAGCAACAGTTTCGGGAAGTCGTCTTCCGCTCTTACGCGCAAATTTCGGAGGAATTGGGGGAATATATTTATTCCGTGCGGCTGGACAAGGTTTCGGGGGAGACGGCCACCCAGCATCTTCAAAAGACGTTTCCCAATTTGAAGCAAGTGACGCTTATTGCGCCCGAAACCAATCTGGAGATCTAATTCGTGTCGGGGCTCTCGAATCAAAATTCCCCGGTGGAACCGAAGGAGGTTCAAAACCTGTCGCTTGAGCAACTTCCTCCCGACGGGGAATCCGCACCTCCCCGTTTCTTGGGATGGATATTGTTCGTCCTGCTTCTCGGCGTTTTGGGCGTCCTGATGACAATGCGCTCCGCCCAGCCGCCCAAACCGGTCAACGCGAAATCAAAGACCAAGAAGAGCAACTCCGCCGCGCCCGCCGACATCATCATGAATCCGCGTCCGGCCATGGGTCCGAGGGATCAGACCTACCGGGTCAAAAAAGTCCCTTCGGCGCCGCACGACGCCGATAAAGCGATTGAATCGGATCGTTGGTTCCCGTGGACCCCTTCGGGCGTGGAGGATTTCGATTATCTGGAAACGCGAGCGGTCCCTTTGGTTCAACTCGTCCTCGACGACGAACAGCAGAAGATTCTGGCCGAAACACTTAAGGTTGTCACCGCGCAGGGATTGCTTCTGTCCAAGGATCATACGTGGATGCCCGCCAAATTGATCGAGGGAGACCGCACGTATGAAGTCAAAGCCCGTCTGCGCGGCGATTCCCCGGTGCATTGGTCCGGACCGCTGAAGTCGTGGCGAGTCCGGTTCATGGGGGACGCCTTGTTTCACGGGATGCGGGAAGTGAACTTCATCGTTCCGGGCGACCGCTACATCCTGATGGAAGCCTTGGCCGTGCATTGCGGACGGGCGCTCGGGTTGCTCACCCTGCGCGATGGTTTCGGACTGCTGTCGTTTAACGGTCAGCCTCCCGGAATGTATTACATTTCGGAGGAGGAGAACGCGCAATTTCTTCAGGTTTCCAAGAGGGACGAAACCGCGATTTATGATCGGCGCGACGTCGGCTTCGAGGCGTTCGCCGCAGGTTTGCCCGCCAACATGTCGGGAGACGTTAATTCCTCCACCGCGATCAAGAACGCGCTGAAGCCGACAAGTCGGGAGCCGATTTACCGTGCCGCGCTCGAACGGTATCTTAACGCTAAAACCGATGAAGAGTTCGCCGCCGTCGCCGACATTGAAAAGGATTTCAAATATCAGGCCGTTTCAATGATCTTCGGATTGAACCACGGGCGCGCCATGCACAACGTCAAGCTTTACTACAATCTGCACACCGGCCTCTTCGAGCCGATCGTCTGGGACGTGAGCATGGCTCCGCGCGACCCGGCGAAAACCGCCCAAGCGGTGGACACGGGATTCGAGGATCAAATCCTGCCGCACGACGACATGCTTTTCAGAAAGCCGGAGATTCAATATCAACGCAACAAATGGTTGTGGTCGCTCATCAAGCCCGGCGACCGGGACATCTACGCCGCGTACGAAGCTTTGCGGCGCAACGCGCTTCCCGCCCTCCGGGGCGCCTCGCAGGAGCACATGCCCTATAACTACGAAGTCGGCCAGATTAATTTTTTCAAGGGACACCTCGTCAACAACGTCACGGCCCTGCGCAAGGCGCTCCAATACAGCCGCGTCAGCGCGCATGCGACTTTCCAAAATGCGACGGTCCCGACGTCGGTTCACAAAATCAAGATGGTCAACATGGCCTCCTCGCCGGTCAACGTGGAAATGATCCAAATTGACGGCGCTTACGCCGCAGGGTCCGAGCCGATCAAGGTTTATTCCGACGTCAACATGAACGGGATGGTGGACGACAAGGACGTTCTCCTCGGGCAATTTCAGGCGCAATCCGACATGGAGCGTCTGGTCTTTCGCCCGACGAAGGAGCTACTTTTGTATTCCAACCGCAATGAAAAGGGAGGCGTGGAAGAGGGAACGCATCAATTGCTCCTGACCGGCGGGACGATGACCGCCGGTCCCCAGCGCGTTCACTACGCCCTCACCAACGCGGTGACGGGGGAGCCGATCAGTCAGGACAACGTCCTGACCGCCGTCGTGGACGCAAAATACGACCACGATTATGCGGAGCGAATGATGGGCGTGAAGGAATTTCTCGCGACCCACCCGCAGTTTCATCCCGATCCGCAGAATCCCTCCGGCGTCCTTCTCCCCGCCGGTGACTACGCGATCAATGACGACATTATCGTTCCCCAAGGATGCGGTCTGCGGATCGAGGCCGGAGCGCACCTGAATTTTGCCTTGGCGCGCTCGCTTTACTGCTACGGCGACCTGCAGGTGCAAGGACGCCCCGACGATCAGGTCACGTTCAAGCCGCAAGAAGGGGTGGATCATCGCGGAATTGTCGCCGTAATCGGACCGCAGAAAAAAGAAAGCAAAATCGAGAGTGCTTGGTTTTATCGGGGAAGGGACGGAACCGCTTGCAATACGTTCTTTACCGGATCCCTGAGCGTCAACGCCTGTCCGGTCCGCCTGCTGAATTCCCGAATCGAGGGAGCGCAGGACGACGACGGCGTTCACATGGTTGACTGCACGGGGGAAATCAACGATTGCCTTTTTAAGGATAACTTTTCCGACGCCATTGATTTGGATTGGGGATCGGTGAACATTCGCCGGTGCGTATTCGTGAACAACGGAACCCACTATTGGGACGGAGATTCGCTCGATCTCAGCGGCGTCCGCATCGTCATCGAACACAATGTCATCAGCGGCTCCATGGACAAGGGGATCAGCATCGGTGAAAACAGCGAGGTGACGGTTTTTGACAATTATATCGAGAAATGCGGCATCGGCATCGCCGCCAAGGACCACAGCTCGGCGCGGGTGATTTCCAACACGATTCTGGACTGCGAGGTCGGCATGGCCGCTTATCAAAAGAAATCCATCTTCGGCGGAGGCCACGCCGAGGTTCAGCGTTCGATTGTGTGGGGTTGTCCCAAACCGGTTGAGTTCGACAATGTTTCGGTCCTCAAATTCGACCGTTGCGACATTGAAGGACATTTGACCAAGGAAGGACGGGACCTCGGAATTGAACCGGGCAGGCAGGGGACCAACCTTGCGGTCAAACCGACTTTCAATCTGGTTTCCCTCGAAGGGGAGCGCGGCGGCTGGAAGCGTATTGACGCTTCGCAGTCGCCGCAATTGCTCCTGACGGCTGAGGACCGCGCGGCGATCAACGAGTGGCTTCTGTCGCCCATGCCCGAAGCGGGCGAATCGGTCATCGGCTATTTGAACCGACCCGATCTCACCGCCAAACTTCCATCCCCCAAACCGACCGCCGAGATTGCGGCGGCCAAGCCATGAAACCTTCGCGATTCGAAATCAAATACATCGTTCCGATGAACATCCAAGCGGCGTTGCTGAACGACCTTGGCGGGTTCATGGGACGGGACCTTCACACCGATCCGGAATTCGGCGAGTATCCGGTCCACAGCCTTTATCTCGATTCCCCTCTCTTGCGATCCTTCAACGAAAAGGAGGAAGGAATTTCGCAACGATTGAAATTGCGAATCCGCAGTTACGAGCCTCCTTCCGCCTCCGTTAAGCGTTTTTTGGAAATCAAGGAGCGAGTAAGCAATCAGATTCTCAAGCGCAAAACGATATTGAGCGAAGCGCAATATGAGGCGATGTTGCGCGGCGTCCAGCCGGATGGAATCGCGTGGGATCGGGTCTTGTGCGAGGCGCGTTATTATCAATCCGCCTTCGCGTTGCGCCCCGTCTTGACGATCCACTATCAGCGACGGGCTTTGACGGGGCGGCACGATTCCGAGTTGCGAATCACGCTCGATTCGGAATTGGCCGTCCGGCGTTCGCGCTCCTTGGAGAATCTCGGCCACACGACGTATTCCTTTCTCCCGCGAAACGCTCAAATCCTCGAGATCAAATTCAATCGCACGATTCCCTTTTGGGCGGAGCGACTGGTTCAGAAGTATTCTCTTCAGGATTTCGCCTTCAGCAAATACTACCTCGGCATTTTGGAAATGGCGCGGCGAGGAGCAATTTGTCTTGCTTAATCCTTCAGACGCCTCCCCAACGAAGACCCGAACGCTGGCCGCGATTCGCGTCGCGATTTTTGCGATCGTGACCGCGATTGCGGCATGGAAAGTCGCGCCCGACGTGGTGGATCAATTTCGCAATCCGCCGCTGGACGCGGGGATGATCCGCGAGGCGATCCGCCTGAGCGAAGGGGATATCCCCGTTCCTCCGGGCGAGATTCAGCGCGTCTGGGACTCGGAAAAATTCCGCGCGTTTCGCGTGCCGTTTGAGCGAATCTCGACCGACGTGGAACGGGAGTGGGAAACGAAGCGGAAATACCTCGACAAGGAATATGCGCGGCAATTGGTTCTTGAAATCAACGAGGCGATTCAACGACATCCGGAGGTTTGCAGGGACGCTTTGGCCGCTTACGTCGAATTCGGCAAAACGCCGCGCAAACGCGCGATGGCGTTGATCACCCTCCGGAAACGTTTCTCCAAGAAGAATTCGCTCTTCTACGCCATGAGGCTCGAAAAATCGGATCAGCCGTTGTTGAAAAACCTCAGCATCGCGATTCTCTCCAATCAATTCGACACGCAGGAAGGCTTGGGCAAAAAACTGACCGTGAGTTACCTCGCCAAATTTGAAGGGGGCGATCTCAAGGGGTCCAAGAAGGTCAAAGGGAGCGGAAAGAAAGCCAAGAAAAATGTTTGAGTATTTCAAAGGATCGGGACGAATGATGCTTGCCGTCTTGGTTTGCGCGGCGGCTCCTTGGAAGGGTGGAGCCGAATCCCCCATGGTTCTCTGGCCCGATGGCGCGCCGGGAGCCTTAGGGCAAAAAGTGAAGGACATCCCGACGTTGACCCCTTACATGCCGGAGTCGGAGAAGGGAGTTCGCGCGGCGGTCATCGTTTGTCCGGGAGGAGGCTATCGCGGTTTGGCCGATTACGAGGGAAAGCCGGTCGCTGAATGGCTCAACACGCTAGGCATCGCGGGATTTGTGCTCAAGTATCGCCTCGGTCCCGATTATCACCATCCCGTTCCGTTGCAAGACGCGGCTCGCGCGATTCGGACGGTCCGGGCCAACGCGAAGGAATGGGGGATTCGCCCCGACAAAATCGGCATTTTGGGCTTCTCCGCCGGAGGACATCTGGCCTCGACGGCTGGAACGCATTTCGGCGCGGGAAATCCGCAAAGCCCCGATCCCATCGAGCGCGTCAGCTCGCGCCCCGATGCCATGATTCTGATTTATCCGGTGATTTCGATGGGGCCGGAAGGTCATGGCGGATCGAGGGAAGCCCTTCTTGGTCCCAACCCGCCGCATGAGTTGATCGCGTTGCTCTCCAACGAACTGCAAGCGACCAAGGAAACGCCTCCCGCTTTTTTGGTTCACGGGACGAACGACAAAGCCGTTTCGTGCGAGAACAGCCTGATGTTCGCCGACGCGCTCCGCAAGGCCGGGGTCGAAAACGAGTTGCATCTGTTCGAGCGCGGACCTCACGGTTTCGGTTTGGGACTGAAGGAGCCGAACCTCGTGCCGTGGACCGGACTGTGCGCGGATTGGCTCAAGCGTCATGATTTTGTTCCCTCTCCTTCGTCGCAGGCCAAGCCTTGAGGGGAATGATACGGTTTTTGGAGTTGAGCGTCATGGCACGCGCGGGATCACCCTCCAAATTTTGAATCTGCCACACAGGCTGAAATGGTCTTTTTTATGCCCTTTTCCAAGTTTTTTTCGCATAATTAAGACCGGCTTGGGGAAGAAAATACGGAGGATCGGTGTTCGGACCTAACTTTGGCGTCAGACGAGCGGTCTTTTATATGGGATGGAGGAAATAGCATGATGACGTTTCGATCTTTATCTACTCGCGTTTGGGCCGGTTTGTTCGGCGGAAGCACGGCATTGGCCGCGTTTTGTCTGATGCCGCAAATTGCCCGGTCCGACGACTTCAACAACAACAATAATTACGTCGACACGAACATGGGGCTGACGCCCGATCCGAAGAAAGGCTACGACCTGATCCTCCACGAACCGATGTCGGCGCCAATCATGAAAATCAGCGATTTGGATCGCTTGTGGCAAATTTGGGAGCCGGAGGAAAAGGCGAAGGCCGAGAAGGCGACGCCCGAGGAACGGAGAAAAATGAGCTTCGAGCGTTACGGCTGGGCCGAACGCACCGATGACAAGACCGGTCTCCCGCTGGACTACACCGATGACGGTCACGGCAATCTCGTTACGAACTGTTTTTCGTGTCACGGCGGCAAGGTCGCGGGCAAAACGAATCCCGGCGGCGGCAACACGCACATTGACATGACCTCGCTGGCCACCGACGTGATGAAACTCAGAGCGCTGGACGGGGGGAAAGATCCCTCGACCATCAAGGATGCCAAGGCCCCTTTCAACACCCCGCTCAATTTTCATCGCGGCGTGACCAACGCGGTGATTTTCGCCCCGGTCGTCATCGCCCTGCGCGACAAGGAATACGGCGCGGAACTCATGGCCCATCCGGAGATGCTCAAGCATCACGACATGAACGCTCCGGCATGGTGGAACGTGAAGAAGAAGACCTACATTTATTGCGACGCCTTTGCACCGCCGACACCGCGCCAATTGATGCCGTTCGCCATGTCGCCGACCTTCAGCGAGGAAAAATTTCATTCCTTCGAGCCGAATTTCGTTCACATCAAGGCTTACATCGAGAATCTCCAGCCGCCGAAGTATCCCTTCGCCGTGGATGAGAAATTGGCCGGCAAGGGACGCGAACTTTTCGAGACGACCTGCGCCCGATGCCACGGGACCTACGGCCCGAACGGGAAATTTCCCAACAAGGTGATTCCCATAGACAAAATCGGAACCGACCGCAGACGATTTGAGGCGTTGAGCTACAAGGATCGAACCCGCGCAAACGGAACTTGGCTTCAATATGAAGGAAAATATCCGCTGAAAAGCGAGACGGTGGGTTATCTTGCTCAGCCGCTCGACGGCATCTGGGCGACGGCCCCCTATTTCCACAATGGCTCGGTCCCGACGATCTATCACGTTTTCAATCCTTCCCAGCGCCCCAAGGTCTGGAAGCGGGATGAAAACGGATACGATCAGAAACGAATCGGCCTGAACATCGAGGAGTTGGACAAGGTTCCCGACGAACTGAATTCGCGGCAACAACGGATGTATTACGACACGGCGCACCTCGGCAACAGCGCGGCAGGCCACACCTTCCCCGACGACGAGCTGAAGGCCGACGAAAAAGTCGCCGTCATGGAATATCTGAAAACCTTGTAAGGTCGGCCAAGCCGTCGGACAGCAAGAGACATTCCTCTCGGCGTTTCGGCGGTTGTTTGGTCGCGCGCCACAAATTGGGAGCCATGCGCCGGGGCGGGTCAATCTCATCGGCGAACACTTGGATTACTTGGGAGGAACGGTTCTTCCCATTGCGATCAACAGGTCGGCGGCGGCATGGGTTGCGCCAAACGGCGCGGATGCGTGCCGAATGGCCGCCATGCAATTTCCTGAATCGGAAATAATTGAGGTTCCGCTCGATTCGATTCGTCTCCAAACGAAAGCAAGTTGGGTCAATTATCCGCTCGGCGTCGTGAACGAATTTGCGAAGCTGAAAGCGATCGCGGGTTTCGATTTGCTCTTGGACGCCGACGTTCCCATCGGCTCGGGTCTCAGCAGTTCGGCGGCGATCGAAGTGGCGACGGCGTTCGCGCTGGATCGGCTATGGGACGCGGAATTGAGCCGCGAGGAAATCGCGCATCTCGCCCGCGGAGCCGAATGCGATTTCGTCGGCGTTCCCTGCGGAATCATGGATCAGGCCGCCTCGGCCTGTTGCAGTTCGGGTCACGCCCTCCGGCTGGATTGCTCGTCAACGGAATTATCCTGCGCTCAAATTTCAATTCCTCCCGGCGTCGCGTTCATCGTCGCCCATAGCGGCGTTCGGCGCAGTCTCAACGCCTCATCCTACGCGCAACGCCAACGCGAATGCGCGGAGGCGTTGGAGGCGATCAATCGGGAAACTCGGAGCGCGTTCAAGTTTCTTTGTAGGATTTCTTGGAACATTTTTGAGAACTGTTCCGAACAGATCGGAAAAAACAATCCGACGATGAAGCGCGCGCGATATGCGATTGAGGAACAAAAGCGGGTGGAAGATTTCTGCGCGGCTTTGGCCTCCGGAGATTTGGCCGCGGCGGGCCGCTTGATGAGCGAAAGCCATTTCGGTTTGCGCGATCTTTATGAGGTTTCCTGTCCCGAATTGGACGATCTGACCGCGAAGGCGCGCGATTGCGAAGGAGTTTACGGAAGCCGACTGACCGGAGCCGGGTTCGGCGGGTGCGCCGTTGCCATGGCCGACGCCAAATCCGCGTCGTCGGTGATTCAACGGCTGAAAGAAACTTTTTATCGCCGGCGCGGAATCGAGCCGCTCATTTTCGAGACCCCCGCAATGAACGGCGCGACGGCGGGGAGCCTATGAGTCCGATGTTTGAAGGCGGCCGTTTTGATCATGCGCGCGGTCGCGAAAGGAACACGTCGGCAGGGCGGATGGAGGTCAACAATGCGTCAATATGTCGGAACCGAGGGGTCAATCTCCGCCGACCATGCGTCAATCCCGCCGCGCATCGAGGCGGCGCGGGTGAAACCTTGCTCCGCAAAAAACGCCGCCGCCGAATAACTCCGGACGCCGTGGTGGCAGATGAAAACGTAAAGCTCGTCCTTGTCCCCCCTTTCCAAAATCTCGCGCGCCAACGGCTCGGTCAGTTGTTCGGCCCCCTTGATCGAAGCGATTTGGATTTCAAAATCCTCCCGCACGTCAAACAGACGCGCCTCCGCGCCGGTTCTCAACATTTCCGCGACTTCTTGGGGGGAGATTTCGAAGGGTTCGGGGGATTTGGATTTCATACGATGATCTGCCGCGAGTTATCATGAACAACTCGATTCTCGATGACTACGCAATAAGTGCTTTTCCATCCCTCTGCCAATGCCAGCGAGGCTTCATTTTCGACAGTCAGAGCTCCGTGCAATCGAACTTTTAGGCCGGAAGGAATTCGCCAACCCTCGAGTAGCGCCGTCGTACCACATGTGTCGTAATAGGAATAGGCGGATCCGTTAAAACCGTTGTGAATAAGAAAATATTCGAACGAACGACCGCAATGTTTGCATCGTCCCATGCCATCCTTTCTACTCATAACGCTCTTCTACGCCTTTGAGAAAGCTTGGACACGGATAGCTTTCGGGCTCCGTCAAAGTTTCAATCGCCGACGCATCTCGGAGGGAGATATGCCGCCTTTGATCTTTTGCCGCAAGCGGGATCGCTCAATTAGAGCCAAGAAACGCGGATGGACGCTGAGCGCGATCGTTTCTCGGTCGGCGTTGCGGATGGGAACCAGCGCGGCCGTCGGCTTTCCCTTGACGGTGAGAATGAGCGATTCCTTCTTGGCGCGGCGACCATACTCAGCCAAGGAAGCCGTGGCCACGCTCAATTCCATGGTTCTGACATGTGGTTTCTTCTTCATAGCTCCACAATTTCCCCGCCGATTCGAATTTGATTTCTTTCCTTCACACCCACGGCTCGGACATAGACCACGGGTTCGGGTTCTTCCTCGACGTCATAATACGCCCGAAGGTTGCCGATTCTCAACTCCCAGAGCGCAACCGGATTCGGTCGCATCGGTTTGCGATTTTTCGTTTCCGTCGTCGGCTGATGCGTTAATCGCTCGTCAATCGCGTCCAGCGCGATTCGTTGCTGAAGGGTCGTCAACCAGCGGATGTGATCTTCGACATCCGGGGAGTATTCAATGCGATACCGCAATGGTTTCAGTGTGCGAGTTTGTGGTGCTCCGCCAGAAGGTCGAATCCGAAGTCGCCGTTGAAGTCGCGCCAGACGGTGTGGCTGTGGTTGGCGTTGTCGGCGGTATTGTCGTATTCGATCAAGAAGGTCGGCGCTTGGACGCGGTAATAATGTCCCTGCCCTTTTTCAGTTCCCCCCATCCACGCGAAGAAAATTTGGTCGCGCTCCGACGGCGTCAACTTCTCCAATTTCGCTCTGCGATCACGGGCAAGCATGGGATGGAGGTTGTCAATGTATTCGTCCATCAAGGCTTGGAGCATTTCCTTTTGCTTGTCGTTCATCGCCGAGCGGGGCAGACCCTTGGGGGGACCTTCGAGTTGCGCCTTGCGGTCGGCGCGGGTGAAGATGTCGGGGGGCGCGGCGTCGCCGATGATCGCCTGTTTGCGCTGGCTCTCGTCGAGCGATTTGACCAGTTCGCGTCCGAGATCCTCCTCCGCGCCAAGAACCCGCAAGCCCTTGCGCGGACCTTCTCTGACTTCATGCGGATTGGCCCCGAAGAAAGCGGGGGAGGAGGCGGTCAAGTCGCCGTTGACGACGGTGAAATTCAAGGAAACGTGGTGACCCTCAATCCGCCAGCCCCACGGTTTTTCGGGCGCGGGATCGCCGAAGATCGAAAAATAATAAAGATCGGCGTCGCGAACAGGGGTTGCTTTTCCTCCGGAGGATTCCAAATTGCGCAGGACCGGCTCCAGACTCATGATCGTCTCGGCCTTTATAAATCCGCGCGCGCTCAAGGCGGAATTAAGAAGCGCATGGGCAAGATGGGACTGCCCTTGGTCCATTTCCTTGATGGGAAGCCCCTTGCGCGGCTTGGGGATGTAATGCCAGTTCATCCGCTCGTCGCTCTCGAAGGGGAAGACGGCCTTGGCGCGCTGATCGGCGGAAAGAGACGCGATGAAGTTTCGCGCCGCTTCGGCCATCAGCGATCCCGACGCGGATTCCTTTTTCGCCTCGCTGAAGCGGGCGATCATTGTCAGGAAAATTACCGTCAAGAATACGGTCGGAAAAGTGAATTGCGCCCGTTGAATCCGAACGCGCTTGATGTTGGGTTTGCTTTTCATGATTTTGGATTTTCTCCCTCCGTCGGTTTGATTTCAAGGAGCGTGATGTCCGATTGTGGAAAGTAGGCAGTCTCCACGTCGAAGCCCAATCGCGCAAGGGTCTCGTCGAGGCGTTTCAAGACTTCGGGCGACGGATTCGCCGATTTGCGGTGATCCAAGACAACGTGGCGGACGCGCATTTTCCGTAGCAGATGAGCTTGCGTGTCTCCCCAAACGTCGGCGCGAAAGGCGTCGAAAATGTCCCCGTTCTTATGAGGCAGATATCCGCTGACGCCGTTGACGAGGGGATAAAAGTGAACTGCGGTGGTCAACGGCGCAAGGTAATTCAGCCTGTCCTCAATCGGCAGAACCAGAACCGTGCCCGGAGCGCGGCGCGCGATTTCCCGTTGAACTTGGCGGTGGCGCGAGTAATCGGGGTTCTCCTCCATCGGCAACGGATGAACGCCAAGCTCGGCCAGAAGCGCCAGCGCGAGGGGAACCGCGACCAAGCGTCCCGTCCAGCGGAGAATTTTTTCCGGGAGATTGAGCCATCCGTCCAACGCCAATGCCGCCAGTCCACTTAGGGCGAACCCGACAAACAATCCCGCGCGACAGGGAACCCGGATCGCGCTGAATCCCGGGACAAATTTGTAAAGCCATGCGAACGGAAGCGCGACGCGCGTACCGTGGCCGAACCAATGCAAGCGGGGTCCGAGCGAAACGATCAGGAGCGCGAGTCCGCCGCCGACCAGCATCAAGGCAAGACGAGTTTGCGGCGCGGGCTTTTCGGACTGCGTTTTCCGACGCAACCACCAAGTCCAAGGATAACTCGCGGCCAGCGCCATCAAAGCAAAACCGGGAAAAAGTTCGTGTTCCCACGGCACGTCGGAATAGGGATTGGGCGGGACCGGTTTGCGCGCGCCCCAAATCAAATTGAACGACGACGGACGAAGATAATCGCCGAACGAAGCCCCGCGAGGTATCACATCCTTGATCGTGTTCGGAGTTCCGAGCACGGATTTGATCCGATGATAGGAAGCGAACGCGGGGAGAAGGAAAAGGGCAAACAGCAGGACGCCGATTGCGAATTGAGCCAATCCATCGCGTCTTAGCGTCAGGATTCCCGGATTCGCGCAAAGTCCGACGGTGACGAAGACCCCAAGAAAGCAAAGCAAAAAAAGCGCGTCATAGACGCAGGTGTATAACGAGGCGACCAGCGAGAAGGCGGTCAACATGATCGAACCCCAGCCGCCGCGACGCATCCAGTTTTCCGCTCCCCCCAAGGCGATGGGAATCCACCAAGTGTAAAGAAGCTGGGCGTGGCCGACTTGTCCCCATCGCCACGGGAGAAAGCCAAAGGCCATCCCGCCGATCCACGCCGCGAACCAGCCCAGTCCCCAACGGCGCAAAACCACGAACCATGCGAAACCGGAGAGCGCGAACGAAGCGAAAAAAAGAATGTTGTAAACAAGGAGAGGATTTTGGAACAGGGTCAAGGGAAACGCCAAGATCGCCGCGCCGAGAAGATTTTCCGAGAGAGCCAAGGTATCGCGCGTCGGATACAAGAAATTGGCGTCGAAGAGATGAACAGGTTGCCGAAGGAGGGCGTGTTGATCCCACGCCAAAATGTAGGCGTTCAACGCCGTGTCGCCGCTGAACCACGGCATTCGGGTCGGAAGATATCGGACAAGGGGCCATGTCTGAATCGTCGTCGCGGCCAGAAACAAAACCAGCGCGAAAAACCCGCTCCAAGGACGCGATTTGACCGCAGAAGATTCCACTTTTGGCTTTCCGCCCGCTCCGTCAATGCGCCCGATTGCTCAAAAGGGAAACGGCGTCCCGCTTGACCCCGCGTCCAAGCTGAACCGTCTTGATGGCTTCGGTCAGATCATTGCCGATGAGACTGATGCCGCGTGAAGCGGGATCGAGGATTTCCAAATAGACCCGCGTTCCCTGCGGCGCGACGCAATCGTAGATCATGGCGTCCCGGACGCCGATGAATCGAATGACGGAAAACGGCTGATTCGCGGTTTCGGAAGGTTGCGCCGAGAGACTTTCAATCTCGAGGCGAGTGACCTGATCGCAGACGAGCGTGCGGACCGGGGCGGTCTCCCAGCCCGACTCGCCCCCGGCGGGGTTGCCGGATGTGGACACGGACTCGACCGTCCACGTTCCCCGATGCTTCTTTTCCTTTTCCGGAATAAAGCGCCAGCGAGATTTGGTGTCCCGTAGCAACTGGAGGTTTGAAAATTTGATACCCTCGGCATGGCGACAGTAAAGACCGTAAGCGGGCAGACCTTCCTCAAACATGTCGGCGTCGGGATAATCGGCGACCCGCTCTTGAACTTCATCGGCAAATTTCATCAAGGGATCGCCTCCCCGGTAGGCGATCCGTATATTGGAAAGCGTGACATCCTTGATCGGATGATCGGGGATGCCGGTGATGGTGCAAGGGAGCGACGCGCCGGACGCCGCGACGTTCTCGATCAAAATGTTTTTGAGCGTTCCGGGGGTCGGTTTGTCTTGATCTCGCCCCCGATTGCCGAGCCGCAAAAAGATCGGCGCGCGCGCGTCGGTCATGGTGACATTGGAAACAACGACGCCGTCCACGTTGGCTCCGTCCACCGTCTCCAGCGAGATTCCGCTGATCGGCGGCTCTTGTTCGCCGAGCCGAAAAACGACGCAGTTGCTCACGGCGATCCGTTTGAAATCGCCTCCCGATTCGGTTCCGAGTTTGAAGGCATTGCACGCGGTCGCCAAAAGACAATTCGTGACCGTGACCCGTTCGGTCGAACGATGCTCGCCGAGTGAAAAGCTGGTTTTCAGAACGATGGCGTCGTCCCAAGATTCAATGTGGCAATTCGAGATGCTCACGTTGCGGCAACCATCGGGATCAATTCCGTCGCAGTAGCCATTCAGGATCGTCACGCCGTCAATCATCACGTCGTCGGTCCCCAACATGCTGATGTTGTAATTCGGCGCGTTGCGGATCGTGATCTCCTTGATCGTGACGCGCTTGCAACGCTTGAGCGCGATCGGCTTGGGACCGCCGCGCTTGGCTCGGTTGGCGTCAATGGTTCCCATGCCCGTGATGGAAACGTTGGCCGCGTCTTCTCCCCAAATGAGCGCGTAGTGGAAAAAACTTGTCTCGCGGTCCGCCTGATTCTTGAACGTCAATGTTTCGTAGGGATCGTAATCTTTTTCGTCCTTGCTTCCGAGGAGTGTCGCGCCGCTGTCCAGATGAAGGCCGATGTTGTTCCGGAGGTGAAGACTTCCCGAAAGATAGGTTCCCGGCGGAAGAAAAACGGTTCCGCCGCCGTGTTCGGCGCAGGCGTCAATGGCCTTTTGAATTGCCTCCGTATCCTTGGTTTGACCGTCCCCTTTGGCCCCAAAAGAGATGACGGAGCAGGGAGAAAGGGGTCTTTGCTGTTCGCCGAAGGCGGATTGAAGCAGAAAGATCGGCGCGAAAATTTGGATTAAACGGACAAGAAAAAAGCGGTTGCCAATTTTGAACATGGACTGAAATTCCCGACGGCGGAATCACCTTAGCGCGAACCGAATAAAAAAATCCAAGGAAACGGATTCGATTATGGCCTTGGAATGGATTACGATAAATTGTGGCTGATATTATGAGATGGGCCTCGAATTGAAGCAAAAGAATTCACCACAGAGGCACAGAGAAGTTGGCAACGTAGATTTTGCGTTGCGAGTTCCTCTCTGTGTCTCTGTGGTGAATTCCTTGTTTCAATATCCCTAAGATTAAAATGTGGAATCCAAAACCGGAAAGTTGATAGAGGAAACAGTGAAGGAGGGTTCCATATCGCCAACGCCGTCGCGCGGTCTTCATGTTCGCGGAATTCGCAAAAACTTCGGCGGAGTTGAGGTTCTGCGCGGCGTTGACTTCGCGGTCGAGCCGGGGGAATTCGTGACCTTACTCGGCCCTTCGGGATGCGGCAAAACGACGCTTCTGCGGATCATCGCCGGATTGGAAATCGCGGATGCGGGAGCGATTGAACTAGGCGGCCAGAGCATCGGCGACCTTCCCGCGCAAAAGAGGCCGGTGAACATCGTCTTCCAGAGCTACGCCCTCTTTCCTCATCTGAGCGTCCTTGAAAACGTCGCGTTTGGACTTCGTTCCCGCAAATTTCCGCAATCGGAAGTTCGGGATCGGGTGGACCGGTCGTTAAGCCTTCTTCAGCTTGAATCCTTTTCAGGGCGTCATCCGCATCAGCTGTCGGGCGGACAAAAACAACGGGTCGCGCTGGCGCGGGCGCTGGTCAATGAGCCGGAGGCGCTGTTGTTGGACGAGCCGATGTCGGCGTTGGACGCGCAACTCCGCGCCGAGGTGCAATTGGAGTTGCGTCGGCTCCAGCGACGGTTGGGAAAAAGTTTTCTGCTCGTCACGCACGACCAGAACGAGGCAATGACCGTTTCGGACCGGATCATCGTCATGCGCGACGGGAGAATCGAGCAGATCGGGGCGCCGGGCGAGGTTTATGGGCGACCCGACAATCGTTTTGTCGCCCAATTTCTCGGCGCGGCGAACTTGATTCCCGCGACGCGAAATGGGAATTCCCCCTCGTCCGTCATCACGCCGTTCGGCCCGCTTGTCTTGAAATCCACGCCTCCGTGGGACGAGGGAACCTTGTCCATTCGTCCCGAGCGGATTGTCGTCAACGCGGAAAAATCGGGCGCAAATTTCGTTGATGTGGTTATTCGTGAAACGATTTATCGCGGCGATCATTTGGATTTGTTCGTCGAGCCGGGTCCTTTGCGGATTCGGACGACCCCCAATTTTAGAATTGGCGCGGGGGAGACGATCCGGATCGAACTTCCCGCTGAAAATCTTCATCCTTTGAAGGATTAAGGGAGGGGGTGGAATCGCTTGAGACGGGGGCATTTCACTGTTCCGGCGAATTCCGCAACCCCGTTCGGGGTTGCGTGAGTATGGCCTGTGTCCCAAGGTAGCCTCGCTACGCTCGGCAACCTTGGGCTTCGTTCCGGGACGCCGTTGGCGTCCTCATGCCTTTCGATAAGGTCAATCATTGGGAACAGATGATCAATCTTCGAAGTCGCTCGGCGCGAATCCAATGGCATCCGCGCGGTAAAGGGGCTATCATCCATGTATGAATCGCTTGCATCCGGAAGCCGAAAGTTTAAGTATTCCCCTTGAAGAGGACCGAGAGACGACCTTGAGCATTCTGTTTCGCAAAACCCGGCAAATATGGTGGGCGCTCCCTTTGATCGCCATGACGTTTCTGAGCGGCGGATGCGCGTGGCTGGCGTCGGTCCGCGCTCATGCGGCCGATGCGGCGGCTCAGGCCTACGAGCCGCTCTACTTCGAGGCGCAACTCGCCCTCGAAGGGGGAGACGCGCAGGGGGCAATCAAAAAGCTCGAACCCCTGCGGGACCGGCCCGATTGTCCGCCGGAAATTTTCACGGCCTTGGCCGAAGCCTATCTAAAGGATCGCCGAACCGATGCCGGTCTGGCGACGCTGGATGAATGTCTTAAGCGCTATCCGGAATTTGTGCCCGCGTGGCAGGCGCGCGCCAAGGTCAACCGCTCGCGCGGCGACGCCGAGAAAGCCATCGCCGATCTGGAATCCGCGCTGAAGATTGAGCCGCAAAACTCCGGCGTGCTGGAGGAATTGGGTCTTCTGCTATTGCGCAACACCCGAGATTGGGCGACGGCCAAGGGAGAATCGGATCCTGCGGTCGCCAAGATCATAGACGTTTACACTCGGATGCTGAAAATCCGCGCGGGATCGGATCGCATACTTCCCTTACTTGTTCTGAATTCGGTCTATAGCCGCGTCGGGAGCATGGACAAAGCGGTGGAGGCGGCCAAGGAAGCGGTGAAACTCCGCGCCCAAGACATCCGGGGGCACTTGGCTCTCGCCGAAACCTACGAAGCCTCCAAACAACCCAAGGAGGCATTGGAAGCGTATCGGCAGGCAATGTTAATCGAGCCGGGCAACGCGGCGATTCGCGCCAAGGTCGCGGAGCTGGTGAAGCAAACCGGCCGCCAAGGGGGCTTGCTTAGTTTTTACGAGGAGATGGCGCAAAGTTTTCCCAGAGTTCTCGAAATTCAGGAATCCTACGGCGATGAACTCCTCAAGGCCAAGCAATGGAACAAGGCGGCGGAGCATTATCAGAACGCCCTCAAACTCTGGCCCGAAAGCCGGAAGTTCCGGCTCGCGCTGATCCAAGCCGATTTCCTTACAGGCAAGGTTGACGAATCCATGAAGCTGGTCAGCGCCCTCGTCGCCGATCCCTCCCTGTCCGATTCGGAAATGCTGGATCTCGCCTCCACGTTGCGCAAGGCGGGGAAATTGGAGGAGGTCATTGAGTTGCTGAAACGGGTCGCCGCGGCTCATCCCGAGGAATCGCGCCTTCCCCTGCAACTGGCGGGAGTGCAAGTTGACGCGGGCAAAAACGACGAGGCGATCAAAACACTTCAGGGACTGTTGGCGAAGAAACCGGACGAATTTCTCGCCGTGGCGATGCTCGGCGGGCTTTACACCGACGCCGGACGGTTCAAGGAAGCCCACGACGTTTACGACCGCGCGTCGGCGTCGGTTCCCAAGGAACGCGCGATGGAATTTCTTCTTCTGCGCGCCGAATTGGCCCGGCGGGAGGGAAAAAGCGAGGACGCGATCAAACTTTTGGAAGAGGCGATGGGGAACGATGGAAAAGTTCCCGATGTCGCCGTTCAGGTGTTGATCGAGCTTTACGCCTCGACCGGCGCCTTTGACCGGGCGCACGCCCTCGTGGACAAAACCATCGCCAAGGGGGGCGAGGACCGGGGAGATCAGGCGCGTTGGCTGAAGGCATGGCTCTACTCCCGCGCGCGGGATTATCCGAAGGCCATCGGAATTTTGGAGGAAATGCACGCCGCCGCGCCGCAGGATTTCAAGATCGTCCGGTCGCTCATTGAGAATTACACCGACGCGGGAAAATTCGAGCAGGCGCAGGGATTGCTCGACGCCTCCCGGAAGATCGTGGAGGCGGCGTTTGCCACGGACTTGGAGCTTTTGCAAGCCAATCTTTACAAAGAGCAACGCAAATACGCCGAAGCGCTTTCCATCGTCGAGAAGTTGATCGCCGGGAATGACACCGAGGAGCGGTTTTATCTGATTGCGGGAGAATACTATCACGACGCCGGACGCAATAACGATGCCGAGCGCGTCCTGCGGAAGGCCATCGAAATCAATCCCCGTGATGCCGAAGCCTACAATGCGCTCGGTTATTTCTTCGCCGAATCAGACATCAAGCTGGACGAAGCCAAGACGCTGGTCGAGAAGGCGCTCGAATTGAATCCCAACGCGGGACACATTCTCGATTCGCTCGGCTGGGTGTATTACAAGCAGGGGGATTTCGGGAAGGCGGTCCAGACTTTGGAGTCGGCGATCGGAAAAATGACCAATACGCCGGACCCCACGGTCCTCGAGCATCTGGGGGACGCTTATTCCAAATCGGGCAATGGAACCAAGGCGCGCACTCTGTGGGAGAACGCCCTTAAGCTCAATCCCAAGGCCGAGGGGCTGAAGGAAAAGTTGAAGCAATAAGTTTTGGCGTCGCGCGCGCTGTCGGAATTTCCGAACCTGAATTTCATTCTTTGACCGACAGATGATCGAGCTTCTCAACGATCTCTTTCTCATTTCGGCGCGGGGATTGACGCGGGAGGCGTTGATCGAGATGCGCGGCTTGGCAAAGAACGCCAAGGAGTCATTCTTTGCCAAGCCGTCGGATTTATCTCTCCTCATGGGGGGGCGGACTTCACGAAACAACAAGAAGGCTATCGTTTGGCCCCGTCGCCGGAGCGTGGAAAGCCATGCGCGGCGGTTGATCGAACGCAAAATCCAAATCGTCTGGATCGGCGAATCGCTCTACCCCAAAAAATTATCGGAGGAATTCGGAGACGATGCGCCGCCGTATGTTTTGGTTGAAGGCAATCCCTCGCGGCTTCAAATGAAGCAATGCGCGATGATCGGATCGCGGCAATCGCCGTCGGAATTGTGCGACGCCGCGCGGCTTTTGGCGCAAGAGCTTTGTGACCGAGGGATCGTCGTGACCAGCGGCATGGCGGAGGGAGCCGACGCCGCCGCGCATGATGGGGCGGTTCAGGGAAAAGCGGGATCGGTCGGCGTTCCGGCGCGGGGGTTGCTTATGTTGAACGCGGAAGGTCGGTCGCGGGCCGGAGAAGCGATGACGATCTTGGGATTGGGGCGACCCGACGAAAATTTTCATGCTGGACTGGCAATCCGGCGCAATGACGTTGTTGCCGCGATGTCGGAGGGTTTGGTTTTGGTCGCCAGCGGATTGAAGGGAGGCTCCGCCTACGCGCTCCGATGGGCGATGGGACATGGCAGGCCGATCTGGTGTTTTGAAAACGGACGGAAGACGCCGAGCGGAAACGCGAGTTTGCTGAAAGCAGGTCTGGCGCGGCCGTTGCGTATGAATGGAAGTCCGGCGGAGTGGGGAAAGCAAATTGCCGCGGGGATTGAAAAGTATTCAAAGGGACATAAAACGCGATACAGAATTCGAGAGCTGAATTTTCAGGATTGAAATTTTACTCCACAAATTCGGGTTTGACCGATTGGGGAATCAAATCCAATTCGGCGGCGCGGGCGAGATAGCGCTCAATCGCGGGGCGACCTTTGACGCCGGTGTCGAGCGTCAGATCATTCACATACATTCCGATGAATTGATCCGCCGTCCGATGGTTCAGGCCGCGTCCCCATTGGAGCGCGTAATCCACCGCCGCCGAGCGATGATCGAGCGAATACTGAACGCTCCGGCGAAGGACGCGGTCAATTCGCCGGCAAAGCTCCGGTCCCAAATCGCGCCGGACGCCGTTGATGCCGAGAGGCAACGGAAGTCCGTCGCTGGAGGATTCCCACCATTTTCCCAAGTCGAGGACGCAATAGAATCCTTCCTTTTCGTAGGTCAGCTGGCCTTCGTGGATGATGAGTCCGGCCTCGACTTCTCCCTCGGCGACCGCGCGAAAAATTTCATCAAAGGGAACGACCTCATAGGCGAAATCGCCGATGCACATGCGAAGCGTGAGAAAGGCCGTCGTGTGAATTCCGGGGACGGCGATCACGCGCTCCGGCAAAAGTTTGGGGTCGAACGGCTCGCGGGCGATCACCATCGGTCCGTAGCCGCGTCCCATGCTCGCCCCGGTGTTGAGGATCAGATAGCGGTCGGTCAAGTGGGTGTAGGCATTGAGCGAAAGGGCGGTGACTTCCAGTTTGCCCTCCATCGCCCACTGGTTGAGGGTTTCGATGTCGCGCAAGACGTGCTCGAAGCGCAAGCCCTCGGCGTCCACCAATCCGCGCGCCAAGCCGTAGAACATGAAGGCGTCGTCGGGATCGGGGCTGTGCCCCAAACGGATGAGGTCGGTTGTCGGGTTGAATCGGGACATGATGAATTGATTGGGTCCGGTGTTGGAAAGTCCAAAAAATTTCCCGAAATTATGATTCCGAACAGGAGCAAGAGCAAGGGCAAGAAATCGGCATTCAAACCAACGTGAGTTGAAGCCGGGCTTGGGCTAAGATGAAACGTCCGGGAGGAATTTCATCATGACGCCGTCAACCATAGTCGCCTATCTCGCCGTAGGATGTTTCGCCGGATGCCTCAGCGGAATGCTGGGCATCGGAGGAGGGGTTTTGGTGATTCCCCTTCTGACCCTGCTTTTTCATTATTCCCACAAAGAAGCCGTCGGGACCAGTTTGGGAATGTTGTTGCCTCCGATCGGAATCTTCGCCTGTTGGGCTTACTACAAGGCGGGCAAAGTCAACGTGGCCGCCGCCGCGATGCTGGCCGCAGGTTTTGCGCTCGGAGCGTTTGTCGGGAGTTGGGTCGCAAGCTCCACCCGATTTCCGGAAATCGCGCTCCAGCGAATCTTCGGCTTCTTTCTCTTGTATTATGCCGGAACAATCCTCCTCCGGAGCGACCGCCAAATTTGGGCGGCGGGCAAGACCGCGGGACTTGTCGTCGCGTTTGCCGTGGGAGGATTGATCCTCCAAAGGCTGGGACGCCGATGGGAAATTTCATTTGATCCGGCGGGAGCCTACCGCGAACGAATCAAATCCGGCCCACCTCCCGATTTCGAGATTTGAAGTCCGCGAGGCTAAGAATTTTTCACATGAAAGAGAAAACATTCGCCCGCTTTTAGAGCGATTTCCAATCCCTTTTCACGAAGTTCCATCAGGGGATGTTGGACAACGTGTTTGGAGAGAGCTTCGCGGAAGAATACGGTTTCGCCGTCAAGATCGTGAGGGATATATTCAATGATCCCCCGCGCATCCTCTCCTCCAATGTTGGCGATAACCAGTCCGCAATCACGTCCTGCTTCGCGGCGGATGGCGATGATCTTGCCGGCATTGGAATTCTCCGCGTCCGTTTCGTTAATATCGAGGCATCGGAAATTTCCGCTTCGCCACGGTTCGCGGCGCAATTCGGCGAGAAGGCGGCGATACCATTCGCGCAATTTCTCGTCCGCAGGTTCGGATGGACGCGCACCGATTTGAACCGAAATTTTAGTTCGCCGTCCTTCCCATTGTCCCTCGTGATGGAGGCGGAGTCCGGGAACCATTGCGGAAACCAAAGCGGCGGAGCGATGACGAAAGCCGAACGCTTCTTGAGCGCGGCGCTCGTCGTGGTTCTCGACGAAATGAACGCACCGCGAGAGAAATTCAACTGACGCTCCCTGCAAATGCGCGCGAACGCCCGGACCATCCCCCGCTATCAGCCGATCATACAGCCGTTTGTCGTAGGTGTAATCGAAGCCCATTTGCTGGAGTTTCCATTCCATGTCCCAATAAACCTCGGCCATGAAAATAAAGTCCGCGTTTTCGCAGTGGACCGCTTCGATGGCCGACTCCCAAAATTCGGAGGAATGGGAACGATGAGAAGGAAAAGGAGTATGAGAATGAGAAGGATGAATCGAAACTTTGGATCGCTCATCGGCGTGCATCGGCGTGAATCGGCGGTTTTTTTCATTCTTTCCCCATGACCGCTCAAAAACCTCGTTCGTCACGAGCATCGCCATGTCGCACCGGACGCCATCGCACGTCCGGCTGATCTCAAGAAGTTGTTCCTGCATGGCCTCGCGCGTAGCGGCGTTGAAATAATTCAACTGGGCCGTGTCGGTCCACGACGGGAAATAGGGATCGCGGCCGTGGGCCAAAATCCGGCCGTTGGGTGTGCGGAAATAATCGTTCGGTCGTTCCGTCAGATCGGGTTCGGTTCCTTGAAAATAAAATTCCGGATGAGTCTTCGTCCACGGATGATCCGTTGCCGTGTGGTTGGGGACAAAATCGAGCATGAGGCGGATGCCATGGTGATGGAGCCGCTCGCGGAGTGATTGAAGGGTATCGTGCCCGCCCAAGGCGGGATTGAGCGCGTAATTGCGAACGGCGAACGGGGAACCGACGACGTGATCGGGAAACGCCTGTGGGAAAAAATTTCCGAGACCGCCGAACAAAGCGGGAGAGGCCAAACAAATCTCCCGACTTCGCGGCGAAGGATCCCACACGCCCATCATCCAAATCCAATCCACGCCAAGATTGGCCCACTCTTGAATTTGCTCGTCGGGAATGAGAGAGAGATCGGCGCGCTCCCGCGCCCATGCTTGCTCCGGCAACCAGACGCGCGGGTTGATTTCGAGCATGAATGGATCGGACATGAGATCAACTCAATTTGGCCGTTCAATTAAACACAAAGACACAAAGAAGGCACAAGGACCACGATGGTCAAAATAAAAGGAAGAATCTCAAGCTTTGAGTTCTTCGTGCCTTCTTTGTGTCTTTGTGTTTAATTCCCCCCGGAAAACCTGAGCCTAGCCACCACGGGAAAATGATCCGAGGGGTAGCGATTCTTCGGACCGTAAACATTCATATCAACGATCCATTGTTCGACCTTGACGCCGCTCGGATCGGCGAGAAAGACGTGATCAATTCCTGAATCGGGATGAAATTCGGGTTTGGGATTCTGGCGCGCGTCAATCGTCGGCGCGCCGGCAAGATCGGAGGTGTTGACCAGTTTGAATCCGACATTTTCTTTTCCGCCCATCAAAATTCGGTAAGCCTTGGAGTCGGGTTTGGAGTTGAAGTCGCCGGTGACGATGCAGGGGATTTTCTTGGCCCACGGCGCGACGCGATCCAAGACCAGCGGCGCGCTCATCTCCTGATTCGGAGTGTTGTTGTCGAAGTGGGTCGTGGAAAAATAAAACTCGCGTCCGCTACTCTTGTCCTTCATCCGCGCCCAGACCACCAACCGCCAAAACTGAACCTTGGCCCAACCCTTGGACCAAGCCTTGTCCGGCTCCTTGCTCAACCAATAAACGCCGCGCTCCAAGACCTCGACCCGCTCGCGGCGATAGAGAATCGTCGCGTCGGGATATTCGCGGTTGGGGGGAGCCTCGTCGCGGTAATAGATCGCTTCATAAGCCGGATTCCGCGCGACGAATTCCGCGACCTCGCTCCCCTTGGAAATTTCCTGCAACCCGATCAGGTCGGGCTTGTGCCGTTCGAAGATGTCGTGAAAATAATCCAGCCGCTCGCTCCAAGGATCAAAATTCGCCGGATCGCAAAACGAGCAAAGGACGTTGAAGGTCATGACGGTGAGCGGGGCATCGGGGCCCTGGGTCTCCGCCGCGCGAATGAACGCTCTGTCCATCGCGGCGGCGCTCCAGAATAGAAAGAGAATACAGGTTCTCATCCTTACCATTTGATACTCAAAATTCCTTTCGCTTGGCTTGGTGATTCGAGGCTTGGACGTCAAGAACTGAGGATTGAGGAACGATTAAATTCGGGAAACTCGCCCGTGACAATTCAATCCGTCGAATCATGTCCAACGTTCCGACCTCCCCGTGCCCGGAGAAGCAATTCAGGATTACGACACGGACCATCATAGCGTCTCCAATGCGTTCACTTGTCCTACGGCGTCATGTTCGTCGCGCCGGAGAAGACTGCCACGTCGCGCGTGAGGAGATAACGGTTCACGGCGGAGAGATACGCCTTCACCGACGCAAGGATAATGTCGGTGTCCACCCCTTGGCCGCGAACCTCGCGCCCTTCGATCTCCATGCGGACGTTGACGCGCCCCTGCGCGTCCTTGCCCGCCGTCAGCGCCTCGATGCCATATTCCAGCAACCGAATCTTCATGTCGAGGATACGATCCAATCCCTTGAAAAGCGCGTCAATCGGCCCGTCCCCTTCGTCCACGGTGACGGACAGAATTTCGTCTCCCTTGCGGATTTTCATTTCCACGTGCGGCTTTTCCTTCGTCGAGCTGGTGACCGTGAGATAATCCACCTCGTAGGAATCGGTCGCGCGCGCGAGTTCCTCCTCGACCAGCGCGTAAATGTCCTCGTCGTAAATGTCCTTCTTGCGGTCGCAAAGCTCCTTGAAATGCTTGAAGGCGCGGTTGATTTCCTCCGGACCGAGGTTCGTGAACCCCAGCGCGAAGAGCCTTTGCTTGAACGCCGCCCGGCCGCTGTGTTTCCCCATGACCATGGACTCGCCGATCCAACCGACGTGTTCCGGCTCCATGATTTCATAGGTGCGCCGCTCCTTGATGACGCCGTCCTGATGAATGCCCGCCTCGTGGGCAAAGGCGTTCGCGCCGACGATCGCCTTGTTCGGCTGGACGCGCATCCCCGTGATCCGACTCACCAAGCGCGAGGTCTTGTAAATTTCGCGGGCGTTGATGCCGGTGTCGAGATTGAAGTAGTTGGCGCGGGTCCGCAAAGCCATGACGATTTCCTCCATGCTCGCGTTCCCCGCGCGCTCGCCGATGCCGTTGATCGTGCACTCGACCTGCCGCGCGCCGGCCATGATCCCCGCCAGCGAATTGGCGACGGCCAATCCAAGATCGTCGTGGCAATGGACGGAGATGACGCATTTTTCGATCCCGCGAGCATAGCGGCGAAGCTGTGGGATCCGGGAGGCGTAATCATCCGGCAGGGGGTGGCTGACAGCGTCGGGAATGTTGATCGTCATCGCGCCAGACTCAACCGCCGCCTGAACCAACTCGCACATGTGATCGTGCTCGGTCCGGCTTCCATCCTCGCAACTAAATTCCACGTCGTCGGTAAAACTGAGCGCGAACTTCACCGCCTCGGCGGCGGCCTCGACGACCTGCCCGCGCGTCAGGCGCAATTTTTTCTCCATGTGCAGATCGCTCGTGGCGATGAAGGTGTGAATCCGGCGTTTTTTTGCCGGAGCGATGGCTTCTCCCGCGCTGATGACGTCGGGTTTTTGCGCCCGCGCAAGGCCGCAGATCACCGGACCCTCGACCTCGCGCGCGATGAGATTAACCGCCTCGAAATCGCCGGGCGAACTGATCGGAAATCCGGCCTCCATGACGTCAATGCCGAGCCGCGCGAGCTGATGCGCGACCTCCAGCTTCTCCTTGATGTTCATCGTCGCGCCGGGCGATTGCTCGCCGTCGCGCAGGGTTGTGTCGAAGATGATGATTTTGTTTTTCATGGCTGTTGCTCCTTCAATTTCTTACCACGGATATTTCACCACAGAGACACAGAGAGGTAGTTTCAATGCGAATGAGAGTCGCAGAAAATAAAAGCATCTTTAGATTCCTTTTCTGCGGTGATATTTTTGCTCCCCAATCGGTCAATTTTCTCAATCACTTCAATTTGACCAGCGACCTCTCCGTGCCTCCGTGGTGAATCCTCCTTAAAAATCAAAAACCCCCGAACGATCTCCATCGTTCAGGGGCGAGAAAATTTTCCGCGATACCACCCTGATTCGGCAAAATTCCCCAAAAATGACTCAGAGGAATTTTACCCTTCATTTTGGCCTGCTAACGGCCGGCCCTTTAACGGCGGCCAACCGGAACCGACTACTCGCGGAGCCGATGGCTCCCTTTCCCCGATCCCGCTCCGAGGGGAGTTCGGACGCGCCGCCCGTTGCCTCGCACCAACCGGCAATTCTCTCAAGGCGCGGCTCGCGCCCTACTGGTCCTCATCCACGCGATTCAAATTGTTTCCAAAGAACGCCGGCATTTCCTGCTGGGAAATCCGCCGCTTTCAATGCTTTACTTTATAGGCGAAAAGGGGTTTCGCGTCAAGAATTTAACAAGATTGGTGGCGTTCATGCGACGGGATCGGTTGATTTTTCAAGGCGAACTGATTGAAACGCGAAGCCTTCTCGCGCGGGGTTTAGCCGTCTTGGCGATTCCCTTGGCGTGGTTGATGTTTTTTCTGGTGGTTCCCTCGGTGTTGGTCGCCATGATCGGATTCCTGCAACGCAACGCCGACGGAACAATCGAGTGGAATCTCACGCTGGAAAATTTCCGCCGACTCCTCGGATTCGGGACATTCGGCTGGTCGGCGGATTATCTCCGCATCCTCGGGCGCACCGCTTGGATGGCGCTCGTGACGACGATTCTTTCGCTTTTGTTTGCTTATCCGCTCGCGTTTTTCATCGCCGAGCGACCGCCGCGCACGCGCTATCTATGGCTGGCGGTGACGGCGATTCCGCTCTGCACGAATCTGGTCATCCGGACCAGCGCTTGGATGCTCCTGCTCGATCATCGCCTCCCCTTGGCGAGAATCGCGCGCGCTCTCGGTCTGATTCCCGAAAATTCCGCCCTCTATCCCGGTCCGTTCGCGGTTTACATCGGGATGTTGAGTTATTCACTACCGTTCGCCGTTCTGCCGATTTACGCGAGCGTCGAGCGGATGGATTGGACGCTGGTCGAGGCGGCGCGGGACCTTTATGCCTCGCGCCCTCGCATCTTTCGCCATGCTATTCTTCCCCAGACTTTGCCGGGATTGATCGCGTCCATCATTCTGACGTTCGTTCCGGCCATCGGGATCTTCGTCGTGCCTGATTTGCTCGGCGGTTCCAAGACCATGCTCGTCGGCAATCTGATTCAACAACAATTCGGTCCGAGCCGCGATTGGCCGTTCGGCTCGGCGATCAGTCTGGGAGTCATGGTCCTCACGTTAATGGGTCTGTTTATCCTTGGCCGCGCAAACCAGAGAAAGGAACAGACGCCATGAACGCTCGCTCGCATCCATTTTTCAAATGCGTCGCGCTGGCCGCGTTGGTTTTTCTTTACCTGCCGATGATCGCCGTGGCCGTCTTCTCGGTGAACGCCTCGCGCGCCGGATTCGTCTGGAAGGGATGGACGTTCGATTGGTATCGCAATCTCTTTCAGAACGAATTGATCCTTGAAGCGGCGCGAAACACGCTCATCTTGGCGGTCGTCTCAACGATCATTGCAACTTTCCTCGGAACGCTCTTGGCGTTGGGCGTCGGGCGATTTCCATGGCCGCGATGGTTCCGGGGCTATTTGGATTTCATGGTCTATCTTCCGGTCGTCTCGCCCGACATTATTTTCGCTTCCGCTTTGGTGGTGATCTTCGGCGCGCTACGCTCCATTCTTTCCCTCTTCGAGCCGGGATTGTTGACGATGATCGTCGCGCACGTCACGTTCCAAATCGCTTTTGTCGCCTTGGTCGTGGAAAGCCGATTGGCGACCATTGGAAGCGAAATCGAGGAGGCCGCGCGCGATCTTTACGCCGACACGGCGACCCTGCTCCGGCGCGTCACGCTCCCGCTTCTCATGCCGGGGATCGCCGCCGGCGCGCTCCTCGCCTTCACTCTCTCGCTGGACGATTTCATCATCAGCTTTTTCACCGCCGGCCCGCAATCCACGACCTTGCCGATTTACATTTACGCTTCATTGCGGCGCGGCATCGCGCCCGAAATCCACGCCCTCTCAACTTTGATTTTCCTTGCGACCGTGCTATTGGTGTTGGGGTTGCAGAGAATGACGAGATTCAACGTGAGGACGGAGATTTGACAAGTCTCTTTGACGAATTGGCGCAAATCGCCGCCACCTTGAACGATCAAGGCATCCGCTACGCCGTGGTCGGCGGTTTGGCTTACGCTCTTTGGGTGGAAGCGCGAATGACGGAAGACATTGATCTTTTGATTCTCCCCGAGGATTGGCCCAAGGTCAAACTCGCCATGGAGCCTCTTGATTTCCATGAACGCGCCCTTCCCATGGATTTTTCCAATATCCGAATACGGCGTCTCACCAAATTGGATGAGGACCGGGCGCTCGTTCTGGATTTTCTTTTTGCCGAGGGGGATTTCGCCCGGAGTTTGGATCGGAGCGTCAAATTCACCCTCGCGGGAAAACCTTTGATGGTCGCGCCCCCCGATGTCATCATCAAATTAAAGGAAGGCCGGATGTCGGACAAAGACAGATTGGACATCGCCGGATTAAAGAGAAAACTCGAAGAAGAGAAACGCCAATGATCGCCGGACGAGAAGTTGACCGAAGACTCCGTTGGATTTCGGAAATGCGCGACATCCTCATAGATCTGCGCCGGTCCGCGCTTGAGGCTTACAACGCGGGTCAATTTCCCTATCGCCCTTCCTACGATGTGCGAAGCGATCACGATTATTGGCGCAAACTTGCCGAACAAAAATGCGGCTCCACGTATGAATTCAAATGAGTGAACGCGATTCCCTTCGTTTGATACGTTTGATCCATCCGTCCATTGTCATCCTCGCGTCAGCCATAATTTGTTGCGCCTGCTCGAAGCGCGAGGCCAAGCCCGCGAAAGCCGAAAAACACCGGCAGGTCAACGTCTATATGTATTCGGAATACATTGACCCGGAGTTGCCGAAGGAGTTTGAAAAACTCACCGGCATCAAGGTCCGCATTGACGTTTACGAGGCGACCGAGGAGATGATCGCCAAACTTCAGCAGGCCGGAGGCGTGAGTCAATATGACGTCGTCGTCGTTTCGGATCACGCGATTCCCCTCTTGGCGCGGCTGGGATTGATCCAGCCGATCAGCGCCGACAAAATTCCCAATCGCAAAAACGTTGATCCCGCGTTCGCTAATCCTCCTTACGATCCGGGGAACAAATACAGTCTGCCGTATCAGTGGGGAACGATGGGGATCATGTATCGCAAGGATCAATTTCCGCAAATCGAGCCGACGTGGGGCGAGCTTTTCGATCCCGCCAAGCAACGGGGCAATTTCATTTTGATAGATTCCATGCGCGACATGATGTCCGCCGCGCTGAAATTTCAGGGTCATTCGATCAACACGCGCAACGCCGACGAGCTCCGCTCGGCGGGGGATTTGATTCTGGGGGCGAAGAAGAGCGCGAAGTGTTTGGGGTTTGAAGGGGGCGTCGGCGGGAAAAACAAGGTCGTCGCGGGGAACGCGGCGATGGCGATTGTCTATAACGGCGACGCCGTCCGCGCAATGGATGAGGAAAAGAACGTCGGTTTTGTCCTTCCCAAGGAAGGAACGCAGATATGGGTTGACGCGATGACGATCCCCGCCAAGGCCCCCAATCCCGACGGCGCGCATAAGTTCATGGATTTCATTCTCGATCCGAACGCCGGGGCGAAACTTTCCGATTTCAACCGCTACGCCACTCCCAATTCCGCGAGTCTTCCGCTCGTCAAGAAGGAGGACCGCGAGAATCCGGCGATCTATCCGACCGACGAGCAGCGGAAAAGGATGGAATACCTCGAAGATTTAGGCAACGACACGCGGCTCTACGATGAGGTTTGGACGACGATCAAATCTCGATGAGAACGAAGATTCTGGAATTTAACGCAAAGGCGCAGAGACGCAAGGAGGCGAGAAAAAATTTCAAGGAACGTCCTTGCGTCTTCGCGTCTTTGCGCCTTTGCGTTGAATCCCCATCCTATTGATCAACGCGGCGACGTAGCCCGCGCCGAAGCCGTTGTCTATGTTGACCACGGTCACGTTCGCCGCGCAGGAGTTCAACATTCCCAAAAGCGCGGCCAAGCCGTGAAATGACGCGCCGTAGCCGATGGAGGTCGGAACGGCGATCACCGGCGCGGCGACCAATCCGCCGACGACGCTCGGCAACGCCCCTTCCATTCCGGCGCATACGACCAGCGCGCGCGCCTGTTGCACACGCCGCGTGTGTGCCAATAGGCGATGCAATCCGGCCACGCCGACGTCGTAAATCGTCTCGACTTTCGCCCCGTGCGCGCGCGCCGTCAGCACCGCCTCCTCGGCGACAGGAATGTCGGACGTCCCCGCCGAAATGACCATCACCGATCCTTCGCCCGATTTCTCGTCCAGTTTCATGTTGGTAATGACGCGCCCGGCGGGATGATAGATCAAGCCGTCAATTCCGGCGGCGCAATGTTGATAAATTTCCCGCGTGGCGCGCGTCGCCAAGACCCGTTGTCCGGCGCGAATGAGCGAGGCGATGATGCCTTGAACTTGGTCGGGTGTTTTACCGGAGCAAAAGACCACTTCCGGTCCGCCGTGGCGGACCTCGCGGTGCAAGTCAACTTTGGCGTAGCCGACGTCCTCGAACGGAAGCGCGCGGAAATGTTCCAGCGCCTCGGCGGGGTCAAGCCCTCCATCGCGGACTTGTTCCAATAAGCTTCTGAGCCGCTCGCGGTTCATCGTGTCAGTATTCCACGTGGACGGTGTAGGTCAGGACGGTTTCGCCGTTGGGCGGAACGCCGAAGGTGAATTCCAAAGTTTGCGAATCGCGCTTGTAATGAGGCTGGCTCTCCTTAATGACCTTCCAATCGCCGAAAGCGCGCTCGACGGCCACCGCCTGAATCGCCTCTTCCTTGTGGTTGCGGACCGTGACGCTGTAGCTCAGGTCCGCCGAATGTTCGGAGTATTGGCGGTAGTCGGACTGGACGCGCTCCGCGACGACGTCGAACGCCTCGCCGAGTTTGATGCGGAGTTTTTCGTCGCGCGGCGTGTGGTCAATCGCGTCCTCGCCGACGAGTTGAAGCGAGGCGTCGGTGTCGGCCTTGTAGGCGCGGACGCGCCCTTTGGGAAGCGCGATGCCGAGATGATTTTCCTTCTTGTTCTCAAATTCCAACATGACGGCCAGCTTTCGCTTTTCCGCCATTTTCGGTCCGCTTCCACGGTTCCACGCGGGGGAATCCAAGACGAACGTTTTCTTCAACGGCACGTCGGAGCCTTGAAGAAGGACCATCTGCTTGGTCTCGTTGTTGGCCAGCGTCGCCGGGCGATCCAGCGTGTAGAGGTGATACTCGAAAAAACTTTTTTCCGCGAATTGCGTTTCAGCCATGTCCGCCGCCATGGCTCCTCTCGCCTTCACCATCGGCATGGGACGAGCCTCCGCGACGCGCTGGACGTCGCCGGCGACGAGTTTCAGCTTGGCGTCGCGGTAGCTCGCGCCGCTTTTGTTTTCCAGCGTCACCCATCCGGTCAGATCGAGTTTCGTGTCCTCCGGGTTGATAATCGCGACGTAATCGGCCTTCCAATTCATGTCGTTGGTCAGATAGGAGGTTTCGATTTTTTGCTCGTCGGCGAAATTATTTTTCAGCAACCAGACTAGCGTCGGATGCGAGACCAGATTTTCCGGCACGGTGCCCACCGAAATGCTCCCCTGCGGATTGATCTCAAGGCGATTGCCGAATTGAACGATGTTGCCGCCGTTGGTCGAAAGGAGCGTTCCCTCGGCGGTTTCCATGGTCGCGGTGTTGTTCACCATCCGCTGGGTGTGAAGGGTGATTTTCTTGCCGACGTATTTTTCAAGGAGCGTTTGGGGATTGAGCAGGTCGTAGCGATAATTCTGCTCCAGAATGGCGACCTTGCCCGGAGCGGTTTGCGATTTGAACGCGACCGAGGTTGCGTCAATTTTTTCGGCCACGTCGCGGAATTCGAGCGCGACGGTCCCTTCGGGGAGGTTCACTTTGCGGACCTCGCGCACGAGGCCGTAGTTGTTGTTATAGACCGTGACCATGACTTGCTCCTGCGCCTCGCCGCCGACGGCGAGGTTTTTCGGGGAAGGCTCGGCGGATGAAAGGCGGGACGCGCCTGCCAATAGCGCAAGAATAAGGAAGCGACTGAATTTCATGATCTCGGCTCCAAGCGTGAAGTGAACGAAGAATATCGCATGACGCCTCGCCGTCTCAACAGGCATTTGCCGATTATTCATTTCGGAATCAAACGCAAAGGCACCAAGGCGCAAAGTCGCAAGGAGGTCCTTGGTAATTTTGGCTTGCGTCCTTGCGCCTTTGCGTCTTTGCGTTGAATTCTTGGTGTCTTTGTGTCTTGGTGGATAAGAATACAGGGCAAATCCACATGACATCCTCCACCCCCTTACGTCTTCTCCAAATCGCCTCGACCTCCGAGATCGGCGGCGCGGAACAACTCATGCTCAACGTATGCAGACACGGCGACCGCGCGCGGATCGCGCCTTCCATATTTGCGCTCACGGGAAATGGACCGTTGGCCGATTTGGCGCGGGAGGCCGGCGCGCAAGGCGAAAATTGGGGGGCGACCGATTTTGCCCTTCCGTTTCTGATTGCAAAATTGCGCCGATTTCTCCGCGAAGGGAACTTCGATTTGATTCAACCTTATGGTCTCCGCGCCGATCTCTTGGTCCGCTTGGCGAATCGCGGAACGAGCGTTAAGATCATCTCCTCCATCGTTTCAATCAATCCGCAGAGGCGTTGGTTTCATTATTTTCTGGATCGCGGGACCGCCAAGCGCGTTGCCGCGTGGATCAGCACATCGGAAGCCGCGAAACGAGCTTATCTTGCGCGCGTTCCCGTTGCGCCCGAAAAAATTTTCGTCGTGCCGACGGGAATTCCGGATCGTCCGACGGCGGACGCCGCAAGGCGCGCCGAAGCGCGGAAACGATGGAGCATCGGCGCGGAGGAAGGTCCCGTCCTCGCCGTGATCGCCAATCTTCGTCCGGCCAAGGGGCACGCCGACTTGATCGCGGCGCTGGCGCAACTCAAGCAAAAATGGCCGCGTCTTATTTGCCTCTGCGCCGGACGGGACGAAAGCGGCGGCAAAATTCCGGCCTTGGCGGCACGCGCCGGACTTGGAGCAAATATCCGTTGGCTCGGATTCGTCGCCGACGCTCCGACGATTTACGAAGCCGCTGATCTTGCCGTTCTTCCGTCGCATTGGGAGGGGATGCCGCACGCGCTCATCGAAGCGTTGCGAGCGGGATTGGCGACCGTCGCGACCGACGTCGGCGGAAACGCGGAAGTCATCCGGTCTGAAGAGGAAGGATTACTCTGCCCCGCGAAGAATCCTTCGGCATTGGCGGCCGCCATCGCGCGCGCGCTGGAGGACGATTCGGCGAGAAAGGCATGGGGCGATTCGGCGCGAAAACGATTTGAAGAAGCGTTTCGGGTCGAAACCATGATCGAACGGATGACGCGGATTTACGAATTTGTCGCGGGGCGAGGAGCGGCATGGGCTACCAGCCCTTGAACGGCGGGTAGGAGGGAAAAATTGGCGAGAACGCGACGATCAGAAGGAAGCCGCGTCAGCGGCGGTATAATCTTAGCCCCGCGCGGAAGCGCGGAGGTGATAAAGTTGACGCTCAATATCGAAGCCCCGTCAGAAGCGACACAATCAATCCAAATAAAAGTTATGCCGCCGCTACGCGGCTCATATTTCTTAGGGGGTGTCAATCAGTCCCCGTGCCACCGCACGGGGCTACTCCTATTTCGCCGCTGACGCGGCTGAAAAAAAGACGTTTGCGTCGGCTGGCAAGCCGAACACGGGCAGGATGCCCGTGGCACGACTAACTCGCCGAAACAATCTGCGCTTCCGGTTTCTCGAACTGAACCGAAACCAATTTGGAAACGCCCGATTCCTCCATCGTCACGCCGTAAATCGCGTCGGCGAGCGCCATCGTCTGCTTGTTGTGCGAGATGATGACGAACTGCGTGTTGTCGCTGAATTCCATGACCACCTGCTTGAACCGCTCGACGTTGGCGTCGTCCAGCGGCGCGTCAATTTCGTCGAGGATGGCGAACGGCGCGGGCTTGTGGAGGAAAAGTCCGAAGAGCAACGAAATCGCCGTCATCGCCTTCTCGCCTCCGGACATGAGCGAGAGAGTCTGCAATTTTTTGCCCGGAGGCTGGGCGTAGATTTCGACGCCTCCTTCCAGAAGCGGGTCAGCCCCCTGTTCGGCTCCTTGCTGATCAATCACGAGGTCCGCCTTGCCGCCGTTGAACAGACGCCGGAACATCTCGATGAAATGCCCCCGCACCGACTCGAATGTCTCGTGGAAAAGTTGTTTGGTCGTTTCGTCAAGTTGGGCGATGGACGCCTCGATGCGCGCCTTGGATTCGACGAGGTCCTTTTGCTGGCCGGTGAGGAATTCGAGCCGCGTCTTTTGCTCGTTGTATTCGTCGAGAGCGGCCAAATTGACCGATCCCATCTTTTCGATTTTCTCGCGGAGTTGGAGCGTTTCCTGCGCCAGCGCGGCGGAATCCCGCGTGATTTCTCCCAATTCGGCGGCGATCTCGAAGAGGTCGCGGTTGAATTTCTCCAGCGATTGCTCGACCAACTGATTCAGATTCGCCTGCAATCCGGCCTGACCAACCTGCTTTTCGTGCAGATCGTTTTCGATCATCCGCTCGTCGCGTTGAAGTTGCTCCATCTCGAAGGCCAGTTGCTTGAGCGACGCCTCCAGTTGCTCTTTCTCGGAATTGTCCTCGGTAAGCTCCTTTTGGAGCCGTTCGCGCTTAGCGAAGAGGTCTTGCAACGATTCGTGGATTCCCGCGATCTCCCCTTGCGTCTTGGCGATGTCCTCCTGAAGCCGTCCTTGTTCCTCGGCGCGCGATTGACGGTCGGCGGCCAAGGCCGTTCCTTCCCGTTCTTGAGCGGCGCGGGTTTCTTCGAGGTGGACGAGCCGCTCGCGGACCTTCTCCAACTCCGCCCGGGCTTGGGAAAGTTGCTCGCCCAGCGCAAGGAAGGCGTCATTCCGACTTCGGGTTTCCTCGCGCAACCGCTCCAACTGCGCGGTTGTTTCGGTCAGGGCCTTGTCATGCTCCGAGCGCTCTTTTTCCATCGTGGTCTTGAGTTCGATCTTCGATTCGATCTCCTTCACCAACCCCGCGAGTTGACGCTCGCGGTCGGCCAACTGTCGAAGCGATTCCTCGTGCGCGCGGATCGCCGATTCGTTTTCCTTGGAAAGCGCGGCCTTTTGAACCTCCAAGTCGTGCAACTGACTTGAGCACGATTTCATTTCTCCGGCGAGCGTTTCGGCGGCGGCGCGCTCGCTTTGAACGGTCGTCTGAAGTTCTTCCCGACGAAGCGAATGTTGCGCGACGCTTTCCTTCAACTCGTGAATTTCGCGCTCGCGTCCCAAGAGACCGCTCGATTTCAAATTGCCCCCCGTGATGGCTCCGTTGACGGCGATCATCCGGCCATCCAAGGCGACGTAGGCAAACGAGGGATATTTGCAGGCCAAGCGTTCCGCCGTTTCCCAATCCTTGACGACGAGGGTCCGCGCAAGCAGGGCGTTCACCACCATCCCCACCGAGGGATCGTGCTCGACCAAAACCGGCGCGTGACCGACGACGCCTTCCTCGTCGAGAACGCGGGCGAGATCGGCCATGAGGTAGGTGGTCGTCAGCCGATCCAGAGGGAGAAACGTGACGCGACCGAGTTCGCCGCGGCTTAAAAAGTCCAACCCCGCGCGGGCCGACTCGGCGGACTCAACGACGACGTCCTGCAATTGAGGCCCGAGCGCGACCTCGACCGCAAGTTCGTGTTCCCGCCTGGATTTGATGAGATTGACCAACGGACCGACGATCCCCGGAATCTCGCGCTTCGACGAAGCCTTCATCAATTCGCGCACGCCCTGATGGAATCCGTCGAAATTGGATTTGAGTTCCTCCAGCGTTCCCAACCTCGCCTCGCTCTGGTGCAGGTCGCGGCTCACCGTTTCGAGTTCCTTGGTCAGGTCCGCGATGCGCCCGTGCGTTTCGGCGTGGCGGATTTGAAGCGAGGAGGCGCTTTGCCGCGCGGAGCCGATCTGCCCGGCGATTTCTTCGGCCTTGCGGCTCAATTCGGCGCGCCGATCCGATTGGCCTTGGATCGTCTCGCGCAATCGCTTGAGAATTTCCTCGGTCTCGAGACGCGTTTCCTCATGCTTGGCGATGAGCGTTTCCTCGATCCGCACGACGTTCTCGCACCGCGAAAGCTGTTCGCGCCGCTTGGAAACGTCGGCGTTCAATTGATCGAGGCGACGTGATTGCTCGTCCACCTGCGAGCGCATTTCGGCGTGCTCGCGCTCTTGGTCGGCAAATTTCGCCTGAGCCGCGTCCCTCTCGAGAACGGCCTGATTGCGGCGGGTTTCGTTTTCCTCCCTGCGCTGGGCGAGATCCTGCTCGCGCGCGGAGAACTCGGCAAATTCCGTCTCGATCTGCGCCAGCCGTTTTTCATTCCCCTTGATCCGCTCGTTGGCGCGTTGAATTTGATGCTCCTGTTCCTGAATCGCGTGCTCGACATTAAACCGCTTGTCCACCTTCTCGGCGAGTTTGGCGTCCAGCGCGCGCGCCTGATCCTTTCCTTCCTGCTCCGAGGCCGAAAGCCCCGCGCATTTCGTCCGCATGGCGCTGAGCCGATCCTGAATCCCGGCGATTTCCGATTGAAGCGCGTCCAGTTGCCCGCGCAGATCGCGCGAACGCAAGACGATCAATTCCATGTCGGCTTGGCGCAACTGCGCGGAAATTTCCCGATAATGCTCCGCCTTGCTCGCCTGCCGCTTGAGGGAGTTGACTTGGCGCTGAACCTCGGAAATCAAATCCTCCAGCCGCTTCAGGTCGGCGGCGGTGCGCTCCAATTTGCGAAGCGCTTCCATTTTGCGAACCTTGAATTTGGAAATCCCGGCGGCTTCCTCGATGATGTAGCGGCGTTCCTCCGGTTTGGCGTTGATGATCTGGTCAACCTTGCCCTGCTCCAGCACCGAATACGAAAGCATTCCCGCGCCGGTTCCGAGCAAAAGATTGTGAATGTCGCGCAGACGACAGGGGACTTTGTTGAGGAGGTATTCGGATTCGCCCGTGCGATAGAGCCGCCGCGCAATTTGGATTTCGTCGTAGTCAATGTCGAGCGACCGGCGGCTGTTGTCCACGGTCAGCGTCACCTGCGCCATGCTGAGGGGCTTGAAGGACGCCGATCCGGCGAAGATCACATCCTCCATTTTCTTTCCGCGCAGGGATCGCGGGGATTGGCTCCCCAAGACCCACTTGATCGCGTCCAGCGTGTTGGATTTGCCGCATCCGTTGGGACCGACAATGACCGTCACGCCGGGAAGAAATTCAATCGTCGTTTTGGTGGCGAAGGATTTGAAACCGACAAGCTCGATGCGTTTGAAAAACATCAGCGGGGACTCCTGCGACAACTAGAGATGGAACGGGAGCGGAAAAATCAACGGCTCAAAAACTGCTGGAACCAGAGGCGACCATCCGCATCCGCCGCCGAGACGCGGAGAAACCCCGCGTCAAGATATAGCAGGTTTAGGATAGCAAAGGCGCAAGATATGTCAAGATGAAACCCCCGCTTTCGGCAAGGCATCCTGACCTTCGGCTCATGCGCGGTGATCCGGCGGGATCAAGCCGACGCGGCTTGGGGGACGGCTTGAGGGGCGGCGTAGCTTTTTTGGCGGATTTCGCGGAGTTTTTTGATTTGCGCTTGGCGCGCGTCGAGGACCGATTGCAGGAAAGTTTTGACTTCCGGGACGGCCTCGACTTTTTTCACGCTCGCCGTGTAATGGGCGATTTCGTGTTCGAGGTCGCGGATCAGCACATCCACCAGGTAAGGATAGGACAAATAATTCAACTCGGCGAGCATCGGATCGGCGACGCCGGTTCGGGGGACCCCTTCCAGCCGCTCGATCAACGCCGCGCAATCGGCCATTTGGGAGCGGTCCGAAACGGACATTTCTTGCAACGCGGCGATGGCGTTCTTATCCTCCCCCGACGTGAAGGGATTGGACTCCAAAATATAGGTCGCCGTCGAATTGGCCAGCTTGGTGAGGCAAAGGTTCAATTCTTGGATGATTTCTTCGGGAACAGCGTCGGCCATGATGAATCCTTACCTTTGAAAAAGCTGAACCAGCGAAAGCGCGGGAGCAAAATTGACGATGAGCAACAAAACGGGAGCGGCGTAAACCAGCAGATTGAGCCGATCAAAGAACGCCACCGGCACGGGCTTTGCGTCCTTCGGCTCCGAGAAGACCATCGCCTTGACGATATTCATGTAATAGTAAAGCGAGATGGCGCTGTTGATCGCGCCGATGATCGCCAGCGAATAATAGAACATCGCCGTTCCGGTCATGGCGCCGTGATCGAGCGCGGAATTTCCCGCGCCGACGACAACCTTGAACAGCTCCAGCTTTCCGAGGAAGCCGGCGGTCGGCGGAATTCCCGTGAGCGAAATTAGGAAAAGAAACATCATCACGAACAGGAAGGGATTCGTCCACGCCACGCCGCGATAGGATTCCATGTCGGATCGGCCAGTTTGGTTGATCATCATGATGACGACGAGGAACGCGCCGAGGTTCATGAAGAGATAGACGAAGAAATAAAAAAGCATCGCCTCAAGCGCGCCGTTGTTGAAGACCGTCATGGCCATCAAAATATAACCGGCGTGGGCGATGGAGGAATAGGCGAGCAGTCGCTTGAGATCGGTCTGGCGGATGGCGACCAGATTGCCGAGCGTCATCGTCGCCACGGAAAGAACCCAAAACAGAAGCGGAAGATGACCGCGTTGGATCACCGCCAAGAGCGATCCCCGAACGGCGAGGACGCTGTCGGGAATCACCGATCCCTCGACTGCAAAAAGAGGAAGAAGCGCGCGAAAGAGCGCGGAAAATCCGGCGGCTTTGGAGACGACCGCCAAGAATGCCGTCACCGGCGTCGGCGCGCCTTGATAAACATCGGGACACCAGAAATGAAACGGAACCGCCGCCATTTTGAATCCGAGTCCGCCGATCACCAAGACGAAAGCAAGTTGAACCGCCAGCGCGTTGTCCTCGCGCATGGCGATTCCGAAAAGGCTCTGCTTGATGTCCAGTGTTCCGGCCATTCCGTAGATGTAGCTGATGCCGAAAAGCATGACGCCCGACGCGACCGAGCCGTAGAGGATGTATTTCAGCGACGCCTCAGCGGAGAGGCGGTTGTGTTTGACGTATCCGGCCAGAACGTAGGAGCAAAGCGAGAGCGTTTCCAACGAGAGGACGAGCATCAGGAAGTTGTTGGAGGAAACCAAAAACATTCCGCTTAGGACGGTGGAGAGCATCAGGGCGTAGTATTCGCCCGGGCGGTAATCCTTCAACTCTGCGCTCCGCATGGAAAAGACGACGACGCCGATCGTTCCCAAAAGAAAGACGACCTTAAAGAAGTCGCTCAGCTTATCTATCACCAGCATCCGGCTGAAACAATAATCGGGACCGATGATCGGATCGGCGGATTCGACTCCGCGTGCGACCGTCGGACCGCGCATGATGAAAACCGAATGGTAATGATTACCGTAGGTCACCGCGACGGCGAAAAGAGCCAGACCCAATCCGGCCAGCGCGATCCAGCCGACCCACTTCGCGCTCCCTTTGGGCATGATGACGTCGGCGAGAATCACAATGCAGACGAACGCCGCCAAGGCGATCTCCGGCATGATTTTCGCGCAGTCGTGGAAAATTTGAGAGAGGGTCATCGCGCGGCGTCCATCCTCATTTCATCAATTGGCCGACGAAAAGATCGGTCGAGCTGGCGAAGATCGAAAGAGCGAGCGTCGGATAAACGCCGAAGACAATCGAAGCCGCCGCGAGCGGAGCCAGCGTCAGCAATTCCCAAGCGTTGCAATCGCTGTAACCCTCGTATTCGGGTTTGAGTTTGCCGAGGAAAACACGCTGAATCGCCCAAAGAATATAGCCCGCCGTCAGCACGACGCCGACGGTTGCCAAAGCGGTGATCATGCGCTGTTGCTGGAACGCGCCAAGGAAGACCATGATTTCGCTCACGAATCCGCTCATGCCGGGCAAACCGAGCGCGGCGAAGAAGCCGACCATGGCGAGCGCGAAATAAACCGGCATCCGCGTCGCGATCCCGCCGAAGCGCGCAATCTCGCGGTGATGCGCCCGCTCATAAAGCACCCCAACCAAAAGAAACATCATCGCCGAAGAAGTTCCGTGCGTGAACATCTGAAACACCGCGCCGTTGACCCCTTCCTTGTTCAGCACCGCGATTCCCAGCAAAACGTAACCCATGTGGCTGACCGACGAATACGCGACAAGTTTTTTGAAATCGGTCTGTGCCATCGCGCAAAGCGCGCCATAGACGATGTTTATCAGCGCGACGACCGCCATGAAATACATGAGATACTTGGCGACCTCGGGCAGGAGCGGCCAGTTGATCCGCAGGAATCCGTATCCCCCCATTTTCAGCAGGACGCCGGCCAGAATAACCGAGATCGGCGTCGGCGCCTCAACGTGCGCGTCGGGCAACCACGTATGGAACGGAAAAATCGGAACCTTGATGGCGAAGCCAATAAACAATCCGAAAAAGAGCATCAATTGCATGGCCGTGGGCTTGCCGTCCACCAACCCGCCGAACGGTTGCAGGCGGATCAGTTCCGGAATGTTGAAGGCGAGGTCGGCGTATTTGCCCCCTTCCATCGTTCGGACTTGGAAATAATAGGCAAGCAAAACGATTAGGATGAGGACTGACCCGACCAACGTATAAATGAAAAACTTGATCGCCGCGTATTCGCGCCTCGGTCCCCCCCAAATGCCGATCAGGAAATACATCGGGAGCAACATGATTTCCCAGAAAACATAGAAGAGGAAGAAGTCGAGCGAGGTGAAGACCCCCATCATGCCCGTGATCAAGAGCATATAGAGCGCGAAGAAACCCTTGACGTGTTTCTTGATCGTGAACGCGGAGAAGGCCGCCAAGAACGAAAGCAATCCGGTCAGGACGATGAGAATCACCGAAAGCCCGTCCACGCCCATTCTGTAATAGACGCCGTAGGCGGGAATCCAAGGAACCTCGACCCACGTTTTGGCGTCGAACCACGTCTTCACGTTGTTGGGATCGGAGCCGATGGAGGTCGGGATGAAAATCGCCCAGAGAAAAATCGTAAGCAACAACTCCGCGGCCGTCACGAGAACGGAAAAAGCCCGAATGACATTGTGGCGATTGGAGGGGATCAAAAGAATGCCCGCCATCCCCGCCACGGGCAAAAAAGTTATCGTCGTCAGCAACCATCTCAAATCGTTCATGTTAGTTTCCGTCCCTTCGCCTCCTTACATGGCAAACGTCAAAATCAGTGAAAGTCCGATCACGCCCAGCGCGATGAAAAGAAGATACTGCCGGATGCGCCCCGTTTCGGTGTAGGAAAGCCCGTTTCCGCTCGCCGAAGTTCCGGCGGCGACGCCGTTCACCGCGCCGTCCACGATCAGGTTGTCCACGATGCCGGTGACGAACGCCAAAACCTTGCCGGCATATCCGACCAAATTCACCACGCCGTCAATAATGAACTTGTCAATGCCCGCCATGATTTTAATAAGCGCCATCGTGCCGCCGATGAGAACGAATCCGTAAAGCTCGTCGAAATAATACTTGTGCCAGAGCAACTGGTAGATCGGCTTGAAATTGCGCGCGATCAACGCGGGTTGAAGGATCGTCACGCCGCTCCGTTCGAAATACGCCGCGAACGCGACCGACACGCCCAACCCGGCAAGGAGGACCGAAAGCAACATCGCCAAATAGTGGGCCGCGTGGTGAACGCCGTGATGTCCTTCTTCATGCCCCGTTTCTCCGGCTTCGGCTTCCGCAGACGCGCCCAGCTTTTGGATTTCCGCGACCGTCGCGGCGATCCCGACCGCCGTGCCTGTTTCCTTGTGGTAGTTCGCGTAATTTTGGAGGATCTGCTCCCGTTCGGGAGGAGGCGCGATCTTCTCAAACCATCCGCCGTATCCACCGATCACCGCGAGCGTTCCAAGGATCATCAATGGAAGCGTCATCGCCAACGGCGATTCGTGCGCATGCTCAAAAGCGTGATGATCGCGCGGTTTGCCGGTGAAGGTCAGGAAGTACTGGCGGAACATGTAGAACGCCGTCAAGAAAGCCGTCGCAAAACCGGAGAAGGCGAGGAACCAATGTTGCGTATGGTCCATCGAAAATTGGAGCGCCGCCGCCAGAATCGCGTCCTTGCTGTAGAAACCCGCGAAGAGCGGACAGCCGATGATCGCCAGCACACAGACCAGATAAGTGAGATGCGTGATTGGAAGTTTGTCCTTCAGCCCGCCGTATTTGCTCATGGATTGCTCGTGGTGCATGGCGTGGATGATCGAGCCTGAACCGAGGAACAACCCGGCCTTGAAGAAGGCGTGCGTCGTCAAATGGAACAATCCGGCGTAATAACCGCCCGCGACGTAGCCGCCGACGCCGAGCGCGAGCATCATGTAGCCAAGCTGGCTCAGGGTGGAATAGGCGAGCACTTTTTTAATGTCGTCTTGAACGACGGCAATCGTCGCGGCGAAGATTGCCGTGATCGCGCCGATGTAGGCGATGAAAAGAAACGCGCCCGGAGTGAAAATCGGGAAAAGCCGTCCGACCAAATAAACCCCCGCGGCGACCATCGTCGCGGCGTGGATCAGCGCGCTGACCGGAGTCGGGCCTTCCATCGCGTCGGGAAGCCAGACGTGGAACGGGAACTGCGCCGATTTACCCATCGCGCCGAAAAACAATCCGATCCCGGCCCAAAATTGCCAGTCAATCGTTCCCCCCGCGTTGAAAACGTCGCGTCCCGCCGCGGCGAAAAGGTCCACGTATTGAAGCGAGCCGACGCGCCAATAGCAGATCAACATGCCGAGCAACATACCGACGTCGCCGACGCGCGTCGTGATGAATGCCTTGATCGCGGCGTCGGAGGCGGACTTTTTTTCGAACCAATGGCCAATCAGCACATAGGAGGAAAGCCCGACCAACTCCCAAAAGATGAAGAGGAACAGAACGTTATCGGCCAAAATCAAGCCGAGCATGGAGGTCGTGAAGAGCAATAGCGAGGCATAGAAGCGGCCGTAGCGAATGTCCCCTTCCATGTATTTCGAGGAAAACAGATGAACGAGGAAACTGACCAACGTCACGACGACAAGCATCACGGCGGTCAGGCCGTCAATGAGAATTCCCCCCTTGAGAGTTTTGGTTCCCGACACCGGGAGCCAATCGAACGTCCAGTGAACGAAAAGGGGTTCGGAGCCGAACGCCGCGCGGAAAAAGATCAGGAGCGAACAGGCCAGTCCTAGCCCCAAGGTTCCTATGGCGAGGAAATCGCCGTGTCGCGGAATCAATTTATGGAACAGCGCAAGCAGAACGAAGCACGCCAACGGCGCGAGGAAAATCAGAAAGGTGAGATTAAGCGTGGTCATTTGGCGCGCGGTCCTACCTTTTCATCCTGCTGATCGTATCCACTTCGACCGTCCCGAAGTTGTAAAAGAGGTTGATGACGATGCCAAGCGCGACGGCGGCCTCGCACGCCGCCAAAATAATGACGAAGATGGCGAAGATCGGACCATCGTAATTCTGCGCCGCGCCGTTGACGCCGCTGTTGAAATGCCAGAAGGCCAAAAGGTTCAGATTCGCGGCGTTCAGGATCAACTCGATGCCGATCAAAATGCCGATGGCGTTGCGCCGGGCGATGCACGTCGCCAAACCGAGGCAAAAAAGAATCGCGCCGACGATGAGATAGGCTTCGAGGCTGACTTGCTCGCCGCCGAGCGGACCGATGGGGGGAAGTTGAGGGTTCATTCCTCTTTCCTCCGCGCCATGTAGGCCGCGCCGATCAGGCAAATCAGCAACGTAATCGAACTGAATTCAAACGGCAGAACATAGGTCGTCAATAAACCGCGACCGATTCCGGTGGTCGTCGGCGCGGCTTCGGCGGCGGAACGAACGCCCCACGACGCCGAATAAATGATCCGCGCCAAAACGAAAAGGAACAACACGGCGGCGGTGATGCCTCCGATGACGTAACTCCATTTTTCCTTTTGGTGGAGTTGCTCCAGATTGCGGTTCGTGAGCAGGACGCCGAACATGAGGAGAACCAACACACCGCCGACGTAGATGACCACTTGCGTCACGGCGAGGAAATCCGATCCGAGCAGGACGTAGTAGCCGGCCATCCCCAGCAAGGTAAAGAAGAGCGAATAGGCCGATTGGACGATGCTCCGCGAAAAGGCGGCCATCGCCGCCGACGCGACGACGATCAACGTCACGCCCCAGAAGCTCAAAGAGGCGTTGAACCACGGACCGAGCATTTTATTCAGGACTTGGCTATCGAGTTCCATGTTCAATCCCTTTTACGAGGCTTCCCCTTCCTTCGTTGGCGTCGGCGGCGGCGTGGGAGCCGGAGTCGTCGGCTCAGGTCCCTGCTGGGCTTGCGGCGCAGGCGCGGGCGTTGTTGCTGTTGCTGGAGTCGCCGGTTCAGGTGCTGGTTGTGGTTGAGGCTCGGGCGCCGGTACCGCCGTGGCAGTCGGGGCCGCAGGCTTAGGCGCAGGTTGCGTTTGTGGCGCGGGCGTCGGTAATGCCGCGGTCGCCGCCGGAGTTGTGGCGGCGGGAGTCGCGCCCGCCGGGGCCGCCGCTTTCTTGGCCGCAGCTTTTGCTTTCTTCTCCGCTTCCTTTTCCGCCAACTTCTTTTCGTGCGCCGCAGTTTCCTCCGCCGTTTTCGTCCGCGCGAAATTCACAATGCAATCGACCTTGGTATAAGAAGCCAGATCGAATTCCTGCGTCATCCAAATGCACTCGGTCGGGCAGGGGGCGGTGCAGAGGTCGCAGAAAAGGCACTTGGTATAATCAATGTCGAACTGCGTCATCATGGCGTCCTTGCCGCGTCCGACCGACTTGATGTAGATGCAACTGACCGGACAAGCGTCGGCGCACATGTCGCAAGAGATGCACCGTTGTTCGTCGTAGCCGTGGATGCCTCGATGCCCCGGCGGAACGATAGGGCGCTCTTCGGGATACATCAGCGTCACCGGACGGCGGAAGAAATACTTTAGCGTCAGCTTCATGCCGACGTAGGTCGACGAAAGACCCAAGGCAATGTCGCGCCAGTATTTTCGGAAAGGACTGATTTGGGTTGCGGCCATCTTTTTCTTGCTCTTACTCTTGTTCTGCGAAATGAATCGTCCGCATCATTTCGCACCGCCTTTCGAATTTATTTCCCCGCCCTTTGAGGTATCGGCTCCCGCTACCGCCGCTTTTTCATTTACCTTTGTCTCAACCTTAGGAACCTGCGCCGTCGCGGGAACTTCGGCTTTCGCCTCCGCGACCGGACGATACGGCGTCGGCGAGGGATAAGTGACGACCGCCTGAACCGCCGCCAAGAGCACACAAGCCAACCCGATCGGAAGCATGACCTTCAGACACATGTGCATCACTTGGTCAATCCGGATGCGCGGCAGGGTCCAGCGAATCCAGAGCATCACGAAAAGAAGGACGAACGATTTTCCGACGAGATTCGCAAAACCGCAAAGTTCATTGACGATCAACTTCACCGAAGCCGGTTCCGTAAGCGCCGAGATCGTCGCCCAAGGACCATGCCACAAGGCGAGGGTGACGAAGACCCAAACGTTTTTGAGAGAGGTCAATCCCAGCGCCGTCAAGCTTTGCGCGTCGGCGATGCTTTCGTAGTGGGCGTGAGACACGATTTGGTTGGAGATGTTCTGGATGATATTCGCCGGCTCGACTTCAAAAACCGTCGGTAAAGGCCAATACCAACCTCCAAGGAAGACGACCGCCGCCAAGACGCAAACCACATACATCGCGCAATACTCGGCGAGGAAGAAAAACGAAAATCGGATGCCGGTGTATTCGGTGTGGAATCCGGCGACCAACTCCGATTCCGCCTCGGGCAGATCGAAGGGGGCGCGCTTGGTCTCGGCCAGCCCCGCCGTGAAGAAAATCAAGAATGCCGGAAGGGCGGACCACGGCGAGCGGAAAATCGCCCAACTCGTGAAACCCAAAAGTCCGTGCATCGGAAGGTTCACGTCGTCCCAAATCAAAAAACCCTTCGTCTGCCATAAAACAATGTCGGTCAAATTGAGCGACCCGGCCAAAACGACGACCGTCAAAACCGAAAGCCCCAGAGGAATCTCATAGGAAAGCATCTGCGCCGCGAGCCTCATTCCGCCGTAGAGCGACCACTTCGAGTTCGGTCCCCAGCCCGCCATCAAAATTCCGACCACTTCCATCGCCCCGAACGCCATGATGTAAAAAAGCCCCAAATCCATGTCGGCGATGACCAAGTGTTGACTGAACGGCAAAGCGACGAACGGCACGAACGCGCCGGCAAAAACCAAGAGTGGAGCCAGTTCATAGAGAATCCGGTCGGCTTTGGTCGGGATGATATCTTCCTTGGTAAGCAATTTGATCCCGTCGGCCAAGGATTGAAGCAACCCGAACGGTCCGACGCGGTTAGGCCCAACCCGCGCCTGAATGTAGCCCGCGACGCGCCGCTCCGCCCAAATCCATCCCATCGCAATCACGGTCATCCAACCCAAAATCAGCGCGGCGCCGACGACCAATCCCCCGATGTAAACCAAATGGATCGGAATCCGATCGGCGAACGGAATCAGCTTGAGAATCAGGTTCTGATGTATTTCTTGCAAAAGTTCCTGCATGCAACGCCCTACCGATCCACCTCTCCAAGCACGATGTCAATCGAGCCGACAATGGCGATCACGTCGGCGACCAAACAATCCTTCGCCACGGCGTTCGTGATGCTCAGATTGCAAAACGAGGGTCCGCGCGCCCGGACCCGATAAGCGTTGGGCTTGCCGTCGGAAACGACGTAGAATCCCAACTCGCCGCGCGGGTTTTCTCCGGCGAAATAACTTTCCCCCTTCGGAAGACGAATCACCTTGGGAACCTTGGCCTGAATCGGCCCCTCGGGCAAACCGTCCATTGCCTGCTCGATGATCTTAACGCTTTCCATGATTTCGAGCATCCGAACCCAATAGCGGTCAAAGCAATCGCCGACCGTTCCCTTGGCTCCCTTCCCGATGGGGACGTCGAATTTGAAGCGGTCGTAACAACTATAGGGACGCTTTTTGCGGAGATCGTAGTCCACGCCGCTGGCGCGCAGGCAGGGACCGGTCAATCCATACGCCATGGCCAATTCCTTGGAAATCACGCCGACGTTGGCCGTGCGGTTGACGAAAATCGCATTCTCGGTCAGGAGGGCGTTGTATTCGTGCCAGACCTTTTTCATCTGAATCAGGAATTTGCGGATGTCCTGCTCGATGTCGGAATTCATGTCGCGGTAAACGCCGCCGATGCGGGAATAATGATAAAGCAGTCTCCCGCCGCTGATTTTCTCGAAAATCGAAAGAATCATTTCGCGCTCGCGGAAGCCGTAGAAGAAGGGCGTCATTGCGCCGATGTCGAGTCCGTAGGTTCCGAACGCCATGAGATGCGACGCGATCCGGTTCAATTCCCCCGTGATCACGCGCAAATAGGCCGCGCGTTCCGTCGCCTCAACTCCCATCAACTTTTCATAGGCGAGGCAAAGGTGCATTCCGTCGTTCATCGAGGCGAGATAATCCATCCGGTCGGTGTAGGGGATGGACATTGTGTAAGTGACCGACTCGCAAATTTTTTCAAAGCAACGGTGGAGATAGCCGATGTGCGGCCACGTCTCGCGGACGATTTCGCCGTCGGTCCGGATTACCAGCCGGAGAACGCCGTGCGTGGAGGGGTGTTGCGGCCCCATGTTGACGAGCAATTCGTCGGTGTGAAGCGAATCGGGTCGGACAGTCGGGCCAATTGCGGTGGTCGCGGTGGTCATGGTTTCCAATTTCTTGCTCTTGCTCTCGCTATTGCTCCAAGGCCTACCAGTTGCTGACTCCGTGGTATTCGTCGGGCTGTTTGTAGTCCTTGCGGAGCGGGAAGCCGATCCAATCTTCCGGACAAAGAATCCGGCGCAAATTAGCGTGTCCCTGAAAAACGATTCCCAACATGTCGTAGGTTTCGCGCTCGTGCCAGTCGGCGGCGGGCCAAAGGTCCATTACGCTGGCGATGCTCGGATTATTCCGATCCAGCTTCACCTTCAACACCGCCTCATGATCGTGTTCGTAGGAAGACAAATGATAAACCGATTGAATTTGATCCGGCGGATAATCCACGCCCGTAATCAACTTAAGCGATTCAAATTTCAATTCCGGATCGTTCTTCAGATGCTCGGCCACCGGATGCAGGGAGGGAGGGGCGACCTCAATCCAGCCGTCGCCCGCCTCGGGCTTGAGCCATTCGCCGATGGCGTCGCCGAACTTCGCCTTGAGTTTGCCGTGGACTTCTTCGAGTTTCATCTTTCGCCGCGCATCCTCTAGTTGGGAAACCAACGCTCCTCGACCGGTTTTTGGCTCTCGATTTTTTCCTGAAGACGGAACAAAGCGTCGAGCAGGGCTTCGGGTCTTGGAGGGCATCCCGGAACGTAAATGTCCACGGGGATAATTTTGTCCACCCCTTTGACAACGTGGTATCCGAATTTGTAATAAGGCCCGCCGCCGACCGTGCAGGCTCCCATCGCCATGACGAACCTCGGCTCCGACATTTGTTCGTAAAGCCGTTTGACGCGCGGCGCCATCTTATAGACCACCGTGCCGGCGACGATCATCAAATCGGATTGACGCGGCGTGGCGCGAAACGCTCCGGCGCCGAAGCGGTCAATGTCGAATTTGCACGCGCCGACCGCCATCATTTCAATCGCGCAACAGGCCAATCCGAACGTCATCGGCCAGATGGAGGATTTGCGCGCCCAGTTGATCGCCGCGTCCAAGGGGACGACGGCGACCGAGGAGGACAATCCCTCGCTTTTGATCTGATCCAGAAAGTTCAAATAGCGCTTCAATTCCTTGGGGTCCTGAACGGCGTCGGTGAGCATCTGAGCCGGATTTTGCGTTGTTTCAACCACCATGTCGCATCCCCTTCTTCGTGGGATTTTTCACAATCTTCCCCCAAAAATATATCGCCCCCAAGGGCGATCTTAAACTCCCAGACTCAATTCCTGAATCTGTTCCTTTCCTTCTTCGGGCGTCTCGACCTCGGCCACCCAATTCAGGCTCCCGAACCGCCACGCATAAACCAATCCAACGGCCAGAATCAAAACAAACGTCAATGCTTCCAGCAAGGCCAAAACCCTCAGTTCCTTCAAAACCAAAACGGCGGGAAAAAGGAAAACGGTCTCCACGTCGAAAATCAAGTAAACCAGCGCAATCGTGTAAAAGCGAATGTTGTAGCGAACCCAAGAGGACCCGATGGTCGGCTCGCCACATTCATAGATGAGGTTCTTTTCGGGATTGGGGCGCGTCGGGCGGATCAACCACCCTAAAACGAGGTTGCCGAAGATAAACGCCACGGCGACAAGGAGAAAAACAAAGACGGCGGCAAAGTGAAAAAGCATCAAACCGAGCCTTCGACAAACTGAATCTAAGAAATCGCTCGCCCTCCCATTTTAGGCAAGGATTGCGGAGTGTCAATCTTTTATCGCCTCTCGCTTGATTTTATCCGCTCCTGCCGGAACATTCGCCCCCGTTGGGTTGTCTATTGCAATCAAGGAGCGGATTTTGGGCTTCGCCCGCTCGATTCGGATCGGTATAATGAAGCCGACGGGAAAAGAAAGGGCATTTCCATGAATACCCGAAAATTTGCAGGGCTTTTGACGCGCGGTGGCACGGCGAGTTTGGTTTTGGTTGCCTCGATTCTGCTGGCCGAGGACGGAGGCGGATACGCCTCGCGGCGCGGAACAAATCATTCCGGTTCTTCATCTTCGTCCGGAGGGGTGTCGCGTTCCTCCTCGTCAAGCTCACCTGGCGGTTCATCTTATTTCCATGCCTACCCTTCGGGATCGAGTTGGGGTAGCGGATCTTCGTCCGGCGGCTATTCCTCAAGCTCAATGCCCGAACCGAGTCGCCCCTCCGCTCCGGCTCCATCTGGGCCATCGGTTTATGTTCCGTCCGTTCCTCAGCCTTCCGTTGACGTTCTGCCGCGCGCACACGAGAGCCGTCCGCAGGAATCTTCGCGAGAAAATTTCACTTACACACCCTCGATTCATTCCTACAATTCTTACGGACAATCGCGATACCGCGACGAGAACGGCATCGGCCAAAATCCGATTCCATTCTCTTCCCCAAGATCGGCGGATCGTCCGACTTATTTTGGCCTCTCCCATGAACGCGCGATTTCCTCTTCCCCTTCTTCGTCCCATCAATCCTTTACCCATCGCGGCTGGGTGATGGCCGCCGACGAGCCTCCGTCTCAGCCCCCCAAGTCCGACCAGCCGCCGGCCAAGTCCGAACAACCCCCTTCCAAGCGGGAAGGCCGGGACCAAAAAGATTCCTCCAAATCTTCGCGCGGATCCAAGGATAAGGACTCGGAAAGGGATAAATCGAAATCGAATCAACCGGAACCGAAGCAAGAGGGCAAACCCGAATCTAAGAAAGACAAGGGCAAGGTTGATGAGGACCAAAAATCATCGTCGGGACGCCCTTCCGACTCGCAATCCGGACCCAAAGAGGGTCGGGGAATGGAAAAATCCAAGTCTGAATCTCCGAAAGGGGAGGAACGCCCGGGTTCCAGACGTGATTCCCAAAAAGGAAGAGGCGATGAACAAAAGCCTTCAACCGGGAAACCTTCCGACTCTCCTTCCGCGCCCAAGGATGCCCGTGAAGGAAAGGGGACGGGACCGGAGCAACAAAAAACCCAAATGCCGACTCGCCCGTCCGAACGCGGGAAGGGCACGTCGGAGGAACGAGGAAGCGGCAAGTCCAAAGGGGAAGGCGTTCAATCGGATGAGCGTCGCGCCTCGGGACGCGATCTGAAAGACGAACCGAAGCAAGAAAAAGGGCGCGATTCACGCGGAGGAGATGGGGAGCGCCGGATGCCGGCCCGACCAACCAAGGAGGGGAAGGATGAGACCGGACCTTCCGGGCGCGAGACCGCTCCATCCCAAAAGAAGGATGAATCAGCCCCGCCAAGCCGCGACAGCCGTGATAAAGGGGAATCCATGGCTCCGGGTCGAAAAAAAGAAGTCGGACCGTCGGGGCGCGAGTTTGTCCCGCCGGGGCATGACACCACTCCTCCGGGGCATGGTGGGACGCCTCCGGGCAAAGGAGGCACGCCCCCCGGACATGAATTTACTCCTCCCGGACACGACAAAGAAAAGACCGAAAAGGGTCCAAAGACTCCCTCGCCCAGCGCATGGGAAAAGAAAGGGGACGCGGCGTTTGGAAAGAAATTAAATGATGATGTCGGTCGCGCCAAAACAGTTTTGAAGGCCGATCCCAAGGAAGCCAAATCCCAATATACTCTCCACAAGGGCGCGGCGATTGAAACAAGGGACACAAGCCGCGAACATACACGCCACGACATGCTCGAAATGGCCGACCGGATGCAGAAAGAGCAACGCGACCGGATGGAGCGCGAGCGGAAGGAAGCTCGACGCGACGAGAAACGAGAGCACCGAGAGACGGCGAGGGGGACCACGCTGGCGATCTCGCGGGAGAAGCCGGGACAATGGAACTTCGTGGATCCCCGCAAAGTCGTCGTTCCCTCCGGCTCTCCCTTCATTGCAAGCGGGACCGGGCCGAAGCTCGTCGTCAACAACACGTTCATCACGAACAACATCATCAACATTGACGTGGATTTCAACGTCGTGCACGTTCACGGCCCCGGTTGCGGTCATTACTTCTATAACAACTGCTGGAACGACTTCGCCCAAGGGGAAATTCCGTGGTGGAGCCGGAACTATTATTGGGACGGCGTCTATCACGCATGGCCCCGAAGCCACATCCACGGCCCCGGTTGCGGGCATTATTTTGAGGGCGGAAGCTGGCTTTCCTATTGCGGTTCCTATCACCACCACCATGCCGGTTGCGGACATTACTTCTATGGCGGATTCTGGCACAACTACCCGGTTTGGCACATTCATTACCCCGGTTGCGGCCATTTCTTCTATGATGATTGCTGGCACGATTTTCCGGAGGTTCACGTCCATTCCGCGACCTGCGGCCATCTCTATGACGGCGTGAGTTGGTATGTCAGCGGAATTCCTCAACACAATTACTATGATGGTTGCGGATATTACAACTGGGATGACGTCTGGCACATTTATCCGAGAAGTTACTACGCGATCTGCCGTCCGCAGAGCTTCTTTTTCTTCGTGAACCTCGGTCCGTATGATTATCGCGGCGTTCCCGATTATGTTTACGAGACCCAAGCCAAATACGAGCCGGAGCCGATGGACATCTTCGAGCATCGCGCGGACCACCCCGCGAAATCGGCCTACGCCGACTTCGCGGACAAGAACTACTACCGCGCGATCACCGAGTTCAACGAGGCCATCCGGTCGAACAAGGACGATGGGCTTCTTCTCTTCGCCCGCGCGCAAACTTACATCGCCATCGGCGATTTTCGCGCCGCCTACGCCGACATTATTGACGGCATGGGCTTGATCCCGGATTGGGGCCGCGTCAAGTTCAACATGACCGAGCTATACAGCGATCCCGACGACTTCACCAATCAGCTCAAGGCGCTGGAACAGTGGGTCGAGGATCATCCGCGCGATTATCAGGCCCACTTCGTCCTTGGCTACGTCTATTACTTCATTCAGGAATACGACCTCGCCAAGGAGGAATTGGTCTTCACGCTGGCCTACTCGGAGGACCACCCGCAGGCCAAACGGCTGATCGAGGATATCTACGAGCGACAAGCCGAGGCGGAGGCAAGGGAGAAGAGCACGGCTTCGGCCTTCCCGACCGGCGCGAGCGTCATCGGTTAACGGTTTAAGAAAACCGTCTTCTGTAGAGACGCCCCGCCGGGGCGTCTCTGCTTTGCCACCCCACGTCTGAAGTGGTCGTTTTTGGTTTTCTTCAAGCTTTAGGGGCGAGCCGGTGCCTCGCGCCGGAAGAAGGCCATGTGATTTGCACAACTGCTCTAAACCGTGACTCTTTGGCATGACCCGTTGCGCCTTGGAGCGAATCGCCCGGCGGGCAACCGGATACTTCGTGGGCGTCCGCTCGCCTTGGGTGTCACGCAGGCGCCTTTTGCACAAGGGATAGGAGGTTGGCATCTCGTGCGAGCAACCACTTGCCGCTGACACGACGAAACACTGAGAGCGTGTACCCAGCACGATTAATAGGCTGTGACGCGCCGGGAGGCGTAGTGCTAACGGCAAGCTTGGTCCAAATGACCGCGAGATCGCCAGACACTTGCACCTCTTGAATTTCCGAGTTGCCCTCAAACTTCGGGGGAGTGCTACCGGGAGGAACATGGGACAAGGCGGAAAACTCTGCCTTGTGCATGGGTGGCCGACCCGAGACGAGAAAGACAACATCATCAGTCATCAGACTGAGCACGGTCTCGATGTCACCTGCCTTGGTCGCAGACTGCCAAGTCTGCACCAGCGCACGGATTTGCTCTTCGTCACTCATCACGTAGATATCCATGCACCCAACTTCTGTTTATATAGTATCCTGATAAACCCGCTGTCGGATTTCGTTTCCGGATCACACGCATCTTCTGTTCTGTCACACCGTCAATGGATTCAATGCCATACGTCCATTCGCGCCAGCGCAATGCATATTATATGGTTTCCGCATAATATGCATCGTTGCCCGCTTCACAGTCTGTCCACAGGGCTCTTCACTCCGTTGCCTGCACGGTTCCCGAAGCCGTTCATAGGCTTCCATGAACCGAGCCGGGCGGATGCCCATGCGACCGAGCGCGTAGAGGCGCAAATCCTTCTCAATCGCCCAAGTCATGGCGGTCGGCTTTTTGCCGAATTTTTCCCATCGCATCAAGGCTTGGCGCGTGACCGCGAACAACTTGGCGAGCGCCTCAAGGGGCATCCCGAAATGGAGCCGGAGGAATCGGATTTCATTTCCGGTCAGGCGTTCCGTTTGTTGGGCGACGACTTCAACCATTGCTTCCTCAAGGGGGTTGTAGTTGATGTCGGGTATCCACTCCCCGAAAACCTTCATCATTGGGACGTTCTCAAGAACCAAGGGGAATCCGAGTCCGTGGTCCATGAACCTCTTTTGAATCTTGCGCTTCATCGTTGACCATCCTTTTCATTCCGCTCGGTTAAAACGCCGTGACGATCACCGTGAGGGTCGTCGGATCGAAAGAGACGATCATCCTCAATTTGCGTTCCTCGGCGGTTCGTCCTTCAACGGCGTAGTTCCAAGCCCAATGGCGCTCATTGGAAGGAATCGTATCAGGGAACGTGATGCCCCGCTTGGAGAGCCTGCCTGATTTCCATCCGCGTCAAGCGTCGTTCTTCTAATCGCGTTAAGGCGTGGTGGCTGTAACGATACCGTCCCGCTTCGACGCATTGGATCACGGTCGGCATGGGGTCGGCGAGCTTGGGCGGGCGATCCCGTTTCCGGCCCATTGCGCAATTAATGTAACTCAGTTACAGCGCAGTTAACAAGCAAAAATTTTGATTTCCCCTATGAAAAGCGGTTTTTGAGAGCGAGAAAAAGATTGGAGCGGGAAACGGGGATCGAACCCGCGACATCCAGCTTGGGAAGCTGGCGCTCTACCAGCTGAGCTATTCCCGCTCGTTGACGTGAGTGAATCGTAGCAAAAGGTGAGCGTCGGTCACAAGGAAATCCAATGAGTTCGCGCCTCACCAAGGATCATCCAATCCACGATCCAATTTCATTCCTTCAACCAAAGACTTGAAATCGTCGCGGCAAAGGGCTTAAAAATTCCCGTGCCCGATCAACCCGCGCAAATTTTGCCGCCTGTTCCGCTTAAAAACCTCGCGTCTGCCACGGTCCGCTTGGCCTCGCTCGACCAACTGCGCGGCTACGCCATTTTCGGAATGATCCTCGTCAATTATCTCGGCGATTTCCGCGTCATGCCGGAAATCTTGAAGCATCATTCGGACAGCATGTCCTACGCCGACACGATTGCGCCTCTTTTCATGTTCGTCGTCGGAATGGGATTTCGCCTCTCGTTTCTCCGCAACCTGAGAAAAATGGGAATTTGGCGCGCGCGATGGATTGCGCTTCGGCGTTACGTCGGGTTGACGATTTTCGGCATTTGCTTTTACGGCGTCGCCGAATACAAGGTCGGCTGGTGGGACGCGCTCGTGGACATCGGATTCGCCGGAATTTTGGCGATTCCCGTCATCGAAAGGAGCGCGTCCGTTCGCGTCGCCGCCGCCGCCGGATGCATGGGAATTTTTCAATTTCTCTTCAGTCGGATGGGCTACGGGAACTGGTTGATGAACAACAGCATGGATGGCGGTCCTCTGGGTCCCCTCTCTTGGGCGTTCCCTCTGCTCATGGGGACATTGGCTTGCGATTTCATGGCGACGCAAAACCCGCGGAAAATTATTGTTCATTCCTTGGCTTGGGGCGTTGGGTTGTCGGTCGCGGGCTGGGTTCTTTGCGCGCCGTGGCCGGGCGTTAAGGAATTTTGGTTCTTCACGCAGAAGGGTATGACGGCTCCTTATGCGGTTTACTCGACGGGGTTGAGTTTCCTCGTCTTCTTATTCTTTTATCTGGTTTGCGACGTGGGCGGATTTCGATTTCCGCAGTTGAGCGTCTTGGGAGAAAATGCGCTGGTCCTGTATTGCGTTCAGTCTGTTTTCATGAACGCCAACAAGAAATATCCGCCGCGCGATTGCGATTCCCTCAAGGCTCTGGCCGCATACGCCGTCTTCTATTTCTTATGTTACGCCGTCGCCCGCAAGCTCCACAATGACCGCGTCGTCATTAAGCTCTAACTTCTTCAAATTAGCGTCAACGCAACGCAGAAATGTCCGGCTTCTAGCACGTGTCAACGCTTTGAAAATATGTTATCATTCCAAATATGTTCGCGGTGTCGGACGATTTCGGAACGGGTGAAAGATGAGCGTCAAATACAAGGATTACTACAAATTGCTGGGGGTCTCGCGGTCGGCGAGCGCGGATGAGATCAAAAAATCGTTCCGTGATCTGGCCAAGAAATATCATCCCGACCGAACCAAGGGGGACAAGAAGGCCGAGGAAAAATTCAAGGAAATCAACGAAGCCTACGAAGTCCTCGGCGATACGGAGCGAAAAAAGCAATACGACATGCTGGGATCGAACTGGCAATCGGGACAGGATTTCACTCCGCCGCCGGAGTGGGAGCAGATGTTCAACACGCGCCGGGGACAGGGCGGAACGACGTTCCAATTTCAGACGGGGGGAGGGGGCTTCTCCGACTTCTTCGATCTCCTGCGCGGCGTGGGTGGATTTGGGGGCGCGCGCGGAACCGGAGGGTCCGGATTCGACGATTTCTTCGCGCAAGCGGGAGGGGGCGGATTCGGCGCGCACGAGACTGAACCGGCTCATTTGGAAAGCGAGGTGGGCATTTCGCTCGAAGAGGCTTTTCGAGGAACGACGAAGAAAGTCACGCTGGCGTTCCCCATGCCCGGACCGCACGGTCATCTGCGGAACTCGCAAAAGACTTACGATATTCGAATCCCTCCGGGCATTCACGACGGACAAAAAATCCGGCTCAAGGGAGAAGGGGGAAAAGGGGGCGCGGGTAGCGGCGATTTGCTTCTGCGGATCAAGATCGCGCCTCATCCGGTTTACGGTTTTGACGGAGCCGATCTCTCCGCCGATCTGAAAGTCGCGCCGTGGGAAGCCGCGTTGGGAGGCAAAATCAGCGTCCCGACGCTGGAGGGAAAACTTGAACTAAAATTGCCCGCCGGTGTTCGGTCGGGACAAAAATTGCGTCTGGCGGGCAAAGGTTATCCGCTCAAAGGGGGATCGGGGAAGGGGGATTTGATTCTTCGCGTGATGATTCAAGTTCCCAAGACGCTGACCGACGAGGAGCGCAAGCTCTTTGAGAAGCTTCAAGCCGCTTCCTCCTTCAATCCGCGCGAGGGATGACGAGGAAATCGACCGCCGCGACAAAAATCTTCCCCTTGCCTCAGTGGCGACAAAGCCGTATAAAAGAACGTCCAACCCGTGGGGCAGTAGCTCAGTTGGGAGAGCGCCGCGTTCGCAACGCGGAGGTCGAGGGTTCGACTCCCTTCTGCTCCACCATCTTTATCTGATTGAATCACTGGAACTGACCCACCGCCTACAATGCGGCGGCGTTGGTTTGTGTTTTGGGTTCACACCCCGGACTCACAACCCTAAAGCAATTCAGGATAATGCGTATCCGGTCGGTCGAAGGCAATTTCCTCCGGAAACGGACGCGGCGTCATCGGACGACCCACCGGGTCGCACCTACAGAAGAGGGTGAACCGGCTGGGTAGGGGCGAGCCGGTGGCTCCCCCTCCGAGGAGGGACGCGTATTTCCCTGAAATGCTGTAGTTTTGAGGATGGGACAGTTTATCTCTCTAGCTTATTTTCCCCTCGATCCTGTCCAACCATCGGGGGTAAGCTTAGTATCTTCCTTTTATTAATCGGTTCGTCAATTCCTGCTCCGCTTTATTTTTTTCTTTCGGGGTAGCCCGTCGCGAGTTCCCAAAAGTGCGGGGCGAGTTCCTTCAAGGGACGGCCGTTGGACGCCCCGGCGTCGAGGTCGTCGCGCAGGACGAGGACGAGATCGGCGCTGACGTAGGGATTGGTGTGGAAATAGGCGTGACCGATAAAATCGGTTTTCGCCGTGACGTTGATCACGTCAACGTTCTCCGTCGTGTTCATGTTCTTTCGCATTTGATCGGTGAGATCCGTGTGCCGCAATTGTCCCAGCCGCCGGATTCCCATGAAAAACCAATCGGACATCCCCAAAGCCCGGTCGTATTCCGAAACATAAACGGTGATTCGGCCGATGTCTTTCTGAACCTTCTCGGCGGTGACCCGCTGGGTGACGACGTCGAAATCCATGTCGGGAGCCGCCAGAACCAAATTCTCGATTTTGAACTCTTTCCTCGGGTCGTTGCCGGCGGCGCGCGCCTCCAGAAAAAGCTCGCGCAACGCCGTCGTCGTCACGTCCGTCCCTCTGCTGTGGGCGATGAGGTGAATTTTCTCCAATCCCGGCGTGGATGCGAGAATTTTGAGAAACTGCTTGAAGTGATAATTCGTGAATTCGCCAGATTCCCGATCATAGGTGTAACCGCGCATCCCGCCGACTCCCGCGGGCCAAGTGTAGGCAATCGGCACTCCCTGATGGCCCAGAAAGTGCCAAACTTCCGCCATCGTGAATGCGGCGTCGGAGAAGGAATTATTATATCCATGAACGAAAATGTAGGCTTCCTTCCTGCTCGTATGAGTCAATCGCTCCACGACCTCGCGGCGGAGCGCGTCGGCGGCGGCTTCTTGCTGACGCAAGGCTTCGGGATCGTCGTGCAATCCTTTGTCGGATTTCGCCATAAGAATGGGCGTTTCGGGGAACCTTCCCGCCTCCTTCACCGATTTCACCGACAGCGGGAGAGACAGCGACCGCCGTAGCGTGGTGCTTTGCGCGATCAAGCTCTGCCAAGGGAGATTTCGCCCAATCTCAATCACGGAGGAACCAAACGCAAGCGAACGCGAGCGGGTGTAGCCGTAGCCACGGTTGCCCGATTTGTCGTCCTGCGCATTCCGATCGGTCACATACAGGACGTCAACCCTGTTGGTCTTGGGTTCTTCCATTGCCCATCGGAACGGATCGGTCGCGGCGTTGACGAGAATATTCGGGGTCCGGCTGAGACGCGGAGCGGAACTGCAGGCGCCGACCATCAGCATGGCCGCGGCTACGGCCAACCAGCCCATACACCATTGACAATGGCGGCGGCGGGAAATTCGAGCGACAGGCACGGGGACGAACCCCCGCGAGCCAGTCCCTGAAATTCCCCAAGCGCAAAGGGGAGGGCGCAACAATACCCGGCAAAACCCGATCAATGCCTTCGACATTTTACGCTCCGCTCTTTTCGGACTTCGTCTGCGACGGACCGCCGAAGGTATAACCGAAGCCCAAGAGAGGACCGCTCTGGCGGATGGCGTATTCAAAGCCCCCATCCTTGTAATCCACGTCGAGAACCTTCCAGCCCAAAAACATCGAGGCCCGGGGCGTCACGTTGTAGCAGAGACCGGCCTCCGCCTTCCAAGTCAGTTCGGAACCCACGTCGAACCCGCCGACGTCCCCACGGATGTAGAAGAAAAGATTTTCCAAGAGGTCAATCTGCGAGCGAAGGCCGATGAACGGGTCAACCCAATCCTTGGTCGCGTCGGCGGTGAATCGCTTGGAAATCGGTCCCACCGTGACGTTCAGGTGAAATGAGGTATCCAGATGCCAATAGCGCGCCCCGGCGATCACGTCCATGGAGATCCTTTTGTGTTTTTCCGGATCGCCCCAAGGGATGTCGAGAAACCGGTATCCCGCGCCAACTTCCAGAATGGAGGTGATGCTTTGAAAATCGCCCGTCGCGCTGGCCGAGAGCCCGGGTCCGATCGAGATCAAAGGAGGCAACTTCGCCGAGCCTGAAAAGTCGCCGGACAATTTCAAGTAGAGCCAGTCGAAAAATTGGGATCGGCCATCGCGGCCTTGGCCTTCTCCGTGACTTCGCTTCGCCGGCGGATTTCTTCAAAAGGCGAGCTCGTGTCAATGGAGCCGCGCTCGTAGCCAAGTTCGTCCAGCCGCCCGTTGACGAGAAGTTTCCAATGCCAGCGATTCGCCGAGCCGATCTCCTGAACGTGATGGCGGATCGTCGTCGTGCAGTTGCTCGTCAGCGCGTTATACCACTTCGGTTTCTTCGCCAGCCGGTTGACCTCCTGCAAATATCCGACGAGAAGCGCCCTGCCGTTTTGGGGCGCGTTCCGGATGCGATAGAGAAAAACATTCTCGCCGCGTTGCGCGGCGCGAAGACCGATCACGTCCCGCTCGTCCGCGACGACGTAATAAAGCTCGAATTGCCGGAAGAATCCGCGCAGGGCGGAATACTCTTCCCCTTTTTCCTTGCGCGTCTCGATGGAAATCGCCAGATGACGCCCGTCGGCGAACTCCCAGCTGGCGATGGTGTGCGCGATCAGCTTCGGTCCCCAATACGAAAGGAACATGTCGAATCCCCGGATTTGGTCCAGATCGTAGGTCCGGGTTTCCCATTGTTCGGTGAAATCGGTCGCGCTTCGGTATTCGAAATTGCGGATGTTATGGATCGTGACCCGATTGCCCTCGAATTCCGCCGAGGGCAACTGGGCGACCTCCGGTTGCCAATCGCGATCGTTGCTCGGCGGAATCAAAAACCACCAGACCATCACGGCGACAATGACTCCCGCAAGCGACGCGACGCACCGGCCGAACGGTCTCACCCGCCAAAGGAGCGCCATAACCGCCGCGGCAAAAATCGCAACCAGAATTCCCGCGACCGCGCGGTTCGCCGGACCATCGAACCAAAGCGCCAAGACGCACCAACCCATGAACGGCGTCAGCGCAAGACAAACGCCTGCTCTTGCAAACCGACTTTGGATGCGATTCCGCTTCGAAAATTCGGGCGGGATGAAATCAGTTTCTGGCATGAATGTCGGCTCCTTCAGTGCAAGATCGGGATCGGAAGCGTTCGAGCGTCCACTTCCAACCCATGCAGGTCAAGCCATTTCTTGGAATCTGAAAGTAGCGGTGATATCCGCCAGTGCGTGGACGTTCGCGGTTTGGGACGGTTCTTCATTTTGCGCTTTTGGCGATGGAGAGCCAAATGGCTCCAAGAGGCGAGAATTTCCAAGGTTGACCCGGTTCAGTTCCGAAATTGAGCCGCGACGAATATCATCACGTCTTCAGCCAACTGAGTCGCCGATTCAATCGCGCTTTTGAGCACCCGCCAAGCCTTGAACGAAAGATTCATGCGCCGCTCTCTCCGATTCGATCTTTCTTCTCGACTTCCGACGTTGTGATCTCGCAGTACCCAATCTCCATGTGCGTTTTCAAGAAAGGTCACGCTGACCGGCGCGGGAGACGGGCGCACATGGTCCTCATTGCGGCTTGAGGGTTAGCAGATTCATGGCGCTGGAGACTCCGTTCTTGATGGCGCCGATGACGAGCGTCGCTCCGCCGGCACCGGCGTTGGGAGCGAAGGATCGGGTTTTGGAGTTGAACGCCAACGCGCTGATGCTCATGGCGTCGGTCCGGGCGAACGAGACGAGCGTCACGGTTCCGGTCAGGGGATTACTCGGAATCGCGCAAGTTTGAATAATGCCGAACGCCCCCAGCGGGTTATTTTCGGTGACGGAGAGATACAGATTATCCACGGAGTCGGTCGTCAAATCGGAAAAAGAAGGTCCGCCAGTCAACAGATTGTTGGATTCTCCGGAATCAATGGTTTCGTTCCCGTTGGTGTTGACAAGGGCCGTAATTTTGCCGCCGATCACGCCGGATATGTCCACCGCGCCGAGCATGATTCGGCCGTGGCTGTCGAAATCGAATCCCAATCCGTAATCGAATCCGGTGAAGTAGGGGGCGTTGGCGGGGTGGAATGCGGGAGCGGTCAGGGGATTCTCCAGAACCAAGAGTTTGGAGTTTTTGCTTCCCTCGGCGGTTTGGATCAGGATGGAGCCGGTGGGAATAGCGGACGGGTTCCCGACTGGAGCGATTCGGACTTTGTTTCCGGTCCAGTTGGGTGTGGCAAGCATCGGAGGAATGAGTTCGCGAATTTCGCCGGGATCGTTGAAATTGCCGTTCTGAGGGTTGGAGTCGCTCAAGAGCAGAATCGTCCTGCCGGTTGCGACGGTCACAGAAGGAGCGGAGCCGATGAGCAGGATTTGCGTGGCGGAGAGGACGACCAAGCCGCTGATGGAAGTGAAGGGACCGTCGGCGATGGACGTAACTGCGCCAACAGAAAGATCAATCCGGGCAAGGCTCAAGTTTTGAAATTCGCCGATGGCGGCGTAGATGATGTTGTCGCTCGAGGGATCGGCGGCCAAGGCATCTCCAAATCCGCGCGGCAGAGGAATCGAACCAACGGCGTAACCTGCCGGGACCAGCGTGAAATTTGCCGTTTGAGCGAATGCGCCGGGGATCGCCATGACTGCCAACAAGGCCCAACTTGCGATCACGCGCGCCAGTATTCGATGAATTTTGATCACCCTCGGCAACCTGCTTTTCCCAATCCCAAAGGCTGGGGGCATGGCGTAAACCTTGTCCGAATCCCCGAACATCGAGCAATCTCCTCATTTCCAGACCGCCAATTTGAGACGGCGCGGGCCGCAATTGCAATATAAAAGTTGAAAAGTCGTGCTAAAGAGAAGATTTTCTTGACAAGACAGGTGGTTAGTGTAGCCTTCAAGTTCGTTAGTCTTAATTCGGGATCAGGGTATCCTCCTCATCGGGAAAGGAACGGGTTACGAGTGAACCGTTTCGTCATAGCGCTTGCCTTGGGCATCGCGGTCGCGATGCACGGTGGAACGGGATTTGCCCAGCGGGTGAGAGTCGAGGAATTTTGGGAGTCCTCCTCGGACATCACGCTGGACGACAACGACGGAATTTTCAGTTCTACGGGCGTGAACGACAACACCGATGGTCAATCCCATCCGATGTTGAAACTGGACGGGTCGTTCTCTTTTAACATTGACAATGTAGGGTTCCCCGAAACCCCTCTGCGCGGACTTTCGGGTTTAAGGTGGGGCGGCTTCACCTCTGCGGTTTCGCAGACGGTTGGAGGGCTACCGCTTCATTGGGTCGCCGTCCTCAATATCGAAGACATATTCTTTGGTTCCGGAACGATGAAGAATTCGGCGCTCTGGTTCATTGAGCACAGCGCGGACGCGTCGGTGGATTTTCCCGCTCCTTACGACAAAACCACCGGCTCTTATGCCTACACGCTGTTCTCCTCTAATCCCGACGGTGTTCAGGTTCTGGACGCGACGCGCGGAGTTTTCAAGATTGCAATCAGTCACCGCCAAGACGACGTTCCTTCGACCGCGACTCTCCCTTTTCGGGTTCTGATTCAAACCGACGGAGCCGAGTGGTATCGCTCCAACCAACTAATCGGGGCGAACGTGGACATCTTTGTGAATCCGTCCCAAGGATTCGGCTCGAATTCGCTCACCCGAGCCGGACGCGAAGCGCTGATGACGAGCTACGACATGAGCCAAATGCGGTGGGAGCGGGTGTCGGCGGCGGCCGAAGCCAACATGAACGCTCTGGACGACGGCGGCCAGACGCCGCTTGGCGCGACGGTCTTGGATCCCGGCCCGAACTTGGCGCAAGTGACGGGCATGGGAGTTCTGGCGGATGCCTTGGCGCAAGGAACCGGGGATGTCTTGGACATTCCCAATTCGGTGGTCGTCTTGGGGATGTTGATGGAAGGGGACACGCCTCAACCTTGCCCCAATTGTCAAGGGACGGAACTCGTGGTCAATGCGGCGATCAATCTGGACGCGGCGAACTTGGCCGGAACGGCGGGGGTTCTGTCGCCGTATGCGACGTTCGACGGACAGTCCATCATTATTGATATGGGGAATCGCCCGTTGAGAGTTTCTTCGACGGGGAAGATTTCGGTTCCGTCCGGTTCCGCTTATCAACCCTCCCAATACCATTCGTCGGGCAATTACGGGACGCCGGACCTCGTGATTCGGTCCACCTGTACGCTGGTGATTGAACCGGCAACGCGGGGCACCGTGAATACTCTCTACCGCAATTTGGCCGGCGTGATTGAAACCTTGGCTTCCGGACTCAAGGCCGGAGACATCACCCTGCAATTCAGCGGCGGGGTGACAATCAACGGCGGCGCGCAATCCGTCCAGCAAAGTTTGCCCGACACGCAAGGCTCGATTTCCGGCGCCATCACGATCAAGAGCCAGTGCGGTCCGATCGTCTTCGGGCCTTCGGCGTGGGTGTTTACGTGGGGAGAAAACCCGGGGAGCGGAGCGATCAACGTCGCGCAATGCGGCGGCGGGGACATCACGATTAACGGACTCCTCATGAACCGAACCAATCACACGATCGGCAACAACGCCCCGCCGACGATCAACGTGGCGGCCATGGCGGGCAACGTGGCGATCAACGGGGGGAATCTGGTCTTGAACGATTGGACGCTGATGGGGACCAAGTATGACATGACGAGCGGGTTGGCGGTAATTTCGCGCGACAGCGCCGCCGTGGGGAACGTGAACATCCAAGCCGGAGGAAACATCGCGGTTTCGCGCAACGTGACGGCGCTGGGATCGGCGCTGAATTACACCAACTTCGGCGCGGTGGCGACCATCGTTAACAACTCGACGTCGCGAGGGGGAGAGATTGACGTTCGTTCGATGGGGGGGAGCATCACGGTCAAGGATCGGGCGTTTCAAGCCGACGGCAAAGGAGACAACACTTCGGGACTGGTGATTCTCGACGCGACGGGGGACGTCATCGTTCAGAGTCCCACGGTGACCGCGGATACCAATCACAGTCCCACGGTCACGACCTCGGCGGCGGCGGTGAACGGCGTGGCCAAGGGAGGAATGAATTGGCTTCAATCGTGTCGAGGGAACGTGACGGTTCAAGCCAATGCGAAAGTTTGGGCGACCGGATCGAGCGCGTCGGGGACGAATTTCCTGACGGCGGACGATGGAATTGTTTCGATCGCGCCTACAGCGGTCGTGGATCCCGCGGCCGTTTCCAATGGTCCTTGCGACGAATTGACCCCTCTTTTTCCCAATTGCGACGCCTTGGGCGGAGGAACGGCCACGCCGACTTCCACGGTGACGCCCACCAAGACTCGGACGGCGACTCCGTCGGCGACCCGATCTTCGACGCCCTCACCGACAAGAACGGCGAGCGTGACGACGACACGCTCATCCACGCGAACGGCCACGCCGACGGCAACCCCTTCGCCGACTCGATCAGGGACGCAATCGCCGACGCGAACCGCCAGTGGCTCTCCCACTAGAACGGCTTCAATCACACCGACTTCCACGCGCACGGCGACCGGATCACCGACCGGCACGGCAAGCCTTACGGCGACACGGTCGGCCACCGCATCCTCGACTCGGACCGCAACCGGTTCGCCGACGCGCACGGCTTCGCTGACGCCAACCCCCACGCGATCAGCCACACCGACCCCGACGCGCTCCTCGACGGCGTCACCCACCCGAACAGCTTCGCAAACCCCAAGCTCCACGCGCACGGCGACGGTGACGGGAACTGGAACGATCACGCCGAGTCCGACCCGAAGCGCGACTGCCTCGGCGACTTGGACGGCCACGCCCAGCGCGACGCGGAGTTCGACTTCCAGTCCGACGCGCACGGCGACCTCCTCGGCTACCCGGACGCCAACGGCCACACCTCCTCCGACCGGATCGACGTGTTTGGTTCTGGTTGCCGCCATTCAGGCAAGGCAAGAAGATGCGCCGAGCGCTTCCACGGCCGTCGGCACCGGACTATTCCTGTTGGACACCGTCGCGAATACTCTCACATATGACGTTGAGATTCCCGATCTGGCCGGAGCGGAAACGGCGGCGGAGATTGACGGATTTGCCTCGCCCGGATTGGAGAGTCCGCTTTTGGACGCGTTGGCCTTGGGAGGTTCCAAGACCGGGGTTTGGAATTATGACGAATCGCAGGAGCCCGGGATCTTGGCCGGATTGGCCTACGTGAACATCCGGACTTCGGCCTATCCGGATGGAGAAATCCGGGGACAAATCGTTCAACCGGCGACGCTTTCGGCGACGCTCAGTGGGACGCAAGTCGTGCCGCCGAGCGGTTCGTCGGCGACGGGAAGCGGACTGTTCCTTTTGGATTCCGTGGGGAACACGCTCACTTATGTCGTGAATTATACGGGGCTTGGAAGCTCGGAGACCGGGGCGGGGATCTACGGGTTCTCGGCGGCGGGAGAAAACGCGCCGCAGATTTTTTCGCTTCCCGCCGGACCGGTGAAGATTGGAGCGGTTGCGGTTGATGCGGCACAACAAACGCAAATTCTTCAAGGACTCGCTTATGTGCTGATTTCTTCCTCGGGAAATCCGAACGGAGAAATCCGGGGACAGATTCAGCCGGCCGTTCCCCTGACCTGCGCGACGATGCCGGAGCTTGGGATTCTTCCGATCCGAACCGCCACTCCCTCGCCCACGGCGACGCCGACCGTGACCGTGGCGTTTTCAACGCTGACTCCCACGCCGACCCGGACGGCGACCCCAACCGCGACGCGAACCGCCACGCGAACGACGACGCGGACGCCGACTGCCACAGCGACAGCTACGCCCTCTTTGCAATTCAATTGTCCTCCCGCGTATCTGAATCTCAACGCCACGCTGGACGGCTTCGCGACCGACGGCGCGGTGAGTCTGGCCACGGACGGAGGGGTTCATTGGGTCGCTGTGTGGCACAGCAACGTCAATCCGTTGGTGACAGGCGGTCCCAATTTGGGAGGAGATTACGATATTTTCGTTTCCCGGTCCTCAGATAGCGGGCGGACGTGGACCTTTCCAGCGGTCCTCAATTCCAACGCGGCGACGGACGATTCCAACGCTTCCACGGGCGGGGATTTCACGCCGCAGATTGCCACCGATGGGTTGGGGACATGGGTGACGGTCTGGACCTCGCACAACAATTCGTCGGACTTCGACATTTATTTTTCCCGATCCACCGACAACGGGACGACGTGGAGTCCGGTGGCGGCGCTGAACACGAACGGCGGGACCGACAGCGGCGGAGACTTCGCGCCGACGATCAGCGTCAATCGCAATTCGGGGAAATGGATCGTGGCATGGGAATCCAACCAAAACCTAAGCACAGCCGGCGGCTCGACGGGAGGGGATTTCGATATTTTTTACTCGGCATCAACCGACGGCGGACAAACATGGACCGCGCCCGCCCCCAAAGTTCTGAACCAGACCGCGTTCTCCGATCATCTCTTGGGCGGAGGGGATCATGCGGACATTTCCGTTCAATTGGCCAATGACGGGTTCGGGAATTGGGTGGCGGTGTGGCAGTCCGATTCCTATTACACAGGATCGGTCAATGGGACCGATTACGACATCATGGTCTCGACTTCCTCGGACGACGGCGAGACGTGGACGTTTCCCAAGACTCTCAATACCAATGCGGCGGGGGATACGGGGGACGACACCAAACCGAAAATTGCGACCGACGGAGCGGGGCACTGGTTGGCCGTTTGGCAATCCAACGAAAGCTTCGGAACAATCGGAACCGATTACAACATCCTGTGCGCGCGATCCGAGGACGACGGCGCGAGGTGGAGCGATCCGGTTTGGATCAATCCTAACGGATGGATTGACGCCACGGACGAAGTGACGCCGGACCTTGCAACGGACGGGGTCGGAAATTGGTGCGTTGTGTGGGTGTCCAACGACCTGCTTGGCGCCCATGTCTCGGCGACCAACCATGTCTTCTGGACGCATTCCATCGACGATGGAAAAACATGGTTCCCTCCCGCGCCCGTCAGTGTGTTGGCGCAGGGCGAGACGGGAAGCCTTGTGGAACAACTACCGCGAGTATCCACGGACGGTTTGGGTCACTGGGTCGTGGCGTGGGATTCTTCCAAAATTCTCGCAACTCCGGACGGTTCGGATCAGGATATTTTATTCGTCAACAACACGACCGTTTGCGCCTCGCCGACGCCGACTCCAACGCCGAGTCCAACGCCCACCCCCACCGTCACCCCCACGCCAAGCCAAGGCGCGCCGAATTTCGTTTGCCCGCCGGGGATTTTGAACACCAACGCCACCACCGATAGCGGGGCCGATGAAAAGGTGAGATTGGCAACGGACGGGATGGGGAACTGGGTTGCCGTATGGCATTCCAACGAGAACCTTGCCACGGCCAACCAACAGGCGACCCTAGGGTACGATTACGACATACTTGTGGCGCGATCCAACGACAACGGAACCCATTGGACGGCTCCCGCGCGCCTCAACACGACGGCGGTGAGCGACTCGCCAAGCCCAAACGCGTCTTACGATGTGTCTCCTTCCATCGCCACCGACGGCCATGGGAAATGGGTTTGCGTCTGGACGACGTCCAATCCGTTCCCACCTTTAGACACGGGGGACTATGACATCGCGTTCTCCGTTTCGTCCGACAAAGGGGCGTCTTGGTCGCCTCCGATCCCTGTTAACACCAACGCGCAGTCGTATTCGCCCGGGAATTTTAATCCGCAGATCGTGACCAATGGAAACGGAGTCTGGATTGCGGCATGGGAATCGTTCGACAGCTTGGCTAACGCTTTGGGGACGGAAGGGGACATTCTTTATTCCCGTTACACCTCAACCGACGGCGGGATTACGTGGGATTGGAGCGGTCCCAAAAAGCTTAATCAAAACGCGAACAGCGACGGCGGCTACGATACGCAGGTGCGGCTGGCCAACGATGGTGGAAACAATTGGGTAGCCGTTTGGGCATCAACCAGCAACGTGGGCAATGCGATCGGGATTGACTACGACATCTTGGCCCAGTATTCAAGCGACGGAGGCCAGACGTGGCTTCCCTCGACGCCGATCGTGCTCAACAGCGCGGCGGCGACCGACCAAGCCATCGACGACTTGGAACCGCATATCGCCACGGATCGGCACGGGCATTGGATCGTGGTTTGGACCTCCCTTCAACCCGGCAACAATTCCACGCAGGGGGACATTTATTATTCGAGTTCCGCTGATAACGGCCACACTTGGAGCGCACAGGCCCCCCTGAACGCTTACTTCAACAGCGATCTCGGGCTGGACGGCGCGCCTGACATCGCCACGGACGGAAATGGGAGCTGGGCCGTGGTATGGCATTCGACCCAAAGCGCCTATCCTCCGGACCAAACGCTCAATCCTCCCATTGGTCGCGGATTGGCCTTGCCCGATTATGAAATTCTGATATCGCGCTCGACTAACGACGGCGGATCTTGGACCGCTCCCTTCCCCCTCAGCTCAGGAGCTCAAGATAATTCCGGAGACGATCTGAGCCCGACAATTGTCGCCGACAGCTACGGCCATTGGGTCTGCGCTTGGGATTCGCAGGATTCGATGGGGGGACTTAAGGGAACGGACAAGGATATCCTTTTTGTCAGTAGCGCGGGACCGTGTCCGACGCCCCTTCCGATTCCTACTCCCTCCTTGCCCCCGGGAGTTGATCTGACGATTTCCAACATTGATCGTTCCCAGCTAGTCCAAACCGAATCGCCGGATCATACTCCAGCGATGAATCTTTCCGGCCCACTTTCCGCCGTGGTCACCAACCGCGGGGCCGGAAGCGTCACGACCCCCTTCAAGGTGACTTTCTTCGAGGACCGCCCGACATGGAACGGGACCAAGAGCGGCGCGGACAACGTCCTTGCCGAAGGAATCATCAATGGATTGGCGGCGGGAACCTCCACGACACTCACGATCGAGATACCGTCAGGCAAAACGCTTCTATTTCGCGACAACGTGATCAACGCGATGGCGGACAGCGACAACGTCATTGCGGAAACCGACGAAACCAACAACGTGGCCACGACGCTTAAGAACTGCGCGGGAGCGGGTTTCTCCGGCCCGCTTGATCCCAAATTGAAGCTCCAATGGAAAAAAGACGACACTGTTCTTCCCGACTACGCCGGAGTGACGATGACCCCCTTGGTGATTGACATGGACGGGGACGGCATTCCCGAAATCGTTTTCACCAGCTTTGACGCCGCCAATTTCAGCTACGACGGCATCATACGAATTATTCGAAGCAAAGTGCGCGGGGATGGAAGCGATCCGGCGCAATTTCAAGCGGTCTTGAGCATCGCCGATGCGGATAAACGGGTATCCAACATAGGGCAATTGGCGGCGGCGGACTTGGACGGCGATGGGATCCCTGAGATTGTCGGCATGCGTACAGACACCGATCCCAAGAATCGTGGATTTAGGATCTTTAAGTTTATGCTCATTGGAGGGCAATTAACATTCGATCGAATGATCGACAGCCCGACGCCAAGTTCCGTATCCAAATTGCACTTCAACAACTGGGACGCCATTTCGATTGCCGACATGAATGGAGATGGGCATCCGGAAATCATTATTGAGGATCAAGTCTTTGATCTCAGCGTGCCCGGCTCAGGACAGATTTCGGCAATCAACGCCCGGTGGGTGGGGGGATATGGACGCGGTGGCATGCCCCTCGAGCAAATGCATTATTATCTCGATCCTCACCAGACCGGCATTCCCAACAGCTATGTTTCCGTTGTTGCCGACGTGGATCTGGACGGCCTGCCGGAGATCGTGACCGGAAACACGGTCTATAAGGTGACAACCAAAGACGGCAACGGGACCATCAGCTATACGCCTGACAAAACCGTGCTTTGGTCGCGGGATCCCCAATATTTGACGGACAACGGTTTGTCGGCCGACCAAGCCTTGACCGACGGTTACGTGGCGGTCGCCAACATTGATCCGAGCGATCCGCAACCAGAGATCGTTGTAGTCTATAACCCGAACCCTGATTTTATTTTGCTTTTAAGGTTGGTCGCCGATCTTTACTTCTGGGATTCCAATGGCCGGATCCGGGTCATGAGTTATGACGGCAAGGTCAAGTGGGAAGTTCCCCAATCCGCCGCGATTGACGATGGAGCCGATACTTTGACCGTAATAGCCGATGGAACGGGCATCGGCGGTCCGCCGGTGATCGCCGATTTTGACGGCGACGGCATCCCCGATGTCGGCATGGCCAACGTCGGATCCTTCACCGCTTTCCACGTCGTCAATCGCGAATTGCGACGCATGTGGGCCATCGGGACTAATGACGTGAGCTCAGCCGAGACGGGTTGCTCCGCCTTCGATTTCAATGGCGACGGGCGCGCCGAAGCAATCTATCGTGACGAATACTGGCTTCGCGTTATGGATGGCGCGACCGGTAATTTGCTGGCGAAATTTCCCAGTCTAAGCGGCACGATCATTGAATATCCTGTCGTGGCCGACGTGGATGGAGATGGGCACGCGGAGATCGTCGTGCCATCGCAACTGGGAGCGGGGATTTCGGTTTATGGAGGCATGTTCGACAACTGGGCCGCCGCGCCGAAAATCTGGAATCAATACGCCTACAACATCACCAATATCAATGAGAATGGGTCGGTGCCGGCCAAAGCGGATAACAACTGGGACATCTATAATAATTTCCGCGCCAACGCCATTCCGCCCAATCGGTCGGCGATTTCGGATTTGGATCTGACCGCGTCGCTCGTGAGAGTTGCGCAATCGGCGCCGCCCAATTTCACCATCACCGTACGCGTCGGCAATGCCGGAGCTTTGCCCTCGCCGACGGATCCCGCGCCGAGGGTCGGATTCTATCTGCGCGACTTGAAAACCGGCGCTTCCGGCGGGCTGATTTACGTTGGAAACTCTCTACTAAGCAAGAGCCTCGTCACCGGAGATTATGAGGACGTGACGACGACGATGACGGCAACCAACGCGGGAGATTTCGAGGTCGTTGCCATCGTGAACGACCTCGGCAATTTGCCCGAATGTCGGTTCGACAACAATCAAGCCTCGGCGACGAAACATCTCGATCTGACCGACAACCAGCCGCCGGTCATTGCGTTGCAGATCAGTCCCGCGACGATCAATTCGGGGCAAACGACGTTGATTCGCGCCACCATCACCGACAATTTTGGGGTGAATATCCGCGATCCGGATCGCCTGCCGCAACTGACGATCAACGGAGTTTTGGTGACCGATGGCGTGGATCTTGAAGTGGAGCCGAATGCCTCCAATCCGACGGTGTATCTGACGAAGACATTTACGTCAACAGCGGCCGGACATCCGATCATCGGGGTCTCGGCGGAGGATTATTCCGGCAATTCGGCGGCGGCGTCTCAAACCCTCACAGTGAACGGCGCGTTCGACGCGACCGCTCCGACCATCGCTGATTTTTCCATCTCGACCAATCCTTTGGAATTGGGCGGAACCGCCTCGCTTCACATCCGAGTGACCGACACGACTCCCGACATCGTTTCGGTAAGGCTTTATGAGGGAGCAAGCGATCAAAGGGGAGCCGTGCTTTATCCCGTGCCGCCCGCGTCGGGAGGAATTCAACCATTCGATCAAACGATCACCCGACTTCCCAAGACCGCAGGGGACATTGCCTATCGCCTTGCGGCGATTGACGCATCGGGAAATCAGGCTCAGGCCACGCGGACGCTGACGGTGCGGGACACGGTTCCGCCGGACGTGAAGGTCTTCCTGAACGGCGCGCAACTGTTCAACGATGGAACGGCGGACCCCTTTAATTATGCTCCGCCTCCGTCTTTGACGCTTGAGGTCACCTGTTCCGACCTCGCGGAAATCACATCGGCGACGTTGCAGATCGAGTTGGAGGGACATGTTGTCGGAGCGTCGAGCCCGATTGTTGGCGGTCATCTGGTAGTTCCGTTCACCATCGGCGGGATCGGAGACCACGTCGTTCACGTCGCCGCCTTGGACATGAGCGGCAACCGGGCCGATTTCCGGTCAACCATTCCGATTAAGGGGGACATCTCGCCCCCGGTCGTCACCATCGGCAACTCGTACGCGAGCGCCCCTTTCGCCGTCGCGGGTTGTCCGGGGCGGTATAACGTCTTCGGCTTCCCAGTCCACGTTCAGGACGACCAAGCCCTCGACTCGACGACGTTCTACAACGTCGCCATCAGCGGAAACATTTTCTACCCCACGGTCACCCAAACCGAGATTTCCACGGTGCCGGATGACGGCCTCACTGGCGCCGATCACACATTCTACGCGGTTCCGGACAATTTCAACCTCCCGGCCACCGCAACGTTTTTCCTTGTCGGATTCCAAGCGAAGGACAAAGCAGGGAACGTATCGCCCCTCAAAATTGTCCAAGCCTACTTCGACAACAACTGCGGCAATCCCCCCGGTCCGTTCCTTTCGCTGTTCCGCGACACGCCCGATCCGATTTTGACCAACAATCCCGTGACGTTCTTTTTCGTCACCAATCAGAATCCGGCGTCGGTCACGGCGACGATCCGCAACATGACGACGAACGAGGTTTTTAGTCCGGCGATCAATACAACGCAGAATTCGATCCGGTTCACCCCGACCGAAAAGGCCGATTACGAAATCGTCGCCAGTGTTCCCACGCCGAATTTCGTCCGCGCGAGCCAGATTTTCACCGTCCACGATCCCGGCGACGACCTCGCTCCGCCGATGGTCAGCCTTACGATTGATCCTCCGGACAACCCGACGCTCGGACAGAATTTCGGGGGCAATTTCACGCTCACGATCACCGCCGCCGATAATCAGAGCGTTCAATCTCTCTCGCTCTTCGACGACGGCGCGCCGATTTCTCTTCCCCATTTTAATCCGGGAAGCGCGGTTCTGATTAACGTGCCGCTCTTCCAGCCTTGTCCCGGGACGCGCCACTTCTCCGTCACCGCGATTGACGCAAGCGGAAACAGCAAGTCGGATTCCAAAACTTACACGATTTACGGGTCGAATCCCAATTCTCCGACGGCTCTCTCCGCCTCGCTCACCGCTCCGATCGGGATTGACGACCGCCCCGCGATCATCACCAAGCCGACCGACGTCACCGGCTCGGTCGGCGGGACGTGTCTCAAGCATTGGACGCTCGAACTTTGGGGTCCGCCCGATAAAGATGGCAACGAAACCTTCATTAAGGAACTTGCTTCCGGCTCGACTCCCGTTTCCGGCTCGATCCAGTTTGATCCCACGATGTTGAAGAACGGCCCCTACACGGTGGTTCTGACCGCAGAGGATTTCTCCGGCAATTCGGGCAATTACAAAGTCGCCGAGCTTCCGATCCTCGTTCAGGGGGACATGAAAGTCGGCCCGTTCGGGGTGAGTTTCGTGGACCTGAACGTGCCGGTGCGGGGGATACCGCTGG
>CAZRCZ010000020.1:0-104777 GCA_964598765.1 uncultured Candidatus Sumerlaeota bacterium | reverse complement strand
ATTCACCTGGCGGTACCCCTACTCTGAACCGTCAACTTTTTTCAGGACGAGAGACACCCATAAGTCATCCGGTTGATTCATCGTGGGTGAAGGATACCCGTCGAATGGGAAGTACATAATTTGGATAAGCCGTCGCGCGCACTGCCTCCTGCTGGGATCAGGAGAAGCGAGATTTGTGACGGCGAAGAAGGGCAACGACCCACTGGCCGCTGTCCACCCGAGCTGGGTTTTGGCGAACAGGGCAGTGCCCGGAGGTGGATTCCGGCGGTCCTTGGAAGAAGGGGAAATATGAATGGCTTGGATTGAAAGCGACCGAGGCCGACCTGAAGTATTGTCTTGAATCATGTAAAAAGTTGTAGATGGGCTGGCGTTACAACAAATGTTTAGCAAGTCCCGTATTGTGTAGCTTCCTTTCGGGACATCAACCGGCGGGTTGAATGTATTATCCCAGCCTGTGCCGCGAAGTGTGCTATCACCAAGGGAAGTGTCCGCTTGCGCTATACTGGCAAGAACTTGGGCGTGTAAAGCAAGGCCAAACTGATCCTCATCAACGCGGAGGCGCCGGGAAAGAATGCGCTCGTAGCGCACGCTTGCAGGATGAATCCAGATAGTCCCATACTTTTCATCTTGTGTCCAGACCAAGCCGGGATAATTACCGACGAACGCATTTAGCACGGTGGTTAGCGTATCTCCGACGGTTGAGTTGTAAGTAAATGGTCTATCGGCCCCGGGAAACTCCCCCGTCAAATACAGAACAGAGCGGGACATCAGGGTTTGGTTAATGTTTTGCCACGCATCAGCGAGATAATCGCCATGAAAGCCCGCGTCCCCGGTTGGGAGAGAGGGGAGTACTTTGTCCCAATTGAGGTCTGGTCTCCGCTCGTCGGGTGCTTCGGAATGTGCCGACAACAAACAAGCAATCAGAACGGCAAACAACATACCGCCGGAGTAAATAAATTTCCGCATCGTGTGTAAGATGAATCTCATTCTCACATATCTCCCTCTTTGTGAATCGGACATGGCGCTCCGATGGACAAGGTGTTCTCGCGATCCTCCTCCATAGACGGCTGAGTCACATGAAAGGTGTGTGTATGACGGGATATCCTTCGAGACTTCCTAACGATTGATATTGCTTTCATACTTGGCGTTTCCCCGGCCATCCGCGAGCATAGACGGATCCAGTCTATGGAAATCCTCCACACACATCGTCCGTTTGTCCAGCAAATGTGCATGATGTTGATGTGCCGGTAACACTTGTGGTTACCGTCCCGCCCCCGTGACAGGTGCCGCTGACATCAATCAATTGTGTGTTAAAGTATTGGCAGGCATTCGTTTCGTCGGCGACGATTTCAGGCGTCGGACCCCAAAAAATAGTTTGATTACGCATGGTTTCACATGGCACGAGAAACCACGGTGCACCTTGGATGTAGATGATATCGGAAATTCGACTTAGGAGCGCAAGCGTAGGGTTGGTATTCTGAGTCACATCGCCATTTGAGCAATTCCTACCTGCCACGCGGACGGGTATGACACGCTCCTTAAAGTACCAATTCTGCAGGTATTCCGAGTTGAGTTTGTATGAGTATTGAACCGTCGCGCCAAATCGAACGGGGCCACATTGCTGATCCCGCCAGCTATCAACGGATTGTTGCGGGCAAGAAACGGGCGGTGTTGCGGTCGGAGTCGCGGTGGGAGTTATGGTCGGTGAGACCGTTGGTTGAGGGGTTACGGTTGCAGTGGTCGTTGGATTCGGGATGGGGATGTTGCAATCGTGGAAAAAGAAAGTCGCGCTGTCGGAATCCAGCACTGGCGGCGTGTAAATGTCGGGCGAGTAGAGATTAACCTCCAGATACGCCTCTTCCTCGAATCCGGGTTGATCGCGCGTCGGCGAACTGACCGCCCCCGAGATATAAACCCGAACGGTCTCGGTTCCCCCCGCGGGAATGACGCCCGTCTGGTCTGACTCGCGGTCGGAGAAAATCTGAATGACATCGACGGTTGACGTATAAGTCGCCACCAGTTGCCAGCCAAAAATTCTGTCGCACCCCCCGGTATTGGTGATCGTGAAATCCATCGGGTATGAAAATAGAAACCATCCGGAGGTATTGCTATTGACTTGGCAGACGTCCACTCGGTGGAGGAGCCATTTCACGGTTCCGTCCGGGCATTTGGGAGTGGGGGAAGGGGTCGCCGTGGGAGAAGGGGTCGATACGTTCCCGGTCGGGGAGGGGCTGGGCGTGCCGGCCGGGGTTGCCGTGGTTCCGCCGCCGCCGTCCGGAGTGCTGGAGGGACCCGCCGTTGGAGTTTTCGTCTTCGTCGGCGTGCGCGTGATCGTGGAGGTGTCGCTCGCCGTCGGGGAGGGACTCGACGACGGCGAAGGACTGGGCGTGGGGCTGGGCGTTGGCGACGGGCTGGGGGAACCCGTTGGCGACGGTTCGGTGTGAGCGTGGGCCGACCGCGTCAGATAATCGCCCGATGGGTTGCGATTGAAGAGCCAAATCAGCATGGCCACTGCTCCCAGCGCGCTCCACACCGCCAAGACGCGGACCAAGACTTTGGCCCGTTCGCGCAGATGGTCTGGAAGTCGCCGATTCATGATACATCACCAACGAGGCGCGAAGACACGGAGAAAATCATGTTCAGAACATCCTTGTCTTGGGCGCGCTTTGGAGGAAGACGCTGAACTCCGCCTTGGCCGCTTCATCCTGCAACTGATTGGCCGCCGTGAAACCCCATGCCGCAAGATTGAAACGATTTTCATCCGTGCTCCGGATCGTCGAGAGTCGCTGGCGGGCATACTCAATCATCGTCCGCCAGACCACCTGACGGTCAGCCAACGCCGGGAGTTTGAGCGATTGGCTCCACATCGTTCCCAGTCGCTGACTCTCGGCGACGTAGCGAATGACCTCGTCGCCCTCCAGTTCGGCGTCGGACATCGAAATAACTTGATTCAGCCGGTCAATGGCCGAGGCCTCATCGCCCATATTCCGGAACGCTTGGGCGATGTTGTAGAGATGATGGGACCTGACCCATGGGGGAAGCGCGGCAAGGTAGGCGGCAACGTCGCTCCGACCGGCGGCTTGGGAGAGCGGCCCGGCCAGAAGGTCAAAGAGATGGGTCCGTTTCGGGTATTCCTTCTCAATGATCGTCAGCCAACCCTGCGCCCAGTTGTAGGCGGCCGGCGACTGCATCGGCCCCAGCGCGTCGAGGACCGTCTGCGCGCGGAGCCGCGTCGTCGTGTCGGCGTCGGACGCCGTGGTCAGGGTTTGCAGTTCGGCGCGGGCTTCGCTGTCGCGGTCGGACCAATTCAGCAGGATTTCATCCCGCTTCTCGCGCACGCGCCGCCAGTCGGCAGAGACCCATCCGGTCCCGTCCAAGGCGCGACGGTCCGATTCGTCCACAATCGCGCGCCCCACCCGAACGCGGAAGGGATGAATGAAATTTTCGGGAAGCGACGCCAGCGCCGACGCCATCGTCGCCGAATCCAGCGACCGCAACAACGTCCCCGACGTCGCCGGATCGCCGTTCTTGATTTCCTGCGCGAGAAGATCGAACTCCGAAACGACCGACAGAATGATCGAAACGGAATTGGAAGGTCCCCCCGGATTGGAGAGATAACCGGCGAAGGCCGAATTGCGCCGGATGGCCTTGGTGAATTCGGAAGCGGCGCGTTGGGCGGCGTTGGGGCCGTCCACGATCCCGACGGTCTGAATGAGCGGATCGCGGAGAGTGTCGCGCCACGCCGCTTGGGCGGGGTCCATGTTCTGCTCCAAAATATCCAGCGCGTTCGCTCCGTCCTTGATCGCCTGAACCAGCACGGCAGTCTGTTGCGCCGGAGCGAATTTGCCGACGTGACGAATTCCAAAAAGCGACCGCGCTCCCAAGGTCTGCGGAAGCGTGTCGGGTTGATAGGGGGGTTGCGCCAGCACGTCCAGCACCGCTTGCGCCTGAAGCCCCGTCGTGTTGGTCGTCACCCCTTTAATCATCTGATCCACGATGAGGGGATGGGAAATGGCGATGAGGAAGGCGCGGGCGAATTGGACGTTGCCGTCGGGATTGGACTGGCTCAATTCCAAGAGGCCGAAAAGATCGAGCACGAACGCGCGGAACGGAGACGGGGGCAGGATGTTCGTCGCGGCGCGAATCTCCGCCGAAGCGTCCAGCGCGTTGCCGATGGCCAGCGTCCCGCCCCAGCCGAACATCTTCCACCCCGCGCGGAAGGCGTTCCAAACCGGATCGGGGATGCCGGAGATCGTGGCGGTCAGGTTTTGTTCGGCGACGAGAATGTCGTGCGCCCGTCCGGTGTAGGCGAGGTTCTCCATCCGGATCGCGTTGGCGAGAAGCTCGCGATAACCGCCGGTCGAGGGGACCGGCGTGTTGGGATCGGGGGCGAAGGCCAGAGCCTTCTGGCGGAATTCCGCGATCAGCGCGGCGCGCGCCTGAGCCGGAGCGTCGGGGAAAAGTGAGCCGAGCGGATTCAAGGCCGACGGCGCGGCGAACTCGAACCAGCGCCGCAGTCCGATGTTTTGATCCTGCGGGTTCGATCCGAGTAATTGAAGGAGGGGCTGGATCAGCGCCCACGAGTCGAGTTGGCTGAAATCGGTCTGACCGTAATAGGGATCGAAGTAGGGATCGGCGATGTCCCACGAGGCGTCGTTGGCGATCGCCGTCGCCAGATCGAGGTAGCCCTGCGCCCCCGCGCCGTTGCGAATGTCGGAACGGCATTTGACGCGGATGTAATCGGCCTTGGCTTCCCCTTTCAGTCCGGCGGCGTTGTAATGGGCGAGCGAACTCTTGACTCCGCCCCAATCGTAAAGTTCGGCCGAGTGAATGATGCTCCAGAGCAATTTCTGCTGGGTCCAGTCGGTCGAGGAAATGTCGGGGAGCGAACTCGGAAGCGCGTTGTAGGTCGTTTGCCAGAGATCGCTCTGGCCGCGACGGTCATAAATTTGGAACTTGAGGCGGTAAGCTTTGCGGAGCAATTCGCCGGAGGGATCGGTTCGCGCGAGAAGGCGATTGACCAGATCGAGCGAGGTCGAGAGCGTGAGAGTCGGGGTGGTCGGAAGCGATTGCGAATCGAGAAATCCGAGATGAAACGCGGCGCGCGCTTCGCTCATCAGGTCATCGGAGGAAAGACCGTCCCACAAATCCGTAGCGTGGATCGAGGATTGCGGAATCAAAAATGCAAAAAGAAGAAGCCACAGATTCCACGGATTGCGCGGATTCGAAAAATGTGAAACAAACCACCCTTTGGAAAGGGCTATCGAGGTATAATTACTAGAGAGTGAGGGAGAGCGCCGAGGATCGCGTCGAACTTTTTTTTTTCATCGCACCGCCTCCATCTTCATGCTTGAAACCGATGGGAAACTAACAACTCATTTCTTTGATTTCAATAAAAAAAGGGAGCGATCTTTATTGTGGTCGCGTTTCAAATTTTGGAGATCAATCCGAGCCGCGACCGTCAGGGAGCGCCCAGTGCGCGTCATGATTGTTTTTGACGCTCGCTCACGTTCGCGGCTAGGACCACTGGACCACTGGGGAGGTTGACCGCAAAAATAATTCGGTTTCAGCCTCGTTTACTCATGCTGTCCGTCACTCCCAATTCTTCCATCCTCTCAGATCCAGACCCATTTTTCTTTGCGCTTATTGTGCTCTTTCGCGGCTAAGAATTCCTCCCTTTTCGATCCCTTAAGCGCCAATAAGAACCTCCAAGGGAATCCCATCGCAAGGTCTATTCGGCTATCCTCTCTCATGCCATCCCTCCGCCAACCGCCATTCCCAATCCTCCACAATCTGCGGATGCTCTCTCTGCTTGGCCTCTTGGCGGTTAATTTGTCATGCCACAACCCAAAATTGGCTTTGTTTCGCAATTTTCATTATTCAATCCTGCTCATCCTGCGCATCCCTGTTCAAATTGGCTTTGTTTCGCAAAATTTCATTTCAACCTCACGCCGGACCGGCAAACGGGCGAAGAAAAAATGAAATAACACTTGACTTCCGCCCCCTCATGGCTCTAAAAATTCCTCCGGGTCCAGAAGGACCCATGTTTCCGATCGGCCCTTGCCGGGGCCAATGACGCTGGTCATGTAGTCCGGATTCCGTATGGTCTCGATCTCGCCCAACACGTTAATTCGCGCGTTTTTCCGAAGGGAAAAACTTCGTCTTTGGAGCAACGCGGCCCCGAGGACGGTCGCGCGCATTTGAATCGGCCTCGTCCGTCGGGGCCGAAGTTGTACTGAGATCGTTTCCGAAAAAATCCCCCGCATGTCCCGCGCCGTTCTCCGGCGACGCGCCGTCATCGGCGACTAAAATTTTTTTTCGTCGCAGGAGAATCATCATGTCTCGTCGAAAATGGAGAATCCTCCATCCCAGACCGCTTCTCTTTTTGCTTTGTTTCCTCCTCGCGGGTGTTCTCGCCCGCGCGGAATCCGGACCTCCGGGCGCGTCCGCGTCCAACCCGGAACTGCTCAAGATCATTCTTGGCGTCAACTCTCTCGATGGATTGAAACTGCCGAGCGCCCCTGAACCGGTCAAGGTCGCCCAGCAGGCATTGACGCCGTCCATTACCATAGCCAACAATAACGATTTGCTTACGGTCATCCTCGGTGTCAATTCGCTCGAGGGACTCAAACTTCAAGGCGCGCCTGTCGGGGTTCAGGCCGCCCAAGCCGCGGCGTCCACGGCCTCGCCCGCCGTCGCGCCCGTCATCGCGCCAGCGATTGCGAAGGAAGGAACCAAGGAAGCCACCGCCGGAGCCGCCCCGGCCGTCCAGCCTGCCACCGAAACCAAACCGACCAACGGCGCCACAGCCGGAGCCGTTGCCCAAACTCCCAACCAGCCGGCCAAATCGGACAATCCCGAATTGCTGGCGCTCGTCCTTGGCGTGAACACGCTCGACGGGCTTCATCTGAAAGGAGGGGTTGAGGCCGCGTCTCTCGCCGAAAGATCAGTCGCGTCGGCCACGGCTGGGCCGGCTAAGAATGAACTACTGGCGGCGATTCTCGGCGTGGATTCGCTCAATGGACTTCACCTGAAGGACGGCGTTGAACCGGTCAACGCTGTCCCAGCGGTCGTCGAAATCGCAAAATCCGCCTCTCCAAATCCCGAACTTTTGGCGTTGGTCCTCGGCGTCAATTCGATGGATGGATTGAATCTCAAGAAAACTCCGGAGCCTCCGGTTCTGGCGCAAGCCGCCGCCGAGCCTCCCAAGACGCCCGCCAAAAACGAGGACATTTTGGCTCTTATCTTGGGCGTGAATTCGCTGGACGGCTTGAAAGCGCCGACCCAGCCCGTTCCGGCTCGCGCCCCGTCAGGCTTGATCCTCGCCTCGGCGTCCGACGCCATGGCGGGAGGAGGCGAGCTGACGGCGGTGAGCCTCGAATTGCGCGAATTGCAGAATCTGGCCTACGGCGTTCCGGCCAGAGTGGAGCTGATTCTCAGTCGGGCCGACTGAATCGCTCCGCTGGACGAGTTTGTGAGCGACCCTCCGGGTCGCCCAAACGGAAATCCTTCCTTAGCGGTATTGTAATTCCTCCCAACCCCGAACGAAACCCCCGGCCGAACCCATCCGGCCGGGGGTTTTTTATTTGGCGAATCGCCCGCGAAGCACGCGAAACGACGCGAAAAAATCTTCGTGTCTTTTGCGCATTTTGCGGGCGAATTCCAAACTTTCTCCACTTAAAAACCGCTGGAAGGGGGACACGAATTGTGGCAACATCAATTTCCCATGATTCAAACGCAAGAAACGACCAATCCGACCGACGAAATGACTCTGGAACAAGCCATCGCCGCCCGGCGGTCGGTGAGGGGATTCCTGAACAAGCCGGTTCCTCCGGAAGTCTTGCGCAAGGTTTTTGAATTGGCCCAGCGCGCCCCTTCCAACTGCAACATCCAGCCGTGGCGCGTCTTTGTCGCGTCGGGCGCAACGCGCGACCGTCTCCGCGACGCCATGATCGAAGGAGTCAAGAAGGGGATTCCGCCAAATCCCGATTACGATTATCCGGCGAAGTTCGAGCAACCGTATCGCGCCCATCAGGTGGATTGCGCCGTCGCACTTTACAGCGAAATGGGGATCGCGCGGGACGATCCGCAGGGGCGCATGAGGGCGATGTTGCGGAATTTCGAGTTGTTCGACGCGCCGCACGCCGCGTTTATCGGGATGCACAAAATTTTCCGCGAGCCGGTCGCGCTCGACGTCGGCATTTATCTTCAGACGCTCATGCTCGCCATGACCGCGCACGGGATCGGTTGTTGCCCGCAGGGGAGCCTCCGGTATTACCCTGATCTGGTCCGCCGCGAATTCGGCGTCGGCGAGGAAATCCGCATCTTGGTCGGGTTGTCGTTCGGCTTTGAAGACCCGTCGGTTCCCGCCAATCGGACGCGGATCGGGCGGTCGGAGTTGGGCGAGAACGTCGTTTTCAAGGATTAGAATTAATCCCAATCGTTGATTCTTATTCGGCAATTGGAGGGATCTCTTGAGCGGTCGCATTAAGTTTCTAACCCTTCTAATCGCGTCAGTAGGGATACTCGATTCCCAGCGAATCGGCTCTGAACCTCCGGAGGATCAAAAGAGCAAACCGCAGAATGTCGCGACGGTAGCGACGAGGCATCTTCCCAACGGCGAGCTTGGCTACAATACCACCGACCGATCGCTTCCGGACGGGTCGTTCAATCCGAATCCGGCGCAAAAGGCGCCACTGAATGTTTCTCCCAATCGTATTCCGGCCGCAATGGGCTGGCGAGAGCGATACCGTCCCCTCTTGGAGAAAGAGACCGCCGAAGATGGTTCTCCCAAGCTTTACTGCTATCCCTTTCAAGATGCGACGCGAAACGGAATCGGCATTAACTGCACTTACGGTTCGCATCTTCTAGGATCGGCGATTATAGCTCTTTGGACAAACGGCCGTTTGATCGGATTTCGCCCGCCGATTCATTACGGACTGGGTGAGGTTCTCGAATCCGGAGAATCCACGTTGCAAACCTTCGATCAATGGCGGAATCAAGCCTTGTCCGATCCGGCGGCGAGGGAAGCTCGATTCCTCATTCTGGGACGATTCGATGAAGGGGTTGCTTCACCGAAAGCAGGTGAGTCGCTTCATTTATCCATCTATTTGCTTGACCGAGATCACCCCTCAAAAGAGCAAGATAAACTTCTTTTCGATGGATCACGCCCATTCAAGGAGAGGAGAGGGACTGCGCAAGGGTTTGAAGATTCCTCCGGGATCCAGCGTGAGGGGATTCAAAAGGCGGTTGAGAAGTTGATCGAATTCGGTGTCGCCCGATGGCGTCCGGCAGATGCGCATGGCGAGCTGGATTTGAAAAAGGAAATGGACGGCGTCGCCGAATTGCTGGCGACCACCGATAGCTGGACGGTCATGGACGGGATTGACAGGGCATTGCAACTGGCTCCTCTCTTTCCCAAAAACTCGCTTCCGCTACAAGCGGCGTCGTATGGCATTAACGAACTGAACTGGATGATGCTCGAATACGCTTGGAGCAATGTCTATCAGATTGATTATGGTCTCCGGGCTTACGCTCTGGCGCAACTTGCCGCCATCATGGATCCCAAGCCGATCTTGACCCAGCTCAACTGGCTTTATTCTTGTAATTCGCTTGAACATCTCTTGGAAGAAAGGAAGGCTGCATTAACCGGCGAGGACCGGACCGCCTCGGAACCGCATCTGGCCGGATATGTCGGCGCGGTTTTCGGCCTATTCGATACCCTCGGAAGTGACGCGCAGGTGGAGGATTTGCCCGATTGGATGGTATTGAGACTGGAAGCACGCCAAACTTGGAACATTGGTTCCAGCTCTTATCGTCCATATTTCAAGAAGAGGCTCCCGCTGACTCGGGACCACGACTTCTTTGCGATGGCTTCTGTTCGCGACGACACATTCAAGAAATACTTGTCCTCAGGGGAAAACAGTTTTCTCTGCAAACAAAGGGCCGCGATTACGGGAAGTCGGACTACCCTTTCCCAAGAAATTGCCGCCTTAATCACAATCCTGAAGAGCAAACCGGGATTGGTCCCCTTCATGAGACGATTGAACGATGCAGTTCCTTCATTGAACGCTGGGAAATTGGAACTAGCGACCCAAGGGAACGATTTTTATCAAATTCGAGCCGAAATCCAGAATAGTCTGGCGAAATTGGACCTTCCCGAGACCGTTAATCACCCCGTTTACAGTCTCGTCCGAATCACTCACGAGGAGGGCCAAAAGGTTCTGGACGATCCTGATGCGGATCGTCCTCTCTCTGGCTTCAAGGGATTTGAGTTCACTCCCGCTGAACGGCTACAGTTTGCGCGGAGACAGGACATGCTGGGGCCCCTGACGCTGGCTGATTTTCTGGCCAATTGGTTTGGCGATTACAAGAGCTTTCGGAATACTGCGCAAGCGATCGAACAGATGGCCCCGGATAACGCCGAAGCGATGATCAGCTTGGCGGATTGGATGAACAGCTACTCCGAGGCGAGTCCAGAAGCCCGAAAGATGCACGTCGAGGCCGCCCGGTCCGTCCAAGAGGATTTTCCTTTGGATTCGCGCGCGTTTCTCCGTATCGCCGCAGTCAACTTTTACGAGGGTAAAACCGATGTCGCCAAAAGTTTTCTGACTTTCTACAACCGTGTCGATCCATTCTCCCCCGAACGGTTTACGGAGACGGCAAGGCTGTGCAAACGTTATGGATATCGAGCCGAGGCGTTGCGGCAATATGACGCGGCGGTGGCGGCTTATCCTCGACGCTTTGACTTGGCGAATGAACGGGCATGGGTGAAATGTCAAATGGGCGAGTGGACTGACCCAGCCATTCGCAGAACGTTCGAATCAGCCGTCAAGGCATTGCCCGGCAACGGCTACTTTCAATACGAATTGATTCAATATCTTCGCGACTGGTTGAAAGACTACGACGCCGCACGGCAGGCCGCCGCAAATGCCTATAAATTCAACAGTTCCGGCGGTCAATTGGAGATGGCCTACGTCGAAGTGGTAGCCAAAAAATACGACGCCGCGCGCACCATATTAAGCAAGCCCGATTTGACCGACCGTAAGGAATTGGATGTTGCCGTTTATTACACGACGGTCGCTCGATACTACTTGCAAATGGGCGACTTGGACAAGGCCGAGGAGCAAGTCAAACTCGCCGAGAAAGTAGATGACTGGCAAGGGGGCGTCATCCTTATCCGCGCCGATCTTGCTCTGGCGAGAAGGGATTACCAGACGGCGATGATGCACTACGACCGTTTTATCGGACGATATGGATCGGGTGGTTCGGCCTTATCGGGAAAAGCTAAATGTCTGCAAAATTTGGGACGGACCGACGAGGCGATCGCGCTCTTGGAGAAGGAAACCGTCGCGCGTCCTCCAACTCGAGTGGACGTTGCGTTGGCGCCGCAACTCATGGAGCTTTACTCATCCACCAAGCGGGTCGAACCGGCACGCAAGCTGATGGACGCCGTTGTCAACACGCGAGGCGTTGCGAGGAGTTACGTCATGGATACCGCCGAGAAGCTGAAGATGTTGGACAGAGAGAAGGCGGAGGGTGTTATGGCGAGAATTAAAGAGATTATGGCGGGACCCGCGCTCTGGTAAAAAAAGTCACCGGAATTTGCCTTCCTCTCACCCCCTCACAAGGGATTATGCTTCCCATCCGCCACGCCAAGATCGCGGTAAGAATAGACCATCCGCTCGTAGATCCCTTCCCACTTTATGGCAATTCAGCGCATTCATCCTTGTTTATGTCCATCCAACACAAGCAGAACGGACTTTTTCGACAGGATGAACAAGAAAGAGAAGGTTACTTACCCTCGGATTTCTTCTTCTTCATGAACGGATTGCGCATTTCACTTTTCATCGGGCGATAGACCCCTTCCCCCCGTTCCCATGCGCTGAGACCTTCCTTTTCACGAAGAACCAACTTCTGGCCAGCTTCGACCCCTTTGACGATTTGGGTGCGCAGGCCGTCGGACAGGCCGATTTCGACGGGAACCTTGCGCGGCGCGTCAGGGGAATTCAAGACTTCGACGAACGAGGCGTCGCCGTCCTTCTGAATCGCCTCGCTTTGCGCCCAGAAAGTGTCCTTGGATTCCTTCAAGATGATGGTCACGTCGGCGGTCATTCCCGGGCGGAGTTTGTTCAACCCTTCCCCTTTGACTTCCACCTTCACGTCGAACGTGACGACGCTGTTGACCGCGACGCCAATAGGGGCGACGTGGGCGATGATCCCCTCGAATTTTTGTCCCGGAAAAGAGTCGGCGGTGATCGTGGCGGCTTGGCCGACTTCGATCCCGCCGATGTCGGTTTCATCCACCGAAGTCACGACGTAGAGAACCGATAGATCGGCGACGGTCAGGAGTTTCGTTCCGCCGCCGACGTTGCTGATCGGCGAGGAAATGACTTGACCCAAAACCAGTTGCCGCTCGGTGACGACGCCGTCCATCGGAGCGAGAACTTGCGTGTCGGCCAGACGCTTGCGCGCGTCGTCGAGGGCGATTTGCGCGTTGGCGACGTCCACCTCGGCGAGTTTGATGTCCTGTTCGCGGGAAGCCACTTGAAACTGGAGGTTCTTCATGTCCTCGCGGGTGGCGATCGCGCGGGTCTTATCGGTGCGCGCCTGCTCCTTGACCGAAAGGGCGGTGTCCAAATCCTCCTTCGGGACCAGATTGCGCTGAAAGAGTTGCGCTTGACGCTGATATTTGGCTTCGGTCTCGGCGACTTTGGTTTCCGCCATTTGGACCGAAGCTTCGGATTCGGTGAGAGATTTCTTGCAGTTGGATCGGGCGAGTTCAAGCTCGCTTTTGGCTTTTTCTAGTTTGGCTTTGGCCGAATCGAGCGCGGCCTCGCTCTTCTTGACGTTGCGTTGTTCGTCAATCGGGTCCACGCGCGCCAGAAGTTCCCCCTTCTTGACGCGGTCGCCGGTTTCGTGGGGGAGTTCGATGACCTCGCCGCTGGCCTTGGACAAAACCTCGACTTGCGTGATCGGCACGACCTTGCCCGTCGCCGAGACGGTGATTCGGAAATCGCCGGATTGAACGTCGGTCGTTCGCAAGTTTTGTTGCTCGGCGGCCTGCGATTCGCCGACCTTAAGCGCCTTTAATTTTTCGCCCGGTTTGCAGGAAGCGGAAATGAGAACGAGGACAATCCATCCGGCGATTCGGGGCGCCAAACCGGGTGGTTGGAAGAAGATTGCGTTATGCTCGGAAATTTGGCGCATGATGATGGTTCGTCGGGAATTTTCTTTTCGGCGTCCGTTTACTTGAATCGGATGAAGAAAAAATGGTTTGGTCCTTCCACAGGGTAGCATGAAAAGAACGGTTGGGTCGAACCTTGCTTTGCGTTCGATTTGGGTCATCGTGGTTGATCGGGAATGTAGCGGCGGGGACCGCGAAACATGCATTGAAGCATTTGCTCATGAACCAGACCAACGGTCCGGGGTCCGGCGGGATCGTCCAAGATCATCGTGATGCTCCGGGCTTCAAGAAAAAAATGCAGGACGAGAAGAATGTAGATGAGTCTTTTGCGGTTTGGGAAGCAGAAACAAAAGGCGGGGGCGAAAATCAGATACCAAAATTGGACCCAACCCATGGATTTGATGAGCAACCAGAACAGCGCAAGCGGCAGGAGCGCAAAACGCGAGTCGCCGTTGCGTGGGGCGCGAATCGCCGCCGCCAGAAGAACGATCAGAATCGCTCCGGCGAAAACCGCGTTCCAAATGACCATCCAATGGGGCATCCAACCGAAATTCGCGGCGTTGAAGGGATTCCAAGCGTAAGGATTGAATCCCGATTTCATATCGTTTCCTTGCGCCGCGATGAAAAATAATCTCGGCTCCTGAACGTAATAACCCGAGAAAGGGAGGAATCCCAAGATCGCGCCCAAGACCGATTCCTTTAAGCGCCGGCGAAGTTGATCCCTCGGTTCGGCGCGCCAGATTTCGTGGGCAATCCACGGAAACAATAGGACGCCAAAGTGTTTGACCTGGATCGAGAAGGCGAAGAAGAATCCCGCGAGCAACCACTTCTTTTTGTGAACGGAAAGACAGGCCAGAATAATGAAGAGCGTTTGAAGGGCCTCGAATTGTCCCTCGCGCGAAGAATACCAGAGGGAAACGGGAGCGCAAAAATAAAGCGTCGCCGCGAGAAGGGAAACATGCTTCTTGAAAAGCCACGCGCAGAGCAACTCCATCATCGTCAACGCGAGCTTCGCCCAGAAAATCCCCAAGCCCAGTGGATAAAAAAGATAAAAGAAAACCAGCGTGACCGGCGGATAAAAGAACCGGAGATGACGCCAGATGTGGCACCAAAGCTCCGGAAAGAAATTTTCGGCGCGGGTGCGGTAGAGCGAAAAGTTGTCGTCGAAGGCATGAATGCCGTAGCCGAGGTTGCGGAAAACGTCCGACGTTTCGGCGGGGATCAGAAAACAGGCGATGAGACGATAAGTCAACGCCGCGAGGATCAAACCGTAAAGGATAAGATGGAAACTCCGCGACGACTCAAACCGCCGGAACGAATTTTGTAGGGGCGCGATTTTCATCCACGAATCTGACCCAAAACCAGCCGATTGCGATGGGGATCGGAGTGGAGAGCCTACCCGAAAAATCGCGTCCGTGGAAGCGAAATGCGATTAGCGCAGTTTTCATTTTGGGAAATTCAGAGACTGCCGTATGGGGGTTTGAAGAGGTCGAACATGTATTCGCTGGACAGACCCGTAAGCTGGAATCCGTTCGATTCGCGGCACACGCGCGCGGGGGCACCGCTGAGGGTGGCCGTGCCAAATCAGGGCACCCTCCTCTTTCGTCCATTTCCTTCTGCCGGACGCGTCCCTCGCCTCTCTCTATCTCTCTCTCATTATATTCATATCCTTCTCATTCTCAGCCTCCTACTCTTTCTCCAATTAAATGCGGGGCAGGCATCTTGCCTGCCGATTTGCAGGTTTTGTTCCGTCCGAGCCACGAGCGTGAGCGAGCATCCAATAATCGGATATTTTTACGTTGCGAGGGCATCAACTTCGTTCTCTATTGATGTAGTCGGCATCGGATTGATATGCTTGGCGTTGCGAGGTTGGGCGAAACAATTTTAACTCCAGTCGCCTAGGCCGTGAAAATTCAACCGGAGACCCAAAACCGGGAGTTTGCCTTATCAGTCTCATTCCCAAAATTCAGAAGGTCATCACGCTGGACCGCGACGAGGTTTTGGCTTTTTGCGGCGATCAGGATCGTCGTCTGCGCAAAATTCAAGGACGACTCAAGGCCAAGATCATTCCGCGCGGAAATGAAATCCGCCTGAGCGGAACGAGCGAGGAAGTTGAAACCGCCTATCGCGTGATCAGCGATCTGCTGACCGTTTCCCGCTCGCATCCCACCCAACTGACCGACCGCCAGCTACATCACGCCCTCGCCCCGATTGAGAGCGCCGAAGAAGGGATGTCGCCGGAGCTTTTGTTGGAGACAATTCCTCTCCCCAACCCCAAGACACGCCTGACGCCGCTGACCGCCGCGCAAAAGCATTACGTCGCTTCGATCCGAAACAAGGACATTGTCTTTTGCATCGGACCCGCAGGAACGGGAAAAACCTATCTGGCGATGGCGATGGCCGTCTCATGTCTGACTGAAGGTAAGGCGACGCGGATCATTTTGGTCCGGCCCGTCGTCGAAGCCGGAGAGAGCCTTGGTTATCTGCCCGGCGACATTTCGCAGAAATTCGATCCCTACGTTCGTCCCCTCTACGACGCGCTTTACGAAATGATGGAAGCGGAAAAAATCCGGGAGTTCGTGGATAATGGCGTCATCGAGATCGCGCCGCTGGCCTACATGCGGGGACGGACGCTGAACAACAGCTTCGTCATTTTGGACGAGGCGCAAAACACCTCCATCGAGCAAATGAAAATGTTCCTGACGCGGATGGGATTCGAGAGCAAATTGGTCATCACCGGCGACGTCACGCAGGTGGATCTGCCGCGCACGCGCCCGTCGGGGTTGATCCACGTTCAGGAAATTTTGGCCGACGTTCCTGAAATCGAGTTTGTCCATTTCACCCGCAAGGACGTCGTGCGGCACGAATTGGTGCAAAAGATTATTCAGGCTTACGAATCCAAAGGCAGGAGCGATTCGCAACATCGCCCGCATGAAAGGTAGCGGCAACCCGACGGATCAGCCGTAATATGGGAAAAAGCAATCCTCCCCATCATCCCCAAGCGGGAAGTTCGCGCGCTCCGGAGTACGGCGACCGTCCGAGGTCCGGCAGTATCGCGCAGGCCAAGGCCAAATGGAAGACATGGGGCGCGATCGTCGCCACCTACGTTCTCACGGTCTTTTTCCTGACCCCGTTGCCCCGTCTGATTCCGCTCGCGCCGGGCAAACCTCTCCCCGCCGAAGTCCGCGCTCCGGATAATCTCGAAGTCGTGGACGTGGACGCCAATCAGACGGCGCGGGAAAATCTCCGGCAACATTACGCGCGAACGTGGGCGTATTTGCCCGCGGTGAGAAGTCGCGCCGTCGAGCGTCTTCGGCAAGGATTCGAGGTTCTGCTGGCGTATCACCCGGAGACCGGATCCGACGTTCAGAAAATCAGCGACGAGCTTTACCGCAAGGCGGAAATTCGCCTCAAGAACGAGGACCTTGAGGCGTTGTTCAAGGACATCAATCTCCGGCAGATGCGCGATCATTTGGTGACCGCCGCCAACCGCACGCTCGGATCCAAACTGATCGTGAACGACAAGGGGTTGTTCAACGCGCACCGGAGCGTGGCTCGCATCAATCTTCGCGGGGTTCCCGCGGAATTCCTGAGCCGATTTCAAGATGAAGAGCCGCTCGGTTGGCCGACCGACGCGCGGCGCCACTTGAGCGAAACCGAACTGCGCGAGTTTTATCCCTCCGGCGCCCAGCGGCCCGAGGCAGAGTTGGCGGTCAAAATCCTCATGCAGGTCATCACCCCCAATCTGGAATACGACCGCGAAACCAGCGAATCCAAGTTAAACGAGCAACTTGCCGCGCTGGAGAAAAATCCGGTGATGAAAACCTACGAGAAGGGGGAGATTATCGCGCGCAGGGGGGACAAGATCGGCGAATCGCTTCTGCCGACGCTCGTGGACGTTAACAGCCTGCGGCGCCGCAATTTTCTCACCAGCGTCGTCGGCGTTCTTTTGATGACGTTCACCTGCTTTGCCGCCGCCGGATTGTATTTGAGCCGCATGCGCGGCGCGGTCGCCTTCACCGCGGGCAACGTCACGATGATGGCCCTTCCCATTCTTCTCGTGATGGGGATCGGCAGATTGACCGACCTTCTGGACGTCCTTCCGCAGTTTCAATGGGTTTTCTTTCCGACTTCGCTCGTCGGCATGTTGTCGGCGATCATGATTGGACCGCAAGTCGGATTCATTCTTGTTCTGCTTTGCGGGGTTTTATACGGCTTGGCGACGGGGCAAAATCTGGATTTTCAAGTTTTTTCGATGTTCGGCGGGTTCATGGCCGTCGTCTCGCTCCAATCCATCCGCGAACGCAAGGACGTCATGACGGCGGGAATGCGCGTCGGCGTCGTCAACGTGGCGACGGTCTGCATCTTGGCGCTCTTCCGGATTCCCGCCAAGCCCGATCCGCCCTTGGTTTTTTGGGCTTTCGTCAACGGGTTGACTTGCGCCGCGGCGACATTGCCCCTCATGGTCATCTTCGAGCGAGCCTTCGGCGTCGTCACCGACATTCGGCTTTTGGAAATCACCGGGCCCCAGCACCCGTTGATGCGCATGTTGGAGGAGAAAGCTCCCGGAACTTATCAGCACGTCTTGAACGTGACCAAACTGGCGGAATCCGCCGCCGAGTCCATCGGGGCGAATTTCCTGCTCGTGCGCGCCGGAGCCTATTTCCACGACGTCGGTAAAATGCTCAAGCCGAAGTATTTCTCCGAAAATCAGGTGACGTTCGACGACAAGAAATCCCACTCCCGCCTTTCCCCTTACATGAGCACCCTCATCATCAAGAACCACGTCAAGGAGGGGATGGAAATGGCCAAGAAATTCGGTCTGCCGGACAAGGTAATTGACTTCATTCCCCAACACCACGGAACCGGCCTCATCCGTTATTTCTATTCCGAAGCCCTGCAACGCTACGAGGAAACGGAACGAACCGACGTCGTGCGGGAGGAGGATTTCCGCTATCCCGGACCGAAACCGCAAACCATCGAGGCGGCGATTGTGTTGCTGGCCGATTCCACCGAGGCGATCGCCACGTCGGTTTTCACGCAACCGCAGGTCAATGAGAACGACTTGCGCCGGGTTGTGGCGCAGGCGGTTTCGGAGCGGTTCAACGACGGCCAATTCGACGAGTGCGATTTGACGATGCGCGATTTGTTTCAAATCCGCGAATCGTTCATCAAGACCCTCAAGGCGCGGTTCCACCACCGGATTGCCTATCCGGCACAAGTCCGCAAGGAAGCCCCGCGCGAGCCTTCCTCCCCCGCGCTGGCTCCGGCGGCGAGTTGAGATAGTATCTGTATTTGGTTCCTTCCGCCCGCTGAATACTCCATCTGCAACAGCGTTGCATTCTTGATGGGTCGGCTTATCTACCAAAATTGCACCGAATGCTGATTTGACATTATTTACGGCTCCTGTCTCGTTTGGCGCGAATTATGCCATGCCTGTCAGTGGAGAGTAGGAGGATGTCCATCATGGCAACCGCAACACAAGAACTGGGATTGGAAAAATCGGTCCGGATACTGGCCGACGCCGCGCGATTGGAAGGAACCTTGCATGTTCCCGCCGATGCCGCGGGTCTCGTGATTTTTGCCCACGGAAGCGGCAGTAGCCGATTGAGTCCGCGCAATACGTTCGTGGCGCGCGAGTTGGAGCAAAAGGGACTCGCCACGCTCCTGTTCGATCTCCTGACCGAGGAGGAATCGGAGAATCGGGAAAACGTCTTCGACGTTCAGTTTCTGGCCCGGCGTCTGCTCTACGCGACGCGATGGGCAAGTCGCGCCGAGGGGATTCGCTCGCTCCCGATCGGATATTTCGGGGCGAGCACGGGAGCGGGAGCCGCGCTGGTCGCCGCCGCGATTGCCGGGCAGGAAATCGGAGCCATCGTCTCGCGGGGAGGCCGTCCCGATCTTGCCGGATCCGCCCTCTTGGAGGTTCGTTCGCCGACCTTGCTTATTGTCGGCGGAGACGACGACGAGGTCATTCGCTTGAACGAATGGGCGTATGCGCGGATGAATTGCGAGAAGTCGCTGAAGATCGTCCCGGGCGCGACCCATTTGTTCGCCGAGCCCGGAAGCTTGGATCAGGTCGTCCGTCTGGCAGGGGATTGGTTTCTCCGCCATTTGGGCGAACCTCGCGCGGAATAAAGGCTAGCGCTCCGCATCGGGTTGTTTTTCCATGTTTCAAGATCGCAGACAAGCCGGAACAATTCTCGCCCGCGAGTTGTTGCGCTACAGAAATGAGCGTCCCGTCGTTCTTGCCCTGCCGCGAGGCGGCGTCGAAACCGCCTATGAAATCGCCAAGGCGCTCAAAGCTCCGCTGGACATCATCGTCGCGCGCAAGCTCGGCGCGCCCGATCAGCCCGAACTGGCCATCGGCGCGGTCGTGGACGGCGACCATCCCCTGACGGTGTTGAATGAAGAGGTGATGGACGCCTGCGGCGTGAGCGAGGCGTATCTGCATCGCGCCGTTCAGCGCGAGTTGGCGGAAATTGCGCGGCGGCAACACGCCTACCGCCAAGGCCGCGCGCCGGTTCCGCTCGATGGAGCCGTGGTCATTCTCGTGGACGACGGCATCGCCACGGGAGCGTCGGTGCGGGCGGCGTTGCGCGGCTTGCGCCGCAAGAACGTGAAAAAACTGATTCTCGCCGTTCCCGTTGCGCCTCCGGAAACCGTTCGGGACCTTCAACGCGAAGTGGACGAATTGATTTGCCTCGAAACGCCGGAGGACTTCATGGCCGTCGGGGCGCACTATGAGGAATTCAGCCAGACGTCGGATGAAACGGTGATCGAATTGCTGAACGACGCGAGGGAATGGATGAATGCTTCCTCGTTGAAGGGGTCGGAATCATAGCCGTCTTTCCTTCGCGCAGGCGCGTTATCTAAGCATCGCGGATGACAAGTCAACGGTCCCGATTATTTTGCTCCGAGGGGCTTCTTCGTCTTTGTCGAGGTATCACGGCGAGACGTCCGGCGCGTCGCTTTCGTCGCCCCGCGTATCTCGATCTCGCGCTCACGGAGAGCGTCAAGCAACCGAAGCTTCTCCCCAATCGGAAGCGAGGACAACTCCCGCCGGAGGACGGCCTTGCCATCGAGGACTTTTTTCAGATCGAACTTCATGACGACCCGCCCAAAAACTGCGTTTGAAACCGATTCCAAAGGACGGATAAATGATGACGCTTAATGATAGCCTCAAATCGCAATGAACCCAAGATCCCGGATTCGATGAATTGAAGCAATCGGGCTTTGTCCTTGGCGCGTCCGGTCCGGAGCGCAATGGCCGCCAAATGCTCGGCGGTAAAGACTTGGGCGGGTATTCCCTCGACGTCGCGCTCAACCGCCTCCTTCAACGCCTCCAACTCCAGTGGATTCGCCGCCGGGAGAAACTGCACGGGCCAACCTGAGAGCACTATGTATTCGTCCTTCATGACGCCGCCTTTGGTTTTCAAATAATCGAAGATCGGTTCGAGATTCACGAGCGGACTTTCAGCCTCGGCTCGAAAGTGAATGAATACGTCAACATCGAGGGTGGAAACGGGTTCGAGATAGAACGTCGCCCCGACGGCTCCTCCCAATGCGTATCGCTCGATGACGCCGTCGCTTTGCATTTCATTGAGCTTTTGGATCACATCGCGGATGCCCATGGCGGCCTCTTTTCATTGTTCCGATGATGCAACCGAATCCTCATCCCCCCGGATAGAAAACCAACAACAAAGCCATCCCCCAAAGGACGATGCAACCCATGAGGGAATAATCGGATAGGAGAACGTCCTCGGGCGCGTCCCCTTCGTGATGCGAATAGGCGAGATGAATGTAGCGGAAGACGCCGAAAATGACAAACGGGAGCGTGGTCAGCATCATCCAAGGGCGGGGATGGGTCGTCGCGTAAAGGGCGTAGGCGAGGATCGTCGCCGTCGCGCAGACGCCGATCCCCACGTCGAGAAGATTGTGGGAGTATTCCTCCAAAACCTTGCGGTGATTTGCGGCATTTTCCTCCAGCTTGAGCAATTCGCCGCGCCGTTTGCAGAAGGCCAAAAAGAGGGAGAGAAACAAAACGCAGATGACGAACCACGGCGTCAACTCCACCTGTAGATTCGGCGAGCGCAGGACGATCACCGCCGACACCGCGCGGATGATGAATCCCATCGAGATAATCATCACGTCCACGAGGAAGACCTCTTTGAGCGCGAGGGAATAGGCGATCATCATGCCGAGGTAAGCCGTCGCGCAGAGGAAAAAGGCGAACGAAAGCGCGCAGGCTCCCGTCAAACCGACGACGGCCAGAATGACGCCGACCAGAATGGCGACGCCCAAACCCAAATGTCCGGCGGCGATGGGGCGGTTTTTCTTTTTCGGATGAAGCCGGTCGCGCGGCGCGTCAATGATGTCGTTCAAAATATAAACCGCGCTGGAGAGGGCGCAAAAAAGAGCGAATCCTGCCAGCGCGCGCCGGATCGCCTCGGGATGAAGCAGAAGGGGAACCTTGCTCCGGCTTTCGGGGAAATAAAGCCCGGCCAGAAGCAGAATATTCTTCAACCACTGCCGGGGTCGCATGGCTTGAGGGATGTGGCGAATGGGAGACATGATTGGGGACACGGCCGCCGCGCTCCCCCGTTGTAGTCGTCGCGCCGCTTGCCGTCAATTCAGAATTACTCATCAATGCTCCAATCCCGGGTGAATTTCGAGGTCGGGGAGGGGGTCCGCTTCGACGATTGACCCGGGGCCGAAAAAAAAAAATTGCGAAACGAAGCCAATATCGAGATAGGGGACAGGCACACCGAAGCATGAGCGTTCCGGGTTCATGATGCCCCCGGCGAGCCAGTCCGCGATTTCCTGAAAAAAAATTTTGCGAAACGAAGCCAATTTGGGAGCGGGATGGATAGGATGAACATGATGAGAAATTACGAAACGAAGCCAATTTCGATCACAAGGAACAGCCTGGCGGTATGGATCACGGATGTCTCACGCAAAGCCGCGGAGATCGCCGAGAGGGAAATACATTCCCTCCGGAAGGTTCGCGGGGGGATTATCGGCGATCAGGGAAGGTTTGCGAAGGGGAAAAGAGGAGGGGATGCGGATTAAGAGTCAATAGAGGGCGTTAAGGGGCGCGAAGTATCAAACAGGATGGACATGTGAGAAGCTACCGAGAAAGGTCTCGTCTTGACAAGAAGGCCTTTGTGAGCACATATTGTCCTCATGCGCGTCATCAGCCGCAAACGGTTGAAGGAATTTTGGCTGAGACACGCCAAGGCGAAAACGCCTCTGGAAAAGTGGCATGACGTGGCAAGCAAGGCGCGTTGGACCGATTTTACCCGCGTGAGGCAAACCTTCTCCGGCGCCGATCAGGTCAAGGTCGCAAGCCGTCGGACGGCCACTGTCTTCAACGTCGCCGGGAATGATTACCGCCTCATCGCCGCGATTCATTATGACCGTGAAATTGTTTACGTTCTTCGGGTGTTGACCCACGCCGAATACGACAGGGGATTGTGGAGGGAACAGTTATGAGCCCAACGGCAACCATCCGAACCAACATGGGGACCCGGAGCCGAAGGTCCGCCACCACGCCTGATCTTTGGCCCTTGCGCAACGAACGGGATTATGCGCGCATGAGACAATTGGCGGATCAACTGATTTTGCGGGAGGATTTGCCCCCGGAACAAACGGCCCGGCTCGAAATCATGCTGACACTCATGGAGTCCTACGAAGACAAACATCATTGTTTGGATATTGCCGGCAAGAAGCCTCTGGACGCCCTGCGATTTTTGTTGGAGCAAAATGAGATGAGCGCGTCGGATTTGGGAAGGCTTTTGGGCAATCGAACGCTCGGTTCCGCGATTCTTCGGGGCAAACGCGATTTGAGCAAATCCCACATCAAGAAACTGGCCGAACGCTTCGCGGTCGAACCGGGTCTGTTTCTCTGACCGGGGTGAGTCGGACGGACAGGTCGCGGATGAACCGAAGCGGGCGGGAACGGGGCGAGCGAGAGTCTGTCCGACAATTAGCTGAGGGTGGTTTGAAGGTGGGAGGCGCAGTCCCCGCGGCGACGGTTGCGTGGGCATTTCCGTGGGCATTTTTACAGGGTGTCGCGGCGCGGAGCGCCCCTCCCACCTTAATTTTTGGGCATTGTTCGGACAAACCCTACGCTGGAAATCGCGCCGCGCTTTCGGCGAGAATCGTTCGCTGAATTTGGCGTGGGTGAATTAGAAATGGAGTAAACGTCCGGCTTCGGCCCCCGCGTTGTCCGCATTGCTCCATCCCGCTTTGCCCCGCGTCGTTAATATCCCGCGTTTTCATTAAACCGGATCGTGATCGTTCCTCATCGTGAGCTAACGCTTGCCGCACTTGGGATTTAATCGCGCGCGCAATGTCGACTCTAATTGCTCGCGCTGTTGCTTTGTATACTGAACGCTTGGCATGCGATATACGCACACCCAGATGTTCCGATTTGGGCAGTTTTGCTCCCAGCAACCGCCACGATCGTGGTCGTCAATCCTGCTTCCGACTTGACCGCTTTGTCCGACATCGAGAACCGTGTAAGACCCGTCTTGAGCCACGCACAGGATGACGTAGATCGCCGCCAAGTCTGAGAAATCCGCCTGAGCCAAGGGTAGGCAGATGAATGGACATCCACCGATTGTGACGTTCGTAGCCATATTTGCTCTCCTGCGACATGCTCGACTAAGTTACCAAAAACCCTGCAAGGCCGGGCGCCGCCGCGCGAATTGCCGAGGGAACTAACCACCTCTAGGCCGTTCAGCGCTCCCGCCGATTCGGAATCTAGGCGCGTAATGTCACGCGAATGTGGTGCGTACGAGATCCTTGACCTCCTGTGTAATCCTTGCGGGATCCGAGAAGAAAAGGTGCGCAGCGTACTGGTCACGGAAGTGCGTAGACAACCCCAGTGAATGTTCAAGCTTGATGGGGTATTTGTATACTGGATTACCTCGCGCGAGAGAGACAATGGTCTTGTTCTGTTTTTCGTGTTTTTCCTTGTCGTTGGGCGCCATGTTTCCCGTAACGTCGGTGTCGTGGAGTACTGAGTAGGGGATAGAGAAAGCGTTGAGCACGCGTTGGAAGAACGGGATCGACTGCTTACCACCGCACGGAATTACCGACCACTCCAACTCTTCCGGTCGAGTTGTGATCCGCCCCAATGCAATTAGCGTCTCCGTGATTGCGATCGCGTCTTCAGGTCCTTCGACTAGAAGGACGCGTTTAGCAAAAAATAGTTCGTTCATGGAGGGATTCAGTTTAGTGAACCCCTGAAAGAGCTTGTGATCGTCTAGCCCATCGAAAGCTGTCTGATCGCAACTACGGATCAAGGTTCCAATCGCCGGATCGGGCTTATGCACGAGTGCGACCCGGTCGGCTTGATAGGCATCAACGAACAGCGGGGAGTGCGTTGCATAGATGACTTGATCCGTTGCGGCGAAGGATGCCATCACATCGAAGAACAGCTTTGAAAGCTGAGGATGAATATAAAGCTCCGGTTCTTCCACTAAAAGGATAATGGGATCTGAAGAGGCCACGGTCTCTGCCTCAGCGTCGATCAGCTGGTTTCGCTCATTAAGGATCAGCATTTGCAACAAAGTGAAAACGATGCACCGCTGTAAGCCATGGCCCTTAGCCAGAACGTCAGTAGTAACGCCGTCATTTACGGAAAGCGAGACACCGGCTGAGAAGATGTCTTTGACCTCCTCGATGTCAACGGCCAGGGAAACACCCATGACCGACGGCATCACTCTGCGAAGTAGGTCCGTGATTCTTGCTTCGACGGTTGCAAGGGCCTCGATTCTCCGCGGTGTGCCCTCCCCGGGTAGCGGGTTGAGAAGCCCGCGAAGATTTGTAACTGCGCTTTGAATCTCAACGAATCTCGGATCTTTCTCCAGAATCCGTTCGGATAGTGCCGCCATCAATCGCCTAAAAGTCGACGACGTGGAGCGCCTGTCAACTTCATCGGAGTAGTCAGTTATCGCAGAGAGAAGGTAAACCCGCGGGAGGGACGCGACGACGTTACTCTGTAGCCCAAGGGCTTGCGTGGCGCTGAGGTCGGGGGCATCATACTCCACGGCGTTCTCGAGTAAGTATTTGGCGAGAGCTTTCCCGTAGATGACCTTCGTGGATTTGCCATCTTCAAGGAAGTAGTCGGGAAGATTATTTTCCTTCGCGATCTCGGCCCATTTCGGGCGTTCAGTATGCTTCCTCTGGATCTTGTCTAGTGACAGCCACCATAGGGTCGGCTCCGCTCGGTAGCCATGAAACTCGGCTTCGAGTTTGTCCTTGCCGGTTCGGTCGTCCTTGATCAGCGATATATGCTTCTCAAGGGAAAGGGTGTCGCCGACCAGATAAGGTCTCCAACGATTCCTCTCGGGCTCGGATAGGTTGCTGAACACCCCTTTGATCACTATGGGCGTACTAGGGTCATTAAAATCCTCGCGTCCAAACCTACCTGCGCCACCCGAAAGCAGGCCGTCGACTGCTCGGAGAAGGTTGGACTTGCCCGTGTTATTCTCTCCGACCAGCGCAAACAGCGGCCTAACCGGGAACTCGCCAGAGTCCCGAACGGAGCGGAAGTTCTGGATTTGAAGTTTCGTGAGTCGCATGGTTGCCTAGTGCTTAGGGACTGGTGGACTGGGGGGACTGGGGGGTGGACTTTGGACGTTTAGCGTAGATGTAATTCCGTTTGCCAAGATTTGAAGGAAGGTGCCCCCCCCAATTCTGCATCCCTGATCGGATTCATTGCTACCACGAAGGTTGGGGATTTACAAGGAGGGCGCGGCCTGAGAATTGCAGATTGTGGATTGGGGATTGGGGATCAAGAAATCGGACGCGGAGACACACGGATCGGACGGATTTGAAATTGGCCAACGGGGACGCGGGCCAAGGGGGACGCGAATCGTAAAAGTCATTCATTTTCGCGGAGGTGAGGGAGTGGATGAAACATGTTTTACTTCCCGCCTCCGGGAAGCCGACGCATACGGATGCGACCGACCTCCACAACCGAAAATTGTCCCTCCCAATCCTCGCGACCTTCGATGATTTGCGCGATCATCGGACCTGAGTTCGCGGCGGGGCGCATTCGCAATCGAAAAAGCACGATTCCGCAAGAGGCGGGCAATCCGGCGCGCCAAGCCATCTCGCCAAAATCCTTGTCGAACGTGAGCAAAACGCGGTCTTCCCGCATGGCGCGCGACAAAACCACATGGTCGTCGCTTCCCGGCGCGTCAGTCCGAACCCATGCCACCTCGTGACCCCGAGCGCGCAACTCAGCCACGGCGTCTCCGGGAAAGTTTTCATCGGCAAGAAATCGCAAAGTCAGACGGACGGCGCGGGAAGAGGATAAACTTTCTCGGCTTGAAGGATTTCCGAGGCATATTGGAGACAGGCGGCGATATCTTCGTGGGAAATGCCCGGATAGTTCCGAAGAATCTCGGCTTCAGTCCAGTCATCGCCAAGCAAGCCGATCACAAAATCCACGGAGAGCCGCGTGCCTCGAATCACCGGTTTACCCGCAAGAACGGCGGGATCCGTCACAATACGATTTTTCAATTTCATCGGTCCTTTCCTTCTTTCCACCGCGTTTCATCATTGCACGGCGGCAAGGTCGGTTCAAGTTTTCCGGTTTCGACCGGACGCGCTCACCCATCCGATTTTATCCGCAACCCCCGCTTGGTTGACACGGAATTCCCGTGGACCCAGAGTAGCCTCGCTTCGCACGGCGACCTTGGGCTTGATCCGGAACGCCGTTGGCGTCCTCGTGTCTTTTTCTGAATTTCAAAATTGCAGGCAGGATGCCTACGCCACAGATCCGGGAGTATTGGACACGGATGCGCGCGGATCGGACGGATGAAGAACTAGAGACAGGATGAACGGGATTTACAGGGTTAGAGTCATTTTTGGGAGACCTGTTTCCCCTTGGAATCCTGCGCAACGGTCCCGGCCGGAGCCGATTGGAGAAGGTTTTCGGAGTCAACGGTGTAGTCCAGCCACCCGATCATCATCTCCTCCCAGCTTTGCTCGCCGAAGCGAACCGGCTTGCTCGCGTCGAAATAGCGGCGCCCCTCGGCCATCGCCGCGGTGTTGTCGAAGTGGGCGACGCAATCTATCCGGCTCCCGGCGGGAAGCTTCAGCGGCTCGACCAACTCGAAGTAGGTCTGCCAATCGAAGACATAATCGGGAACCGAGAGAAGGACCTCCTGCCGCCCGTCGGGATAGACGGCCGTGTATTTGAAGTCCTTCCCGCGATAATGCATGTGGGGCATGAAGCGGTGGATCGTCACGTCCTTTTGGAACGTGCGCGACGAGGCGACCTCATAATGATCGGCAAAGGGAGGTATCTGAAATTGCACGTTGGCGATGCCGGAGGTGATGACCTGTTGCTTCACCGCCTTCTTATGGAACTTCAGGCCGATGTAGGATCGGTCGGTCGCGGCCGTGCCGTTGGTCGTGTAGTGCATCTGGAAAACGATGGACGCGCCGCGCTTCAGAATTTTCCCTTGTTCCCCCTCCGGGTAAACCGAGGGGGTGTTCCCCGGCGAAAGCGCCCCGAGCAACGTGCCGCCCATCATGTCCCCCTTGTCCGGAAGTTCAAGGCCGCCCTTGGGGTTGCGGAGCAAAATCACGGCATGATGAACCACGGAAAGGTTCCCCGCGCGGGCCTCCATTGCGGAAATCCACTTGTCCTCCGGGAAATCGGTCTTGACGGTGAAAACCTTGTAAGGCACCACGCCGTCGGCGGGAACCGCAAAATCCTGTCCCATGTCAATGACGACGTCAGGCTCGCCGATCTGCCATCCCTTGTCGTCCCACGTTCTTTCCGGAGGCAGGTCGGCCGGATTCCCTTGCGGGCAACCGGCGTCAATCCATTGGACGATCGTCCGGACGTCGGCGTCGCTCATGCGCAGGGTGTTGCGGAATTTGCCGTAGGCCGGGTCGGCGTGCCACGGCGGCATCGTGCGGGCCGCGACGGCCTTCTTGATGGACTTGGCATAGGGACGCGCCTCTTCATACGTCAGCAGGCTCATCGGCGTGAACTGCACGCCCGTTCGGTGGCAATTCTGACAATTCGCTTGGAAAATCCGAACGACCTCTTTGCTAAAGGTCGGCGCTCCGGCCGTGTCATCCGCGACGAGACGATCCATCGCCGTCGTTAAGATCGTGGCCGCGACAAGCTGGGCGCATCGTCTGATTAACCGCATGGAAAAACCCTCCTTGGGATTCGCCGATTCTCAACCTAGGTTGATTTTAGAGGTTCAATTTCAAGAGTGTCAAGACAAAGACTCAACGGGCAGTGGGCGCTTTTGAAAAGCGGTAATGCGCGCTTTTATTTCTTGGCCCTTCCTTTCCACGCTCTACCTTCCAGCTATCGGGCGATTTCATCAAGTTCCCAAACGTGACCGGCATCCGGGCGCGAGCAAGCTCGCGCTGGAAAAGCGGCGGCAAGCCGCCGCACTCCAAAGTTGCGCTTCGATATCCTTTCGGCACCTCAAACTTTTGAAAAGGGCAGGGATTTTCAACGGTCCCTAATCGACCTTGATTCAACAATAAAAATTTGAGAATAATTCTCAACCGCAATTTATCTTGATCTTTTCCGTCCGTCCCTCTACCATTCAACCACTTTCGCTCTTGGCGGGGCAAAAATTGGGAGGAAACTAAGAAAATGAATGCACGATTCGGTTTTATCAGTTTGGCGCTTTGCGCCCTTGCGGCATCTTCGTTCGGCGTGGATCCGGAGATTACTATCTATTCCGGTCGGACCAAGGATTTGGTCCAACCGATCATGGATCAATTCACCAAAGCGACGGGGATCAAGGTCAACGTCCGCTACGGGGGAACGACCGAGTTGGCGACGACGATCTTGGAAGAAGGGAACAACAGCCCGGCGGATATTTTCTTTTCGCAGGACGCCGGATCGCTCGGAGCCGTCGCAGGCGAGGGACGATTCAAGAAATTGCCCGACGCGCTTCTCAAGCGGGTCGAGCCGCGATTCCGTTCGCCCGAAGGGATGTGGGTCGGAACGTCGGGACGCGCGCGCGTCATCGCCTACAGCACCACCGCACTCAAGGAATCGGATTTGCCCGCCTCGATTCTCGGATTCACCGATCCGAAATGGAAGGGGAAGATCGGCTGGGCGCCGACCAACGCCTCCTTTCAGGCGTTCGTGACGGCCATGCGGGTCAAGATGGGGAACGAAGCTACGGCGAACTGGCTCAAGGGAATTCAGGCCAACAAACCCCATGTTTATCCGAACAACTCCGCCGCCGTCGCCGCGGTCGGAGCGGGAGAAGTTCAAGTGGCGTTTGTGAATCATTATTATCTTCTGAATTTCCTCAAGGAGAAGGGGGAGAGTTTTCCGGTTCGCAACTATTACCCGAAGAAGGGGGACATCGGCTCGATGATTAACGTCGCCGGAGTCGGGGTGCTGAAGACGTCGAAACACGCCGATGCCGCCGAGAAGTTCGTGGATTTTCTTCTGACCCCCGAGGCGCAAAAGCGGTTCATTGACGGCGGCGAGGACAACGAATATCCGGTGATCGCGGGGGTTCCGAACAATCCCAAGGTCAAGCCGCTCAAGGAAATCGAAAGCCCGGACATTGACCTGAGCAAAATTTCGGATTTGAAGGGGACGCTGAAACTTTTACGCGACGTAGGGGTGTTGGAGTAGAGCAAGAGCAAGAGCAAGAGTAAGACCAAGAGCAAGAAAACGATAAACGGAAGACATGCGACACCGGCCTTGGTTGCTATTGACCAGCGCGGGGATGGTCGGAGCCTTTGCGCTCCTGCCGGTCGCGTATTTGATTTGGCGGACGATCGGAGCGGGAAGCGAGGCGTGGGAATTGCTCCGGCGGCCCAGCGTCCTGCGGGTCTTCGGCAACAGCGCGCTTCTCATGGCGGCGACGACGGCGCTGAGCGTCGTCATCGGCGTGCCGCTCGCGTGGCTGACGGTCCGGTCCGATCTTCCGTTCCGGCGGTTTTGGTCGGTTGCGGCGATTTTGCCGCTGGCGATTCCGAGCTACATCATGGCCTACGCCTTCATCGCCCTGCTCGGTCCGCATGGGACGCTGGCCAAGGCGATGGAGCCGCTCGGCGTGAAGGAATTGCCGGACCTCTACGGATTTCCGGGAACCGCGCTGGTTATCGCGCTGATTAATTATCCTTTTGTGGTTCTGAGCGTTCGCGCCGCGCTTCATCGGATGGATCCCGCGCTGGAAGAGGCGGCGATGGGATTGGGACGAACGCGGCGGGAGATTTTTCTGCGCGTGATCCTGCCGCAACTTCGCCCGGCGATGGTCGCCGGAGGATTGCTCGTCGCGCTTTACACGCTTTCGGATTTCGGCGCGCCCGCGCTGATGCAGTTCAAGACCTTCACGCAGGTGATCTACGTCCAATACTCGGTGGATCGCACGAGCGCGGCGGTGACGGCGCTGGCGTTGGTCGCGTTGACGGTCGTGATTCTCTTCGCCGAAACGCTATCGCAGGGGCGCGGACGGTTTTATCGTTCGGTCCCCGCGGCGCAAAAACCGCCGAAGATCGTCCATCTCGGACGCTGGCGATGGCCCGCCGTCGGATTTTGCGCGGCGATGTTGCTCGTCTCGGTCGGCTTGCCGATCTTCGCGCTGGTTTGGTGGCTCGCCGTCGGATTGGCGCATCATCAGCCGCTGGCGATTCAACCGGCGTTGATCGTCAATTCGGTGCTGGCGGCGTTTCTGGCGGCGGCGGTCGCCGTCGCGGCGGGATTGCCGGTGGTCGTGCTCGCGGTCCGGCGAAAAGGGCGATTGGCGGCGTTGATTGACCGCTCGACCTACGCGGGGAACGCGCTTCCGGGGATCGTGATCGCGTTGTCGCTTGTTTTTTTCGGCTCCAAAATCCCGTGGCTCTATCAGACGCTTCCGCTCCTGATTTTCGCCTACGTCGCGCGGTTCCTGCCGCAATCGGTCGGCGCGATGAAAACGGGATTGCTTCAACTCAATCCGCGAATCGAAGAGGCCGCGCGCGGATTGGGGCATCCTCCCGCGTTCGTCTTTTTCACCGTCACGCTTCCGCTTCTTCTGCCGGGGATTCTGGCCGGGGGGGCGCTGGTTTTTTTGACGACGATCAAGGAACTGCCGATCACGCTACTGCTTCATCCGACGGGATTTGATACACTGGTGGGGGAGATTTGGTGGACCTCGTCGCAGGGGTTGTTCTCGCAGGCGTCCCCGCCGGCCTTGTTGCTGGTCGGAGTTTCGGCGTTGTCCATCGCGGTGATTTTGCGTCAGGAGCGGCGCGGCGAAAATGCGTAAGTTCGGAATTCAATGTTCGGGCGTCGGCAAGCGGTTCGATTCGACCGTCGCGGTGGACGGGGTTTCGCTGGAGGTCGAGATCGGCAAGACGCTGGCGTTGCTCGGTCCGAGCGGATGCGGCAAGACGACGCTTCTGCGTTTGATCGCCGGATTCGAGACGCCCGACGCGGGAACGATTTCGATCCGCGAGCGGATCGTCGTCGGTCCCGGCGTTTGGGTTCCGCCCGAAAATCGCCACATCGGATTTGTGTTTCAAGATTACGCGCTCTTTCCCCATCTGTCGGTCGGAGGGAACATCGCTTTCGGGTTGAAGGGGATGACGCGACGCGAGCGGCGCAACCGCGTCGCGGAAATTCTCGCGCTCGTGGGAATGGGAGATCAGGGGAACAAAATGCCGCACGAGCTTTCGGGCGGCCAGCAACAGCGCGTCGCATTGGCTCGCGCGCTGGCTCCCGATCCCGACGTCGTTTTGCTCGACGAACCTTTTTCCAATCTCGACGCCTCGCTCCGGTCGCAAGTTCGCGCCGAGCTTCACCGCATTTTGCGGACGGCGGAAGCGACGGCGATTTTCGTCACGCACGATCAGGAGGAGGCGTTGAATCTGGGCGCGACGGTCGCGGTCATGCGCGAGGGAAGGATTTTGGAAAACGCCGCGCCGCGCGAAATTTACCTGCGCCCCAAAAACCGCGACACGGCGGCGATTGTCGGATCGGTGAATCTGTTGCGCGGCGAATCGCTCGGCGTGACGGTCCGTTGCGCGCTGGGGCAACTTCCTGTCGCGCATCCCTGTCGCGTCGGGCCGATGGAAATCATGCTCCGCCCCGAATCCATTCATCTGAAGCCGTATTCCCCCGCGACCGATCCCAACGGCGCGATCACCGGAACGGTGAAGGACCTCCAATATCACGGCAATCACCAGCATATCCGCGTCGCGCTTGACGGAGGAGAGGAAGTCCGGGTCAAAGTGGGACCGGAGCAATTTTATCAGGAAGGCCAGCGCGTGGTCGTGCGCGTACCCGATCCGGTGGTTTGTTTTTCAAGCGAGAGCGGGCGAAATTTGTGACGCGCCGCTTGAATCGCTTGCCGGGATACGATGACCGCTCATTGCAATATGAGGCGGAGCCTTGTAAGATCAGAGCGATCCTTCGGGCAAGGGCTGGCGTAGCTCAGTTGGCAGAGCGACGCACTCGTAATGCGTAGGTCGGCGGTTCGACTCCGCCCGCCAGCTCCAGAAGTTTCACTGATTCGTCGTCCAAGAGCGGGGGCCATCCGACAACTGTCAAAATCAAGGTGGGAGGAGCGCTCCGCGCCGCGACATCGGGCGAGGATGACCACGGCGCCGCCGCCGCGGGGACCGCACCTCCCACGTTCAATACATTAAAAGGTATCGTCGGAAGGACCTACGCGGAAGTCTGCGATTCGGGCGGATCGGCGGCGGAATACTCCCCGGAGCCGACTCCCGATCCCGGCGTCGGGACATAGGGAACCGCGCCCAAGATGCACCCGCACGCGCTACAATAAACAATCAGCGTTCTGACGCCCTTCAATCCCGTGATTTTGGAATGGGGCTTGTCCGTGGATTTACATTCGGGGCAATGGGGTTTAATCATGGCTCGGTTCCGCCTTCCGAGGAATTTTTGCTTTGTTCTTCCATTAACAGCCTACTCTTGACCCTTCCGGGAAAACAAGAGGGAACCGGCGTCCGGAAGAAAAATCAAAGGGTTGACTTGGTTTCGGGCGGGGGCGCAGAATGAACCCCACAATCCGCGTCGCGCCGTCTCGGCCAAAGCCCCGGCCAACGCCAAAAAAAAGAAGGAGGGTCCTCCGCCATGATCATGGCCGACGTCTTCAAATTTCTTTTCATCATCCTTGGTTTGGTGATCGTCATCGTCAACTATTGGCTTCTCTCGCAGGCGGTCTTTCCCCGCATGGTGGGGCGCGCGCGATTGCAATACAGCCTCCATCCGATCAAGGTCACGCTGATCGGCGCGCTGGTGTCGGTCCCGCTGGTCGTCGTCGGAATCACGATGATGTCGAAGGCGCCGAATCCGACGTTGAAATTCATCGGCGCGGTGATTTTGTTTTCGAGCATCTTGGGGGGACTACTCGGCTCGGCGGGATTGTCGCAACACATCGGTTGCGGTCTGCCTTCGCCGATTGACGAGCAACAGCCGTGGCGTCGCGTCCTGCGCGGCGGCATCGTGCTTTCGATCGTGTTCGTCCTGCCGTTGATCGGTTGGTTTTTGCTTTTGTGGTCGCTTGCCAGCGGATTGGGCGCGGCGGTTTTGTCGCTGGCTCAAGGATGGAAGCAGGCGGAGCCGGAGGAAGCCAAACCGAGCATCGAGGCGGCGGCGTGAAAATTTCGCGGCGCAAATTTCTCGGAGCGGGAGCCGCGCTGACCGCGACGCTCGGTTGCGATCAGGCGGAAAAAGTCCGCAAGGCGCTGTTCGTCGGCGTTTGGCCCCCCGCGCCGGATAAGGGTCCGTTCAATCCGCCGGAATCCGAGTCCATTGATTTGATCGCGCATGCGCTCAATCGGGTCGGGTTCGGTCCGCGTCCGGGCGATTACGCCCGCGTCAAGAAAATGGGAAGCGATGAACCATCGGCGTTCAATGCCTTTGTTGAAGAACAACTCAATCATCTTTCCATAGACGATTCGGACGCCGAATACAGCGTCCGGCGTTTTGAAAGTCTCTCCGCGCCGCAGGGCGAAATGTTCGAATACAAGGAAAAGTTTTTGCTCGACGAAATGACGCGCGCCGCCGTTCTCCGCGCCACGCTAAGCAAACGCCAACTCCACGAGGCGATGGTTCATTTTTGGACCGACCACTTCAACATTGACGTCTCCAAGGGAGACTGCAAATGGCTCAAGGCAACGGACGACCGCGAGGTGATCCGCGCCAACGCGCTGGGGCGGTTTCCGGAGTTGCTCCGCGCCTCGGCGCTCAGTCCCGCGATGCTTTGGTATTTGGACGGGCGCGTGAACCGCAAGGCCGAGGGAGAGGACAAGCCGAACGAAAATTACGCCCGCGAATTGATGGAGCTTCACACGCTCGGCGTTCACGGCGGCTACACCCAGCGCGACGTGATGGAAGTCGCCCGTTGCCTGACCGGTTGGACGGTGCGCTCGAAGGAGTTCATGTATAACGGCAAGGTGGAGTTTCAAGCTCATCTGCACGACGACGGAGAGAAGGAAGTTTTGGGGCGTCGAATTCCGGCCGGGGGCGGCAAGGAAGATTTGGAGCGCGTTTTGGATGTCGTGAGTCTGCATCCCTCGACGGCGCGGCATTTGGCGACCAAGCTTTGCCGAAGATTCATCGCCGACGATCCACCGGCGGGCGCGGTTTCCGCCGTGGCCGATGCCTTCACCGCCAGCGCGGGAGACATTCCGGCGACCTTGCGCGCGCTTTTCTCCACGGAGGAATTTCAGGGGGCGCGCGGAACCAAGTTCAAACGCCCCTTTCATTTTATCGTTTCGACGTTGCGAGCGACCGGAGCGCGAACCGACGCGGGCGATGGTATCACCGACTTTCTTCTTCGCATGGGGCACGCGCCGTTTCAGTATCCGACGCCCGACGGCTATCCGGACGAGGCGACGCACTGGATGGGGACGTTGCTCTGGCGGTGGAACTTCGCCGTCGCGCTGACCGAGAACAAAATTGCCGGAACGAAAATTGATCGGGCCGCGTTGGTGAAAAATTTCGGAGGCGAGGAAAATCTCATGGCGCATCTCTTGGGCCGCCGACCGACTCCGACCGAGAGGGACGCCGCGCATTCCTCGTCGTCGGGACTCGCGCTCATTCTCGCTTCGCCCGGATTTCAGAGGTGCTGACATGGACAAGGCGCAAGGTTTCCTGAACGGCAACGGCGACGATCCTCGGACGCTCGTCGTCGTTTTTTTGCGCGGCGCCGCCGACGGACTGAGCATGGTCGTTCCGATGGAAGACGACGGCTATTACAACGCGCGTCCCCGCATCGCCGTCGCCAAGAGCGAGGCGATCACGCTCGACGGCTTGTTCGGCTTGAATCCCAAACTCAAGGATTTGGAAACGCCGTTCAAGGACGGCGCGCTGACGATCATTCATGGCGCAGGATCGGAGGACACGACCCGCTCCCATTTTGAGGCGCAGGATTTGATGGAGCACGGCGGTGTCGCCGGCGGCGGTTGGCTCGGTCGGTTTCTCCGCTATCGTCCCTATCCGGCGTCCGGCGCGCTTTCGGCGGTCGCGCTCGGCGAGGCGTTTCCCGAATGTCTGCGCGGCGCGCCGTCGGCGACGGTCCTGCAAAATCTCGACACGTTTTCGTTCGGCTCCGGCGAACAGACCGCCGCGTTGACCAGCGGATTGGAGAAACTTTATTCCGCCGAGCCGGGCGAATTCGGCGCGTCGGCGCGCGCGACCCTCGAAGCGCTCCGGCGGATCGAAGCGATGCGCGGACGAGCTTATCAACCCGAACGGGGCGCGAAATTTCCCAAGGGATATTTCGGCGATGGACTTCTTCAAGCGGCGCGGCTCATCAAGGCGCGCGTAGGCTTGGAGGCGGTCTCGGTTGACCTCAGCGGCTGGGATTCGCACTTCACGCAGGAGACGATCATGAATCCGCGCATGACGCAACTCGCCGAGGGGCTGAACGCCTTCTACCGCGACATGGGGCGCGCGATGGAAACGACGACGGTCGTCGTGATGACGGAATTCGGTCGGCGCGTCCACGAAAATTCCTCGTTCGGGACGGACCACGGTCGCGGCGGCGTGATGTTCGTCATGGGGGGCGGCGTCAAGGGAGGGCGCGTCCTCGCCGATTGGAAGGGTTTGAGCAAGGACCTCCTCGAAGGCCCGGGCGATCTTCCGGTGACGAACAATTACCGCGACGTGTTGGCTCCCGTTCTCCGGCGTCACGGCTCCGGCGACGACTTCAGCCTCATTTTTCCCGATTACCAACTTCAGCCCGTTGAGCTTTATGCGTGAGCGATTCGGATTTCATTAACCCCTCGATTCATCGAGGGGAACAAGCGAAGCCATCCCCCTCTTCTCCGAACCGCCTTAACGGTTTCCACGTCAATTGGCGCTGGCCGGATCTCGCGGCCTTGATTCTTCCGGTTCTGTTCTCCCTCGCGCTTCTCTCGGCGCAGATGATTTTGCCCCATGACCGAGTCTTTCTCGGATTCACCCAAGTGGACCAAGTGGTCTATTACGCCTCGGCGCGGGAGACGTTCGAGAACGGCAACGGACTTTTCTACGCCTCCCCCTATTCCAATCTCCCCGATAGCCCCCGTCTCTATTCGCATCTCGTCTTCCTTTTTTTCGGATACCTGTGGAAAATTTTCGGTCTTTCGTTCGCCGCGATTGATTATGGAGTCCGCGTCGTTTTCGGCGCGGTGATGCTGGGCTTGGCCGTTCGGATTTTTCGCGCGGCGTTGCCGGAAAAAAGATTTTCCGGTTACGGCGGCCTCGTTCTCATTTCCTGCAGTGGGTTGGCTTGGTGGGTCGGATTTTTCCGATTGCTGACCGGCTATTTGATGAACGTCTCCTCCTCCGAATTTCACCACTCCCTGCGCGAGTGGCTCGGATTGTATTCGGATCTTGTCGCGGAGGCGGAAGGAGGCTACGGCGATTGGCACTTGAGTCTTCTTCGCAATTTGACCTTCGCGCCCGAAGTCATGTATCACGTTCTTTTCTTTGCCTCGGCACTGTGCCTCTTGCATGAAAAATTCGCTTGGGGAGTGTTTTTTCAATTCCTGGCGTGGTGGGCGCATCCCTTCACGGGATTGGAACTGGGCATGATCGCGTCGGGATTCTTGGCGATTGAATTCTTTTTCTTCCACCATAAACTTCTCCGCCCCATAATTGCCTCGCTGGCGATCAACGCGCTCTTCTTGGGCTACTACGCCCTGTTTCTTCCGAGGTTTCCCGAACACGCGAGCGTGGACGAACAGAATCACCACTTCGGCAACCCGATGCTTTTCAGCATGGTTTTTCCCGCCTACGGGTTGTTTTCGGTGATGACGGCGTTTTTCTTTCTTTCCCGGCGATGTCGCTCGTTGATTCGCGGAAACGCCGCCGCGCGGTTTTTTCTGATTTGGCTGATCGGCGCGACGTTTCTGGTCTTCCACGACCGGATTTTGTTTTTCGTCCGACCTTGGCAACCGATGCACTTCAATCGCGGCTACGTTTTTATCCCGCTTGTTTTCTTTTCAATGTGTTGGATTCAACTCGTCCTCGCGCCACGAATGGAAAATCGGCGGCGCATACTCAAAGTTCTTTTGGTCCTTCTATTCGCCGCGCATCTTCCCGACGATCCATTCAAACTCTGGCGACTGAGGGGAGAACTTGCGCGCAAGGAGATCGTCTATTCCACGCCGCGAAAAAATTACGAGCTTCTGCGAAAGCTCGACGCGATTCCCGAAACGTTGACCCTCCATGCCTTCAATCTCCCGCCAGATTACGAGTCCTTGGAATATCTCATCCCCGTTCTCACGCATCATCGCGCCTTGACGGCGCATTACCTCAACACTCCGTATTATCAGGAAAAGAAGCGGCAGGCGGCGGATTTGTTCAATGGTTTCTCCAAGGAGAAGCTCAAGTTGTTGAATATTACGGCGTTGGTCGTGAATGAAGCCGCTTATGAGACGATCGTCCGTGCTCTAGCTCCCGGTGAATATCACGTCGCGTTGTCCTTCGTTAATTTAAAGGTCGTTCAATTTCGATTCTGAAATCCATTTATCCCGCTTGCCTGAACCCAACGGATCGGATTGAATGACCGCCGGATGATGAGCGTTCCTTCTCCCTCAATCATTTCGTCGCGTCGGGGTCGAACATCGGCTTGGCTCATCATCGTCCTCTTGGGAGGCGCGATGCGGTTCGCCGATTTGGAGCATTGTCCCGCGGGGCTTTTCCGCGACGAGGCGGAAAAGGGTTACAACGCCTTCGCGCTGGCGACCGAAGGCGGGGTGATTGAATTTCCGCGCGCGGCGCAGACCGACAGGTCCACGCCGCCGATTCGATTTCGCAAATGGCCGTTTCTCATTGAAGTCATGGGGACGACGACTTCGGCAATCTATCAATATGCGTCCGTTCCCTTCGTCAAAGTCTTCGGCCTCACGGTTGCTTCGACGCGCATGGCCTCGGCGGCGACGGGCACGCTGACCATCGCGCTCTTGGGTGCGCTTCTCTTGCAAATTTGGACGCCGGAAAACGCGCTGGCCGCGATGCTGTGGCTCGCGCTTTGCCCGTGGCATTACATCTTTAGCCGCTGGGCGTTGGAGGGAATTTTTGTCCCGCTGGGAATGGTTTTGACCTTGGCCGGAATCGCCGGAGCGGAGAAATCGCGGCGGTGGGGATTTCCGCTCGCCGGCGCGGCGTTGGGGTTCATCTATTATTCTTATTCCGGCGCGCAACCGTTCGCGTTGCTGTGGGGCGGGGGCTTGGCGGCGTTGTATCGCAAGCAAATCCGATCGCAACCTTGGACTTTTGCAATCGGCGCATTGATATTCTTGATGGAAGCCGCGCCCGTCGCGTGGGCGACGTTCGTTCGCGGAGGCAACGCGCGCCTGAACGCCGTCGCAATATGGACCGCCGAAGACGCGACGCCGCTTCTAACCCTCGGGCGATTCATCAGAAATTATCTCGCGCACTTCAATCCGGTGTTTCTTTTAGTTCGGGGGGATGAATTATCCCGCCACGCAATTCCCAGTCTGGGACAACTCTTGCTATGCGACGCCGCTCTCATTCCGGCGGGACTCTATTTTGCTTTCAAGAAGCGAATGCCCTTGACCGGAGCGTTGCTTTTGGCCTTTTTGTTCGGTCCCATCGGCGCGGCGATCACGCGGACGGGAATTCCGCACGGTTTGCGCTCGTTGCCGATGATGTTGCCGGCGGCAACTTGGGGCGGAATCGGATTGGCGGCGCTGGCCAAGCAAACTCTCGTCGGAAGCAAACACTTTCAAGCCGCAAGACTGATTTCAGTTGTATGCGCAATCTACGCCGTCGCCATCCTTGCCGTTTACTGGAGGCTTTATCATTCCGATCCGCGAGTCGAAAATCCATTAACGGGTTTCGCCCAATCGCATCGCGCGGCCTTTGAAAAGGTCATCAAGAACGGTGGGGGCTTTCCAATCCGCGCGGAAAATTCCAAAGTCGCCCAACTCAAAATTTGGATTAACGGCCACCTCGCCAACGGCTACGCCCCCTACCTCGCGCTCTTTTTCGGGCGACTTCCGGCGGAAGAAAGCGCCCATCGGCGATTGGAGACATGGGGTCTGATTTTTTTTGAACCGAATCAAAATCTCCTCGGACGAATCAGATCGCAAATGGCTCCGGGAGATTGGCTTATTGACATGAACGCCGGCGGAGAAGCCTTTGCCGAGCAATCACCGCCGGGGAAGTAAGATCGGGCCCCACTGCGTGATCAGCTCGCGATCCCACCAAATTCCTTGCTTGCGCCAAGTTTCCATCGAAGCGATGGAATAACGATAGACCATGACCCGGACGTGCGTCGGCGGATGATCGGGAAAGGGATTCTCGGCGAAAAGTTCATTGACGATGGGAGACCCGCGCAAGATGGCGGTCAAGAGCGGCTCAAGAAACGGATAAATGACCATGAGTGTCTTGAAATAATCGGGATTTGCCAACATCTCCTCGAATTCTTTCGGAGGAGCGACAGGAAGCATCGTGTAAAATAAGCGGAATTCGACGCGGGGCAAATGCGGACCGCAACTTTGCGGACGCCGTGTGGGATTGCCGGGCTTGGAGGCAAATTCGTATGGCCGCCAATCAATCCCTTCCTCGCTTCCTTCAATTTCCATCTCATAGCGGGCCGATTGAGTCACCGTAAAGAGAACATTGCTGTGAACCGGATGGAAGGGAGCGGTCAAATACTTAATCGGCTTTGAGACCGCCAAGATGCCGTCCGCCATCCGGCAAAACAAGGGGGATCCGCCACGACCGGTCCAAAGGTTGCGGCTGATCTCCACATAACCCGTCCACGTGAGAAAAGACCAAAGGACTATCAAAAGGGATCCTCCCCATCGGATTTCCTTCCGCGCGAGAGGCATTGATTCGCGAATCTTGCCTCTTAATTTCGGAATCCAGAACACAAAGAATTCGTCGTCGAGAAGCATCACCAGCACGAAGGCGGACAAATAATTAAAGAATCCAAAATTGGCCGAGAGCGCGATCATCGCTTGAAGGACCGCGAGCGGCAGAAACGCCATCCGGCGCCAAAACGGCGACCCCAAGATGAAAAAGGGGATGACGCACTGGATGACAAGTGTCGCGAGAGTTTCGAATGCATGCCAAGCGGCCGGAAGATGGAACAGGAACCAACCCGGCAACGTCGGTAAGGGAGTCCGCTCATAATAGAAATCCATCGCCCTCAAATGACGCCACGCCGGATCGGGCGAAAACAACTTGCCGAGTCCCGATTCCAAATTCATGTACATCAAGAATAGGCGAAAAACAAACGCGACCATCGCGGAGGGAGGCGTCAACGGAGCGCGACAAGGACGAAACGACCATGGGGCAAGAAAAATGGAAAGCAGGCCGACTTCCAACAGGAGATAATCCCAAGGACAGACCAGAAAAACGTCGTCCATGTCCACGAAGGAAAGGTAAAGGATCCATAGCGCGGCCGCGCAAATTTTTGGAGCCACGTTGAGAATCAACAGGACCGCCAGACACATTCCCAACCAACAGCCCGATTGCAATGCCCCATCCGTATGAGCGAATCGGAAAAGCGTGGGATTGACCCAATAGGTCGAACTCCAAGCCGGATTGCGCGCCCCGCTGAAAGCGTCACCGGCGGGGAGCAGTCCGCGCGATCCCCATAAGCTCAAGACTTGGAGACCCAGCGAACCATACGCAAGCAGGTAAATCACGCCCAAGAGGCGAAGGCACAGCCACCGACCGCAGGCGTAAGTGGGTACCGCGGGGGCGGGATGGCGCGGGGAGCCGTCGCCGGAATCGGCATTCGCGGCCATGAAACTTGATTCCTCGACCACCGGACAATCCAAACTCTTTCGATGGCGTAGCTGACTCGATGCGCCCGGGCTCAAATTCTTTCAAGTTTGCGGAAACATTGGTAGCCGAACACGCGCGCCGCGCGCCCTTGATCGGGTTCGCCGAAGGGGTCGAGCCAGCCTTGCTCCTCGGCGCGCCATCGGCAATCCCAGTCAAATTCAAAGCGCATCCCTCCCGGTTCGGCGGCGGCCGTCCCAACGAATTCCGAGCAACCCGATTCCGCCTCAACGCGGACCGCATCGAAGGGAACGCAGGGAAAAACTTCCAAAAGTTTCGTCACCAACCGCAGAACCTTGATCGGAGGGCAATGGCGGCCAAATTGGATTTTCTCCTGAGTCTTCCCCTCGGTCATGAAGCGAATCGCTTGCTTGAATGAGGAAGACGCCGAAGAGGCCGCGATCAAATCATCCAAGGATTTGACCTCTATCTCGCTCGCGGGCATTGTTTTTTGCGCGTCGCTTGACATTTTCTCAGCCCGCCTTGTCCGGAAGATCCAAATCCAAATCGCCCATTTCCAATTCGTCAACTTCGGCGGATGGGGACACGGACGCGTCCTTGGTTTGGGGAGTGGATCGCTTCGCCGGGCGAGTTTCCATCCGGGGCGTGGCCCGGTTGGGCGCGGGTTCCTCCGTCCCCGAGGGCGTGACGTTCTCATACTTTTTGCACCCGCCGAGACTCTGTAGAATTTCGGCGATGACGTTCTTGGCGGTTTTGGCGTCGGGAAAGCGGTTGTCCGGCTTCTTTTCCAGACACTTCAAAATGAAGTTGTTGACCGACTGCGGAATGACCGAGTTGAGCAAACGCGGCTCCACCGGCGGTTTGTTCACCTGCTGATAGGAGATGTCTCCGGTCATGAACGGAGGCGATCCGGTCAAAACTTCGTAGAGTAAAATGCCGACCGAATAAATGTCGCTCCGTCCGTCCACCTTGCCTCCGGTCACCTGCTCGGGGGCCATATAGCGCGGCGTCCCCAGCATTGCGCCGGTCGGCGTAAACGTCGCCTCCTCGACGTGAACGATGCCGAAATCGGTGATTCTTACCTCTCCCTTGGAGGTGACCATGATGTTGTCGGGCTTGATGTCGCGGTGAATGATCCCCTTGTCGTGCGTCGCCTGAAGGGCGTCGAAAAGCTGAACGCCGTAGTAAAGTTGCTCGGCGATGTAATCCATGGAAGTCGAAATCGTGTCGTCAAAGTGGCGGTCAATGAATTCGCGCAACGATTGCCCCTCCACGTATTCCATGACGATGTAATTCTGGCCGTCTTGGCTGGAAATGTTGTAGTCGTAGATATCAATGATGTTGCGGTGGCGGATTTGCGCCGCGATGCGCGCCTCGCGGAAAAAACGATCCAGCGCCTTGGAGGAAGCGGCCAGACCGTCGCGCAGAATTTTCATGGCGACCGGTTTGTTTTGGCGAATATCAAAAACCTTGTAAACAACCCCCATTCCGCCGGAGCCGATTTTATCCACGAAGCGGTATCGTCCCGTGGCGAGGTCGCCGATCAGGTCGCGCATTTTTTGATCGGGCGTGGCGGAACCCGGCGCCCCGCCGGAGGACGGCGCCACGGGTCCGTGCGTCAGATTAGCCAACAGCTGGGGGACATCCTTGTAATCGGGCTGAATTTGCGTGATGAGTTGCAGGGCGGTTAGCGCCGAGCGGGAATCATCCGACTGCGTGAAGTCGAAGTGAAGCTGGTAGAGCGATTCCAAGTCATCCACGTCTAGGCGCATGTTCTGGAAGCGCGCCAAGGCTTCGCGGTATTGGCCCATTTCCCGGTGAGTCTGCGCGAGGAACCGGTTGGCGCGATCCAAAAGATCGGGATCGGCGGAGGCGATTTTGAAATCATGGATGGCTTCGTCCAATTTCCCCATCTTGCGGCGGAGCATCCCGCGTTGAAGGCGGAATTCGGGATACTCCGGATGCGTGTCGAGCGCCTCGTCGAAGAGACTTTCCAGATTGTTCATGTCGGGCGAATCGGCGGGAATCTGGCCGACGAGGCGGGTCAGACAAAGGATGGAACGGCGAAAATCCTTGTGGCTTCGGAAATAGACCGCGAGGCGCAAAAGCGTTGCCGGTTCGCAATTGATTCCCTGTTCAAGCAAATTCTCGATTCGCTCGATGACGGCCGGGTCGGGACGTTCATGGAGACACAACGAGGAAATAAACTTGGCCAGCGCTTCGCTCAATCGCCCGTTCTTGAGCGCGAGTTCGGCCAACGACAATTCCGTGTTCCGGTTTAATTCGATTTCCTGATTATGGCGGAGCTCGTGGTCCCCCAGCTCATGGCTGTTGATGAACTGAAGGATTTTGACGGCCTGTTCGACGTTGTCGCGTTTTTCATATTGCCCCGCCAGATCGTTGAGCAATTCTTTGACCTCCGCGTCCATCGGCATCTTCTGGAGAATCTCAAACGCGGCGTCGAATTGCTCATCCTCCATCAGGCTTTGGATGTAGGTTTTGGAATAGGCGGCCACCTGCCAACCAAAAGTCGTCGCGCGGCGCAACCATTCCCCCGTCTGATGCGTGTCGCGGTGATCCACCAACAGCTTGAAAAAACGGGGACGGACGGATTCCGAAACGTCCTCCGGATGCGCGATGTCGAATTTCTTGAGGTAATGATCGAGCAACAGGGGCCCGATTTTGTCCTTGGCCGATCCTTTGTCAAACGCCCGCTCCAATGCTTTGAAGCCCAGCCGCTCGTCGCCGATTTTTCCGTAAGTTTCGTAGAGCGCATTCCAATCCACCCGCTCCGGATCCTGTTTGCGCGCCACCCAATCGAGGACGTGGACCAAATTCTCCACCCCGGACGATTTCAATTCCTCCAATCGCTGAATCCCTTTCGCGGCGGCCTCAAACCGTCCGGCCAAAACGTTCAGCCGAGTCCACGCGAACCAGACCGGCTCGCAATCCTTGGCGGTCGCGAGAAAGTCGTCCAGAATGGCGATGGAGGATTCGATGGCGTCCTGCGGAGGAGGATCGGCTCCCTTGTCCAGCGAGGCGTCAAGCGCGTTGGTCTGCTCGATCACGTAAGAAATCGCCTGCGCCTGAAGGAGCAAGGGATTGTCGGGATACTTGTCGAGAACCTTCTCGCACAGCGCGATGGTCGCGGAGTCGAACCTTCCCATGCGGACGTAGCCCTCCGCAAGCGAAGTCATCAGCTCGACGTTCTCGGGGTTGTATTTCAACGCCGTCTCCAAGGAGGCGACGGTTTTCTTCAAAACTGTATCCATGCGAACCTTCGACGCCGGTGGCAAACCACGAATTCCACTCCCGCGTTCCCGCCAAGATTCCCGCGTTCTTCCGTGTAATGTTATCAGAAAGCCCGCCCTTTCAGCAAGGACGTTGGCCGCTTTCCTCCCTGCCCGAAGAGGCGATTGATAAAGCGCGCGAAAAACCTCAAAGTCAACCGTTGAGTCGCGCGCCATGCGGTATGATTGGTCTCTTTTTCCTCTTCGTCCCTCAGGAAAAATCGGAAGGGTCGTTATTCCATTCGCCCTTCCGCTGTTGGCCGTCGCGTTCCTGTTGGGACTGTTCGTCCGCGGTTGGGCAATCTTCGATGACTTCTGGTTCGACGAAATTTGGTCGTGGAAATTGGTGGGCGGGGTTCATTCCGTTTTCGGAGTATTCTTCGGAATTCGCCACGACAACAGCCATCCGATCAATTCCCTTTTCATGTATTTCATCGGGGACTGCCGCCGGTGGTTTGTCTATCGTCTTCTTTCCCTGACGACGGGCATCGGCGCGATGGTCATGGCCGCGCTCGTCCCGGCGAGAAAAAACCGATCCGAACCCGTCTTTGCGTTTCTTATCGTTGCCGGATCCTTCATCTTTGTCACCTATTCCTCCGAGGCGCGCGGATACCAGCCTATGGTCTTCTTCGCGTTGCTTTCCTTTCATGCCTTGGATCGCGGACTCGAGGACGGGCGGAAGACATGGAACACGATTTTCGGCTTGGGAGCCATCCTCGGCTTTCTCTCCCATTTTAGTTTTCTTCACTTTTACGCGGCGGCACTGCTTTGGTCGGGATGGAACATTCTCAGTCGGCAATGCGACTGGCGCGCGAGGTTCGTTGCATTCGCCAATCGGCATTGTGTTCCCGTGGCGTTTATCACGCTTTATTATTTCACCGCCGTCCGGGGCATGACCATCGGCGGGACGAACGAGGAAACGGTTCAGTCCGTGGCTTCCTCCGCGCTGGCGCTGATTTGGGGTCTGCCGGCGGGGGAAATCGCGGGCGCGTTGGCGCTTGCGTGGAGCCTCGTTGTATTCGCGCTGGAGCTTAATAGTCTCCGCCGCGAGAAATCGGACCTTTGGATTTTTTATCTCGGAGCCATTTTGATTTTCCCCGCGGCATTTATGGTCCTCTTTCCCCCTTGGGCGTTGTTTCCGCGCTACTTTCTGGTCTCGGTGACTTTCTTTTCTCTGCTTGCCGCCCGATTCTTGGCGCGCTGTTTTAATCATGGCGTCGCGGGAAAAATTTTTGCTCTCGCATTGATGACGCTGATCCTGACGGGCAATGGGACCCGGATTCTTAGGTATCTTCGCGTGGGAAAAGGGCATTACCTCGAAGCGGTCCGCTACTTGGCCGAAAATACCAAGGGATCTCAAATCATGCTGGGGAGCAATCAGGATTTGCGCTCGACGATTCCGCTCGAATTTTATTCACGCTACCTCCCTTCCGGAAAGAAGTTCATTTACCTCCCGGTGTCCGATTGGCCCAAACAAAGCCCCGAATGGTATCTTTTTCATCGTCAAGACGAAACCCCGGTCCCCGATCCGAAGATCGGGCTTTCCTATCGCTATCACTTTGATCGGGTGAGAATTTTTCCCTACTACGGTCTTTCCGGTTTCGAGTGGATCCTCTACCACCGTTCATCCGAAGACCGATTCATTCCTCCCTCCTCCTCCGATCCCGTATCGGTCTCCTCCCCCGCGAAATAAGGTCCATTAAGGTCCGATAGAGTCCCGCAAGGGAATCGTCAACCGAACGCTCGCGGATTTAGAGTCTCCGCGTGATCGGCGGAAATGGATCAACGCCGGTCGCGCCAAACCCAAGCCGCCGGATTCCGGAAAATCCGGGGCGTGAAGGAGAAGAAAACCGTGAGCCGAATCCTGCCCGCCGAACACGCCCGAGAAATCGCCGCCGTCCCACGCTCGACTTGGTGGAGCGCGCCCGGAGATTGGCGCGTCAGTTCCCACGTCGCCCGAAGCGAAGGATTCTCCGAGGCGATGGCCTCCTCTTGGAGCATGGGAACCTACGCGCTTTTCGAGCAGATGGAGGAAAAGGACGCGCATCTTTTTTCGATTCTGCAGACGCGCAAAAATGGCGTCCTCGCGCGACCGACCAAAGTCGAACCCGCAACTTCCTCGCAAACCGATCAGGAAATCGCCCAATGGGTGCAAAGCGTTTTGGAAACCCTCCCGAATTGGGACGGCGCGTTGCTTCATCTCCTTGACGGACTCGCCAAGGGAATGGCCGTGCTTGAAGTGATCTGGGGCTACGACGCGCAGGGGCGCATCGTTCCGACGAATCTCAAACCGCGCGGCGCGTGGCGGTTCAGCTTCGGTCCCGACGGCGCGCTCTACCTGAACGATTCGGCCTTCGGAGGCATCTCATCGGTCGAACGGACCGGAGGCAATGGCGACGGCAATCGTTCCACCCGCGAACTCCGCCCCGTAAATTCCTCATCCATCAACAATCTTCAATCCGCAATCGGCCGTCGTCTTCCCGACCGCAAATTCATGGTCCTTCTTTTCAACGCCGACGACGAGCGTCCTTACGGGCGCGGACTTCTCGAACGCGTCTATTGGTATTGGTGGTTCAAGAAGAACAACCTGAAATTCTGGATCATGTATAACGAGAAATTCGGCGCGCCGACGGTCGTCGCCAAGCACGGCCCCGGCCTCGCGCAAACCGAGCGCGACCGGCTTCTGCAAGTCATCTCAAGCCTTCAAGCCGACGCGGGCGTCACCGTTCCCGAGGGCATCACGCTGGAGCTTTTGGAATCCAACCGGCGCGGATCGGCGGAGACCTACCGCGATCTGGCCAACTGGTGCAACGACGAAATGTCGCGCGCCGTGCTGGGGCAAACGCTCACCGTCAGCGAGGGCAACCGGAGCGGCTCCTTCGCGCTCGCCCGCGTACACGACGCCGTGCGGTTCGATTACATCCGCGCCGACGCCTGCCAATTGATGAACGCGGTCAATTCCCAGCTCGTGCGCTGGATGGTGGATTTCAATTTCGGAGAAAAAATCTCTTCACCCCGCTGGACGGTGGATTTGACTCCCGATCTCGACACCGAGGTCGAGGCCAACATTGACCGCCAGCTCATCCAGATAGGCGTGCCCCTACCGTTGCGCTACTTCTACGAAAAATACCGCCGTCCCGCCGCAGTTCCGGGGGAGCGACAGCTCCGGTATGACGACAGCAACCTGTATCAATACCACCTGCAATTCGGCGTGTTGACGGTCAACGAAGTTCGCGCATCCCTCGGCCTCCCTCCCGTCGCATGGGGAGACAAGCCGACGTCGCCGGCGGCGCTCAACTCCACCCAACCCGCACCCAAGGGAGCCGCCGGCGACGGCCCCACCGATGAGCAACAAACCGAGATCAAGCAGGAACTGAAAAAGGAGAAGTGATGAAGCGCATTACACGATCCCAATGGCGCTGGAAGTCCGATGAGGGCGAGAGGTCAACGGCCTACTTCACTTTCAGGTGAGCGGGCAGGTCGGAGGGAAGAAGGACGCCAACGGCGTCCCGGAACACAGCCCAAGGTTGCCGAGCGAAGCGAGGCTACCTTGGGACGGCAAATATCGCGAGTTAACCCCGAAGGGGTTGCGCAATCTCACGAAAGGAGAAACAAAATGAACAACGAAATGGAATTGGAAGTCTTCCGCTCGGGAGACTACGGGACCAAGGGAAATTGGCCCGATGCGGCGTTGGATCAAATTATCAAGGATTACGATCCGAAACTGCATGAGGCGCCGGTGACGCTCGATCACGCGCAGGAAGGTCCGGCACTGGGATGGGTCGGCGGATTGAGGCGATGCGGCGACCGACTTCTCGCCCGGCTTCGCGGATTGAATCGCGGCCTCATGGACCTTCTGCGCCAAGGCGCGTTCAAGAAGCGAAGCGTCGAACTCTACAAGAATTTGCCGGAGACCGGCGGACCGTATCTCAAGGCGGTCAGTTTTCTCGGAGCCGCCACGCCCGCCGTCAAGGGTCTGAGCGATCCGATTTTCGGGGAAGACGCCCCTGCGACAAATTTCCGCAAGGAGTTGGGCGGCTACGTCCCATTCGATTTTCAAGAGAGTGGCACGGGCATCCCGCCCGTGATTCCCCAAGGGGAGATTCGTTCGGCTGATGGGCAGGATGCTCATGCCGTGATTCCGTTCGCCGAACTCGAAACCGAACTCCGCCAATCCGGGCGATGGGTTCCCGCGTGGGACGCCCAAGGCATCCGCGAATTTTGCGACGGATTGGCTTTGTTTGGCAAAATTCAAATTTCACCGGACCGAACCGTCTCTCCGGTGGAATGGTTCGCGTCATTCCTCAAATCGCTACCGGTTTATTTGCCGATGGGGGAATCCGCGCCCCGTTCGGCCGCAAGTGGCGCGGGCTTCCCAGCCCGCGCATTTACCGGAGCCAACGTCAACCCCGCTTCCCTCGAACTCCATCGCCGCGCGGCCGCTCTTTGCCAAAGCCGCCCCGACTTGGATTATGCCCGGGCACTTTTGGAATGTGCGAAGGGATGAAAAGGATGCGCGTCAAAAATTGGAGTGTCATCGGAGCCGCGACCGTGAGGGAGCGTCCGAATAGAAAAATCTCTCGCGCTGGGCGCTCCCTCACGGTCGCGGCTCCGATGAGATTGCTCCGGAAATTGAATCACAGCCATTGAGAAAGGAGACCTCGACAAGAAAAGGAACCAACCAATCGCTCGAATTCCCATGAGAAAAGTATCCGGCTCTTCCGATAGGAACTGAATCCTTCAAGGTCGGAACTTCCAACCACAAAAGGAGAAAAACGAATGTCCAGCTACATTCTCGACAAAGCCTACTCGATTGATGAAACCGACGGCGTCGGCGCGTATCGGGTCGTCGTTTGCGGAACCAATCCGGGAGAAGCCAAACTTCCCTCCGGCGCAAACGTCGGCAAGATTCTCGGCGTCACCGTCCACAGCCAGACGCGGCAGGGAGGAAACGTCGCCGTCCGCAAGGCCGGCATCGCCCGCGTGACCGCCGCCGGCGCCATCGCCCTCGGCGACCGCGTCAATGTCGCCGACGCGACCGGCAAGGTCAAAGCCTTGGACGAATCCCCGGGCACTTTCATCGAGTGCCTCGGATACGCCGAAACCCCCGCATCGGGCGACGGAGACGTGATCGAAGTTTTCCTCTCGATCCATCTCGCCGCCACCGTCTGAAAAACCAAACCCAATTGAGCAAAGGAGAAAAACATCATGCCTCAAGTCAACGAAGTTCACATTGACGCCGCGCTGACCAATCTCTCGGTCGACTACCGCAATCCCGCCTTCATTTCCGATATTCTGGCTCCCGTCGTCGGGGTCCGGAAGCAGTTCGACCGCTACTTCATCTACGATCCGGACCGCGAGGCGTTCCGCTCCAGCGACGACCGCCGCGCGCCCGGAGCCGAAGCCAACGAGATTGACTTCGCTCTCTCCACCGACACCTACTCCTGCGAGGATCACGCCCTCACCTCGGTCATTCCCGACGAGGAGCGCGACAACGCCGATCCGCCGATCCAGCCGAACGTGGATCGCACGGAATTCCTCCGCGATAAAATTGATCTCAACAAGGAGATCGAGCTTGCCGCGCTGGCGACCGACGCGACCGTCATCACGCAGAGCGAAACGCTCGCGGGGACCGATCAATGGTCCGCCTTCGCCACGTCCGATCCCGTCGCGGCGGTCGAGGCGAAGAAAGGGGTCATCATCGAATCGGTCCAAGTGATGCCCAACACGCTGGTCCTGCCCTACGAAGTCTATTCGAAGGTGCGGATTCATCCAGCGGTCGTGGACCGCGCCGAGTTGGCCGTGACCGGCATGGTCGGACCCGACGTGTTGGCGCGCATCTTCGACGTCGAGCAGGTGCTCGTGCCGCGCGCGCTCCGCAACGCCGCCCTGCCCGGCCAAGCTCCCGACATGCAATTCGTCTGGGGCAAGGACGCCCTGCTCTGTTTCCTGCCGCGGCGTCCGGCGTTGAAGCAGGTCGCGCTCGCCTACACCTTCCAGTGGGGCGGCGCGCCGGGGACACTGTCGGGCCACGCCGTCGAAATGTGGCGCGAGGATCGTCGCAAGGCCGACGTGATCCGCGTCCAACGCTACTACGACCAAAAGATCGTCGCCCCCGACGCGGCGTATCTCTGGAAATCGGCCGTGGCGTGATTGGTCCGGCGATTCGCAAGGAAATTCAGGGACCGGCTCGCGGCGTTTGTTCGCGCGCCTGTCCCTCGAATTTCCGAAGAATGTCTTCGTGCTCGTAATCGCGCTCTTGCTCGATTCTTAGGATTTTCGATTACGAGAACGAGCACGATTACGAGCGCGAAGAAGATTTACGCAAGAAACTGAAAGGAGAAACCCCCATGTCCTACGTGACAACCGACGAACTGCGCGCCGCTCTCGGCTCCGACCTTCTGCGAATGTTAGCCGACGAGGACGGCGACGGTCTGGGCGACGAAGACATCATCGGCGCCGCCATCGAGGACGCCGCGCGCGAAATGGACGCGGCGCTTGCTCCCCGCCACGTGACGCCGGTGGATCCGGCTCCGCTCATCCTTGCCCGGATGAATCTCGATTTGGCGATTTACTATCTGTTCCTCCGGCGGCGCGAGGCGATCACGCCGGAATACGGCGACCGCGCGCGACAAATTCGGAATCAGCTCGCCGATTTCGGCGAGGGACGAACCGAATTGGTCGGCGCGACGACGAGGCTGGATCGGATGAAATCCGACAGCACGACGCTCGATCAGGCAAAACAATTCGACCGCGAAACCTTGGAGCCGTATTGAAAGGGATCAATCATGGGCGGATGGACACTGACCAAAGGCAAGACTTCGGAACACACGATCACCTCGCCGAGTTCGGCGGGGGCGCGGTTCTTCGCGCTCGTCGGCGCGAACACGTTCTACTCTCCCGGCGACCTGCTCTTCATGAGCGAAAGCGACGGAAGCGAGACGGAATTTTTGGGCGCGGTCGTCGCGGCAACCGTCACGATGCTCGAATCCACGCTACCGCTTCTCAAGGCGAAAAGCGCCAACGCGAAAATTTGGAAGCCGACGAATCATTTCGGATTCAGCGCGGAATTTTCGCCGCCGCTTACGCGGAAAATCGGAACCGGCGTCACCGTCACGCGAACCGGAGGAGGCGGCTACAGCGCCAGCCGAACGACGGACCGCACCGACACGATGGTTTTGGTTTGGGAAGGCATGGCCCCCGGCTTGGATGAAGATTTGACCTCATGGCTCGAAAGCGCAACCAACGGCGGACTCGATCCCTTCACCCTCGTCTTTCCCTCGCGCAAAGTCGAGGCGGTCCGGCTCTATGACGACGGCTATTCCCGCGTCGTCCGCCCGGGCGACCGTTGCGATCTCCGTCTTCCCCTCATTATCGAAGCGGAAGGGGAATACCGCTAATCCGCCCTTCTTGCTCTTACTCTTGCTCTTGCTCTCGATCCCGTGGGGATCGAATGAAAGTCGCACAGGGGGTTTTTCAGAGCAAGAGCAAGAGTAAGAGCAAGAAATAAGGAAAAAACTTTCATGCCCCATCCCTATCTCACCGAACTCATCAAGGTCCAAGTCCGCCAACTCGACGAGCGGATCGCCGAACAATACGCCGATCTCCGTCAGCGGCTGGATGAACTTCGCTTGGCGCAGGAGGATTTCGCGTCGGCGATGCTCACGCGCCTCGACGCGCACGAGGATTATCACCGCCGGAACGAGCACCGCTGGGGTCTGCTCAAGCTCGCGGGGCGTTATCCCTTTCGCTTCGCCGCGCTGACCGCCGGATTTCTCATCGCGCTTGAATCGGTCCTCCCTCATTCGGGCGTCTGGCTCGCCCGAATTTTCTCTCATCTGGCGGGAATGGAAGGAAAGTGAAGGAGAGTCATCCGCTTTGATCCGCGTTCCATTTCAAACAACCGGCTCCGCAATCGCCTCCGAACGATACTGCAATTCATACAGCCGTCGGTAAAGGCCGTCTTGCGCGATCAGTTGGTCGTGGGTTCCCGATTCGCGGATGCGGCCCTTGTGCATGACGACGATGAGATCGGCCTTCTGGATCGTGGAAAGGCGATGAGCGATCACGAGCGCGGTGCGTCCTTCGAGTAGCCGCGCGATCGCCTCCTGAATCCGTTGCTCGGTTTCGGTGTCCACGTTGGCCGTCGCTTCGTCGAGGACTAGAATTTGCGGATCGGCGGCCAGCGCGCGCGCGAAGGCGAGCAATTGTTTTTGTCCGGTCGAGAACGTCCCGCCCCGTTCGTGAACCGGCGCGTTGACGCCTCCCGGAAGCGCGCGGACAAAATCATCGGCGCGAACCTGCGCGAGCAAATCCCAGATTTGTTCGTCGGTCAGATCGGGATTGGTCAGGCGGATGTTTTCGGCGATCGTGCCGGAAAAAAGAAAAACCTCCTGCAGGACGACGGCGAAAAGTCGGCGCAGTTTGGCCGGATCGAATCGGCGGAGATCCACGCCATCGAGCGTGATCCGTCCCTCGGTCGCGTCGTAAAATCGCGTGAGAAGATTGATGAGCGTCGTCTTGCCCGATCCCGTCGCGCCGACGATGGCGACGGTTTGGCCGCGCTTGATCTCGAAACTCACCTCGCGCAAAACGGCCTCGCCCGGAACATATTCAAAGCCGACGTTTTCAAACGCGACACGGTCGCGCAGGGGACCGGGAATAATTTCATCCGCGGGTTTGACGATCTTCGCCTTCGTGTCGAGGAGCCGGAAAATCCGCGCCGAGGAGGCCATCGCCGATTGAAGCAGATTATATTTTTCGCTCAAGTTGCGAAGCGGCGTGAAAAGCATGTTGACGCTCTGAACGAACAAAAAGAGCGTGGCGAAGGAGAGCGACGCGCCGCTCAGGATTCCCTGCTCGATGATCCGCCGTCCGCCGACCCAAATCACGGCGGCGAGCGTGAGGTTCGAGATGACGTTGATCGCCGGAAAGAAAAGCGCAAAGCCAAGAATCGTCTGGACCTGCGAGAGGCGATACTCATCGTTGAATCCATAAAACGCCGCGTAATTCCGCGCCTCGCGGTTGAACGATTGCACCGTCCGCATTCCGGCGACATTTTCCTGAAGGTAGGCGTTCATCTGCGCCAGCCGCGCGCGGACCTCCAGATACCACCGTTGCGAGTGGCGGCGAAAGAGCGTCATCGTCAGCGCCATGAACGGCGTCGCGCAAAGGACGACGAGCGTCAGGCGCGGACTGTAGAAAAACATCAATCCCAACACTCCGGCGATCATCGCCATCTCGGCGAAGATGGAGACGACTCCCTCGGTGAAAAGATCGCTCAGGCTGGAAATGTCCGAGGTCATCCGCGTCAACAGGCGTCCGACCGGCATCCGATCAAAGAAGGCGACGTCCAATCCGAGGACGTGACGGAAGAGCGCCATGCGAAGATCGTGCATGGATTTTTGGCCGATGATGCCCGTGAGATAATTGAAAACCACGTCGAGGATGAAAATCAAAACGACGACGCCGAAGAAGAGAAGCGACATCCGCGCAATGCCCGCCACGTCGCCGGCGGCGACGTCCTTGTCCAGAACGCGGTGAATGATGATCGGCTGGAGAATTCGCATACCCGTCGCCGCGAGCGAAACGGCCAGACAGACGAACACCGCTTTGCGATGCGGAAAAAGGTAAGCCCAAATCCGTCCGATCAACCGTGCGTCAAGGGCTTGGTGTCCCTTGTCGTCTTCCATCGGGGATTGCGCATTATTCACATCCATTTTTTCTTAATCGTAATCCTAATCTTAATCTTGCTCTTGCTCCAAATCTCAACTTCATACCCCCCCAACAATCATGTCGCACCCCGGTCGCTCCCTCACGGTCGCGGCTCGGAAAATTCAACAATGTCTGAAACGTGTTTCTCACGCCGTCGCCTCGATTTCCTCGGCCAGTTGTTGTTTGCGAGCGAGCGACCAGTATTTTCCTCCGCCCGCGATCAATTCCTCGTGCGTTCCTTCCTCGACGATCCGTCCATCCTCCAAATAGAGAATGTGATCGGCGATGGAGACGGTCGTGATGCGATGCGAGATGAGAATCGTGGTGCGTCCGGTCATGAATTCCTTCAGCCCGCGCAGAATCCGCTCCTCGGTGTGGGTGTCCACCGCCGCCAGCGCGTCGTCCAAGATCAAAAGCGCGGGATCAGTCGCCAAAGCGCGCGCGAGCGCGGCGCGCTGGCGTTGACCGCCGGAAAGATTGATTCCCCGCTCGCCGAGCATCGTTTCAAACGCGGAGGGAAAAGCCCGAACGTCCTCGCTCAGTTGCGCGATCTCTCCGGCGCGCTCCACTTTCGGCAAGTCAACCTCGCCTAGGCCGTAAGCGATGTTCGCGGTGATGGTGTCGCTGAAGAGAAACGGCTCCTGATCCACGATGGCGATTTGTCGGCGATAATCCTTGAGCGGCCAGTCGAGCAAATCCACGCCGTCAATAAAAAGTGTTCCTCGCGGCGGGTTGTAACGTCGCGCCAAAAGATCGGCCAAGGTGGATTTGCCGCAACCGACCGGACCGGTCAGACCGAGCGCCTTGCCGGGCGCAAGATCGAACGAGATTTCATTCAGCGCCGGACGCGCGGCGCCGGAATAATGGAACGTCAGATGCCGCGCCAAGACGCGGCCTTTCAATTTCGCCGGAACTCGAGCGGCGCGCGCGGGTTCGACGACCTCCGGTTTGACTTCGAATAACTCATTGATCCGGCGCATCGAAGCCGAGCCGCGCTCCAGCAGACTCAAGACCCAGCCGATCGCCGCCAACGGCCAGATGTTCGCCATGAGCAGAACGAAAAACGAAATCAATCGCCCGTGCGAGATGCCGCCCGATGTTCCGCCCTGCGCGACCATGATCCCGCCGGTCCAGACCAGCGCGAGCAGACTCAGCCCGATGAAAAATCCCATGAAGGGAAAGAAAAGAGATTGGATGAGATTGAGCCGGATGTTTTCGGCGACGTAGCGGCGGGAGAGAACGTCGAACCGCGCCGATTCCTGCTCCTCCCGCGCGAACGCCTTGACGACGCGAATGCCGGTGAGCGTCTCCTGCACGCGCGTCGAGATTTCGCTGAACGTTTCCTGAACTTTCGTAAAGAGATCGTGAATCCGCTTTTCAAAAACGTAAAAGAGCGGTGCGATCAGCGTCAGCGGAAGCCACGACATCAGCGTCAATCGCGGCGAAATTTGGATCATCTGATAGAGACTCATCGGCAACATGACCGCCGTGCCGGAGAGATACATCACCGCCGGGCCGATGACAAGGCGGACCGATTCAAGGTCGTTCGTGGATCGCGCCATGATGTCGCCGGTGGAGTAGCGGTCGAAAAACGAGGCGGAAAGATTTTCGAGGTGGGCGAAGAGATCGTTGCGAAGCCCGAACTCGATTTGCCGCGACGCGCCGATGATCCACCATCGCATCCAAAATCGCGCGATCGCGGCGGCCACCGCCAGCGCGGCGATGCAAAGCAGGAACGAATTCAGGAGCGAAAACCGCAGATCGGCGAACGGGTCGAGTTTCCACCCGATCAAATCAATTCCCTGTCCCATCAGCGTCAAGACCTTGATGTCGAGGTAATTTGCCGCGATCAACGCGACCCCGCCCAAGGTCAGCAGTCCGCGATTTTGCGCGACATAGGGACGGAGACGGGAAAAGTTGGAAAGACTGGACGGCATGGGCAATCAGCGTTCCAGCTTAGCTAATTTTTCAGCCGCGAAAAAGAGAGGAAATCGCTGAAGCGGTTATCGCACGAAAGCGCGAGCCAACGCCGTCGCTAACCGGCATGACTCGCCGACGCGCATTGCGCGGCGGCTTCTTCGGCTTCTCGAATGACGCTGGAATAAAGTTCAGGCAGGGCGTTCGGAGCGTCCAAACGATCATGCCATTGCCCCGTGAGAAGATTGTCCGCCAGCCGGGGATCGAACGACGCGCCGGACTCCTCCCGGACAACGCGCAAGACTTCCTCCACGGGACGGGCCGGACGGTAAGGCCGATCCGAGAGCATGGCGTCCACGCTGTCGGCCAGTTTGAGGATTCGGGCCTCCAGCGGAATGTCAGTTCCCTTCAATCCCTTCGGATAAGCCGGAAATTCGCAATCCATCCGTCCGTCGTAACGCTCATGGTGATGCCGGATGATCGGCCGGGCGTCCTCCAAAAAGGAAACCCCCTGAAAAAATTCCTCGCCGATGACGGGATGAATCCGCATCGCCTGCTTTTCCGCCGCATCCAAGGGACCGGGGCGTTGCAATAGCTCGCCGGGAAGGGAAACTTTGCCGACGTCGTGAAGAAAAGCCGCGAGGAGAAGAGCGCGAATCCGCGAGGGGGAGAGACCCAAACCGCGTGAGGCCACGAGGGAAAGATAGGCGACGTGGCGGCTGTGCCGGTCGTAATGCGGCTCGCGCTTTTTCAATCCGGCGAGGAGCGTGAGCAACACGTTGTCGAGCGCGTGAAGCGGAACGGAGGGCAAGCCCATGAGCGCCTCGATCGCCCGTCGTTTGGCGCGCTCGGTCTTCTGGAAATACATTGCGCGGTCGGCGTTCTCCAGCAGGGCGTGGAGGGTCGCCGGATCGGCGGCGCTCAGCCCGACGCTGACTTCGATTCGGACGGCGCCGTTGCGGATCAGGCGGTTGCGCTCCTCGAACGTGCGTTCGATCCGGTCTTGAACGCGAAGCGCGTGATCGTAGGAGGTGTCGGCCAGCAGGACGACGAATTCATCGCCGCCGTAGCGGACGACCACGTCGGGTTGACGGACCGCATGACGGATCAGCGCCGCCGTCTCGCGCAACGCCTCGTCGCCGTGAACGTGGCCGTAGGTGTCGTTGATCCTCTTGAAGTCGCATAGGTCTATCATCATGAGACTGAGGGGGCGCTTGTAGCGTCTGACGCGCGCCGTCTCGATTTCCAGAACGCGGTCCAAATAGCGGCGATTGTAAAGTCCGGTCAGCGAGTCGGTGAGCGCGCGCTCCTCGGCGTCGGCGCGGAGGGCGAAGTTTTCCAGCGCCGTCGCCGCGAGCGAGGCGAAAATCTCAAGCAATTTGGGGAAACAAAAGGGGGCATCGTCGGCGGGACGGTCGGCATAGATGAATCCGAGAAGCCGCTCGCCAATCTTGAACGGAAGAAGGGCCGACTTATCCAGAGGGCCGTGGCCGGCGAAAATTTTCAACTCCGACGCCTGCGTGTTCGCTTGAGGATAGAATCTGATTATTCCACTCCTTAAGGTCTTGAGCAATTCCTTCTCGGCGAAATCCTCCGCCGGCTCCAACGGGATCGCGATGGGAGCGAACGAGGCGTCGAAACCCCGTTGCAATTCGCTCCGCAGGGAGCGAGTCGGCGGATGGAAAAGAGAAAAATAAACCCTGCTGAAACCGAATTCGTGCTGAACGACGTCGGCGATCGAATTCAGAAGCGTCCCCTTGTCGGGGGCCAGCATCAGGCGAAGCGCCGACGCGTGAAGTCGCGCCATGTCGTCGGTTTGGCGGCGGAGGGCGGCGCGCTCGACGATCACGCCCGCAACTTTCGCCGTCGCGTCGGCGATCTCTTGGATTCCATCCAATGTCCCTTCATCCGGCGGCGGAGCGTTTTCTTGAATCCCGATCAGCAGAGCCACGCGGGTTTCTTCGCCTGCGCGGCCTTGCGCGCCTATCATCCTTACACCCGGTTCGGTCATGAAATTCATCTTGAGGGAATGCGCGACGTCCAATAGATCGGGAATCGCATAAGAAAAAACTGTCGGTCGGGAACATTCAGTCCGCAGACGCTCAAACTCCGGACGAACTCCCAAGCGCAAAAACGAGCGATGCGGCGAAAAGAATCGCCGATCCATCACAGTCACCGTTGCGGAATTTTCAGACGCGGGGAATGCCAGCGTCAAAAACGACGGCCCTCCTCCGATGTTCAAAACGGATTTCAGAGCCGATTCGACGGCCTCGCACAAATCGGCCGGTTCGCGCGACCGCGCAATTTCCCCCAATGCTTGTTCGAACGTTGACACGCGCCCCCTCCCATCCAACCCATGCAAAAACTGCGATTGGGGTTGCCCATACGCCCAATCGCCACCCATGCACAGAGCATAACGGAGGACTCTTCCGAATCTCAAGGAATTCTAACAATTCAAGCGGACGCGCGGCGCTGGCGCAAGCCCCCGCCCAAAATCACCGGGGCTTCTTGCCTTTAATCGCCGCATGAGCGGCGGCCAGCCGCGCGATCGGAACGCGATAAGGGGAGCAGGAAACGTAATCAAGCCCCACTTTGTGGAAGAACGAAATGGAGGCCGGATCGCCGCCGTGCTCACCGCAGATTCCGGTTTTCAATCCCTTGCGCCCTTTGCGCCCGCGAGCGACGGCAATCTCGACCAATTGACCGACGCCCGACACGTCAATCGAAGCGAACGGATCGTCGGGGAGTATTTTTTCCGCGAGATAGGCCGGCAGGAAACTCCCGACGTCGTCGCGCGAGAATCCGAACGTCGTTTGCGTCAGGTCGTTCGTGCCGAACGAGAAAAATTCCGCCTCCTTGGCAATCTCATCCGCGACCAGCGCGGCGCGCGGAATTTCGATCATCGTGCCGACGGAATAGGCGAACTTCACCTTGCGCTCCGCCTGAACTTCCCCGGCCACCTTGCGGATGATTTCCGCCTGATGGCGGAATTCCTTCACGGTTCCGACGAGCGGGACCATCACTTCGGGCAGAACCTTGATTTTTTTCTTCGTCAATTCGGCGGCGGCCTCGAAAATCGCCCGCGCCTGCTTCTCGGTGATTTCCGGAAACGTGATGCCCAATCGGCATCCGCGATGCCCCAGCATCGGGTTCAATTCCAAAAGTTGCTTGATCCGCCCATGCAGTTCCTGCGTCGTGATCCCCAATTCTTCGGCCAAGCTCCCGATCTCGCTGTCCACGTGCGGCACAAATTCATGGAGCGGAGGATCGAGAAGCCGGATTGTCGCGGGGAGGCCCTTCATCGCCTCGAAAATGCCGATGAAGTCGGCCCTTTGGTAGGGAAGGAGCTTCATCACCACGCGCCTTCGATCCTCGACTGTTTTGGCGATGATGAGTTCCCGGATGGCGCGGATGCGCTCCTCGCCGAAGAACATGTGCTCGGTCCGCGTGAGGCCGATCCCCTCGGCTCCGAACGCGCGGGCTTGGGCGGCGTCTTCGGGCCGGTCGGCGTTGGCGCGGATTTTCAATCGCCGCTCCTCGTCGGCCCAATTCATCAGCGTCTTGTAATGCGCGTTGGCGTTCAGGTCGGCGATCTTCAGGGGCAAGGCTCCCTCATACACGATTCCCTTGGTTCCGTTGAGGGTGATCGTGTCCCCTTCCTTGTAAACTCTTCCGGCGGCTTCCAACTGCTTGGTGGAATAGCTGATCCGGAGTTCGCCGCATCCGACGATGCAACACTTTCCCCATCCTCGCGCCACCAGCGCGGCGTGGCTCGTCATTCCCCCCTTGCTGGTGAGAATCGCCTCGGCGACGTGCATCCCGTGGACGTCCTCCGGCGAAGTTTCCTGACGGACCAGAATGACCTTGCGATGCAAGTCGTGCGTCCATTTTTCCGCGTCGTCGGCGGAGAAGACGATCTGTCCCGTTGCTCCTCCGGGTCCGGCGGGAAGCCCCTTGGCGACCACGAACGCCCCTTTTTCCGAACTCGGATCAACCTGCGGGTGAAGCAATTCGTCCAGTTGGGAGGGACTGACGCGAAGGAGCGCCTCGGTTCGGGAAATCAATTTTTCCTTCGCCATTTCGACGGCGATCCGGATCGCGGCGGGACCGTTTCGCTTGCCGACGCGACATTGAAGCATCCAAAGCCGCCCCGCCTCGACGGTGAATTCGAGGTCGAGCATGTCTCGGTAGTGTTTTTCGAGACGCCGCTGGATTTGATCCAGTTGCTTGTAGCTTTCGGGCTGGGTTTCCTCCAGCGAGAGAAGTTCGAGCGCGGTGGCCGCCCGGCCCGCTTTTTTGATCGGCCCCGCCGTCCTGATTCCCGCGACGACGTCCTCTCCTTGCGCGTTGGGAAGATATTCGCCGTAGAAAACTTTTTCGCCCGTCGCCGGATTGCGCGTGAACGCGACCCCCGTGCAAGAGGTGTCCCCCATGTTGCCGAAGACCATGGATTGAACGTTGACGGCCGTTCCCCACTCGTCGGGAATCCCTTCGATTTTGCGATAAGCAATGGCTCGCTTGCCCATCCACGAGGCGAACACCGCGCCGATCGCGCCCCAGAGTTGCTCCTGCGGATCGTCGGGAAAGGGTCGTCCCAGAACCTCGATCACCTTGTCCTTATATTGAGCGATCAGTTCCTTCAAGTCCTCGGCGGTGAGTTGCGTGTCGGATGTGAAACCCTTCTGCTTCTTCATCGCGTCGAGAAGACGTTCGAGCTGGACGCGAATTCCTTTGCCCTCCTCCGGCTCGATCCCTTCCGCCTTTTCCATCACCACGTCGCTGAACATGGTGATGAGGCGACGATAGGAATCGTAAGCGAAACGCTCGTTTTTGGTGAGACCGATCAATCCGGGCAGGGTCCACGAAGTCAAACCGACGTTGAGCACGGTTTCCATCATCCCCGGCATGGACTTGCGCGCGCCGGACCGGACCGAAACGAGAAGAGGATTCGATGGATCGCCGAATTTGCGTCCCATCAACGTTTCAACTTTTTGAATGGCCTTGGCCACTTCCGCGTTAAGTTTCGCGGGATACTTTCGTCCGTTTTGGTAATAGTGCGTGCAAACGGCGGTGGTGATCGTGAACCCGGCAGGAACGGGCAAACCTAGGTTGGTCATCTCGGCCAAGTTCGCCCCCTTGCCGCCGAGCAGATTCTTCATGTCCTCGCGCCCTTCGGCCTTGCCGCCGCCAAAAAAATAAATGTTCTTCACGGGACTCATCGCTTCCGTCCTCCAAATCCGTTGCTATCAAATTCGTGTTCTAAAAGAAGTGGAGAGATCAGCCGGGGTATTCGGACAACACCCTCGCCACACGTTTCCCCAATCCTTGGGTTCGGTTGGGGAGAGGCAAAATTTCTATCAATCTCGCGCCTGAATGTCAATTCGCGTCCTTTGCTTGATCCATGGAACAAGACAAGGGACATAATTCAGTTTTTGAGGTCACCGCCGTGGGTGTGAGCGAGCGTTCGATAACAAGGATGACCCGAGCCGGTTCGCGCACACCGGCCGAAGTCACGAATGACAAACCCCAACGGTCCGGGCGCGCCTTGCGGCGCGCCGCCCCGTTGAATTCCGTTCACGAAAAAGGAATTGCTTTTTAGTTTATCGAGAAACCGTCAAGACCCCGACGGGGTCTTGGCGCTACCAACTGCGTCGGCCACCGCCGCCGCCGCCCCCGCGATGGTCGCGGTCACGGCCGCCGCGGTCTCCGCCACTGCGTTCGGGCTTCGGACGGGCCTCGTTGACGCGGATTTTGCGTCCCTTGAAATCGGTTCCATCCAAGGCGGTCATAGCGGCCTTGGCTTCCTCATCATTGCTCATTTCGACGAACCCGAAACCCTTGGACTTGCCCGTGAACTTGTCCTTGATGATGGCGACCGAACCGACGGCCCCATGATTTTTGAATGCCGCAAGGACTTCCTCTTCGGTCGCCGCATAGGGCAAATCACCCACGTAGATTTTCATGCTTTCTCCAATCGTTCTTATCTTTCAAGGGTTGACCCCTTGAAAAGCTTCACCAATCCATGCCCTTATGAGCAAATCTTGTCGGCGAATGGAGCAATCATCCCAAGAAACCCCTTCGGGAGTCAAGGAAAACCCTTGATGAAAATTATCCTTTTTTGATTGATAGGGGTTTTGACCCCGGACCCCCCAGAATCGGATAATGGAAAATCATGACCGCCTCAACCCATCTGCGCGACATCATCGTCACCGGCGCGCGCGAGCATAATCTCCAAAACGTCAACGTCACGATCCCGCGCAACAAGCTGACGGTCGTGACCGGCTTGTCGGGATCGGGCAAATCGTCGCTGGCGTTCGACACGCTTTACGCCGAGGGGCAACGGCGATACGTCGAGAGCCTTTCGGCCTACGCACGCCAATTCCTAGATCAGATGAGCAAACCGAAGGTCGAAAGCATCGAGGGGCTTTCCCCGGCGATTTCCATCGAGCAGAAAACGGTCAGCAAGAATCCGCGCTCGACTGTCGGGACGGTGACGGAGATTTACGATTATTTGCGCGTGCTCTACGCGAACATCGGACGCGCCCATTGCGCGCATTGCGGGCGGGAATTGGAAAAGCAAACCGTCCAGCAAATCGTGGACACCGTGATGAGTTGGCCACAGGGGACCAAGACGGTCGTCATGGCTCCGGTCGTGCGGGGACGCAAGGGGGAATACAAACAAATCTTCGATCAGGCGCAGAGGGAGGGATACACCCGCGCCAAGGTGGACGGCAAGGCTCGATTGCTGGAGGAAAACATTCGCCTCAACAAAAAGTTGAAGCACGATATTTCCATCGTTCTCGCGCGGTTGATCGTTTCGGAGAAAATCCGCCAACGGTTGACCGATTCGATTGAGACGGCGCTCAAGAAGGCGGATGGCTTGGTGACGATAGAGAGGATGGGCTTGGAGAAAGAGAATGAGAAGGAGAAGAACGCGGGAGAGGAAATCACCTTCAGCCAATCCATGGCTTGTCCGGAGCATGGACCGCAAATCGTCGAGCTTTCGCCCCGCATGTTTTCGTTCAACAGTCCCTATGGAGCCTGTCCGACGTGCAAGGGATTGGGGCGATTGAATGAAATTGATCTGGAGCGGATCATTCCCGATCCGAAACTTTCGATCCGGGAAGGGGCCGTTGCGCCGTGGGGAGGGCATTTTAAGAGTGAGGGTGAGAGCAAGAGCAAGAGTAAGAGCAAGAACGAGGAGGATGTGGGCGAACGGGGGGGATCGTGGAGCGAGCAATGGATTTTATCCATTCTGAACCACTACGGAATTGACCCGGACAAACCGTGGAACAAATTGACCGAGGCGCAGAGGAAGGCGGTCCTTTACGGATCGGACGGGAAAAAAATCCACATCAAATACCAATCGGCCAAGGGGACGAAATTCGAGACGCGGTCGGTCTTCGAGGGGATCGTCCCGCGCATCGAGCGCAAGCTGAAGGAAACCGGAAGCGACGAAGAAATGGACGAGACGCTGGGACTGTATTATTCCGAGCGGGCGTGCCCCGATTGCAAGGGAGCGCGGTTGAAACGCGAAAGTCTCGCCGTCACGCTCAAGGAATTGAACATCAGCCAATTTTGCGAACTTTCGACCAAGAGCGCGCTGGATTTCATCGAAAGGGCGAAGTGGGACAAGAAGGAAAAAATCATCGGCCAGCAGGCGCTCAAGGAAATCCGCGACCGCCTGACGTTCATGGTTCACGTCGGGTTGGATTATCTGACGCTGGACCGCTCGACGGCGACGCTGGCCGGCGGCGAGGCGCAACGCATCCGGTTGGCGACGCAACTCGGCTCGCAATTGGTCGGCGTCCTTTACGTACTGGACGAGCCGAGCATCGGTTTGCATCCGCGCGACAACACGCGCCTGATTTCGATGCTCACGCGTCTGCGCGACTTGGGAAACACCATCGTCGTCGTCGAGCATGACGAGGAAATGATCCGCAACGCGGATCACGTTCTCGATCTCGGCCCCGGCGCGGGGCGATTGGGTGGACGGTTGATCGCGTCGGGAACGCCGAAGCAAATTGAGCGCGCCGGCGATTCGATCACGGGGCAATACCTAAGCGGGGCGCGCGCGATTCCGGTTCCCGAAACGCGGAGAAAGGCCGAAGCGAACCGCAAGCTCGCCATTCGCGGCGCGCGCCAACACAATCTCAAAAGCGTCACCGTCGAAATTCCTTTGGGTTTGATGGTTTGCGTGACGGGCGTTTCGGGATCGGGAAAGTCAACGCTGGTTCACGACGTTCTTTACCGGCAGTTGGCGCGGCATTTCCACGACAGCACGCAAATTCCGGGCGAGCACGATGCGCTGGAGGGGCTGGAATTATTGGACAAGGTGATCCTCGTGGATCAATCGCCGATTGGACGGACGCCGCGATCCAACCCGGCGACCTACACGAATTTGTTTTCCGAAATCCGCGATTTGTTCGCCGGATTGCCGGAGTCGCGCGTGCGCGGATACAAGCCGGGGCGGTTTTCGTTCAACGTCAAGGGGGGGCGATGCGAGACGTGCAAGGGGGACGGACTCATCAAGATTGAAATGCACTTTCTCCCGGACATTTTTATCGAGTGCGAGGCGTGCGCGGGACGGCGGTTCAACCGCGAGACGCTGGAAATTCTCTACAAGGGCAAAAGCATCGCCGACGTTTTGGAGATGACCGTCGAGGAAGCCGCCGAATTTTTTTCCGCCGTGCCGAATCTTCATCGGCGGCTCAAGACGCTTCTCGACGTGGGGATGGGCTACATTCATTTGGGACAAAGCGCGACGACGCTATCGGGGGGCGAAGCCCAGCGCGTCAAACTTTCGCGCGAACTGGGCAAACGCGCGACGGGCCGGACGCTTTACATTCTCGACGAACCGACGACCGGCTTGCATTTCGAGGACGTTCGCAAACTGCTCGAAGTTTTGGGGCGGCTAGTGGACGAGGGGAATACGGCGCTCGTGATCGAGCACAATTTGGACGTGGTCAAATGCGCCGATTGGATCATTGATCTCGGACCGGAAGGGGGCGATCACGGAGGACGCGTCGTCGCGACGGGTTCGCCGGAACACGTCGCGCGGGTCTCGGCTTCTCACACGGGGCAATGTTTGCGGGAGAGAATTGGACGCGGATGAACACGGATTGGAATTCAAAAAAACTAGCGGGAAACGTGACTGACCTTTCGCGCAAAGGATCGGCTTAAGGCTCGTGTCGTTTCGCGCGACACGGAGATGACCACGAAAAAATCCGCCGGGTGGAGGTAATCTTCTCCGCTTTCGTCAATGATTCGGAGGTAGCCTTCATTGGCCGCTTCCTTGTCGTAGAGCATTCGATACGCCTTGTGCAACTCCAACGAGACGGGATATTCGGAATTTTCCACGCAGATGGCGAATCGGGGATAGGATTTTTTACGCGCTCTCCTTGGCATCAATCCGTGTGCTTCCGTGCTCATCCGTGCCCCATTTTCAACCATTCCTCCAGCGTCGGCGGGGAAGTTTCGACCCCTTCGATCAGCGGGAAGCGTTTCAGCGCGGTTAGTTCTCGTCCATCGGAAAAAATGGAAAGAAGCCCATCCTCCGAAACGACAATCGGTAAAAACTCGTGATGGTCGGCGGAAAAACGGAGCGCGGAATTGTAGCGCGCGCCGCGCGAGCGCTCTTCGCCCGGAACCGTCCGTCCGTCCAACAAACATCCGAACGCCTGCAATCGCGCTTGGCGGTCAATGTGAATGGCGCCGTCCACCCGCGCCATCGAGGCGGCCAGATCGAGCGGGGCGTCCTCCGCCAGCGGCAACGGCGCGGACAATTGCTGGCCGGGAATGTGGTGGGGCGTCGGGGAAAGATCGAGCGCGACGGTGCAACCGTGGCGCAGATTCAACGCCCGGCGCGCGACGTGCGAGACGATCCGCAAAAAATGATTCCGCGCATCCTTATCCGGAATGAACAGGGCGAGGATCGCCTTCATCGGCTCCAGATTGGGCGCGAGCCGCCAAGAGTGAAACTCGCCGTCCGAGAAACTGCAAATCTCCTCTTCGCCGACGCGGATTTCGCCACGGCCCCCGTGAAAATCCACCGCTATCGCGCCGTGGGAAATTTCGTCGCCGCCAATTCCCAAGACCCGCTCGCCGTCCGAGATCAAGGCGCGATTGGCTCCCGCCACGGTCGTCAACATTTTGCGGACGTGTTTCGGATCGTCCATGTCCGGCGCTTGATTCTCGGCGAAGCGGACCATCAACGGACGTCTGGCCAAATCATGGTGGCTCATGAACAAAAGCCGGCCCTCAGGACGCGATCCTTCCTCCAAGGTGGTGGAAAGTTTGGCAATGGCATAGACGCATCGGTTCACGTCGGTGATCCGCTTCACGCGCAGGCGACCCAGCGTCCGGACGATGTGATAGGCGACGGCTTCGGGGGCGTAGGATTCCAGCGCGCGGCGTTGCGCCTCGCCGCCGGTCGAATACCAATTCAAATCGGCGAGCTGATACGAGAGCATCGGGATCGCGTAGCCGAGCCAACATTCGGTCGGCCCGCCGGAACAACTGTTGGGATGATGTTCGGTGAACCAGCGGTAATAGAAAGCGGAGGACGAATTCGCGCCGGCGTTGATCAATCCCGGAACTTCGACGTCGGGGAGGCGGTTGACCACGGTTTTGGATTGCGAGGACGTTTTGACGGTGATGTTTCGCCACGCGTCGGAGGTTGCGTATATTTCGCGGAGCTTCTCCTCATGCCCTCGCAGAAGACCTTGATAATCATAGACGAGAAGCGGATCGCCGATGTCTTTTGCAATCAACAACGCCGTCCGACTCGGACCCGAAAACCGGGAAAGCCCGACGCGCAATCCCTCGAGAAGATTGAAGATTGGAACATGAATCAAGCCGCTACCCATGACGAACCAGAGGCTACTTCCCTTGCGGACGGGGCACAAGGGGAATCCAAGGAGGCTTGGAATTTCCCGTCTCCCAAAAACGCATTTCCTTGCGGGAGGGAGTTGAATTATACTGGCGCGGTCAAAATATCGAAAGTTGCGGAATCATGTCACCCTCGCGAAAAGCCCAAAAACCCGCTTCCAAGATACGAAGGACGGCCGCGGCGAAAGAGACCAAGCCTCCTGTCCGGCGATCCACGCAACTCTACGAGCTTCACATTCAAAAAACGCCGATCGGCGTGATCGAAACCCTGCCGACGGGAGAAATCATCGGCTGGAATCCGGCGGCGGAGAAAATTTTCGGATACGCCCGGCGTGAAGCCATCGGCAAGATCGTCGGCGAGCTGATTTTCTCTCCCGACGACAGGGAAAAGATTCGAGCCCATTGGACGGAAATGCTTCGAAGCAAAGGGGGCATCCATAGCCTTTATGAAAACAGGGCCAAGGGCGAACGCCCGATCATTTGCCAATGGATCAGCACACCCCTGATCGGCAGGAACGGCAAGGCCGCCGGAGCGGCCATGTTGGTTCAGGACGTCACCTCCCAAATTCGATCCGCGCAGGCGTTGAGGGACAGCGAGGCGCGGTTCCGCCACCTCGTCGAGAACGCGCCGATGGGCATCTATCAAACGTCTCCCGAAGGCCGAATCCTGATGGCCAATCCGGTTCTGGTCCAGATGCTCGGATTTTCCTCGTTCGAGGAATTGGCCGAGCGCAATTTGGAGGAGGAAGGATACGCGCCCCGCTACTCGCGCAAGAGTTTCAAAGAGCAGATCGAGCGGGACGGCTTCGTCCGGGGATTGGAAGCCCAATGGGTCAGACGCGACGGTTTGGTGATCTATGTCCGCGAAAACGCACGCGCCTTCCGGGACGACGAGGGGAAAACGCTTTACTACGAGGGGACGGTCGAGGACATCACCGATCGCGTGCTGGTGGAAAAAGCCCTGCGCGAGAGCGAGGAGCGCTACATGCTCGCCGCGCGAGGGGCCTACGACGGAATTTGGGATTGGAACTTGAACACCAACGTCGTCCATTATTCCCCCCGCTGGAAGGGAATGATCGGATGCGCCGAGATGGAAATCGGCGATCATCCCGACGAATGGTTCAGCCGGATTCATCCGGAGGACGTCGAGCGGGTGAAGGCCGCGCTCGCCGCGCATTTCGAAACGCTCACGACCCACTACGAAAACGAATACCGGATGAAGCACAAGGACGGAAGCTGGCGTTGGATGCGATGCCGGGGATTGGCGGTGTTGGGCGAAAAAGGGAAGCCTTATCGCATGGCCGGTTCCCAGAGCGACATCACGACCCAAAAACTTATCGAGGACCAGTTGCGCCACGGCGTCCTGCACGACCCGTTGACCGGATTGGCCAATCGGACGCTGTTCATGGACCGCTTGGCGCTTTCGATCCGGCGCGCCAAAAGGATCAAGGATTACACCTTCGCCGTCCTCTTTTTGGATTTGGACCGATTCAAGGTGGTGAACGACGGAGTGGGGCACTTGGCGGGGGATGAACTGCTCCGCATGGTCGCCCGGCGATTGGAGGAATGCTTGCGCCCCGGGGACACGGTTGCGAGGTTCGGCGGCGATGAATTCGCGGTTTTGGTGGACGACATGCGCGATTCGAGCGACGCGACGCGCGTCGCCACGCGCATTCAAGCCAAACTCAGGTCCTCCTTCCATTTGGCGGGACAGGAAATTTTCAGTAGCGCGAGCATCGGCATCGCGTTGGGGGGAGCGGCCACCGCGCAGGCCGAAAGCATCCTGCGCGAGGCCGACACGGCGATGTATCGCGCCAAGGAAAAGGGAAAAGCGCGTCACGAATTGTTCGACGCGACCATGCAAGCCCATGCGGTTTCGCTCCTCCAGATGGAGAGCGATCTGCGCCGGGCGGTGGAACGCGCCGAATTTCGGATTCATTATCAACCGATCATCTCCCTCCAGACGGGGGAAATTTCCGGTTTTGAGGCTTTGGCTCGTTGGCAACATCCCGAGCGGGGTTTGGTTTCTCCCGGCGAATTCATCCCCGTCGCCGAGGAAACGGGATTGATCGTCTCGGTCGGCCAATGGGTTCTGCGCGAGGCGTGTCGGCAAATGCGCGCGTGGCACGAGCAATTCCCCGCCTCGCCCCCTCTTTCCATCACGGTCAACATTTCGGGCCGACAATTCGCCGAGCCGGATCTTCTGGATCAGGTCGTCCAAGCCCTGCGCGAGTCGGGGCTGTCCCCCGATTGCCTTCGATTGGAGATCACCGAAAGCGTCATCATGGACAACGTGGATTCCGTCGAGGACCTCTTCGCCGAACTCAAGGCGCTCAACATCCAGCTTTACATGGACGACTTCGGAACCGGCTATTCGTCGCTCAGTTATCTGCATCGTTTTCCGATAGACACGCTCAAGATTGACCGTTCGTTCGTCAGCAGGATCACGCCGGACGGAGGCAATGCGGACATCATTCTGACCATCATGGGTTTGGCGAAGAATCTGGGATTGAAGGTCATCGCCGAGGGGGTGGAGACGGAGGAGCAGAGAAAATTGCTACATTCGCTCCATTGCGACAGCGCGCAGGGGTATTTCTTTTCGCGTCCCTTGACGGAGGGACAGGCGGTGGAGCTTCTGGGCCGCCGGCCGCGATGGAAAATGCCGGTCGGCGCGGCGTGAGAAGGTTGCCAATTCCGAGCGAAAATTCTATCAATCCCGACCCCTTCCATTTATATTCAAGGTTGGAAATTGAATCATGAAACTCGGCGAAGGACCCGAACTCGATTCCCTGAGCGCGCAGAAGCTTATGCTCCTGACGCGGCGGCAATTTTTTGGATTGGCCGGCGCGGGGATCGGCACGGCGGCGCTGGCTTCGATCCTGAATCCGGGCGTCTTCGCCAATGAGACTCCCGCGCTGGGCGGTCTTCACGGCGTTCTGAATCAACTTCATTTCCCCCCCAAGGCGAAACGGATCATCTATCTGCACATGAACGGCGCGCCCGCGCAGATGGACCTTTTCGATTACAAACCCAAACTCAAGGAACTCCACGGGACGGAACTCCCCAAATCCATTCGCGGCAATCAGCGGCTGACCGGCATGACTTCGGGGCAGGATTCGTTTCCGGTCGTCAACACCAAATTCGCGTTCCAGCAACACGGCAAAAGCGGCGCATGGGTCAGCGAATTGCTCCCCCACACCGCGTCCGTTGCCGACGATCTTTGTTTCATCAAGACGGTCAACACCGAGGCGATCAACCACGATCCGGCGGTCACCTATATTATGACGGGGCATCAGCAACCCGGCCGTCCCAGCATCGGCGCGTGGCTGAGTTACGGCTTGGGAAGCGAGAATCAGAATTTGCCCGCCTTCATCGTCCTGATTTCGATTGGAACCTCGAAGGCCAACATGCAACCCCTCTTTTCGCGTCTGTGGGGCGCGGGATTTCTTCCGTCCGAGCATCAAGGGGTGAACCTACGCGCCGGAAGCGATCCGGTGCTGTATCTTTCCGATCCCCCCGGCGTGAGCAAGGAATCGCGCCGACGGATGCTCGACGGCCTCGCCAAGTTGAATCAGATCGAGGCCGAAAGCTTCGCGGATCCGGAAATCAACGCCCGCATCGCGCAGTATGAAATGGCGTATCGCATGCAAACCTCCGTTCCCGAATTGATGGACATTTCCAAAGAGCCGGATTCGATTTTCGAACTTTACGGTCCCGACGCGAAAAAACCGGGGACCTACGCGGCGAATTGCCTACTGGCGCGGCGATTGGCCGAGCGCGGCGTGCGATTCATTCAACTTTATCATCGCGGGTGGGACCAGCATGGCGATCTTCCGCGCGACCTGACCGCCCAATGCAACGACACCGATCAGGCGTCCGCGGCGTTGGTCAAGGACCTCAAGCAACGCGGCATGTTGGACGACACGCTGGTGATATGGGGGGGCGAATTCGGCAGGACGGTTTATTGCCAAGGGAGGCTTCAGGAAAATTACGGGCGCGATCATCACGGGCGATGCTTCACCGTTTGGTTGGCGGGGGGCGGCGTAAAGCCGGGTTTCAGCTACGGCAAGACCGACGACTTCTGCTACAACATCGAGGAGAATCCCGTCCACATTCACGACTTCAACGCGACGATCTTGAATCAGATGGGAATTGACCACACGCGCCTGACCTACAAGTATCAAGGACGCGATTTCCGCCTCACGGACGTCCACGGCAACGTCGTCAAGGACGTCCTCGCTTAAACACCTTCCGGATAAGATTCATGAATCTTTCCCGCGACGAGGCGGACCCCGAACCGGCCATTCCACCGGAGCAACGGTCCACGGAAATCGCGATCTATTTTCTGATGGCGGCAATCCTCGTTTTGACGAGCCTGCCCCAACTGGTCGGGTGGTATCACAGTTCGTCCGACCAAATTTACACCGGACTCCTTAGCAACAATCTCGATATTCTTTCCTACTACGCCAAGATGCGCGAGGGAATGGACGGTTATTGGTCGTATCATGACCCGTTCACGACGGAGCCGCATCGCCGATCGTTCCTTTTCGTCTTTTACGTTTTTCTTGGGCACTTGACGCGCTGGTTCGGCCTTTCGATCATCGGCGGGTTTCATCTTTGGCGCGTCCTCAGCGGCGTCGTTCTTCTTTTCGCGGTTAATCGGTTTCTCAAGACGCTCGGCTTTCGTGGCGGCGTGAGGATCCTCATTTTTCTTTACGCTTTTCTTGCGGAAGGTTGGGGATGGGCGCTTCCGTTGATTCCCAACTCCATGAGTCGCCCGATGGAATTTTGGGTTCTGGAAGCCTACACGTTCCAGTCCATGATGAATTACCCGCATTTTCCGCTCTCGACGGCGTTGATGGTTCTGGCGTTCGATGATCTCTATCGTTTGGGCGCGCGGAAAGCTCCTCGCTATGTCTTGGCGCGGTTGGGGTTGGTCGCGTTTCTGATGAGTTGGGTTCATCCTCGCCTGATTCTGACGATTTTCGGAAGCGTCGGATTCGCGGGGTTGTGGGGATATGCAATACGAAAGTGGCCGCTCCCGAGATGGATTCCCGGGCTGGTTGTTCTACTGGTCGCGGGATTGCCGCCGGGGTTGGCGATCATTTATTCGTATCGCGGCGATCCGGTTTGGGAGCAATGGGCGAACATCGCGACGCTCGCGCAACATCCTTATTATCATCTGGCGGGGTTTGGCTTGCTGTGGCCGTTGGCGATCTACGGGGCGTGGAAGGGGATGGCATCGGGCAAGCCTTGGGCCGTTTATGTCGTTTCGTGGTTTTTGGTCGGGGCCGCGCTTCCTTATTTCCCGACCGATTCGCAACGACGTCTCTTGCAAGGATTCAACATTCCGCTGGCGATTTTGGCGGGTTATGGGGTGTGGCAACATCTCTTGCCGCGATTGCGCGGAATTTCCCGCTCGGGGGCAAGGATCGCCTACGCCGTCGGCGTTTTGATTTCCTCGTTCTTGATGCTGTCAACTTTTGACTACTTGAAATATGAAACCCAATTGGTCCTTCGGGGGGAATATCCTTGGTTTTACGGCAAACCCCGCGCCGACGCCATGGCTTGGCTGAACACCCACACGCGCCGGGAGGACGTGATTCTTTCTTCCCTTTTGAGCGGCATTTTCATCCCGAGCATGGCGGGCAATCGTGTCGTGATCGGCCATTGGGCGGAGACGATGGAGCACGACCAAAAGGCGCGGGAAGTGACCGAATTTTTCGACGCTTCGACGACCCCCGCGCGGCGGGAGAAGATCGTAGCGCGCCATGACGTTCGTTATGTTTTCCTTGGACCCTACGAGACTGCCTTGGGGAGCTATTCTCCGGCGCAGGAACCCGAAAAGTGGAGCGCGGTCTGGAACGAAGGTCCGACGACGATTTTCGCCCGGCGGAATCGGTAAAGTGGCATGGGCATCTTGCCCATGGAATGGGAGCCAATGGCAGATTGCCACCGGCGTTCAGATGAACGGAATTGAAGGAGCGATGAGATAAACGCTTGCATCGTCACGTTCTTTATTTTCCAGCTCGTCTGCTGAGGACAAATTTCTGCGAAGGGCTTAATGCCTTATCCTTCCGGTGAACGCAACCATACCAACAGCAGGGGCGGCGCATCCCTTCCTTAAGTTGGGCAACGACCCTGCCGACATGCTCCTCCCTCTTCTCCGGAGTTTTAACGGAGATCGTCCAGCAAATCCATTCGTTGCGGGAAAGGGGTGTAAGGCTTTCCCATAAGGCGAGCGCTTTTGAGTCGGAGATCAATGCTTCCCGTAAATCCGTTGGAACCTTGTGCGCCACGCCTCCTGAAATAACTTTTTTGCTCATAAGATTATTTTGCGATTGGATAAGGGAGCAGGATACTGAATTCCGGCAAAACTGACCACGGAACCATCGCCGCGGAGTTTGCGCCTCCGCTCGCGCCTTCATCGCGGTAAAATGAATTGGATTTGTAGTAAGCATCCCCCAACGCGCCCCCTACGCCAACGTCCCCCTATGCCCTCGCGCAGGAGGTGTGGCCTTTGAACCCGATGACCGTCGCGTAGTGTCTGCCCGGAGCGCGTGATATGAGGGCGTTGTCATCGCGGATCGGTGACAGCCGGCCTTGCCTCAAGAGCTCGTAGAGCGCGAAACCGTGCGAACGCAGACGTTCAAGATAGTGACACGGTTCGCCGCCGCACCGTGTGAGTCCGTATGGCCAGAACTCGGTCATTAAGATGCAATCGCGGCTTCGATCGAGCAGGCTCGCGGCTCCTGCTAGAACGAGCGCCTCCGCCCCTTGCACATCGATCTTGACGAATTGCGCCGTATCGACTTCCGCCTCCCTGCAAATGTTGTCGAGGGTGTCCGCCTCGACGCAGGTCTGGGCGCCGAGCAACGGGTCGGGATACAGCCGGTTGTCACTTAAGTTGTCGAGATTTAGGTACAGCGTGACCGGCCCCGTGCGATCGGACGCGGCTTTCTCCGAGACGACGACGCGCGGCCTCTGGCGTTCGGCGAGGTTCGCCTCGATCGTCCGAGCGAGGAACCGCCTGCTTTCGGCGTGAGGTTCGACCGCGAGAACCCGGCCGGCAAAGTTCTCTGTCGAAAGGGCGAGGGCCGTGTAAAGGCCAACGTTCGCGCCGACGTCGACGAGCGTCATGTCGCGCCGGAAGTGTGAACGAAAGAACGCAATCTCAGTCCGCTCGTAAACTCCGAACGCTAGGGCCCCGGATACGACCGGATCCCGGCGGTTCAGGTGCACAGACGCGGAGCCGACCCGAACGCGATCCGGAATCAGAGCACGGATTAGCGCGTTCGAAGCCCGTCGTAGCGGGGGCGGCTTCAGCACCACGGTGTAGATGAACTCAGCGGTTGTCATGTCGCGCGTCGACGGTTCCGGCGCCCAGTATAATCCGCGCTGAACGACGGAAGCCATCGTAATCAGGCGGACGGTGGCGAGTCACAGGCCAAGGCCGTCCTTAGGGCGCATCTCGCATCGGCGCCGAGAATGGAAATTCGAGGGAGAGGCATGGCGCAAAAACGTAGCCGGGGGCGGCCCCGCCACATGAACTTCCGCAGGCCGGTTCCCGAATGTCCCATTCCTTCCTACCATGGAGCGCGCGGATTTGCAAAGGCTTGACTCCCGTTCCCACGCGACCCATGATGAAGGGTGGACGCCATGGCGCACCGGCATCACCACGATCACGAATCCCGCGGGAATTCCGACCCCCATCGTTCCGCCGCCACAACCGACGCGCTGATCGGTTTGGCCTTCTGGATCAATCTCGGATTCGTCGCCGTCGAATCGGTTGGCGGATGGTGGACCGGCAGTTTGGCGTTGCTCGCCGACGCCGGACACAACCTGAGCGACGTGCTGAGTCTGGCGCTGACTTGGGCGACCTATCGCCTCGCGCAAAAAACCTCCAACGGAGCTTACACCTACGGCTACCGCCGAAGTCAGGTTCTTTCCACGCTGGCCAACGCGGTCAGCTTGGGAGCCATCGTCGTTTTCATCGTCCATGAGGCGATTCATCGTTTGGGTGCGCCGCATGAAATCGCCGCGCGCGGGATGTTGCTGATCGCCGCCGCCGGATTTGTAGCCAATCTCGTCAGTTGCCTGCTTCTTTATCTGCGGCGCAACGAAAACATGAACATTCGCGGCGCGTTCGTCCATCTGGCGACCGACGCGCTCGGCTCGGTCGCGGCGGTCGTCGCCGCGCTCGGAATCGCATGGAGAGGCTGGACCGCGCTCGATCCGATCCTGAGCATCGCGATTGCGGTCATCATGGTTTTCAGCGCTTGGGGATTGTTCCGTGAAAGCTTGAGCGTCCTGATGGAAAAAGCTCCCGCCGATTTTTCCTCCGCGCGCCTGACCGAAGCCCTGAGCAAAATCAACGGCGTCGAAGCGGTGCACGATCTTCACGTCTGGCAACTCGACGACGGCAAGCCGCTGGCGTCGGTTCACGTCGTCGTGAGCGGCGAAGGGGCGCGCGATCACCGCTCCATCCTCGAACAATGCCACGGCGTCTTCCGCGAAAAATTCAACGTGGATCACGCGACCGTTCAGATCGAAGGCAAGGACTGGCCGGAGTGCCCGACTTATTGCCGTTGAAATTTTTCATCATAATCGTAATCCTAATCCTAATCTTAATCTTAATCTTGCTCTTGCTCTCCATCTTTCTCCTTCTCCTTCTCATTCTCAAATCGCAATTCGGGATTGGAGAAAGAGAAGGAGTAGGATTAAGAATGACAAATTTTCATCAAGGCCCCTTCCCTCATGCCCGACTGGCGCGATGAGCGGTGGATACAGCGTCTTCGGCGCAATCGCGGCGCGATGGCCGCGATGAGCGCGCTTTTCGTTCTGACCCTCGCGGTTCTTTTCGGTCCCATGCTCAGTCCCTACGATCAGGCGAGCCAAGCGCTCCGCCAAAGTTTTGAATCCCCCTCGCGGAGCCATTGGTTGGGCCTCGACGGACTGGGGCGCGATGTGTTGACGCGCATTCTTTTCGGCGGCCGGGTCTCGATGGCGATCGGCGTGGTCGGCGCGGGATTGAGTCTTCTGATCGGCGTCGCGGTCGGCGGGTTGGCCGGCATGGCGGGGGGGCGCGTGGAATCGCTCCTCATGCGGCTCATTGACTTTCTCTACGGCATTCCGCTATTGCTCATCGTGATCGCGCTGATCGTGGTCTTGGGCAAAGGACTGGTCAACATCTTCATCGCGCTGGGATTGCTTTATTGGCTGGGGATGGCGCGGGTCGTGCGGGCGCGGGTGGCCGAATTACGCTCGCGCGAGTTCGTGGACGCCGCGCGGGTTTTGGGAGCCGGTCCGGCGGGAATCTTTTGGCGGCACATTCTCCCCAACACCACCGGCGTCATCGTCGTCACCGCGACGTTCATGATCCCGCAGGCGATCTTCACCGAAAGTTTTTTGAGTTTCCTCGGCCTTGGCGTCAGCCTCCCCAACGCCTCATGGGGCACGCTCGCCGCCGAAGGTTTGCAAGCCATGCGGGCCCATCCGCACGTCCTTCTATTCCCTTCCGTGGCGATTTGCCTGACGATGTTCGTCTTTCAAGCCATCGGCGAGGGACTCCGCGCCGCTCTCGATCCGCGCGAGGCGGAGTTGGATTAGAAGTTTTGGCGCGCGGCCCGCGGCGGGCGATAGCAGACGCCCGATTCGAGCACCGGAATTTCCCGCCAAGTGTAGAGATAGGGTTGCCAAACGCGGGAGGAGCGAATCACGAGTTTGGTTCGGGAGTCTCGATCCTTCGGCAAATTCAGCGTCACGACGGCCGGATGGTAGTCTTCAAAGACTTGCGTCGCCAAAAGCGTCTCCCCCAGCCAAAAGGCGAAGACGATGGGGCTTCCGTTTTTTATTTCGGGATCGAACGAGAAGACCGGAACTTGAACCGTTGAGGCGTGTTTCGCCAGATCGAGCCGGACGATTCCGGGTCCGGCAATGTAGTTCGCGCCGTCGGCATAAAACATCCAGTCGCCGAAGCGGTATCGTTGTCGCCACGTCATCGCGGTGAAAATGGCCAACGCCGCGATCCACCACAATCCATTGAAGGAGCGGTGACGAGCGGGAGGCGAAGCATCGGAAATCGCATGGGTCGTCCATGCGAGAAGAATCCAAAAAATCAATTCGATCACGCGCAGATAGAAGAAATATTGGAAAATTCCGTCAACGGCCAAAGCGGATAGTCCGCCGATCAATGCCAAGCTGAGGGAAACATTCTTCCCTCGATTTGCGGCGAGCGCTCGACGCGAGGCGAGGATTGCTCCGAAATAAAGAAGGACAAAGAGGACGACGCCAAAAATTCCGCGCTCGGCGAAGAGTTGCAAATAAACGCTGTGCGCCGTGGTTTTGTTGTCCACGGCGAAGTGAGGATCATCGGGTTTGAAGGCCGCAACGTGCGCCGGAGTGTAATTTCCGATGCCGATGCCGGCCCACGGGTCTTTCATGCCCAACTTTAAAGCCGAAGACCAAATCAGCCACCGGTCTTCAAGGCGCGCCATTTCTCCCATGCGATGTCGCAATGGGGCGAGGGTAAGAGCCAAAAGAAGCGCGAGAAAAATTGCGCCGACGAGCGCGAGTCCAGTCTGTCGCAAAAATCGGCGGCGGTCGGCGGCGTCATTTCGCCAAGCAAAAACCGCAAGCACGGTTCCGTATCCCGCCGTCAACGCGAGCCACTCGCCCCGTTGCATCGTCAAAAGTTGGGTCACGCCGAAGAAAGCCGAAAGCGCGAGCCAACCCCATTTGCGCGGTTGATTGGGCGTCGTCAATCCGAACGACAAGGCCGCCGGAGCCAAGGCCGCCAAGTATTGTCCGAACCATCCCGAATGCCAGAAGAGCGATTGCAGACGGCGATAGCCGAATCGCGTGATATAGGGATTTTCGGGCCGCCACCACGAGACGGAAATCAAGCCGAAGTATTCAAGAACGCCAACCAATGACGCGGCCCCCAAGGCGAGAAGGAAAGCGAGCCAAATTCGCCGTTGCCACGCGGGCGACGGAGGCCGATCCCGGAGCGCCGCGAAAAGCGAAGCCGAGAGCGCGAGATTCAAAAACGAGCGCAATCCGAAGACGGGGGAATTGGCGTAATGTTCGGCGAAGATGCCGTAGAAGATGCGCCAACCATAGGATCGCATTTCGCAATAAATGTGGCGATGTTGAGGAATGAGGGCGAGCGCGGAAACGAGAACGAAAAGGCGGACGAGCGCGTTCATCGAGGCAAAACCGACGATGGCTCGAACCGTTCGTCGCCCCAGAACGCGCGCGGACAAATCGCGCGCGACGAATCCGATCAATCCCATGTCGAGCAGATAGAGATGATGTTCCCCTCCGGGATTATTGCCGAAAAATGGAATCGCCAACGCCAGCGAGAGCAAATAAAGATCGGGGATGAAAAATCCGAGCGCGCTCCAAAGAAGCGAGAGCAATTTGACCCAAGAGGGCGCGTAAGCCCAAAGCAACGCAAAAACCGCGATCCAAACGATTAATCCGGTCGCGCTCAAATTCCGGAACGCAAAAGATTCCAGAAGCTTCTTCGGTTGCGGATGTTCCTGCTCGCTGGTCATCACAAATGTTTATAGCGGCTTAAATCCATGTTTGAAACGTCGAAATGGAATTTGATCCTTGCGTCCTTGCGCCTTCGCGTCCTTGCATTTCTCCGAAAAAACGCGCGATTATTTGGATCATCGCGCTTGCAATCCGCCCCGCGAATCCGAAAAAATACATCCGATTTTGCCTCTTGGGAACGGCGCGGTTCGCGCGCCCATTGCCGACGTTGAGTAAAACGGTTGTCCATCGCCTCATCCTCTTTTGCGCCCGCGGTTCGCTGGCCGGAAAAGGTTCCTCATGGCGGGTCTAAGGGTCGGCGTCATCGGCGTGGGGCATCTGGGGCAACACCACGCGCGCAATTATTATGATCTGCCCGGATGCGATCTCGTGGGGATCGCGGACATTGACCAGCGGGCCGCCTCGCGCATCGCCTCGCAATACCGCTGTCAGGCGTTCTACGATCATCGCAAACTTCTGGGGCGGGTGGACGCGGTTTCCATCGTCGTTCCGACGATCTCGCATTATGAAACCGCCAAGGATTTCTTGAGCGCGGGCGTGCACGTCCTCGTCGAAAAACCGATCACCAACGAGGTCAAGCACGCGCGGGAACTGATTGATCTGGCGCGCAAAAACAATTTAATCCTGCAGGTCGGCCACATCGAGCGGTTCAACGTCGCCGTCCAACGGCTCCAAGAGATGCTGGATCGGCCCGGATTCATCGAGTGCCACCGGCTCGGCCCCTACGATTCGCGCGTCCGCGACGTCGGGGTCGTGCTCGACTTGATGATCCACGACATTGACATCGTCTTGAACATTGTGAATTCGCCGATCGTCTCGATTGACGCGGTCGGAATCCCAATTCTTTCGGAGCGGGAGGACATCGCCAACGCCCGCATTCACTTTGAAAGCGGGTGCATGGCCAACCTGACCGTCAGCCGCGTGACGCCGAACAAACTGCGCAAAATCCGAATCTTCCAAGCCAACGCCTACATCTCGCTCGACTACCAAAAGCAAAACATGGAGGTCTATACCCGCGAGCCGATTGACAATCCGGGTCCGGGCGAGCCAAAGGCGCAAATCGTGCGGCGCAAAATCCGTTTGCGCAAGGAAGAGCCGCTCCGGGCGGAATTGCATCACTTTATCGAGTGCGTGCGGCACGGGCGCGAGCCGCAGGTCACCGGCGAGCATGGCCGCGACGCGCTTCAGGTCGCGGTGGCGATCACCGAGCAGATCCAGAGCAAAATGGGACGCATCGCCGAAATTTGGGGCGTCGGACAATGAATCAGCAGACCGACATCTTCGTGGCGGCGGGAGAGCCATCCGGCGATCTGTGGGGCGCGTTGCTGGTCAGGCAACTTCGCAAGCTTCGCCCCGATTTGAAAATCACGGGGATCGGAGGCGATCAAATGGCGGAGGCCGGAGCTGAAATCCGCGCCAACACCGTGCGCGATCTGGCCGTCATCGGCCTGACCGAAGTGATTTCCAAATTCGGCAAAATCCGGCGGCTTTTCAAGGAAACCGTGGATTATCTCCGCAAGGAGCGCCCCAAGGTGGTCGTGCTGATTGATTATCCCGGCTTCAATCTCCGGCTCGCCAAGGAGGCGCACCAACTCGGATTGAAGGTGGTCTATTACGTCGTGCCGCAAATTTGGGCATGGCACAAGAGCCGCGTCCATCAACTTCGCAAATACGTGGACCGCGCGATCGTGATTCTCCCCTTCGAGGAAAAAATGCTCCGCGACGCGGGAGTGAGCGTCGAATACGTCGGCCATCCCATCCTCGACATCATGATCCTCACCATGGGACGCGACGAGGTCTTCGCGAAGTTTCAATTCGACCCGAAGAAAAAACTGATCGGCCTCTTGCCCGGAAGCCGGAAACGGGAGATCGAAAGTCTTCTGCCGGTCATGGTCAAGGCGGCGGAAATGATTCATCGCCACGATCCCAACGTGCAGTTCGTCCTGCCGAGGGCGTCGTCCGTTCGACGGGAATTGATTGACCGCTATCTGGCAGGTTCCGCCGTTCCGGTACAGGTAGTGGATTCGTTCCGCTACAACGTGCGGAGCACAATGGATTTCGCGCTCGTGGCTTCGGGAACGGCGACGCTGGAAACCGGTCTGCTTCTCTGCCCGATGATCATTCTTTACAAAGTGTCTTGGATCACTTGGCTTGTGGGCCGATGGCTTGTCAACATTCCTTACATCGGCCTCATCAACATCATCGCCGGCGACATGGTCGTTCCGGAGTTGCTTCAAGATCACTGCACCTCACGGAGCGTCGCCCGGCGGGCCATCGGGATTTTGGACCGCCCCGACGAAATTTTGCGCGTCAAGTTGCAGTTGGGCAAAGTGAAGGAAAAGATGGGGGGGCCGGGAGCCAGCAAAGGCGCGGCAAGGAACGTCCTCGAAATTTACGATCAAGCCCTTCGCAAACTTCCCCCCGGAGAAAGCGGACCGATCCTTCAATCCGCCGGCTGAACCATGAAACTCCGCGACTTGTTCAACCGGTCCCAACCGGTCTTTTCTTTTGAGTTCTTTCCCCCCAAAACCGACAAGGGGCAGGCTGATCTCTTGAGGGAGGCGGATAACCTCAAGGCGCTCTCGCCCGGTTTTTTTTCCATGACCTACGGCGCGGGAGGAAGCACCCGCGACAAAACCGTTTCGCTCGGCCACAAAATTTGGAGGACCACCGGCGTCGAGACGGTCTGCCATTTGACCTGCGTGGGGCAATCCAAGGAGGAAGTTCGCGCCGTCCTGCGCGAGATCAAATCCTTGGGAATGGAAAACGTGATGGCCCTGCGTGGCGATCCTCCCAAGGGACAGGAGCGCTGGAAACCGCACCCCGACGGATTTCATCACGCCGTCGAATTGGTCGCCGAAGCCAAAGCGATGGGGGATTTTTCCGTCGCGGTGGCGGGTTTTCCCGAAACGCATCCCGAGGCGGTCAGCCGCGAGGCGGACCTCCGGTATTTGAAACAAAAAGTCGAAACCGGAGCCGACGTCGTCGTCACGCAACTTTTTTTCGACAACGAGGATTTCTTCCGATTCGAGAAAGACCTTCGCGCGCTGGGCGTCACGGTTCCCATCGTTCCCGGCATCATGCCGATTCTCTCGGCGAAACAAATTTTGCGGATTACTTCGATGAGCAAGGCGCGGATTCCGGAACAACTCAACGCGCAACTTGCGGCCGTTCAGGAGGACGACGAGGCGGGACGCGAACTGGGCATTGATTACGCCGTCGCCCAGATTCGATCCCTGCTCGATCACGGCGTTCCGGGGGTTCACCTTTATTGCCTCAATCGCGCCCGCTCCGCCCGCATGATCTTCGAAAGGTTGAAATTGATTTGATTCGGTTTCGCGCAAGTCGCTCAAAATTGCTTGGAACCCCGCGCTTCAACCTGATAAATTGTCGGGGTCTGCCGATTTTACGTCGGATGGTTGGATGGAGCGCGCGGCGGAGCGAGTGGGTTGCTCCCGGTCCCGCGCGCGCCAAGACCGGAATGTAGAAACAGAGGAAGACGCTTTTCGTGGCGGTTTCGGACAAACGCAACGCTTACACCGTTTTGGGGCTTCACAAGGGAGCCACCGAAGACCAGATCAAGCAGGCTTACGTCAATCTGGTCAAAAAGTATGATCCCGAAGTGCACACCGAGCGCTTCATGATCATCCAAAACGCCTTTAACCGGCTCAAGGAGCCGGAACGCCGCGCGCGGGAGGACATCCTCACGTTCAACCTCGTCCCCGGCGAATACATGTTCAGCGAGGACGAGCGCGTCGAGGTTCCGGACGAAAAGCTGACGCAGGCGATTCCGGTCCTAGAACAGAAAAAAGCCGCCGAGCCGGCCAGCGCCGATCAAGTCAACGCGAAGCTGATTCAGGTTTACTTTCTTCGCTCTTGGAAGAACATCCAAAAGAAAATGCTACAGGAGGCGATGGACGACTGGCGGCGCGCCTTGGAACTCGACCCGACGCACCAGCGCGCCAAGAACAACCTCATGTGCGCCTACTGCCGCCTCGGCTACTCCTACGCCAATCACACGCTCTACGACGAGGCGATTGACCTCTGGGAAAAAGCCGCCCAGATGAACCCCGACAATCACTTGATCGTCCATAATTTGTCGCTGGCCTACGAAAACTCAGGCCAATTCGAGAAAGCGCTTCGCTATTGGCAGGAAACGCTCCAGCGATGGAAGGTCATCTACAACCGCAATCCCGACGACGAGTATCTGAAGACGTGCATCATCGAGGCGCATCGCCACCAAGGGGAAGTCGGAAAACCCGACGCCGCGCAGGAGGCATTGATGGCTTCCGAGGCGGCGCGCAACGACGCGCAAGCGCGCGGCGTCGGCGGCGCTTCTTCTCCCGCCCCGGCCCCGACTCCCTCCCCGACCCGACCCGCCACGACCCCATTGCCGCCGACGCGATCGTCTCCGGCGCGCCCGGGCGCCACGCCTCCGCCTCCTACCCGCTCTCAATCACCGGGTCAGCCCTCCACTCCGACCCCTCCTCCTCCCCAACGCAACGAACTTCAGCAACATCTCGAAATTCTCAAACTCAAACCCGACGATTTCGACGCCAACATCCGGGTCGCCCATCTTTTGATCGAGCAGAAAAAATGGCCGGAGGCGGTGACGCATTTGACGGAGATCGGCAAAAAATTCCCTCGCAACCTCGATGTCCTCAACATGCTCGGCTGGGCGATGCTGAACAACCGCGAGGTGGACCGCGCCTTCGATATATGGAACCGCGCCTACAAGTTGGACCCGAAGAATCATCAAATCCGCGAGACGCTCATCAAGGCGCACATGAGCATGGGGCGCGCCCTGCGGGAAAAAAACCTGTTCATCAAGTCCTTGGGGCATTTCAAGGCGCTGGCCAAGTTCATGCCCGACAGCGACGAGGTCCACTTCGAGCTGGGAGAGACCTACAAAGTGTATGGGGACCTCCGATCCGCCTACGTCGAGTATCAAACCGTCGTCAAACTCAATCCGAAGCACAAGCAGGCTCGGACCGCCATGTCCGAACTGAAAATGCGCCGTGCGTAAATCGCCAAGCGCGGCGCGGGCGTCCCGCCGGTGGATGCCCAAAAAGCGGACTCATGATCGCCTTCGCGGACTCCGCGCCTCGGCGTGAGAATCCTTTCTTATTTTGGGCGCGGATGAACACGGATTGTACGGATGATGGAAATTCGAGGGATGAGCAAGACCAAAGAAAGAGCAAGCTGGATTGCGAATCAATGAAGAATAGAGGCGTTTACCCTGACCAATCCGGCGCTTTCCTTTCGCGGAACGCCGCGAGGCCGCGTTTGCAGGCGTCGGTGGCGACGGCCTGCTGAAATTCAGCGAGCGCGTCGGCGAGTTGTTTTTCCAAATCGCCGAGAAATTGCGATTGAAGGAACGCCTTGGTCCGGCGCATGGCCTCGCCGGAATTTTCACGCATGAGTTTTCGCGCGAAGGCTTCGGCGTCCTTCACGGCTGATTCAGGGGACGCAAATTCCGCCAGACCAATGCGCGCCGCTTGGGGGGCGTCGGCTTCGATCCCGGCGAGCGCCATGCCCGCGAGTTTGCCGGGCGTCATCCGCCGACGCGCCGCGACCGACACCAGCGCCGGAACCACGCCGACCCGCGTTTCGGGAAAGGCGAATTTCGCGCCCGGCCCGACCCAGATCAAATCCGCCGAGAGGGCAAGTCCCACCGCGCCTCCCATCGCGGGGCCATCCACGGCGGCGAGCAGGGGAAGCGGAAAACGTAGAAGTTTTCGGTAGGCGTCGGCCAAGGCCGCGCCGAATCGAAGGGCGTGATCGGGATTGTCCAGCGCGACGGTTTTCAAATCCATCCCCGCGCAGAAGGCCGGACCGTTCGCGCAAAGGAGCGCGACCCGCGCGGAAGGATCGGGAACCACGGCGTCCAGCGCGACGTTTAATTCCTCGACAAACTCGAACGACAAAACATTGCGGCGATCCGGGTCGTTGAGAATCACGCGGACCAATCCATGATCCGATTCGGTAAGAATTTTGCTCATCTGAATTTGCTGGATAGTCGCGGGTGGGGCGACTATACTTCCCTTCTTGATTTCGGTCGCTCCTGGAGGGACGCGGACTTGTTTTTAACAGGAGCAGGACAAACGTTCAAGGGCGTCTCCCATGCCGAAAGCGCGAATCAAGACGGGGGGAGAAGGAGGGCAACCTAACGGAAATGGAATGAATGGAATCGGCATGGCGGGAAGCCTTGGCCGAGGATCGAATGATTCTTCAGAATCAATCCAATACAACAACAATTAAGTCACAATCAGGAGGAGAGAAAATGAAATTCACCAAATTGACCACGATAACCACGATGGCCGCTTTTGCCATCGCGCTGAACTTGAACGCCGCCGACAAACCGGCGGACGCCAAACCGGCCAAGCCCGCCGAGGCCAAGGCCAAAGCCGCGCTTCCGCCGCTGGCCAATGCCAACTGCCCGGTTTCCGGCAAGCCGATCAACGGCAAGGACTTCATCGCCTACTCGGACGAGAAGGCGGGGGTCTCGGCGCGGATTTACACCTGTTGCCCCAATTGCCCCAAGTCGGCGAGCGACGACGCCAAGAAGAAGGCGCTCTACGAGAAGGCCTTCGGCAAGGAAGCCAAGGAGATCAAGAACAAGAACTGCCCCGCCAGCGGCAAGCCGGTGGACGGCAAGACGATGACCCACTACAACGGCGCGTCCATTGGATTGTGCTGTCCCGATTGCGCCAAGGAAGTGGCCAGCAATCCCGACAAGACGCTCGGCTCGATCAAGGCCGACATTGACGCCGCGAGCAAGGCCGCCAAGCCCGCCGAGGCGAAGAAGTAACTTCCGTTTTCGTTTGATCGTCTAGATCAGGCGATGCGTTCCGCCGCCGCGATTCTTCCAATGAATCGCGGCGGTTTTTTTTGCCGAATGAGATTGATCGGCTCCGTCGGCCCTGTTAGAATTCTTCGTTTCTTCCCGATGCTTTTCCTCTCGCTTCAAAATCCTCTCGCGGAGAGAACGCCCGGATGATTTTGGTCGTTGACGCCGGCAACACGCACGTTCACGTCGGGCTTTTCACCCGCGGCATTCTGCGCGGGACATGGAAACTCGCCACCGATCCGCGCCGGACGGCCGACGAATACGCCTTTCTTCTTCGCGGCGTTGTCGGCGACGACATCGCGCTGGAGGGAGCCATCATTTCCTCCGTCGTCCCTCCGCTGACCTCGACGCTCGTGACGGCTTTGGAAAAAGGGAGCCACGTCGAACCGATGGTCCTCGACGCGAAAACAGAAATTGGCATGGTCAACGGCTATCGCAATCCCGAGGAGGTTGGGATGGATCGTCTGGCCAACGCCGTCGGCGGTTATTATTTTTTCGGCGCGCCGTTGCTCATCATTGATTACGGCACGGCCATCACGCTCGATTACGTCGCCGGGCCGGAACCGCCTGAATCCAAGCCGATCTACAAAGGGGGCGCGATCATGCCCGGGATCCGGCTGGCCGCCGAAGCCTTGGGGCGCGGAACCTCCAAATTGCCGACCGTGGATTTGATCGAGCCGAAGGGCGTCATCGGCGGCACGACGGTCGAGAGCATCCGGTCGGGATTGATCTACGGCTACCTCGGCGGCATCGCGGCGCTGGTCGAGCGGGCGCGCGAGGAAATCGGCTCGGCCTGCAACGTCGTCTCCACCGGCGGCGACGCGACGTGGTTTAAGGATAAGATGCCCTATCTTCATGCCGTTGAACCCGATCTGACGCTCTACGGCCTGCGGCAGATTTACGGAATCAACCGGAATTGCCCCTTGCAGAAACCGTAATTAACCGGTCCTCCGATTTATTTCTTCCCTTACCGCAATTCAGACAGGATTTCGGTTAATTCTTGCTCCAGTGCTCTAAAAGCCGAAAGATTACGCAAAGCCGAATAATCTTGGATCAACTCCGCAAGACGTCGGCGGGCTTGATTTGGGCAAAACTTATCGCGTCTTCGCCTCCCAAACTGGGTAGCCATGCGAAGAAGATCATCAAGCGTTTGTTTCGGGTCAGGTAGCGCTTCAAGCCTGCGCAAGTTAGGAAAATTCAACGGGATGGTTCCGTTTGGATTTCCAGCCGCCATCCTTAAAGCAGGTTCATCGATCAAGAGCCATGCCTCGGTCATGCGCATTGGCACCACGCAAACGGCGGGTGTATGATCGACATTTTCCAATCCTTTTCGTATCTCGCTAATCCGGCTTTCTATAGATTGCTTTTCGGTATCGCGGTGAACGAACAATAGATCGCACGGAAAAATCTTCAACGCTCTATTGATTCTTGGCTTCAATCCTTCTCGGCGAGGGGGAAGTAAGTATGGCGGCACGAGTTCCACTCTAGGATCGCATCCGCGGAGATGAATCCGAAGAAGCCAATTTAAGATGAACACGAGGGCGTCGTCCGTCGTCCCATCTGCCAACAAAGTACAGCGGAGTTGTTTCATGGGGTGACATCAGAAAATAGTTCACCTGGAACCATGCGCACCATATCCTTCACGTCGGGACGATCAACGACACGTGGATTTTCAGACATGTCTCCATAATTGCCGTTTTCTTTGAAGGGAGCCGGGTTGAGATAGGCAAGCAATTGACCCAAGGAGCAACTCGCTGACTTTTCGGAATCGTCCTTGATTTTTGACCGCCAAGTGTCTGGTAGGCAACTAAACCGAACGCGAGTAAATCTCGTTTCGGATCGGATGCTTTCGCACGGTTCAGCCACAAGCAAACTGTCGGCTGGAACCAATTGAACAACGGTCGGTGAATGAGTATTGACAATCACCTGCCTTAGAGGGTTGTCAGCCCCCGATTCCTCGCGCGTGTCAACCGCGATATCCTTGAGCAATCGGAGCATGGATGGAATGCGCTCGGGATGAATGCCGTTTTCAGGTTCCTCCAAACAAAGTACCCCATGGAATTCTGGATCTTGTTCGAGAACCGAAAGGGCCAAAAATCTCAGTGTGCCGTCTGAAAGGTCACGAGCGGGATGTACGGTGCCTTTCAGGTCGGTCAGGTGAAGCGTCAAAAGCTCACGCTTTTCATCCCTCTCGATTTCAAGACTATGCACGCCTCGGATCAATTCAGCCAGCCGGTTGGATATGCGCGAATAAACTTGTTCCGCACCCTCTTCTGGATATTGAGTTTGGTTTGCCAATCTATAAAGCGTTGCCGGAAGATGAGCGCCATTCGGAGCAAGATGGGGTGGCGCGAGAAACTCATCGGGACGGCGAAGCGCGGATGGTTCGAGCTGTAGCAACATCCATGATTGCATTTCACGACGGGCCAACAGAGCGGTAGGGCTTTCTGAAGCGTTCGCTGAAGAAAGGGCCGTTCTGGGAAGGGTTCCAGCTAGAATACCGGGGCGCCCGCTCGATCCGCCGTCTTGGTGCATCTTGATAATTCTTTTTCCCGGTTCGTTTTCAGTGGAAATGAACGCTACGCTTCGATGCTTCCTCGTAATCACCGATTCACGCCATTTTTTTTCATGCTCAAATGCCAGATGACCTTTCGCTTCGCCCAAAGGTATGTGAGTCAATTCTTCATGCCGTAACTCCAAGTTTCCCGTTGCCCGCAATGGGATGTTGTTCTGATAACCTAGAACAACCTTGTAACGCAAGAGAGTGAGGATAGCTTTAGCCTCCTGTCCCAAATCATCCATTGCAACCTTCGGTACGATCATTTCGGTTTCGAAAGACATTTCTTTGTCAAACGTGTTGCCGTAACGATGAAAAATGTTTCGAATGTCGGAGGCTTTCCCTGCATCGTCGCGAATGGACTGCGCCGCCTCAACAAGTGGGCGGTCAGCCAATGTGCTTAAGAAACGGATGGCATCGAACAAATTCGACTTGCCCACTCCATTGGCCCCGGCGATGCAAGTGAAGGGCCCAAATCGGACATCAACGTCCACAAGGTTCTTAAAGCCGGTCACTTTTAGTCGAGTCAGCATGGCAAAAACTCTGGCACATTATGATGCAAAGCTACGAGGGTCGCAAAAGAAGATTTCAAGTCGCCGCCTTATTGAAATCATTTTGCTTTTGTAAATTCCTTGAAAAATCCCGCGTCTGCCGTAGGATGGTGTGTTTGAGCAAGGGGCTGGAAGGCCGAAGAGAGTCAGGTTTGAAGGAGAAATGGAAAGCATAATGGCGGAAGAGAAGACATCCCAATCCGAAGAGGGCGCGGTGGCGACGGCTGAGGGAATGCCGGAAAGTCCCGCTGAAAAAGCGAGCGGTCAAGCCCCGGCAAAGCGGCCCATTCCCATCGCCCTTGAACTGCTGACCGAAAAAGCCAAGCAGGAAGCCGAAGAGCAACTCGGCAAGCCGATCCGGGACATGGCCTACACGTTGGCGAGCCAGACGGCAATTCCCAACTCTACGCTGAGCCTTAAATTCGAAGTTGCCGCCGAGGAGGTTCGCAAGGAGCTGGACCGTTTCTACGAAAATCTCCGCAAGGACGTCGTCCTGCCCGGATTTCGCAAGGGCAAAGCTCCGGTCAAGCTGATCCGCATCCGCATGGGGGAAGAGGCCGACCGCGACGCGATGATTGAGATCGCCGTCAACGTCACGCGACAGGAAACACTCCGCCAACAATTGAACTTCGTCGCCGATCCGCAGGTCGTTGATTGGTCCATGGAGGAAGGCAAACCGTTGACGTTCGAGGTTCACGCGGAAATTCCTCCCAAGATCGAATTGAAGGAATACAAGGGATTGAGCGTCACCGTCGAAACTCAAGACGTGAGCGACGCGGCGGTGGACCACAATATCGAACACCTACGGCAGGATTTTGCGACGTGGGAAACCGCGCCGGCTGGACATAAGTTCGCTCCGGGGGATCAACTGGTGGTTGATCTCAAAGTCACGGGAGACAAGGAACAGGAATTGAAGCATCTTTCCCGCGAAAATTTGGTTCTTCACAACACAAGCGGCTTGCCTTCCGAGCTTGCCGAAAAGCTTCCCGGTCTGGGAACGGGCGAGAACGCGACGGCCACGATCAAATCCGAAAGACAAACGCGGAAGGGCGAAACAATTCACTCCGCCGACACCTATCAGGTGACCGTCAAGGAAATCAAGATCCGCAAGCTTCCCGCTTTGGACGACGAATTCGCCAAGGATTTGGGGGAGGAATACGCCACGTTGGCGGAATTGCGCGCGGGGGTCCGGAAGGATTTGGAGCACCGGGAAGAAGAGCGGCAAAAGGGGGAGGCCGTGGGGAAAATCGTCATGGCCCTCGTCGAAAAGAACCCGATCGAAATTCCGCCCTCGATGGTCCACAGCGCCCAAATTCACGCCATTCACGAGGATCGTTTGCAACTGGAACAGATGGGTCTGAATTTGGGGGACGTCGTCAAGGACCCGAAGACCTATCTTCAAGGACGATGGATGACCGGCGAACTGCGCGTCAAGCAGGCCCTGCTCTGCGGAGAAGTGTCCAAGGTTGAGAAACTTGAAGTGACCGACGAGGACTTGGAAAAGGAAATCGCGCGGATCGCCGAAAACAGCGGACGCAAACCGCTGGCCGTCCGCGCCAAACTGGAGGCGGAGAAGAAACTCGACGCGCTACGCAACGAAATGGTGGATCGGAAGATCACCGATTTCCTGCTGGCCAACAACACGGTCGAGAAAGTCGCGTCCAAACCCGCGGAAAAGAAGCCGGAGGACGAGTCCGCGAGCGAAACGCCCAAGACCGAATGATGGAATTGCGGATTTTAGATCGAGAATTTGTCATCTGCGATTTCAAATCTCAAATTTCGAATTTGAAATCCAAGATACAAAAATAAGGGGAGTTTAATTCACCCATGACCACTTCCAACAGCTTTTACGTTCCCTACGTCATCGAGCAAACCGACCGCGGCGAGCGCGCCTATGACATCTATTCGCGCCTTCTCAAGGATCGAATCATTTTCCTCGGCTCCGAGGTCACGGACGATGTTTCCAACGTCGTCATCGCGCAGTTGTTGTTCTTGGAGAGCGAGGACCCCGACCGCGACGTGAACATTTACATCAACAGTCCGGGGGGAAGTGTCTCGGCGGGCATGGCGATCTACGACACGATGCAGTTCATCAAACCCGACGTGACGACCTACTGCGTCGGCATGGCCGCTTCGATGGCCGCCGTGCTGATGGCCGCCGGAACCAAGGGGAAACGGTTCGCGTTGCCCCACTCGCGCCTGATGCTTCATCAGCCTCTAGGGGGATTCCGAGGTCCGGCGTCCGACATTGACATCCACGCGCGCGAAATTCTTAAAATTAAAGACGAATTGAACAAAATTCTCGCCGGTCACACCGGCCAGCCGCTGGAGCGCATTCAGCGCGACACGGACCGAGACTTCTTCCTCACCGCCCCCGAAGCCAAGGACTACGGCCTCATTGATTTGGTCATTACCGAGAAGTCCGAGCTTCTGCCGCAGAAGAAGTAGTCGCTGACGCGGAGGGATCGCGGGTAAAAATCATCCGCGAATTGTCATGTTAAAAGTTGTTGAACTACGACCGAAATCCGAGCGGCGCGCATGGATCGCGATCCGCCGCCGCCTCGTTCTCATTGCCTTTGCATTATCTCCGTTTTCGGCCCACGCTTGGCGAAGCGCGCTTTATCCTCTCGGTTGGACGCCCGACTATACGGATTCGCAAGGGCGGTTTGTCCACGATTTTTCGTACGCGGGCTACCATAACAGTGAAGTTTCGCTTCCGACCGCAGGAGGATTGACTCTGAACGTCGTGACTCAATATGGAGCCGATCCGACCGGTTCGACCGATTCCAATGCCGCCATACAAACGGCGATTGATGACGCAAAGACGTCGGGAGGCGCGATTGTCTTCTTCCCGGCTGGGATCTACCGTTGCGACGGTCAATTGACCATTCAAGGCGATCACACCGTTCTGCGGGGACTTGGGCCCGCTACTTCACGGCTCCAGTTTACCCTCGCGACCTCCGCCGTCGCCTATGACGGCCACATTCGATTTCAAGGCGACGTGCAGTGGGGAACGGACGTTTTGCTGGACCTCGAGGGGCAGAATCGCTCCTTCCATGTGAACACTTATGGCGCATCGGGCCTGAGCCTCGGGCAAGAAGTCGCGGTTGGCTGGATTATCACGCCGGAATTTGTCGCGGAGCACGGCATGACGGGCACATGGACGCAATTCAACGGTCAATGGCGCCCCTTCTTCCGCCGTCGGATCGTTGATATTGATCTCTCGACGAGTCCTGAGACGGTGAGACTCGACGTTCCGCTACGCCATCTCGCGTCCCGTCGCGATTCGGCGAGTATCCGTCCGGTCATCCATAGTCCGACCGTCCACGGCTACCTGATCGAGTGCGGCATGGAGGATTTGGGAATCTCCAACGCGGTTGATCCTACCGTCGCGCTAACCCTCAATCAGGTTCAAGCCGTTCAATTCCGTCACACGCAGGATTGCTGGGTGCGGAATGTTCAGTCGTTTGCCTCCACGATTCCCGCGGCCGCCGGAGCTCACCTTCAAAGCGGCGGAGTTCTCATCGAAAATTCGAATCGGGTCACCGTCGCCGATAGTGTCATGCAAAAAGCGCAAAATCATGGGAGTGGAGGAAACGGCTACTTGTTTCAGGTGTCCCGAAGCAACGAAGTTCTGTTCCGCGATTGCGTGGGCGCGACCGGACGCCATAACTTCATTCAGAATTGGGACTTCGGCACGACCGGCTGTGTCTGGCTGAGATGCGACACATCCGGCGCGACGGACGAATACGGATTCCTCACCAAAAGCGAATACCATCATTCTCTTGCCATGGCCTGCCTCGTGGATTCCTGCGCGATCACCGATGGCTGGCAAGGAGGCAATCGAAAACTTCAAAGTTCAGGGGCCGGCCACACGGTCACCCAAAGCGTCTATTGGAACAATAACGGGACGGGCACCATAGGCTCTTGGAATTATGGTTGGGGCTATGTGATTGGAACCGGATCCACGCTGAACGTGACGACGGCTTATACTTTCTTGGGATACTACGACGGGACGACGCCGGAAGATTTCAAAGAGGGACTGGGATTGGCCGCGACGTTGGAACCTCAATCCCTGTTCGAGGATCAATTGGCCCTGCGCCTCGTGAATCGCGTCCGGGGCAAATTCTGGGATCATTACGAATAGCGCAAGGCGCAACGAAGAAATTGTCCATGACTCCCTTCATCCTGACGCCCGTGCATTGAATTCCTTTCCGTGGTTTCGGTTCAGCGGAATTCGGTATCCTGCTTTCCGAACAAGCAGGAGAGCGCCCATTCCGCCGTCAGCCAATCCCGATGCGCGGCGACTTCGCCGAGCTGAGCCTGCTTGGAATCGCGCCGGACCAGCAGAAAGTCGGAGTAGGATATTTGTCCGGCGGAAAAAAGTTTGCAGGCGGAGTCCTCATTCTTCTTGGACAGCTCGGCGAGCGGCTTTGCAAAACGTTTCCATTTTGCCTCGGCGGCGAGACGTCGCTCCCACGCTTCGGACAATTTGGCGAGGGCGGATCGGCGCGCTTCTTCTTCCTCGGCCTGCGCAACTTTCAATTCCTCCCGCGCCTTGCGGATTCCCCAGCGATTCCAATTGAAGATCGGAAGGGGAACGTCCAATCCGAATACCCCCGATTTTCCCTCCGGGCCGGTTCGCGGTCCGGCATTGGCCGTGGATTCGGTCAGGGGAATCGCCGAGCGTTGTTCGGCGATCAGTTTGGCCTCGGCGGCGCGGGTCGCGTTCTGGGCGCGTTGGTAATCGGGGTCGGCTTCCAGCGCCGAGGCGATGAAGTCATCGGGCATGGTTCCGTCCGTCGGCGCGTCGCGCAAAGTCAAACTGTCGGTCTCCGGCGCGTCAGCGACTTGAGGGAAAATAGGGCGATCCGCTCCCAGCGCGAAGGCGAAGGCGAGTTGATCGAGCCGCAGTTGATTGCGGGCTTCGGCCAGATCGTCCTCCCCTTTGATCGCCTCGGCGCGAGCGCGATCCACGTCGTAATCGGAAAATGTTTTCAGCGATTTTTCCTTTTCGGCCAGCCGCAGAGATTCCTGAGACGCCTTGAGTAGTTCCTCCGACAATTTTTCCTTCCGTTGATCGGCGACAAGATTGAAAAACGCCGAACCGATTTGAATTGCCAATTCGCGCCGTTCGGAGCGGATCGTTTGCTCGACGACGCGGCGTCCCGCCTCGGCTTGCGTAATTTTTTGGGATCGCGGCCACCAAAAGAAGATGGGATACGAAACGCCGTAGGTGGCTTGAGCAAGATGATGGCCGAGGGCGTCGCGCACACCGACGTCCTCCCAAGTCAAATTGGCGGTCGGATTGGGCAAGGCTTTGGCTTCGCCGATTTCGGCGCGCGCCGCCTCCAACTTCGCTTTCCATTGCGCCGAACGAACGTCATTGGTTCGGGCCAATTCGAGACAAGCGCTGAGCGGCAGAGGTGTCGGGAGGGTCGAGGCGTCGAGCGGTTTCCATTGCGGGGGCGGCGGGACGTGACAGGCGGTCAGCAATCCGATGATGACAAGTAAAGATATGGATAATGTTTTTTCACCGCCAAGACACCAAGACACCAAGAATCTGAAATATGAAATTGGAACTCTCAGATTGGAAATCTCCATTCTTGAATTTGAATTCCTTGGTGACTTGGTGTCTTGGTGGCTCATATCAAAACCAAAAATCAGATTCCGGCCCCGCTTGGCCGCGCGTGCTCCGGCTCCCCCAATAAAACATGCGCCGTCGGAATCACGACGAGCGTGAACAGCGTCGAGATCGAAAGCCCGCCGATGACCGCGATGGCGAGCGGCCGCTGAAGCTCGGCGCCCGATCCCAAATTCAGCGCCAGAGGCAACAGGGCGATGATTGCCGTGAGCGAGGTCATCAAAATCGGGCGAAGGCGGATCCTTCCAGCCGTCGCCAGCGCGTCAACCTGCGACAACCCGTCGCGCAACCGCAACTGCGTCGTGTATTCGATCAGGATGATGCCGTTCTTCACGACCAAGCCGATCAGCATGATGAGTCCCATGAAGGCGGAGATGTTCAATTCCATTCCGGTCAGGCGAAGCGCCCAAAGCGCGCCGATTTGCGAAAAGGGAATCGTGAGAAAAATAATCAGCGGCAGACGATAGGAACGGAACTGAACAACCAAAAGCAAGAACACCAACCCGACGGCGAGCGTCAACACGAGGGTCAAGTTTCGAAACGCCCGAGTTTGGCTCTCGACCAACCCACCGAGTTCAATGCGGACGCCGTGAGGTAATTGAATCGCGGCGAGTTTGGCGCGGACGTCGCCCGCGACGCTTCCCAAGTCGCGTCCGCTGATGTTGGCTTTCACGGACACGAGCGCCTGCTGATTTTCCCGCTCAAGCTCGTTGACGTTGATCTTTTCCTCCACGCGGCTGATGAGCGACGCCGGAATGACCTTGCCTCCACCGGCGGCCAGCGGCATCTGCGCCAGCCACGTCGGGTCCCTGCGAATGGCGTCGGGATAACGAACCACGACGGGCAAAAGGTAATTCGCCCTTCGGACTTTGGTCGCCTCTTCGCCGAAGAGCGCGGTCTTGAGTTGTTCCTCGGCGTCCGCGCCGGTCAGGCCGATCCGGCTCAAGGCGTCGCCGTCAAGATGGTAGGTGATTTCGGGACTGCCGTAGGAAACGCCGCTCCGCACGTCCACGACGCCGTTCACGCTTTCCATTTGCCTGATGACGGACGCCGACAAATTCTGAATCACGCGGTAGTCGTTGCCGAAAATCTTGACCTCCAGCGGCGAGGGATTTCCGGCAAGGTCGCTGATGGTGTCCTGCATCGGTTGCATGAAGCTCGTTTCGATTTGGGGAATTTCGCGGGCGAATTGTTGGCGCAAATCGGTCATCAAGTCCTCGGTGGAGCGATGCCGGTCGCGGCGGGGTTTCAATCCGACGAGAAAATCCCCCCTGTTTTGTTCCGTCGCGAAAAATCCAAGCTCGGCTCCGGTTCGGCGCGAGAATGACCGGACTTCCGGCGTTTGTAAAAGAATCTCCTCAATCTTTCGGCAATTCTTGTCCGTCTCCGCAAGCGACGATCCGACCGGCGTCAAATAATCGAGCACCAAGCCCCCTTCGTCCATCGCCGGAAGAAAGCCCGTGGATTGCCCGATGATGACGGCGGCCCCTCCCGCGGCAACGGCGAAAATTCCCGCCGCCGTGAGCCAAGGACGACGCAACGCCTTGCGAACCCATCGCTCGTAAAACGCGGCGAGGCGCTCCATCCACCGACGTTGCGCGCGCTCCCCCGGTCGCGGCCCCAGCTTGCCGGCGGAAATCAGCGGCGTGAGCGTCAGCGAAACGACCATGGACACCAAAATTCCAATTGCGAGCGCAATCGCCATCGCCTTGAAAAATTGCCCGACAACTCCTTCGAGATAAACCAAAGGAAGAAACACGACAACCGTGGTGAGCGAGGAGCCGACGACGGCCCCGACGATTTCCTCGGTCGCTTCGATCACGGACCTTCGTCGTTCTCCCAAAGATTGAAGTCGCCGCGCGATGTTCTCCACGACGACGATGGCGTCGTCAATGATCAAACCGACGGCAACGGCGATGCCTCCGAGCGACATCAGGTTGAGCGATTGCCCCAGCGCGGACATGATGGCGAACGTCCCCAGCACGGAGATCGGAATGGCGACTCCCGCGATTAACGTGGATCGCCACGATCCGAGAAAAATCCAAAGGACCGCGACGGCCAGCGCCATGCCGAGAACCATCGCGTCGCGCACGCCCTTCAGCGACTCGCGGACGAGATCGGCTTGGTCGTAAACCGGAGCGATGGAAACGCCCGCCGGAAGACGGGGGGTGACTTCCCGAATTGTCGCGGTCACCCGATCCGAAAGATCGGTGACTTTCCCGCCGTAACGCATGAAGAGGGAGACCACGACCGAGTCTTGCCCGTTTCCGGTGACGATTTTTGTAAGGTCCGAAAGTCCGGCGTAAACCCCCGCGACGTCGCGCAGGTGGATCGTTTTGCCGGAGCGCGTCGCCACCGGCAAGGCGGAAATATCCTCGATGCCGTGAAGCTCATGCGCCGCCAGAACTTGAAACTGCTTGTAATCTTTCTCCAAAATTCCGACCGCTTCGACTTGATTGGATTCCTTGATGACCCGCGTCAAGTCCGCGAGCGAAAGATTTGTTTCCGCGAGCCGACGCGGATCCGGCTCGACGATGATTTGCCGCGACCTCGAGCTTTGAACCGATACCATGAACACGTCGGGCAGGCGCGAGAGTTGCGGCTTGAGGTCGCTGATGACCCATTGTTCCAAATCGGCGGCGTCGCGCACGATTCCTCCGGCGCGCTCGGCGTCGAGGTTGAGATTGAAGGAAATGACGGGGGCGACCGATGGGGTTTGCTGTTCGATCGTCGTCGAAATTCCGGCGGGCAACTCCGGCAGGAGGGATGCGACGCGCGCGCGGGTTTGCGAAAGCGCGTCGCGCATGTCGGTCTTGGGGGAGAAATCGAGCGACATTTCCGTCGCCCCGCGAATCGTCTTGGATCGGACACGCCGCAAGCCGGGAACGACGTTGACCGCTTCCTCCAGCGGGCGCGTCACGCCGATCATCATGTTCTCGACCGAATCCTCCCCTCTTTCGGCGATGACGACGATGCGCGGAAATTCCACGTCGGGATAAATTCCCGATCCCAAGCTGAAAAGCGAATAGACCCCCCAAGCGCAAAGTCCCAGAATGAGAACCACAATCGCTCGCGAGTGGCGCAATGCCGCGCCCGCGATTCCGCCGTCGGAAAGAATTTCAGCGGAGTTCACCGCTTGGTCTCCCCGACCACGCGCGCGCCGTCGGGCAGATTGTAATTTCCATCCACGACGATCCGGGGACCCTCGGACAAGCCTTCTCCCGCAACCGCGACTTCCGAAGCTGTCCGGGCCAGAATCGTCACCGGCAAGGCATGGGCGATTTGATTCTCGTCAACCTTGAAGACGAAAGCGCGGTCGTCCTCCACCGTCACCGCCGATGCCGGAACGATCCACCCTTCCGCGACGTTCGCCGTTTCGATCTCCGCGAAGACCGCCTCGCCGATCCGAGGACTTTTGACTCCCGTGACTTCCAGTTGCGCTTCGATCAACGTCAATCCGGTTTCGGGATCGAGCGCGCCGCCGATGGAAACAATCCGGCCCGAAAGAGATTCCTTGCCGGAGGATGATTGAGCGGTGACGCGGTTGTCCAGCCGGACCGATTCGGCGTCGCGGGGCGCGACGTAAATCCGAAGGACGGTCGTCGCCACGCCGATGACCTGCGCGACGGCGGCGTTGGCCTCGACCGCTCCGCCGACCGAAGCCTTTAACCCTGCGATCCGCCCCGATTGTTGAGCGCGAATGACGACGCAGGCGCAATCCAATTCCGCGAGGGCAACCTCGGCGCGGGCTTGATCCACCGCCGATTGGAGCCGAGCCAACTCCGCCGAGCGTCCGGTGGTCTTGAAATTTTTGGCCTTGGATTTGGCGGCTTTCGCGCGTCGTTCCGCGTCCTCCATCGCTTGGCGCGCGAGCGTCGCGCTCTTTTCCGAGACGAGATGATCGGCCAGAAGAGCGGATTGCCGCTCCGATTCCTGACGCGCCTGCGACGCGGCGACTTCGGCCTGTGTCGCTTCGAGGTCCAAATCCTCCAGCTCCAAATCCAAGCCCCCATCCGTCGCCTTTCGCAAATCGGCCTCCGCCGAGCGCAAACCGGCCTTCGCCTTGTTGAGCGCGCTTTGCGCGGCTCGCGGGTCGAGGCGCAAAAGAACTGTTCCCGACGTGACTTCCTGACCGTCGCGCACTTCGACGCTTGCGACGATTCCCGCCAACCGCGAAACGACCGACGCCGGGGATTGCTGGCGCGGGGCGAACACTCCCATCGCCTTCAGCATGACGGGCATCTTCCCCGCGCGAACCGTCCCGATCTTGACCCGGGCGTTCATCTCAGCGGGCTGAACCTTCGGCGCTTCATCCTCGTCGTCCGATTCGGCGCGAAGCGACGACGAACAGACACACGAGACGACCCAAAGGGCGATCAAGAGAAGACTCTGCTTCCATACGATCCGGGATGAGGACCGAGATTGCGTCCCCGCAAGTATTCGAGAAGGCTTGGGTGTCACGATTCGGTTTCCTCAGGCGAGCGGTAATCGTAGCCGATTCGGTAGCAAAATCGGCCGAGAATCCCCCATCTCGATTTCACGGCAATTTCCCTTACCGGACCTAGTCTGTCAAAGCGCGTCTCAATTTTTCTCTCGGTCAACTCATGGATTTGACGGAGAGGCGCCACGATGATGACGTTGCGCCCCGTCGCCTCCTTGGCGGGAAGCCAAGTCTCAAACATTAAACTCCGCTCGCCCCACAGATTTTGGCCTGCGATCTCAGAAACTCCCTCTCCTTCAGGGTCATAAAACGCCATCTCGCTTGATATTCTGTTCCTGTCGCAACCGGCGATGAGACACGGCGCTCCGGTTTCCGCCTCCAGATCCTTTTCGATATTCTCGACTTCCAAGGCCAGACCTTTCCAGACGCAAGGCAATCCGTTTCCGATCGTTTCGGAAACGAGCGCAGCAAGGGGAAATGCCACGACAAAAAAACAGATGAAATAGACGCCCCACAGGGAGGAGACGCAGAAGCTCCACGAGCGCGGCAACCTCCATCCCGCGGGTTCGCCCGTCTCTTTCCCGCCGGGAACCGGAATGAGTCCGTGCGCGACCGGCGGGATGACCGCCAACCAAACCGGTCCCGTCCAATTGAGCTTGGTCTCCCTCGCCAGACTCGATAGAAGAAAAACCCCCAGCGGGATCAGGGTGAAGACCCGCGTCCAAAGCGTCACGCGCCCCGCGTCAACGCCGCAGTCCGAAATTCGTTCCGTCGGATTCTTCAACACCTTCAAAGCGGCCCAAACCCCGCATGGGGTAAGGAGGATCAGAACACAAGCGATCAGCGACGGCAGACCGAAAACGCGCCTATCCTCGGCCCGCCCCAGCGTTTGGAATGCGAAGGAGGCCCAATGATTCCGGAAATTCCAAAGGATGACGGGGGAAAAAATCAGAACGGCCAAGAGGGCCGCCGAATAGGGATGGGGCCGTCTCCACAAGGAACGCGACGGACGATCCAGAAGCATGAACGCCGCCGTCGCGAGTCCCAACAGTCCGATTGTGTATTTGGAAAGCAAGCCGAACCCCATGGCGACTCCCGCCCCGATCCAACACCGCGATTCACCGCGAAGCAGAGACCGCTGAAGAAAGAACAAGCAGGCCGACCATGCCGCGGTGAGAGGAGCGTCCGGCGTGGCGAGAAATCCGGACCAAAAAAAATAAGGCAACGCGACCGTCAGAAGAGCCGCTCTCCATCTTGCTCTTCCCCCAAAAAGCTCCCCGCAAAGCAAACAGGAAAAAACGACGGTAAGAATCGAAGAAACAGCAGGCATAAGGCGAACGCCGAATTCGTTTTGACCCGCCAGAGCGACTCCGGCGGCGATCAACCATGCGATCATCGGGGGATGATCCAGATAGCCAAGCGCCAAGTGTTTGGAATAAAGCCAATAGTAGGCCTCTTCATGGATCAGACTCATTTGCGTCATGTATGCAAGCCGGACAACAACAAAAAATCCGATGAGCGCAATCCACCCCCATGCCGTCCGCCTCGACTCTCCGAGAGTGACGTTGCTACCCGGCGACATGTTTGACCCCGTGATCTTCACTTTGCGATCGGCGCGTGATGTAAAAGAAATCCCGATCGGATCCCTGCAGAAACTTTCTATCCCGATGATGATGCAACGGGGGATTCACCCCCTTGAAGACGGGAGGCGCGGTTCCGGGAATCGAAAGATCAAACATGACGTTCCCCGCGGTTTGATCCATATGGACCGCGTTGCGGCAATGGGCGAGTTTCAACGCTTTGGCCATGTCCAAGGGTCTCAATCCGTCGCCTCCCGCGAAGATCAACCAACGCGGATCCGATCCGATTCCCAGCGCCGTTCGATAGGTCGGGAAATGGAGATGTTGCTTGACCATGAAGAGAGGGTCAATGGCCCCGTCGTCCAAGAGCATGGGCAAATTTTGGCGCACGTCGGCCGAGGGATATTTCGCGGCGGTCGCCTGATCCCACTTGCGAATGTCCGTCGCGCCGTCGCCGTCCACAATGATGGATGCGTTGCCGTCCTCCAATGCCTGATAGGTTATGTTATCCTTCCTTTGCCCCATGAAATTTCTGAACATACTGGGATTGTAGCGGTGATTTTCACGAAATCCACCATTGAACATCGCTACGAGGGACGACCAATCCCGCTTTGGGATTTTTGACAATTCATCCTTCTGGGTGATTTCCGTGCCGGGAACGTAGGATAGCTTCAACTTGGTCAAGTCCATGGCGATCAGATTGACTTCCTGCGAAGCGTCTTGGGCGTCCGTTCGAATTTGCGCAATGAATAATCCAATCTCCTTCGATTGCAACGGCTCCCACTGTCCCTCCCCTTTCATTCGGGGCGAGCGGATCAATCGGGTCACGGGAGGAGGGGCGTCCGTGTTGACCGAATTTTCCTTCCCGTTGTCCGGTTGGATGGGGGACGGGCGATCGAGTTCGGCCAGCACTTCCGGATCAACTCTGCCCGGTTTGGAGTAAAGAATTCTCCGAACGCTCCCCTTGACGCCGTAATAGATGGACTCGACGCGCCTCACGGCCGTATCCCCAATTGCGGGATAATCAAACGTCCACAACTCTTCTCCGGTCCGGAAGTCGTAGCACGAAATCGTCTCCTTCTCTCCCCGTTGCTCGATCGTCCAAGCCCGTTCCAATCCGATCACGAACGCCGCGCATCCTTCTCCGATCGGACGGCGGTAAAGTTCCGGAGGACCCGACGGGGGCCAGACCGAGAGCAATCCCGTTTCCGGACTGATGCCGTCGCGATTCGGTCCACGGAAGGCCGGCCACGACGGCATCTGGGACAAAACCGCCATGTCGGTCCCGAGAGGAGGCTGGCCCGACGATGAAGCCCGGGGTTTGGAAACGGAGCGGTCCGCCGCCAAGCGTTTGTAATTTTGCCGGGTGGACGAAGCGCTGAGGGCGTGCTTGACGGCGTGATGAAAGTATCTGCGGAACTTGCCCCATGCGGCCAAACCGCCGACGGCCAGCGCCGCGCACAACGCCACGGCCCCATATCGAAGCTTGACGTTGGATTGATTGCGATTGATCACAGGCAAAAAACGAAGCCGCATCCCGTCGGCGGCCTGAGCCTGTCAATCCTATGGAAATAGATATTGCCGCAAGATGACGGCAAGATTACCGATTGGCAATAATCGGGGCGGGCGAAAAAGCAGGCGATTCGGCGAGGGGGATCGTCACGCTGACCGTGGTTCCATGTCCTTCTTGGGACGCCACTTTGACCTCTCCATTCCAAGAGCGCGCGAGGGCTTGCACGTAAGCCAATCCCAGTCCCGTGCCCGGGACCGACCGACTCGCATCACCCCGATAGAATCGCTCAAAAATATGCGGCAGGTCTTGGGATGGGATGCCGATGCCGGTATCCTCGACCTTGATTTCCGCGATTTCCGGGTTCGATCCCCGTGAGACCAGGCTTATGGAAACCGTCCCTCCCCAAGGCGTGTATTTGATTCCGTTGTCCAGCAGATTGGCCACGAGCCTTTGCATCTTGTCGGCTTGACCCGCGAAGGGAAAGGTCAGCGGGACGCTCGACGCGAGAGAAATCCCCTTGTCCTCGGCGGAAGGCTGATAAAGTTCCACCACGTCCCGCACGATCGCGGCCAAATCAAATTCCGACCGGTCATTGGCCGCGATGCCCGCCTCGGCCTCGGATATGTCCAGCATCGTGTTGATGATTCCCAAAAGCCGGTCACATTCCTCGACCACCCCGGCCGCCGCTTCTCGCTCATCTGTTCCCGCCAACGAATCCAGCAAAGCCTCGCCGTGGATTCGGATGCGGGAAACCGGGGTGCGTAGATCATGGGCGATGTTGTCGGTCATTTCACTCATTTCGGCCATGACCGTTTGAATTCGTTCGATCATCTCGTTGAAGGCAATGGCGAGACGATCTATCTCCGCGCCGGAACCGGTAAGCGGAACCCGCGCTTCCAGATCGCCCCGCGCGATGGATCGCGCGGTTTGCGTGGCCTTTTCCACGCCTCCCATTGCCCTGCGGGTCAACAACCAGCCGATGGCGGCCACCAGACAGGTGATCGCGCCCGTGGCCACCATGAACAAGAGACGAACCCGGCCCAGCAAATGGTCCAAGTCATCGAGACGGAACGCCACGAAGAGCCGGTGTCCCGAGGGGATCCGTCCGCGCATGGATCGGACCCGGTCCCCGCCCCCGGGAAGGCGCGACGTGTAAAGCTCCGCCGGTCCGGACTCCGTCGTCCACACCCCGCGCACCTTCTCCACCCCTTCCCACGCGGAGGCATCCGAGGCTCCAAGCGAGCGTCCGTCGGGCGCGCGCAACTCGAAATAAATCTGTTGAAGCCCTTCGGACTTTGCCTCGCTTTCAATTTCCTCCAACGCTCCACTGACTCCCTTGCGATCCATGGCGGAGGCGATTTCGTCGAAGTGCTCGACCACTTCTTCATCGAGCTTTTTCCATTCGCGCGCCGAAAGAGTGTAGTAGCAAATGACGAAAAGAACGGCGGAGGACGAAGCCAGCGCGGCGGTCAGCCAAAGCGTCAGCCGGAACACCACGGTCCGGCCGGGGTCATGAGTTTTCCCGGAGGGCATATCCCGCGCCGCGAATCGTGTGAATTAATTTGGTCGGAAAGGGATCGTCAACCTTGGATCGCAACCGGCTCATCCGCGCCTCGACGACGTTGGTCTGCGGATCGAAATGTAGGTCCCAAACGTGTTCCATGATCATCGTCTTCGTGACTACCCTGTTTTTGTTCCGAAGCAGGAATTCCAAAAGGGCGAATTCCCTCGGTTGCAGTTCGATCTTCACGTCGCCCCGCTGCGCCTCGCGCCGCAGGAGGTCCAGCGTCAAGTCTCCGGCTTGCAGTCTCGCCGGCTCGGTCACCCCTCCGGCGCGACGAATCAACGCCTGCAATCTTGCCACAAGTTCCGAAAACGCGAAAGGCTTGGTGACGTAATCGTCCCCTCCCCGGCGAAGGCCTTGAATCCTCTCGTCCACCGAGCGTTTGGCGCTCAGGATGAGGACGGGAGTATTGACTCCCGCCCCGCGCATTTTCTCGATGAGACTTAACCCGTCGAGCGCGGGAAGCATGACGTCAACGATGGCGGCGTCGTAAGGGGTGGTGAGCGCGAGATGCAACCCTCCCTCGCCGTCGCCCGATTGATCCACGGCGTAGCCCTCCTGCCGCAATCCCTTGACGATGAAGGAGGCGATTTTGGCGTCGTCCTCCACCACCAGAATCCTCATCTCTCTTTACTCCACGGAACCATTCATGTCCGCGCGGCATCGCCCAATCAGATCGGCAACCCGTCCGCCGATTTCATCGCGGACCTTCGCAAACGCAACGGGTTCAAGGTCCTTCGGATCAGGCAAATTCCAATCTTCATGATTCTCGGCGGCGACGCTCGGGCAAGTGTCGCCGCATCCCATCGTGACGACCCAATCCCACCGCGTATTGGGTAATTGACCCAATCCCTTGGAGGAATGATTGGCAAGGTCCATTCCCACCTCGGCCATGGAGGCGACGGCCTTGGGATTGACCTTTCCCGAAGGGCGCGATCCGGCGCTGTGCGCCTCGATCACGTCCGCACCCAATTTCCGCGCAAAGGCTTCGGCCATTTGCGACCTGCAGGAATTTTCGACGCAAACGAACAAGACGCGCTTCATAAAACGCACCTATCTTTCGCTCCGCATTTTCGCGACGGGATGATGTCCGAGGAAAGCGTCGGAGAGCGACCCCGCTTTGCCCCGGAATTCGCTTAGGCCAAGATGAACCGCCGCGCCCGCGCATTATTCATAAATCGTCCAATCCCGCGCGGCGTTGGGCGTGGCCGTGGGCGTGACGCCGCTGATGCCCAAGATCAGCGGCGAGCCAAACGGCGTTCCGGTGTTTTGCATTTC
>CAZRCZ010000019.1:0-105966 GCA_964598765.1 uncultured Candidatus Sumerlaeota bacterium | reverse complement strand
CGCGGACGGCGACGTTGAGTCCGACGCGGACGGCCTCGGTGACGGCGACGCGGTCTTCGACGCTCTCTCCGACGCGGACGGCGACGTTAAGCCCGACGCGGACGGCGACGTTAAGCCCGACGCGGACGGCAACGTTGAGTCCGACGCGGTCTTCGACGCGAACGCCGACGCGGACGGCGACCTTGTCTCCGACTCGCACGGCGACGCTCTCGCCCACGCGGACGGCTTCAGTGACCCTGACGCCCACGCGGACGGCGACGCTGAGTCCGACGCGGACGGCGACCCTGTCTCCGACGCGGACGGCGACCCTGTCTCCGACGCGGACGGCGACGTTGAGTCCGACGCGGTCCTCGACGCTGACGCCCACGCGCACGGCGACCTTGTCTCCGACGCGCACGGCTTCGCAAACGGCGACGGCCACGCGCACGGCGACGGTGACGGGAACCGGAACGGTCACTCCGTCTCCGACCCGCTCCTCGACGCGGACGCCCACGCGGACGGCGACGTTGAGTCCGACGCGCACGGCGACCTTGTCTCCGACGCGGACGGCCAGCCTTACGGCAACCCGTTCGTCCACGGTGACGGCCACGCGCACGGCGACATTAAGCCCGACGCGGACGGCGACGCTTAGCCCGACGCGCACGGCTTCGGTGACCAACACTCCGACGCGAACGGCGACGCTTAGCCCGACGCGGACGGCGACGTTGAGTCCGACGCGGTCCTCGACGCTGACGCCCACGCGCACGGCGACCTTGTCTCCGACGCGCACGGCTTCGCAAACGGCGACGGCCACGCGCACGGCGACGGTGACGGGAACCGGGACGATCACTCCGTCTCCGACCCGCTCCTCGACGCGCACGGCGACCCGCACGGCGACGCTTAGTCCGACGCGGACGGCGACGCTTAGCCCAACGCGGACGGCCTCGGTGACGGCGACGCGGTCCTCGACCGTGACGGCCACCCGGTCGTCCACGGTGACCGCGACCAGCTCGGCGACTGCTTCGCCCACGCGGACGGCCTCCGGCACGCCGACGGCCACGCGCACGGCGACGGTAACCGGCTCCGGCACGATCACGCCGACGGCGACGCGCTCCGCGACGGTCAGCTCGACGCCGACCGACACGGCCACGCCGACGCCGAACGCGACGCGCGATTGGGAGATCTACGAATAGTAGATAAAAACGACTAAACGACGACAACAACGGGGCGGCCCGATCCCAAAGATCAAGCCGCCCCGTTTCTTTTGGGGCGCGATTTATCTTGATCCCGGCGTCAATTTTTCCCTAGCATTTCCTTGTCCCCGGGGAGGCGTTGGGCGCTCCCCGCTATCCGCAATCCAAGGAGGATTCACCCATGAGACGACTCAAGCAAATCACCACGTTCGTTCCGTTCATCGCGGGCATCTTCGCTTTTTCGATTAGGGGAATTGCAGGCGAATGGCAGGAGACGTTCAACGAGGACAAGGCCGATCTAGGTCCGACGGGGCGAAATCCCTATTTCATCCTTGAACCGAATTACGTCCTGACGCTGGAGGGGAAAGACGAGGGGAAGAATGCCCAACTGATCATCACCGTTTTGGATCAAACCCGGAAAATTGACGGCGTGGAAACACGCGCCGTGGAGGAGCGGGAAAGCAAGGAAGGGAAGCCGGTCGAAGTCTCGCTCAACTTTTTTGCGATCAGCAAGAAAACCGGCAATGTTTACTATTTCGGCGAGGAAACCACCAAATACAAGGACGGCAAGCCGGTTGCAGGCAAGGCGTCCGATTCATGGCTTTCGGGCGTGGACGGGGCTACCTACGGCATGATGATGCCCGCCAAACCGACGGTCGGTCTGAAATTTTATCAGGAGCGCGATCCCAAGCGGGCGATGGACCGTGCCGAGATTAAAAGCCTTTCGGAAAAGGTCGAGGTTCCCGCCGGAAAATTCGAGAAGTGCCTGAAAGTCGAGGAAACCACGCCGCTCGAAAAAGGGGAAAAGGAATACAAACTTTACGCCGAAGGAGTCGGTTTGCTGAATGACGAGGGACTAAAGCTGGTCCGATACGGCTTTGAGAAGAAGAGCGCTTCCGCCGCTCCGCGCAAGCAGTCGCTGTCGCTGAGCGACAAGGACTTGGGTGAATTCGTGGCCGACATCACGGTTCGCGCCCGGGAATCGGCGGCGAATGACGGCGACGCGGAATCGGCGAAGAGAGTGGCTCAGGACGAGGCAAAAGCGGAGGTTCCGATCCAGAGTGGTCCACAGGCGAAGAAGCAAGTCAAACCTCCGGCGGCAGAGGAACCGGAGCAACTTGCGCGCAGGGAATCCGCCGTCGAGACGGTCGTCGCCAATGGCGAGAAAGCCGATTTGGAGGATCATTTGGTCCGGGGCGGCGTGACGGTTTTCGATTTTTACGCCGATTGGTGCGGTCCCTGTCGTGAGATCGCGCCGCGCTTGGAGCAGATGGCCGAATCCAATCCGAGTGTTTATCTCCGTAAAATCAACATCAAGGAGTGGAACACTCCCATCGCGGAGCAATACGAAATCCAAAGCATACCATCGGTTTGGGTCTTTGATAAAACGGGAAAACTGATTCTCGAGAAAAGCCACGATTTCCAGTCGGTCCAATCCGCAGTCCGTCGCGCGCTTGCGGGTTGAGGGAAGGCCGGTCCGGATCAGGGAAGGGGCGGGAAGTGCCTTAGGCCGATCCGCCGTGACGGATCGGGATGACATGAGTCTGCTTCCGCTTCTCTTTTTTGCCTTCACCTACATCGGCCTCGCGCTTGGAAGGATTCCGGGCTTGGCGCTGGATCGAACCGGATTCGCGCTATTGGGCGCGGTGGCGTTTTTGGCCTCGGGGGAGATCACTCTGGATCAGGCGAAAGAGGCGATTGACGCGCCGACCCTCGCGGTGCTTTTCGGGATGATGATGCTCTCGGCGCAATATCAAACGTCGGGGTTGTATCGGTTCATCGGGAGAAAATTGGCGGCGATGAATAATCCCCGGCGATTGCTGGCCGGAACCATCGTTGTTGCTGGAGCGCTTTCGGCGATTTTGACCAACGACGTGGTGTGCTTCGCGCTCACGCCGCTTTTGGGGGCGTCGTTGATTCAAGCGGGATTGAAGCCGCTTCCCTTCCTGATCGCGTTGGCATGCGCGACGAACATCGGCGGGGCGCTCACGCCGATTGGGAATCCGCAGAACATTCTGATTTCCCAACGGATGGGTCTTCCGTTTTTGCCCTTCGTGCTGGCCTGCGCGATTCCGGTCGTTCTTTCGGCGATTTTTTTGTATGCATTGATTGCGCGGTCCGTTCCGAATAAAAACGAATGGCGCGAAGCAAAAATGGACCCAACGCAAAATCCCGACTTGGATTTGCCTGCGGCGCGGAAGGCGATTTTGCTCACGCTGGCAACGCTCGCGCTTTTCCTCTTGCCCATTCCGAACTATTTGACCGCGTTGGGAATCGCGGGAGCAGTTTTGATTAGCCGCCGAATGCACACGCGGGCGATGTTGGCGCAGGTGGATTGGCAACTCCTAACGCTTTTCATCGGGTTGTTCGTGGTTGTCCGCGGACTTGAACTTTCCGGTTGGGTCGAAGCGGCGCGCAAGGCGCTGGCGGATCGCGGGGCCGATCTCTCGCGTCCCGTCGTTTATCTTCCATTCGTGGTGGTCTTGTCGAATTTGGTGGGGAATGTCCCGGCGGTCATGCTGTTGCTTCCGTTTCTCAAGATGAACGCCCAAACCGGACACGCGCTCGCGTTGGCGAGCACGTTCGCGGGGAACGCGATTCTGCCCGGAAGCATCGCCAATCTCATTGTTGCCGAACACGCCGAACGGCTGGGCATCCGCTTCGGATTCCGCGAGCATCTGCGAATCGGGTTGCCGGTGACGCTCGTTTCGCTCGTGATCGTATGGCTTGCGATGATATTGGGATGATCGGCATGAGCGGCGGGTTGAAGAGAATCGGCGGACATCCTTGGCTGTGGCCCGTGTTGATCTTGGGAGCGATGATTGTCGTGGCGCTCGCGGCGCCGTGGTTCGCGCCGCAAAATCCCTATGATCTGGCTTCCTTAAAGCTTGAAGACGCATACATTTCTCCGGCGTGGATCCGCGGTGCGACAACCGGATCGGGGGATGCGGACCGAACCGGTTTGGTCTATTGGCTCGGAACCGACGCTCAAGGACGCGACGTGCTTTCGGCGGTTTGTTTTGGCCTGCGCGTGTCGCTGATGGTCGGGTTCAGCGGGACGGGGTTGGCGATGGTCATCGGCGTCGCCTTGGGGTTGGTTGCGGGTTATCGGGGCGGACGGCTCGATTCCACGCTCATGCGCGTCGCCGACGTTCAGCTTTCGTTCCCTTCGGTTTTGATCGCGCTTTTTCTCATGGCGATTTGGAAGCCGGGGATTGGAAAAATCATTCTGGCCGTCGGGTTGGCGCATTGGGTCATTTACGCCCGCGTCGCGCGCGGGGGAGTTTTGGCGGAGCGGGAGAAGGATTACATTTCGGCGATTGAAGTCTTGGGGGCGCAGACGCCGCGCATTTTATTTCGCCACCTCCTTCCGAATCTCACCGGACCGTTGATCGTCATTTCCGCCGTGCAGTTTGCCTCGATTGTCATTCTGGAGGCGACGCTCAGTTATCTCGGCGTCGGGGTGCCGATCACGCGCCCGTCGTTGGGGCTACTGATCAAATTCGGCTACGACGATTTTTTCAGCGGGCATTGGTGGGTTTGGTTTTTCCCCGGACTTGCGCTGATGGTTTTGGTGGTTTCGATTAATTGGCTCGCGGACATTTTGAGAGGCGAGAGGAGAGTTTAAGATTATTTTGGACGCGGGAAAACGCGGATTACACGGATGAATTTCGAATTATTCCGATCCGCGCAATCCGTGCGCATTCGTGTCCAATTTATCCCAATCTCATCTTGCTCGAATCTCAAAATTGCCCTAAATTTAAGATGTGAACAGGAGGGACGATCATGCAAATTCTAAAGGGCCGCCGGATTTTTGGATTGTGTGTTTTGAGCGCCATTTCAAGTATCGCCGCGTTGACGCGCGCCGACGACGCCAACGCGCCGGCCACGTTCAGCAAGGACGTCGCCCCAATCTTCCAGAAGCATTGCCAGAGTTGCCACCGTCCGGGGGAATCCGCGCCGATGTCGCTCCTCGACTTCAAGAGCGCGCGTCCCTTCGCCAAGACCATTAAGAAAGTCGTCATGGATAAAACGATGCCGCCGTGGCACGCCGATCCGCGCTACGGCGTCTTCGCCAACGACCGCCGACTCCAACAGGATGAAATTGACACCTTGGCCAAGTGGGCGGATTCGGGCGCGGCGGAGGGAAACCCCGCCGATCTCCCCAAGCCGCTGGAATTCGTCGAGGGTTGGGGCATCGGCAAACCTGATCTGATCCTGACCGTGGCCCAACCATTCACCGTCAAGGCCGACGGAATCATTGATTATCAAAATCTCGTCCTGCCTCCATTCCCCGAAGACCGCTGGGTGACGAAACTGGAAGTCCGCCCGAGCAATCGCAACGTCGCGCATCACATCAATGTTTTCCGCCTCCTTCCCGGCAAAAAAGAAGAAGGAAAGAAGGAAGCCAAGGAATTCGTCACCGGTTACGTCCCGGGCGGGATCGTCACCGAGTATCCGGAAGGGACCGCGCTTTTTTTCCCCAAAGGAACCAAGATCGTTCTTCAGGCGCACTACGTCACGACCGGCAAAGTGGAGACCGATCAGACTTCGGTCGGGTTCATTTTCGCGCGCAAGCCGGTCGAAAAACAAATCTACAACAGTCTCATCAGCAACTACGCATTCCGCATTCCGCCCAATAATCCCAACTACGAAGTTCGCGCGCAGTGGCATTTCACCGAGGACGTGACCGTCATCGGGACGATGGTGCACATGCACTTGCGCGGGAAGGATTATCAATTCGTCGCCAAATACCCCGACGGCCGCGAGGAAGTCCTGATGGGCGTGCCCCATTACGATTTCAACTGGCAGATGGGGTATCACTTCAAGGATCGCCCGAAACTTCCCGCCAAGTCGGTCATCGAGGGGACCGCGCACATGGACAACTCGACGGGGAACAAATTCAATCCCGATCCCAATGCGACGGTTGTCTATGGACCGCAAACCAGCGACGAGATGGTCATGGGATTTGTCTTCTACACCAAGGATGGCGAAAGCTTGGCCGAGACAACGGGCAAAGTGAATCTCGGTCCTTTGACGCCGCAGACCGACAAATCCATTTCCAGCGCCGGGGCTGGGAATTAGTGATAGGTTCCATTTCTCACGATCGTTCCGAGGAAACTCCAGAGGGCAAAGCCCGTTGGTTTCAGTCCCTTACCATGGAACAGCGGCTCGCGGTTTTCATGGACGCTTTGCGTCTCTCGCTCGCGGTCAATCCGGAAGCCATGAAGGTCAAAGATGCTGGGCCCATACGAAAAGGTGTTCAAATCCTTGAGCACAAATAACGTGCGCTACATCGTCATCGGCGGGATCGCCGCAAATTTGCACGGCGTGCCACGGTTGACGTAGGAATACGAAGGGAGTATAAAGGTAGCATGAAAGTCAAGACTTCGATAACCCTTTCACAAGACCTGTTGGATTCGGTGGACGAACGATCGGCTCAATTCAAGAACCGTTCCGATCTCATTGAAGCCGCCGTTCGAACCTACCTCGACCAAATCGAACGAAATGAGCAAAATGCGCGAGACTTGGCTATCATCAACAGGCATGCGGCGAAACTCAACCAAGAGGCGGAAGACGTTCTTTCATATCAGGTGATTCCGTGAAGCGGGGTGAGCTGTATCGGGTTGCTCGCCCTTCGATCCGAGATCCGCGCAAGCACCGGGTTTTCGTCGTCGTCAGCCGCCAAATGGTCGTGGACTCCCGTTATTCCACGGTCATCTGCGCTCCCATCTTTTCAGTTCACATGGGTTGGCGACGCAAGTTCCGGTTGGCGTGGACGAAGGATTGAAACATGAAAGTAGCATTCACTGCGACGAATTGATCAGCATGCCGAAGTCGGCGCTCACAAATTACGTTGGCTCGTTGTCTCCCGCAAAGATGCTCTTGCTCGATCGCGCTTTGAGGATCGCGCTTGATCTCCAACCTTGATAGGGATTATTTCTTACTCCCCATTTCTCACGCTTGATGTCCGGCGATTCAACCTCGAATTAGTTTCGGCCAGAGAAAACCCGCGCGGCGGCGATACGCCTCGTAGCCTTCTCCGAATTCCTCGCCCAACCTTCGATCTTCCAGCGCGCTGGCGACGACAATCCACGCTGTCCACATCAAGGCGAGCACCATGCGGTCGGCGAACATCGTTCCCGCCGTCCAGATCATGACGATTTGGCTGGCCGCGATGGGATGGCGAATCCAACGGTAGAGTCCCCGCTCCTTGAATTCCGGCTCGCGCAGGGGTGTTCCCTTGCGCAGGGATTTCAGGTGGGCGATGCCGGTCAGAAATTTTGCGCCCAAAAGGGTCGTGGAATAAATCTGAGCGCCGACCATTCCCACCATAACGATCCGCAACGGCCAGAGCGACCAGTCGGGGATGTTCCAGACCACGCGATCCGAACAACGCCAGAAAAAAACGGTTGCGACCAGCGCGACGCCGGAACTGATGACGTAAAGAGGGCGCTCAAGTTGAACACCGAGAAAACTCTTGATCGCGCGTTTGATCGGCGTCTGGGTCCAGATCGAATGTTGAAACGGGAAGAGCAAGGCCAATCCAAAATTCAACCAGAGAGAATTTGGCGATTCCGAGGGGGTCATCGCGGGCGTGAGACGAGGCCAGAGGAGCCAAATCAGATAGAGCGGCGCGACGTTTCCCGCGATCCAGACCATGATGGTTAAGAGGGATAGGGACAATTTTTTCATTCGAATCAAGCCTCGACGCGGATTGTTTCACCACCAAGGCACAAAGACACCAAGAAAAGAAGCCGCGGATTGCACGGATTTCGCAGATTAGGAAAACAACGCGTCAGGCGAGAAGAATTTTGACGGACGGGGAACGAGAGTTTTCGTTCAGCAACCTGATTGTTTTCTCTTCCTTGGTGGCTTTGTGTCTTGGTGGTGAAAAATCAAAAAAAATCTCTTTGGCTCTTGTCCTTTCCTCAAATTATACTTTGAGCATGATCCCATATCGCAATATCAAGGTCGCGGTGTTGACCGCCGCAATTTCATTTTCCGCGTTTCAGCCGCACGCCGATACGCCCACCTTCAGCAAGGACATCGCCCCGATCTTCTTCAAGCGTTGCGCGACTTGTCATCGCCCGGGAGAAGTCGCGCCGATGTCGCTTCTCAGCTACGAGGAGACGCGTCCGTGGGTGAAATCCATCCGCAAGGCCGTCGCCCAGCGCGTCATGCCGCCGTGGGGAGCCAATCCGAAGGTCGGCCATTTCAGCAACGATCTCGGACTCACCGACGCCGAAATCAAGCTCATCGGCGACTGGGCCGACGCCGGCGCGCCCGAAGGGGACCGCGCCGCTCTGCCCGCCGCGCCGGAGCTCCAGACCGGATGGAAACTGGGCGAGCCGGATTACGTCGTCGAACTGGGGGACTTTCAAGTTCCCGCCGATGGGAACGATCTCTTCCCGACCGTCCGCGTCGCGGTCGCGCTTCCCGAAGACCGCTGGATTCGCGCGATCGAATTCAGCCCGGGCGACAAGCGCGTCGTGCATCACATTCTCGCCATTCTCGGCGATTTCTCCATGAACGGGACGCAGACATTTAATCAGCAATCGGTCGCCGAGGCGATGCGCCGGACCGCGAGCGCGGAAGCGCCGGAGATTTTTCAGGTATGGGTCGCAGGCGCGCAACCGACCGTCTATCCCGAAGGGATGGGGCGCATCCTGAAAAGGGATCAGGTCATCACGGTGAATCTTCATTATCATCCCAACGGCAAGGCGACGACCGACCGCTCGAAGATCGGGCTTTATTTCGGGAAGGGAGAGATGCAGAAGCGGATCACGACCAACTTTGCGGTCAATACCGGATTTCTCATTCCTCCCGGCGCGCCGAATCATGAGGTCAAGGCGTTTCATCAATTCGATCAGGACAGCCGGATCATTTCGTTCATGCCGCACATGCACGTCCGAGGGAAGGATATGCGCTACGAATTGGTCAAGCCCGACGGCCAACGCGAAGTTCTGCTTGATGTTCCGCGCTACAATTACAACTGGCAGTGGATTTATTATCCGGTCGAGGCGATCCGCGCGCCGAAGGGTTCGCGGGTCGAGGTCGTCGCGCATTACGACAATTCAAAGAACAATCCCAACAATCCCGATGCGACGCAAACCATCGTCTACCGCGACGCGACCCTTCAAGAGATGTTCGTTGCATTTATGGAGTTCATCGTGGATGACGGCGTCGCTCCCGCTCCCGCGCCTCCCGCGCAAAAGATCGCGCGGTTGCTCTCCGCGCATCCGTCGCAGGATGCTTATCAGGCCAATCTCGTTTTTGCTCCCTTCGGGCTATATGTTCCGCAACAGGGGGAAGGAACGCTTTATCTGCTCGCGGGAAGCGTGATGTTCACCAGCACGCTTCGGGACGTGGCGTGGAGCGACGCGCCCGAAGGCAAACGGTTCACGGTCAACACAAGCATCCCGACGCCGACCGGCGGGGGCGTCTCGGCGGCGATCTCCGGCGTCGTCGCGACGGGAGGGGAGCTTGCGGGCAGGATGGAACTCGGGGTTGAGGAAGCCAAAGCCGACCCGCAACACAACCAAGTCGTTTCATTTCCGTTCAAAGGGCATCGCGGCCCGGCGGAGATTTCGACGGCTTCGGAGTCGAATCCTTAAAGTGTAAGCCTCAAATCGAGGATAACGAAACGGAATCCGCCTCAACCTATACTTGAGAATTCTAAAATGAAAGTTTAAGATTCTCAATCATGCGATACATCCACCGCGAGCTTGAAAAACAGATCAACCGGGCGGCAAAGGGTTTTCCCTCGGTAATATTGACCGGTCCCCGCAGGGCCGGCAAAACTTGGTTGCTAAGGCATCTCCTTCCCCAAGCCGGCTATTACCTGCTTGAGGACCCGGACATCGTTAGACGATTGCGGGAGGATCCTCAAGGATTCCTCGACGCCGTGGAGACACCCGCAATTTTGGACGAGGCGCAAAACGTCCCCGAAATCTTCGCCCATGTCCGCTCACGAATAGATGGTCAGCCCCGACGCGTCGGTCGGTGGTTCATCACCGGATCCCAAGAGTTCCCTCTGATGCGCAAGGTGACGGAATCCATGGCCGGCCGAGCGGCCGTCTTGCAGTTGTGGCCCCTCTCCACCCGCGAGACGCCGAAAGTGACGCTCCTACGGGGCGGCTATCCCGAAACGCTGGCGCGTCCGGCGGACGCGCGCTTGTGGTTCAGTTCATATCTCCAGACCTATCTGGAAAGAGACGTGCGGGGGATAATCGCCGTGAGGGACCTTGCCACGTTCCGACGCTTCCTCGCGGTGTTGGCGAGTCGCCACGGCCAAATGCTGAACCGGTCCGATCTGGCCGCGCCACTGGGGATCACCGTGCCGACCGTGACGCACTGGCTGAGCGTGCTCGAAACCACGGCGCAAATAATGGTTGTGCCTCCTTTCCATGACAACTTCGGCAAACGTTTGGTCAAGTCTCCAAAAGTTTACCTCGCGGATTCGGGTTTGGCGTGCCATCTGTTGGGAATCGAGTCCTCCGCCGAGCTGTCCCGTTCTCCCTTTCGGGGCGCGCTCTTTGAGGGGTTTATCGCCTCCGAGATTGTGAAGGCGCAGGTCAACCAAGGACGGCGTCGAGAGTTGTATTATTTTCGTGACGAGCAGGGGCTGGAGGTGGACTTCATCGTGCCGGGACGCGACGGCTCGCTGACCCTTCTTGAATGCAAGGCGGGGCGAACTCCCATGCCCGCCATGGCCGTTTCTCTTCGGAGATTAGCCGAAGCCATGGCGAAGCGGCGATCGCGAACCGCGACGGCCCGTTCCATTCTGGTTCATGAGGCGTCCAAAGGAATCGTCACGTCCCAAGCCATAGCTCCCGGCGTCAGGGCGATGCCGTGGGGTGATTTTCTCGATGAGTTTTGTGAGACGATCTGAGGTTAGATCGCATCCCTGTTCTTGCCGAAACCCCAACGACCGACATTAGCCGTGCATGGATTCCATTTTCAATCGGAACCAGAGGTCAATTTCATTGGCGAGCCATTGAAAGTTACGGTCCATGCCTCCTAGCTTGACGCGCGCCCACCAGTCTTCAGCTGTCCATAACAAAGCCGGGCCTAATAGGCCAGTAATAAGAGCCCAAGTCCAATTATGCATCTGATAAACCAAATTTCTCCCGATAAGATGGATCAGATAGAATATGGTCGGGAGCAGAAAGCAAAGGCAAAGAAAACCGAAAACTCCGAAACGGAATTTGCGCGTCAGTTGGAGGTCCGCGGGCATTGAAGCGAGAGGCTTTGCTCTCTGTTGAACTCGGCGTCTTTGTCCTGAAATCCAAATAAGAGAACCTCCGATTAAGATGTGCGGAATTCTCGACGCGAATCCCCACGCAAAACCAAGCAGGAGCAATGAGGGGATAAGCGGAATTAGTCCCCCTTGTATGGTAGTCGCCTGAAGGTTCGGATGGATTGCGAAAATCAAACCGAGCAGTCCCATCCAGGCTAAGATGATCCACCTCCTTAATTTCCGCGAGCTATATCCACACAACGTCCTTCCCCAAATGGCGCGGGCGATGTCTTCGCCGCTCACACCGGAGAGGTAGAGTTCCTCGAGATAAGGCTGGAGTTCCCGCGAGGCTTCGTAGCCCTTGATCCCGCCGACGAAAAACCAAAAGGCGAGATGAATCGAAAGGACGAGATCAACGGTCAAGCCAATGACGAGAGACGCGACCCCACCCATGCCGCGCATGTAGAACGCATAGAACGCCGAGAACGCGAACGTTCCGAAAAGCGTCAAAGCCATCGTGAGGCGAAATTTCCGCCGGTTTTTGTGACGGATGAGAATAAGCAATCGGAAGACGGCGTTCTCCTCCAGATGTTGCAGGCGCGGGTCCTTGAGAAACGCCGGATCGAGCCGATCCTCCGGACGGAGGGACCATAAGTCCTCTTTTTTTCTCCTTGTCTCTGTGCCTCCGTGGTTCAAATTCATCGCCTCGGAAACAAATCCGAATTATTCGTGAACAAACCATCCACCCCCAAATCGTAGAGCAGATAATTCATGTAGGTTTTGGCGTCCACGTATTTGGCCGGAACCTGCTCGGCGTCCACGGTGTAGGGATGAAGAGCCAAACCGAATTTGTGGGCCGCCGCGACGCGCGAGGGATCGGAAAGCAAAATCGGAATCGCGGGTCCGAGACCGTCGGCGTATTCGGCCACCTGCGGCAGGCCGGTGTCGCTGATGAGCGCGCGGACTTGCTTGGCGTCCACGAGTTGAATCAGCTTGTAAGTCTTGCCCGAAAGTTGGCGGATGTGCTTAAGCGATTCGGGACTGAACGATTGAATGAACAGCGGCATCTTGGCTTGGCCTTCGGGCGTGTCCAGACCGTTGAGCTTGAGGACGCGCAGAAGCTCCTCGTCCATCTTCAATCCGACGGCTTTGTAAAATTCCGGGTCCTTGGTTTCAGGATAAATTCCGGTCCCGGGTTTGGTCTTGACCAGATCAATCATTTCTTGAAACGTCGGAACGCGCTCGTCGGCGAAGGCGGGATCGAACCAGCGTCCCGCGTCGAGTTTCTTGATTTCGGCGAGCGTGAAATCGGAAACGCGCCAAGATTTCTTGCTCCGACCCGAAGGATCGCGATCCGACGCGCGGTCGGGATAGATTTCCGCGACGTTGGTCGTCCGCTCCAGCGTGACGTCGTGCATGCAGACAAGCACGCCGTCCTTGGTCATCTGCAAATCCGGCTCGACGAAATCGGCGTTCATCTCCATCGCCTTGCGGTAGGAGGCGAAGGTGTGCTCCGGCGCGTAGGCTGACGCGCCGCGATGGGCAATGCAGACCTTGCGCGGTTTCTTGATCGCGTCCTGCGACCGCGCGGGAATCGCGAGGATGATGAGGGCAAGCATCACGCATCCGCTGAGAATCCGACTCGGAAGAGTATGGGGTGTTGTCATGATTGCTCCTTTGGGTCTGAAACGATTCTATTTCACCACAGGGACACAGTGAGGAATCGGGTTGGATTGAGGTTGGTTTGGAAAATCATGGCCGCAGGATGCTGACACCGAGGGAAAAGTGAATCGCTTTTATTCTTTGAATCCAGCGCGCGCACGCCCAATTCCTCTCTGTGCCTCTGTGGTGAATCTTCATTTTCCTCTCGTCACTTTCGTGTAATCCAAATAATCGGCTCCCTCGACACTCGATTCAAAAAGTTCGATCTCATAGTTCCACGCTTTCCCTTCCGTTTGCGAGCGATAGCTTCGCTCCAAGACCTTGAGCGATTCGGGACGCGGACCGCCACGCAGGGCTTCCTTCAAAATCCTGCCGGTCATGGTCGGGGAAGGAGAGATCCCCAGCAACCGGCAGATCGTCGGCGCGAGATCGGCATTGGAAGTCGGCACGTTGTTCGTCACGCCCGATTTGAAATCGGGTCCGGCGGCGATAAGCGTGTTATGAATGTCATAAGGGCTGGAGGTTCCATGCCCGGCGACGCCCGAAAGGGCGGTCGTTCCCTTGTAGCCGAATGTGTTCGTCGCGTCGCTCCAATCGGCGGATACCAAAATGTCCGCCGCGCGGTCGTGATTCCAGCGGATCGCTTGGAACGAAAGCGTTCCCGGGACGAAACCTTCGGGGTGCGTCGTCCGCCAGAGATGGGTAAAAATGGGACCTACACCTTCGGTTCGCTGGAGCAATTCGACGATGGCGCCGATTTTTGCCTCGTCGTGATTCTTCACGTAAATTGCGCCTTCCGCGACGACGACGTCGTCGGAATCGCGGCTTTCCTTTAGCTTGTTGGCGACAAGAAGGGTGGTCAAATCGGGTCCGCCGGTATGGGTTGAGAAGCCGTGATCCGAAGTCACGGCGATGTTCACCTTGTTTTTTAATCCGCGTTCGGCAAGGGCTTGAACAATCCTATCGATTTCCGCGTCCACCTGTCGAATCGCCTCCAGCGTCTTCGGCGCGCCGACGCCCGACTGATGTTGCGTGTGATCGGGATCGGTGATCCAGAGGATCGTGAGTTCGGGATGGATTTCCTTGAGGCCAAATTCAAGATAAGCATCCACCGCCCATTGATTCCGCGCCTGATTCGGATACGTTTCCGGCGGAACGGAACCGATGACCGCCTCGACGCGAGAACGGAGAGACTCCGGCAGAATCAAGTCGGTGTTGATGATTCCTCCTCCGGTGATTTTGTGATTCAGCAAGAACGCCGATCCGGAGGAACCGGAACTGACGACGAGCAATTTCTTTCCGGATTGTTGGAGCAATTCGCCGAGCGTCGGGGCAGTCAACAAGCGTCCTCCGGTAGCCGATTCGATTTTCTGAAGGGTTGCGGCGTTTCCCGTGCTGAGCGCCTTCGCGGATGATACCTCAGGGAAGAAGACCGCATTGCCCATGAGGCCGTGCGTCGCCGGCGAGTCGCCCGTCACGATCGAAGCGGCATTAACCCGAGTAACGGTTGGAAAAATTGAATGGTGATTGTTGAAAACAACGCCGCGTCGGCCTAGAGCGTTAAGATTCGGCATCAATTCGGGTGTGACGTAATCGGGACGCAAGCCGTCGAGGACGATCAACAGTGTGGAGTGATTTTGCAACGACGAGACGGCATTTTGCGATTGGCTCGCGCATCCCGCCCCGAGGATAAGTAAAGACGCCCATGCGTACAAGAAATGGTGGAACCTTGGAAAATAGCGGAGTCTCATGCTTAAACTTCTCCATTCCTCACAATTGACGCAAGTGGGATTTTCACCTTGCGTCCCGAAATGAAAACGAGCATTGCGAATTGAAAAAAACCGATTTGGAATGACAGACGCGCGAGAGATGAGTTAAACTGATGTCATGATTCACTTTGACCGCATGCTCAAACAGGCCGCTCAACTTCCCGAAGACCAGAAACTTACCTTGGCCCATCGTCTTTTGGTGTCGAGCGAAACCGACTCTTCTTCTGAGGCATTGCAAGCATGGGACGTTGAGATTCGCGCGCGGGTTGAGAGATATGACCAAGGACAAGCGCGGATACGTCCGGCGGGTAAAGTTTTAAGAGATTTGGATCGCCGATAAGAGGGTTGGCGATGCCTAGGGGCGATTGGTTCCGGAATACAAATTGGAATCCGGCGATCGAGGCGGAATTTCTTGCTAAGCATCGCCGCGCCCGCGATAAAACACAGCCATTGCGGATACAAGCTCATTTGTTGGCACAGACCCATCCTGAAGTTGCGCTACGTCTCCTTGACTTGTACTTTGGTTTGGGTGGTGGCTGGGATGCCACTCAAGCCTATGTAGAACAAGCGACGGCGTTTCTTGCCACGGGGAAGCGAAGCAAGGCGGTCGAGTCGTATCTTGTTGCCCTCAAGATAGAAGAGGGTTCCCGGAATCCCGACGTATGGGCGGCGCTGAAGTTCTCGTTATTGGTTGCCCAAGCGAAAATCAAAGAGCATTACGACTTTTGCCTCACACTTTTATCGCAAAGAGAGGCCAGATTGATTTTTCCAGCTGATATTTTTTCTTGTAACGCCGCACGCGCGTTAATCTTGGTTGAACTCGGCCGAAAGGACATTGCAAAGGAATATGCAGGAAAGGCGTTGGATGCCGCCCACAAGACGCATTCCGGCTTGCGTTATCACCCCGATGTTGGCCTTGTGGGAAAAGAATTCGAAGACATAATTAAGAAATTGACGGCATTGCACAAAGAGTAGCCGCAGTGCTGGCGCGGAGTTCACACGAGGGGGAATAGGGGCTTGATTGTTCAGCCTTAAATCATGGTAAAAGATGGAAGTTTTTACCCCCGCGCGCATCCGGTTGCGCGCGTCGAGGAGATACTGGGACAGGCCCGCGGACAAACCCCCGCGAGCCAGTCCCCGTATTTCCCGGAAAGAAACTCTCGGCGATGCTTGGAAAAGCGCTACAGCCCGAAATTCAGGAGATGATCAAGGCGCGGCATTTTGACGATCTGCGCGATCAACTCGCCGAGCTGGAAGTCGCCGACATCGCCGACATTCTCGAAGACCTTTCCTCCGAGGATCAGGCCGTTCTGTTCCGAATTCTTCCGCGTCACTTGGCGGCGGACGTTTTTGAGTTTCTTGAATTGGAATTTCAGGAGCAACTGCTCAAAAATCTCTCCATCGAAAACGTCAGCGACGTTCTCAACGAAATGGCTCCCGACGACCGGACGCGGTTACTTGAGGAACTTCCGGGAAGCATCACCCAACGGTTGCTCAAGGCGCTCAATCCCGAAGAACTGAAAGTCGCGCAGAAACTGCTGGGTTATCCGGAGGAATCCATCGGACGATTGATGACGCCGGACTACATCGCCGTCCATCCCGATTGGACGATTGAACAAGTGATGAAGCACATCCGCAACGTCGGTATCGAGAGCGAAACGATCAACGTGATCTACGTCGTGGACCCGAAAGGGCATCTCCTCGACGACATTCGCCTGCGTCAAATCGTCATGGCTCCCCTCGAAAAAACGGTCGAGGACCTGATGAATTTCAATTACGTTTCGCTCCACGCGACGGACGATCAGGAAATTGCCGTGCAGGCGTTCCGCAAATACAACCGCTCGGCCCTGCCGGTGACCGACGCCGCCGGCGTCCTGCTCGGCATCGTCACGCTCGACGACGCGCTGAGCGTCGCCGAAGAGGAAGCAACCGAGGACATTCAGAAATTCGGCGGCATGGAGGCGCTCGACATGCCCTATATGCGCGTCGGATTCGCGGAGATGATCCGTCGGCGGGTCGGCTGGCTCGTCGTGCTTTTCATCAGCGAGATGTTCACCTCGACGGCAATGAGTTTTTTCGAGGGAACGATCCAGAAGGCGGCGGTGCTGGCGTTGTTCATTCCGCTCATCATCAGTAGCGGCGGCAATTCCGGCTCGCAGGCGGCGACGCTCATCATCCGCGCGATTTCGCTGGGCGAATTGAAGCTGGCCGATTGGTGGTTCGTCGTTCGGCGGGAATTGTTTTCGGGTCTCGCGCTCGGCGCGATTTTGGGCGCGATCGGATTCGTCCGAGTCGCCGGAACGTCTCTTTTCACGACGATGTATGGACCGCATCCTTATTTGATCTCGCTCACCATCGCGCTGGCCTTGATCGGCGTCGTCACGTGGGGCACGCTCATCGGCTCGATGTTGCCGATTGTCCTGAAACGCCTCGGACTCGACCCCGCCGTTTCCTCGGCTCCCTTCGTCGCGACGCTCGTGGATGTTGTGGGGATTATCATTTATTTCTTTATCGCCATGGCGATTCTGCGGAGCACGGTGCTGGCGTAGGAGTCGGGTTATTCACCACCAAGACACCAAGACACAAAGAATCAATTCCACATTTTCGTCTCTGTGCCTCCGGGTCCCTGTGGTGAGTTCATCATCCGCCCCAAGCCGGACAGCGCAAAATCCGCCCGCGCTCGGGTTCTGGCGACGGTGAAGATGGAAACAACCTGAGATCGAATTGTATGGAGTGACGTGTAATCTGCATGGGACGGGTGTTGGAGGTGCAACTCTGCCGTGCTTTGTTGAGGAAAATCTCAAGCTGATCTTTTAGAATGTCTTCATGCGTAGATCAATCTGCTTTGAACTCTTGTTGCCTTGGATCAGTCTTGTGGTCCTGCAGGGATGTTCTAAATCCAGTCCGGAGCGCAACGCATCGGATCTTCACCCATCACAACCGCCTCAAACGTCTCTAATAAACTTAATCACGCAATTTGCCGGCGAATACTATTTTGGCGATGGAAAGGGTGTAAATTGCACTTTACAACTCAAGGGAGATTCAACATTTGCCTTCGAATGGACTGGATGCCTTGGCGTATACGATCAAAATGACGGATACGCTGAAATTGAAGACAATCTGATCCGCCTTATTCCGACCAAGCCCAACCTAAAGAAAGGTTTCAAAGGCATAGACACGGAGCTTCTACCCGTGGCATGGGACCAGAGAAAGTATCTGATTCCTACGGACCAAATTCTAGAATTCTGTTCGGCCGTCAATCAGGGAAATGAACCGAGGAATCAGCATTACGGCCTCTACTATCTTCGTCGGGGGGATTGGGCAGGTAATGCCGTTGGCTTTCCAACACTTCCGGAAAAGTGGAAGGCTTACCTCCTGTCGAAGCCCGTGGAGGGTAAAGTTGTTGAAATTGAAACCTTCAAAGTAGGATGGATCAACTTGGGAACGGAAGATGGAATCCTAGAGGGAATGACCTTGGTGGCCGGGAGAAGAGAGCCTCTTATTTTGCCTGCCGACGTTATAGTTACCTCCGCGGGTCCAAGGAAATCAAAAGTAAGAGTTAGTATTGAGGAATTTGAAAACATCGTCCTAGGCGAAAAAGTAAGCTCGCGCTCACCTCTTCATTGACACCCATACTCCTGAAAAACCCCTAGGTGAATATCGAGTGGGTTGCCCCGAGTCCCTCGTGAATCTTGCTTTCCTTTCCTTCGTCGAACCTTTACCATCCACCAAGCAAGGAAGGGATTGTGAAGATGAAAAAGATTTCAATGTTTGCTTTTGCGTTCGCGATTTGCGCCGCCGGAAAGACGACGACTTTCGCCGAAGACCAACCCAAACCCGACCCCGGATTTGGCGAGTGGATTACGATCTTCGACGGCAAGAGTTTTGACGGATGGGAGGTTTCCAAGCCCGCCAACGCTAAATTCAACTGGACGATCGAAGACGGCGCGATGACGAACGACGTCTCCAATCTGGTTAAGAAGCACAACATCGCCACGAAACGGAAATTCCACAACTTCGAGGCGGAGTTGGATTTCAAGACCGCTCCCGGAGCCAACAGCGGCATCTACATGCGCGGGCGTGCGGAGATTCAGATTAAGGACGGTCCCTACGAACCGGGCGGCGACGGGATGGGGATCAGCGACATGGGCGCGCTCTATAAATACAAGGCGCCGCTGGTCAAGGCGGGTAAACCGGCGGGCGAATGGAATCACATCTACATCCGTTTCATCGGCACGCACGTCACCGCCGTTCTCAACGGCCAACTGATCCAAAACAACACGTTCATTGATCACAAGACGGGCCAAGGGCGCACCGATGAATTCGACAGCCCGGGCATTTTTGAGTTGCAGGGAGACCACGACAAGGTTTGGTTCCGCAACATCCGCATCCGGCCTCTTTTTGAGGGGGAGGGATGGCGTTCGCTTTTCAATGGCAAAGACACGACCGGCTGGATCGCGAGCAAGGAATACGGAAAGTCGGACGCCGGCGGCGAGATGAAATGGAAGGTCGAGGAGGGGAACTTGCTCAACGGGATGAAAATTCCCGACATCGTTTCGAACGACAAATTCGGCAATTTCCTCGTCCACTACGAATACAAGTCCGACGGCAACAGCGGATTTTTCCTGCGCGATTTGTGGGAGATTCAGATCGAACTCGCCAACCGCAACCCGAACAAGAATTCCGACGGCGCGCTTTATGATTTTTATCCCCCCAAGGCGAACGCGACCAAACCGCACGGCGAATGGAACGTGATCGAGGCCAAGGTGGTCGGTCGGAAAATCACCGTTTTCCAAAACGGATTGCTGACGCACGACAACGCCGAGTGTCCCGGGCGCACGTATCGCACGTCGGATTCAAGCAACATGGACGCGCCGGGGCCGGTCCGCTTGCAGGGGGACCACGGCCGCGTGTGGTTCACGAATATCTGGGTCAAGCCGTTGAATTAGGATGGAATGAAGATGATAAACACGAAGACGCGAAGAAGCCATAAAGTTCACGGAGAGAAAAATGTAAATTTATTTGTTCTTTGTGCTCTTTGTGTCTTCTTTGTGTCTTTGTGTTTATTCCCCTCTTCCTCCCACGCGCAAGATCAACCCGCGATGCCCGCGTTCCTCGGCGCGATGAAACCGAGCCTCGACGTGGGTTTGGTTGTTTCCTCTGAAGACAAAACAAAGGAGTTTTACGGTGGCGTATTGGGGCTCAAGGAAGTCGCGCCCCTCACGCTTCCCGACGGCGGCAAGATGCTTCGGTTTCAATACGGAAGCACGACGATCAAGGCCCTCCTTTACTCGCCGACCCCCGCGAAAAATCCGGGCGGAATTAACGCCGCGATTGGTCTTCGTCTTCTGACGCTTACGATGCCCGATCTGGAGCTGATCCAGCAAAATGCCGTAGCGAAGGGACTCACTAAACCCGCGATCTTGGGAAAGGACCGCGGCATGAGGCTCATTTTTATTTATGACCCCGACGGAAATCAGTTGGAGATTTTGGAATCCGCGCCCGGCGGCGACGCTTCCGCCTCCGACCGCGCGATGGTCGGCCTGACGGTCAAGAACATCGAAAAATCGCGCGAGTTCTACGGAAAAATTCTCGGACTCAAGGAACTTCCTTCGCGTTCCCTTTTTCCCGGCGGCGGACCGACCAAATACAGTTTCGTCGCCGGAAAAAGCGTCATCAAATTCTGGACGTTTGACAAAGACTTGCCGATTCAAACCGGAAAATGGAGCGACGCCGTCGGTATCCGCTACTTCACGTTTCTCGTGAAGGACGTGGACGCGGTTCAGGCGGAACTCGAAAAGCGCGGAGTCAAACCCGCGATTCCCGCTTCGGATTTCGGAACGCTCGCGCGGGTCATGTTCCTCGCCGATCCCGACGGCAACTACATTGAATTCGCGTCGCTGGTTAAGAAGAAATAACGCTACCGTTCACTCTTTCTCAATAATCAACCCGTGATACACGGCCATCCAGTAGGGGAGTAGCCACGGTCCCCCTTCCTGTTCAGAAGGATTGTCGCTTCCCTCGTTGGCTGAGTAGGGATCGTGGTTCCATTTGTGCGGAACGTTTTCGTCAACGTTCAATGCCTCGGCCAGTAAAACCTGATTATGGCGGCTCAGATGCTTGTCCACGGTCACGTCGTCGCGGTGGCCGTTGCGTGTTCTCCATTCGCGCAGATCGAGCGGCCATCGCTCCAAATTGTCCACGCCGTCGGCGACATGCGCCCATTTGGGCAATTCCAAGGCGAAGATGAAATCATACAGCGACGCCTTCTCCTCGACGTTCGCGCGCATCGAACGCGCCGCCGAGTAGCGATAACGCCAATGTTGGCGGTCCTTCTCGTCGGGGTAGGTGAGCAGATGATAATAGGCCATCCACGCCATTTCGTCGTCGGAGTGGTTCACGGCGCCGTAGGGATTGTTCGGGATCATTTCCTTGGCCTGCATGACGTTCACGTCGTAGAAGTATTTGTCAATCAACTCCCGATAGGCTTGTTTGATTTTTTCATCGCCGGTGATGTGCATCGCCACCTTCAAGTGGGCCATCAGGCAAAGGGAGTGCAGTCCCCGTTCGTCAATCCAAAGCATGTCGCCGTTCAGAAGTCGCGGCGAATAAGCCCCCCATCGGGTCGGTAAGCCGTCCACGTCCAAAAATAAATAATCATGATCAATCAGATAATTGGTCGTGGCGCGCACGAGCGATTTCACGCGCTCCTCTTCCTTGGGGTCCCCCTTGGCGATCAAATCGTAATACACGCCCCACGCGAAATAATGGCCGCTGAGTTCATCCGAACTCGTGTCCGATTTCCATTGCCAGCCCGGCTCGCTTTTGGATTCGTGCCACTCGCCGCCCCCCTTGTAATTGTAATGTTCGTGTCCCGCCGGATCGAATGTGTCGGGGCGGACGCTCCGCGCGACGTAACCGGGAAGGCCGCTGGCCGTTTCCAGTCGCGCCATGAAATCGAAATGAAGTTTGGCGAGCCGCTTGGCCTCCGGGTCTTTGGTCACGGCGTATTCAAAACATTTCGCGCCGAGGTAAATCGAAGTCCAAAGTCCGTCGTTGTCGTTATCCTGCACCTTCCACGAATCCATGTCGTCCTTCTTGTTAAAGTAACATTCCGTCACCGCGCCGTATCGGACGTGCCGCTTCTGCGTGATCTCGTCGTAGATTTTCGCTTTCTGGCGGAGCGTCATTTTCTTGGGAACCAAATGCGTGAGGCTCTCTTTGGTCAAAATCCACGCGCCGCCGTTCTCGATGGCCGCGATGTCCAGCACCTCGTCGCCGATCATCCATCGCGGTCCCATGCGGTAATTCCATTGGCCGTCCTTGTTCCGCCGCGCCGCGCCGATTTTCGTGCCGACCCAAAGTGTTCCATCGGGCGCGAACGAAAGGCAGGTCACATCATTGACCGGCAAGCCACCTTCCTTGCCCGTCAGATGCCGCCATTTCCCATCGGGCGAAAGAATGCCGATGCCGCTGGCGGTGGCGACATACAGCTCGCCGTTGGGACTCAATGCGACGTTCCGCGCATCACTGTCAGGCAATCCCCTTTTGCCGATGTCCGTGATAGGTTGGTTTCCTTGAAGTGTCACTTTAACTAGGCGCGAATCAACGATGGCATAAGTTGCGTCGCCCAATTTGACTTGATTTGAAATTCCGGGAACCGACGCAGGGGAAGTCTTGCCACTGCGCACTTCCGATGGACCCGTCTTGGTCAATACGACAACGCTCTCATTGCCGGGCATGAGGAGTTTGATTGGCTCGGATAGCCCCAGTTCCTTCAACGAATAAATCGTCCGATCATCCTGCCAGAACGGCCCGACCGTGACCGGCGATCCGCCGCGCGGGAAGGAAGTTTTCAAATCCTGCAGGACGCTTTGCCACATGATCATGTCGCGCCCCGGGTATTCCGCCGTGTGCCAATCGCCCCTTTGCATTTGCGCCGTCGCTCGCGAGGACGCGAGGGAGATCAAAACACACGCCCACGCGTAATATACTCGGAGGGCGACCCAACGGGTCGCCCCTGACAAATGCGGTTTCCCGTAGGGTCGACCCGTCGGGTCGCCCGCAAAACTCTGTAATGTCGGAATTAAAAAAAACATTTTCCCCCTCACTTTCCCTCAAAAATCAAATCCATCCGCTTCGCCACTTCGGTCAAATGCGCCAGATCGCCCCCTTCGACTTCGGCGGCGATGTAGCCCTTGTAATTCACCTCGCCGAACGCCCGCATGACCTCCGGCCAATCAATGCTTCCCTCGCGCAACGGTTTCCATTGATGCTTGTTCGCGTCGAAATCCTTGATATGGACGCGGACGATCAAATTCCCCAGCGTCCGAATCCAATCCTGCGGATAACCGTAGGCGACGATGTTGCCGACGTCGAACCACGAGCGAACAAACGGACTGTTGATCTCGTCGAGGTAGCGTTTGAATTCAATCGGACTCAGCAGAAATTTATTCCACACGTCCTCGACGGCGATGATGGAATTGTTCTCCTGCGCGACGGGGATCAACTGGCGGATGCGCTCTTGGGAGCGAGAATAGGCGTCGGCGTAGCGGACCTTCGGCGTGACGACCGCCGGAACGAGCAACACGACCCCCGCGCCCAAATCCTTCGCGTTCTTCAAACTCACGCGCATCGCCTCCATTGTTTGCTCGGCGACTTTCGGATCGGGATCGGAAAGGGGATGCGACCAATGCTTGGAGCAAACGATGGCCTCGACGTGGATGCCGTTCTTCTGCGTCGCGCTCTTCATCGCCTCGACTTCCTTCGGATCGGACATCGTGTCCACTTCAATCGCCTCGAATCCGGCGTCCTTGGCCATTTTTACCCGGTCCTCCAGCGTCGCGGCCTTGGGGACCATCCCGAACATCAGCGATTTTTTGTAGCGTGACTCTCCGGCGGTCGCCGCGCCCGCCAATCCCGCCAACCGCGAACCGGCCAATCCCACCGCCGCTGTCGCAACCCCCGCGCCCAAAAAATCTCTTCGATTTAATTTCGATTCCATGCCGAATCTTTCCTCCGCGACCGTAAAATTCAATTGCGAAACGATGCTCTTGAATGGGGAAGGCGAAGTCAACGGCAAAAGAGTGATCGCATATGCGCGTTAATGTCCGATCCTCATATTCGGATTTCTTGGCGTCTTCGTGCCTTGGTGGTTCAAATGTCTCCGTGACCTCGCACAATCAAATTTGCCTCTACTCCCTCTTTTCGTTCTGCGATATTGAGGGATGGACCGCCTGACCCTTTTCGGTTTCTTTGCCGTCACCGCCATGCTGGTCTGTTACGCCTTGGAGAAGCGGGGCCACTGGTTCATTTTCGGATTCGCCGTTTCATGCGCGCTCGGCTCGAGCTATGGATTCCTTCAAGGGGCATGGCCTTTCGGCGTCGTGGAATTCATCTGGTCGCTCGTCGCGTTGCGCCGCTGGTGGTTGACGAGAAAATCAAACTGATCCGAAATTTCAGTCGGCTCCGCGATCTCTGCGTCTCCCTATGAAAATTTCGTCCTTGAGACCCGGAAATTGGAAACGGATGGGCGTGAATGACACGGATTTCGGAGCGCGAGGGTTTTCATCCGGGCATGGTCGCGGTTCGAAAACTATCCCGATTCGTGACGCTCGCCCCGTCGCGCAATCGCTCAAACGACCCGACGGCGCAGAATTGGCGCATTTTCGACCTTGAAAATCGGCGGCCGCTCCTCTATAAACGAAGGTTCACGCGCCCGATATACGGGGAGAGGAGAGCCGACGTGAATCCGATTATTGCCGAAGTCGTTCGTAAACAACTGAAAACCAAGATTCCATCCTTTCGGGCGGGGGACACGCTCCGCGTGGCCGTGCGAATCGTCGAGGGAGACAAGGACCGCATCCAAAATTTTGAAGGAGTCTGCATCGGCAGAAACGGCGACGGCATGGACGAAAATTTCACCGTCCGGCGCGTTTCGTTCGGCGTCGGGATGGAGCGCATCTTTCCGATTCACTCTCCGCGCATTGAATCGGTCAAAGTTCTTCGCCATGGACACGCCCGGCGCGCCAAGCTTTATTATTTGCGCGAGCTGACGGGCAAGAAGGCGCGCCTGACGGAGGCCAAACGGAAGCGCCTCGCCAAGGATCACCTGATTGATCTCGTCGTTCCGACCGGTTCGAGTGAAGAGTCCGTTCCCCCGACCGAAGGGGAAGCGGCCCCGGCCAAATCCTGATTTCCCCGCGACGGGAATCCGATGGAAAAAATTCTTTCAGGCCAGATCGCGCTCGTGACGGGTGGCACGCGCGGCATCGGTCGCGCCATCGCGTCCAAATTCGCCCATGCCGGAGCGCAGGTGGTTTTGACCTCTCGATCCGCTGAACCCTCCGCCGAGGCCGCGCAACAACTCGCCCAAGAAACCGGCGGGCTGGTTGAGGGATTTGCCTGCGACAGCGGGAAAAGCGAAGCGTGCGCCGGACTCGTTCAGGATATTGTCGAGCGGCTGGGACGGCTCGATATTCTGGTCAACAACGCCGGCATCACCCGCGATAAATTGGTGCTCCGCATGAGCGACAACGATTGGAGCGTTGTCTTCGAGATCAATCTCCACGGCGCGTTTTATTTCGCGCGCGCCGCGACCAAAATCATGATGAAACAACGCGCGGGGCGGATCATCAACGTTTCCTCCATCGTCGGTATTACCGGCAATGCGGGACAGACCAACTACGCCGCGACCAAGGCGGGGTTGATCGGATTTTCCAAGTCGCTCGCCAAGGAAATGGGATCGCGCAACATCACCGTCAACGTCATCGCTCCCGGCTACATCGAGACCGCCATGAGCGACGCGATGACCGACAAAATGAAGGAACAACTTCTGGCGAACATTCCGCTCGGCCGCCTTGGCCGTCCCGAAGACGTTGCCGACGCCGCGCTCTTTCTCGCCTCCCCCGCCGCCGCTTACATCACCGGCGCGGTGATTCAGGTCGACGGCGGATTGGCGATGTAACACCCGCTCCTCGATCATGCCTATGGCGACCGCACAATTCCCCTTCCGCGTCGGCATCGTCACGCTCGGATGCGACAAGAACACCGTGGACAATGAATATCTGGCCGGAATGATCGAGCAGGCCGGATGCGAAGTCGTGACCGCAGACGATGGAAAACCGCTTGACGCCGCGATTGTCACCACTTGCGGATTCATCGCCTCCGCCAAGGAACAATCCATTGACGCGATTCTTCAACTCGCCGAGCGCAAACGGCGGACCGGATCGCCGAAACGGTTGTTCGTCGCGGGGTGTCTTTCTCAACGCAACGGCAAGGAATTGATGGATGAGATTCCGGAGATTGACGGACTGGTGGGAGTCGGGCAGTTTCGGCTATTGACCGAGATGATCCTCAATGGGAACGATGCGGGGACAAGGCGACGCGGAGATGCGGAGAAAGCAAACGGAAATGGGACGCCAAGCAATGGAAGATTGATGGACATCGCGCCGACGCCGACGGTGGACATCTACGAACATCTCAAACGCAAACCGCTCCGCAATGTTCCGCACGCCTTCCTGAAACTCTCCGACGGTTGCAATCATACCTGTTCGTTCTGCGCGATTCCGACGATGAAGGGAAAACTGCGATCCGTTCCGGCGGAGATCATTCTGGCCGAGGCGCGCGATTTGCTCGCGCGCGGCGTTAAGGAATTGAATCTCGTCGCGCAGGATTTGTCCGAATACGGACGCGACCGCCAAAACGACTGCCGCCTGACCGATCTCCTGCGCGAACTTTGCGCCCTGCCGGGCGATTTCTGGATTCGTTGCCTCTACTATTACCCCGGCAACATCACTGATCAATTTCTCGAAGTCCTGGCGACCGAACCCAAAATCGTTCCTTATCTCGAAATGCCGCTCCAACATTTGGACTCCGGTCTCCTGCGAAGGATGAAGCGTCCCTTCCACGAAAAAAACACTTTCGAGACGGTCGAGCGCATCCGTTCCGCCGTTCCGGGAATCACGATCCGCTCAACGGTGATCGTCGGTTTCCCGGGCGAAACCCAAGACGAATTCAATAATCTACTGAAGGGGCTGGAGCGGATTCGATTTGATCGCCTCGGCGCGTTTCAATACTCCGTCGAACCGGGAACTCCCGCCGGAGAAATGGAAGATCAAATTTCCGAAAAATCCAAAGCCCAACGCTGGCGGATGGTGATGAAACTTCAGTCGGAAATTTCGGAACACCTCAACCAACATCGGATCGGGGAAAAGACGCGCGTCCTGATCGAGGGATGGGACGAGCGAACGCGCCTCTACGTCGGGCGCAGTCCTGCCGAAGCGCCGGAAGTGGACGGCAAGACGCTGGTTCAATCCGCGCGCAAATTGGAGTCGGGCCAATTCATTGAGGCTCAAATCACAGGCGCGACGACGTATGATGTTTACGGAGAACTTATTCCGGCGGACTAAAGATCGAAATCACTTATGAGAGGCGGAGAAGTTTGCGCCAGAGGGAAGCAAATCCCGGTCTTCTCCTTGGCTTCTTAGTGACTTGGCGGCGAATTTCCACTTCGGACAACACCGACGTCATTTCAATCCAGATACATGAATTCATTCGCGCAGACGAGGATTTGACAGTAATCCTCCAGCGGGTCGGATTTGTCGTCCTTGGGTTTGGCGAGGTAAATCGCCGCGATTTCGATTTCCTTGGGGCTCGGCGCGCGGCCATAGAGAAGCGCGTAGGCGCGCTGAGTCAACTTGTCCGGTTCGCCGGAGGGGATCTCAGCTTTTAACCTTCCGGCGAGCGATTTTATTTGCTCCATCACGAAGGGATGATTCATCAGAAATAGCGCCTGCGGCGCGACGGTGGATTCGACCCGGCGGTCAGTGATGGCGGTCGGATCGGCGGCGTCGAAGAGCGCGCCGAAGGTCGTCCGGTCGGATCGAACGGTTTTGAAATAGAGCGTTCGGCGAGGCGTCAGCAGGTCGGCAAAGGGGGAGCCGCCAAGCGTCGTATCGAGTTTGCCTGCGTCCGCCAGCATGGCGTCGCGCAACGCCTCGGCTTCCAATCTCCGTCGGTTTTGGCGCGAGAGAAGACGATTATCGGGATCGCGTTCCCCCGAAGCTCCTTCGCCGACGCACGATTGCTGATAGGCGTTGGAGAGCATGATCGTGCGATGGAGTTGCTTGATAGACCAGCCGGATTCGATAAATTGCGCGGCGAGCCAATTGAGAAGTTCGGGATGGGTCGGCGGCTCGCCTAATTTCCCGAAATTGCCGGGGGTGCGCACGATCCCTTCGCCGAAATGATGTTGCCAGACGCGATTGACATACACGCGCGCGGTGAGCGGATTTTTGGGATTGGCGACCCATTCGGCCAACTCGCGCCGACCGCTTCCGGCGCGGATCGTGGGTTGACCATCGCGGGCGAGAACTTCGGGCAAGTGGCGCGGAACTTCATCGCCGAGGTTGGCGTAGCTTCCGCGCTTGTGAATTTTGACGTCGTGAAATCCTTCGTAGGGCGTACCCGGGACACCCCCTTCGCGGATGCCGACCGCTTTTTGAATCGGCTTGGGTTCGTTGGCGCGAAGTTGATCCAGCGAGGCTTGCCACGCGGACATGGCCGTGCGTTGGAGCGGCGGAAAATCGGCCGGCGCGGGTTCGGAATAAAGCGGACTCGCGGGCGAGAGAATCTCCCGCCCGAGTTTGGCCATCGGCGATTCATCTTTTATGGGAGCGTTCACCGCCGAGTGAAGATCGTTAAGCAGTTCTTTCAACGCGAGGGGGACCAAGGATTCTCCGGCGGACGCGATTTCGCTTTGAAGCGCAAGTCGCCCCGCGCGTTTTTCCCATTCCTCGCGGAAAAACGAAGGAGACGAGCCTCGCGTCTTTGGGTCGTGTCCCATGTCGAGAATGCGCCAAACGTCGGCGTTGCCGAACGAATCGGCGTGGGGATTGGCGACTTCGGCATCGGCGGAATCGGCGAGGATCGTTTCGGTCAAATCCCAGATTCGTTTCTCGCCGTCGGCTTGCTCAAGCCGGAGATTGATCGTCGTCGTGTCGCACGAGTAATCGCCGCCGGGAAGGATTTCAAAGCGGATGAGATCATTCGATTGAACATCCCTATCGAGAGGCTTTTCGGATTCGTATTTTCCTCCGTTCGGAATTTTTCCTTCGGCAAGTTTTTCGGATGTTTCCCCGCGAATCGCGGTCACGCTCCACAAGACACCGTCGCCGCAGTTGGGGTCGGCGTCGGCGGCGCGCCAACGAATGGAGAACCGTCCCGGGACCGGACTCCGCCATTGGACAGCAACGCCCGCCGAGGGAGAGGGATGAACCGTCACCGAGCGCGCGGGTTGTTTGATCGTGACATAGCTGACTTCCTCGTTGCGCGTGTTGACCGTCAACGAAGGGGAATCTTTTTCTCCCGCGAGACCTTTCACGCCGTTTAGCCCGGCAATGTTTTTAACGGGACGCGCGAGCAGGCGAGGATCCTGATAGCCAAGATAACGCATCCAACGCCGAAGGACGGCCGGTTCGATGCGACGTTCCGTCGCAATCGCTTCAAATTCTTTTTCATTTCCGGTGAGAGTTTTTAGATATCCGTCGCGCGCGGCCAAGGCGAATGGCTCAATTCCGTCCAGCTTTGCGCGCGCCAATACCGATCCTTTTTCACGCCGCGCCCGACCAAGAGAATCGTCCAGCCTTTTGAGCCGTTCCTCGCGCAACTTCCGCGCTTCTTCCTCTTCCTTTGAGATAAGCGCGAGATGCAAGATCGGCGAGCCTTCGGTCTTTTTACCGGGACCGGGGAGAATCGTGCTACTGAAAAACATTCCGGCCATGCCGTAATAATCGCGCTGGGTGAAGGGATCGAATTTGTGGTCGTGGCATCGGGCGCAGGCCAGCGTGACGCCCATGATCCCCCGAGTGACGACATCAATCTGGTCGTCCACGATGTCGGTGACCATTTTTTCCTTGTCGGCGTCTCCCTGCGGCCAATTGCCGATGGCGAGCATTCCGGTCGCAATGATTCCATCCGGATCGAACTTGCCCGGCTCGGCGGCGTAAACGTCTCCGGCGATTTGCATTCGAATGAATTGATCGTAGGGAAGATCACGGTTGAAGGATTGCACGACCCAATCGCGGTAGCGGAAAATTTCGACCGGATCGGTGTCCATGCTACCGCGCGAATCGAACGAATCGGTATAGCGGACGACGTCGAGCCAATGACGTCCCCAGCGTTCGCCATATTTCGGCGAAGCCAATAGACGATCCACAACGCGGGCAAATGCGTCGGGAGAATTATCGGCGAGGAACGCCTCGATTTCTTCCGGCGTCGGCGGCAGACCGGTTAGGTCGAATGTCGCCCTTCGGATCAGCGTTCGTTTGTCGGCGGGTCTTGCCGGCGCGAAACCTTCGGCTTCCAAGCGCGCGAGGATGAAACGATCCACGGGCGTCCGCGCCCAAGATTCATTTTTAACGGACGGAACTGCGGATTTGACCGGCGGTTGAAACGCCCAACGAGTCGAAATCGTCGGAGAAGTTTTGGAAGCGTCGGTTTGAGTCGGGGCGGACGGATTTTGACTGAGAGCATCGGGCGCGCCCATCGCAATCCAACGCGCGAGATCGCCGATTTGTTGGTCGCTCAGTTTCCCCTTCGGGGGCATTTGCAGATTCGTGTCCGCGTAACGAACGGCGCGAATCATCAAACTGGCGTCGGGATTTCCGGGAACGACCGCGGGACCCAAATCGCCGCCGCGCAGAATCGCCTCGCGATCGTCGAGGCGCAAACCTCCCTTGCTCTTTCCCGATGCGCGGCTGTGGCACCCGTAGCAATTCTCGTCAAGCAAAGGCCGAATGCGGGTCTCGAAGAAACGAATTCCCTCATCGTCGGGCGCGGCAAACGTGGCGGATTGCAACATTAAAATCACGGCAAATATGTAAGTAGCATATGCCATGGAAGACGCGTTCGCCCTCCGCGATCTTGTTTTGTCACGCGACTTGCTTTGGAAACGTGAGGTTTCCGATAGTGTCATCATCCAGACCTTAACTTGCTTATCCTCTCAGCAGTTTTCCGAATGCATCTTTCGGACGCGCGCTCATCCATGCAAGACCGGCGAACAATGAAACCGACCTTTTTAAGAATTTTAAGCGAGGGGTGGGGGCCAAGCAATCCGAATCTTTCGGCCAGATATGCAGAGTATGTGTCTTGGACCATTTCTGAAACAGGTCCCTCAGCGCGTTGGGGAATGGAGAAAACCGAAGCAGGCTTGCCCCGCCGACAAGCCGCCGTCGTTGGGCGGAACGCGCGTGTGCGTTTGAACGGACACGCCGTCGCCGTTCAGCACGCGGATGACGGATTCAGCGAGCAACTTGTTTTGAAAGCATCCTCCCGTGAGGAGAACACGACTCAATCCTTCGCGGCGAGCGATTTCCCGACATAAATCCGCAAGCGAAGCGTGGAACGCCGCGGCGATGAGCGAAATGTCCACGCCCCGTTTCAGATCGCGCGCGATTTCACGGATCGTAGGACGCCAATCCGCCTCCCACCGGTCGCCAACTTTCGTCAACGGCCACTCATAACTGCGGCGCGGATCCTCGCCCGTGGCGGCGAATTCCAATTCCATCGCGGCCTGCGCGGAGTATTGCGCTCGGTGACGCAGACCCAGCATGGAAGCAACGCCGTCGAACAGTCGTCCCATGCTTGAGGCACGGAGCGTGATCCGTCCCGATGACAAAAGTTTGCCGAGACCTCTAATCACCGATGAATCGGGGACAAATCCTCTTCGGTCGGCATTGAGCGAACGGCCTTCCAGTTGAACGCCCGCCTCGCTCGCCAATGCCAGAGCCGCGCGCCAAGGTTCCTGCGCGATTATCTCGCCGCCGGGCAAAGGGAAAGGTCGAATGGAAGCGATCCGCCGAAATCCCTCGCGGGATTCCAAACGTGGAACGAGCCATTCCGCGCCCCAGATGGTTCGGTCGGTTCCCAATCCCGTTCCGTCCCAGCAAATCCCCGCCGTGGAATTTTCCATCTCTGACGGCGGCCCGGACGCGCCGCCCGCGAAGTCCTCCGATTCGAGAAGCGCGGAATAGAGATGCGCGGCGTGGTGCTGAACTCGCATTAATTCGCACCCGAATTTCCGATGTAATTCTTCCCCCGCCTGAGTTGAAAAATAATCCGGATGCCGGTCGCAGACGATCAGATCGGGACGACAATCGTGGAGCCTAAGAAGATCCTCCACGGCTTCGAGAAAGGCATCACGGGTGGCGGGCGTGTCCAGATCTCCCAAATGGCGGTCCAGATGAATCGCGCCGGAATGGGCCAGCGCGAGACTCGACTTTTCGTGTCCGCCCAAGGCAAGGACGCAACGCTCGTCCGGAAAATTCAGATGCGCCGGAATTTCCACGCTTACCGGAGCGAGACCGCGACCCACGCGCAACGGGCAAGGACGACCGCCGATCACGCGGACAACGGAATCATCCACCCGACGCAAAATGTCGCGGTCGTGCATGAGAACGCCATCGAGGTTTGCGCCGAACCTCCGCCATGCGACATCGTTGTCAATGACCATCGGTTCCTCGCCGAAATTCGCGCTCGTAGCGATCAGCGGGCCTTCCACTTCGCGCAGGAGAAGATGATGAAGCGGCGAATGGGCGATCATCGCGCCGATCAACGGATGGTTCGGCGCAACGCTCGGCGCGAGGGCCGGTCCCGGAATTTTTTCGACCAGAACAATCGGCGCTTCGGGCGAAAGCAAGACCGAACGCTCCGTCTCATCGGGTCGGGCGTCCCGCAGGAGGCACTCGATGTTCGGATACATGAGGGCGAGGGGCTTGGCGTCGCGGCGTTTGATTTGGCGCAACCGGGCGGCGGCGCGTTCCGATCCGGCGTCGGCCAACACATGAAATCCGCCGATCCCCTTGACCGCGACGATCCCTTCCTCTCTAAGCGCGGTCACCGCGCGGCTCAATGCCTCTTCGCCGCTTACCGAATCGTCGCCGTGCCGCCACTCCAAAGCCGGGCCGCATTTCGGGCAGGCAATTGGTTCTGCGTGAAACCGGCGGTCGTCGCGCGATTCATATTCGGTTGCGCAATCGGAGCACATTTCAAAGCGCGCCATCGTCGTTCGCGCGCGGTCGTAGGGCAACTCCGTGATGATGCTCAGGCGCGGTCCGCAATGCGCGCAATTGATGAACGGGTAACCGTGGCGGCGGTTGGCCGGCTTATTCATCTCGCGCAAACACTCGCCGCAAATCGCGACGTCGGGAGGAATGAAAACTCCCGCGCCGCCGCCGTTTTCGCTCGCCAGAATCCGAAATTCGGTCTCGCCGCGCGGTTCAATCCAGCGGCGCTCGCATCGGGTTGAAGCGGAAATCGGCGTTCCGATTTTCAGGTCGCGCATGAAAGCCTTGAGCGACGCGGCGTCTCCCTCGGCTTCGACGCTGACCCCGCCGGAGTGGTTTCTCGCCCATCCTCCCAACCCGTGATCGCCCGCCAGCCGCGCGACGAAAGGACGGAATCCAACGCCTTGGACGCGCCCGGTAATTTCGATCCGCGCGCGAAGTCGGATTCCAGCGGGATGATTCGCGACGGCTTCGCTCATCGGTCAATTCGGAAACTGAGAAAATGAGTCGCGCAAGAGATGCACGGATCGTAATTGCGGATCATGAATTCGCACGCGTGGGAAAGATCGTGGTCCCCGAGATCAAGGCGCGATTGAACGAGCGCCGTCAGATCGCGCTCGATTCTCCCCTGATTTTGCGAGGTCGGCGGGATGATCCGCGCGAGGGCGACGGTCCCGTCGGCGTTGACCCTATAGCGGTGGTGCAAAATTCCGCGCGGAGCCTCCGTCGTCCAAGAGCCTTTCCCCTCGCGGATTCGCAGAGGAACGGCGGGCGATTGCGGACGCTCGTATTTTTCGATGATCGAAGCCGCCTCCTCGAAACAATGCGCGATTTCCACCAATCGGACGAACATTCCGGCGTAGGGATTGCGGATGGGCGGACGAAGCGCAAGCGCGTCGGCGAGGTTCCGCGCCGAGGGGGAAAGACGTTCATGGTTCAAGTTGAATCGCGCCAGCGGTCCTGCGAAATAGACGTTGCCCGTTCCCTTCACGACCGATTGATAGGCGTTGGAATGTTCGACCTGCCTTTCCTCAAACGACGAATCCCAGTCGCCGTTGCCGCAATCCCAACCCGCCGTCGAGGCGATTCTTCCCTCGTTCATCGGATACTCCTCGGGATGGCGCAACGCGATGAACTCGTAATCCTGCTCGAATTGAGGAACCTCAAGATGCTCCTTCATCCACTTCGCGCTTTGAATCGCGTTGTCGAGTCCCGCGCGAAGAAGCGGGAGGAGGGCGTCCAATTCCTGACGGCGCGGAGCGCGATGCCATCCCCCGACCTTCGCGCCGACCGGGTGCATCGCGCGTCCGCCGAGGACGCTGATGAGCGTGTTCCCGGCCTTGCGGATGCGGATGCCTCGCTCGATCAACTCCGGATGGGTCCGCGCGATTTCGATCGAATCGGGCCGCCCCATGAAATCGGGAAGATGAAGAAAGAAAACATGAAGCGCGTGGCTTTCGATCCATTCACCGCAATAAAAAAGACGGCGCAACGCGCGGATCGCGCTTCCCGTCGGCGGCAAGGCGTCGAAGATGGACTCCAGAGCGTGGCAGGAGGACATCTGGTAGGCGACCGGGCAGATGCCGCAAATCCGCGCGGTGATGTCGGGAACCTCCGCGCAGTCCCGGCCCTGAAGAAACGCCTCGAAAAAACGGGGCGGCTCGAAAATCTTGAAGAGCGTCCGGACAACCCGACCTTCCTCGACCTTCACGTAAAGCGCGCCCTGCCCCTCGACGCGCGTCAGCTCGTTAATCCGAATCGTGTGGGTGCCTTGGGTCTCATGCACGGGCGAAAGTGGCTTCGCTTTTTTCCGGCGATCCGGAAAGAAGAAAATCAGTCTGAATCATTCCATACCCTTCCCGCCGTTTCAAACATTCCGAGGCAATATCTCGCATTTGCACATTTTCAAAACCATTTTAAGGGAAATTCAGAGGTTGTCGCCTAGGTGGGCGTTCGCCCGCCTGCCTCTCAAATATTCCTGATCCGTCAATTCCGCACTCTTCCGCGTCTAAAGCACGAAGAAATTCTCACGCCGAGTGGCGGAGTTCGCGGATGGAATCTCCTTCCGCCCAAGTTGCAGGAGCGTTTCAAACATCCGGAACGGTTCTGGACTTCCCGAGGGGAATCCGACCTGCCGAGCCTTGAGTTGGCCTATCATCATGGCGATTGGGAAATGCGCCCCTAATTTGCGCCCGGATGATTACCCGTCAAATGCGACATCAGCCGGACGGCGAAAGCGCTTTTCGGGTCCTTAAGCGTCGCCTCGGGAAACGCGAAATCCACCGCGACTGAGCCGTCCGAGGAAACGCGCCCCGATCCGGCGATCCCCTCGCCGACCGCGAGAGAACAAGCGAATTCGTCTCCATTCCACGCCAAATCGCGCAGGTCCATCGCGAACAAATTGAACCCGGGATTGAGATACAAAATGCCCGATTTTTCCTTGCGTGGAAGCCAAAGCGCGGCCCCCGCCGGAAGCGCGCCGCCGGCGAAATTGAGTACGTAGCCCTCCTCGCGTGGATGGCGCCGGAGAACCTCGGCCAGATACTCCTTCGGCTTGATCGGCGTCGGCTCGACCCCCTTGGCCGAGACGAAATCGAAAAAACCGATACCCATTTCGTCGGTCGTCTGTTCGCCGGTCCGGACCCACGCCTTGGAATCGGGATTGGCCGAATTCCCCGCCGAATTGTCGAAATGCGCGACCATTTCAACGCGGCTTCCTTTGGGCGCAGAGATCGGCTCGGTCGGGTAATAGACCCGTTGCCAGTCGAAGCGATAATGCGGAACGTTCAAAATTTTTTGGCGCGTTCCATCGGGCAACACCAAATCATAGGTCATGTCCTTGCCCCGCCAATGCATGTGCGGAAAGAGGGAGACAATTTGCGAGTCCTCCGCGAACTGATAAAACGCGCGCGCCTCGTAATTCGGCGCGCCGGGCGGAATGAGCAAACATTGATCCGCCGCAGAGACGTTTTTGCAGACTTTTTGAATTTCCCCCTTTCCCAAATGCAATCCGACCCTCGTGCGGTCGGTCACTTCGACACCCGCGAATGGATGATAGTGCATATTGAACGTAAAGGTCTGAACCCGGTTGAGTTTGTGGCCGACTCCCTGCGGATAAGCCAACGGCGCGGCTCCTCCGGCCCAAATCACGAAGACCGAAACCGCAGGGGAGAACGCCGCCGATTCCCCTGCCGGACCATTCATCGAGGCGTTGCCGACATAGCCGGTGATGTGGTGAACGACTCTGCGGTCTCCGGGCAAAAATTCCACGCCGCTCAGCCAACCCCCTTCGGGGATTTCCACTTTGACGACGTGATCCAGCAAAATGTCGGGACCGCCGGAGGGAACTTTGGTTTCCGGCAGATCAAATTCGACGTCCGGTTTGCCGAATTGCCAGCTGTCGGTGAAATTGGGGGGAGGAGGAACTTTGGTGAGGTCTCCGGCAGGCGCGCCCGCGTCCACCCAACGCGCGATCGAGGCAATCTGCGCCGGAGCGAGGCTCATGTCATTCGACCAATGCCCTATCGCCGGATCGGCGTGCCACGGAGGCATTTCCCGATTGACGACGACCTTGCGGATCGCCTTGGCCCAAGGACGCGCGTCGTCGTGCGTGAGCAACGGCATCGGACCGATTTGACCCGGACGATGACACGTCGCGCATTTCTCGTAAAAGATCGGCGCGATCTCGCGGGCAAAGGTGGGAGTCGCGCTCGCGCTTGTGTCGTCCCCCATTGCGGGATGAACGAGAAGGCACAAAACGGTCGCAAGCCAAAATGAAATTCTTCTCATGACCCGCGAAATTTTCCCCCTCATTTCGCCTCGGCGGTTTGGAGGGCCGGTCCGACCCGTTTGCCTTCAAATTCCACCATCAGCGGGTCGCGCGAGCCGCCGGGACCCAAGACGTTGTCGGTCGTCATGCTCCCCTTGATCGAACCGTCCTCCGCCAGTTCGCCCGAAAATCGAAACGCGCCGATTGCGCCGATTTTCAGATCGAAGCGAAAATTGTTTCCCTCCCAGCGGACTTCCTCCGAAAGATAATGAATCACCTGACTCCCTTGCGGAGAATACCACGTTCCCTTGCCGCCGCGCGAGAGTTCAATGACGCTTGGAACTTTCAAGCCTCCGAAATTGAACATGATCTTGTAGAGATTTTCGCGTCCCTTTTCCTGCTCAAGAAAATCGGCGATCAGCGCGTAGGGATTGGGAAGCGGAGGACGGACCCCTTGCGCCGGAACGGTCGAAAATCCGCCGATCATCATCTCGTCGCTACTCTCTTCGCCGTAACGGACCCTCTTGGAGGGATCGGAATTACGCGGATTTTTCGACGAGTTGTCGTGATGCGCGACGACGTCAATCACCGTTCCCTTGGGAAGAAATTTGGGTTCGGCCAAGTAGTAGCTCCACATCCAGTTGAAGTGAAACCTCGGAACGCTGATGAGAATTTCCCGATTGCCGTCGGGATAAATCGCCGTGAGAATCATGTCCTTTCCCCGCTGGTGCATGTGGGGAAGATAGGAAATGACGTAGGAATCCTGCGCGATCTTGCTCACCGCGTGAATTTCCTGATTCTCCTCTCCGGGAGGAACGTCAATGTCCATCGCATACGCTCCGTCTCCCGTGATGATCTTCTTGATTTTGCCCTTACCGAAATAGAGGCCGATGCGCGTCCGGTCGGTTTCGGCTTTTCCGTAGGGATGGTAGTGCATATTGACCGTCAGCGTGTCGTTCTTTTTCAATTCATGTCCCATCCCTTCGGGCCAGACGACGGGAGGCGACCCGCTTCCCCAGCCGGCGAGGGGATCGGTCGTGACGAGCGCGAGAATGGCGTTGGAAGCGGCGTCCTTCGCATTTTTCTTTTCGCCGGTGGGTTTGGCGGCGGAACCCGCCGTTCCCATCGTCGGCGCGCCTCGGAAGAAAACGATATGATGCGTCGCGCGACGCGCGCCCGGCTTGAATTCAAGCGCTTGAATCCATGTGTCCTCCGGCAAATTCATGTGGACGGAAAGATTCGGAAAAACATCCGGCCCCGTCGCCGGAATTTCAAACGGCTCAAATTCGCAGACGTAATCGGGGGGACCGAGCGCCCAGCCGCCGTCCGGAAATTTGGGGAGCGGCGGAATTTCCTCGGCTCTTCCCATCATCGCGCCGCCGTCCACCCACCGGACGAGGGTCTGGATTTGATCTTCCGTTAGACTGATGTCGTTGGCGAATTTTCCATAGCGAGGATCGGCATGCCACGGAGGCATCTCCCGATTGGCGACCACGTTGCGAATCGCCTTGGCCCACGGGCGCGTTTCTTCGTAGGTCAGAAGCGACATTGGACCGATTTCGCCCGGTCTGTGGCAATTCGCGCATTTTGCAAAAAGAATCGGCGCAACGTCATGGGAAAACGTGACGGGCGGGGGAACCTCATCCGCCAAGGCGAAAGGCGGAAGGCGGAAGGCGAAAGGAAGAGTCAGGAGGAAGAGCGAAAGGCGAAGGACAATGCCGCGTGAAGGTTTCTTGGCGGCTTGGTGTCTTGGTGGTAAAAAAATCATTTTCATTTTCCACTTTGTTTTTCGCCTTTCGCCGCTCGCCTTCATCCTTCTCTTCAGTAGTCCACGTCCGCCAGATCGCCGGTTCCGTTGCTCAGGGGGGGATTGAGGGGCAGTCCTTCCACGACCCGGTTTAGTTCGCTTCGATTCGCCGAGCTTGCCACGTTGAAAATAATGCCTGCGTTCTGATTGCCGCTGGTTCGGTTGGCAATGATCGCACTGCCGGTGCCCGCGACGTAAATCCCATATCCGACGCCCGACGGAGAACTATGATTTCTGCAAGTGTTGCCTTCGACCCTGCAAGTTCCGCCGGCGATGTAAATGCCACGGCTGAGGCCGGCTCCAGCGGCGTCGTTGTCGGCGCAATCGTTATCTTGGAGCAGGGAATCGTTGAAGGCATAAATTCCGTAACCGTCGCTGTTGCCCCCGCGGGCGCTATTGCGGTGGCAAAGATTCCCAACGGCCTTGCACCTGTCCCCGCTCAGATAGATGCCCGTGCCGCTTCCTCCCGTTACTCCCCCTTGGTTGTTGACGCAGTGATTATTGAGGACTTGACTATCGGCGCCGACTCCGATTCCTCTGCTGAATCCGCTTCCAGCGGCCCAGTTGTCTATGCATGTGTTCCCGACGACGCGACAATAGCCGCTCGTTGAAATGCCGAAGGAGTTTAATCCATTGTTGCCGTTACAGTCGTTGTCCGTGATGGTCGCGTTGGTTGTGGTCGAGATGCCGAAGCCTTGGCCGGAGGTGAAATCGCCGTCGTTGTTGTGGCAGGTATTCCCGCTGATTGTGCAACTGACGGCCGCGACGTCAATTCCGAATCCTTGCGCGCCGGCCGCGGTTCCCGTGTTGTCGTTGCAGGTGTTGTTCGTGATCCGGCAATAGGTGGAGGACGAATAAATTCCAACCCCTCCGAGCGCGGCTCCCCCGTCATTGTCAATGCAGACGTTGCCCGTGACGGTGCAGGAATTTCCGGAAACATAAATCCCATAGCCGGTTCCGGCGGTTCCGCCGTCGTTATTGGCGCAGGTGTTGTCTTTAATTTGCGAGAACTGAGGGGCGATGATGCCCATGGCGTTGGAGGTGGCGCCGGTGCCAGTGTTGTCATTACAAGTGTTGCCGGCGATCGTACACTGGATTCCGGCGTAGATTCCATAAGCCGTATTCCCGGAGCCGCCCCCGTCATTGTCATTGCAGGTGTTGTCGGTAATCGCGCATCCGGAGGGCGTGGTGATTCCGTAGGCGGCTCCGCCCGGACTGTCGTTATTGGAGCAGATGTTCCCGGTTATCCTGCTATTGATCCCGACCGCGATCCCGACCGCGAACCCCGTTCCATTCCCCGCATTGTCATTGCAGGTATTGTTCAGAATCAGGCATTTGCTACCCGCGATGATTCCGGTTCCCGAGGTATTAAGCGCGGTTGGCGAATTGGCGTTGACCACGCAGTTCCGAACCGCGCCGTTATCGCCAATGTATATTCCCGAATAGCCTCCGCTCAGGTCGTTGCCGTCGGCCGTGCATCCCTGAATCAGCGCGCTGGCTCCGCATACAATCCCGACCGTTTGGTTGCCGGTCGCGTTGACGCGCTCAATCGTGGCATGATCGCCCAAGGCAACGCCGAGAGAAAATCCCCGCGCCTTGCCGTTGCAAACCATCGTTCGATCGCTCGTGGAGCCGTTGATGCCGTCGGAACCCGTTGCCACGCCTCCTCCGTCGAGAGTGTGGCCGTTGAGATCTATCGTCACGTCGGACGCCGTGACGTGAATGCAGTCCACGTTGGCGGTCATGGTGACGTCGGCCACTAGGACGTAGGATCCCGGCGAGGAGATCGTGAACGTCGCCGCGCCGGAGGGGAGAATGTCAATCTGACCGTTGGAGGCCAAGGCGGAAGGCGAATGGCGAAAGGTGAAGATGAAGAGAAGGATAAGGGATGAAGGATGAAGGATGAAAGAAGAGAGGAAACGGACATGTCTTCTTTGACAATCCACGGGACGCTCCTGAGTTTTTGCTTGTAACTCCGCGTTCATGGTAGAAATCCTCCCTCGATCCCTTTTTTGTTTTTCATCCTTCATCCTTTATCCCTACTCCCTCATCCTTACCTTCCGTCTCACGCCCCCATCGGATCGCGGTCGCGGGTGTAGCGGAAAAACATCAGCATCATCTCGTCGGTCGTCGGCTCGCCCCATTCGATGTCAATGTCCGGATTGGGATTGAACGGATTGCCGCGGGAATTGTCGTAGTGCGCGCGCGTCTTCAGCTTGGTCCCCTTGGGAAGCGAAATTGGCTTGGCCGGTTCGTATGTCGTCTGCCAGTTGAAATCGTAGTGAGGAACGCTGAGAATATCGAGCTTCTGTCCATTGGGAAGGTCCGCCCAAACGGTGAAATCCTTGCCGCGCAGGTGCATGTGCGGCGACATCGCCGTCACGCGAACGTCGTCCTCCAAGGTCAATTCCGCCACGACTTCGTGATCGGTCGCGCCCGCCGGAATTTTGAAATGACAATTATCCACCGCTCCGCCGAATAATTTTTGCGTCGGCGGTTGGCGGAGGAATCGGACGCCGACGCTGGTTCGGTCGCGCGCCTCGGCTCCCGGTTCTTTATGATAATGAACCTGCAGGAGGAGCGAGCAATTCGCGGGGAGAAGAATTCCTTGTCCGTCGGGCAACATCAAAGGAAGGCCGCCCGGCAAAAATCCCCCGACCCGTCCGGGCGGTTCGCCATTCGGTCCGAATCCCGTCCCCGACATCTGGCGCGTTTTTCCTTCCGGTGTTTTGTTCTTCTCGACCGCCTCGGCGAGTTGCGCCCGAAGTTCTGGGGTGTTGAGGCTCGAACTTTCAAAGACGTTGACGTGATGCACGACCGCGCGATTGCCCGGGCGGACTTCCATCGCCTCGATCCACGTGTCTTCCTTGAGTTTGGTCGGGATAATCAGCATCCGATATTGATCCACCAGATCGGGAGGAAGTGTTTGCTCGGTCAATACCGTAAAGACCATGTCGGGTTTGCCGATTTGCCACCCATCGGTCCATTCCTTCGCGGGAGGAAGATCGGCGGGATTTCCCTCAATCGTGCCTCCATCCACCCAAGCCACGACGGTTTGAAGTTCCTTGTCGCTGAGTCGTCGGTCGTTTTTCCATTCGCCAATCGCTGGATCGGCGTGCCAAGGAGGCATTTGACGCGCGGAAACTTTTTGGCGGATGGATTTGGCCCAAGGACGCGCCTGTTCGTAATTCAGCAACGCCATTGGAGCCGCTTCGCCCGGGCGATGGCACGATTGACAATGGTTCTGAAAAATCGGCGCGACGTCGCGCGAGAACGTAATGGACGTACGATCCAAATCGCCCGCCCCAGCCATGCAAACGATGGCGAAAATCTGTATCACGATCAGTCCGGCCGCGCGAATCCCCGTCATCATGCCAAACTCCTTGTGCGTTCCAGCCTGATTGGAACTTTTCACAAGTGTTCGTTCTAATTCAAGGATTTTTCGACGAAGTTTTGATCACGCAATACCCTTAATCGTCACCCCTCGCATCAGCGCTCAGCCGCAAACCGTAACGGACGGGAGGAAGGGGCGCATCCGCTCCCCGGATCGAACGCCAGATTATTTCATTGAGATCCGAATCGGGAATGGCGTCCGCGCGGGCAAAATCAAACTGCTCCGATCTCTCCGCGCCGTAGGCCGTCTTCGTGTTGACCTCGGAGATGATCGCGCGAGACGGAAGAATCGGATCATAGGGCGCGTTGTTGGCGGGTTGATCGCCGAAGACCGCCAATGACGGCGCGACGGCATCGAACTGATTCATCGGCGGCAAACCGAGCAGTTCCTCCATCGCGCGGAGCATGCCGTCGGTGTTGTAGAAGCGGTGGTCCACCGAGCCTTTGGGAATAAAGGGACTGATGGCGAACGCGATGGACCGGTGCGCGTCCACGTGGTCGTAGCCGTCTTGCGCGTCGTCCTCCAGAATGAAGATCGCGCTTTTCTCCCAATAAGGACTCCGGCTGATCATTTCAACGAGTTGCCCGACGGCGTAATCATTGTCGGCGACCATGGCCCGAGGGGAATGACTGCCGACGGTGGTTCCATGCGTGTGATCGCAACAGAGCCGCACCATCACAAACTTCGGCAGGTTGCCGTTCTTCACGAACTCCTTGAACTCGCGCCGGAAGGCGGCGATGCGGGAAGGATCCTGGTGCTCGCCCCAAGTCTTGCGTTGCCTCGGAGCCGGAGCGTCGCGCTTCACCCAAGCGTCGGAATCGGCGTAGGTCATGTCGAACAGAAGAAAATCGGAATCCGTCCGGCTGACCAACGCCTTTTTGGTTGGCTGGTTGAACTTCACAATCGGCTTGCCCTCGGGGTCCTTAATGTTGGGAACGAAGTCCTCTTCCGTAAAGGCGTTGAAAAAACCGTAATTGCGAAACTCGATTCCGTGCTTAAGACAATGATCCCAAATATACCCGCTCGCGGCGGTGGCCACGTCGGGGATACCGCGCAGGTCCACCGGAACGCCGTTGTTCTGCCCCTCAAAATCGTAGCGCCGTCCGCGATCCGAATAATTGTAAACGGTGTTGCGCATCGTATAAGGGGAAATCATGCCGGACGTGGACCAGTTCCAGCCATCCGCCGATACCTCGGCGCAGACGTAAAAGTTGTCCAAAAGAACAAATCGTCGCGCTAAGGAATGAAGGTTGGGCGTGACCTCTTCTGGGAAAAGGCAGAGGCTCGCGTCGCCATTTCCTTCGGGCATGTCCCCCAAAACTTGGTCGTAGGTGCGGTTCTCCTTGATGACGTAGAAGACGTGCTCGATGCCCGGATTCTTGATTTGCGGCTCCCCAAATTTTGTCCGACCGAATCCGTTGGCGATCACGTGCTTCGTCATTTCCTTCAGGGCTTGATCGTCTGGCAGGGCGATTCGGGAGACCGTTCCTTCCAGCAAATCCAGTATGTATCTCCCCCAAGCCCCTTCGGGTCCCTGCGTTTCTTTGTTTGGGTTGGAGGTTTGAACCCCTTTGGCATTGGCGACGAATAGGTGCCCCCCTTCGGAATCCAGAGCCACACAGGTCGGATACCAGCCGGTCGGGATCATTCCGCTTAAGGCTCTGCTCTCCAAGTCCACGACGCCCACCGCGTTTAGGTCCGCAAGGGCGACGTAGAGTTTGTGACCGTCGTGACTGACCGCCATTCCTAGAGGCGTCGTCCCAGCCAATCCGCGGGCGTCGTCCGGCCGCACAAGAATCGAGTCCGTGACGACGTTCTTGATCGTGTCAATGACGCTGACCGAGTCTCCCCCTCCATTGGAGACGAAGAGGCGGTTCTGGGATCGGTCAAGGAGGAGGCGGTCGGGTTGCGCGCCGACCATGATCGTGGCGACAACGTTCCCGCCCTCCGGGTCAACCACCGCCACAAGTCCATCCCGCTCGCAGGCGATATAAATCCGATCGGCCCCGCCTTCCTTGGAAAGAACGGCGAGGTCCAGCGGAAATCCCGGCAATTCAATTTTCCTAAGGATCTTGTTTCCCGCGACATCCGCCACGCTGAGTGAGGATTTCATTCCGGTATGCGCGCTGGCGTTGTTGTTGACGCAGTAGAGCCGTTTGCCGTCGCCGCTGAGCGCGATGCCGGCAACGTTATGGGGAGCCTCAAAATTCGGGATGCCCGACGGATCGTCCAGAAACCGGTCGGCCTCGGCGAGTTTCCCCTCACGCGAAAGCCGGTGCACGGCGACGCGGTCCTCGGCTCCCCTCGAGGCGTATAGGATTGCGTCTCCATCCGTTTCCTGAGCCAATGCCAAACCAAAATAAAGCCCTTCTTTTTTCTTTGAGCCGTCGGTTCTCTTCTTGTTGACCTCCACCCGTGAAATCACCTTGCCGTCATGGGCGGAGAGGATCGAAATCCCCTCGCGCCGGCCCATGCAGGTTACGGCAAGATATCGTCCGTCGGGACTCAGGACTATGTTGACGGGAAAACTCCCCACGGCGACGCTCTCTCCCTCGGGCGTGAGGAATCGGCCCGTGGAAAGAGGCACGGCCTTGGAACTTTGCGCTCGGGCTTCAAGCGCGAGCCCCATGCACGCGAGAAAAGTGAAAACTCTCATGTGGTTTGAAACTCCTCAAAACGAGTCCGCATTGGAATTTTATCGGATCATTAATTCGCCGCGCATTATAGATGGCACGGTATGTCCGGACGAGCTTAATTCTTGTTAGAAATGCGTTGGCTGGAAGCGACACATAAGAAAAAGGCCGCCGACATTCTGGGTGAAAATATCGGCGGCACTTCGCTCAGTGATGGGTTTACGGAGGTGCGGAGAATTCTTTTCTGCGGTTGCCTTCCTACAAGACAACCTTCGCACACTTTCAGGGCATCTCTTCGATCCCTTGCATTGTTATTAGCATCTTCCGGACCAATGCATACGCGATGTCGGTTGATTAATGTATAGAGAATTGATCTCAAAAGCTTTAATTGCATAAATATTTGGAATCTAACCTGAATCAAACTAACTTCTGACGCATGGATTCTCGCATTTTGAGATTGCACAATGAGAGAAACGAACAAAATATGTGCGTTTTTATGGGGTGGAGGGGGGCTTCGAATCTTCCAATTTGAATCTTTTGATGTCTTCAGCCTTAGCTATCGCTTGCCCTGCCAAAGACCGATCTATCCGTTTCAGGAGTGCAGTGAGGACGCTCCCGGCTCCAAGTTCAAGGAAGGTTGTGATTCCACTTCCTGCCAACGCTTGGACAGATTGGGTCCATCGGACCGGAGAAATCAGTTGTTCCAAGAGGTTAAGACGAATGACTTCGGGATCGCTTAAAAAATGTGCGCCGAAATTCGCCACAAACTTGATGCGTGGAGGGAAAAGAACTGCTTTTCCCAAAGCCGACCGCAAGGATTCAACCGCCGGAGCCATCAATGGGGAATGAAAAGCTCCCGCGACGTTCAGTTTCATCGCCTTTTTCGCTCCAGCCGCTTTGGCCAGTTCAATCCCCCGGTCAATCGCCGCCGGATCGCCGGAAATCACGACCTGCTGGGGGCAATTCCAGTTGGCGGGGACGACGATCCCAACGGATGACGCCTCAAGGCAAACCGGCTCGACTTTCTCGTCGGCCAAACCCAGAAGCGCGGCCATCGCACCCGGACGATCCCGTCCCGCTTGCTCCATTCCTCGCGCGCGGGCGTCCACCAATCGAAGCCCCGTTTCAAAGTCAAACACGCCCGCCGCGTAAAGCGCGGTGTATTCGCCGAGCGAATGACCGGCGGTCGCCGAGCCGTCCAGTCCCTCGGCGCGCAGAGCGGCCAGCGCCGCCGCTCCGGCGACGTAAAGGGCGGGTTGCGTGTTGGAAGTCTGGCGAAGCTCCTCTTCGGAGCCTTCCCAACAAATTTTGGATAATGAACGACCGAGAATTGCGTCGGCCTGCTCAAACAGTTCCTTGGCCGACGGATAATTTTCGGCGATGTCCTTTCCCATGCCGGGGGTTTGCGATCCCTGACCGGGAAAAATCAAGGCAATGGCGGCGGTATCCATGACGGGAGCAATTTTGCAGAGGGGCGGGTCAAGGTCAAGCGCGTTTCATGCCCCGCCCCGAAGCATAAGGACGGACACGGAAGCGCTCGAATTATGAAATCCGCGTTCTCCCGCGTTCATCCGTGTCCAACCGTTATTTTTGCGCTCCCCCTTCGAACGGATCGCCGTCGGCCTTGGCCGCAGGGTTGATTTGCAACGTGATGGGCGAGGAGGGGTTGTCCGGGACCACCCGCTTGGTGTCGAAGTCCTTCGATCCCGGCGCCAGTTGCGGCATCTTGATCTGGCCCGGTTGATACATGATCTGGTTCCTAAACTTCGGCGTGGCCAGCACGAAAACCTTGGAGTGGCGGTCGGCATCGCGCTCGACGCTGAACGCATATTGAATCACGGGGATGTCCTTCAACCCCGGAATTCCTTTGCGAACCTTTCCCGTGGTGGTTTTATCAAAACCGCCGAGCGACAGCGGATCGCCATCCTTGAGCGTCGCCGTCGTCTTGACCGTCCGATCCGAGATGATCGGTGTGCCGAGCGAGGTGTAGCCCGTCAGGCTGAAAACGTGAACCGAGAAATCCGCCGTGACCATCTCCGTGCCGATGGTCGGGCTGACCGTGACCTCCAGCCCGTCGGCGGGACCGACGACGTCGGCCAGAACAGAACGCGAAGGAGGCTGAATCACGACGGGACGATCCCCCACCGTCGTGCTCCCCGGCGTTTCCCCCGCCGCCGTGACGCCCGGAGTTTTCTCGGTCAGTTCCTTGGCGTCTTGAAACGTCGTGGTATAGGCGCGGAAGGGAACGCGCTTGGTCGCCGTGACGGTTCCCGGTTTGTTGTTCGTGGCAACGATTTTGGTGCGGTTGATAACCTTGGCGTCCCCCTTCTGGGCGATAAAATTCAGAAAGTCAGCCAGCACTTTGGCGTCCAAGGTCAAGAGGCCGTCGCCTCGGGAAAAGGTCCGTCCGGCTCCCTCGAACCAGTTTCCGGTCCATTCGAGCTGGCCGCCGAGGCTGTTTTTCCACGCTTCCCAATCCAGACCGAGATTGGATTCGCCGTCTTCGTCCACCTCAAACATGGTGATCTCGAATTCGACCTGAAGCGGCGGGACGTCGTAGTATTGGGCGTTGAGAAGCACCCGCGCCGCTTGGCTGGGGCTGTCCAGCACGTAAATGGTGTTGGTCACGTCGTCGGCGTTGACCTTGCCGTCGGGCGACAGCGTCGTGGCGGCAAGGATGGGGGCGATTTCGCTGGCCTTGCGGAATCGGAGCCGAAGGTTGTATTTGTCGTCCCCTTGGCTATTGACCATGCCGGGCAGGTCCATCGCGTTGATGGATTCGATAATCGAGGGCATCTGCTCGGCGGTCGTGATGATCTGCATGAAATTGCGGTTCGCGCCGGTCTGGGGATCGGTGTATTTTAAGGCGCGCGCGGTTCCCTTTTCCAATGTGACCGCTTTGATGACGTGCGTCAGCATTTCATAGGGGGGGGCGTTTTTCAGTTCCACCACGCGCGAGATGAAGTGGTTCATCTGCGACTTGTCCCCCGTGCGAAAGATCGTCAGCTGGTCGGTTTTGGCTGAGGTTTCCCGGTTGATGTTGACCCGCTCGTCCTGTCCGTTGGAGGCATCCGCGGGTTGAGTTTGCGTCCGCCCCGTTTGGGTTCCCCCAAGGCACAAGACCGCCACGGCCAGCGCTTTCCACAAAAAGCGCGTTCTCATTCCCTGATTCATATGTTCCATTCTCATTATTCCCGCTTCCCCTTCCTTAATTAAAATTAGACTACACACGCCGCGTTATTGTTTCGACGTGGTTTGAGTTTGGCAAGCCAAAGTTAAGCCAACATGTGGCGGACGTTAGAATTTTGTGAGAAACCAAACCGTTTTTCATCGTTCCATCCCCTCTTTCTCGAACGGATCGCCGTCGGCCTTGGCCGCAGGGTTGATTTGCAACGTGATGGGCGAGGAGGGGTTGTCCGGGACCACCCGCTTGGTGTCGAAGTCCTTCGATCCCGGCGCCAGTTGCGGCATCTTGATCTGGCCCGGTTGATACATGATCTGGTTCCTAAACTTCGGCGTGGCCAGCACGAAAACCTTGGAGTGGCGGTCGGCATCGCGCTCGACGCTGAACGCATATTGAATCACGGGGATGTCCTTCAACCCCGGAATTCCTTTGCGAACCTTTCCCGTGGTGGTTTTATCAAAACCGCCGAGCGACAGCGGATCGCCATCCTTGAGCGTCGCCGTCGTCTTGACCGTCCGATCCGAGATGATCGGTGTGCCGAGCGAGGTGTAGCCCGTCAGGCTGAAAACGTGAACCGAGAAATCCGCCGTGACCATCTCCGTGCCGATGGTCGGGCTGACCGTGACCTCCAGCCCGTCGGCGGGACCGACGACGTCGGCCAGAACAGAACGCGAAGGAGGCTGAATCACGACGGGACGATCCCCCACCGTCGTGCTCCCCGGCGTTTCCCCCGCCGCCGTGACGCCCGGAGTTTTCTCGGTCAGTTCCTTGGCGTCTTGAAACGTCGTGGTATAGGCGCGGAAGGGAACGCGCTTGGTCGCCGTGACGGTTCCCGGTTTGTTGTTCGTGGCAACGATTTTGGTGCGGTTGATAACCTTGGCGTCCCCCTTCTGGGCGATAAAATTCAGAAAGTCAGCCAGCACTTTGGCGTCCAAGGTCAAGAGGCCGTCGCCTCGGGAAAAGGTCCGTCCGGCTCCCTCGAACCAGTTTCCGGTCCATTCGAGCTGGCCGCCGAGGCTGTTTTTCCACGCTTCCCAATCCAGACCGAGATTGGATTCGCCGTCTTCGTCCACCTCAAACATGGTGATCTCGAATTCGACCTGAAGCGGCGGGACGTCGTAGTATTGGGCGTTGAGAAGCACCCGCGCCGCTTGGCTGGGGCTGTCCAGCACGTAAATGGTGTTGGTCACGTCGTCGGCGTTGACCTTGCCGTCGGGCGACAGCGTCGTGGCGGCAAGGATGGGGGCGATTTCGCTGGCCTTGCGGAATCGGAGCCGATAGTTGATTTTGTCGCTACCCGAGCTGTTGGTCATGCCCGGCATGTCCAAGGCGTGGATGGATTCGACGATGGAGGGCATCTGCTCGGCGGTCGTGATGATCTGCATGAAATTGCGGTTCGCGCCAGTCTGGGGATCGGTGTATTTCAAAGCCCGTGCCGTGCCTTTTTCCAACGCGGCCGCTTGGAGCGCGAACGTGAGCATTTCGTAGGAAGGGGCGTTTTTCATTTCCACCACCCGCGAGATGTAGTGGTTCATCTGCGATTTGTCGCCGGTACGGAAGATCGTGAGCTGATCGGTCTTGGACGAGGTATCGCAGTTGATGTTGACCCGCTCGTCCTGTGAATTGGTCGCCGCTACTGGTTGGTCCTGCGCCCATCCTCCGCCGGGGAGGACCACGCCGGGGATGAGAAACAGGATGAGCGCGAGTGCGCGGCGCAAGGGTTTGATCAACATGTGATCCATACAATCCCACCCTCTTAAATTCCTGCCCCGTCGTCCAGAAAGACTTTGACCTCGCGCGGTTTGACGAAAACCTCTTCTCCCGCCGAAAAGGGATTTTCGCGGAACCGGTCGTGCGCGAGAAGCACGACGATTGGCTCCCCTTTCGCTCCGCTCAGTTCAATTTTGACCTGTGGTCCGGCCGATTGGATCCTCCTAATCCGAGCGGGAATCGAGTTGGGTCCGGCGGCTTCGCGGTGAAGATCGAGATCATGGGGCGGACGAATAGCCGCGCCGTTTCCATTGCGCTGGGACTGTGCCTCAAGAAACGCGATCACCCGCGTTTCAGGTCGTCGCTGGTGACCAGTCCCGTGCGCGGGGACATGACGAGGCAAGCCATGTTGCCGACGTGTTTGTTCTCGAACATGTCTTGGTGCGCGCGGGGGATTTGGTCGTAGGGATAGACTTTCGACAAGAAGGGTTTGATCCGTCCGTCCTCGAGTAGCGTGTTGGCGCGGAGGCAATCCAGCGCATTGGCGAAATGCGAGCCGATGATCCGTTTTTGCATCATCCAAAGATAGCGGACGTCGAAGTGAAGATCGTAGCCGGAGGTCGCGCCGCAGATCATCACGCGCCCGAACCGCGCGCAGAGGAAAACCGAGGTGGGAAACGTCTCCGCGCCGGAATGTTCAAAAACCAGATCGGGAGAGCGGCGCTCGCCGAGGATGTCCCAAATTTTTTTCCCCATCGCTTTTTGATCGCTGAACCGCGCCTTGGCCTGATCGGGCGATTCGTTGGCGCGCCATGGGAGATGCGGAAATTCGCGGCGGTTGATGTAGCCGACCGCGCCCAACTCGACGCATTTTTGGCCTTTGTCGTCGGAGGAAACGACCGCGATGGCCTTGGCTCCGAGTTCCCGGCAAATCTGAATGGCGAAACTTCCGAGTCCGCCCGCGCCTCCCCAAATCAACGCGACTTCGCCCGGCTGAATCTGTCCGCGCGTGACGAGCATCCGGTAGGCGGTGAAATAGGTCAGCGCGTAGCAGGAGGCCAATTCCCAAGTCATGTTTTTGGGTTTGGGCAGGACCTGTTGCGCCTGAACCTTGCAGAATTGCGCGAAAGCGCCGTCGGGGGTTTCGTAGCCCCAAATTTGGCATTTCGGTCCGGCCATCGGATCGTAGCTGAGGAAATCGCCTTTGTCCTTGGTGCGGCGTCCGTGCGCGGGGTCTTCCCAGTTGCAATGGAGAACGACTTCGTCGCCCGGTTTCCACGCGCTCACCTTGCCCCCAGTTTTCCAGACGATGCCCGAACAATCCGATCCGGCGACGTGATAACTCCGGCCATGCCCCTTGAGAACGCTGACCGGTTTGCCGAGTCCCGCCCAGATGCCGTTGTAATTGACGCCGGAGGAAACGACGCGGACAAGAACTTCCTCGTCGCCGATTTCGGGAACGGGAACTTCTTCCTCTTGAAATGATTTCATCGGTTCGCCGAATCGTTCTTCGCGGATCACCCATGCGCGCATGGTTTCGGGGACCTCGCCGGGGGTTCCGAATTCGTTCAATCCGAGAGTGGAAGTTGTGGCGGTGGTCATGGTTGGGTTTTCCTTGGATTCAAATCAAAGAATTCACCCCAAAGACACAGAGAGGTCTTTGGAATGAATTGATGTTGTCTCGAAAGATAAACGACAGAGGATTGAATTTGCCGCAAGCGAAATCCGCGAATCATGCGGCTTCGGGAGGATGACCGCTTCGCGTCGGAATGAAATTACGATCAATTTCTCAACGACCGAACGCGCGCAAAATTCCTCTCCGTGCCTCTGTGGTGAATATCTTTTTTTGATCCTTTCAAGATGCCTTTACCGCCGCCAGCGCCTTGTCGTAATCCGGCTCTTGTGCGACTTCCTTGACGATCTCGATGTATTTGATTTTGTCGTCCGCGCCGACGACGAACACCGCGCGCGCGAGCAACCCGAGTTCCTTGATGACGACGCCGTAATTGTCGCCGAAGGAGCGCGATTTGAAATCCGAAAGCGCGGTGATCTTGGTGGTTCCTTCCGCGCCGCAGAACCGTTTTTGCGCGAACGGCAAATCCAAACTCACGACGTAAACAATGGCGTTGCCGTCGAGCGACGCGGCCTTTTCGTTGAACTTTTTCGTCTCAATCGAGCAGACTGGCGTGTCGAGCGACGGAACCGAGCAAATCAGCCGCGTTTTGCCCTTGGACGACCCCAGCGTGACCGGAGCCATCGCGTTGTCCACGACGGTGAAATCGGGGGCGTTGTCGCCGACCTTCAGTTCCGGTCCGAGCAACGTCATCGGTCCCCCTTTGAATGTGACGAGTCCTTTGCGTTCCTGTGCCATGATTAGATCCTCCCTGCCTTGGAATTCCGGCGATTCGATTAGATTGGCGGATGTCCTTGATCCGCCCGTTCGCTCCGCGAACCGCTCTTTTACTTCAAGGATAAGTCGGAGTCAATTCGTTCTTTCAAATATTTCTTCAGCTGATCGGCGGCAATTCTTTCTTGCGTCATCGTGTCGCGGTCGCGGACCGTCACTTGTTTGTCTTCGAGCGATTGCACGTCCACCGTCACGCAAAACGGCGTCCCGATTTCATCCTGACGCCGATAGAGTTTGCCGATGGCGGCGGTGTCGTCGTAGCGGGTGAGCCATTTTTTGCGCAGGTCGTCGGTGAGGCGATGCGCCATTTCAACGATTTCGGGGCGGTTCTTCAAAAGCGGCAAGACCGCGATCTTGATCGGCGCGAGCGAGGGATGCAATCGCAGAACCGTCCGTTGGCGATCCTTCACCGTTTCCTCGTGATAGGCGTCAATCAAGAACGCCATCGTCGAGCGGTCCACCCCCGCCGAGGGTTCGATCACGTAGGGAAGATACCGACGATTTTCCTCCTGATCGAAATAGGAGAGGTCCTTGCCGGAAAATTGCGAATGACGGCTCAGATCGTAGTCGGTGCGGTTGGCGATTCCCTCGAGTTCGCTCCAACCCATCGGGAAAAGGTATTCGATATCGGCGCAACCGCGCGCGTAATGGGCGAGTTCTTCCGCGCCGTGCCGGCGGATGCGGAGATTTTCTTTTCGGATGCCGTGGTTCAAATACCAGTTGAACCGCTCGGCGATCCAATACTCGTGCATCTTTTCGTCCTCGCCCGGCTTGACGAAATACTCGATCTCCATCTGCTCGAATTCCAGCGTGCGGAAGATGAACGCCTTGGTCGTCACCTCGTTGCGGAACGATTTGCCCATCTGCGCGATGCCGAACGGAAGTTTGCGCCGCATGGTTTGGAGGACATTGTCGAAGTTCACAAAGATTCCCTGCGCTGTTTCGGGGCGCATGAAAACCGTGGAGCCGGTGTCCTGAACCGGACCGATGTGCGTGCGAAACATAAGGTTGAAGAGGCGCGGCTCGGTCAGCGCCCGTTCGCCACATTCGGGACAGGCGACGCTTACGCTCTTACATTCGATCTTGTCAACGCGGACTTCGTGAACTCCCTTGCTTGCAAGCTTCGCCGCTATCTTCGAGGAATCGGGAACTTCCGCGTCCAAGCCGATTTCCAGTTCATTGACGACCTGTCCTTCGGTGAGGAAACTTCCCCTGACCAGATACGTCGCGCCGTAACCGTTGAGATGATCGGAGCGAAACCGCTTTTTGCAGTTCTTGCAATCCACCAAGGGATCGGTGAACGATTCGACGTGTCCCGACGCGCGCCACGTTTCGGGGTGCATGAGGATCGAGGCGTCCAGCCCCTCCATGTCGTCGCGCCGCTGAACCATGCACCGCCACCAAGCTTCCTTGACGTTGCGTTTCAATTCGACGCCGAGCGGACCGTAGTCGTAGGTCGCGGCCAGACCGCCGTAGATTTCACTGCCGGGAAAAATGAATCCGCGCCGCTTGCAGAGGGAAACGATGGTGTCGAGGGTGAGGGGCATGATGGGATTATCGGAAGATTGGATTGAGGGTTATTCTTCTTCGTCGCCGGTCAAGATGAGGAGAAACCGCAATTCTTCCAGCCGTTTCCATTCGTCCAATTGAATGTCGGCGGGGTCCATTCGGCGGATCAGACGGTCGTGTTCCTTGCTCAATCGCTCGAATTGGTCGGGGTCGAGCTTCTTGCGTCCTCCGGCAAGCTGTTCATAACGCGCCAAGTATTCGGCGTATCCGGACCCGCTCATCATCCATTCCCGGCGTGTTTGGAATCGCCGATCTTCATAGCACACGCTCCGAATTGGAAGCAATAAGAGGCCGTTCGTCAACGTCAGGCGGGATTGGACGCCGATTCGTCGGACGCGGATTCGGGAGTCGTCTCTTCGATCGCCGGCGGTTGACTAGTTGCCTCCGTCGCGGCTTCGACGGGAGGCTCGGCGGTCATGTCGCGTTCCACGATGACGGTCAACGGCACGGCGACCTTGGCGTGAAGTTTGACTCGCGCCGAGAAAGTCCCCAACGTCTTGATCGCGCTCGACAAAGAAATGCGGCGTTTATCAATCTCAAAGCCCAAAGCCGCGAGCTGATCGGCGACGTCGGCGGCGGTCACGGAGCCGAACAGGCGGTCCTTTTCGCCGACTTTTTGGACGAATTTGAGCGTGACGCCTTTAAGTTGCTCGGCGACGTCTTGGGCTTCCTTGACGATTTTATCGGCTTGCGCTTGAAGTTTTTTGCGCTTGAACTCCAGCGATTTCAGGTTGGAAGGGGACGCCTCGACCGCGATTCCACGAGGGCAAAGAAAGTTGCGGAAATAGCCGGACCGAACCTCGGTGATTTCGCCCGGCAGTCCGACGTTTTCAAGATTTTGCAAAAGGATGACCTTCATATTTAGCTTCTCCCGGCCAGTCAAAACCCCGAGTCTCCCGAATTTCAGTGCGTTTCGCAAATAAAAAGTGCAAAAAATGCGCGATGCAAATCTCCGATCCCAAAGACTCGTCCTCTTCCCCCACCTACAAATGGTGGGTGGTGTTCATGCTTTGGTGCATCTGCTTTTTCAATTACGCCGACCGACAGGCGATTTCCGTCGTTCTTCCCAAACTTCAGGAAGTCTTCCATTTTGACAAGGAACAACAGGGATACATCGCTTCGGCGTTCATGTGGATTTACGCCGCCGGCGCGCCGATCGCCGGATACGTCGGCGACCGGATTCGTCGAAAGGATTTGATCCTTGGCGGGTGTCTCTTTTGGAGCCTGATCACCGTTCTGACCGGATGGTGCGGGAAACTGTGGCAGTTCGTCACCGTGCGCGCGCTTGAGGGTTTCGGCGAGACCTTTTATTTCCCCGCCTCGATGTCGCTCATCAGCGATTATCACTCCGGCAAGACCCGCTCCCGCGCGATGTCGCTTCATCAATCCAGCGTCTATATTGGGACCATCGGCGGAAGTTGGTTCGCGGCTTGGCTGGCCCAGCGCTACAACTGGCGATGGGGATTTTACTTCTTCGGATTGGCGGGCATGACCTTGGCCGTCCTGCTTTATAATTTTTTGCGCGAGGCACGTCGCGGACAATCGGAAATTATTCCTTCCCCGGGACCAATTCAAGATTCCACTGGGGGGATTAAATCAATGAATGTGGCACAGCCGCCCTCGGCTGTGGAACTGGCCTCGGGCGTTTCGCGGCTGGAGCTGATTCTGATTCCTTCGGTCTTGCTCACGGTCTTGGTTTGCCCGACGGCATGGTGGACCGGGTGGCAGAAGTATCTCTTGATTCCCGCCGCAGTCCTTTCGCCGATGGCTCTCTGGAGCATGTTGGGCAAAGTGGGGCTTCGCTCCCCGACGCCGTTACTTCTTCTTCTGGCGTTCATGGGAGCCAATTCGGTCGCCACGATTTTCCTCATGTGGACTCCGACGTTTCTCAAGGAGAAATTCAATTTTTCGCTGACGTCGGCCGGACTGAACGGAAGCATTTACATTCAGGTCGCAAGCGCGTTGAGCGTACCGCTCGGGGGGATTTCCGCCGATTGGCTTTCGCGCAGGTTCGCCGGAGGCCGGATGATGGTTCAAGTGACCGGGTTGCTCCTCGGCGCACCGTTTGTTTATTTGGTCGGCAAGACGGGCGAAGTCGCTACACTCATCTTGGCGATGAGCGTCTTCGGCTTCTGCAAGGGTCTTTACGACGCGAACATCTTCGCCTCGATGTATGACGTTGTGCCGCCGCAATCGCGCGCCTCGGCGGCGGGAATGTTGAATTTCATCGGCTGGGGAGGGGGCGCGCTCGGTCCCCTTCTCTTTGGCCGCCTCGCCGCGCACGGCTCCTACGGAAGCGAAGTAGCCAATATGAGCCACGCGATATCGTTCGGCGGCGGAATCTATCTGGCTTCCGCGACGCTGATCCTCGTCGCTGTTTTGTTCTTCGCAAAGAAAGACCTCCAAGGAGCGCAAGCCCCATGCTGATTCGCATCCCGCCCTGTTCAGCCCGTCCATCCTTGTTTCTTTTTCATGGGCTTGCTCTTACTCTTGCTCTTGCTCGAACTGCGGATAAGTCCTAATCTTCTGCGACGATCACAATGGAAATGACTCCGAACCCACCCCCCGTTGCAACCATTCAGTCCGAGGACGCCGTTCCCCGGCGCGAACTGCTTGCCGCCGCGCTTTCGCCGATGGCTTTCGGCTTGCTCGCCATGGGCGCCGGATTTCTCTGGCTCCTCGGCAAACGCTGGACCTTCATCCTCGAAGACGCCTACATCACCCTGCGTTACAGCCGGAATCTCTATGAAGGCTTCGGGCCGGTCTATAACCCGGGCGAGGAGCCGGTCGAAGGCTACACGAATTTTCTCTGGATGATTTTCATGTCGGTCCATTTTTTCTTCACGAGCCATCCGGAGAAATTGTTCCTCTTCTACGGACGTCTCTTCGGGTTTTTGGTCCTTGCCTCGACGTGGTGGGAATTTGTGAGGCGGGGGGAATTCGGTCGCCGCTGGATGTGGCTCGGGGTCGGGCTGGTCGCGCTGAATCAATCCACGCAGGGTTGGATGGCGGGCGGGATGGAAACCCACTTTTTCAGCTTTCTGGTTTTCTTCGCCGTCGCCCGGTTTCTGCGCGAGGAATTTCAGCCCCTTCACGCCCGGCGTCCCTACAGCGCCCTCATCATGTCGCTGGCGTTGCTGGAGCGTCCGGAAGGTTATCTCGCGGGGTTGACCTGCGGCGCGATTCTCTTTTGGCGTCGTATCGTTTTTGCCAAAGGCGCGCCCGGAGGATTTCTACGCGTTTTGGTTTGGGGCGGCATCTGCGCGTTGATCGGCGGGGGACATCTTCTCTGGCGTCATCACTATTACCACGAATGGGTTCCGAACACGTTCTACGCCAAAGTCCCCGGCGCTTACTTCAAGGTCGGAATTCCCTACATCACGCTCTACTTCAAATACTCCTATCTGCATTGGAGTTTGGTCGCGGCCTGCATCGCCGTCGCGATTCCGGCGGTCATCTTTCAGCGACGTAGCCCTCTCGCCGGGCAACTCTTCGTCTTGGCCGCGATCACCGGAACCTATAGCTACTACATCATGTATGTCGGCGGGGACGTTTTTGAATTTCGTCTCATGACCCCGACGATTCCTCTTCTGGCGCTCATGGTCCCGATGGCGTTTGAGACGGTCGGTCAGTGGGTCGGTTATTGGACGCCGCGATGGTCGTGGGCGCGTCCGGCCACCGAAGCGGGGCTAGCCGCATTGGGGGGAGGCGGATTCTTGGCCATGCATTTCTTCGGTTGCATCACGAATCAATACAAACATGAACTTTACGAAATTGGGCACACCAGCAGTCTGCAAATGTTCGAAAATTACACGTGGCAACCTCAATTCCGCGCGGCAGGGGAATGGTTTCGCCGATTCGCCGATCCGAAGGAGATGTTGGCGACTCCTTCGGCGGGGATGGTTCCGTATATTTCCCGCCTGCCGACGCTGGACGTTTATGGTCTTAATGACAAGGAGATTGCCCACAAGAAAATAGACACTCGCGGGATGGTTGGACACGAGAAGCGCGCGTCATGGGAAGAGATTGTCCAGCGGGGCGCGGTTTACTACTTCGAGCAGGCCGAATACATGAAAAGCCCCGATCTGTTTGCCGACTGGCAACGCAAGCAGAATGATACGGTCATTGTGCGGTTATTGACGGGGGAGTGGATGCTGATTCGGGTTGCCAATGGCGCGGACACGATCCGCGCGAAATTACGCGAGCGGGGCGCGATGGTCGCGCCCGGTCCGAATGAAAAACCGGAGGAAGTCGCCGCGATCAACGAGCGCAACCGTCCCAAGTTCGAGGAGTTGATGATTCCCTTCAAGCCGACCGAACCGCCGACCTCTTGATTTCTTCTTGAACTTCAACCGCAACCGAACAAAAGAAAACCCCGGATCCGAAGATCCGGGGTTTTTGTTTGCTGGTGAATGAATCGTGCGAAGTTAAAGCGAGCGACCGGGAGTTTATTGTCCCATGCCCGCGATGCCTTCGCCCGTTCTCACGATTTCGCCTTGGCTGATGGTTCCGTTGGTCGGATCATACATGCCGCCGCATTTTGGTTCTCCGACGTCCAGAAGCTGTCGGACGATACCGTCACCTACGTTCCCGCCTCCCGCAACGCAACGGTCGAACGAGTAGAAAGTGTCCGGGCCCGGAGCCGCCATGAACCAGCGCCGAGCGACGAGGGCTCCCACGGAGGAGACATCCAACGAACAGCCGCCCGGAGGAAGACAATTTCCTCCAATCAGCGCCAAAAGATCGGCGACCAAACCCAGATTTCCTGAAATAAAAGCGTCGCCCGGAAGCGAGAGATACATGTAAATCGTTTGCCGCTGGCCCTTGTCGGGCGGGGGACCCTGATTGGAAAGAACATCCCACCCCTGATACATAAGCCACCCCTCATGCGCGTTGCTCGGTTCGAATATCAATCCCTCCGAAAGATACGAAACCGGCGTGCTGAGGGGAATCAAGATGCTCTCCAAACGGTTGATCCAGAAGGTAGCGCTAAGCTCAAGACCCGATTGCAAGGGGCTGATCGGGGGTTGGGGGGGATCCACATCGCCGATGTGGATTAGCGGCATGTATTGGTTCCAATCCACCGCGTAGGCTTCGATGGCCGTCGCGTAGGTCCGCTCGTCGGCCTTGATGCGGGAGACCTGCGCCCGTACCCGCGCCTCAAGAAAGTTCGGAACCGCAATCGCCGCAAGGATCGCGATGATCGCCACGACAATGAGCAGTTCAATGAGCGTAAACGCTCGAATTCGGAATCTCATATTTAGTTCCTCCTTTTCGGATTAAATATGGTATGTATGGCCGAGATCCCCTATGGGGCATCCCGTATAGATAGAAGCATATTGCCAGATTGGGGCATCGTCAACTTTATTTTATCTTTTTCTGAAAAAAATTATCTCCCGGACGAGAGCCTTGCAAATCACATGCGGAATAATTGATTTTCATGGAGTTATCCATAATGGACGCGTCTCGGAAATGCGATGAGAGACTACGGCAAAGCGGAATGAGACGGTTCGGAAAAGCGCTGATCTTATGGAGTTTTGCAGTGGCCGCATGCGGAAAGGGAAGCCTTCGACGGCTCGACGGGCATGCCGGCGCGGTGAACGGGGTTGCCTTCTCTCCCGACGGCCTGCAAGCCGCGACAGCCTCCGAAGATGGCTTCATCCGGATTTGGAACGTGGGATCCGGTCTGGAACTTGCCCGCTTGCCCGGACACCAAGAAGGTGTTCAGGGTGTCGCCTTTTCTCCCGACGGGCGGCGAATACTTTCCGGCGGCGCGGATCTAACGGCGCGGCTTTGGGAAATCGGAAGCGGAAAGGAAATCCGGAGGTTTGGCGAGCAGAAGGGCGTTGTCGGCCTCGTCGCCTTCACTCCTGATGGCGCGCTGGCGATCTCGGGGGGAATTGAAGATCCCGTCCGGGTTTGGAAGGTCGAGTCAGGCGAACTCGCCATAGAAATGGATTCAGGAAGCCTTGGCATGGCGGTCTCCCCGGATGGCCGTCGCCTGCTAACGACCTTGGGACAATCAGTTCGACTCTCCGATCTCGAAACCGGCAAGGAAATACGGCGGATGGAGGGACATGCCGGGTTGGTTCTGTCGGTCGCTTTCTCGCCCGACGGGAGCCGCGCTCTTTCCGGCGGACAAGATCGAACCATGCGGTTGTGGGATGTTGAAAGCGGCAAGGAACTACGTTCTTTCAACGGACACAAGGGAGCGGTCTCCGCCGTCGCGTTTTGTCCGGGCGGGCTTCAAATCCTTTCGGCCGGCGGGGATGGGAAGTTGTTGCTTTGGGATATGGAAAGCGGAAAAGAAATCCAGAAATACAAGGGACACAAGGGAGCGATACGGAGTCTGGCGGTCTCTCCTGACGGCGGTTTGGCGTTGACGGGCGGGGAGGACAAGACGGCGCGGTTTTGGGATTTGACGGCGGGAGGCGTCGCCAGAACCGAAATCAAACTTGCAAAGGCGGAACCAAAGCCGGATCAGGTCGAACCCATCGCATCTTCCGCTCCTCCCGCGCCGGTTGCAACGGTCCCGGTTTCCGGTGAATCGAAACCTCCGATTAAGCCCCCTGTCCCCGTCGCGCCATCCGCCATGCCGAAACTTGAATCCACTCTGATACCACTCCCCTCCCAGACTCCGATGCCGCAATCGAATGAACGGATCGGACAACTTCGGATATTTTCCGGACACACCCATTCCGTTCGATCCGTGATGTTTTCGCCCGACAGCAAACTGGGTCTCTCCGCCGGCGATTTGACCGTCCGGATTTGGGATTTGGAATCGGGGGCGGAAGTCCGCCAAATGGAGGGACACGCCAAACCGGTGACTTGCGCCCTTTTCTCGCCCGATGGGAAAAATGTTCTTTCAGGGAGCGAGGATCAAAGCTTGCGACTTTGGAACGCGACAACGGGCGAAGTCCTCCGCGAATTTCACTCGGAGGGAAAATCGGCCGTCACGAGCGTCGCCTTTTCGCCCGATGGCAAGCAGGCGATTTCCGGTGGAAGCGACGAGACCCTGCGTCTATGGGACGTCGAAACCGGCAGACAAATCCGTCGTTACGAGGGACACAAGGACGCGGTGTTGGGAGTGGCGTTTTCGCCCGACGGCCATCGCGCGCTCTCCGCCGGATTGGATCGAACCCTGCGAATCTGGTTCGTCACGACGGGCAAGGAGACGCGGCGTCTCGATTTCAGCGAAGACTTGGGTTTCGTTTGGGGAGCGGCGTTTGCGCCCGACGGCCATCGCGCCCTGACCGCGCTCGGCGACAAATCCGTCCGGCTTTGGGACGTCGAAACGGGTTCGGAAGTCCGCCGATTCACGGGACACGAACGGTTGGTCCGGTGCGTGGCTTTCTCGCCCGACGGGGGACGCGCGATTTCCGGCGGCAATGACAATACGCTTCGGCTATGGGACACCGAAAGCGGGAAGGAACTGCTGGTCTTGCGCGGGCACGACGACGCCGTCCAAAGCGTCGCGTTTTCCCCCGATGGCCGTCGCGTCCTGTCCGGCGGCGCGGACCGGACGGTTCGGCTTTGGGATTTGCCTCCATAAGAATCCGAAAATTCTTCCGCGGCAAAGGGGGATCCGATGAACGGACCGGAATACGCGCCGCCGAGAGACCGATTCAAATCCGGCGAGCCTAGAGAAATTTCAGGAATTGCTCTAATACGACGGACTCACCTCAAGGCTCTTCGCCGCTTCCTTTTTCGGGTTGAGCAAGACCGGCAGGATCACCATCGAAAGCCCCGCGAAGCGGATTTGCCGCTGGATCGCGTAGGAGGTTTCGTTGTGAAGAAACCGGTGGTACCACGCCGGATTCTCGAAGACCATTTCTCCGGCGAAGAAGACCGCCCCCGGATTTTCCTTGGCGACGTGAAGACAAAGCCCCGAGGCCTCCTCGACCACGTCGGTCCCCAGGGCGTAGGCGTAGGAGGCGGGGATGCCGAGCTTTTGCGCGAGCGCGACGTAATGTTCCAGCGCGTGGCGCGTGCGCTCCTCCAGCGCCTCGACGTGCTTCTCCTGCCGGAAAAACGCCGTGTCCACTTTGCCGACCGAGATGAAGACGATCTTGCCGAATTGATTCGGGAAAAGCCGCAGAACGCTAAAGAAGAGGTGCATCCCCATCCCATCGTAGCCGCTGACCAGAATTCCCGCCGTCCGCTTAACCGAAATCTCCGAAATCGCCTCCAGATGCTCGTTCTCGACGATGTTCATGAAACGTGAGAAGACCTTGCGGAATTCCAGTACCTGCGCGGCGACGCGGTGATAGTGCGCGCGGATCAAGAAGCAAAGCGCGATTAGACAAGACGTAATCAAGACCGTGATCCACGCCCCTTGGCTTAGTTTCTCAGCCGCCATGACAATGAGAATGGACAGGCTCAGCACCCAGCCAATGGCATGAATCGTAATGTTCCGTTTCCAGAGCGGTTCCTTCTCGCGGTTGGTGAACCAAAACCGCACCATGCCGCTTTCGGACAGGAAAAACGTCAGGAAGACGTTCATGCTATACATGACGACAATGATGTCCACCTGACCGCGCGTGTAGGCGAGAAGGGCGGTGGCGGCGACTCCAATGATGAGAAGGCCGTTTTGCATCGTCATCCGGTCCGAAAGCGACGCGAAACGGCGCGGGAGCCACGAGTCCCCCGCCATGTTCGCCATGACGCGCGGACCGTCAATGAATCCGGTCTGCGCCGCGACCAAAAGCAAAACCGCCTCGGAGAACATCGTCAGGCTGACAAACCACGCCCCGATGGGAATCGTCCCAAGGCGCAACCCGCCGGCGACCGTCTGGGCGAGCACGGCATTGAGCGTCTGTCCCTGGCGCGGATGAACGTCGAGCAACATGTAGCAGAGCAAAATTCCTCCCGCCGTCACGGCCAACGATGTTCCCATGTAAATCATGGTCTTCTTTCCGGTCTCGACTTTCGGCTCCCGAAGTATCGCAACGCCATTGGAGACCGCTTCGATTCCGGTGAACGTTCCGCCCCCGACCGAATAAGCCCGCAGGAGAATGAGGAACAATCCCAACGTGCCCAATTGCGACGAGCCGGCTCGAAACCCTTGATCCACGTTTTGCGCGACGTGGGGCAGATCAAAGATGTGAACGCCGATCGAGCCGAAGATCAGAATTACGTGCGAGATGACAAACGCCAAAAAGATGGGGACAAGGATCGTCACCGATTCCTTGACGCCGCGCAGATTCATCAGGACCAGCAGGCCGATGGCGCCGAACTCGACCGGAAGTTTCATCACTTGAAACCTCGGCGGAAGCAGACTGAACAGCGCGTCCCCGCCTCCGGCGATGGAAACCGTGATCGTCAAGACGTAATCCACCAAGAGCGCGCAACCGGAAACGACCCCGGCGTTGCGCCCCAGCAGTTTGGTCGCGACAACGTAGCCGCCGCCGCCGACCGGAAAATGCTCGATGATCCGGCTGTAGGCGTAGGAAAAGACGAAAACCGTCCCCGCCGTCGCCAGAACGAGCAGAATCGCAAGGTAGGTGTGTTCGCCCAACGCCCGATAGGCTTCGTCCGGGCCGTAAGCCGAGGACGAAAGCCCGTCCGCGCCCAGACCGACCCAAGCGAAGAAGGCGACGAGTGAAATTTTGTGGTGAAGCGACGGATCACGCACGTCCCGCGCGCGACCCAAGATAGCCTGCCGCGCCCGCCTCAATGAGGATTGAGGCAGACGCGGCTTCTGGACGAAGCCGGACATCTGATACCCTTTCTCGCCTACGAGGTTAGCTGACGGGCTGGGGAGAAAAGGTTCCCCTCAAGCGATGGCTTGATGTGCCCCAAGGGATCGGGTCCCCCGTTCCGCGCTCGGGCTGCGGATTCGGCGTTCAGAATTATCATGGCGCGAATCGGTTTGTTCGTCAAGAGAGAATCGCCGAATCCGGAATTCGCGCGGAATGATCCTTTTTATTCCCACGATTCCAAGCTCTCCGTTGACGCCGCCTCTTCCAAGGGAAAGAATGGGGGATGGAATCCAAACTCAAGGTCATGTTGGCCGATCTCTGGGAGGGACCCGGGCACGCCTATTACAGCGGACCGCTGGCGACGGCGCTGGCAAGCCGGGCGGACGCCGCCGTCGGAATGCTCATCAACCGGAATCAGGAACGGGAATTTTATCGCGGGCCGATTGATTTTTTTTCCATCAACGCGCCGACCGGAGCCGGCCGAAGGCAATGGGGACGATTGCTCGCCCAGCCGATTGAATTCATGCGCGTGATGCGCGCCCTAAGCGAATTCAAGTCCGATGTTCTCCTCAACATCTTCAACCATCCGTGGTTCACGCTTGCCCTGCCGCGATTCGCCCGACGAATCGCCGTTGTTTCAGTCCTGCACGACGTCACGCCGCATCATGGCGAAAATTCGCTCCGCAATCGCATGGGGCTGAACGCGATCCTCAACCATTCCCGCGCCATTCTTGTTCACGGGGAACATTCTTTGGAGGAAGCCGTTCGACGGTATCCCACGCACGGGCGGAAATTCCGCGCGATCCCGTTCGGCCACACCGACGAATTGAGTCGGTTCGCCCGGTCCGACCGCGCGCCCGATCCCGCGACGTTTCTGTTCTTCGGCAGGATGTTGCCTTACAAGGGATTGGAGATCGCGCTTGCGGGATTGGAAAAGGTTTTGTCCCGTTATCCGCAAGCGCGGCTGATCGTCGCCGGAGCGGGTTCGTTGGAGCCTCATCGCGCGGCGATGCAACGTCTTGGAGCGAATTTGGAAATTGTGAATCGCCGCGTCAGCGACGCAGAGTTGGGCGGGTTGATGGCCCGCTCGCTGGCGGTTCTGTTGCCTTACACTCACGCCAGCGGGTCGGGAGTCGTTTCCACCGCCTCGGCATTTTCCCGACCGGTCATCGCTTCGCAACTCGGCGGATTGCAAGACATGATCCGCGACTCGGAAACCGGATTTCTTTTCAATCCCTGCAACGCGGACGATCTGGCGGAGAAAATGTCGCGCGCGATTGAGAATCCGAGACTGGTGATTGAGATGGGACGCAACGCCCGGCAATTCGCCCTAACCGAGGGGGATTGGAACAAGATCGCGGAAAGCCTGATGCAATGCTTCATGGCTGTCGGTTCTCCAAATCCGAATCATGCTTGAAGAGCTAATCCAAAACTACGGCTACTGGGCTTTGGGCGTCGGAACGTTTCTCGAAGGAGAAACGATCATGGTTTTGGCCGGTTTCGCCGCACACGCCGGTTATCTCCGCCTCTCATGGACGATCCTGATTGGGACCGTCGGCGCGTTCTTCGGCGACCAACTTTATTACATCGTCGGCCGTCTTTGGGGCCGTCCTCTTTTGGCCAAGCGCGAGCGATGGAAACCCAAGATTGCAAAACTGCACGAGTGGCTGGAACGCCATCAAAATTGGGTCATCATCGGATTTCGCTTTGTTTACGGCTTCCGCATGATTACGCCGATCTTCATTGGAAGCAGTCGGGTCTCTTGGGTGAGATTTGCCTTGCTGAATTTATTCGGCTCGGCTGTCTGGGCGATTCTGTTCGGATCGGGCGGATATTTCTTTGGCCATGCGTTGGAGAGTGTCCTTAAAAACGCCCAACGTTACGAGGCCATCGTGATCGTTGCGGGGGGCACCTTGTTCACTTTTTTCTGGTTTGTAGCGACTTTTCGCAGAAGGAAATCGTAAACCGTCATTCCGCGCCGCCGGTCTCCCCGTCGAGGCGGACGTAATCCACCATCCCGACGAACATTTCCTGCGCGACGTCAATGGCCCAGCGTACGGTTCGGGTCGGATCGGGATTGACCGGATTGGCGGCGGAGTTGTCGTAGTGGCCGCGCACTTCAAACCGCGTCCCCTTGGGCATCCGCAAGGGTTGTGGAAAGGTATAGGTGAATTGCCAATCGTTGTTCCATTCGGTTTCCAACAGAACGTCGCTTCGTCCATCGGGGTAGTGCAGGCTCAGGGTCATGTCTTTTCCGCGATAGTGCATGTGCGGCATGATGCGGTAAAGGTCGGCATCGCAGGGAAGGGTCCAGTTGGCGACGACCTCATAATTGGGCGCCCCGGGAGGAATGGCGAACAGCGTGTTCATCACCCATTTGTTTTCCAGTTCGGCAACTTTGGTTCCCTTCGGTGCGTAATGAAGTCCGGCCAAAATTTGAGTCTGTCCGCCGGTCCCACGCGGCGTGAGATGGATGTTGGCGACGATCTTCGCCCCCTTTTTCAAGAGGCGTCCGGTCCCGTCCGCGAAAACCATCGGCGGGGTCCCCGGTCCCCACGCGCCAAGCCAATTGATCGGCGCCTTGACCCGTTTGCGATCATCCACGACGTAGAGAATGACGTGATGGACGATCTTGGCCGGCTCGCAACGAATCTCCACGGCGGTGACGTAATGATCCTCCGCGACCTCGCTCACCGCTGGAATTTCAAAGACGTTGTCAATCGCGGCGTCCGGCGCGATCGAGTAAGGTTGGAATCGGATGATCTCATCGGGCTTACCCAATTTCCATTCTTCGGAAAAGGTGGGAAGAGCGGGCAAATCGGCAGGGTTGCCCTGCGGACATCCCGCGTCAACCCAAGCGACGATTTTGGCGATCTGGTCTTCGTTCAAACAATTGGTTTCCTTGTAGCCCCAACCATTCGGTTTGGCGACCCACGGCGGCATCGCGCGGCCCGCGACGTTTTTCCTGATGGATTTGGCCCACGGGCGCGATTCCTCAAACGAGGTTAACGGCATCGGCCCGATCTGACCTGAGCGGTGGCAGACGACGCAATGGGCGTTCAGAATCGGCGCCACATCGTGAGTGAACGTCGACTCCTTCACTCGAGGGGCGTCGTCGGCCAATCCAAGCGAGGACCAAGCGAGAATTAACACTCCGAAGATCTTCGTTTTGCCGCTCAATCCCATACTCCGAATCATTCGCTTCCTCCCGTGCCAAAGTAATTATTCCGGCTCATCCTTATTTTTGCCCAACCCCGGCATTCCTCCTCCACATTCAGATGGACCTGTGTGGAAGCGATTGGGTTTGGGCTAAATATATTCCCTCAACGCCTGAACATCGAAATCCTTCGGTTTGATTTCAAAATCTTCATAAAATTTCCGCGTTTCGCAGATGTTATCCTCCATGAGCATGACCACCTGATCCCTGCTGATGGGAAATCCCGGCCAGATCGCGTGCATAATCCCGGCGACGATTTTCACGAGCGTAATCGGCGGGTGAATTTTCAACGGCGGCGAAAGTCCCTTGGCCTCGGCGATCAAATCCACGACCTGATTGAAAGTCAGACGGCTCGGTCCGCCGACCTCGTAAATTTTGCCGACGGCCTTGTCGCTGGTCAACGCCTTGACAAAACCCTCGACGACGTTCTCAATCGCGACGGGCTGAAATTGATTCTCGCCGCGCCCGGGAATGACGACCGGAAAAACGGGATGAATCAACGAGGCAAGCTGGGTGACAAATCCATCGCGCCGCCCGAAAATGACCGAGGGTCGGAAAATCACGAACGGGATTCCGTTCAACTTGACCCAATGTTCGGCCTTATATTTCGTTCGGTGATATTCCGATTGCGCCTGATCCCGCGTGCCGAGGGTGGACATGTGGACGAATCGTTTGGCGCCAATCCGTCTCGCCTGTTCAATCGCCGCCAACGTCGCCTGAACGTGGCATCGCCCATAGGTGACGCCGTCGGCGGCGTCCTCCTCGATGATCCCGACCAGATGAATTACCGCCTCGCATCCCTCCCCCGCTCCGGACAAGGTCGCGGGCTGGAGTAAATCCCCTTCGAACGCGCGAAACGCGGCGTGGTCCCGGACGGCGGGCGCAAGTTTGCTGGCCGAACCTTGGCGCACCAAGGCCTGAACCTCGTGTTCGGCCTCCAGCAAAGCGGGCAAGAGATGCGACCCGACAAAACCGGTTCCTCCCGTGACAAAGACTTTCATGCCGCCTTTCCTCTTCCTCGCGCCGATGATGGAATTCTCGCCTCTCCACCATAGGAGCCTTCCTCCCGCCAATCAATGGGAAAGAGGGCGAGAGGCAAACTGCGCTCCGGCTCAATGGACCATCTTTGGACGCGCTTCTGGGCAGGGAGCATTGCAGGGGAATCATCCGGGGATTTTGACGAATCCTCACTTCTCCTCGTCTCTGGCGATGAAGGGGACCAGAAACCCCATCGCGCCGCCACCGTAGAAAACCAGCGTCCCCACCAGCTTCCCGCTTGCCTGCGCCGAGAACGGCGAAAACAACTCCATGTTGTGCGCGAACGCAACTCCGAGAAAAATCAAGACCGTCGCCGACGCGAGCAAGCCTCCCATTCCCAAAATCAGTCCGACGACCGTGCGAAGCGTCGCATTGGTTTTGGTCCGCGCGACCACCGAGATCAGATATGCCGCCAGCGCCAATTCGCTCCACATCATCCAAGTCATGGCCCAAGTCATGGTTGGTCTCCTTATTTCTTCTTCTTAGGACCGCCTCGGCTCTTGCTTCGGCGATCGTATGCAAAGAAATAGACCAAGAATCGAGCCAGCGGGAGTCATTCGATTCTGCTTTTCTCAAGCCGAATGAAATCAATGCGATATATCCTGAAGAACGTTGCCTGCGACATTAATTGTTGAGACAAATTTTGTCTGGATCGTCTTCGGAAATTGGCGTTGTATCCGTAGGAGCAAGTCTCTGAATTACATGGGCATCTTGACCATGAATCTGCCGAAACCCGCTCGCGATCGAAACAATCGCGTCTCGGCGTGAACATTTATTCTTGGGATTGCCGAGCTCGGACACGAATCAACACGGATTCGACGGATTTTTCGGATGAGGAATGGCAAATTGCAAAAAGCGAGAAAAGCAAACCGACGAGCCCTAACTTGTCTCCAAATCTCTCCGGATTTCCTCCGCTGACGCGGCTCCGGCAACCGATCCCGCAGGATGAGCGAACCATCCCGGATCCTCGTCGTAGCTTTTCAAATTCTCCCGCACCTTGAGAAGCGTGAACATTCCCCCCATCGTGATATAGCCGTATTGTCCCTCCGCGCCGATCATCGGGATCGCGTTGCGCATGACCTTCATGTGTCCGGCCTCGACGTGCTTCGGCATCTCCCCCATGCCTTCCTGTCCCATCGTCATGTAGTCGGGCAAAAGCCGCGAAGTCTTTTCATCCAGTCCTTCCGATTTCACGCCGATCATGTTCGGAAGGCGATGCCCCATCTGATTCATGACGTGATGCGTCATGTGGCAGTGCATCGGCCAATCCCCCGGCTCGTCGGCGACGAATTCAATCGCGCGCGTCTGCCCGACGCCGACCAGCACCGTCGTCTCGGGCCACTGCGCCGAAGACGGAATCGGCCCGCCATCGGTCCCGACCACTCTGAACCAATGCCCGTGAATGTGAAACGGGTGATGATCCATCGCCCCGAGGTTGCCGACGCGAATTCGAACGCGGTCCCCCTTCTTGACAACCAGCGGCGCGGTTCCCGGAAAACATCGCCCGTTGATCGTCAGAATGTTGAACTCGGTCATTTCGTTCGGATCGGGGCGGCTCGCGCCCGGAACGATTTTCCATTCGTGAAGCAGGAGAACAAAATCGCGGTCCGGCGGCGGTCCGGCGGGTGGGCGCGGATGAACGGCGATCATGCCGGTCATGCCCAAACCCATCTGCGTCATTTCGTCGTGATGCGCGTGATAGAGGTAAGTCCCGTTTTGCCGGAACGTCCATTCGTATTTGAACGTCTCGCCCGGCTGAATGCTCGGTTGCGTCAGACCGCCGACGCCGTCCATTCCGTTGGGAAGAAAAACGCCGTGCCAATGAATCGCCGTCGAGGCGGGAAGTTTGTTGGTGACGTAAATACGAACGCGGTCCCCTTCAACCGCCTCGATCAGCGGACCATTGACTGTCCCGTTGAAACCCCAGCACCGCGCCTTGAGTCCATCGGGCAATCCCCTGAGCGGCTGGACGAACTCGTGATCACATTCCTCGGCGACGAGGTGATAAATCTTCACTCCATCCACGATTTTCCAAGGAAGCGTTTTGCCATTGGGAACGATGACGGGCTTGTAATCTTTGTCCGGCTTCCCCGGCGCGAAGGGTCCCTTGGGAAAATCTTTGCCGCTGTTGCTTTTCTCCCAGCGCGGATGAGAGGATTCGGACTCGGCGCGCGTCGATGATCCCGCTCCGCCGATCGCCGCCGCGCCCCCTAAGACTGCTCCGGCCCGGAGAATTTGTCGTCGTGTTGGCATGGAAGCTTCTCCTTATTTCTTTCTCTTACTCTTGCTCTTACTCTTGCTCTTGCCCTTAATCTTTATCACGCTCCAATTTTCTCCACATTCGACAGTGTTGACCTAGACAGAGCAAGAGTAAGAGCAAGATACGGGAGAGCGCGTTAATGTCCCGTGGCGCATCAATGCAAAGCCGATCCCATCGTTTTGTCCAACGCCGTCGTTTCAAATCCGACGGCGGTGACATGGCCGCTCAAGAGCGATTCCATCTCGGTTCGCGTGAGCCAGTAATCGCGCAAATCCTCGTCGGATCGCCTTTCGGCTTCGATCTGGTTCCGTTTGGCTGTGAGCAAATCAAAGACGCCGATCTGCATGGCGTTGTATTCGAGTTGCGATTCGTCGAGAATTTTTTTCTTGAGCGGCAGGGCGACATCGCGCGATTGGATCGCCCGCGCGCGGGCCAGTTGCAGGTGATCCCACGCCGCGCGCGCCGCCGCCCGCGTCTCGACCGCTTTGTAATAAAATTCCTCCTGCTCGCGCCGCAACTCTGCCTTCGCGTGCGTGATCCGCCCTTGCCCCCGATTGAAAAACGGAATCGGAAACGAAAAGGCGGGACCGAGCAAATTCCTGCCGTCGGTCTCCCGCTTGAAGGAAGCTCCGAGATCAACTTCGGGAACAAGCGCCGTGGTTTGCGTCAGGCCGACGTTTTGCGCCAAGGCGGAAATTCTTAATTTTAGGGCCGCAAGCTCAAGATTTTTTTCGACGACGCGCTTTTCGATTTCCTCCCCCGTGATTTCGTCGGCTGGAATTTCCGGCAGACTCCCCGAAAACTTGAGCGAAGCGTCCTCGCCCCAAAGCCCCATGAGGATGTTGAGTCGCTCCTGATTTTTTCGCGTGGTGATTTCCGCCGCCGCCAAATCGAGTTTGGCCTCGGATAACCGCGCCGCCTCGTTGTCCAAATCCAGATCGCGGATGTTGCCCGCTTCATGGAGCCGCCGCGCGGCTTCAAGTCCGGCTTCCGCCACGGCGACCATTTGGCGGTGCGATTCCAAAATTTGCTCGTTGGCTTGGACGACGAAATACTGTCCCCTCACTTCGGCGGCCAAGGCGAGGATTTGCCGCGTCGCTTCCAGTTTGACCGCTTCAAATTCGGCTTGCGCAATCCCTTTTCTCAGGGGAATCGTCAACGCGCCGATGAATTCCTGCGCCATCCCGATCTCCAATTCCGTTCCGCCGCCGCCGAGCGAAGGCTTGACGTTGCCCGCGAGAACCGGATTGCGGAGCAATCCCGCTTCGATCACTTCCGCCCGCGCGATCCCCAAATTCTGATAAATTGCTTGAAGGCGGTGATTGTTCAGCAATGCGATCTGAACCGCCGATTCGGGGGTTAATGGTTCGGTCAATTTCGCCTTCACCAACTCGCGCAGTCGTTGATCGTCGGCTGAATCCCGATTCCACTGAACCTCCGCTCCGATGCGCGCTTGGGTCATGGCTTTTACGTCGTCAAATCCGGTGTTCTTGGAAACGCCCGCGCATCCGGCCAACAAAGCGAAGAGGGGAATTAAACGCAAAGACGCAAAGGCGCAAAGGCGCAACGAGGTTTGACCGGGATTCTTCATTGCGTCCTCGCGCCCTTGCGTTGGCATCTTATTCCGAAAGTTCAAAAGAAGCGCGCTTCCTTCATTTCGTTTCGGGTTTTCCGGAATTGGCCTTTTTCACCAGCCTCATTCCACACTTCGGACAATTCCCGGGAGTCGCTTGGACGATTTCCGGATGCATAGGACAAGTGTAAAAAGTTTCCGCCGCATGACGATCACGTCCCGCCTTGTCGCCGGATGCCGCCGGACCGGCCAACGTCGAATCCGTTCCCAAATCGGTCGTGAGTTGGGCGGGCTTGGCCGCCGGAGCGTTCGGATTGGCCGGATGATTGTTCGGAACATCCCGCATTGGCGTCGCACACGCTCCGAATATGTTGAGCGAAACAATCACCGCTAAAAGCCGAATGCCGCCTCGGCGGCATTTCATGTGACAGGATCGAAGGTCGCGCATTTTGATCATCTCTACAAAAAGGTCCCAGTCAGGAACCCCATCATCTAATTTAGTCCGGGCATTGAGCTTACGCAAGTCAGCTTTGAACCCGCCCCCACTTCCCTACGCGTTTCGCGGGGAAATCGTCTTTTTCCCTTGCCAATCCGAGGGGACCTCAGTATAGAGTGTGCCGTTATACATGCCTGCGCAGACGCACGCGCCGGACGGGGCAGGAAATTGGCGGAGGTTGCGGGCAGGCTTAAATCCCCGTCTTGGAGCGGGGATGGGATACATAATCTAATTGGGCGGGAATGAAGGAGGAGAACCTAATGGGTTCATCCGTGGGCGACCGAGTCAAAGCAATCATCGTCGAGCAACTCGGCGTGAACGAAAGTCAGGTGACCGACGAGGCGTCGTTTGTCGAGGACCTTGGGGCCGATTCCTTGGATCAGGTCGAACTGATCCTTGCGCTGGAAGAGGAATTCGGGACCGAAATTCCCGACGAGGACGCCGAGAAAATTCACAACGTCGGGGACGCCATCAAATACGTCACCGAAAAAACCGCAAAAGCCTCCTGAGCGCATTCGCCATGGGCAATCGGCGCCGCGTTGCCATCACCGGTTTGGGAGCCATCACCCCCGTCGGCAACACCGTCTCCGAGTTTTGGAGCAGTCTGATTGCCGGACGGAGCGGCGTCGGGCCGATCACGCTTTTCAATCCGGAAAAATGTCACTGCAAGATTGCCGGGGAGGTGCGCGGCTACAATCCGCAGGATCATTTCGATCCCAAGCTCGCCCGCACGACCGAGCGGTTCGCCCAATTCGCGCTCGTCGCCGCGCGCGAGGCTTACGCCCAGAGCGGTCTGAAGAATTCCAATCTCGATCCCTGCCGGATCGGTTGCGTCTTCGGCGTCGGCATCGGCGGGATCAATTGCATCGAGGACACCAGCGTCATGGTCTCGCAACGGGGTCCGGACCGGGTCAGCCCCTTCATGATCCCGCGCATCATCGCGAACATCGCTCCCGGCCAAATTTCCATTGATCTCGGCTTTAAGGGCCCGAACATGGCCATCGTCACCGCCTGCGCGGCGGGAACCAATGCCATCGGCGAGGCCGGGGAAATGATCCGGCGCGGCGCCGCGACCGCCATGCTCGTCGGCGGAACCGAATCCGCCGTGGCGGTCATCACCGTCGCCGGGTTCGACAAGATGCGCGCTTTGTGTTCCGATTCCAACGACACGCCGGAGCAAGGAAGCCGCCCGTTCGACGCGACGCGGTCGGGTTTTGTTTTCAGCGAGGGAGCGGGCGCGCTCGTCTTGGAGGAATACGACTTCGCCAAATCGCGCGGAGCGAAAATCTTGGCCGAACTGGTTGGATACGGAACCGCCGCCGACGCCTTTCACATCACCGCGCCGTCGCCCCACGGCGAGGGAGGCGCGCGCGCGATGAAGCTGGCCGTCGAGGATTCCGGTTTGGATCCAACGCGCATCGGTTACATCAACGCGCACGGAACCTCGACGACGCTGAACGACAAGTTGGAAACCGAGGCGATCAAGACCGTCTTCGGCGATCACGCGCGAAAATTGGCGGTCAGTTCCAACAAATCCATGATCGGCCATTTGCTCGGGGCCGCCGGCGGCGTGGAGGCCGTCGCGACGGTCATGACGCTGATCGAGCAACATCTTCCTCCGACGATCAACCTTCATCATCCCGATCCGGAATGTGATTTGGATTACGTTCCCAACGTCGCCCGCAAGGTCGAGGGGCTTGAAGCGGCGGCAAGCAACTCGCTCGGCTTCGGCGGCCACAACGCCGTCATCGTGATTGCGCGCGACGGAATCGAATGAGCGGCTCGGAATCGGATTCGTCTTCGCGCGCGGAAGCGCTGGAATCGTTCCGCCGCCAATACGATCTGTCCGATCTTCCAAACTCAGACCTCGATCTAGCTCTCACGCACCGTTCCCGCGCATACGAGCGCGCGCTCGACGCGGACAATGAGCGTCTTGAATTTCTCGGCGACGCAATTCTTTCCGCCGTCGCGTCGGAGTATCTCTATCAAACTTTTCCCGACGATCAAGAGGGAAACCTGTCCAAGAAGCGGGGGCGTTTGGTCAGCCGCGCCCTCTTGGGACAGCGCGCCGACGAATTGGGATTGGGACCGCTACTCCTGCTGGGCGTCGGTGAAAAAAAAGGAGGCGGCGAACAACGCCGCTCCATTCTCGGCGGCGCGTTAGAGGCGTTGATCGGCATTCTCTATCTGCGCGCCGGATACGAAGCGGCGAAAAAATTCGTTCTCGATCACGTCATCATTCCCCTTCTACCGCTCTTGGAGGAAGATTCGGTCGAGGGGGATTTCAAATCCGCGCTCCAAGAATGGACCCAACGCGTCCACGGCTCGTTGCCGCTCTACCACCGTTTGGCCGACAGCGGTCCCGATCACGACAAGACTTTCTGGGTCGAAGTCGAAGTCAAAGGCGAACGGATCGCGCAGGGATCAGGACCGCGCATCAAGACAGCTGAAAACGAGGCCGCCCGCTCGGCGCTCGAGAATCTCGGACAACTCCGCGCCGAAGATTCTCCATGATCCTCGGCTGAATTTATTTTTCCGCTTCGTATTTGAATGAGACGGTCACGCGGGCGCGAAATTCGACGACCTTCCCGTCCTCGACCCGTATGTCGAGTTTGCCGATCTCGGCGATGCGCAAATCGCGGAGCGACTTGGCCGCCGTCTCCACCGCGCTTTTGGCGGCGTCCTCCCACGACTTCTTGCTCGTGCCAACCAATTCGACGATTTTGTAAACACTGTTGGCCATAATTTCTCTCCTTTGCCGGATTCGATTTTAATCCCGCTGAACACCGGTGCGTTCGCGGCATTTTTCGGGGGCTTGCCTCCCCTGAAATCTCCCCACGGGGAACTGACGTTCAGTTTGGCCGGAAAATCCAAAAATGCCATAAAATTCATATATTTTTGCCGCACCAATCTCCTTGCGGCGCGGGGAATCTTGGGGTAAATTGTCAGGTTTAGACCGCCCGGGAGGGACTCAGGAAGACCCTTTCTCCGAAATCTTCTCCGGCGGCCGGAGATCGCAAAGAGGAAACCGATGATCATCGTCATGAAATCCACGGCCGGCGAAGCTGAGATTAGGCACGTCGTCGAGACCATCGCCAGATTGGGACTTCAACCTCATTTGTCGCAAGGCGTGGAGCGAACGATTATCGGCGCGATCGGCGAGGAGAGCAAATTGCGCGGAACGCCCCTGCAAAGTTTTCCCGGCGTCGAGTCCGTGACGCCCATTCAAAAACCCTACAAGTTGGCCAATCGTCAGTGGCACCCGGCGGACAGCGAATTCAATGTGGACGGCGTTCGATTGGGGACCAAGCGCCTAGTGGTGATTGCCGGTCCGTGCTCGGTGGAAAGCCGCGAGGGAATGTTGGAGGCGGCGCGGGAAGTCAAAAAAGGGGGAGCTTCCATGTTGCGCGGCGGCGCGTTCAAACCCCGCACTTCTCCTTACGCATTCCAAGGTATGGGAGAAGAAGGGCTCAAAATTTTGGCCGAAGTGCGCGAGGCGACCGGTCTACCCGTTGTGACGGAGGTCATGGATCCGCGTCAGGTCGAACTGGTCGAGAAATACGCCGACATGCACCAAATCGGCGCGCGCAATATCCAAAATTTTAATTTGCTCAAGGAAGTCGGGCAGTCAAAACTTCCCGTCTTCTTGAAACGGGGAATGTCCACCACGCTTCAGGAATTGTTGATGTCGGCGGAATATGTGCTGGCGCAGGGGAATCCGAACGTCGTTCTTTGCGAGCGCGGCATCCGCACCTTTGAGACGGCCATGCGCAACACTTTGGACGTTGGAGCGATTGCTTGGCTGAAGGCCGAATCGCATCTGCCGGTTTTCGTTGATCCCTCGCACGCCGCCGGCATTTATCAATGGGTCGGTTCGTTGGCGCGGGCCGCCGTCGCCGCCGGAGCCGACGGCCTGATGATCGAGGTTCATCCCAATCCCGAAGTGGCGCTTTCCGATGGAGCGCAAGCGCTCATGCCTTTCCGCTTCGAGGCGCTCATGCGGGAATTGAAACCGGTCGCCGAAGCGGTCGGGCGAACGATCTAATTCATTTCACTACACGGAAGGGCTTTCGTGCCCCCACATTTCAAGCGAGTCGTCATTCAAGGCGTGGGTCTATTGGGAGGCTCGCTGGGGATGGCGTTGCGTCGGCGCAACGTCGCCGAGGAAATCGTCGGCGTGGGACGCGCCCGCAAACGGCTGGAACGGGCGCGACAACTGGGCGCGATTGACACGATCGCCGCCGATCTTCCCGAGGCCATGGACTCCGCCGACGCTTTTGTTTCCTGTCTCCCTCCGCGCATGATCCGCAAGCGATGGGGTGAAATCGCGCAACTCTCACGCCCCGGGCTTTTTGTGACCGACGTCGGAAGTGTCAAGGAAGCCATTGTCTCCGAGGCGGAAAATCAACTCCCCCCCGGGACGCTTTTTATTGGTTCCCATCCGATGGCCGGATCGGAGAAATCGGGCGTCGAGTCGGCGCGAGGGGATTTGTTCGAAGGGGCTTGTTGCTTCGTGACGCCGACGGAGAAGACCGATCCGCAGGCGTTGAATCTGGGGGTTCAATTTTGGCGAGCCATCGGCTCGCGGGTCGTGGTGATTGATCCCCGGCGGCATGATGACCTTCTCGCTTCCATCAGCCACCTTCCGCATCTCCTTGCCGTGACGCTCATGCAAAATCTTTGCGCGGCGGGAGACGCGACTCTTTTTCATCGCGCCGTAATCGCCGGAGGATTCCGCGACACCACGCGAATCGCCGCCGGAAAACCGGAAGTTTGGGAGCAAATTTTCACGGAAAACGCTCCGGCCTTGCTCGGAAATTTGGATCGCGCGATCGCGCTGTTGCAGGAATGGCGCGAGTTGATCTCGCAAAGCGACTCGACCGGTGAGATAATGGAGCGCTTGGCGCAGGCAGGTCTTCAGCGGACCGAACTGTCACCGGAGACCGATTCGTCGCCGGTGTGATTGCGCCGTTTCCATGAACGACGAAAAACGCCCCTACCTTCTCCTCACGAACGACGACGGCATTCACGCCGCCGGGCTTCACGCCTTGGCCGACATCCTCGCGCCGGAATTTGATCTGCTTATCATCGCGCCGCATCGGGAGCGGAGCGCCACCGGTCACGCGATCAGCGTTCTCAAGGACCTTCGGCTGGAGCGATACGAACGGGGAAACGAGCATTGGGGTTGGAGTTTCCAAGGCAAACCGGCCGATTGCGTCAAGCTTGGGTGGACGGGGGCTGCCAAGGATCGTTCGATTGATTTGGTTCTCGCCGGCATCAATCGCGGTCAAAATTTGGGCATGAACATTCTTTACTCGGGAACCGTCGCCGCCGCGCGCGAAGGCGCCTTGCTTGGCATTCCCTCGATTGCCTTCTCTCTCGCCTACCGCGACATCCAGAATGTGGACTTCAGCACGGCGGCGCGCGTGGCGCTGGATTTGACCCGACGGGTCGTGAAACGGGGTTTGCCCTCCGGTGTCTTCTTGAACGTCAATGTTCCCATCGCCGTCTACGACCAAATCCAAGGCTATGCCATCACACGTCAAGGGGACAGCGGGTTTCGAGACAAATTTCAGCACGTCGGAGGGGACCAAGACAATGGCATGGCGCTCTACCGCAACGTCGGGGAGCGATTTTCTCCTTCCAGCAAGGAGGACCATGATTTGGACGACCGGGCCGTCAAACGGAAAATGGTTTCGATCACGCCGCTCCACACCGACGCCACGGCGCATCACGCGGTTGAGGAATTGAAGGACTTGACGGAGAAATGAGCGCGTTAGGTTCAACTTCAGCCCAGCCGATTTTTCCCAGCCCCGAAGGGGCTGAGGATCAAAGCCCAAGGTTGGCGTTCCGCGCCAACCTTGGGTTGTCGCTTACCCAAGGTAGCCGCGTTGCGGCAATCTTGGGCTTTGATCCGGGACGCCGTTGGCGTCCTCGGCGATGCTCCCACATTCGAAGATGCCACCGTAGCCTTTCGCAGTTTCGAATCGCGGATGAAACAAAAGTCGGATCGAAAAACAGCCGGATTGACAACGCCCCGCCGCTCAGGGATAAAGACGCGCGACGCCGAAGATCACTCCGCGCTGTAAACCGCGAAGGAATCCGGCGTCTCCCACAGGACGACCCGCGCGACGGGAAAACCCTTGCGCCGCGTTTCCTCGAAAATCAGCTTGGCGAGGTTTTCCGCCGTTGGGTTTTCGTCCATGAGAAAGAATGGCTCGTGTTGCTTGATCAGCAAAGGGACGGCGGGATCGTCCCGCCGCAAAATCATCCGATGATCCAGATTGGCGTCAATCCACTTTTTCATCGCGTCCTTGATTTCCTTGAAATCCACGACCATGCCGCGCGCGTCGAGCTTCTCTCCCCTCAATTCAATCTCGACCCGTCCGTTGTGGCCGTGAAGATGCCGGCATTGCCCTTCGTAATTGAGCAACCGATGCCCGTAGCAAAAATCAATCTGTTTGGTGACGTGAAACATGGCTGAACCCGCCTACTTTGATCCCGAACGAGCGGATCGTCAAAAGAATTACGAGAATTCGCAAGGCGTTTCCCCGTCCCTTCACGGATCGCCGAGCCGATCGGCGACGGACGTCGAATATCTCGCCGGAGAAATCCGACGCCTCGCCCGCAACATCTGGTGGACTTGGCATCCCCGCGCCCAAGATTTTTTTCGAATGCTCGCCCCGCAAACGTGGCGGCATTCCTGCCACAACGCCGTGGCGGTGCTCAACGCCCTTTCCGAGCAGGAATTGCGCGCCCTGCTGAGTTGCCCGCAAGTCGAGCCGATCGCGCGGACCCTCATTGACGAATTTGAGAATTACCTGAACGACAAGAATACTTGGACTTCGTTCCATGCGCCGGAGTTCATGCGCGCGCCGGTGGCCTATTTCAGCGCGGAGTTCGGCTTGCACGAAAGCCTGCCGATTTACTCCGGCGGCTTGGGCATCTTGGCCGGCGATCACGCAAAATCGGCCTCCGATTTGGGTCTTCCGCTGGTGGCGGTCGGCCTCTTTTATCGCAACGGCTACTTCCATCAGCAGATTGACGAAAACGGCTGGCAACAGGAAATCTATCCCACCCTCGACCCCGCCAATCTTCCCATCGAACCGGTCTTGGACAAAGACGGCCATCCGGTCACCGTGACGATCTTCATCGCGCATACCGAAGTGGTCGTCGGCGCGTGGCGCGTCAACATCGGACGCAATCCCCTTTATCTGCTCGACACGAATTTTCCGGAGAACGAGGCGCATTGGCGCGATCTCACTTCGCGTGTTTACGGCGGCGACGCGGTGACCCGCGTGGGACAGGAGATGGTCCTTGGCGTCGGCGGGTCGCGTTTGCTGAAAAAGCTCGGAATCCATCCCGCAGTCTTCCATCTCAACGAGGGACATCCGGGTTTTCTCATCTTGGATTTGCTCAAGGACCAGATCGAGGCCGGCTTGGCTTTGGAGGCGGCGCAGGAGAAAGTGCGCGAGATGGTGGTCTTCACCACCCACACGCCCGTCGCCGCGGGGCATGACCGCTTTTCCACCGACATGATTAATCACATGATGAGCCGCTGGCCCGGACAACTGAAGCTGACGCTGGATGAATTCATGCAACTGGGACGGGTCAATCCCCAAGACGCGAACGAGCAATTTTGCATGACCGTTCTCGCGCTTCGCCACAGCCGCGCGGCCAACGCCGTCAGCGAGCTTAACGCCCGCATCAGCCGCCAGATGTGGTCCGAACTGAGCGCGCGCAAGGAAAACCATATCCCCCCCATCGGCCACATCACCAACGGCGTTCACGTTTTGGGATGGATGAATCGGATCACTTATGAATTTTGGGAGCATACCCTCGGCGAGCATTGGCTCAAGCATCTCAAGCAAGATGATTTTTGGGAAAAAGTGGGGGACGAGAAATATCTCGCCGATGCCTCCATCTGGGGCCTTCGCTATCGCCTCAAACGCCAACTGATCGAAGTGGTTAGGGATCGGACCTCGCATTGGAACCGTCGAAGCCGTCGGGAGAGCGGACCCGTGGAGGACAGCGGATTAAATCCCGACGCTCTGACGATCGGGTTTTCGAGAAGATTCGCGACCTACAAGCGCGCGACGTTGCTATTCCGCGATCTTGATCGCGCGGCCAAAATCTTCAACGATCCCGACCGCCCCGTGCAACTCATCGTCGCGGGCAAGGCCCATCCGCGCGACGACGCGGCCAAGGCGTTGCTCCAGCAGATTTTCCATCTGGCGCGCGACCGGCGTTTCCTCGGCAAAATTTTCATCGTGGAAAATTACGACATCGAATTGGCCCGCCATATCATCTCCGGCGTGGACCTCCTGTTGAACAATCCGCGCCGCCCCCTCGAAGCCTGTGGGACGAGCGGACAAAAAATCGCGGTTCACGGCGGGCTGAATCTCGGCGTCATGGACGGATGGTGGCGCGAAGGCTACGACGGCCACAACGGTTTCGCCATCGGCAAGGACGAGTCGCTCGACGATCCCGACGCGCAGGAGGAGATTGACGCGCGCGAGCTTTACAATGTTTTGGAGCGGCAAGCGATCCCGGAATACTACGACCGCCTTCCCAACGGATTGCCCCATCGCTGGATTCAGCGCATCCGCCGCGCCATGGCCACCCTGATTCCCAAATACACCACCGACCGCATGGTCGCCGAATACACCGAACGGTATTACAAACACCGTTCCTGACCCGTTCGATCCTTAATCCTAATTCCTGCTCGAGTTCGTGCTCTTACTCGTCATGAGACGCGAGATAAATCCCAATTCGACCAAACGCCCGGACGGGCGGTATGGTCCAAATAAATGACCGGCGGGACAAGCCTGAAAAAGCGAAATCGCGCTACTCGGCGATTGACAGCCGAGGGGTGTTGAACTAGATTGCCGACTTCGACCGCTGGAAAAGGGAAGAAACATGGCGCGGGGATACCCACCGGCCTGAGATCGTTTCGCCGGAAAAAAATCAACCGGCGGCATAAAAGGAAAGAGGGAGGAAAGAGAAAATGAAGTTGAGCATGAAGAAGACGAGCCTGCGGGCCGTCACGTTTGCGACGTCCGTCGCGCTCGTCGCGTGGGCCGGAAGCGTCCGCGCCCAGACCGCCGAGGAGATCATCGCCAAGAACCTGAAGGCTATCGGCGGAGAGGACGCCGTCGGCAAGATTCAAAGCATCGCCCGCTCCGGCGACTTGAGCGTCACCGGCCAATTCGGCGACATGAGCGGCACGACCGAATCCAAGGCCATTCCCGGCAAGAAGGCCTACATGTCCATTGACATGGGAGTTTTCTACCAGAATTCCGGTTGGATGGGGGGAGATAAGGGGTGGCAGGACGACGCCATGAACGGCCTGCAGGACATTTCGGGGGATCAACTGACGATGCTCAAGGCGCAGGCGCAGATCAATCCCTTCCTTGATTATAAGAAAAACGGCCTCGCGGTCAAAAAGCTCGACGATGAGAAGGTCGCCAAGCTCAGCCTGAGCGCGGAATCGGCGCTTCACACCGCGGCGGAAGCCACGCAAGGCGTCGGCGTTCCGGCCAAGGACGGCAAGCCCGCCGGTGAGAAGCCCGCAGGCGACGCGAAGCCCGCCGGTGATGCCAAACCCGCCGCCGCTCCGGCCAAACCGGCCGAGATGGTGGACTGCTACGTGATCGAGATGGGACCGGAGAACAGCACGAACCGGGTCAAGATCTACGTTAACAAGGCCAACTCTCTGATCCATCAAATTCGGCTTTCCCAGCACAATGAGCAGTTCGGCGACGTGAACGTCACCGTTGAGAACTCCGAATACGAGGAACACAACGGCGTCAAGATGGTGAAGAACATGAAGGTCGCCCTCGGCGAGCTTCTGACGATGCAAATGGTCTATACCAAGACCGACATCAACGGAAAGATCGAGGACAAGGCCTTCGATAAACCGCAACCCCCGGCCAACGCCGCAGGGGCCGCTCCCGGAGCCAAGCCCGCAGGCGACGCGGCGAAACCCGCCGCGCCGAAGCCCGCCGGTGGAGCTGAGAAGAAGTAAGTTCAGATCAGGGACTTTATGGTCCCGAAGCAGGTGAAGGAAAAAAAGGGACGCTCGAAAGGGCGTCCCTTTTCTTTTTGTAGCGATACACATTGCGTATCCGGCTGATCGGTTTCAATCTGTGGCGGAAACCAATCCTGCGTCTCCGGGCGATCCACCGGATCGCCCCTACGGAAGACGCAATCCTTGTGGAAGCTCGCCTGATGAAAATGACCGCACAAATTTCTAAATTGCTATAGCGAACATGGCAAGTCGCCCGTGTCACGAAGGCATTACGCGGTTTTCAACGCTTGCCGGATTTTCACGGCCAGCGTTTCGATGCGGAACGGTTTGTTGAGGTAGCCCTGCGCGCCGCGAAAGAGAAGCGCCTGCGCGGCGGTGTCCTCGGTGTAGCCACTGCACAAGATCACCTTCAACTCCGGGAGTAATTTCTGCAATTCGGCGAACGTCGCGCTTCCATCCATTCCGGGCATTCCCATATCCAAGAGCGCGAGATGAATTTTTCCCGGATGAACCTTGCCGATTTTTAACGCCTCGGTTCCGCTTTGAGCCGTCAGAACCTTGTAGCCCAAACGCTCCAACATCATTTCCGTCACTTCGAGGATGGTCGGATCGTCGTCCACGATCAGAATGGTCTCCGTTCCGCGCGGAGTGGTGGGTTCCGCGGGTGGGGGAGGCTGGGGACGGGTCGGCGCCGCGGGCAGATAAACCTTGAAGACCGATCCCTTGCCCAATTCGCTGTAGATCGAAATGATCCCGTGATGATTGCGGACGATGCCGTAAATTGCGGCAAGCCCGAGCCCGCGCCCTTGAAACTTCGTGGTGAAAAACGGTTCAAAGACCCGCGCCCGCGTCTCTTCGCTCATGCCGCAACCGGTGTCCTCGACCGTCAGGCAAACGTGAGGCCCCGGCTTCAATCCCTCATGCCCCTTGACGAATGTGTCATCCACGAGGACGTTCTCCGTCGTAAGGGTGATCATTCCTTCTCCTTGAATGGACTCGACGGCGTTGATGCAGAGGTTCATCACGATCTGGGTCATCTGGGCCGGATCGGCGACCATCGGCCAAAGGTCGCCCGCAAGTTTGGATTGCAATTGAATAACGTGGGGTATCACTCGCTCCTGAAGTTGCAGAGCTTCGATGATCGGATCATGGAGATTGATGAGCGTGGGTTGCGTTTTCCCCCCGCGCGCGTAGGCGAGCAACTGGTGGGCGAGATCGCCGCCGCGTTTGGCGGAATCGGCAATGATCTTGAGCCGCTTCAAAAGGTCGGGTTTCACGCTCAAATCCATTTGAAGCAATTCGGCGTTGCCGAGGATGCCGACCATGAGATTGTTGAAATCGTGGGCGATCCCGCCGGCCAAAGTCGCCGTGGCTTCCATTCTTGAAGCGGCGCGGAACGCCTCGTCGGCTTTTTTCTGCTCGGTTACATCCCAAGCGATGCCTTGCAGGCCGATGATGTCGCCGTGACTGTCGCGCACCGGGGTTTTGACGACTTGAAGAAAAACCAATCCTCCTTCGTGGCGGCGATTTTCATGGATGGCATTGACGGTCTCGCCGTTTTCCAAAACCCTCTCGTCTTCCTCGCGGTATTTGACCGCCAGATCGGGGGCCAAGACTTCCGGACCGGACTTGCCGATGAGCTGAAGGGCGGATTTGCCGGTGAATGAGCAAACCTGCGAGTTGACGAAGGTCAAAAGCCCTTTCTGGTCCTTCCGCCACACCATTTGGCTCATGTGCTCGACCAGCGAGGTGTAAAGGGTTTCGGAGTCGCGGATGGCTTCCTCGGCGCGACGGCGTTCGATCCCGCGCGAGATTGTTTCGGCGGTCTGACGCAAGACTGAAACGTCCGCCGGCGACCAGTGTCTCCGGCTCCGCACGGCGTCGAAACCGCAGAATCCCTCGAGGTTGCCATCAATCATGATGGGAAAGACAATCCGCGATTGCGTTTCCTGCGCTTTCAAGTGATCGCGGAAACCGACGGGCAAAACCTCAACGTCCGGCATCACCACCGACTGGCCGCGCCGCAATTGATCCAGCAACCATGCGAACTCCGACGCATCCATATTCTGTAGTTTCTCGATTTGCGAGCTGATCCCCTCCTGCACCCATTCGTGCGTCTTGCTCATGCGGTTTTCCGTGTCCGATAGCATGATAAGAAAGGCGCGATCGGCCCCGTCGAACCGTCCGCACATTTCCAGAACGGTGTTGACGGCCATGTCGAAATCCCGGCCTGAAAGAAAGAGCGAGGAAACGGCGGCGAGAATTCTGCTCCCCTCCTCGGCGCGCTTGCGGTTGGTGATGTCGGTCAGCATGGCGAGCGCCCCGAGGTAGCTCTCTTTCTTGTCGAAGATCGGGCTGGCCGACGCAATCACCCAGAGGTCCCCTCCATCCTTTCTGCGAAATCGGAGATCGTTCCGGGTGCGGACGCCGGTTCGGCGGAGCCGATCATTGGCTTCGGCGATGGTTCGGCTTTCGTCGTCCATGAATTCATAAGGGGACTTGCCGAGCAGTTCTTCGGCGGAATAGCCGATCATCTCGGCCAACTTGGCGTTGGCGAAGGTCGTTTTGCTTTCAGCGTCAATGATCCAAACGCCCTCATCGGCGGTCTCGATGATGCCGCGGTAAAGCTCCTCGCTCTTGCGCAGGGCTTCCTCGGCGGCGCGACGTTGGGAAATGTCGCGGGTGCTTCCCCGGATGCCGATGGGGCGTCCCCGCGCATCGCGCATGAAAGCCAGCGTCATTTCGGTCCAGATGGTTGACCCGTCCTTATGATAAACCTCCATCTCCAACGTGACCGACCGCATGGGATCCCCATCCTTCAACGCTCCGGGAGAAAGTTCCAACGCGATTAACTTTCGCATGAGCCGGAGGGAATCGGGGGGGAAAATTTCCTCCCAAGATTGATTCATGGCTTCTTCCGGAGTGAAACCGCGCAATTTGAAGACCGACGGGCTGGTGTAAGTCAGTTTCAAATTCAGATCGCGGGTCCAAATGACGTCGGTGGCGTTTTCAGCAAGGAGGCGATAGGCCTTCTCGCTCTCACGGACGGCTTCTTCCGCCCGTTTCCGCTCGGTGATGTCGGTGATCATGCCGAGGGAGCCGATATAATTGTCATGGTCGTCAAAACTCGGCGTGGCGGAAACGAACGCCCAAAAGATCGAGCCGTCCCTTCTGCGAAACTTCACGTCGGATTGAACCCGCCGCCCCGGTCCCCGGCGCGAGGGATTCTCATGAGCCATGACAAAACTATCGGTGGGAAGAAACGTCAGGAGATTTCTGCCGATCATCTCCTCCGGCGTATAACCGAGCATGGAGGCCATGTTGGGATTGACGAAAGTGGTCTTGTTCGCGGCATCTATGAGCCAGACTCCCTCGCTGGCCGTCTCGATGATGCCGCGGTGGAGCGCCTCGCTCTTGCGCAGGGCTTCCTCGGCCCTCTTGCGGTCACTGACGTCGCGGACGCTTCCTTGAATGCCGATCGGACGCCGTTGCTCGTCCCGCAGAAAGGCGACCTTGGCCTCGGTCCAGACGGTCGAGCCGTCCTTGCAGAGGATTTCAAGCTCGACCGTGCGCGCCGGAGCGTGAGGATGACGTTCGACCATTTCGCCGGCCACTTCCTGCGTCATCAAGTTCCGAACTCGTTGGAGCGCGGAAGGGGCGAGGATTTGGTCGAGGCTTTGCTTCATCGTTTCCTCGGCGGTCCAGCCGCGAAGGACGAGAACCGCCGGACTGATGTAGGTGATCCGCAGATACATGTCCAAGGTCAGAATGACGTCGCGGGTGTTTTCGGCCAGAAGGCGATAGCGGCGCTCGCTTTCGCGGATGGACTCCTCGGCGCGCTTGCGCTCGGTGATGTCCTCATTAATGCCGTCCACGTGTAGGATTTTTCCCGTTTCATCGCGGATCACGTTGGCCGAAACCGAACCCCAAATGATCGTGCCGTCCTTTCGCTTCAGCTGAAGTTCGGCGCCGAAGACTCGGCTCTCCTTGCGAAGACGGGAGGAGAAGGCTTGCCGTTGGGTTTGATCCGCGTAAAGTCCCTTCACGTCCGCCCTCAAGAAATCCTCCTGCGAGTCATAGCCGAACATCCGAACCATCGCGGGGTTGGCGGCGATGAAGCGTCCTTGCGGCCCCGGAGTGAGCCGATATACGCCGACAGGAATGTTCTGGATCAGAACGCGGAATCGCTCCTCGCTTTGCCGCAACGCGTGGTCAATGCGGCCGTGCTCCTCGTAATAGCGACGCATGGGACGGAACGCGATGAACCAAAGCGAGATCACCAGCGAGAACACAACGACGGCCAGCCATATGCCGTCAATGGTTCGGTTGTGCAGATTGTGCATGTCCTGTTCGACTTCGCCTTGAAAGTCTCCGGTCAGTTGCTTGGCCTGCTCCGCGTAATCCATTTTCAGGCTGACGTATCGGGTTTCTTGGAGTATCTTTGCGGCCTCCTCCAAATCCCCCTGCCGAACCTGCTCGAATGCGCCGGATTCAATTTCGATCAACCGGTCGCCGGTTTCCCTGACCCTTTCGATGGAATCCAACAATTCCGGATCGTCCGTCAGAGTCTCCGCCTTCTGGAACGCCTCGCGCAATTCATTGGCGTAAGTTTGATGCTGTTCCTCCCACTGCGGTTCGCCGGTGACGGTTGCCATGCGCGTCGAAGCGCCGAGCGTCGCGCCCAAGTAGCCGATGGAATCCGCGATTTTTTCAAGAGGCAAATCGGTCTCGCGGACTTTCTGGAGCCTTCGGAACGAATTCACGATCATGCCCCCGCCGCTGAAGACGACCACGACCAGCGTGATCGTCAGCACGATCTTGTAAATGGTGAGCGGTTTGGGATCGGCCCGCCGATTGGCGATTTGGTTCATGGGATCAATCGGAATTTATTCAGTCACGCATTGCCTCGTCACGCGAAGAAAACCGCAACGGAAAAGGGAGGGAACGTCGGCGAGAGGACGGGAAGTCAAGCTCAACGGTCTGATCCGCGACAAACAGTTAGCTTTTCCAGTCGCGGTTCGGATTTCAAGAAAAAAATGATTGGAAAAACCGATTGACACCCCCGCGCATTTGCCCCAGCCTCTATCGAAACGAGAAAGGAAGAAAAGATGAAGGAGTTCAAGGACAAAGTGGCGATAGTGACCGGAGCGGCAAGCGGCATCGGACGCGCGATGGCCGGACGATACGCCCAAGCGGGAATGAAGGTCGTCTTGGCCGACGTTCAGACCGACGCGCTCTCCAAGGCCGAGGCGGATTTGAAAGCGGGCGGTGCCAAGGCTCTGGCGGTGCGGACCGACGTTTCCAAAGCGGCCGAGGTTGAAGCCTTGGCTCAAAAAACATTGGACGCCTTCGGAGGCGTTCACGTCATCTGTAACAACGCCGGCGTCGCCGTCGGCGGACCTTCATGGGAGCGGACCGTCGCCGATTGGGAATGGGTCATGGGGGTGAACCTCTGGGGCGTGATCCACGGCATCCGCGTCTTTGTGCCGATCATGTTAAAGCAAAAGTCCGAAGGGCACGTCGTCAACACGGCCTCGATGGCCGGGATGATTTCCGGTCCGGGGCTTTCGATATATTGCGTCACCAAACACGCCGTCGTCACGCTCTCCGAATGTCTGCATCACGAATTGACGACCGCCGGAGCCAAGGTCAAGGTTTCGGTCTTATGCCCCGGATGGGTGGCGACGGGGATCGCCGATTCGGACCGCAATCGTCCGCAGGCGTTGAAAAATGCCGTCGCGGGTAAGCCGCAGGACGACGTGATCGAGAAATTGGCGCGGCAACTCATTTCCTCAGGTATTCCCCCGGAAAAGGTGGCCGACCTTGTTTTCAAGGCAATTGAGGAAGAGAAATTTTATATTTTCACTCATCCGGGAATGAAAGACCTGATTCGGCTCAGAATGGATGAAATCCTCGGCGAGAAAACGCCGACCTTTAGGCCGATGTTGTGAAGCGAATGAAAACCGCCGAGACGCCAAGAACGCCAAGAAAATTATCAGTGCCTGCATGAACGGACTGAAATTCTTGGTCAAGAACCTTGGCGCTCTTGGCGTATTGGTGGCTGTATAAGAACTTAAAAAAAGGAGATGCGAAAAATGAATTCAAGATTCGGAAAGCAACTGATGCGACTACTGATCGCCGTGGCATTTTGCAACCTCGCCGCCGCGAGCTTCGCGGGCAAGGGAACCAAGGATGATCCATGGATCATCGGCATGAGCCAGTGCAATCTCGGCGAGCCTTGGCGCGTTCAGATGAACAAGGACGTGAAGGAGGCCGCCGACAAGCATCCCGAAATCAAAATGATCTTCAAGGACGCGCAAAACGATTCGCTCAAGCAACGGGCGCAGGTCGAGGAATTCGGCGCGCAGAAGGTTGATCTGCTCATCATCAGCCCGAAGGAGGCCGTGCCGCTCGCCAAGCCGGTCTCCCAACTCTACCGCGACAAAATTCCGGTGATCGTTCTTGATCGCGCCGTCGAAGGGGACGATTACACCCTTTTCATCGGCGCGGACAACGTGAAGATCGGACGCGAGGCGGGGAAATGGGCGGTCAAGACAATGGTAGGAAAAGGCAACCTCGTCGAACTGAAAGGCTTGATGACTTCTGTTCCCGGCGGCGACCGCCACAACGGATTCATGGAAGGAATCAAGGGGGCGAATTTCAAGACCGTCTTCGAGGCCGACGGAAAATGGCTGGAGGAAAACGGCAGGAAGGAAATGGAATCGGCGCTGGCGCGGTTTCCCAAAATTGATGTGGTCTATGGCCACAACGATCCGATGGCGCACGGGGCTTACCTCGCCGCCAAGCAGGCCGGACGCGAGAAGGAAATAAAATTCATCGGCATTGACGCCCTTCCGCACGAAGGGGTCGCCTACGTCAAGCAGGGGATCCTGAGCGTGACGTTTCAATATCCGACCGGCGGCGCCGAGGCGATTGACAACGCGATCAAGATTCTCAAGGGGGAAAAAGTTCCCAAGAAAATCGTCTTGGGCACGCGCGTTTTCACCAAGGAGAACGCCGACAAAGGGGGAGAAGAGATAAAGTAGCTTGATTTGGAATTCGGAATTCCGTGTTGATCCGTGAAATCCGTGTCCCGTTCATTGGACGCGGAAAAACGCGGATTGCACGAAGGGACAGGAGTTTCAGCGCCCGAGGGTTTGCCCGACCAATCTTCCGATTTCCATTAACAGGCCGGTTTCCTCCGGCGTGAATTCGTAAGGAACCGGCTTGGCGACCCCCATCGTTCCGCGTAGCTGCCCTCCGACCAACATCGGAAACGAAATCGAGCCTTCCATTTTGGTCTCCTTCGCGCCCGGTTTGGCGACGCCCGAAGCGTCGGTCTGCAAATTGCAGACCTGCACCGGTTCTCGGCGTTCGGCGGCCAATCCTGCCATCCCTTTGCCGACGGGGATCATCCGCACGCGGTCCAAGATCGCGCCGGGGATTCCGCGCTGAACGAGCAGTTTGAGCATCCCGGTCGCCGGGTCCAGCGCATGAATCGTGCCGACGACGCAATCAAAATGCTTGAGGGTCTTTTCCAAGACCGATGCCAAATCGGGATCGTTCGTTCCCTGCGTTTTCAAGATGGATTCAATTTCGGCTACAAAAGATAGCGTCGGCGTGTTCATGATTTTCCTTCCGTCCTTTCTCCTTCTCTATCGGGCTTGGTCGCCGAGCGCAAGTCTTTTCGTGCTCCAAGAAAGATTGGAAGACCCATCCCCGATTCGCTAAACTGAACGTGTTTCATGCTTACCAAACGCATCATTCCTTGTCTGGACGTCGCCCGTGGCCGCGTGGTCAAGGGGGTGAACTTCGTGGATTTGGTGGACGCGGGCGATCCGGTCGAGGCGGCGCGCGCCTACGATCAGGCGGGCGCGGACGAGCTGGTCTTTCTTGACATCACCGCCTCGCACGAGGAGCGTGGGATCATGGCCGACGTCGTGCGCCGGACCGCCGATTGCGTGTTCATGCCGATGACGATCGGCGGCGGATTGCGGACCATCGCCGACATCCGCGAAATGCTTTTGGCGGGCGCGGATAAGGTTTCGCTCAACACCTCCGCCGTTCAAAGTCCCGATTTTGTCCGTGAAGCCTCCGAACGATTCGGCGCGCAGTGCATCGTCGTCGCGATTGACGCGCGGCGGCGCGGAGCGACGGCCAAAGAGGGTTGGGAAGTTTTTACGCACGGCGGGAGAAAACCGGCGGGACTGGACGTGATCGAGTGGGCGAAGCGGGTCACGTCGCTCGGCGCGGGAGAAATTCTTCTGACCAGCATGGACAGCGACGGAACACAGAAGGGATACGATCTGGAACTGACCGCCGCCGTTTCCGACGCGGTGGAAGTTCCGGCGATCGCGTCGGGAGGCGTCGGAACGCTGGAGCATCTTTACGAAGGTTTGACGCGCGGCAAAGCCGACGCCGTGTTGGCCGCCTCGATTTTTCACTTCGGCAAATACACCATCGGCGAGGCGAAACGGTATCTGGCGGAACGCGGAGTGCCGGTTCGTCCGGCGGTCGCCGAACCTTGCCCGGCATGAGCCGCTCCGAAAAATCTTCCAATCCCCTCACGGCGGGCCATCCGATTCGCCTGACCCACTGCATCGGCACGATGCGGTTGGGAGGCGCGGAAAAGCAACTCGCGGAATTGATTTGCCGACTGCCCGTTGACCGCTATCGGCAAAGTTTGGTTTTGATTCAGGGGGGCGGTCCTCTGATCGAAAAAGTCAAAGCCGCAGGATGCGAAGTAATCGAACTCAATTACGCCATGAAGTATCGCGCTTTCGACCCGCGATGTTATTGGGCGATGGGACGCGCGCTCTGGAAATTCGTTCGGCATCTTCAGCGAAAAAAACCGCACATTCTCCACGCTCAACTCTATTGGGCAAACATCTTGGGCGTCTTCGCCGGTCGTTTGGCCCGCGTCCCGATCATCCTCACAAGCCGCCTGCAATTGAGCGACTACAAGAAAGGGCGGCCGATCTTGCAATGGCTTGAGAATTTCGCCAATCGCCGGACGACGGCGATCTTCGCCAATTCGCAGGCGGTCAAACGCGACGCGCTGGAACACGAGCGCGTGGACGCGGAAAAAATTCACGTCCTCTACAACGGCGTCGCGCTGGAGCAATTCGAGCAGATTGATCCCGGCCCCCAGCGGCGGGAATTTGAAATCCGGGAAGGGCAACCGGTGGTCGTCGCCGTCGCAAATCTTCACCCCTACAAGGGACACGATGATTTGCTTTACGCCTCTGCGCGATTGGTTCCGTATCACCGCGATCTGAAAGTCATCTTGCCCGGGCGCGATCAGGGGGCGGAAAAACGACTGCGCGAGCTGATCGGGGAATTGTCGTTGGAGCGCCACGTCGTGTTGCCCGGCGAGCGACGCGACATTCCGCAGTTGATTGCCATGGCCGACGTCGTCGTTCATCCCTCGCATCAAGAGGGATTTTCCAATTCAATCTTGGAAGGAATGAGCGCGGGGCGTCCGCTCGTCGTCACCAACGTCGGCGGCAATCCCGAAGCGGTGCGCGACGGCGAAAACGGCTTTGTCGTTCCTTCCTGCGATCCGGAGGCGCTGGCGTCGGCCATTCAAAAATTGCTCAAAAACCCCGATTTGCGACTGCGGATGGGATCGGCGTCGCGCAGAAGAATTGAGAACGAATTTTCCATGACGGCGATGGTTGCCGCGTTTCAGCAATGGTATGAATCGCTCGTCCGGCGGCATATTCCATGAAGCTTGTTATCTATGATCTCGACGGAACGTTGCTCGAGGCATTCGAGGATATCCGCTCCGCGCTTAACTTCGCGCTCGAACAGCGCGGCCTACCGAAAAAATCCTTGAAGGAAGTCAGACAATGGGTCGGCGACGGGATCGTCATGCTCGTCAAACGCGCCCTCGGAACCGAACACGCGGATCGGCTGAACGACGTTGTTCCGCTCGTGGCGGAGTATTACAAAACCCATCCCGCCGGAACGTCCAAACTCTATCCGGGCGTTCGGGAGACGTTGACCCGGCTTCGGAAAATGGGAATGCGTCAGGCGATCCTGACGAACAAACCTCACGCCATCGCAGTTCAAGCGTGCGCGAAGTTGGGATTGGGGGAACTTGTGGATCGCGTGCAGGGGGAAGACGCAACGCATCCGCTCAAACCCGATCCGGAATCGGCCATGATCTTGGCGCGCGAGTTCGGCGTCGCGCCGAGCGAGTGCGTCATCGTCGGCGACGGAAAACCGGATGTGGATTTGGCCCGGACGGCGGGAATGAAGGTCATCGGTTGCGCATGGGGCGCAACCTCGCCCGAGCGGATGGAAAGTTTCAAACCGGATGCGGTGATCGAGAGAATGGAAGAATTGGCCGAGACCCTCGAACGACGCTTGTAGTATTTTGACTCGAATGAAGTTGATTCCCAAATCAATGGAGAAGGATTGCTTGATCCGCGTGTATCCGTGTCCTTCCGCGTCCAATTGCCGACAATTTGCTGGAACGCCGGAAGCCTTGGGGGTAAGTTCGGAATCAGATGGAGAAGAGTGCGAATCCCTTGCGCCTCTTCCGCCAAATTAAATTCTTTTTCTGGTCAAATTCGCCAAGTTCCAAGATGACGATAATCCTTGTTGGACTCACGCTGGGTGCTGTTAACGCAGTCATCGTGTCCTTGTTTTTCGGCGCGCTGTTTAGAAAATACGAAAGGCCGCCGGGGGGCATTTTCCCCACACTGGCCATGTTGGTAATGGCCGGTTCGACGCTTGGTTGCATTATGGCTGGAATTCATTTTCTCGACGGATTTGATGTAAAGAAACCGGATGGTCGGTACAAGATGATGGATATAATTGCAATTGTGCTGGCACTTACGGTCGCCTATTGGGGAAGACGGATGTGGGCGAAGTGGTGGAAGAAAAGAAATTAGCGCGGGAAATGGGAGACGACAGGAAAGTTAGGCGCTTTCCCAATCCAATTCCCCGATCAGCTTACGCTTCCTCTCGAATGGTGGAAAAAAGCAAGCGTGGTCACATTTTTTCGTACAGCGTGGCAAGGCGGTTGTATTCCTCGCGAGAAATCAGCCCCTTGGCGAAGAGGTCTTCCAAGTCTTTTGATTTCTTTGATTTTTCCGTCGAAGCCGGGGACGGGGCGATTTTTTTTAAGTAGCGCGGATCGGAGAGAGGATCGCCGGGGGTGACGATTTCAGAGGATTGTTCAGCGGTGGAGGGAGTGGAGAATGTAGGAGGTGGGGGGGAAGATGGAGAAGGAGAATGAGAAGGATTTGAAGAGGAAGGTGAAGGAGGCGATTTAATTGCCGCTGATTGCAGAGAAGGCGGATTTGGCTTTGACTCGATCGGGATCAACGTCCTCGCCAGTTCGGGATTCATCTCGACGGCGTGAAGAAGCTCGACGGTCTTTTTGCTCTCCTCTTGTTCTTTCATCTGTTTCAACTGGCGTTCGGCGAGCCGCTTGCGGACCCCTTTGTATTCCTCCTCGGTGATCAATCCCTTCTTCCTCATTTGCTCCACGTCCATAAACCCCATGCCGTCGGCGTGAATGGATTTGACGCGCTTGTTCACCGCCGAGCGAATCAGAAGACGGAGCAAAAAAAGAATCACGATCAGAAGGACGCCGAATCCGCCGTAACGAAAATAGAGGTTGTTGAAATAATCGAGGATTTGATTTCCCTCCATCCCCTCAAATTGGAGAAGAGGAAGGAAGAAGGGGAGCGCGGGCGTCGTCATGCGCGCGTCTCACTTGGAAATTCGAGGGACAGGCACGCGGACGGACCCCCGCGAGCCAGTCCCTGAATTTCCTCAGCCGCCGAGAGATCGCGCATTGGACCCTCCCTTAGGGTCGCGGCTCGGATGGCACATCGGTCTTTGACGCGCACCGTCATGATTTCCCGATTCCCAACTTGGTCCGGATCGCCGCGCCCGGGTCGCGCTCGCGCATGAGATGCTCGCCGACGAGAATCGCGTCCACGCCGAGGAGTTTCAACCGTTCGACGTCATAGCGGTCGCGGATCCCGCTTTCGCTGACGAGCGTCTGACGCGGGGGAACGCGGTCCATGAGAAGTTCGGTCTGCGAGAGGTCGGTTTTGAGATTCTCGCTCCAAAGATTGCGGTTGTTGATCCCCAGCGCGTCGGGTTTGATGGCGAGGGCGGGCACGATTTCCTCGGCGTGATGGACTTCGAGCAAAACGTCGAGCGAAAGTTTCTTGGCGAGATTGCGCAGACGCGCAAGTTTCGACCAAGGCAGAAGACCCGCGATGAGCAGAATGCAATCCGCGCCAGCGGCGCGCGCCTCGTAAACTTGATAGGGGTCAATCATGAATTCCTTGCGGAGAATGGGAAGCGAACTGGCTTTGCGGGCTTGGACGAGGCAATCGAGCGAGCCTTGAAAAAATTTTTCGTCCGTCAGGACCGACAACGCCGATGCGTCCCCCGCCTCGTAGGATCGGGCGATTGCGGCGGGATCAAAATTGGCGCGAATCACTCCCCTGCTGGGGGATGCCCGTTTGATTTCGGCGATGACGCGCAAGGTGGATTGGATTTTTCTGTTTCCGATCGCGTCGCGGGTTCCGCGCAAAACGCGGGCGAAACCGCGCGTAGGAGGCGCCTTCTCCGCGCGGCGTTGGACCTTTTCCAAAGAAACGGCGCGTTTGGCTTCGGCGACGAATTCCTTTTTGTAAATCAGGATTTGCTCCATGATGTTCATGCGGTTCAATCCCGATTGGAAAGCTCGGCCAATTTTTGCAACGTCGCGGACGCGGAGCCGGAATCAACGGCCTTGCGCGCCTGCGCAAGCCCTTCGGCCAGAGCATCCGCTTTTCCGGCGACCACGAGAGTCGCCGCCGCGTTCAGCTCGGCGATGTCGCGTTTGGGGCCTTTCCCTCCCCGAAGGATGGCGCGGATCGTTTCGGCGTTTTCCTCGGCGGTTCCGCCGCGCAATTGCTCGGCGCTCGCGCGGCTCAAACCCAAAGCCTCCGGTGTTATTTTATCGGCTTTGATCGTTCCATTCTTGACCTCGGCGACGTCGGTCGGACCCGTCGTCGTTATTTCGTCAAGTCCGTCGCTTCCATGCACGATCAAGGCGTGGACTGAACCAAGGCGGAGCAAAACGTCGGCAAACATTCCGATCAATTTTCGATCATAAACGCCGATCAGTTGCCGAGACGCTCCCGCCGGATTGCAGAGGGGACCGAGCATGTTGAAGATCGTCCGGATGCCGATCTCCCGCCGGACGGAACCGGCATGACGCATTGCCCCGTGAAACGAGGGAGCGAAGAAAAACGAGCATCCGGCTTCGTTCAAACACCGAACCGCGACCGCGGGGGACATTTCCACGTTGACGCCGAGCGCCTTGAGGACGTCCGCGCTTCCGCATTTTCCGGTGATCGCGCGGTTGCCGTGCTTGGCGACGCGCGCTCCGGCTCCGGCGGCGATCAGCGCCGCCGTCGTGGAAATATTAAACGTGCCGGAGTGGTCCCCTCCCGTTCCGCAGGTGTCCACGAGATTCTCGCGGTCCTTGACGGGAACCGTCGTGGCGTGGTCGCGCAGGGTCCGGGCGAAGGCGAGAAGATGCCCCGCCTGCTCGCCGCGAATTCGCAGAGCGGTGAGGAACGAGGCGATTTGCGCGGGGGTTGCGCTTCCGGCGAGAATCTCCTCGGCGACGCGCCCGGCCATTTCGTCCGTGAGAGGATGGTCGTCGGTCAATCGGGCGATGGCTTCTTGAGTCGCGGTCATCGTGAGATTCTTTCAATTCGCTCCGCCCTATGATAAGTTGCCCACCGATGAAATTTCCAGCAGTTCATGGTTTGCGCGATTGATTCTACTAAGACCCAAAAACCACCAAGACGCAAAGGACGCCAAGAAGACGAGAGAGAGGATTTGGCTTGCCGGACGCTTGATCGTGACGACGGCGATTTTCGCCCTCGCCGCATGTCACGCCGATCAACTCGCCCAACGCAAAGCCGACGGCGAGGTCATTCTCAACTGCGGCGGGAACGTGAAGAGCCTCGATCCAAGCCTGATTACCGATACGGTTTCGGGGCGCGCCATTATGGTTTTGCAACGCGGCCTGACCCAACTCGACGCGCTGGGCAAACCTTATCCAGATCTGGCGGAGAGTTGGACCGTTTCCGAAGACGGTCGCGTTTACGACATCAAGCTCCGGAGTTCCAGATGGACCAACGGCCAACCGGTGACGGCGGAGGACTTCGCCTACGCGTGGATGGATCGAATGTTGAAGCCGGAGTTCGGCTCTGAATACGCCTACATGCTTTACTACATTGACGGCGCACAGGATTTTTACGAGGGAAAGAACAAGGATCGAAAATCGGTCGGCGTGGAGGTTGTCGCGCCGGATCATCTGCGCGTCCGGCTCAAGGACCCGATTTCGTTTTTCCCCGAATTGATGGCGCACCAGAGCTATTACGCCATCTGTAAATCGGCGGATCGGGCCAATCCCAACTGGGCGTTGCAGACGGAAACCTACGTCGGCAACGGACCGTTTAAGTTGGCCCGTTTCGCCACGGGAGACGCGCTCGTGGCGGAAAAATTCGACGGCTACTGGAATTCGGCCAACGTCGGCCTAAAAAAAGTGACGTTGCGTTTCATTGACACCGAAGCAACCGAGCGGATCGCCTTTGAAAACCACGAGCTCGACGCGACCTATTCCGCTCCGCGCCCCGATTTGGATCAATTGAAAAAAGGAAAATCGCTCCGGATCCTGCCCCAACTCGGAACTTATTTTCTGGTCTTCAACATGAAACTGCCAATGTTCGCCGATGTTCGAGTTCGGCGCGCGCTGGCATTGGCGATTGACCGCGAGGCCATCGTGAAGAATGTCAGCCGGGCGGGAGAAAAGGCGGCCTTGCGTTTCGTGCCGCCTCAGCTTTATTCCGGACCGCCGGATGACTTCTTCAAGGACGCGCAATTCGAGGAAGCGCGGAGACTCATGGCCGATGCCGGTTACCCCGATGGAAAGGGATTCCCGAAAATTCATTACCTCTACAACACGACCGATCTGCATGAAGCCATCGCCCAAGTCCTTCAGGAAAACTGGAAAAAAAATCTCGGGGTCGAGATCGCGCTGGAGAATCAGGAATTCAAGGTCGTGGTCGAAAATCGGCACAAAGGGAATTTCGAGCTGGCGCGCCACGGATGGGTCGCCGATCTGGCCGACCCGATCAATTTTCTGGAGATTTTCATCTCGCAATCGGGCAACAACGACGCGCAATGGCGCGATCCCAAATACGACGATCTGGTCCGGAATGTCAGATCGGAACGCGATCCGCAAAAGCGGCGTCAGGCCGTTCACGACGCCGAAAATTATCTGATGGAAAACATGCCGATCATACCGATTTACCATTACACGCAACCCTATCTTTGCGATCCCGATTTGGAGGGTTACGACGTCAGTCCGATGATGACGGTGGATTTCGTCAAAGTTCGGTGGCGGAATGCAAAGTGAATAAGGACAAAACACGAAGTCACGAAGCAGGTGCAAAGAGCACAAAGAGATTGATTTGTGTTTCCCTTGCTCCGCAATCGGGCGCTGGAAACTTGTAGCGAGTTGAGAATCGCCCCGATGCTGATTGTCTCCTTGCCAAATCGAATCGTCCGTGCAAGAAATAATGTCGTTCAATGTCCGACGGCGCATCATTGCCGTTCGCCTCAACTTCGACGGAAAAGAGGATTCATCCCATGAGCATAGTAACCCATCCTGAAAAATCTGAAAACCGATTGACCGCCTACAGGGGCATTGCCCTTGTTCTCTTGGTTTGTCTTTCGGTCCAGATGACCGGATGTTCGTTGTTCGTCTCCAGCCGACAACCGTTCAGCGTCTCCTCCGACCCTTCTGGGGCCGAAGTGACCATCAATGGGGAGCGGGTGGGCACGACGCCCGTTCAAACGACGATTCATCGTCGGGCCGAAGCATCGGTGATGGTCAGCAAAAAGGGGTATGAAACATCCACCCGCACGACGTCAAGAAGCATCAGCGTTTGGGGAATTCTGGACATCGTGGGCACGTTCCTGTTTTTGTTCCCCATTTTGGGAATTCTCGGCGAAGGCTTTTGGGAACAGGAACCGACCAACGTCAACGTCAACTTGTCGCCCAAGGAATCCTCGGAAAACCACGTTGCCCCCCGAACCCCGGCGAATATCGCCCCTGTTCATGCGGGTTGATCTCCACCCCATCATGAATCCCGATTTCCCGAATTTTTTCCTTTCCTTTTAGATGGGGCGCGGTTCTATAATTCACCCAGCCCCAAGCGGCGATCTCCTTTGAGGGAGGTGTTTTTCCATGGCTGAATTCATGTATGAAGCTCTCGACAAGCAGGGCAAACAAGTCAAAGGCATCATTGACGCCGGCAACGAGGACGTCATTATCGAAAAATTGCGCGACATGGGGTATTACCCCCTTAAGGTCACGCCCCACAAAGCCAAGGCGAGCGAGATGGACCTTTTGGCCCTCCCCGGCCTTCGGATTCTTTTCCATCGGATCAAAAGCAAGCACGTCATGACCTTCACGCGGCAGTTGGCCACCCTGATTGACGCCGGTCTGCCGATCATCCGTTCCCTCACGATCCTGCGCGAGCAGGTGGAGTCCGTTCTCTTCAAGGAGAAAATCACGCAGATCGCCAAGGACATCGAATCCGGCTCCTCGCTGTCCGACGCGTTCAGCAAATATCCCAAAGTCTTTGACAAGCTCTACGTCAACATGGTCCGTGCCGGCGAGCTGGGCGGCGTGCTCGAAGTCGTGCTGAACAAGATCGCCACGTTCTTGGAAAAGCGGCAGGCGCTCATCAGCAAAGTCCGCTCGGCGCTAATGTATCCCATCGTTGTTTTGTTTCTGGCGGCGGGAATCGTGGGCTTTATTCTGATCAAGATCATTCCCAAGTTCGTCGCCATCTTCACGGATTTGCACGCCGAACTTCCCGCTCCGACGCAGTTCCTCGTCAACGCCTCCGACATCCTCATTCACAAGACTCACTACGTCATTATCGGTCTGGCGTTGATTATTTTCGTTGTCCAGCGAATCAACAAGACCAAACGGGGCAAATTCATTTTCGACACGCTTAAGTTGAAGGTCCCAGTCTTCGGAACCCTCTTCCAGAAGTCGGCCATTGCCCGGTTCGCCGGGACTCTCTCGACGCTGATCACTGCCGGCGTGCCGATTTTGCAGGCGCTCGACATCACCCGCGATTCGTCGGGCAACGAGGTCGTCGCCCGCGCGATGGAAAGGGTCTATCAGAGCGTCAAGGATGGCGACACGATCCACGAGCCTCTTTCGCAGTGCAAAATTTTCCCGCCGCTTGTCTATCACATGGTCGCCGTCGGCGAGGAGACGGGCGCGATTGACCAGATGCTCACCAAGGTCGCCGAGGCGTATGAGCGCGAAGTCGAGGACATGGTGGACGGTCTCACGGCGTTGCTTGAGCCGATTTTGATCGTCTGCTTGGGAACGTTGGTCGGCGGCATCGTCATCGCCCTCTATCTTCCCTTGTTCTATCTACCCAAAGCGGTCGCGGGAAGCGGTTAGGCCGGACAGCAAAATTGTTACGGTTCAGCCCCCGTCCCATCACGGACGGGGGCTTTTTATTTAGTCCGCGGGCAAGGATTCAACGCCGCTCGCGATGAACAATCCTATTTCCCGAATTCAAACACGTTGCTGAGAGGATCGGCTTGAGCGTCGCGCTGATTCAGCGGTTCCAACCCCCAGCGCAGTTCGATGAGGCGGAGGATGGAAATGGTTTCGTAGAGCGTGTGGTCCACGAATCCTTTTTTCGCAAAAGGTGAAATGATAATCGTCGGCACGCGCGAGCCGGGACCCCACATGTCCCGCTTCGGGGGCGCGACGTGGTCCCATCGTCCGCCGTTTTCGTCGTAGGTGACGATGATCGCGCACTTCGGCCAGACGGAACTCGCCTGAATTTCATGGACCAAATCGGCGACGTGCTGTTGTCCGGTGACCAGATCGGCGTAGCCCGGATGCTCGTTCTCCAACCCGACCGGCTTGACGAAACAGACCGCCGGAAGATTGCCCCCCTTGAGAGCGGCGTGAAATTCCTGTTCGTCCTTGAGATGTTCCGCGCGGCCGGGAGTTCCGTCGCCGTAGGTTTTGAAATAGGCGAACGGCTGATGATGAAACTGGAACGTGGCGTCGGGATGGCCGGCGATGGCGTCGTTCCAACCTCCCGAATACCACACCCACGCGACTCCCTTTTCGTTCAAGCGGTCGCCGATCGTCGGGAATGTCTGCGGCGGCAGGAGATGCGCGGCGTCGAACTTCGGGGAATGGGGTTGATAGGTGGAATGCGTCGTGTTGACGGCGAATCGCAGAAAGTTGACGTTCGGTTTGTTTGTGACGTAACCGTCGGCATCAAGTTTGGGAAGCGCGTCGGCGGGGGCGTTCGGCCAGACCGGCGCGCGCGCCGAAATCAGAAAGAAGTGATTCAGGAACGAACCGCCGAAGGCGGAATGAAAAAAATTGTCGCAAAGAACAAACTCGCGGGCGAGTTTTCCCTCCGGCATGTCGGTCGCGTCGAACCAGCTCATCGTCAAACCGACGGCGTCGCTGAACGCGACGAACCGATTCATCTTTCCGCCGTTGATCTGATACTGCTCGCGGTAAAATTCATGGATGAGGTCGCGGGTTTTACCGTTCGGCGCGAGATACTTCGATAGGTCGAAGGGTATCGAGGGAAGGTCCGGCGGCATGAAGGCGCACGGGTCGCAGACCGGAAGAACCTTGTAGGGCTGGCCGGTTCGATCCATTTGCTTCACGGTCTCTCCGGCGTTGGCGAGTCCGTTCGCGCCGGGGAAATTGCCGTAAAGCGAATCGAAACTCCAATTCTCCTCATAGATGACAATGAGATGCTCGATCTGATCCACGGGCCGGGCGAAAGTATCCTGCGGTTGACCCAGTCCGATCAGAAGGAGCAAATATGAAAAGTGTCGGATGCGATTCATGGAATTCCCGTTCATTTTTCCGCTTTCTTGTTCAGCTTATCAAACATGCCGACGAATGTTTAGCGAACGGTGAGATTCTCGATAAATTCTGATGCGAAGTGGAGAGAATCATCGGTCCGAAGCAGGAGGGAATCGCGGAAACCGTCAGCTGAATTTTCCAAAGAATTAAACGCAACGACGCGAGGACGCAAGGGAGCGCCCAGCGCGCGCCAATTTTTCAGGGACAACTCCTTCCGAGTTCGTATTTTGACTGTAGAAGAAGCCGATGCAGGTCTGGTGTCCGTTGGCCGTATTGAATACGGAGGAAGGGGTAGAGGAAAGGATAAAGGATGAGGGCTGAAGAATGAAAAAGAATGACGGAGAGAGGATTTAAGGTGACGGAGGATTGGAGAACACGAACCGCCCATGGACGCCGATGCGCGCGGATTGGGTTGTGAGTCGGAGGAGGAAGTTGGATTTGAGATTTGAGGATTTGGGTTTTGAGAAGGAGTATGAGAAGGAGAAGGATAGGAGGGGATGCGGGAGGGAATGAGAGGGCGCAGGCGGGGACCGAGACAAGGCGAAAGGCGGAAGGCGAAGGGTGAAAATTGAACCCGCGGATGGAGGGGGACGGAGGCGGATCGGAGATTTGAGAATGGGAACCGCCGCTGGACGCCGATGCACGCGGATTGGATCGCGGAGTTGGAGGAGGATTGGGGGATGAGGGATTGGGGGAAGGCGGCGGGAAGGGGTCGTCCGGGTTGTCGTCGGATTCGTCGTCGGACTCGTTGTCATCCTTGAGGTTGCCATCGTCGTCATACTCTTCGCCGTCGGAGTCATCAATTACGAACCCGGGGGGAGACGGGAACATCTCGCCAAAAGTTTTTTCGCATTCGGGGACGGGAAAGGAAGAGTGCAGGGCGGCGAGAGTTTTGCGGATGGCGGTGAGTCGCCAGAGGGCTTGGGCGGCGGAGTCGAGGTCCGCGACGTTTGGGACGGGATCGGCGGAGCGATCGTTGAGCCAGCGGAGAAGAATCGTCTCGGCGAGGGAGACGGCGGAGGAAAGGTTAGTAAGATCCATGAGGAAAAGGCGAAGGGCGAAAGGCGAAAAAATAATGAATCAGAGTTTCAGTCGAACGGGGGAGAGATCGGCGGAGCGGGCGGAGTGTCGCCACGCGGGGATGAGGATGAAATGAGGGGAGCGGGAGAACGATTCCCTTGCGGACCCTTGGGGGCACTTATTGGACCTTAATCAAGAGAAATCACCACGAAGACACAGAGGCACGCAGGAGATTTTTGCCCGCGAAGGACGCGAAAAAAACACGGATCAGGAAAACGAATCTCGCTCGAAGGCGCGGAGATCGCGGGGAATTATTGGACAGGATGAACGAGATTTACAGGATGAAGAGCGGAGCGCGGAAGATGATGGAAACGAACTGGAGCTACCGGCGTCCACATGAAGGAAAGGCGAATTACTAATATAGTAAACTCCCCCTTGCTCCCGCCTATGATTCCGATTCATCGGTCAGTTTACGACGTCACAATAATGTTTAGATCGCGATTTCTCTTTTGGTTGTATTTCTTCTCTAACCGTCTCGCATTGGCATGGCACTTCTTGGCAAGCGCCCAATTCTTCCTCGTGCCGATCCCGTACTCATAACATATTCTGAGGTTGTGCCATCCCCCGTAGTGTCCAGCACGCGCCGCGTCGCGATACAAGAGGTATGCTCGACGCTCATCCTTCTTGATACCCGCATCACCATCTTTGTAGGAATTCCCGAGATCGGATAAAGCATAAGGACAACGCAGATCTGCGGCGCGCTTAAGCCATTGTAGGTATCGCTTTGAACTTTGCTTTGTGCCCTTACCGTATTTATAAAACATGGCGACTTTATATTCGGCATCTCCGTCCGTGCCAGATGCCGCCATCTTATAGAAGCGAAGGGCTTTTTTGTAATTTTTTCTAAATCCAATACCATATACGTAGCACGAGCCTAAATTGAAGGCGGCATTTGGATTCTCTCTAAACGTTAAGAGCCAGTCGTTGATCTGCTTACGGCTGATACGTTTCATAATAGAGAGCCATGCTTAGGAAACCTTGGGGAAGACCTTGAGACCTTGGGGATGTTTACTGCAAAAGTAATTCGCTTTTCGGTCATTGGAACGACCTTGGCTCCGTGTGATTCCATCATCAATGCGAATCGGGAATCGCACCACCGAATCCAGCGGAGAGCAGCGACGCCCCCTGAATCCCTGAATCCTTGTTACCACGAACCGCATGGAATTGCAACGCGGGGGACGGGGAGAGCGCATACCCCAATTGTTTGAGGGGAAGGGGATTTATGCCGCCCCGATGGGCCTTGGGAGTTTTTGAGGAGACATCCTCCCCGCTCTTATGAGCGGGGCTGGGATTATTCCGCCGCTACGGCGGCTGAGAATGACCGGATTATCAAATCTGGCTCAATCACAAACGATTGTGGTATGCGCCCGGTCTCTAACCACAGAATTCCGCAACCCCGTTTGGGGTTGGGGTGATTGGCGTCGGAGGGACCCAAGGTAGCCTCACTCCGCTCGGCAACCATTGGGCTGTGTTCCGGGACGCCGTTGGCGTCTTCGTCTGCGCCGGCGAAGCGGCCTGTAGGGCCGCGCTCTCGTCTACGATGCTTCAGACCTTCGGTCTGCATCGGCTTCCGACATCTCTGCGTTGCAAGGGGTCGAGGCTACGTAATTCCCTGAATTGATCTAGGCGTACGGGGCGTTTGCTACAAAAGTTATTCCTTTTTCGCCCATTCGAGCGGCCCTGTCTCCATCGTGTTTTCCATCTTTCCATCGGCGTTGGAAATCGGGGAATCACGCCCGATCGTTGATTTTCCTTGCAATTCCCACGGATTTTAGGATTCAATCCTATCCGTGACCGACGGGTTCCGTCCCTCGGGGTGTTTTCGAGCGCGATATTTATTTTTTGATCCGCGCCGCAATGCAAGCCCCAAGTGGTTGGTTCCCGGAGAACATTTGCGCCGGTGTTGTCGTCTGCAGGGACGAAGTTTTTGAAATCAACCCCAAGGTGGAGTTGAGTCGGCTCAAGAAAGCCGAAAGTTTCACAACAATCGAGTTCGGGATTGGTCAAGACGAAAATCGTCTGGGGCCGCTTCCGAATCCTTGCATCCGGAACCGTCCGATTTTTCATTGCTGAAAAACGGCGATTCGTTTTCCACCCTTCGCAAATTCCGGTCACGCCAAATTTCTTTTGAAGGAGCAGACCGAGCAGTTTTTATGCACAAACAGGTTCTGATCAACGTCGAGGCGACCGACATCCGCGTCGCCATTCTGGAGGATGGCCAACTGGTCGAATTGTTCGTCGAACAATCCGCCGCCCGTTCCATTCTCGGCAACATTTACAAGGGGAGGGTCGAGGCCATCGTTCCCGGCTTGCGAGCCGTGTTCGTGAACGTCGGCATGGAGCGCAACGCCTTTCTCCATTTCTCCGACGTTCTGCGGGAGTATGCGCTTCCCGAGCGGGGACGTCCGGAGCGGTTCCGTCCCGCGACCACCAAGCAGGAAGAGGACAAGTCTGCCGAGGAGGAATGGAACGAGGAGGATGACGATGAATTCATCCCGCCGCCGATTCTGCCGGATGCCGAAGCCGAGGAACCGGAGGAAGGGATTCTTCCGGCGCGTTCCGCCCGGCCCTTGCGCGTCGGCGACAGCATTCTCGTTCAGATCGTCAAGGAACCGCTCAAAGAAAAAGGTCCGCGCATCACCAGTTATCTCTCGATTCCGGGACGCTATTTGGTGTTGATGCCCTTCTCGGAGCACCAAGGGGGAGTCTCGCGCAAGATCGGCGATCCGGAGGAACGCCGCCGGTTGCGCGATCTTTTGAGAAGTTTTCCTCCGGATTCAGGCGCGTTCATCATCCGCACCGCCGGACTGGAGGAGGACGAGGCCGCGATCCGGGAGGATTTCGAGGCGTTGCAGGGACAGTGGAAAACGATGCTGAAGAAAAACCTTCGGCTCAACGCGCCGTCGCTGATCTCCGACGAATCCAACATTTTGCAACGCTTGGTTCGCGACACCCTGCGCAACGACGTGGACGAAATCCTGATTGATTCCAAAATCGAGATAAAAAATTTGGTTCAAGCATGCGAGGCCATGGCGCCGAGGCTTGTCGAGCGCATTCATCTATTCGAAAGCTCCAAAAATATTTTCGACGTGTTCGAAGTCGAGAAACAATTTCAGAAGGCTCTGCGGCGCAAAGTCTGGCTCAAGAGCGGCGGAGCCATCGTCATTGACGAAACCGAAGCCCTGACCGCCATTGACGTCAACAGCGGCAAATACGTCGGGAAAGACGATCAGGACGAAGTCATTCTCAAGACGAACTTGGAGGCATGTCAGGCGATTTCGCGCCAACTTCGTTTACGCGATTTGGGGGGATTGGTCGTCATGGATTTTATTGACATGACCAATCGCGAACACCAACAACAGGTCCTGCGGGAACTCCGATCCTGTCTCAAGCGGGATAACGCAAAATACGCAATGACAAGCTTTTCCGAGTTCGGATTGGTCGAAATGACACGTAAGCGTGTCAGAATGAGCCTTGCCCACAGCATCTATCGCCAATGCCCCTATTGCGAGGGGACCGGGAAAATTTTAGGAGAGGCGCAGACGTGGAAATTGATTAAGTATGGTCTCTTGGATGAGCTAAACAAGGGGGAGACCGTCGAATCGGTCGAGGTTGCAGTCCATTCGCAAATCAAGAGTTACCTCGAAAAAGAAGTCTTGGGAGACATCAAATCCATCGCCAACCGCTACAAAATTCGTTTGAACTTCGTCGGGCGGCCCGATTATCACCACGAACAGTTTACAATTGTAAAGCAAGTAAATTCAACGAATAATGAAGAAAAAGCGAAACCGAGACGAAATCGTCGAATTTTTGCTGAAAAAAGGCTTGAAACCTCCGCGACGCCGCACGATAATCCGGCTTGTCAGCCGTGACTGGGTTGACAATGAAAAGGTAAGATTTCTTCCCTCGCTTTTGAAGAAGTCTCCTTTTTCCTGTGGCGTTCTCCAGTGGAGAACGGAAACACCCACCCAAAAAAATCCGGAAAAGGCCCCGCGCCTTTTCCGGATTTTTGTTTCGCTCGACGCGCGAATCTGAAATTCCACCGAAGGCGCGTCGCCGAATTTGGGGAGGCAAAATCAGACCCCGAAGATCGCTTTTTTCGGGGATTAAAATTTATTTGACAAGCCTTGAAACGAAAGGCATAATCTCAAGTTCGACTTAGGCCAGTAGCTCAACTGGCAGAGCACCGGTCTCCAAAACCGGGGGTTGGGGGT